>NZ_CP072844.1:0-1200000 GCF_017948405.1 Psychrosphaera aestuarii | reverse complement strand
GCTGGTGAGGCCGTATCAGCTTATGAATTAGCTGACATTTACCGAGACGAATTTAAGCAAACTATTCCTGCTATGTCTGTTTATCGAATTTTAGACTTTTTGGTTGAGCTGTCTTTAGTTCACAAGCTGACATCTGCAAACAAATATATTGCATGTTCACATATCTCTTGCTCACACAACCATGAAATACCACAATTTTTAATTTGTGAAGAGTGTCAATCAGTGACAGAAATTGGCGTGATCAATAATGTTATTGATGAACTTAGGGCTAGTGTCGAAAAGACGGGATTTAAGTTAACGACACAGCAATTAGAGTTACAAGGAATATGCTCAGATTGTAACTCAAAATAAAAGCGCCAACCGGCGCTTTTTTATTGAATGTAAACCAGGTTTAGCTGATAACGTTTCGTTTGAGTTACCTTCTAAACATAGAGCCTTATTTAAAATAAGGCTCTTTAGCAAAGCTTAATAAAACGTTTTGTTTTCTTTTGCCATGTTCTTCAATAAGTCACATGGTGCAAAACGGTTGCCATATTTAGCTTCATAACCTTCCAGTTTTTCAACTAGTGTAGCAATCCCCATGCTGTCCATATAACGGAAAGGACCACCTTGGAATGGAGGGTAACCAGTACCGAAGATCATACCAATATCCCCATCGCGAGGATTACGTACAATACCATCATCTAGACAACGAGCCGCTTCATTTAATAGTTGAACTACACAACGCTCAGCAATGGCTTCCTCGCTCATTGTGCTCTTTGGCGAAACGCCTAGGACACGATAAACAGACTCATCAACTTGCTTGCCTTTTTTCTTAAAGGTTAGCTTGTCCATAAGAGTAGGTTTAGCCGCTTTACCATATACGTAGAAACCTTTTTGGTTCTTCTTACCTTTACGCTCATCTTTTGTTAACTTGTCCATTGCTGTTGGCAGTGCAAAACGCTCACCGAATGCGTCGTATAAGATACCAGCAACTTTAGAACCAACATCAATACCAACTTCGTCTAGTAGCGTCATTGGGCCAACAGGAAAACCAAATTTAACTAAGGCTTTATCAATCTTCTCTACTGGTTCGCCTTCCATTACAACGTTCGCAGCTTCATTCATGTAAAGACCTAAAATGCGGTTAACAAAGAATCCAGCTTCGTCTTTAACAACAATAGGCGTTTTACCTTGACGACGCGCAAATTCTACCGTTGTAGAAATCGTCTCGTCCGATGTTTTTTCAGTCGCAATAACTTCAACTAGTGGCATTTTATCTACCGGAGAGAAGTAATGCAGACCAATCACATTCTCAGGGCGAGCCGCTTTTTCAGCGATATTTTTAATTGGTAGCGAAGATGTGTTCGAAGCAAAAATTGTATTTTCGTTACAATTTTCCTCGATATCTGCAACCATGCGTTGCTTCAAGCTAAGGTCTTCAAATACCGCTTCTACAATAATGTCAGCATCTTTAAAACCGACAAAGTCAGTGCCTGCACTTAACATTGCTAACTGCTTTTGCATTTCCGATTTGCGCATAAAGCGACGCTTAACTTTTTTGTTTAAAATATCGTAGCTGTATTTAAATGCGTTACGAATACCCTCTTGTGCAATATCTTTGATACGCGCAGGAACGCCAGCTTTTGTGACAGTAACAAAGGCAATACCTCCGCCCATTAAGCCACCACCTAATATACCTGCTTTTTTAACCTTTTTCGGTTCAACACCAGCCACACCGTTTTCTTTTTTCATCTCTGTCGTTGCAAAGAAAAGACCACGTAATGCTTTAGACTCTGGCGTCATGCAAAGCTCAGAGAAACGCTGAGCCTCAATTTCCAAGCCTTTTTTAGTGCCTTTCGATACGCCTGTGCGAATACACTCGATAATGCGAAGTGGCGCTGGGTAATTTCCCTTAGTTTGACGCATAACTTGTTTTGTCGCTTGGTCAAAAACAATTTTTTGTCCGGCTGATGTGTTTTCTAAGAAACGATTCATTGCTGACTTTTTCTTAGTTTTACGAACTTTTTTACCGTGACGCATCGCGTCAACCATTTCAGCAGCAGTGTCCATCAAAATACTTTGAGGAACGATATCTTCAGCTAATCCGGCTTTTACCGCTTGTTTTGCTCGTAACTGCTTACCAGTTAACATCATGTCTAAGGCTTTTTGCAAACCAACTAATTTAGGCAAACGTTGTGTTCCACCTGAACCAGGCAAAAGACCAAGCTGTACTTCTGGTAAACCAAGTACTGTTTTGTTGTCATCTGATACTACACGCGCATGACACGCCATTGCTAATTCCAAACCACCGCCTAACGCAGGGCCATGAATTGCAGCAACTACAGGCATTTTCATGTTTTCAATTTTATCAAAAAGGTCTTGACCAATTTTTGCAATCGCTCTTACTTCTTCAGCACTTTCGCAAGCATCCAACATAGATACGTCAGCGCCGGCAACAAACGAGTTTGACTTGCCAGAAGTAATGATTAGGCCCGAAACGTGCGTATTACTTTCTACTTCAGCAAAAACCGCATTAATCTGTTCAGCGAATTCTGCTTTTAATACATTCATTGACTCATTTGGAACGTCAATTGTGATCACACCAATGCCATTTTCTAGCGTTGATAATGTAAATGCAGACGTGTTATTTGATTCTGTCGTCATCTTTTTATCCTTTCCTTATAAGTCCGCTATTAACCGTCTACTTCAACAATCATTGATGCACCTAAACCACCAGCAGCACATGCTGTAGTTAGACCAACACCACCGCCACGACGACGCAGCTCATTGATAGTTTGTGTGATTAAACGAGTACCAGTAGCAGCAAATGGGTGACCGTATGCTAGTGAACCACCATTAACGTTAAATTTAGTCATATCGATGTCGCCAATTGCTTCACCACGACCAAGCTTGTCTTGTGCAAACTTCTTGCTGGCAAACATTTTCATGTTCGCTAGTGTTTGAGCTGCAAATGCTTCGTGCATTTCAATTAAGTCTAAATCTGATAACTTCATACCAGCGCGTTCTAGTGCAATTGGTGTTGCGTAAGAAGGACCCATTAACATGTCTTCCCAAACGTCAATTGCCGCAAAACCGAAGCTACGTATGTAACCTAGAGGCTCGTAACCTAACGCTTTTGCTTTGCTTTCTGTCATCATTAAGATAGCAGAGGCACCGTCTGTTAATGCTGTTGAGTTTGCCGCTGTTACTGAACCGTGTTTACGGTCAAATACTGGACGTAACTTTGAATAACCGTCAGCTGTAGAATTAGTACGGATAGTATTATCCATTTCAATGAATTGGCTGAATGGCTCTGGGTGTGCGGCCATTACTTCATCTTTAAAAATGCCACTTTCCCAAGCTTTAGTCGCCAAAGAGTGTGAACGGTGTGCCAATGCATCTTGATCTTCACGGCTAATGTTATGTGTTTTAGCCATTTGCTCAGCCGTTTGGCCCATGCTCAAGCCAGTTGAATACTCTGCTACTGCAGGTGGTTGCGGAGCAAGGTCAGCTAAACGTAATTTTTTAAGAATGTTCCAGCGTTGACCAAGAGTACGAGCCTTATTTAAGTCAACTAAAGCGCGCGCCAATTTTTTAGTCACGCCAATTGGTAAAACAGAAGAAGAGTCAGCACCACCCGCAACACCAACATCAATAGAGCCAGCCATCATAGACTCAGCAATATTCACTGTAGATTGGAAACTCGTTGCACACGCACGTGACACAGAGTAAGCATCGGTATTGACGTCCATTCCTGTACCTAACACGATTTCACGAGCAATGTTTGGCGCTTCTGGCATTTGCACAACTTGTCCGTAAACAAGCTGCTGAATTTCTTTAGGGTCTAATTCTGCACGTTGTAACATTTCGCCAACAACCATTTTACCTAGGTCTAATGCTGGCACACCGTGGTAAGCTGTAGCTTGTTTTGCAAAAGGCGTTCTAAGGCCCGAAACAACCGCAATGCGATCGCCATTTCTAGTTAGTAGTTTGTTTGCTGTCATGTTCTTTCCTATTATCGAATCTGTAACAAATCTGGTCTGACCTGTAATTATTGCCCGATTTTAACGAGATCTTGTCTAAAGTCAAAGTTCTACGCACTTTTATCACTTACCGGCATTATTTAAATAAGAAACGTCGTAATTTTTTCGAATAAAAAACATCCACTTGTTTTTTATTCATTGAACCTTATATTCACAAACGTGTCGTAAGTGGTATTGTAAACATCACTATGATAAGCGTTATTGCAAGTCGCTTTAAAATCAAACTTTTTTTCAATTTTATCGGCCATTTAAGTGTTAGCCGTAGAGGAAGTGTAGGATAAATGTCAGTATCTCGATTTGAACAACTAAAGAAATATCTAGATTCGCAAGTTATCGGTCAACCCCAGTTTACTAAAGCCATTATAGTTGCATTACTGGCAGACGGACATTTATTGGTTGAGGGTCCTCCGGGATTAGCAAAAACTCGAGCTATTAATGCACTCGCCAATGGTCTCGAAGGCGACTTCCATAGAGTTCAATTTACTCCCGATCTATTACCCGCTGATTTAACGGGAACAGATATATACCGACCAGAAACAGGTGAGTTTGTATTTGAAGCTGGGCCACTGTTTCATAATTTAGTGTTGGCTGATGAGATTAATCGTGCTCCAGCTAAAGTTCAGTCAGCGCTACTTGAAGCCATGGCGGAGCGACAAGTCACCGTGGGTAAAACGACTTACCCACTTCCCTCTTTATTTTTGGTCATGGCAACACAAAATCCGTTAGAACAAGAAGGTACTTATCCTCTACCGGAAGCACAACTAGACCGCTTTTTAATGCATTTAGAGATAGATTATCCAGGTGCCGAAACTGAGATCGAAATTCTACGTTTAACCCGCGGCGAGGCATTATCAGAAAAAGTAGAACCTCCTACGCCTCTTACACAACTTGAAATATTTGATGCCAGAAAAGAAGTACTGTCCATTCATCTGGCGGAAGAATTAGAGCAATACTTGGTTGATCTTATTATTGCGACAAGACAACCAGCTAAATACGACGCAGAGCTTGCTAAGTGGATAGCGTTTGGTGCGTCTCCAAGAGCAACCATCAGTTTAGATAAGTGTGCCAGAGCAAACGCTTGGATAGACGGCCGAGATTACGTGACACCTGATGATATCCAAACCGTGTTTTTTGATTGCCTCCGCCACCGCCTACTTTTAAGTTACGAGGCAGAAGCGGCTGGCATTGATGCAAACCAAGTGTTACGAAAAATCCTGCAACTCGTTGCGGTACCTTAACGTTAATAGCAACGAATACAATTAAAGCTGTCTCTGAGTTAGTCGGCAAACCATTGTTTAATATATGTTTAGGGTAATGATGACAGTTAACGCGCATTTAGAGTGGATGAATACAAACGGCATTAGCGGGGTTCAATGTGAGTTGGACGAGTTACTAATGTACCAACGTTATATTCATTTGCTGAACACTAAGCCTAGTTCAAATGTAAAGCACCATTTATCAGGACAGTACCTCGCTAAAACAAAAGGTCGAGGCATGGAGTTTGATGAGGCTAGACATTATCAGCCGGGCGATGATGTACGTACGATCGACTGGCGAGTAACGGCACGAACAGGAAAAACCCACACTAAAATCTTCCGTGAAGAAAAAGATCGCCCTATTTTTATTTTGTGTGACCTGTTACCAACCATGTATTTTGGCAGTGAATTACTATTCAAATCCGTACAAGCTTGCCATTTAGCTTCGCTCATAGCATGGAAAGCAAAGAAGAATGGCGATAAAGTTGGTGGTTTAGTCTTAACAAAACAACAGTTGTTCGAATCTAAACCTAGGGCCCGACAACAAGCCCTATTGCATTGGCTAAACCAATTGGTTCAGGGCCATCAAACCCTATCTAATAAAAAAGGGGGATCAGCATCCCCTTCAGGTTCAGCTGACTCGTTAAAGAGTTTACCGCAACACTTTGAAAACGCATGTAAACATTTACGCCAAGTCGCACACCCTGGTAGCTTAATTTATATCATTAGCGACTTTCAGAATATGTCGGAACAGGCTTTACAGCACCTTTTTCAGCTACAAAAGCACTGTGAAGTAAACGCGTGTGCTATTTACGACCCTATCGAACAGGCCTTACCGCATTATGCAGGAAATAACCTAGCTATTACCGACGGTAATAAGGTGAAAGTCATTTCTAGTGCGACACAAATTGCTCAATACAACGATAATGCACAGAAACGCTTTTTTACTCAAAAACAGCATTTACAGCAATTTAATATTAAATGGTTACCGATCAGTGCCGGTCTTCCGTTGCACGAGCAGTTGTAGGGTTAACTATGCAGAACAATCCACTATATCAATTAAAAGACATCCAAACTCCAGATCCCATAGGCTTTTGGCCGCTCGCATGGGGATGGTGGCTTATCATCGTGTTATCTATTGTTATTTTAGCATTTACAATAAAATGGTTAATCCGCTACATCAGTAACAACAAAGCTAAAAAACAAGCCTTAGCTATGCTTGCAGAAATAAGTAAAGAACCTCACCCACATAAGACGGTTATTGCGATAAACGATATCTTAAAGCGTGTGATGTTGGTTTATTTGTCTCGAGAGCAAGTAGCCAGTTTAAATAGCGCGAGTTGGGCTAACCTACTAAATACACTTGCCAGCGACAAGCATAAGATTACCGCAGACTATGTTGAACTAGCATATCAACCTAAATGTTCGGCACAAAAAGCCGACGCCTATTTAGAGCAGGCTAAAGCTTGGATAAAACATACGCTACCGCTATCTTCCACTCAAAAATTGGCGGCACACAATATCGTTGCTCAACGCATAAATGCACCACAAAGCCTTCATCAAAATATGGCAAAGGAGCAGAGTCATGTTTAGTTTTGAGTGGGTCTGGTTAGCGATACTGTTACCTTTGCCTCTTGTTATTTGGCTTTTGCCAGAGAAAGAGTCTGACAAACCAGCTTTATACTTACCAACGTTTGGGCTGTTAACAGAACAGAGTCAAACATCAAACCCGTTGCGCTTTCCCTGGGTATGGTTTTTGGTATGGTCGGCCTTAGTATTTGCAAGCATGCGTCCCCAATGGTTGGGTGAGCCTATCACCGTGCCACAGGAAGGACGCGAAATGATTGTTGCCGTTGATTTATCTGCGTCGATGAACGAAGAAGACATGAAAATCCAAGGTCAAACGGTTAACCGATTAACAATGTTAAAATACGTTCTAAATGACTTTATTGAGCGTCGCGTGGGTGACCGACTAGGCCTTATCTTATTTGCCGATACAGCCTACGTGCAAACTCCGCTAACTTTTGACCGTGCGACCGTGAAACAAATGTTGGAAGAAGCAGAACTTGGATTAGTTGGAGATAAAACCGCTATCGGTGACGCACTTGGGCTTGCAGCTAAACGATTTAATGACAAAGGTGAATCTAATCGTATCTTAATATTACTTACCGATGGCCAGAATACCGCAGGTAATATCACACCAAATGAAGCGTTAGAAATTGCCAAACAAACCGGTATAAAAGTTTACACCATAGGCATTGGCGCCGATGAAATGTTAGTTAGAAGCTTTTTTGGAACTCGTAAAGTAAACCCATCCGCTGATTTAGACGAAAGCTTGTTAACAAAAATTGCCAAAGAAACGGGTGGCCAATACTTTAGAGCACGAAACACTTCTGAGTTAGCCACTATTTACGACTTGTTAGATAAATTAGAGCCGGTGGAAGATGATCCTATTCAACTGCGACCACAACAAGCTCTCTTTTACTGGCCTTTGGGTTTTGCTCTACTTTTATCCGCTGGTTACATTTTATTTTTATTACTTAAAAGGCGAATCAGATCATGAATGATTTTCATTTTATTCGTCCAGAATGGTTTTTACTCTTTATTCCGTTGGCAGTTATCTGGTTTTTTAAACTCAGAGATAAACAACAAAGTGATTGGCAACAGTGGATCCCAAAACATTTAGCGAACACCTTGTTTGCAAATACCAAACAGCTATCGAGTAACAGACTTGTGATTGGCTTAGGTATCGTTTGGTTAATTTTAACCATTGCATTAGCAGGGCCTACTTGGCAAAAAATTGAAAAGCCTGTCTTTAAGTCTCAAGTAGCGAATGTCATCGTTCTTGATATGTCGATGTCGATGAGAAGTACAGATGTAAAGCCTGATAGACTAACAAAAGCTAAGTTTAAAGCGATCGATTTAGCTAAGTCTTTAGGCGATAGTGAAGTTGGTTTAGTCGCATACGCCGGAGATGCATTTACCATTTCACCATTAACACAAGATGCTCGAAATATTGCGGCATTAATTCCAAGCTTGGCGCCTGAGATCATGCCTATTCCAGGTAGTTATCCATTACTAGGGTTAGAACAAGCGCAATCATTAATGCAACAGGCTGGATATCTTTCAGGTCAGATTTTTTGGATAACAGATGGTGTTGTATATGATGACGTTGCCGAACTGAATAAATTAGCAGCGACAACAGCTTACCAAATAAATGTCTTGTCTGTCGGCACCAGATCTGGCGCACCGATTAAAATGCTCGATGGTGGTTTATTAAAAGACGATACCGGCAGTATCGTCATGCCAAAAGTAAATGAATCTGCTTTAGCTGATATTGCCAATACATCGGGGGGCACCTATCAACGTTTTACCGCCAATGATAAAGATATTACAACGCTAGTCGATCGTTCCCAGCAACAGAAACTAAGCAATAGCGCTAATGAATTAGAGTCAACAAATAGCGAGATCACCGGTGACGATTGGCAAGAGTTTGGCCCTTATCTAATTTTAATTGTAATGCCGTTAATATTAGTCTTGTTTAGACGCGGAGTGACACTGTCTGTATTTTTATGTGGCATTTTATTTATTGGCGGACTGACACCAAACGTAGCCAGCGCCGCGGCAAACACTAATGTAAATGCTCCAAAGTCTGCCGATGAAGCATCTGGTGACACAATATTAAATACTATGTTTAAAACCGATGACCAACGGGCCAGCCAAGCCTTTAAACAACAACAATATGCCAAAGCTAAAGATTTGTTTGAAAATGAACAGTGGAAAGGCGCAGCCGCATACAAAGCGGCCGACTACGAACAAGCTCTAGAATATTTCAGTAAAGACAAAAGCGCCGAGGGTTATTACAACCAAGGCAATGCGTTGGCACAAATGATGGAAATAGACAAAGCAATCGAGGCTTACGATAAAGCAATTCAGCTCAATCCAAATCTTCAAGATGCCAAATCAAACAAAGACATTTTAGAAAAGCTTAAAGAGCAACAGCAACAGCAGAACGGCGATCAGCAACAAAACGACAGTCAGAATTCCGAGAACTCTAACTCTGAGGCAGACAAGAGACAACAATCAGAGTCAGAGCAATCTGAGTCAGAACAGTCAGAACAATCGAATTCGGCGCAATCTCAACAAGAGAAGTCTCAACAACAAAATGAGTCTGAAAAAAACCAGTCACAGCAAAGCGACCAACAAAATACGCCGTCTGAACAACAAAGCAATAATGAGAGTGATTCACAGCAAAACCAACAACAAAATACTCAGCAGCAAGCTCAACAACAAAGTGAACTTGATGAACAAACCGGCGAACAAGGCGAACAGAATCAACAACCGCTAACGCCAGAGCAAATTGCCGAGAAAGAACAACAACAAAAAATAAAACAATTACTTAGAAAGGTAGATGATGACCCTTCTGTATTACTCAGAAATAAAATGATTTTAGAAAGTCGTCGTCGTCAACAAGAGCGAAGAAGAGTGAAAGGAGCAACAAAGTCGTGGTAAGCCATTCAAATGTATCGATATCAAGTTTGTTAATTAGAGCGTTTGTTGCTTTTGCCCTTTTTATTAGTTTACAAACATCTGCAGCAACAACTTTGACCGCAAGTGTTGATAGAAACCCAGTGATGGAACGAGAGTCCTTTGTATTAAAAATTGAAGTTAATGACTCGGTAAACACTAACGATCTAGATTTATCTCAACTTCAAAAAACAGGTTTTATCGTTGGGCGAACAGCCACTGGCTCTCAAACTCAAATCATTAATGGTACGATACAAAAGAGTACAACTTGGAGTGTCGTTTTAGTGGCAAAGTCCGCTGGCAATTACACTATCCCTTCATTTTCAGTGCAGGGCGCGAGTAGCCAACCAATAAATGTTGAGGTAGTAAAAACATCGACTGCTAACAATACTCGCAATGAAAGTATTTTTATTCAAAACAATATTGAAACCAATGAACTCTACGTTCAACAATCTATAAAATTAACCACTAAACTATTCATTTCGCCGCAAGTTGACTTACAAAGTGGTAGCTTATCCGAGCCAAAACTAGAAGGTGCATTTATTCAACAACAAGGCAAAGACAAAGATACAAGCGAAATAGTGAACGGTATACGATATCGAGTCATTGAGCGAATTTACACTATTACACCTCAATCTAGTGGCAAGTTCTCTCTAGAGTCACCTACATTTAATGGTGATGTTATAACGAATTCCCGACGACGCTCTAGCTTTTCAAGTTTTACACAAAGCAAACCTGTTACTGCTTTTGGTGAAGACTTTAGTATTGATGTAAAGCCCATTCCGACGAACTACACTGGTGTTTGGTTACCAAGCTCCATTGTACAGCTAAATGAAGAGTGGTCACCAAACAAAGCAACCTTTGAAGTAGGTGAGCCTATTACCCGAACCATTACGCTAACGGCACTGAATGTAAACGAAGAACAATTACCTGAAATTAAAGGAAATTACCCTAGCAATGTAAAAGTGTATCCAGATCAGTCTTCAACATACTCTGCAGTAAGACAAAATGCTTTGGTATCACAGCGAACAAACATAGAGGCAATTGTAGCGAATGCGCCCGGTACTTATACCTTCCCTGAAATCAAAATTAATTGGTTTAATACCAAAACTAAGCGTCAAGAAGTCGCAATACTGCCCGCAAAGATCATTAAGGTAACAGGAAATAGCACTGTCTCTGTGCCCTTAGATACCGCGCCAAGTGATGCTATGCCCTCTAGCTCCGGCGACAAGGTCAATGAATGTCAATGTGAACAAGCTGCAACGCGTCTAAATGAGCATAATAATGAATTGAGTCATTGGTTAATATTACTAAGCGGTTGGATGGCGTTTATATTAAGCGTGATCGTCTCCCTATATTATCGACGAAAAAAAGGCTCTCACTCACACGCTGATAAAAACAATAGCGAAGTGGCTTCCTCTGTAAGTAATTTTGATATGAAGGCCTTCAAACGAGCGTGTCTAAGCCATCAAAAACACGTCGTCAGTAACTTTCTTAATCAATGGATTACCATTCAATTTGCTGGCTGTACGTCTTATGATGAAGCAAAACCTTTGATGAGCAGAGAGTTAGTAGAGGCTATAGATGAGTTAAATGAAGCTCGTTTTAGCAATACTAAGAAAGATTGGAAAGGCGAAACATTATGGCAGGCAATAAAATCTGCTGGAGTGTCTTCTGAAGAGTCTGATCTAAATTCTGAGCTTCCCCCTCTAAATTAAAATTTGTGTTGCGTCGGCTGCCAAATAAGCGCCTTGGCAGCCGATAATGGCTTACTATAGAAGTAACCTTGAATTAAATCACAACCATTATCTGCTAAATATTTTACCTGCTCTTTGGTTTCAGCGCCCTCGGCAATGACCTTGAGGCCAAGCTTTTGTGCCATTGCAATGATGGCGGCGGTAATTTCCATGTCGTTTTCATCATCTGGAATATCTTTAATAAACGATCTGTCTATTTTAAGCGTTTCGACTGGGAACCGTTTAATGTATGAAAGCGAAGAATAACCAGTACCAAAATCATCTATAGATATACCAACACCTAAAGCTTTTATACTGTATAACTGGCGAATCGCATCCTCAACATCTCTCATTAAGCTTGACTCGGTAATTTCAACTTCAATTAAATTTGGGCTTATGCTGTACCGATCCAGTGCCTCTTTAATTTCATTTATAACGTTGCCAGACTCAAACTGCTTAGCGCTTAGATTAATTGAAACAGCCACCTTATTATGTAGCTGACTAACAAATGCAACCGCTTGCTGAATGACCCAGTGCCCTATGTTTAAAATTAAATTACTTTGTTCCGCAAGAGGAATGAAGTGTTCTGGAGAAACATAACCAAGTTCCTGATTGTGCCAACGTAACAATGCCTCAAAGCCAACTAATTGCGAAGTTTGGCAGTTAACTTTAGGTTGAAAATACAGCTCCAACTCATCATTCTCAATCGCTTTCGACAACGCATTTTCCATTTGAATTCGAAGACGTGTCGTATCATTTAATGCTTTGCTATAAAAGTGGTATGTATTCTTGCCAAGTGATTTTGCTTCATGCATAGCTAAGTCAGCATGTTGTAACAACAGCTCCGGATCTTGAGTATCCGTTTGTGACATGGTCAAACCAATGCTAACGCCAGACGTAATTACATGCTCTTTAATCATAAACGGTTGACTAGCTGCGTTAATTATTGAGTTCACTTTTACTATGACATCTTGCTCAGACTTAATGCCACCTAATAACATGGCAAACTCATCACCACTCATTCTAGCCAGTGTGTCTTCATTTCTAATTTCTTGTTGTAACCTTAACGAAAACTCTTTCAATAGTAGATCACCTACTTCATGGCCAAATAAATCGTTCACCTTTTTAAAGTCATCAATATCGAAATAGACCAAAGCGAAGTCATAACGTCCTCGTTTACTGATCTCAACTAACTTTTCGAGTTGAGCTACAAAAAAAGTTCTATTTGAAAGACCCGTTAAATCATCCGAATAAGCTAAACGTTCTATTTTGCTCTGTGTGTCTTTTATTGACGAGATATCTTGTAACGAGATCACGTAGCGAAATACCTTGCTATCATCGTCACGCATAGGTGAAATTGTACAGTTACTCCATACTTCTGCATCAGTATTAGCCCCCAACAATGCCAATTCTCCGCGCCAACTTTGCTTACGACGTATTTCATTTCTAATTTGTTCACGCATAAATGCCATATGCGGGTGCACGAAATCAAAATAATAATGTCCAACCATGGCGTCTCGCTCTATACCAAGCAAATGAAGGGTTTTGACGTCGACAAAAATAATATTAAAGTCTAGGTCCATAGTCATCACTGCGCTGTCTGAATAACTAATTGCTTGAGCTAGTCCCCGACTTTCTAGAAACTTATCTTCTAGTTCTTGAGCTTTTTTAGTTGATTGGACTATTTCAGATTGTAACTTCTCGAATTGAGACGCAGACGCGTCGACCAGGAGGGAAAACTCATCATCAATTTTACGACGCTTTTTTAATGCCGATAATAAATTATTACTTTTAATCATTGCCGTAATTTGGGCGATTTCTTTCGTTAGAAATGTCTTTACGGACAAGGCGACCACTAGTAATGAAAAAATAATCAAAGCGACGCTTACTAGAAAATAATGCAAAACCTTTTGCTTAAGTTCTTTTAAAACATCATTTTCATTTTGGTAACTCACAAAAGTCCAGTCAATACTTTGTAACGTGGCGCTATTAACCAAAAATCGATTTTGTCTTTCTGTAAAATATTGAGGATTTAATCCTTGTAGATTTTGCTTTATATATGACGCTAGCCCGGCAGTTAAGTATCCTTGTGTAGAAAAACCTTTTCCATAATTATCACTTTCACGAATAAACTTAAAGCCGTAGTCTGGATGATAAATTAAGTCGCCGACGCTATTGTGAATAAAAACATCAACCCCATTGATTGCGCTTGTAGCCTCGTTAATAATTGGATCAATTGTTATCAACAAACCTAATGTGCCTATGAATTCTGCTTGATTGTATAGTGGCGCAGTGTAAGTAATTACATACTGTTTAAGGCTCTCGTCAAGGTAAATAGAGGACCATCCCCCTTGTGATGAACCTTCTCTATTTAGCACTTTGCTGAAATTAGAGTATTGATTTTCGCTAAATGTTAAAAGGCCTTCTTGCTCCGAAGACCATTCCTGATCTGAACTAACCAGCTTACCGTTTGTGCTAACAAAAAATACAATACCTTCTTGAAATGGAGGCGTAGTGATTGTGTTTTTGATCTCGTCTGAAGTTACGTTCTTTTTCGATTGCAACAAAAAACGAACGTCGTTGAGAGAATCAATGATAGTCCTAAAGCGTCCTTCTATTTTTGATACCTGACCGGCCAAGATTAACTCACGTTTTAATATTGCGTTATCAGTCAGGTGCTTTTTTTCTGCTTTAAAAAACATTAAAAACAGTATCAATAAAATGCTTATAGTTACTGTTAAAACCGCGAAACCCAGTTTAAAACTGATGCTTCTAAACTTCAAAAATACTAACAAGCATAACCCCTTGACCAGATATGATATTCGCTGAACTAATATGGTGTATTTTAAAATAAAATGATAGTTTAATTACCAACTGTGCATCTCAATACATCGACTAAAAATGAGAAAAATATAATGACTTGGTTAACACGATCTTTAAAGGCCATTTTGATTCTAATGGTTCTTTTTTTCATTCTAGTCTATGTTGGCTTAAATTCGAGTAAGCCGACGTTAAACGGTCAAATTGAAACACCAATTTTGGTGCCCGCCACTATAGAACGAGATAAAAATGGCATCGCCACCATAAACTCGGCGACTCGCGAGGGAGTGGCCTATTCACTTGGTTTTTTACACGCTCAAGAACGTTTTTTTCAAATGGATTTATTAAGAAAAAACTCTGCTGGAGAATTATCCGAATTGTTTGGCAAAGTAGCGTTGGGTTTTGATTCAAAAATAAGGTTACATCAATTTAGAAAGCGAGCATCGCAATATCTGCATAATCTTCCAGAGCAACACAAGCGCATACTCGAGCACTACACCAATGGCGTAAATGCCGGCTTAAAGCAACTAACTCTTCGCCCCTTTGAATACCTTTTACTTAACAAAACGCCAAGTAAGTGGGCGTCAGAAGATAGCCTGCTGGTTTTGTACAGCATGTATATTGACCTACAGTATGAATTTGGTGAACGTGAACAACTCCTTGGCATATTAAAAGACAATTTAATGGGCGATGTGTATGACTTCTTAAACCCTAAAGGCTCACGCTGGGATGCGCCCATTGATAATACCGAAATGACTGCTAGCCCTATCCCCAAAAACAGCTTTCAACCGGTTCCTATTATTGACGCACTTGCCAAAACACAACAGCCACAAAACTTGTTTGACTCGCCTCATGAGGCCTTATCAGGCAGTAATAGTTGGGTAGTTGCGGGAACGCTCACATCTAGTGGCGCTGCGTTACTGGCTAACGATATGCATTTAGGCATCCGGGTTCCCAATATTTGGTATCGCGCTGGCTTTAAGTACTTTAATGATCAAACAAAAGTTGAAATTGATGGGGTAACACTACCTGGAACGCCCGCCATGGTAGTTGGCTCTAATAGACATGTGGCATGGGGATTCACCAACAGTTATGGTGACTGGAGCGAACTCATTGCTTTGAAAACGACACCAGACGGGAGTCAGTATTTAACACCAGAAGGTTATAAGTCATTTGGTTATGAGAGTGAAATTATTCAAGTCAAAGGTCAGCAAGAGCCGCGTAAAATTAATATTAAAGTTACGCAATGGGGTCCTGTCGTATCGCAAGACAGCAATGGTCAGCAATATGCATTAAGGTGGACAGCACATGATCCAGAAGGCATCAATTTTAATTTACTTAATTTAGAAACCGTCGCAAACACTCAAAGTGCAATTGAAGTTGCACATACAATGGCTATTCCGGCGCAAAATATTGTTGTAGCCGATAGATACGGCGATATTGCCTGGACTATTGCTGGCCCTATGCCAAATAAAATCGCTAACGTTGACTCACCAGATTGGCAAACGCCGCAAGATTGGAGCAACGGAGATTATAAATGGTTAGGCTATTTAGCCGCATCAAAAAAGCCTACTGTTTTTAACCCTAAGTCCAATAGAATTTGGACCGCTAATAGCCGTATTGTTGGCAATGAAATGCTAGAAAGAATAGGCAACGGCGGTTATGCATTGGGCGCAAGAGGCCAACAAATAAGAGATGGACTGTTTGCTCGTCAAATATTTTCTGAACAAGACTTTTTAGACATACAAAACGATCATAGGGCATTATTTTTAGATCGCTGGCATGACTTAATATTAGAAAAAGTGCTAACCGAGAGCTATGTTAACGAGCAGAACTTACATGTAGCTTTAGAACATATAAAAGACTGGCAACAGTCCGCTTCAGTTGACTCTGTTGGATATACAATCGTCGAAGCCTTTCGAAGAAACGTACGCCAATCTTTGTTTGACAACTTACTGTCACCCATTAAAAAAGTGAATATTCGTGATTTAGACATTCGCCCTATTCGACATCAACTTGAAACGCCAATGTGGGCACTAATTACAGAACAGCCAGATCATATAATGCCAAAAGGTTTTAACAATTGGACCGACTTTTTGCAAAGTCAGATGTTATTTACCATTAACGAACTAAAAGAAAAGTATGGCACACTGGCTAACGCAAATTGGGGAAATGTGAACAGAACAAACATTCAACATCCGTTATCAAAAGCAATTCCAGCACTTAGTTGGCTCTTAGATATGCCATCACAAGAAGTCACTGGAGACAGTTACATGCCGAGAGTTCAGGGGCGAGAATTTGGCGCATCAGAGCGGTTTGTTGTCTCTCCTGGTAACGAAAACTCCGCAATTTTACATATGCCAAGCGGTCAATCTGCGCATCCGTTAAGTCCTTATTATGGCAATGGCCATAACGATTGGGCTGATGGAACGGCAACACCATTGCTACCAAGCAAAACAAAATACAAATTAATATTACAACCATCACTACAGGATTAAGTTTTTGAACAATACGGTTAACCCTTTATCAACGATTCGCGATCAGATTTCCGAATTAGACTCTTCGTTATTAACTACTTTAGCGCAACGACGCGCCCTCTCAAAAGCCGTAGCAGAAGAAAAAATAAAAAACAACAAGCCCGTTAGAGATCTGCAACGAGAAGAACTTATGCTAATCGATCTAATAGAACGCGGTCAGAAACTCGAGTTGGATCCTTATTACGTCAAGCAAGTTTTCCAAACTATCATTGAAGACTCGGTGTTACATCAGCAAGCACTGTTGCAACAGCACCTTAACATGCCAGCAGGTGAAAATGGGGTTAACCGAGTTGCTTATTTAGGTAGTCATGGCTCATACAGCAATTTGGCTTGTCATAAATATTTTTCACGATTTCCAGGTCAACTAAAAGCGATGGGGTGTTCTAGCTTTTTGGAAATCATAGAAAAGGTAGAGCATAAGCATGCTGATTATGGAATTTTGCCAATTGAAAATACCTCATCTGGCAGCATTAACGACGTTTACGACTTATTACAACATACCGATTTATCAATTGTTGGTGAAATTACTCAGCCGATAAATCATTGCATGGTTAGCGCTGTACCCACATCGTTGGATAAAATCACTAAATTATATGCTCACCCTCAGGTTTACGCACAATGTAGTCACTTCCTAGCCCAGTTTGATGGTGTTGATATTGAACACTGTGAAGCCTCATCTGCCGCATTTGAAGCGATACAAAATGACACGACAGGAACTGTAGCGGCGTTAGGTAGTGGCGAAGGTGCGCGGTTATATGGACTGAATATCATTGCGGAGGCGTTGGCTAATCAAAAGAAAAATTATAGCCGTTTTATCGTATTGGCTAACCAACCAATCGCCGTAGCAAATCAAGTCCCTGCAAAATCTACATGGATTATGTCTACTGAACAAAAGCCTGGAGCGCTTGTTGATGCATTATTAATCCTAAAGTCACATGGCGTTAATATGTGTAAATTAGAGTCTAGACCTATTACTGGCAATCCTTGGGAAGAAATGTTTTATGTCGATGTAGAAGGCAATATTCGAGACAGTAACCTGCATAATGCGATAGAAGAACTTCGAGCGACAACAAGGTTTTTGAAGGTGCTTGGCTGTTATCCTACTGAAGATGTTCCGCCTGCAAAAGTAACGGCTTGAGTAACTGGTACAGTGTACTTTGGCTAAATTTTGATAACAAAAAAAGGTAACCTTAGTTACCTTTTTGTTTTTCTGACAGGTCAGTATTAGATTACGTGGTGACTTTTCTTGTCGCTATATTAACCACATTCATCGACATAACGAATCGGAGATGACTCGTGTTGAGTTAGACTTTGTTTGATAAACTCAACATGATCTTGCACCTGACTTAACGTTTTATGAAGGTTCTCAACGCTGTGACTATCAACGCATTGAGCGCTAACATTATGTTCTAATGCCTCAGTTGCTTCTCTAAGCTTGTCCAATGATTCTTTAATTTGAGACATATCTCTTCCCAATTGTCTTATTTCTAGTGAAATCTTGCCCTAACAAATCGCTTTTATCAATGTCTAAAATTGTAATATTATTTTTCCAATAAACTTAACAACTTAGGATAAAAGTTTAGTTATTGATTGTTTTTATTATAAGGCTGACGTTCACAAAATGGCGTTAATGCTTCTAACCTAGCTTGAATATCTTTAACTACTGCAGTTTTGCGGTTTTTCTTTTCAGGGTGATGTAATGCGTCTTTGTAATCATCAATCGATAAGATTTCCATGTTTATTTTTATCTTTTTAAAAAGCCTAGGAAAGGTTTGACCTGGAATTTGAATATGATGCATGCCACCACTATATACAAATAATACATTCCCGCCTTCTAGCTCTTCAACAATATCAGCTACGCCCGCTCTTACTGTCATTGGGTTACCATGTTTGTCGTTGCCGTCATGACGACGCATGCGCCCTTCTGGCAAAATAGCGACAATGGCGTCATCGTTGGCTCGTTTTAAAAAGTTTTCCCATGACTCATCTCTTTTTCGACTAATTGGAACCAAACCTGGCACCAAAGCGTGAAAAAACTTTCCCACAATTGGACGACTCGCAGTAATATCCGCTATCGGAATTAACAAATGTCTGGCAATTTTCCACAAAAAGCGAAACGGTGCCAGTCGCACAAACAGCGCTTCAAACAAACTTGTATGGTTTAACAAAACAATCAGTTTAACGTCATCAAGTTCCTCAAACTTCTTTTCACTTAACCACTTGATTTCGAACTTATAAAACAAAAAACTAATTATCTTTACTGTTGACATAACAGTAAAACTAAAACATTGCGCAAAGCGATTCGCACGCATTCTAAACCCTTTTATTGATCGTTTTTAAAAGCTAAATAACTGTCTAATCCATTAGCTAGATATTGTTTTAATGATTTTTGGGGAGCACTTGGCAAATGAACACTCAGCAACATACCAGGAGTGTCGTTAAAGTTTTGGTCTATACCTATGCAGTAGAACCGAGCCGCCATTTTTTGATACTGCTTCATTAACACTGGAACATCTTTTTTATCCCGCTCGATTCCTTGAACGAGTGCCGATAGTATAACATTTTGCTCTCGATGTTTAGCGATAAACTCCGACAACTCAGGGTTGTTCGGCACATTAAATGGCCATTTCGCCTCAACTTTCACACTTGGACGTAATGCTAGTTGCCGCATACACTCCACACTTATTGGTGAATATAGCTTGCTAATTGATACTGTGCCATACAAGGTACGATAGTGAGGATGACGAACTACATATTCACCAATACCACGCCAAAGAAGATATAACCCATAAAAACTTCGTTGGTGTTCAGGAACTATAAATGAACGCCCCATCTCTAAACACGGCTCCCTCTGGTTGATAAACTCCTTTTTAAAGTTAAACATTTTACTAAGGTATAAACTTTTTAGACCACCTTCTTTGAGTAAAACATCCGTTTGTCCCATGCGATAAGCGCCAATAATATTTAACGATTCATCTTCAACAATATACAAGTGTACATAACTTGCATCATACGCATCCGTGTCGATAGGGTTACCAGAGCCTTCATTATGAAGCCTAAAGACTCTTTCGCGCTCCCTTGCTATATCTTCAACTATCGACGGAGTCTGTTGTTGGTAACTGTAATAAACGCTGAAGCCTTTATATTTGACGAGACACTGTTCAGCTGGAAGATGTGCTAGCTCAGTTTTAATTCTTTCTCTTGGGAGTTTTAGAGCTAGTGGCTGCAGAGTGTCGATTTGATCGTCAGGCCACTCATAACTATATTGCGGATTTAACGCGTAGGTTTGCACTCTTAAATAATCATTAATTGTATTTACATTTTTAAGCTTAGCGAGTTGTTTTGGTGTAAGTAATTGGCCTACCTGCATTTTAATTGGCGTACCGCGCCGCTTTAGTACCTCCCTAAATAACATCAATAATTTAAGTTTCGACCAAACCATGGCCAAACGGATAAACATTTTACTGTTATGTCCATCGAAAAATATTGGTAGTACACTAGCTTCACAAGACTTGGCCAACTGTGCCGCGACTCTATTCCAGCTATCGTCACAAATGCGTCGTTTTAAAAAGTAATATTCCGATACCTTGCCACTTGGAAAGATAATTAACACACCACCTTGTTTTAAATGCATTTTACATTGCTTAAGTGCTGTGATGTTTTTGGGATCGTTTGGGCGCAATGGATCGATGAATATAAAGAGCTCTTCTAGTTCTTTGAACATAGATAACGCCCTATTCGCTAAAACTTTTACATCAGGTCTAATTTTCCTTACCTCGTGCGCTAGCGCAACACCCTCTAAACAGCCAAAGGGATGATTTGCGACAATTATTGTTGGCCCAGTGTCGGGTAGGTTAACGTGTAAATCTTTTGTTCCCATTAGAGGTGTCTTCAGCAACGCCAAGAGCTCTTTGCAAAACGTATTCGCAGCTAATCCTGGTAGATGACTATTACTGTAAATGCTATTGAGCTTTTTTAGCCCCATAATTTTATCTGCAAAATTTAGTAGATGCTTACCCAAAAAGTGTGATGAGCCGTTTGGATAAATTGAATGTAAACTAATGTGAGAGGTCGTGTTTTTTAATGTCATAGTTAATGCTATTTACACTCATTACTGATGTCGATTTTAATTATTTTTAAATTAAACCATTTCATTGCAATGGTTGGGAAATTTTTTTTGAGACCAAAGGGTCTATTACTACATGAAATCAAAATACTTAACTTACGAAACACTAGTCCGTGCTTACAGCAAGGATTTGTATCGCTATGCCTATTGGCTGTGTCGCGATGCAAATGTAGTGGATGACATTGTTCAAGAAACGTTTTTGCGAGCATGGCGGTCATTGGAATCATTAAACGATACAAATGCAGCTAAAGCATGGTTAATAACAATATTACGACGAGAAAATGCACGACGTTTTGAGCGAAAGCAACTTGATCTGGTTGATATTGATGACTTTGAAGTTAGCGACTCTGTAACGCCGAGCGCCGATCAAGAGATAGAAAATCATTTATTACAGCGACAAATTCTAAAATTAGCTGACGAGTACCGGGAGCCTTTAGTACTCCAAGTTATTGGCGGTTTTTCCGGTGATGAAATAGCAGCAATTTTAGACTTAAACAAGAACACAGTAATGACTAGACTTTTTAGAGCGCGTAATCAGTTGAAAGAACTACTTGATACAAATACTTTACAAAAAGGGGCACAAAATGGATGAGTTAACATTCCGAAGACGAATTTATGCTGACCCTCAAGATTCAGGCGCTGATATTAAAGAAGCCTGTATATCTGATCCTAAAAAAGCGAAATTTAAGGCGGAGCTAATCGACTTTGACGAAAAAATTAATCGCGCTATGTTCGTTGATGTTCCAGACAATCTCGCAGAACGAATTTTGTTAAATAAACATATACAAAATCAAAACAACATAGCTAAAAAACGGAAAACGCATTGGCTTGTTGCCGCTTCAGTCATTTTTTCAGTCGGCTTGGGTAGTGTCTTTTTTAATATTAACAAGTCAACTAACCAGCTAGTTACACATGCTTTAATGCATATGCAATCTGAGCTAGACCACATCCCAACTGAAGGTAGTTATACCCTTGCTCAAGTTAACGCCAAGTTAGCTGAGTTTGGAGGAACCTTGATTGATAACATTGGAACAATAAAATTTGTCAGTTTTTGTCGATTTGAAGGGACTCGAAGTTTACATATTGTCATGACAGATGAAGGCAAAGATGTCACCGTTTTTGTTGTTCCAAAAAGCAGTGGTCTGCTGGCTCAATCTGATATAAATGATGGCAACTATTACGGAACTAGCGTCTCAAAAGCCAATGCGGATTTAGTTGTTATAACACCCGATTCTTCAACAGCAAACAGCTTAAAACAAAAGCTTATTAGCAAAATTAATTGGCAAAAAGCCTAATGAAAGGTTTGGTACGATGAGAAGGCGTATAATTTGGTTATCCCTTCTATTCAAGGCGAAATTTTCTAGCTATCATACCTGTTATCGGTAGATATAATTACTATACAGGACTAGGAGAATAAATATGGATAGTTTTGATCGTCACATTCTTGCATTATTACAAGAAGACGGGTCACGCTCATTGGCTGAGATCTCTGAAAAAATTGGGTTAAGTCAAACGCCTTGCTGGAGAAGAATTCAACAATTAGAACAAAGTGGTGTCATTCGAAAGCGAGTGGCGTTATTAGACTCTGATAAACTCAATGTTGGTTTAACGGTATTTGTGAGCTTAAAGACAAATCAACACACGCCAGAATGGTCAGAGTCAGTTCAAGCTTTTGCAAATAGTTCTTCGGAGATCGTCGAGTTTTATCGATTAAGTGGTGAAACAGACTACCTCATGAAAGTATTAGTTCCTGACATGAAAGCTTATGATAACTTTTATCAAAAGCTCATTCGCCAAGCTGGATTTAGTGATGTTAGCTCAAGCTTTGCAATGGAAAAAATGAAGTACTCTACAGAAGTACCGTTAACTTATAGCTAAGACTACGGCATCGCATAACAAAGTTTTAATTACTAATTACCAAGCCTTTGAGGAAATATTTTTCTCAAAGGCTTTTTATTTTCGGCGAATTAACAAAAACATTTTTCCGCTTTGACTCATAATACACCTAGAAGATTTAGGTCGGGGGTTAACATGTTGGAAGAATATTTTTCTACATTTAGAAAAAACACGGTAGGTCATGAACTACGAAGCTTAACAGGAAAGCACAATTTACTTTATACAGACTGGACCGCTAGCGGCAGGCTTTATCGTCCTATTGAAGATTTTTTAGTAGATGAAATTGGCCCTTACGTAGCGAACCCTCATACCGAAAATACCGAGACTGGCCGGCATATTACTAACGCCTACAAAGAAGCTCGTGCAAAAATAAAAAAACATGTCAACGCTAATGCTAATGATGTCCTTATTTGTACAGGCGCAGGGGCAACTTCTGCGATAAATAAATTACAACGATTAATGGGCCTTACTCAAAACTTAACTAAAAAAACCGACTTGTCATTCTTTAATCGGCTAAATCCTTTTCGGTCCTCAACCAAACCGGTAGAAGCAGTTGTTTTTGTTAGTCATATGGAACACCACTCAAATCATACTAGCTGGAACACACTAAATGTAATCGTCGAGGTTATCAAACGAGCACCTGATGGCCAGCCTTGTATCAAAGACTTGCAGTTACGACTTAACGAGCACAAAAATATTGAGCTAAAAATTGGGGCATTTACAGCGTGTAGCAATGTCACAGGTATAAAAACTAACGTTGGATTGTTGGCGAAAACCATGCATTTAGCCGGTGGCGTATGCTTAATTGACTATGCATGCTCCGCGCCTTATGTAGATATAGATATGCACCCTGACGATCCTCTTGAACAATTGGATGCCATTTACTTTTCTCCACACAAGTTTTTAGGTGGTCCAGGTACTTGCGGTATTTTAGTGTTTAATAAACAGCTTTATACCCGTCACAACCAAGCACCTGACAAGCCTGGTGGTGGCACTGTGTTATGGACCAATCCATGGGGTGAACAAGCTTTTTATGAAAATATAGAAAAGCGAGAAGACGGCGGTACACCAGCCTTTTTACAAACAATTAAAGCTGCACTTGCCTTAGACTTAAAAGATAAAATGGGTGTGGATAATATCGAACAGCGAGAAAATCACCTACGAAAGCTACTGATGGATGGATTTGAATTAATTCCAAAGCTAAAAATTTTAGAACCGAATAATAGAAATAGGCTTTGTATTGTTTCTTTTTATGTTGAAGGCCTGCACCACAACCTGATTGTTCGTCTGTTAAATGACAAATTTGGCATTCAAGCTAGAGGTGGCTGTAGTTGTGCTGGCACCTATGGCCATATTTTATTAAATGTCGACAAATCTCAGTCTAAAAAAATTGTTGATCAAGTATCAAGTGGAGACTTATCTCAAAAACCGGGTTGGGTTCGTATTTCGTTGCACCCTACTAACACAGACAAAGAAGCTAAATTTGTCATTGATAGTCTAACCAGTATTGTGAAGAATGCGGATGACTGGAAAAGCGAATACACGTTTGATAGCTACTTAGGTGACTTTTTACCAAACGCAGCTGACAAAAGTACAGAGGAGCAAAGACCCTTGTTGTCTATGGTGTCTTAGTGACCTAAGCGCCTTTTTAAAAATCAGGGGGCTGATTTTTATTTATGAGTTAGGTTTACAGACAAATATTTGAGGCAAAAAAAGAGAGCAATCGCTCTCTTTTTGTTTTTATTACTTGGATTGATTAAGCTACGATTTCTAAAAGCTCAACATCAAATACAAGTGTCTGGAAAGGACCAATCGCGCCACCAGCACCTTGCTCACCATATGCAAGCTCATAAGGAATCGCTAAACGCCATTTTGAGCCAACAGTCATCATCTGAAGCGCTTCGGTCCAGCCTTTAATTACGCCACCTACTGGGAATTCAACTGGCTCACCACGGTCATAAGAGCTATCAAAAACAGTACCGTCAATTAATGTACCGTGGTAATGAGTTTTAACTGTGCTCGCCGCAGTTGGCTTCTCACCAGAACCTTCAGTGATTACTTCAAATTGAAGACCAGACTCAGTTACTGTAACGCCATCACGCTTTGCATTGTCATCTAAAAATTTTTGACCTTCAGCAGACGCTTCTTTTGCTTTTTCTGCTTGCGCAGCTTGCATACGCTCGTTAATCACGCCAAAAGCAGCACGTAAATCTTCAACTTCAACTGCATAATCATTACCTTCTAAAGAATCGATAACACCCTGAGCTACTGCATTAGCATCTAGACCTTCAAAAGGGTTGCTTGCTACTTGGTCGCCAATTTGACGGCCAATGCCGTAGCTTGCTTGTTGTTCTACTGATGTAAACTGAGACATAAAAACCTTTCTCTTTTCTGCTTAAAATAAAAAGCGGATGTTAGCACAGTGAGGTTTTTTATAAAGGTGCAGTTTATTCTTTATCGAAGCTATCGACTATAATTGCGCCCATTGACGCTGGCATCGTAATGACGATTAAACGTCTTAATGCTATCGCTGGGTCGTCTAGTATAGGAAATTTGTTTAATGCTAATAGAATTAAAGCGACGACTAACGCCGCTAATAAATATGCAATGATGATTCTAGAAACAAACACAGGAACTCGATACTTAATGTTCCCCTGAAATACACTGCCGTAGGCAAATAGCGCCAAAAATGCAATGGACAAAGTAAACACTAACAACAGGTTTATTAGTGGTAATGTTTCACCAAGATTCCAAGCTTCTTCTGAAAATGACACAGGCACAGCAAGTGCAAAAGCACCTATAGTAACTTGTCCCGCGTCTTCTAAATTAAAACTTAATTGCATACTGCTTCCTGCGACAATGATCGATGCTTATTCATCACCCTCTAATAAGTTATATAGGATCTTCCTGACGTTATCAGACTCAAACGGCTTATCACAAAGTGCGTTAACTCCAGCTTTCTCAATGTTTGCTAGGTGCGTGTCATTCGCTTCTGAACTAACCATTAAAATAGGAATATGAGATTGACCGCTTTGCGTTCTAATAAAACGAGTAAGCTCTTCACCATTTACTTCTGGCATATTGTAGTCAGTGACCACCAAGTCAAACATTTCATGACCTAGAATTTCTATCGCTTCTGAGCCATCAGTAACCTGAGTTATTTTTTCAATTCCCAAGTTTGATAATACGCGACTAATAAAGTTTCTTGCCATTCGGCTATCATCAACAACTAAAACGCGCACTGATTTAATATCGAAATAAGACAATTCAAGTTCATCGGCACTTAGTAAATCAATTGTGGTGTTTAACGCAGTTCCGAGGTGTTCCGGTGTAAAAGGTTTAGGTAAAATGGCAACAACGCCAGATTGTCTAAATACTTCAAGTTGCTCTTTTTTGTGTTCACTAGAAACCAGCATAAACGGAATATCAGCAAAAGCAGCATTGCTTTTTAATTGCTGAACTAATTCTAATGCCGTGCCGTCTTCATAATACATGGCGCTTGTAATTAAGTCTGGGACAGAGTTACCGATTTGTTGGAGTGCGGCTTGTACACCATCGGCAAAGTCTACTTGAGTGATTTCTTCTTTTGCCAATTCTTTAGCGATAAACTTTTGCTGTGTTCTTGATGGCTCAACAACAAGTATTGATAAATCACTCGGGGATAAATTCGACATAAAACTTTCTCTTAATTTAAAGAATACACTATAAATTTCTAACCGCCGGCTAGTTTACTTTTATAGCCTAAAGATTCTAAAACGGTTTTAATTTGCTCTCGATCATCTCCTTGGATCTCTATCGTTCCATCTTTAACAGAACCACCTTTTCCACATTTTTTCTTGAGCGTCTGCGCTAGTTGTTTGAACTCATCGATTGGTAATTCGATACCCGTAATGACGCTAACACCTTTACCTTTTCGACCTTTCGTTTGCCTTTGGATGCGCAAATAACCGTCGTTGTATGACTCACCCAATATTTCAACTTCATTGTCTTTATCATCAACTTTGCCACTTTCTGTGGAGTATACAAGTTTGCTCAATTGATTTTGCCAATCAGACATATTTGTCCTTTTTAAACAATTACAAAGGGGCAGGAATTTACCACACCTCATTTTAATTAAAAATGCTTTTATCTCAGTAGTTAAGATTTGTCAGCTACCCACATTTGGTCTATAAACTTTAATAGGTTAATTCTTTTGTAAACCATTTTGAGTATAGATGGTATTTTAAGAGCATCTATTAAATTTACGAAAATTCAAAAATAAAGGGCTAATAAATGAGCTTAAACACATCAATATCATCAGATGGCACTACATTTAGCATTCATGTAAAAGGAAAGTTTGATTTTAATTTAGTGCAAGACTTTAGACTCGCCTACGCGAATGTTGGGCAAGATGTTGATACTGTCATTGTTGATTTGCGAGAAACCGAATATATGGATAGCTCTGCACTTGGCATGTTATTGAACATGCAAAAGTTATTATGTGAAAAAGTGCAAACGTTCAAAATTTCCAACTGTCGCCCTCAAATAAAAAAAATATTACAAATCTCTCGCTTTGATAAGAAGTTTGATATTGATTAAGGCCTAACAAATGGCATTAAAAATATTGGTTGTTGATGATCAAAACATCAATCGAACCATATTAACTCGCTCATTAGAATTGCACGGCCATTCTGTTGTCACTGCGGCAAATGGCCAAGAAGCCATTGAGCAATACACATTAGAGTCGCCAGACATAGTGTTACTCGATGTAATAATGCCGGTAATGGATGGATTCGAAACCGCTCCTCGCTTAAAAGCCCTTTCTCCGACGGTATACTTACCAATTATATTTTTAACGGCACTTGATGATCAAAACAGTTTAAAAGAGTGCCTTGAAGTTGGCGGTGACGACTTTTTAAGTAAGCCGTTTGATCAGGTAATTCTTGCTGCAAAGATTGAAGCGCACGCCAGAACGAGAGAGTTAAGCATAAAAACGTTCCAACAAAAAAAGAAGCTTGACTACTATAAATACCAAACGGAACGCGAATTCCAAATAATTGAACATATTTACGAACGAGCATTATCAGACAATTTTATTAATGAAGACATAATTACCACTCATTTGGCTCCCGCTGAGACTTTTAATGGGGATATAGTACTAACCGCACTGAGTCCAAGCGGTAATGTCTATGTTTTTTTGGGGGATTTTACTGGCCATGGTTTAGCAGCTTCAATTGGCACCTTGCCTGTTTCAAAAGCATTTTATGCGCTAACACGCAAAGGCTTATCGGTTCCTGATATTGCTAATGAAATTAACAAAATATTATATAGCCTTTTACCAACCGAAATGTTTTGTGCGGCTGCTATCGTTGAGATGAATTATAGCGCTACTCACATTTCTATTTGGGCCGGTGGTGTGCCAGACCTATATTTAGTTAATAAACTGACCGGCGTTCGCGAAGTTATCGAGTCACAACATATGCCTCTAGGCGTATTAGATAATCAAGAATTCGACGATGAAATTGAGGTATACAAAATTGAAAATACCGACAGAGTATTTATTTGTTCCGATGGTGTTATCGAGCTAGAAAATCCACATGGTGAACTGTTTGGTGAGGAGCGATTGCGTTCGATTTTAAGCGACGGAAATAACTCTTGTGTACCAAGCTTAATAAAAACACTAGATGTATTTAAAGAAAACGCACGTCAAAATGACGACATAACGATAATTGAACTAAAGTGTCAGAAGGTAAAATTACCAAGTCAAAGCGATCCCATTTTTTCAAAAATCCCACATCAATATCAGTTTAAATTTAATGCTGACGATATAAAAACGGTTAATCCAATTGATGAAATAACTGAAAGTATCTGCTCTATCAAAGGCGTTCTCCGTCACAAATCGAATATCTTTTTAATTCTTTCTGAAGCCTATAACAATGCACTTGAACACGGTGTATTAAAGATGAATTCTGCGCTTAAAAGGCAAAAGGACGGGTTCTTTAAATATTATGCAGAGAGAGCAGAGAAGCTTGCCACGTTAGAAAACCACTTTATCGATATTAAAATTAATTACCGACCTAATTTTCATATTCTTAATATTGAAATCACGGATAGTGGCGATGGGTTTGAAGTCAATTCAAATACCTCTTTTAGCAATGAAAACGACGACTTCGGGAGAGGAATTAAGTTACTCAACGAAATAGCGACTGAGGTCCGTTATAACAAAGCGGGCAATTCAGTCTCTATCGATTATCTATTATTAGAATAAATAAAGTTATACGACACCTTTTTGTTTACTTTCTTAGAATCATGATCTAGCATTCCTAACGTTTAGACGTCTAAACGTTTGTATGGGCATTTTAGGATTGTGAAGTCGTGATTGAAACAAATAAATACTTAGAGCAAATTAATCAGTGGTGTGAGTCTCACAAGCCGGCTCTAAACCTGTCTTATCAAGTTCCTTTGCTTGGCGAAGGGGGAACTTGTTCGTTATTTGGCGAGCTGGATGAAACGCCTTTTGATCTAGCCTCAGAGCTACAAGCTCATGAATTGGACGTTTTGGAACAAGTACAAGCGGTTGTTGATTGGGTTCATGCAAATACCAACGTTGATTGGTTTGGTGTTTACTTGGCAAGAGATAATAAATCGTTAGAACGCGTGCTTACAAAACTTGCCTATTTTGGTGTCCCCTCGCGCGCTGAGTTCCCACTTAACGAAGACTTCTCAAAAATTAGTAATAATGTCACCGTAGCGTTGACGGGCCATCATAAAGTAATAAACGATGTAAGCGAGTATAGAGCGAGCGGTGGAGAGTATTATACCTGCGACCCGAAGGTACAATCTGAATTATGTTGGCCAATCTTTTCGCATCACAACAATTGTTTACAACCATTTAAAAATAATAATCTTGTTGAGACTAGCCCTAATCAAAAAATAGTTGGTATTATAGACGCAGAATGTTTTGCAACTCATAGTTTTGATGAACAAACGCAACAAAAGTTTGTTGCCGTATGTGCGAAGTTATCAAGTCTACTGTCGTTGCCTTAGCCCGCCATTTATGGCCGAACTGCAAGAGACCTTTTATGTTTGAGCAATTAAAACCTGTACCAACCGACCCTATTTTTGGACTAATGACCGAATATAAAGCGGACACTAATCCTAAAAAAGTAGATTTAAGTGTTGGTGTTTATAAAAATGAATCAGGTGACACTCCTGTGATGCGCGCTGTAAAAAAAGCTGAGCAACAGCGATTAGACACAGAAACAACTAAGTCTTATTTAGGCCTTGCTGGTGATGTCCAGTTTAATGACTTAATGACATCGCTTGTATTTGGTGATCACGATGCCGTTAAAGCTGGTCGTATTAAAACGGCACAAACACCTGGTGGTACAGGCTCACTAAGAGTGGCTGCGGAATTCATTAAGCGCTCTAACCCGAATGCCACAATTTGGGTTACCAATCCAACATGGGCAAATCACTTCAGTATTTTTGGCGCTGCTGGGTTAACGACCAACGAGTTTCCTTATTTTGATTTTGACACCATGGGGTTAAAATTTGAGGAAATGGTTGCCTCACTCAATACCATTCCTGAGGGTGATGTCGTGCTTCTCCATGCTTGTTGTCATAACCCAAGCGGAATGGACTTAACAATTGAGCAATGGCAAATTGTTGCTGATATTGCTAAAAAACAGAAATTTACATTTTTAATCGATTCAGCGTATCAAGGTTTTGGTGAAGGTTTAGATGAAGACGCAGCAGGCGTTAGACTATTAGCGAGTCAACTAGACGAGTTATTGGTGAGTGCATCTTGTTCTAAGAACTTTGGCTTATACAGAGACCGCGTTGGCACATTCAGTGTCATGACTGCCACTTCAGCGCAAGCCGACATAGCTTATAGTGTAGCTCTAAATGTGATTCGAGCGATCTATTCTATGCCTCCGGCACATGGTGCAGCTGTTGTAGCTCATATTCTCTCAACACCTGAGTTAAAAGCACTGTGGGAACAAGAGTTAACAGAAAAGCGCACTCGAATTAACGGCTTAAGAAGTTTCATTGTAGAGAAGTTTAAAGAACATAACGTCCCAGGAAATTTTGACTTTATTGCTAAACAAAATGGTATGTTTTCATTTTTAGGCATAAGCAAAGAAGCAATTCAAATACTCAAAGATGAGTACAGCATATACATTGTTGGATCGAGCCGTATAAATGTAGCCGGGGTTAATAATAACAATGCCGACTACCTTGCAAAAGCGTTAGCCGACGTATTGAGTAGATAGTTATTTGAAATAGCAGACCGCTACTTTCTAAACCGGTGACATAAAAAAGGAAAGCATTTCGCTTTCCTTTTTTGTTATTGCTATTCAGTAAGGTAGCAATACAAGCCATACCTATCTCGACAAGTCTTCCTTTGAACGTCTTACAAACATAACGAACAAACTCACCACAAATAATATCAAGCAATACCAAACATGCGAAACGACCTCTAACGGTGATATACCAAAGCTCGCTGCAGCTAATAGAGCTTGCGCGCCGTAGGGCACTAGGCCTTGCGTTATACAGCTAAATATATCTAATAAACTCGCGCTACGTCGTGGTGTAATTTGAGCTTCTTGGGCAAGTTGTTTCGCTGATTCACCTGACACTATAATCGCTACTGTATTATTTGCTATTGCACTATTTGTTACTAACCCTAGTGACGCGATTGCCAACTGATTTTTGAAATATAATGCCGAGTTTGAGACTTTAGATAATGACTTGCTAATTGCCGCCACCAAAAATCTTAATCCACCTTGATGTTTCATCAATTCACTTAAACCGCCAATAAGTAAACTCAGTAAAAATATTTCCTGCATGTTAGAAAAACCAGCATAAATATCTTGGCCTAACGATCCAAATGCATACTCTCCTACCAAGACTCCTGATAACGCCGATAACAGAATACCTAACAACAATACGACAAAAACATTAAGTCCCATCACCGCAAGTATTATTATAAAGAAGTAAGGAAGTGCTAAAAGAGGACTGTATTCTGCAGTGCTATCTAAACTCTGCGTTGGCTCCCCGCCGAGTATTAGGTAAACCACAAGAACAATTAATGCCGCAGGTAAAGCAAATATTAAGTTTTCCTTAAACTTGTCTTTTAACTCCGCGCCTTGAGTTTTGGTAGAGGCAATCGTAGTATCCGAAATAAAACTCAAATTATCTCCAAACATTGCACCACCAACAATAGCACCTGCCATTATTGCCGCATCAATTTGGGTTGCCTCGATAACACCAAATGCAATTGGCGCTACCGCTCCTATTGTCCCCATTGAAGTTCCCATTGCTGTTGCCACTATCGCTGAAATAACAAACAAACCAGCAATTAGGTAAGCACTAGGGATAACACTTAGCCCTAAATTTACCACAGCCGTGACTCCACCAGTTTCTTTTGCAACTGATGCAAACGCGCCGGCCAATAAGTAAATCAAACACATAGTTATAACATTGTTGTTACCCATTCCTTTAATTAGAACGGCAATGCCATCGTCTAACGTATTTTTTTCTGTTGTTAATAATTTATTAAAGTAAAGCGCTAGTAGTAGAGCAGGTATAATAGCGACGGGGGCTGGTAGCTGATAAAAGGCGTATTCAACGCCAATAGATTGTAAATAAATTCCTGTTCCTAAAAATAACAGGATAAAGAGTCCGAGGGGCAGTAATGCCCACCCAGATTTTTGCGTTTCGTTCATACTTATCCTCGGCGTATTTGCACGTATTAATTCAATAGCGCGAATGTAGCACATGGATAGCCAAACGTATAGACGTCTATATGTTTAACTTTTTTGTTGTTGCCTCAGTGACTCAGCTCGTTGTTGTCGTGGCTCTACATTCTGCTCGACGTCCCAGCCCAGTAGTTGTTGCTTTATAATTTCAGCAATGGCTTCTACATGCTCTGGCTCATCATTTAAACAACTAATATAGGTGAACTTTTCTCCGCCCGCTTCCAAAAAGTAGTCTCTATTTTCTTCGCCTATCTCTTCAATTGTTTCTAAGCAGTCTGCAGAAAAGCCTGGACACACTACTTGTACTGATTTTACTCCCTGCTCCGGCAAGCCTTTTAAAGTGTGGTCTAAATAAGGTTTTACCCACTCTTCTTTTCCAAATCTAGATTGAAAACACGTCATAAACTCGTCGTTTTTCAATCCCAATTCTTCCGCTAACAAACGAGAGGTTTTATGGCATTGACAGGCATAAGGGTCACCGTTGTGCCAATACCTATTTGGAATACCATGGTATGAAAAAATTAATTTGTCAGCTCGCCCTTCTACTTCCCACGTTTTTTTAATTTTATTAGCGATAGCTGTAATTAACTTCTTGGAATCGGTGTAGTGATTTACAAATCGTAATTCTGGAATAAAACGAGTTTTACGAAACACGTCTGCAACCGCATCAAAAGTTGAAGCCGTGGTCGTCGCTGAATATTGAGGATAAAGAGGCAATACAATGACTTTACGGGCGCCTTGATTGAGCAATCCTTGTAACTTACTCTCTATCGATGGATTGCCATATCTCATAGCAAAATCGATGATCAGATTATTGTTTTCGGAAAGGTGTTCAGCAACTTTATTGCTTAAGTTTTTTGTGTTAACTAGTAGCGGAGAGCCCTGCTCAGTCCAAACTCCTTCATAGGCTTTAGCTGAGCGACGTGAACGAAGTGGCAATATGACCCCGTTTAAAATACACCACCAAATTACTCTCGGGATCTCAACAACTCTAGGGTCTGACAAAAATTCCTTTAAATAGGGCTTTAAGGCTCCTTTAGTTGGTGCATCTGGCGTTCCAAGATTGGTTAGCAAAATACCGATTTTATCGGCCTGTCCATGACTAAAGTTTGGTGTATTTTGGTACTTCATTTATTTCTCTTTACTAAAAATATGACTGAGACCACTACGTATCAAATTGATTTTTCGTTTACTTTTCATAATATCCGGAAAAGGGTTTCAGATTCCTGGACATATGCCGATATGAGTAATTAGTAGCGGCTCCATTGAGATTTATATGTATTCTAGCGTGTTAAAACTAGTTTTGTTGATAACTTTTATGCTTAACAGCTATTTAGTGTCTGCCACGACGGGTTCTGACACAACAAAATCTACGTTATCAGAACAACTCGATATTGGCTCGCTATTGTTTCAAGATTTAAAACGCTATATTCCAGATCAAAATATAAAAGTACTCGAAACAGTATCGAATAATCAATTTATCGCACTCCATAAAGAGCAAACCACTGGGATCCCCAAAGGTATCGCTTTTATTTTACCCGATATAAATCAGACTATTTTTAGGCAAGCCACCACAAGCGCGTTGTACCAAGACTTGGACAATTATGGATGGACAAGTATTTCATTAACTATGCCATACGTTGCGGAAATTAGAACTAAACTTACTGCGGAACAAAATCAAAGCAATACTCAACCAGACCCGGAAGCGCCGAATACCAACGCAAACGATACTACTGAAGTAGAGAACACAGACACACCAAATAATTACGCCGAATACCAAGATGTACCGACAACATTTGACGATGCACTCAATGAGCAACTCGAACTAGAAATTGGCGAAAGACTCGACTCAGCGTTTAATTTTGCTCGTTCTTTTCCCGGCTTTTATCTAATGATATGTGAAGGAAAGTCTTGTTTTTGGCTAACCAACCTAATAGAAAAAAATATTGTGCCACAACCTGATGCACTAATAATGATAGGTGCACATATGCCTCAAAAAGAACTTAATTTGAAATTTGCTGAACAAGTTGCTAAAGCCGAGTACCCGGTTTTAGATATCATTTTTGAGCGAAGTAACCACTGGGCTATCGCAGTTAAAGAATGGCGACAAAAAATGGCGCGCAAAAACTTTAAAACGAATTATAGGCAACGTGAACTGACGTACTTTTTTGACTATAAAGATCAGCAACGTCGTGTAATAAAAGAAATCTATGGTTTCACAGTGGCCGTGGGTATGTAGCGCGTTTAGAAGTCACGCGCTTTTTTGATTATTTCATAGGCTGACTGAATGTCTTGAGTTTTTTGTTTGGCGACTTCCATCATTTCCGGTGGTAAACCTTTCGCGACTAATTTATCCGGATGATTCTGCGACATAAGCCTTTTGTATGCGCGTTTTATATCTCTAACGGAATCTCTATCACTAACCCCGATAACAGCATAGGCATCAAGCAAACTTGGCGCTTTCGCTTGAGAAGCTGAATTATCTTTACGATCGTATTGTTTATATTTTTCTTGTTGTTGCTGCTTGTAGTTTTGAAAGCGCATTTCCGCTTCCCACATAGCAATAAGTTGAGTCAAATGCCGTTTATTAAAACCTAACTGCTTGGCAATATCTTCAAGTAAATTATATTCAGCCGGTTCTAATATCGAATCTGAATAGGCAGTCTGAATTTGAATTTCTAGAAAAAACTGACATAAATCACGTCTATTGCCAAAGTGCTCTTTAAACTGCTTAATTTTCTTTTTTAGTGGAAACCCAAGAAGCTTACCTTCGCGAAATGCGTCTCTTGCCTCTGCAACTTGCTGCTCAGACAATCGCATTTGAGCCATAAAATCGTTAGCAGTTTTAATATGTTCCGGCGTAACACGGCCACTTGATTTGGCCATCTGCCCCATTACTGAAAATGTTGTATAAAAGAAGATCGATTGTTTTGCATCATTACTGATTAACCATTCTTCAACATTGCCTTTGTCATTCATTCGCTGCATTGCTTTATCGAATAAATGCCCAATCCACAGTCCAACTAGCGCACCTACAAAGTGTCTAATTAACAAGAATCCAAATACTGTACCTGCAATTTTTCCTATCACTACAATTCACTTCCAACTAATAAAACGTTTAAACCGGATTATTTATACTCAAATTCCGTTCGTTGCGTAGTATACAGTAAAAAAATCATATAGAATTCATCGGCTATTAAAATTATTTTTCGCCAGCGAATTTACGCGTTCCACGCTTCTGGTATGGTTGATTGAGGTTATCGAAAGTTTGAACAAGCAAACAAAAAATACAGCGTTATTTTTCACCCTATGGTTAGCATCTTTGCCGACCTTAGCGGAGACAGTCTGTCAACAACCTTTACAATCCAAAAAGGCTCTTTTATCAGTGTCTAATGGTTTTTCAAATACAATTCCAAATGATACGTTTATTGTTCAAAGTGACTCCACTGATATCATCAGAGGTGAGCGAATCCAATTTGATGGTGATGTCATCATCTTTCAAAAACAGCAAACCGTGCAAGCGGACCAAGCTACTTTCGATGAAGAAACAGGGCAATTTTTAGCGCAAGGTAATGTTGAATTAACGTCAAAAACGGCAACTGTATTTGGCGAGTCAATTTTCATAGACGAAAAAAACAAAAACTTTGAACTGCTCGATGCCGACTATCGATTTGGCTTTAATGCAGGTCGCGGTACTGCGCAGTCTTTCGCGATAAAAGATAACAATCAGCTTTCTTTAGACTCTGCGACGTTTACCACTTGTCCAAGCGACGACCCAAGTTGGTTGTTTCAGTCCAGCGAAATAAACATCAAACAAGATGAAGGCTGGGGCGAGGCATGGAACACGGTATTTAAAATTGCTGATGTACCTGTTTTATATGTGCCTTATATTACTTTCCCACTAACTGACGTAAGAAAAAGTGGATTACTTTTCCCTGAGTTTGGCAGTTCTAGTAGATTTGGAGCTTATTACGCGCAACCTATATATTTTAACTTAGCGAGCAACTACGACTTAACGCTAACTCCTGTCTATATGTCTCAGCGAGGGTGGCAGCTCGAAAGTAATTTTCGTCATTTGTCAGAGTCATCAGATAATATTTTGCAGCTCGAATATATTAATGAAGATCAACAGTATGTAGAGCTAGAAGAGCGTTATCTAGGCTTTATTCAACATGAATCAACGTTAGGTAAAAATTGGAATTTACAAGTTCAGTGGACAGAACTCAGTGATGATAACTATATCAGTGAGTTTAAGAGTGACTACCACCATCAAGCGGATACTCATCTAAATAATTTTGCGTTTTTACGCTATACAACCGACACGTTGCAATTTAACCTATTTACACAAGATATGGCTGAACTTGGACAGCATGATCCCTCGTATAAAATTCCAGTGCAACTCGATGCTAACTGGTCAACTTTTGCAGATGGTAATGGCTTCAAGGCTCAGATGAAAACCAGCTATACTCAGTTTAGTAATAATAAGAAGAATGTTTATAAAGTAGACCGTCTTCACTTAGAGCCGGAGCTAAGTTATCAATATTACCAACCTAGCTTTCAATTTGAGTCAAGTATCTCGTATCTTGCAACTCGCTATGAGCAAGAGTTCAAAGATGATTTAAACAAAAACACGGTTGATCGAGGCGTTGGTAAATTTAGATTACTTACCGGGCTAAGCTTTGAAAAACAAACGAGCTACTTTGGTAAAAACGTTAGACAAACATTAGAGCCTAAACTGCAATACGTTTATGTAGAAAGTGCAGAACAAAGTGAGATCGGGCTATATGACTCTCAGCGTTTAAAAGAAGATTACTTCGCCCTCTTTCGTGATCAAACTTATTCTAGCATCGACCGTATAGAAGCAATGGATCAAGTAACCCTGGGCGTATCGACCAGTATTTTTGATGAACAAAACCAAGAATTATTTCGCTTTGGCATAGGACAAGTTCATAAATTCTCGACTGTTCAGCTAAATGAGGGAACTAATGTAGAGTCAACTGCCTCTAAGCCTGCACTAGCAATAGAGGTTTTTGGTCAGTTATCAACAAACTGGCAAATAGACGGTGGTATTTTATATAACCGTGATACTAGTAAAGTTGATACCGGCTTTATAGCGTTAGACTATTGGTTAGATGAAAATAAAAACATCCAGTTAAATCAACGTTATGTGCGCGATGTGGCGGATATTACAATTAACCAAACCGGTTTGTTTGGTAGCTATAAATTAAATGAGAATTGGTCGGTAGCAGCCAGTTATCATTATGATTCAGAAAGAAATATTAATTTAGATGGGCTTGTGGGATTTGAATATCGGTCTTGTTGTTGGAGTGTACAAGTTTCGGCACAGCGTCAGGTAGTTTTGGATTTAAACAATCCCGATTTTAACGTAAATTCTAATGTTGAGTATGAAAATGGCATCAGCATTAATTTCACATTAAGTGGTTTAGGTGGCGACACGGCATCAAGGATATCAAAAATGTTCTCAAACAGTATTTTTGCATATCGCCGACCATACCTAATTACAAAATAACGAATGAGAGTAAATATGTTTAGAAATACGTTTATGGCTAGTCTAGTAGCACTTACTGCACTTGCAAGTGTTACTGCAAATGCAGAATTAAAACGATTGGACAACGTTGCAGTTATTGTAAACGACGGTGTAATTTTGGAAGGTGAAATTAAGTCGATTGTCGCTGATGTTAGAGCCAAAGCTGCACTTGCTAACCAAGTATTACCAAGTGATAAAGCACTAAGAGCTCAAGCAATTGATAAATTAGTTTTAACTAGCATCCAGTTACAAATGGCCGAACGCATGGGTATTCAAATCAGTGATGCCCATTTGGACTCAGTATTACAAAGCATCGCTGAACGTCAAAATATCTCTGTTGATGAATTTCGCCAACAGCTAGAATCAACAGGCGAAAACTTTGAACGCTATAGAGAAGAGCTACGTAACGAAATCGCTTTAAATGAAGTAGTACGCGCCAATGTTCGACGTCGTGTTAATGTTTCGGAGCAAGAAATTGACACACTGGTAAAAATAATTGAACAGCAAACGAGCAAAGAAGAATACCAAATTGGTCATATTCTTATTGCTGTGGACAGTAATGCGACACAAGCAGAAGTTGAAGAACGACGAGACGTAGCAGATAAAGTAATTGAATTATTAAACGAAGGTAGTGACTTTAAACAAGTAGCAATTGCTAGCTCATCTGGCATTAAGGCATTAGAAGGTGGTGACTGGGGTTACATGAGCGTGAATGAGATGCCTTCGTTATTTTCTGAAAATGTTAAAGGTCAGCCAAAAGACTCACTTGTAGGACCATTGCGCTCTGGTGCTGGTTTTCACATTGTAAAAATCCTTGATGTTCGAGGTCGTGAAACGGTAGAAATTAAAGAGGTGAATGCTCGCCATATTCTACTAACCCCTTCTATAATATTGAGTGAAGAAAAAGCCAAAAACATGCTTAATCAATTTGTGAGTGATGTAAAAGAAGGTAAAGCTGATTTTGCAGAATTAGCCAAAGAACACTCCGAAGATCCTGGCTCAGCATTGCGTGGCGGAGACTTGGGATGGGCAAACCCTGATGTTTATGCTCCCAATTTTAAAGACACTATCGCCGAGTTAAAAATAGGAGAATTTAGCGCTCCATTTAGAACACAATTCGGTTGGCATGTCGTTCAACTAATGGACACAAGAAAAGCAGATACCACAGAAAAAACTAAAAAAGACCGTGCTTATCAAATAATTTTTAAACGTAAATTTGCCGAAGAACAAGAGTCTTGGTTACGTGAGATTCGAGAGCAAGCCTTTATCGAGGTCATCACTGGGTAATGATTAATATTCCTAGAATTGCAATCACACCGGGCGAGCCTGCTGGCATAGGCCCGGACTTAGTATTAAAAGTAGCCCAGCAAGAGTGGCCCGCGCAACTAATTGCGTTGGCCGATATGGAGCTTCTGCAACAGCGTGCCAGCGTTTTAGGTTTAAATATTGTCCTAAAGACTTTTGATGAAACGCAACCGCCAATACAACACACTCCTGGCGAGTTATTTATTGTTCCTCACGAGCTTGCTAAACCTGCACAAATTGGTGTACTTGATGAAAACAATGGTCGATATGTAGTAGATACTTTAACGACTGCCAGCGTTGGCAACATGAGTGGCTTGTTTGATGCTATTGTTACCGGCCCAGTCCATAAGGGCATTATAAACCAAGCTGGCGTTCCCTTTAGCGGGCATACTGAGTTTTTTGCTAATCACTCAAACACATCAGATGTAGTTATGTTACTAGCGACTGAAGGGTTACGAGTCGCACTAGTTACTACACATATTCCGCTAGCTTACGTAGCAAAAGCAATTACACCTGAACGTATAAGAAAAGTAGCAACGATTTTATACCAAGACCTTCAAATTAAGTTCGGTATAAACAAACCCAAAGTATTAGTTTGTGGCTTAAACCCGCATGCCGGTGAAGGTGGGCATTTAGGTAAAGAAGAAATAGAGATCATAGAACCTATATTACAAGAACTGAACAACGAAGGTATGGAGTTTATCGGCCCTTTACCTGCCGACACGCTCTTTCAGCCTAAATATTTAGATGATGCAGACGCGGTATTGGCCATGTATCACGACCAAGGTTTACCCGTTTTAAAATACAAAGGGTTTGGTAACGCGGTCAATATTACCCTAGGCTTACCTTACATTAGAACGTCAGTGGACCATGGCACTGCTTTAGACTTAGCAGGAACCGGAACTGCAAATACAGGAAGTATGGAAGTTGCAATTGCACACGCTATAAAAATGGCATTAGAAAACAAGGCTAAACGCTAAATGAGCAAACATAAAACATCAAATAAAAAACATTTTGACCCAGCAAAAGGCATTCATCAAGGTCACAAAGCGAGAAAGCGTTTTGGTCAAAACTTTTTAACCGATGAAGATATTATTGAAAGAATTGTAAGAGCTATTGCCCCAAAAGAAGGCGATAACATTGTTGAAATCGGTCCAGGTTTAGGTGCTATAACTGAGCCTGTTGCAGAGCGCACTGATATCCTTAACGTTGTTGAGCTTGATAAAGACCTTGCTGAGCGACTAAAAACCCACCCTTTTATTGGCAACAAGCTAAACATCTATCAAGCCGATGCGTTGAAGTTTGATTTTAGCCAAGTCGTGCGTGAAGATAAAAAACTAAAAGTGTTTGGTAATCTGCCATACAACATTTCGACACCATTACTGTTTCACCTATACGAATACCTCGACAACATCGAAAACATGCACTTTATGTTACAAAAAGAAGTTGTAAACAGAATGTGTGCCGCACCTAACACCAAAGCCTTTGGCCGACTAAGCGTAATGACACAATACTACTGCCGAACTGTGCCTGTTACCGATGTTCCGCCATCTTCTTTTGTGCCACCACCAAAAGTAGACTCTGCTGTAATTAGATTAATACCTAAAGAACACGATGCACGAAACCAAGTGTCGCCAGCGATGTTAAATACTGTTTGTTTAGAAGCCTTTAATCAACGCCGAAAGACGCTTAGAAACAGCCTGCAAAATATCATAACCGTAGAACAACTAGAGTCTTTAGGTATTGATGCCACCGTACGAGCGGAAAATTTATCTCTCGATGATTATATTAAAATCGCTCAGTGGTATGAAAAATCAAAGAGCGAAAACTAAAAAAAATGGATATCGAAGTAAAAGTTGTAACTAGAGACATCCCAGAGCAAAGTGATGCTTCACAGCATCGTTTTGTTTTCGCCTACACGATTACTATTACAAACAATGATGCTTATAGCGCCCAGCTGCTGGGCCGATATTGGCTTATCACTGATGCAAATGGTAAAAAAACCGAAGTTAAAGGAGCTGGCGTAGTAGGTGAACAGCCAACTATTGAACCTGGCGAAAGTTATACATACACCAGCGGGTGCATACTGGAAACCGAAGTAGGCACTATGGAAGGCTTTTATGATTTTAAAACCGACACCAATAGCATCCAAGTACCAATTCCTGTATTTCGACTAGCTGTTCCAAATATATTGCATTAAGGAAAAGTTCGTGGCCGATTATTTTATCGGAGATATCCAAGGGTGTTTTAATGGATTACAACATGCTCTTGCTGAAATAGGTTATTGCGGTGGCAAAGACACTCTTTGGTTAACGGGTGATCTAGTCGCGCGTGGTGAAAACTCGCTAGCAACAATAGCGTTTATTATTAAAAACGATAGCCATATTCGAACAGTACTAGGAAATCACGACCTACACTTACTGTCCGTTGCAAATCAAGTAAAAAGTGCAAACCCAAAAGACAAACTCCAAGATTTACTGTCCTCTCCTAACATTGTCAAAATTTGTGATTGGCTTCGACACCAGCCCCTTTTATTAGAATTACCCGATGGTTCTGGTTTTATGAGCCATGCTGGACTGCCCCCTAATTGGTCAATTGGCGACGCGAATATATTTGCAAAAGAAATACATAAGCAGCTAATTCATAAAGATTATGTCAGCTTTTTAAAAAGCATGTACAGCAATAAGCCGGACTTTTGGCAACCAGATTTATCAGTTTCCGAACAACTGGTCTATGCTGTTAATGGCCTAACTCGAATGCGTTATTGTACAAAAGAAGGTAAACTGGACTTGTCTTATAAAGAGGCGCCTAACACTTTATCTCCAGACTCAAAACTCGTGCCTTGGTTCGAATTTCAAGCTGATAGATTTAATGATACTAAATGGGTATTTGGACATTGGGCGTCACTAATGGGGCAAAGTGTTAATCCAAACATTATCCCTTTAGATACAGGATATGTTTGGGGCAATTACCTAACTGTCTTAAATTGGCAAACCAAGCAAACATTTAAAATAATGGCTGAGCGCAGCCCTTAGACGTGGTAAATTTACCGAACAACCGAGTTGTTTAAACAATTTAATCTAATAAAAATATAAATTTGGCCGATAACCTTTGAATAATTAAAAAGTTAGCAGTCCGCACATGGAGAACTTATGAAATTAACCGTTGCAATGAGAGTAATTGGAGGCTTTTCAATTACAGCTATTCTATTACTATTTTTAGGATTTAGCTCAGTTGCAGTTTTAAATGACATTTCGAAGTCGACAGAAACCGTAAATAATCTTTCTGTTCCTGCGATGGAGTCAAGTGCAGCTTTACAACAACAGTTTGTTGCTATGAGTAAAACCACACTATTAGATTATTATGCGGACAATTACAATGACATTGAAGGTTCCGTCGCTACATTTAATAGTCAAGCTACGGAAATGGACAAGGAGCTAAACAGCCTCACTTCAATTGTCGCCGGTGTTGATATTTTGGAATCACAAGTTCCAAAAGTTAAAAAGTCATTCCAAGAATTTACCGCATCTGCATACCAACTTTTTACCGCCAAAAAGAACACCCTAGAGTTAGCTGATAAAGTGATATCACAACTAGAAGAAACTGAGTTTGCAGCTGATGATGCAGCAACTCTTATTCTTGATTTCACAGACTTAAATGAGCTTCCGAGTGATAACCCAGCAGCCCAAGCTGCAACTAGCATAGAAGCAAATATGCTGAGCATTATTACGGCTATTACAGATATCAGTAAAAACAACAATAGGGATACGGTAATTACTATTCGTAAAGAGCTCGACTTTTTACAAGACAATATGAATAAATCAGTCGCGGTTTTAAAAACTGAAACGGCCGGCAAAGGTTATGAGGGTGTATCATCTTTACTTGAGCAAATCGACCTTGTAAACAGAATGATTGATTCAAATGACTCGGTTGGAGCAACAAAAATTGCGTTACTAAATAAAATCGACGAAACCAGAGTGCTATTAAATAAAACGACTCAACTTTCTGAGCAAAGTATTGTTCAACTTAAGTCTTTAGGTACAAAAGTAAAAGAAGAGTTGCAAATAACTACCGAGAGCGTGAAGGACGCAGTTGGTAATGGTGTATCGCAAAACTGGGCGGTAATGGGCGTGTCATTATTGTTTTCGATTTTCATCGGTTATAAAACCGTTGTGCGTGTCACACGACCTTTAAGCGAAGTAAATGAAGTACTTAATGTTGTATCAACTGGTGATTTAACTGTTAAATTAGATGATAGCAATAATGATGAATTTGGTGAATTAGCGAAAAACTGTAACAAGCTAATTGATAGCTTACGCGAACTGATCCACGGCATTGTAAGCCGTTCAAACCAACTTGCTACCGCGTCTGAAGAAACCTCTATGGTTGTAAAAGAGTCAACTGTCGCAATAAACGAGCAACGCTCCCAAGTAGAGCAAGCAGCAACAGCGACAACGGAAATGGCAAGCACGTCGTATTCTGTTATGGATAGAGCTAACGAAGCATTAGCCGATATAAAACAGGCTGACGAAGATGCCGAACGCGTTAAAACAATCTCTGATAACAACAAACAAACCATCTTAAGCTTAGCTAGCGAAATAGAACAGGCTTCTGGCGTTATACATGAAGTAAACGAGCATAGTGCAGCCATTGGAGGCATCTTAGACGTTATCCGTGGTATTGCCGAACAAACAAACTTACTTGCTTTAAACGCCGCCATTGAAGCTGCTCGCGCCGGTGAACAAGGTCGAGGTTTTGCGGTCGTAGCTGATGAAGTTCGTTCTTTAGCGAGTAAAACACAAGAGTCGACTCAAGAAATACAAAATATGATTGAGCAGTTACAACGCGGTTCGAAATCAGCCGTTAGTGTAATGAACCATAGCAAAACACAAGCTGACTTGTGTGTATCACAAACAGAGCAAGCAACATTAGCACTGAATAACATTACCGATTCCGTTCACCAGGCTAATGACATGAGTGAACAAATTGTTTCTGCGGCCAAAGAGCAAAACCAGGTTAGTAACGAGATTAGTGAACGTCTTGAGTCGATAGTTGCTATTGCAGAGCAAACCGCCTCAGGGGCAACACAAACTGATTTATCCTCTCAAGAGGTGGCTCGTTTGGCTGAAGAGCTTAGACAGTCTGTAGAGCAATTTAGGCTTTAATTCGGTTCAATTTAATCTTTTATACGATAATAAAAAAACGCCCTTGGGCGTTTTTTTTATGCAAAGAAGTGTCATCCTATCTATGAATCAATGTGAACTTGCCACTACAGCAACTTCTCAATTTTGGCTTTTAATTTTTCAGGTTTGGTTGTTGACCCAAATCGCTCAACTACATCACCTTCTTTATTGATTAAAAATTTTGTGAAATTCCATTTAATGCCTTCTGTACCAAGCACACCTGGCTTTTCAGATTTTAAATGCTGATAAATTGGATGAGCATCAGGGCCGTTCACATTAATTTTTTCAAACATTGGAAAATTAACCCCGAAGTTTAAGCGGCAGAACTCTTGGATTTCGCTGCTCCCACCTTTTTCTTGCTCGCCAAACTGGTTGCAAGGAAAGCCCAAAATAACTAGTCCTTGATCTTTGTATTGCTCATAAAGCTCTTGAAGGCCGTCATACTGCTTTGTAAAACCGCACTTACTTGCAGTGTTAACGACTAGCACAACCTTGCCTTTATAGTCTGACATCTCAATTTTTTCGCCGCTAATTGATGTCGCGGAAAAGCCATAAAACTTGCTCATTGGAATCCTTATTTATACTTGAATTATTGTTTTAAATTAGCGCCACATGAGTCCCGAACAATGAGCTCGGTTTGCATAAAATTACTCGATGTTTCTTCACCATTAATCAATGCAACCAACTTATCAACCAATAAGACGCCAGCTTGAGCTGAGTCTTGTCGGCATGTTGTTAACGCAGGTTTTGTATACCTAGCAACCGGAATATCGTCAAAACCTACGATCGCTATATCCTCTGGAACTCTTACGCCTTTATCTTCTAACGCGCGAAGAACACCTGTCGCAATCAAGTCACTCGCCACGACAATTGCATCAATATCGGTTTTCGTACTTAGTAGACTGGTTGTAGCTAAATAGCCTGCTTCTTCAGTATTCACAGCATCTCGCTGAAGATTTTTGTCTACATTTAACCGAGCTTCTTTTAACGCAGCACAATGCCCCTGATATCGAGCAAGAAACTCGGGGGAACCATCATCAACGTTGCCAACAAATGCAAACCGTTTTCTACCTAAACCGACTAGGTGTTCTGTAATTTGCTGCCCGCCATGAAAGTTGTCACAGCCTATAGAACTCGCTTTAACACTTTGTGTTTCCGCTCCCCAGCGAACAAATGGCGTGCCATGATTTACGAGTTCATGTAGCTTCGACTCGTAGTCTAAATAATTACCATAACCAAGTAAAATAAGACCATCAGCCTTATTACTATCTTTAAAAACAGAGTGCCAATCAGCATCTAATTCTTGAAATGATACAAGTAAGTCATATCCAAGTATTCCGCATTCTTTCGTGATACTTCCTAACATAGAGAGAAAAAACGGATTTACTAAGGAGTCATCACTGCTGGGATCTTCAAACAATAACAATGCAAGTGTAGTACTGGTTTGCGAACGCAAGCTGCTAGCGTTTTTATCAACGGTATAGTTCAACTCTTTCGCTATTTCGCGAATTTTTTCTTTGGTTTTTTCGCTGACTAGAGGGCTATTTCTTAACGCCCTCGATACCGTAGATTGAGAAACACCGGCTCGATAGGCGATATCAAATGAGGTTGCTTTACCTTTCACAAATAATCCACATATGTAGGGAATGATAGTGTCATAGTACCTAGCTAAAAAAAGGGTGTAAACTACATTTAGCTAAATTAATCAAGTAGTAGCACCATAGTGCATACGTATTCAAGGCATGAAAAATAGGGAAGAGAATAAGAGTTATATCTAAATGCATTTTATGCACAAAGGACAAGTCGGACAATAGCAAAATGAACTAACTTTGCTATTGCCCAACTTTATGGTTAATTAAACACCATTTGGAAAACGTTTCTCTAGTACAATGTCACTTTTTCGAATCACTTGGAAAGCACTTCCATACTCTAGAAGTAATTTAAGCCCTTCATCTACTCTATTAGCGACAAACTGCTTTTCGCCGATGTAATTTCCATCTTCGTCAATAATAGTATTAACTCGGTCAATAATTGTATTTACAGGAATAAAGTTTAAGTAAGTATTTTTATACACAGTAGAGCGTAGCTCTTGAATTGGGTAACGACCGCCGGTTCCCGCTGAAATAGATACAATAAATGCAGGTTTATGTCTAAATACACCAGTAAATAAAAAGAATAAGTTTTTTAATGCAGGCGGAGCCATTCCATGCCACTCAGGCACTACAAACACAAACGCGTCCGACGCTTCAAGCGAGTCAGCATGAGCAGACAATGTAGTTAAGTCTAAGGACTCGTCCCAAAGAGGCAGTTGCGCTTCTGATAAGTCAAAAATATCAACGGTATTTTTGTTGTTAATCTCTAACAATTGATTTTTTAAATAGCGAGAGGTTTTTGAGCTTGCTGAGTTATTTCTTGTACTACCCGAGATAATTGTAATTTTCATAGTTCGCCTAGTCTTTGTTCTTGTTAATAAAAACCCAGCAAATGCTGGGTTTAATTTACTTAATACTAACCTTAAGCGGACACTTTGTCTTCTAGCACTATAGATTCTTTTTTAGGCTCACTGTCACGAACAAAGAACACTGATATTGCCCCCAAGATCATAGAGACCCCAGCCAAGATAATGATATATATTGCTTCATTTGCAAAAACAGCCCCTAAAATCCAACCACTCACTAAGCCTGAAATGATTTGTGGAGCAGCAATAGTGAAGTTAAATATACCCATATACACACCTGTCTTATCGGCAGGCAATGCACCGGCTAAAATAGCATACGGCATAGCAAGTATTGCAGCCCAAGCAATACCAACACCAATCATCGAAAGTACAATGCCAACCGCGCCTTGTGGCACCGTTACAGAGGTTATGTAAAGATTAACTTCGGTTATTGTTGGGTCAGTAAATAAAATCATGCTGATATAACCTAAACCACCAGCCAGTAATGACATAGAGTACACCAGCTTTCGCCCGAATGTGTTAGCAAGCTTAGTTAAGACAACAGCAAACGCGACAGAAAATAGTGCTTGTGCTGCATATAAAATACCAACCCAGTCCCCTGCTGCACCTTTCGCTTTTGAAATGGACTCTGGAACCGGATTACTCGCTAAATAACCTGGATCGAACCAGTGTATGGCAACTCCCCATGTATTTTGTGTGAGTGCAGCCGGTAGATAAGTCCACATGATAAAAAGTGAAAACCAAGAGAAAAACTGCACAACGGCCAATTGCTTCATTATTTCTGGAGACTCTTTTAATAGCGCCCAAAAACCAGATAGCTTGGCAAACGTTGATAGCTTTTGTTCAGACATATTGTTGCTTTGCTCAACGGTAAGTCCTTTGTATTCATTATATTGTTCAGGCGCATACTCTTTTGTTCTAAATACGGTCCAAAGCACAGAGCCTAATAAAATGGTAGCACCAATATAAAAAGCCCAAACAACAGATGGTGCAACTTCACCGGCTTTTGAAGCATTCTCTAGGCCAATAACATTCGTTAACACAAACGGCAAAATAGATCCTACAACCGCACCAATGTTAATTAATAAGGTTTGGACTGAATAACCCATATTGTGTTGTTCTTTTGGAACCATATCGGAAACCAGAGAACGAAAAGGTTGAAAGGTGACATTAAACGCAGCATCTTTTATAGCGAATATGATCAAACCAAAAATCATCGGCGGTATAAATGCCACTAGTAGCGAAGCGTTTGGCAGTAAAGCCATTGCTAGCGCAGCGACAATAGCACCACCAAAAATGAATGGTAGACGTCGGCCCATTCGGTTCCAAGTTCGATCTGACAGTGCACCAACAATAGGTTGAACCAATAGACCCATAATTGGCGCGGCTAACCAAAAAAGTGAGAGTGAAGAAAGATCGGCGCCGAGGTCGGATAAAATTCGGCTGACATTACCATTTTGCAATGCAAAGCCTATTTGTACTCCAAGAAAGCCAAAGCTGACGTTCCAAACTTGCCAAAAGGAGAGTTTCGGTTGATTCATATTGTTGTCCTGTTGTAAACGCACATGATTATTATTGTTTTTTTTATTTATTATTAATGACTTTAAAATAACGCTTCAGACTATAACGAAGCACAACTGCAAACAAATAAGTACATACGTATTCAAAGTAATAGAAATTGAAACTTGAATGTTAATTCCATGACACATTTAGCTTAAATTTAAAATCGTCGCAGTTACAACATTTTACCTAAAATACATACTTTTTTTATTCTTTTTACTGGCAAAAACTCAATCTACTGCAAAACTTAAAGGTCTTCACTGGATAAATTTTACAACTCTAAGAATTGTTAATCAGCTGTACCAGTTTAAATTAATAAGAATAATTCAGCCCGAATGGCTTAGATATATGCATCTAAAACGGGCAAATAAGAGAGTAGATACCATGATTGCATTATATTTAGCAGCCGGAATGGCTGTCAGTCTTATACTTTATGTATTCCGAGATAAATCGACAGCCGTCACAGTATCCAAAAGTGCCACTGTAATTAAGGCAATATTTTTAACCGCCTTATTCTGGCCATTTGTATTACTGTTTATATTTTTTGAATCATCGCCAGATATCGCCGTCAAAAAATCTAAAGTAAAAGGAAAGGATTTGTTGTTACCAGTTAACATAAACTCTGTTGAAGAACGCGAACTCGTTAGAGACCCAAACAACATTGCACCAGAGTTACCGTTTGGTCGTTTGCATTCGCAGTGGCAAGCACTAAAACAACAAACAGATGACGACAATACGATCTGGTCGTTTAAAACACATGCGCCTGTTAGGCACAATAATGAAATTATTGAGGGTTATGCCCTAGTCGATAAGCATAGAAACATTATTGATTACTTGGTGGTCTCTAAATACAAAGAAAATTACCAAACCAATAAAGTTATTCACTAAATGAGTTTGATGAAACAACCCTTAGATGATTTCGTACAGAGTTGTTTGTCGATTTAGGGTTAATGTTATCGGTAATTTCATTATCCTGTTGAGTACGGTGCCAGATTAATACCGACTCAACTTCTAATGGATGCTTAATGCCTAGGGCCGCCATGTGAGCTTCACCATGAGTACGATAGACCTTTGCGCGGTCTAATTCACCAAACATTTCAGGACCTTTATATCCTGTGTAGTAACCCAACTGGTCATTGACCAATAAAAACTGCCAAGCTTTTTTAACTTGCATAATAAATCCTTGTAACCAAGAGAAGACCAATCCGTTGATCGAGCGAAAAGCGACTATCCGTAAACTAGTATTAAAGATAGTTGCTTTTCAGCTAGCCGCAAGTACCGAATTACTTAATCATTAACGACGCGACCTTATTTGCTTGTTGATGATTCCAATTAAATTTAACAAAAACAATATTATTCTTTTTATCAAAGAAAGCGCCTCTTTGGGCTAGCTTAAATTCCTTAAAATTAGTAAATAATGCTATTTCACTATCGTCAAACATTATATTTATTGGCGTTGTTGGCCAGTGATGAATTCGAATAGATAAATTGCGTTCCTCTGGCATACCAACATAAGCCTTTGCGCTGCCCAATTGACGTTCCATACTAAGAGAGTAACGATTAGCACCATTTTGTTGGTATGCCGCACCGTTAAAAATTAATTTCTCGTATTTTCCCGCTGCGATTGCATTCTCCGACACACCATCATCTTCATAAACTTCGTTAACGGTAGATAGTTTGTTTTTCTCATAATAAACATCGAGGTTTAACGCTTGGCTAGAATATGACTCTGTTGTCATTAAATCATTAACCGTAGGTATGATTGAACCGCCTCTAACAAACACAGGTATATTTTCTAGTGTCACGGGATAATCTATCACTGTTCCACCGTCATATACCGTGTCGGTCCAATAGTCGGTCCACTGACCTTTTGGTAAAGTTACTTTGGTTGACTCTACTCCCGGGTCAGTAATCGCTTTAACTAAAAAAGCGTCACCCCACATAAATTGGTCCGTTATGTTAAAAAACTCCGCACTTACTTCTTCAAAAAACATTGGGCGCATTAACGGCATTCCGGTCATAGAGTTTTGATAAGCCATTGAGTATAAGTAAGGCAATAAGCGATATCTAAGCTTGATATATTTGCCAACAATTTGTTGGGTCGCTTTGTCATGGAAAACCACTTCTGGTGCAATATTATCTTGCGCGTGAGGACGGTAAATAGGTTGAAACACACCATATTGTAACCAACGAGTATACATTTCTGCATCGAAGGTCTCACCACCAGCAAACCCACCTAAATCCGAATGTGTGTAAGCCATTCCTAATAAGCCCATTTGCATTGTAAGCTCTGGCTGTGGTTTTAAGCCTGACCAGGTTCTGGCGACATCTCCAGTCCAAGGAATCATCCCAAAACGCTGTGAGCCAGCATAACCAGCCCTCATTAAAATAAACGGACGAGTATTAGGCGCGACTTCATTCATCGCGTCACGGACTAATTTAGCCCACTGATGGCCATATACGTTATGTATTTCATCGCTCGTTGCCGTAATTCCAGCATCAGATAACGTATGTAACATATCTGATGGATGAACTTCCGGCTCGCCTAAGTCGCCCCAAACGCCATGGACGCCTTGGTGAGCTAAATCTTTATAAATATCTTTAAACCAAATTGCTGCTGGTTCATTAAATACATCTATGAGGCCAGTATTACCAAAATAAAAATCAAACGTCTTTACTTCAGTATTTGAAATGTTTTTGGTCAGAATGTCACTCTCTAGAGCTTCTTGCCAACGGTTACTAGAAGTTAAAATAAATGGTTCTGTAATTAACGTTGTTTTAACGCTCAGTTTAGTTAAATCAGAAATCATTTTGTCTGGATCAGAAAAAGACTTTCGGTCCCAATCTAAGTTGCCCATATGCCCTTTTATATCTTTCCCAAACCAATACAAATCTAAAATAACGGAGTCCACTGGGATTTGTGCTTGGCGGAACCGTTCTACTGTATCAACAACTTGTTCCTGAGTACGATAGCCAAACCTAGATGCATGATTACCAAAAGCCCAACGCGGCGGTAACGGTTGCTTACCCGTTACTTTAACAAATTGATGGATAAGGTCTGGATAAGTATCACCAGCGATAAAGATATAGGCTTGTCGACCACCAACGGCTTCAAACTGCAAAATATCTTTCTCAGATTTACCAAGATCAATAAATCCCTTAGCTGGGTTGTCGTATAAAATAATGTATTTTTTAGTAGACATGACCGCAGGAATACTGAAATTCATCTGTTCAGAATAGGTTTCATAACCATAATGAGCGCGATTGTATAAAGGTAACTTGTGTCCACGTCTATTCATACCTAGGACGCGTTCACCTGTACCCATTAAAGCTTCATCTTCATCTAACTTAAATCGAAAACCTTGTAAGCTATGTGTAGCAAAAAAACCGGCCTCTTCGGCCAAAATAATTTGATCATTTTTGATAAATGACAGTTGAAGCGTTGCCTTATCAATTTTTACTGCCAACTTTTTAGTGGCGAAAGTCAGTGATGTTTTACTGTTGATAACTTTTATTGCAGGACGAAATTGCTGTTCAGGATCTTTAGCAAAACTAGGAAAGTCCTCGCGCACTAACGCACTACCTAATGGTCTTACCTCAAACGCAAGATCATGCAAGGCGGTAATTTCTAACATACCTTGCTCATGCTGTACTAATAATGATTGGTCTTTTAAGCTATGGCTAATATACGAATCTGCGAAACTGTTATTTGAATAACACAACAGAACAACTAACCAACTAAAAAAAATACCCGCTCTCATTTTACCTATCCCTTTGAATACATTAGCGCTAGCATTATGGCGCAGCCACTAACTACTCTTGTTGTAATACTTGTTCGAACTTCAATCCAGTTAAGCGGGTAATCGTTTTTACAACGTAAACCATGATACCTATCAACATAATCAATGATGGTATTGCAATAACTGGATAACTAATTAATGTCATTTCGCCTAACTGCTCATTAAACTCTACCGTACCGGCGTTACTCGTCACTATAATTTTAGCGAGTATGTAATTTGCCGATGCTGAAAATACAAAAGTAGAAGCTAACAAGTGATTAGCGCGATTGATTTTTGCCTTAAAAACCGAGGTATTATTCTTCTCTGCCAAGGCGTCATATATAACGTTTAGATTAAATAACGTTGGGTTTAACATCAGTTTCGCCAATAGCGGCTTACCACTAAAGCCCGAAACTAAAACAACCAAACCTATAATGGCAGGAATCGCCGCTTCTTTTATCGCGAGCCATTCAGCGTCTAATTCAAATAAACCGATGCCTCCCGTCAATAACGTGCTTAAAAAACCAAGCAACGATATAAAGTTAAACGTTCGGGTAGTAACAAAGTCATAAATGCCGTAAACAACGGGAAATGCAAGCGCCACTAATAAACCAGGAACTATCCCTAAGTACTCTTCACCTGATAACTTCATCAGGATCAGTGAGGGTATAATAATATTAAAAATAAGCTCCAAAAACGTGTTGTTTTTTGGCTTGGCAGGACGTTGCTGTGATGTCGAATTGTCAGTCATATTACTACTTATTACTAATCTTCATTTAAATATAAGCTAGATATTACCCCAGCGAATTAATAAGTGCGAGCGCTAACAAAAGCGGCTAAATAGCCGCTTTATAAATGACTTGTTTAAACGTCAACCTGTTAGTTACTGCATTGCTCAATTAGCAATGTTCCAACGCCTTGTCCTTGCGTCGGATTCGACTCATTTAGCGTGAGTTTGAAACTGTAAACTCCAGCAGCCAAAGTGGTACTGTTGTTATCAGTTCCAGCATTGCCATAAGCGACGTCATAGCTCGTCCCAACAACTAAATTGCTCGTGTTAATGCTACCATCGTTATTTTGTACCCAAAGCTGAGTACTCCAATTACCGTCGCTAGAGGCCAGTTTGAAGGCCATTGCGCCATCAAAATTTGCCACCGCTTGATACACATTATTGCCCTTATACTTTAACTGGTAGTCACTAACCGCGTTCCAAGCAGAGTGATCGCCTTTAACATAAAGGTAGCCATCGCCCGCAACGTCAAACGGGCCTTGTGTTTCCGCATTTTGCAATGCACATGCATTATCAAACTCAATAGACAGAACAGGCGTACTCGACTCAACGTTTAATGACACAGAATAAGCACCAGACTGAGTAACCGTGACAGCAAAACTATCGGTATTACCAGCCACAATAGTTTCTGAATTGGCGCCTATGCTTACATCTGCAAAAGCAATGTTCTCTATGCTTAATGTGGCATCACCAAGGTTAAACTCGTAGGTGCCAGGCTCCAGTGTTACTGAGCCTGAGTATGTCCCTCGTTGGTCATATTCTAATGCGGTAAATTCAATCTCGTTTAAGCCTTCAATCCCAATCACAGTCTCATTATACGGCGACGCGACTCGATCCGGATCCGTTGCTAACCCTTCACCTTGCGCGCCGGTTTGTGGTTTAACAAACACCGCAACCGTATGGCCAGGTACCGTGAATGTGCCATTAGTGGCATCTTCGCTAAAGCTCGCGGTTTTTACTATCAAATCGGCTGAAGCTAACTGTTCATCATGTAAAACAAAACCACTCGCCGACTTAACGTCTAAATCTTGAGTTACAGCCGTACCGTTAATTACCACAACGATCGCATCAAAATTACTATCTAAATCGGTAAGACCAATACCATCATCAATGCTCATTACAATAACGCCAGCCGTTTGTGTGCTACCCGTATTATGAAAACCAACGCGGTTAATGACATCTTGCTCTGTTGTTAAGCTAAATAACGGACTGCCAGTGCGAATTTTCAAAAACTCTTTGAATACCGCGCTTGACTGCTGAATATCAGTCATTGCTACTTGTGCATTTGGATTTGAGCTTAAGGCAACATTGTACTGACCGTCGCGTTCAATTGGTAAACCAACATTCCAGTTGTTTGAATTGTTTGTATAGTCGACGTAGTTAAACCAATCACCTGCATCATAGGTATTTCGATCCATTGATTTTGAACGAATTTTATCAACGCCCAATTGGAAAAATGGAATACCTTGGCTCATTAATGGAATCGCAGCAGATAACATGTGCACACGAGCTCTCGTTGCTGCAGTAGTGCTATCGTCAAAGTTATATTGTAAATAATCATATAACGTTTCGTTATCATGCTTTGATACATAATTGATGATATCAGCAGGGTCTAAACCATAAGATGACTTATCAAAATTAATGCCTTTTTTAACCACCCCTGATTTATCTTCCAGTTCGAAGTTTTGTAAGGTGCCGGCTAAACCTAAACGAATATGATCCGATTTATTTAAGTCTGGTGATGTAATTGATAACGCTTGCTCTCGAATAGAGTCTCGAGGACGATCGTTAAAAGTACCAATTTGTGTGTCGGCTAGATTATATTGAGTTGCTTGTTTAAATAGGCGGTCGTTCGCTACTTCACCTAGATTCCAACCTTCCCCATAAAAGTAAGTATCGGCGTCAATAGCAGCAACTGCGGCACGGCCGTCTAAAAGTAACTGAGCGGGCAAGTGTCCCATCACATCAAAACGAAAGCCATCCATACCGTAATGTTGTGCCCAATGTACAAGCGAATCAACCACAAACTTACTCATCATTTTGTGTTCGGTGGCTACGTTATCGCAACATGTGGAGTTCTCTATAATGCCAGTCACTTCGTTATATCTGTGATAATACCCTGGAACTAATTTATCAAATACCGAATTGTCATAAATACCCGATGCGCTGGTATGGTTATAAACAACATCTAAAATTACTCTTAAACCAGTTTCATGAAGCGCCAATACCATGCCACGAAATTCTTTTATACGAGCTACGCCCTCTGGAGTAGACGCATAACTGCCTTCCACTGTATTAAAATGATGAGGATCATAGCCCCAGTTAAATCCATCAAAACCACGGAAGCTTTCTACCAGTTTCTTTGCGTCGTCTGTGTCTGCAGAATAACTCTCTAGAACAGATAATAAGGTATCGGAATTTGATTCCACTCCACACACTGGCGCTGCACTATTTCTTGCACATAATTCGCCAACTGTATTTTGTAAATCAATTCGTTTAGAAACATCCTCTTCTATTGTGGCGATATCGTTCGCTGGCAACATATGGAAATGGGTGACACCAGCGTTACTCATTTCGCTCAGGTAAGTCATTGCACCTGACCCGGTTTCAGTAAATGCATTGTATTTACCACGATTACTTACAGACGTATTTTCATCACGAATACTAAAGTCGCGAATATGTGCTTCTAACAGCACAGCCTGCTCCGGTTGCTCAATGGTAGGGACTGCATGACCTTGCCAACCAGCAGGATACAAATCGGCGTCTGTCATATTTACAAATTGAGAATAACGTCCATTAGTCGAAGTGTTAACTGAATAAGGATCAGTCACCCACAGGTCTTCTACTTTTTTAGTTAACGGATGATATACCTGAATAGCAAATCGATAATATAAGCGGTCGTAGTTCATCGAGCTGTCGGTTTCAAAATGCCACACACCCGTCGCTTTATTTTCTATCATGTCATGAGTTGCGACTAACTCTTTAGCCGCGTTAAACACTTTTAATTGCAAACTCTGAGCACTTGGCGCCCAAGCATCTAGTTCTATATTGCCATTGGTGTTATAAAACAGTCCTAAACGTTGCTCGTCTGCATCGTTTGCATCACTTGTGTATATATCGTCAAAGGCTTTTGCTTTTTGAACGTATGTTGCTGTTTCTGGTTCACCGTTACCATCGAGTGATGTTAGTACTAACTGACTCTTAACTAGCTGTTCTTGTTGTGCAGCTGTTGCTTCAAACTGATACGCTTGCCAGCTCACTAAGTGTGGGGCTACTTCTTTTAATGAATTAGGAAATTCAACTTTAGTTAACTCTAAACTATTGTCTGTTGTGAAGTTATCGTCCAAATCACCATTTAATGACCACAATAACTTTGCATTATCGCTGGTTCCATTCCAAACAATAGTATTCTTGTTTAGCCAGTGTGCTGACGCATCTTTAATTTGAAACGGCGGTACTAAACTAACATCTGCAGGATCAGTAAATACACCCACATCGGAAACTACAAATACCCATCTATCACCGTTTAGAGACAGCTGCTGATCTGAGTCTGGGTCTTTCAAGTCCCCTTTATGAACAATAAAATTAGCGCAAGAGGCTTGGTCTTTAGTATCAAACAGCCAGTAAACACCATAGTTCTCATCGGTATCTGTCGGCGCCAATCCTGCAGTCCATTCAGTTCCGGTGCCAGTTGATGCACCAGGATCTTCAAATTGCGCATAAGCATTACACGTCTCGTTATTCCAAGCATGCAAAACAAAGCCAGTATAGTCGCCGTCAGCACGGTAATAATAAACAACACCTTGTGACTCACTAGGTTTTACGGCAGGCTGAGGATAAGAAACGGCGGCCTCGGTAATCGTAACCGCAATCACTAGATCTGTCGATTTAGCTGGCGAACCATTATCTGTGGCCGTAATGGTAATGGTGTAACCCGCAGAGTTACTTGCTATTAAGTTATCTTGATTATCAACCGTAACAGCACCTGTTGCAGGGTTGATAGTAAACGCTGACTTCGGGTCTAGCAAAGAGTAAGTAATAGTGTTGCTTTCGGCGTCAGTCGCATACGCTGTGTAAATAAGCGTACCGTTAGCCGTTGCCTCTTCTACACTCAGTGTTGCTGAAGATGTAAAAGTAGGCGCGGTATTTTCCGCTTCGGTCTCAGGAGTGATACAGGCGTTTTTTGCTTCGTTTAATACTTTTGGTGCTGCGCACTGAAGTGGCTTAACGCCATCATCTCCGCCACCGCCACCACAGGCGGTTAAAGCAACGGACATTGCTGATAATAACAAGGTCCGACTAAACCATGACTTATTTAACATAGTGTATTCCTGTTGATAGATTCTTATTTTTTATTGTATTTATAGGTATTTTTATTGCCCTACTATAAAAAGAACCGTGACAAGTATCTGTTGAATACGTATGTAAATGAACGCCTTTGAGATGAATGGCGTGTTCTGTTGATTCAAGATGTATATTTAGTTTTGTTGGTTACGTAAAGCCTTTCGCAACTCCGGTAAGTTTTGCTTCACCACACTGTTATTTGGCTCTAACTTTTGCACCGATAATAACCACTGCTCTGCCTGCTTGTAGTCGTTAATTTCAGCACTGGCATGCGCCAATGCAAGTTGTGCATTAATATAATTAGGCTTATGACGCAGCGCACGTTTTAAGTAACGGAAAGATTGCTCCGCTTGTTTAGTATAAATCAACATTGAACCTGCTTGATAAGCAAACTCGGGATTATTTGGTATTGCATCAGAGATAAGCTTCGCTGCTTTAACCATGCTTTTACTATCACCCTTTTTCTCAGCTTGTTTTAGTGAGCTTTGTGCAACATCAAGCCACGATATTTTTTGTTGATGAAGCTTAAGGCCCAGTCGTTCTTGCTCATTTCTAACGGGCGGTAACACCGAGATTTGAGGCTCTGCACTAAATGGATAATCAGCCTTTAAACCCGCTATTATTGCGTGTCCTTTGTAAACTTCCGCATCAAAAATAGGTAAGTCTTGAATAGCGTTAAAACGAGCAACCTTATTCGGGGCTTTTGGCAAAGACTCAGACGCGATCAATTGGTTATAAAAGGCATCTGAAATCTCAAAATAGCCTTTTATTGTTGGGTGTAAATGCTCCAACATCAAAGCTTGGCCAATGATGCCATTTTTAGCGACGGCTGATAATTGCGCTTCAGCATCCACCAAAGTGACATTAGTATCTAGCGCCAACTGACGGATAATTTGATTTATTTCCATCGGCGCGCGAAACCTTAATAAATCATGCTGTCTGGCATTTTCAAAGGCCACTTTTGCTTTCGCATGATCACCTAGATACTGGTATCTTTTTCCAAGTTTAAAATACGCATTAGCACTACTTTTTTGAACTTCGATTTGTCGTTCTAAAATAGCCTGTTCTATAGTCGACCAGGACTCTACCGGACGTTGCAATATCGTATGATATTCTTTGGATAATAAATCAGATTCAAACGGGGGCTGATCGGATAAATTACTTGCTATTGTGCTCAAAAAAACTGGAATACCTGCTTTTTTATATTTAGCCAATAACAAAGTCATATTTTGCTTAAATTGGTCAATTCCTGCTGTAAATAGTGGATGATTAATATCAATATTTTTATGTTTCGCCACTTTTGCCATAACGGTTCTTGATTGACGTTCTTCTGTTGCGCCAATGGCTTGTGTGTCCAGTTTGATACTGTCATAGGCTAATTGCATGAGCTGAAACAAACGTAGGTTTTTCAGCTTTAAAAATAGTAAATTCGCACTTCTAGAATTGTACGTTGAATACGTAGAGCCAACGCCCATTATGCCTAGAAATTCGTTATGACCTGCATATATCACAATCGCATCTGGCGCTTGAGCAATAATCTCGTCGGCAAAATCTAATAAGGTGTAGCTGTTAACGGCCGACAAAGCGGTGTTTATCACTTCAACTTCTTTGTTTGGATAAGTTTGTTTAAGTCGATAATCCAACATTCCCGCGATTGATGCACCAAATCCATATGGAAAGCCGGCTGCGGTGGAGCCACCCTGTACAAATATTCTTAAGCCGTTTTCAGGTTTTTGCTTCAAAAAAAAGTTAGTTTCTATTGTGACATTTGGACCATTTTCTGGCTTTGAAAAGTACCGATTCACTACATCCGGCTTTGGCAATAAATACTCAGGGGCTTGCGGATTTTGAATAAATAACGGCGTGGATTGTCCAAAACCCACGATCCGCAAAGTAAGTTCAAGTGCGCCTAAAATTAAAAAGGGAAGCAAAAGAGTAATAATTCTAAACGCCCATAGTTTTGACTTACTTGCTTGCATTTAACGCTCCGGTAGTTCTTTAAATTTGCTAAACGCTTCTTTAGCTGTGCTAACTTTATCAATAAAAAACGTCACTCTCGGTAAATCCTGAGTGTTTTGTTTTACGTTGTGCAACAACAACAAGCTTTCATCAAAACGATTCGCTAAAAATAAATCAAAAGCTAAATTCATTTGGTATTTTTCTGAGTCAGGATCGAGTCGTAATGACTGACGCTGATGATACAATGCCAAATTCAATTGGTTAGCTTTCCGAAATAAGTTCGCAGCTGTGTTGTGACTTTCAGCCGAGGCGACTAATGCGTCGGCAATAATTCCTGCGACCAACGCAGCTTGTTTTAAGTTATTGGCTTGAAGATAAAATTTGAGTAAGTCTTGTTGCAACAACAACCAATTTTCACCCTTTAATCTGCGCAATAACAATTGGTCAAAAGCGGTTTCCACTGCTATTTTTGGCAAGATTTTTGGGGTGTCAGTAAAGGGAAAACCATTCATCAGGTTTTGCATTTTTAAAACAGCATACCGTTCATTAAGCTCACTAATCGGCGACCATTCTTTAGCGTTATTGGTTTCAAGGTTAGCTACCCAAGGTATTTCACTTGTTACTAACGACTCAAAAAATGCATCGGCGAGTAAAAAGTATCCCAGCTTGGTCGGGTGAACATGCTCTAATAATAAACTGTGGTCAAGAATACCTTGTGGCGCTGCCTCTCTAAATTTAGTCTCTACATCCACCAGCGTGGCATCATACTCTTTAGCTTTTGCTTTAATAATGTCATTAAACTCCGACGGCGCTCGAAATCTAAGCTCATCGAGATCTTTAGCAAGGATAAAAGACTGCTTTGCCTGTTCATACTCTTTAGCTTCAAAGAGCCCAAGTGCATGCTGATAGGCTTGGTTCATACCTGAAAACGGAATTAAATCTTTCTCAATGCTCACTAAGTTACCAATGTAAACTGGCACACCTTCCTGTTTGTATTTTGATAGTAATAGGTCTAAATTGCCGGAGAACTGATGGATGCCTTGTTGATAAACGGCACTGTCCATTGGAATATTCTGTCCTTTAGCTGCACTGGCCATAACCGTTCTGTTCGCTTGGTCCGATGGAACTGCATCTACCTTAAAATGCTGATAGCTAGCTTCTAAAAACTTGAATAACCGCAGTGACTTTAACTTCAAATACATCAGTGTTGTGCCGTAACTACTTTGCGCTCCCATAACAGAGCCAGCGCCTAGCACACCTAAATATTCATTATGGCCTGCATAAACGAGTACAAGGTCTGGCTCAAGTTGGAGTATTTCATCTTGTATATCCACGAGTGTGAACGTATTCACCGCCGCCATCGCTGTGTTAATTATTTCAATGTTTTTGTCTGGATAGGCGAGTTTAAAGCGCTGCTGCAACATGCCTTGTAAAGAGCCAAATCGACCAAACGGAAAACCAGCGGCCGACGAGCCTCCTTGAATAACAATTCGAAAGGTATCTTTGGCTTTTTGCGCTTTAAAATACACGGTGTCTGGACTGACTTTAGGCGCCAGTTCTGGAACAGAGAAATAACGTTCAATTAAGCGTGGGTTTGGTTGTAAATACCCTGACAATTGCGGAACTGGAATAAACGCGGCCTGTTTTTCGCCGTAATTTAATACTCGAAGCAATGATTCCAAGCCAACTAAAACCACAATAGGGATTAAAATCGCAATTAAATAAAAGAGCGGTTTCGTTGATTTAACGGCCTTGTTTGAATTCACTAAAAACACTCGTTTGTTAAGGTGAGAAAAATACCAGAATTAACCTGTAACGTTATCCAATTGACACTATTCTCGCAAGCCTAAAATGCTATATACTGCTTAAAAATGTCACGATTTAATAAGATGACTTATAAAGGAATTTTGGGGTTAGATGAGTAAACGTATTTTAGGAATCTCTGCGTATTATCACGACAGCGCAGCCGCACTGATTGTAGATGGTAAAATTGTCGCTGCAGCTCAAGAAGAGCGCTTTACTAGACTTAAGCATGACCCTAGTTTTCCAGCACAAGCCATTGATTACTGTCTAACAGAAGGCAATTTAAAACTTGCCGATATTGATGCCATTATCTTTTATGACAAACCATTACTTAAATTTGAGCGTTTACTAGAAACATATCTTGCGAATGCGCCTCGCGGTATCAGATCTTTTATTAGAGCGATGCCTATTTGGTTAAAAGAAAAGCTCTATCTAAAAACCGTATTAAGGCGTGAATTTCGACAACTCGCGGGCCTAGATAAAAAAGCCAAAATACCTCAACTCCTTTTTTCAGAACATCACTTATCTCATGCAGGCTCTGCCTATTTCCCATCGCTATATGAGGAAGCCGCTGTGCTTTGTCTTGATGGCGTTGGAGAGTGGGCAACGTCCACTGCTTGGAAAGGAAAGGGAAATCAATTAACGCCGTTATGGGAAATTCAATTTCCACATTCGTTAGGCTTACTTTATTCCGCGTTTACCTATTACTGCGGATTTAAAGTAAATTCTGGTGAATATAAGTTAATGGGTTTAGCACCATACGGAGAGCCTAAGTACGTTGACGTCATATTAGAAAAGCTTGTCACCCTGCACGATGACGGTAGCTTTCACTTAAATATGAGCTATTTTGACTTCGCCGTTGGTAGCACTATGACCAATAGTAAGTTTGATGACTTATTTGGCGGACCTCGCCAACCTGATGATGCAGAAGTGACGCAAAAACAAATGGACTTAGCACGCTCTATTCAGGTGGTCACAGAAGAAATTGTGCTAAAAATTGTACATCATTTATACACCTTGGCGCCAAGTGACAACCTCTGTTTAGCGGGTGGCGTGGCTTTAAACTGTGTATCTAATGGTCGTTTGTTACGTGAAGGTCCTTACCAAAACATTTGGATTCAACCAGCGGCGGGTGATGCAGGTGGCGCACTCGGCGCAGCCTTAGTGGCTTATCATCATTACTTTGACGGCAAAAGAACCGTCAAACAAAACCAAGATAGTCAACAAGGTAGCTATTTGGGCCCTGAATATAGCAATGATGAAATACTCAGTGCCGTCAAAGAAAAAGGCTTAACGGCTCATGTCCAAGAGGATTTATACCCTTTTACCGCCGACTTATTAGAACAGGGTAATGTTGTGGGATGGTTTCAGGGTCGTATGGAGTTTGGACCAAGAGCCCTTGGTAACCGAAGCATTATTGGCGATCCCCGCAATACCAAAATGCAAAGCACCATGAACCTAAAAATCAAATACCGCGAGTCATTTAGGCCTTTTGCTCCTGCTGTATTAGCCGAAGACGTCAGTGACTACTTTGAGCACAAATGCGCAAGCCCATATATGTTACTAGTAGCCAATGTTAAAAAAGCGCTTCGACTACAAACGGACGAGTCCTTGTTTGGAATTGATAAGTTATTACAGCAACGTTCTACTTTGCCCGCTATTACCCATGTTGATTATTCAGCGCGAATTCAAACGGTGCACGCTGACTCTAACCCTGAATTTCATGCGCTCATTTCTGCTTTTAAAGAAAAAACAGATTGTGCTGTGGTAGTAAATACGAGTTTTAATGTGCGCGGCGAGCCGCCCGTTTGTTCCCCTGCTGACGCTATTCGCTGCTTTTTAGCCACGGAAATGGATTACTTAGTCATGAATAATGTTGTGCTTAAAAAAGCCGAGCAGCCAGAGTTCGCCATTGCTTTGGCAAAACAAACCAAATTTGACAGAGACTAGACCTGAAAGATATCTAGCCTTAAAGGAACTCGAAGGAACTTTAAAAGCGAGTCACAACTAAATTATGAAAATGAATAAACTTAACTTAAAACAACACAAGAATAAGCCTACAGAAACCGAACTTAAAGAGTTTGCCTTAACCATTAGTTGGGCATTTCCACTGTTTTTTTCCGTGATATTACCTTGGTTATTTAATTATGCATGGCAGCTTTGGCCTTTGGCTATCAGCTTAGTATTAATGAGCTTATATTTGGTGAAGCCAGCGTGGTTATGGCTACCGCATCGTATTTGGATGACTATTGCAGGAGCTATTGGCTGGTTTAATACTCGGGTTATTTTAGGACTATGCTTTTATCTTTTAGTTGCGCCTATTGGCTTTACTTTAAGACTGTTTGGCAAGCTTCAGTACCAAACTAAAATCAGCCAACGTTCAACTAGCTACACTTCTATTAGCAAAAGCGCAGCTAGTAAAAACTCAATTAAAAGCAGTGACGAAAAATCAAATCAGAACGCCCCTTCTAATTACGTAAAGGTTGAGGCAAAATCAGATAAAAAGAACCTGGAGTATCCTTTTTAATGTTGGAATTTATGTCAGATTTATGGGCGTTTTTACGCGTTCGTAAAAAGATTTGGTTGTTGCCTATTATCGTCATTCTAAGTTTATTAGGCGGCCTTGTTGTTGCGACTCAACAAAGTGCATTAGCAACCTTCATATACACGCTGTTTTAGGTACTGCTAACCTAGATGATCGTGAATGAGACGATGCTTGAGTTTAATGATGCTTGAGTTGAATGACGCTTGAGTTAAATGACGCCAACGATACTAATATAAGCCTATGAATAAACCCATGGGCTTTTTTATTGCCTGCTGTTCGGTTTTATATCCTGTTACCGTTGAGGGAATACCCCTACATAATACAATATTCGAACAATAAAAAACCCAGCCTAAGCTGGGTTTTTCTCATTAAATGAGTCGTTCTTTACGCTCATTTCATCTCAACGCTTTACTCATTAATCTTGAGTAATTGTTAGCGTCTTGGTTTTATCATTAAAGATAAACTTAAAGTCACCGGCTGCTGCTGGGTCAAATGACAAGTTATTATCATTTGCACTGCCAAGTACCACTGGTGTATCAAGGGTAACCGCTTCAACGCCATCAGTTGCAGAACCCAGGTTGATAGTTGACCAATCACCTGTTGCTACTTTAAAGAATACGTTGTCAGCACCAAGGCTTAACGTTGCTGTGTACTCATGGCCAGCTTCTTTATCCTCTCCAGTACTAGCCGGAGTAACTGCATTAAAGGCGAGTTTGTCTACTTCACCCCAACCGTTCATACCACCACGAATAAAGATTGGTAGTTTTGACACTTTAAGCACAGGCTTCTTCTCAAAATCAGCAGCGTCGTAAGTTAATTCAAATTTATACGAAGTAGACTCATCAGCAATTACTTGCATGTTGCCACCCGCTTCAGTAATAGTCAGTGCATCATCATCTTCTGAGATAGTTACTGATCCAAAACCGATATCAACTGATGACCAATCTTCAGAAGCAAACTTAAACGCGTGAGCGTCTGTAGATGCTTCAAGTCCGTATATAACTGAGTATGATACTGAGTCTTCATTGTAAATGATTTCATCCGATGCTGGCGCACCCCAACCATTAATTGAGCCACGAATGTAAGCTACATTTGCACCTAGTGGCTTAGACGGTTGTGCTTTAAACGAAGGCTTGTCAGCGTCCGATAGATCAAGCAAGAAATCATACTTTTCATCTACAGGTATCGTTAATGTAATTACCGAACCATCGGCTTTTAACATAACCTCTTCGTTTACATCAGCAGCGTTGTCTGTATCAGCACCAAGAGCAAAGTCATTCGCCGTATCTGCGAATGCAACCGTGTAAGTTCCCGCGGTCAATTCTCGCTTAGTCACTTGATAAACACTGTCACCTTTGTAATTCATGCTAATCGTGTCACTACCTAAAAGTAGGTTTGGATAAGCATTAACCGGCACTTGGTCTACTTCTAATGTTGCTTCATTTGCTGCTGGTGCTCTAAACACAAACTGGTAATAACTTGTGTCTTGCATCTTGATACCAAGATCTTGACCCACGTTTTCACCGGCTGTTAAAGGTTTTGGACTACCACCAATCACAAGTGCATCGCCACCGCTTACGCCACCGTAAGAAGCCGGTTCGGACCAGTCCGCATCCGCAATTTTAAAGCTATAGCTAGTTACACAGTCTTCTGTACATGCGAAATCGCTATGATTTGCACCGGCTGCTAACGTTAACAATGTGCCTTCAGGAAGTGTAATTGCAAGTTCTTCAACGACTGGAGTCGTCGCACCTTCTGGTAACGTAACAACGTTGCCACTTTCAGCTAACGTCACTTGTGTGCCATCAGCCATAGTAAACACTGTGTCTTTAGGAATGTTATTTAGGTCGAGTGTGAAATCAACCGCTGTACCTTCCTCGTCAACCGGTTGCACAAACGTTAATGTTGCACCTACACCTGTTGTTACTTCAACTGACGCATCTGCAGCAAACTCTAATGCCGCATCAGTAGGATGTTCACCGTAAGTGAAAATTTTACGGTATTCGCCATCAGCTACTTTTTCAAACTCAGTGCCTTCAGTTGGATTACCCCAACCGTTAAAGCCACCACGTAATAAAAACGTCGTTTCTGGGTCAAATTCTGCGACACACTTTGATGGAATATCAACTTGGCCGACACCGACGGCATAAGTGCCTTCAGGACAGTTATCAATAGCTTGACCGACACAGGCTTCACCTGCTTCATCTAAGCTTGTACCCCAACCACATGACTTGCTTCCTGCCGCCGCACCAAAATATGGGTGTTGGTTAGCTAAGTAAGCACCGTCTAATAAGTTTGCTGGGAATCCATCTTGGAAGTATGAAATTTTATCTAAGTTATGGAATACAACGTCACCTGATTTACCAAGCGGGATCATAGCGTCGTTTTGTGTAATGAATTTGTCGCCAGTGCTCTTGTTGTAAACAATCATGTTGCCACAAGCGTCGTGACCTTCTTGAAGATCAAGAATCCAGTACATACCGAAATTATCATCTACATCTGTTGCAGCTAAGCCAGAACCCCATTGAGTTGTAGAGGTTTCCTCGTTATACGCAGTACAGTTTGCATCATTCCAGGTATGAATCGTGATATTTTCGTAGTTTGAATCTACTTGTTCACCATTCTTACGATAAAATATGACTGCTTTTTCCCCCGTTGCTGCTGCGGTAACAACAGCTTGAGGAAGTGCAGGTACATCTTCAATTGGGTTTTCTTCAGGAATAATACAGTTGTATTTACCAGACTCATCAATAACTTGATAGTTAGGACATTCTGTCGGTGGTGTATAACATGCTTCTTCACCGTTATTAGTCGCAGATAAAGATAACTGCATGCCTAATGCGGCTTTAGGTAAGCGCTGAGATTTACCTAGATAGTCCGTATATGGAACCGTATCAAACCACGCATCAAACCAAGTATCAAAGTCATCCCCGAAGATAACATCTTGTTTTTGGTTAATTTTGAATTCACGCGCTTCAGCTTTCGCCACTAAACGACGTGCTTCTTCTTCCATAGTTAACCCAAGAGTTTGATATAGGTCATAAGTTCCATAATCAAAGTCATAAGGATTAAACGAAGCTTTAAAGTCTTCTACTTGTTGATCAGTAAATGTGTCATCTGCATTCGCAATTGATAATGCAACTGTTTCTAGTGCATCAATCTCTGCTGCTGTGAGAGGATGGAAATCAGCATCAACCGTTTGCACGATGTCCGGCAATTTACACCAAAGACCCGTTTTTGTTTCATCATCAAAAACTTTGGTCTTTTGAATCGTTTCTTCCTCTGTACCACAACCACTCAGGACTGTAGCCGTCGCTAACGCAGCTAGCGACAAAGGCTTTAACTTAAAATTCATAGGAAATAACTCCAATTAACTAGTGTTTTAGTTTTTAGGTGCTATTAAAGTATGTTGTCCACCCGCTGACGGCGAAATAGCGAGGTGTAGGTAATTGATTAACCCTGTTAATATTTATTATATCGTTGTGATTGGTGTTGCCTGGTCACAACTTATTAATTACCGGTCCGAAAAACGTTGATTGCAATACACTCAACATATCGAATTTAAACAAGCCATGGTGCTTTGTATATACTGTTTTATAGGCTTACGGCATGAATACGTATGCGTGCAAATGCGCACTTGTATATTTATTAACAACTCTCTATCTTTGCATACGTTGCCAATATAAATAAACGTTATATAAGTGTATATAAACGCTATTTAAAGTGAATTGTTTAGTCCGACAAGCGAAATCACACTCTTCAAAAACATAACAACAACTTGTTTTGAGGAACACACATGAAAAAGTTCAAGCCAAGTGCGCTAACGCTAGCTTTAATGCTGGGCGGCGTCACTATTGCTTCGATGCCTACTATGGCGGTTGAAGAAACCGACAAAGACAAAAAGGCAATCGCTGAGGCAAAAGCCAAAGCTGAAGCAGAAAAAGATTCTGATGTAGAGGTTATCGAAGTTCGCGGCTTTAGACGCAGCTTAATTCAATCACTTAATACTAAACGTTATTCAGATACTGTTGTAGAAGCAGTTTCCGCCGATGACATGGGCTCGTTACCTGACGTTTCCATCGCCGACGCTATTTCTAGACTACCTGGTGTTACGGCTGTTCGCTCTGGCGGTCAGTCTAGTGAATTAAACATTCGTGGTATGTCTGGCGGTTTTGTATTTGCAACATTGAATGGCCGTGAAGTGGTTACCGACCAGGGCGGTCGCTCTGTTCAGTTTGACCAGTACCCTTCAGAGCTTATCAATCAGGTTCAAGTTTATAAATCACAAAAAGCATCTTTAGTTGAAGGTGGTGTTGCCGGTTCAATTGAACTGCAAACGGCGGATGCACTTGATAACGATCAAGAGCACACCTTCACAGTACAAACAAAACTGAGTTACAACGATTCAGCAGACGAGCACCCAGATGCAGACCCACTTGGTAACCGTTTTAGTTTTTCTTACCAAGGTAAATTCATGGACGACACCGTTGGTGTTTCCCTTGGATATGCGCGTTTACAGCAACCTCGTATTTCTACGCAGTTTGTTAACTATCAACCACGTTTAGGCGTATTGCCGTTTGACGGTGCGCAAGATGGTGGCCTAACGCTACCGACTTACGACGAGAATGGTGTTCAAGACGGTACTCAGTCTGGTAACTATATTGTTCCTCAGGGCTTTGAATTAATGGCTCGTGGTGGTGAAGAACTTCGCCAAGGCTTAATGGGCTCCATCTCATTTAGACCTAACGAATCGTTAACGATAAAAGCGGATGGTTTTTACTCTAAGTTTGATTCACAAGGCATCGACCGAGGTTACCGTGTAAACGGTATCGGCTCTATTTTAGATGGTTCATCTATCGACTTTGAAAATCCAATTTTAGCGGGTGAGAACGGTGAATATATCGTTGGCGGTACTTATTATCGTGACCGTGGCGATGTTAATGACAATCCTCCTTATCCTCGTTTTAACAATACATTAACCTTGCAAACTCAAGCCGATGACAATACTACTGAAAGTGAAGTTATGTCGTTTGGTGTTAATGCAGAATGGATTGTTAATGACAACCTTGTTGTTGATTTTGACATTGCTCACTCAGAAGGTGAGTCGGACTATCGCGATGAAGTTATGCGACTTGCTATTTTCCAAGATGCATCTGCGATGAACCCAGTAGTTACCGATGACATCGTTGTTAACATAGAAACTAATGGTTTAAATTTACCAAACCTTTCATTTAATCAAGATGTTACTAATGCTCTGACCGACCCAAATCGTATGATGGTTGGATCGCTAGAAAAGTATCCTCACCTTGAAAACAATGAGTCAAATTCAGCTCGCGTAGACTTTAAATACACCTTAGACAATGATCACTTATCATCGCTTGAAGCGGGTGTGCGTTGGGCCGATCGTAGCTATAAAAGTGCTCGTAAAGCTTACAACTACGGTGACATTGCTGGATACGGCATCAACCTTCGTAACGGTAACTACATCCTAGGTTATGACGAAAATGGCCAACCAATTGAGAGTGAGACTTATCGTCCTTATCAATTACAAGCTGGCGATTATGAAATCGTTCAACTACAAGGTGAGTTTGCCAACTTCCCTGCCTTTATCTCTGTAGATAACTCATACATTGAAGGTGTGTGGTTAGGCAGCGAAGATACTCAGGCTCGAAAAGACTGGCGTTATGACTGGACAATTTGGCAAGAAAGCGAAATCAAAGAAGAAACGTTGACGGCTTATTTCCAAGCAAACTTAGACACTGAGTTATTTGGTTTACCGCTTACCGGTAACGTTGGTGTTCGTGTTATTCATACCGAGCAAAATGCAACTGGTGTTGAAGATCCTGTAATTAAAAACGATGGTGACCCAATTACCGACGACTTTGGTGTGACAAAAACGGTATACAAACATACTACTTTAGGTATTGATTATACTGATGTTTTACCGTCGATTAACTTGAACTTCCAATTGACAGACCAAGATCAACTTCGCTTTGCCGCTGCAAAAGTTATGTCACGTCCAAACATGAGTGACATGGCCGTGAGCGGTGCTTGGTCATACAATACGGACGAGTTTGATGAGTCAGTTAAAGAAGCCGATTTAAATCGTGATACTTCTCCTGAAGTTCGCCCTTTCTACGCTACACAGTTTGATCTTTCATTAGAGCACTACTTTGTAGAAACAGATGGCGCCATTGTTTTTGCTCTTTATTACAAAGACATTGAAAACTTCCCTGAGAAAGTAACTATTCAAAACTATGACTTCGCGGCCGATGGCATCACAGCGCCAAGTGTTGATAATAACGGTGTACCTGTTGCCTCTGGTGACTACTCGGTATTGTTAAACAACGGTAAAGGCGGTTACTTCCGCGGTGCAGAAATTGCTTATACGCAAACATTCAGTTTCTTACCAGAGTTATGGCAAGGCCTAGGTGTTGCAGCGAGCTTCTCTTACACAGAGAGTGAAGTTACTTCAGAATTCGAAGCGGTTTCTGGTTTAGGTGATCAAACGACACCTTACCCATTCCTTTCACCACGTGTTTGGTCTGCAACTGTGTTCTATGATTATGATGACACTTTCTCGACTCGCGTTAATGCACGCTACCGTGAAGAGTATGTTGGCAATCAGATTGCTATCGGTGATGAGCAAAAAGCTTACTTCGCTGAAGAGCTGGTTGTTGATTTCCAAGCGTCTTATCAATTTACAGAAGAGCTTCAGGGCGTATTCTCAGTAAATAACCTTACTGATGAGCCTAACCGTTCGTACTTTGGTAATGAAGCTGCGACAGGTACTTTGCAGTACTTTGGTCGTCAATTCTATTTTGGACTGAACGCTAAGTTCTAATCCAACATTGATATTCCTTGATTTAAAACTGTCGCTTATGCGGCAGTTTTTTTATCTGGAGTTCATCATTTAATCTAGTTAATCTAATTAGATATCTAAAAGTTAACCCAAAGTCGAAAACAGACTTTAACTAAACTTGAATCGGAAAGTACTTAGCATGTCAAAGATACAAAGCCCCTCTTTGGACAACAGTCAACATATTAAAAACATTGTCATAGTGGGCGGTGGTAGCGCAGGTTGGATGACAGCTGCGATGTTAGCCAAACAATTAGGACAACGTGTCTCGATCACTTTGGTTGAGTCTGACGAAATTGGCACCATAGGTGTTGGCGAAGCGACCATTCCACCGATTAAAAACTTTAACCGAATTTTAGGTATAGACGAAACCGAGTTTTTATCATTTTGTAACGGTAGCATTAAGCTTGCTATTGAGTTTGAGAATTGGACCCGTATCGGCCACAAATACATGCATCCGTTTGGAAGCTTTGCTGCTGATTTTGATTATATGTCGTTTCCCTATTATTGGTTAAAGGCAAATGCAGAGGGTTATCAACGTAATCTAGAAGAGTTTTCTTATGCTTGGCACTTGGCCAGTAATAATAAATTCCACCCGCCAAGTCTAGACCGCAATTCATTGGCATCAACCTTTGACTATGCCTTTCATTTTGACGCTAGCCAATACGCGTTATTTTTAAGAAACTATTCTGAAGGCCTAGGGGTTAAACGAATTGAAGGAAAGGTATCAAACGTTCAGTTATGCCCTCATTCAGGAAATATTAGTAAGCTTGAGTTAGAGCAAAACTCTGAGCATTCTGGTTGTGATGTTTTATCGGCGGATTTTTTTATTGATTGTTCCGGGCAAAGAGCTTTATTACTTGGCGATGCCTTAGGCGTTGGGTTTGAGTCTTGGCAACACTATTTACTGAATGACAGAGCGGTAGCTGTTCAAACTGCTCATATGAAAACGCTAAGCCCATATACTCGTTCTATTGCTCACCATGCAGGCTGGCAATGGCGTATCCCGCTGCAAACCAGAATGGGTAATGGCAATGTTTACTCAAGCCAATATATGAGTGAACAAGAGGCAGAAGCTCTGTTGCTCAGCAGCGTTGAAGGTCCAACATTAACCGAGCCGAAACACATCAAGTTTAAAACAGGTCGTCGCCAGCAATTTTGGCAAAAGAACTGTGTGGCAATCGGCTTGTCTGCTGGTTTTCTAGAACCACTAGAGTCCACTAGCCTACATCTAATTCAATCGGGCATTATGAGGCTTGTTCGACTTTTCCCTGACATGTCGATGAGTGAAACCCTTCAACAAGAATACAATAACTCAACAGTTAAAGAATATGAGGCGATTAGAGACTTTATTATTTTGCACTATAACGCTACCGAGAGAGACGACAGCGAATATTGGCGACACTGCTCAAACATAGACATTCCGGAGTCACTAAAATCACGTATAGCGCTATACAAAGAGCATGGTCACTTAATGATTCATGATAAAGAGTTGTTTAAGCATGAAAACTGGATGGCGGTATTAGCTGGACAAAACGTATTGCCACAATCAGTAGGCCCAGTTATGGCATCGCGAAATGCATTAGATTTGAATAAAACGTTAGAGTCGATATATAACAACATGAAACAAACCGCAACGAGTGCGGTAAGCCATGAAATGTATTTAATGAAAAACTGTCCCTTTAAAGCTTAATTTACCGGCACAAATAAGTGCTAAATTACAACAAAGCTAATAACAAAAAAGTGGGTTATGCCTGGGTAAATGTCGGTTATAACCTGCCTGAGCTGAGTCAATGTCATGTTCTCTTGCAGAGCATGACGTTCATTTAAATTAGCGAAACTAATAGGTTCAACTGATTTAATTTTTATTCGACAAAAATGGCGGTTATCCTCAAACGTTGCTACATCGACTTCACTGCCTGGCTTAAAATGAGACTCGGCCTCATCGCGGATTGTTATGGTTTTAACACCACTTAAAATGTCCGCTTCGAAACGTTCAAAAAAGGTGATTTTATCCACGCTAAGAAACTCGCTTCATTGGCTGAAGTTTCATATAGGTTGCGCATCGCCATAACCATTCAAGTGGGCCATAGTTAAATACTCTTAACCATAAACTACTTACAATAGCTTGGAATACAATTATCGCGACAACCATCAGCATCTGTTCACTTCTTGGGATGTTACCGAACTGCGCAAAACCATATCCATAAAAAATACTTGATAAGATAACCGAATGCATAATGTAATTAGTTAATGCCATTTTACCGATAGGTGATAACCAACCAAACCAACGAACAAACCCAGCTTTTAAACTTAATAAAGCAATCGCACCAAGATAACCTGAACATAATGCAAATTGGCCAAAATAAAATAAACTATTACTTACCGAATTAATTTCAATGGCACCTTTAGTTGCTGGGTGATTCATAATTAATGCAGCGCCAATACTAACCGGAATACCAAAAGCTAGCCCACCAACACACATGACTTTAAAGAAGGTTCTATGCTTTTCTATGTTGCTCATTTTACCGCTCGCGACTAACCAGTAGCCTACGAGAAATAATGGCAAGATAACGCCTAAACCAAAAATAATAGAGTTTGATAAATTACTTACCGCGTAATCCCAACGGTACTTAGTCACTTCCAAATAGCTTGGATTTAATAGCGATTCAGCTTCTTTAGCATAACGGAAATCTCTCTTCTGAGCAGCTTCAAGCCGCTTTTGTGCTAATTGCTCGTTTGTTAACTCAGGTTCAATAAGCTCTTGGGTGTCTGTCACCGAATCGCTCTCGGTCAGCGCTTCTGAGTTGGAATCTTGTTCGGTAACTTCTGAAGAAATGTCATCTGCAGCGTGATCATATTCACTGTTATCACTATTTTTTAGTGCGTCATATTGAGCTTGGGTGAGGTTAAAAGTACCGTTCTCTTTGCTTTCAGCGATCAGTTTATCGGCCAACAGAATGACTTGTTGCTCCTTTTGCCAACCAACTTTCATCTCGGTTTGATCTTTCACTGTTCCGTATACCGCGCCTGCGATTACAGATATTGTCAGTGGGATGAAAATCATATAAAAACCAATTTTTGCATACACCGCTGGACGGTTTCGCTTAGCAAAGCGCTTTGTACGCATTAACAAAACAACACCTAATAACATCATGCCGCCGACAGCATAGTCATGTAAAATGTCACCACCCCATAAAAATGCCATATGCGCTAAACCAATTAAGTACAACACCAGCATACGTCTGGTAAACCAGGCTTTAAACGGTCGACCAACTTGCTCCGCTCTAAGTAGCATCACCGCAAAACCCATACCAAATAACAGTGCAAATAATTTATAAAACTTGCCTTGCACAAAAACTAAGACTAACCAACTAGAGGCATAATCAGCTCCAGTAGAGCTATAGTCAAAACTCAGTAACTCCGAAATTGGTCGGTTAAACCATTCGATGTTCATTAGCAAAATACCAATTAACGCAAAACCTCTTAGTAGGTCCATTATAACGATGCGTTCTTGTGTTTTTACCGGCGCTAATTCTTGCGGTTGAAGAGGTTCATTGGTTGTCATTTCTGCGTTTCCATTCTTATACAACTGATACTTTTTATTGTGACGAAGAATAGCGCGATTAAGAAAACATACAATTTTTAATTGTTACAAACTGTTAGTCGTAAAGCGCAATCAAGTTTAAAGATTAGCAACTATTCCGCTAAGCAGTTTCGGCCCGCTTGTTTCGCTCTGTATAAGGCTTCATCTGCCTGTTTTAAGACTTGGTCAAAGTCTTTTAGTTGCCCTTCTCGCTCAGCGACACCAATACTGATTGTGACGTTTACAAACTTGGTTTTCGACTCTGACTTTTTACGAGACGACTTACCTTTCTTTTGGTCTTCAGGGCGATCATCGTTTCGTATTGCCATCTGGTAGTTTGCGATTTCTTCGCGTACTTGCTCTAAAAATGGAATAGCATAACTTACAGACTTATTAGGAAATATGATCGTAAACTCTTCGCCACCATATCGATAAGCCTTGCCGCCGCCTTTTACATCGTTAATTTTACTCGCAACCAGTCGCAATACCTGATCACCAACATCATGGCCGTAGGTGTCGTTAAATTTCTTAAAGTGATCTACATCCATCATTGCGACCGTGTATCGCTTACCTAATGAAATAGATGATTGGAGTAATGCTCTCCTCGCTGATAAGCCTGTTAACTCATCGGAAAATGCCATTTGGTATGAATCGGTAAGCACAGCATGAATGATAAGGACGCCAAATAAACAGTAGCTCACAATCGTTGTGTAATAAGTAAAGTCACCAAACTGGATCACAATAACACCAAAAGCCAGCGCCCAAATACTCGCGTTTAATTGACTTGGTTTCATTATTTGACGAGTAGCTAAAGTAAATAAACAAATAGCTGAAACAATAAACTCTATTTGAAAATAAGGCGATATTTTTGAATCTGCTGACAGTGAAATGACTTGCGAGGATAAGATTTCATTAACCGTTATTGAGTGATTAAATTTGTAATTGATAAATACCAAGGCAAATAAAACTAAAACTCGAGTTAGACCATGACGCCCCCAAACCATTTTATTTTGATCAAAACTAAAGGCCATGAGCACAAATAACTGAGAGATAAAAAACAGACTAGGGTGAAATGAGAAATAGTCGATGTTCTCGACCTTACCGCTATTCGCCCAAGCTAATGCGAGGAAAAGCACAATATAGATCACTCGGGTTTGATTAAACCGTAATGCGAGAATAATAGTAGCTGCGAATAATAGCAGTGGTGTCTGTAAGATAAGATCTTGCCATGGTGTTAGGTTTGCAAAGCCTGTTTCAACAGCGGATATAACACCAATGAACAAAAGTGTTGGAAACGCGATAGCGCGGAAAAATGCTTGTAGAGAATACGACAATTTTAGACCCTATTATTATAGTTTTTATTAGTTTTATAGTGCTGTATTATTTTTTATTATTTCGTGATTAATGTTGTTTTAAATTAACTAAAGTACGGTTGTGCCACCACAACTAAGCTGACGACACCCAAGCTCCTAATACCGCAGGCTTAGACGTACCAGTAATTGTCGGCAGTGTAGCCGGAATGTTGTCAATCCTACATTTAGCCAACCAAGCAAATGCCATCGCTTCCATATTATCGGGGCAAATACCAAACTTAGCTGTACTACAAACTTCAACCTTAGGTAATGCTGCTGCTAACCTAGCTATTAAAAATTGATTATGCACACCTCCTCCACAGACTGCCAGAACTTTTATTTCGGCTAGTTGCTTAATAGCTAACACGACACTTTCTACGGTTAGTTGCACCAAAGTTGCCTGGACGTCTTGTGAATGAAGTGGTGTATTATTCTTTAAAAACAGTGCTAATTTAGCGTTTAACCACGACTCGTTAAAATATTCCTTACCAGTGCTTTTAGGGTAAGGTTGATGAAAGTAGTCTTCGTCTAATAAATAATTTAACAATGCTTTGTTTACGTTACCACTGCTCGCCCACTGACCGCCTTTGTCATAAGCAAGATTTTGTTGCTTTTGTATCCAAAAGTCTAACAAGGTATTGGCGGGCCCTGTATCAAAACCAATTATATTGTCTTTTGACGCCCACTTTGTCACATTGGCGATGCCACCTAAATTCAGCACCGCGATGTCTAGTCCAACATCTTTAAATACCGAATAATGAAACATTGGTACCAAGGGGGCACCCTGACCACCAAGTGCAACATCCTTACTACGGAAATCGTAAACGACATCCAGATTCAGTGCGGCGGCAACCTTGTGACCGTCCACTAATTGCCAGGTGAACGGCATCGGCAAGTTAGGCTCATGGGAAACTGTCACACCATGTAAACCAATGGCTTTAATGTTACTACGGAGGTTTTCTACTTCGGGGTTCGCAAGAAATAAATCTAAAGCAGCTATAACACTATTGGTATATGACTGCTCTAGCATTTTAATTGCTATTAAAGATTCGATTTGAGCATTTGGTAAGCTTATATCTGATAAACCTTGCTTTAACTTATCAGATAAAGGAACGGAGTCACTGGCAATTAAGAGGGGGGTGTCGGCAAACTCAACTAGTGCAATATCAATTGCATCTAAACTGGTGCCAGTCATTATACCAATATAATAGTCTGACACTGAATTCGCCTTTAACGCATGGCCAATAGAAGGTTTTTATTGTGCTGCAACATGTCCATACGAGATTCTGCCAAGGCTAAGAAGCGTTGTTTTTCATCTTTCGATATAGGATTTGCCTTTGGCAACGAAACCGTTCTCGGATTGCGGTGAACGCCATTTACCAAAAACTCATAATGTAAGTGTGGACCCGCAGCCAAACCCGTTGCGCCCACTAAGCCAATAACTTGGCCTTGCTTAACTTTTGCGCCTTTACGAACTTTTCTTTTTGAGAAATGAATATACTTTGTGGTAATACCGCCGCCATGTTCAACAAAAACATGATGACCGTTAAATCTATCGTATCCTGACTTTATTACTTTTCCATCACCCGCAGCAAAAACAGGTGTGCCTGTACTCGCGGCATAATCTACTCCACGATGTGCTTTATATCGCTTTTGAACTGGGTGGTATCTACGGTTGCTAAAGCTTGAGCTGATGTATTTAAAGCTCACTGGCGCTCGTAAAAAGGTTTTTTGCATGCTGTCGCCACTTGGCGTGTAATAACGCCCATCAGAATAACGAACGGCACTAAAGTCATCATTTTGGTTGGTAAACTCGGCTGCAAGTATTTCTCCATAACCGGCAAACTCACCATCGATAAAAATCTGTTCGACGAGCGCTGAGAAATGGTCGCCCTCACGAATGTCTAATGCAAAATCGACATCCCATTGAAATATATTGGCTAAGTTCATTATAAGCTTATCGTTTAAGCCTGCCATGACGCCAGCGTTCCAGAAATTACTATTAATGGTTCCTTCAAAATACTTTTCTGTTACTACTGTTTCTTTTTGTTCTAATTCTGTCTCAAACTTGCCGTCATCTAGTCTTTTTGCCACTAAGGTCTCAACCGCTTGGGTCGCGTATTGAAGCTCAATAAGCTCGTTATTTTCATCGAAGGTAAACGTTAGATATTTGCCAGGTATTAGTTTGGTAAATTGTTGAGATAGCTTGCCCGAACGAGTGATCTGTAACATGGTTTTTTGTGGTACGTTTTGACGCTGAAATATTGTAGCGAGAGAGTCACCACTTTTGATACGTACTTGTTTAGTCGAGGTATTTGCTTGACTGTAATGAGAAGTTGCTTTTATTTCTAGAGGTAACGGGTATTCCTGACCAACAGCTAACTCTTGATAATCAGCGGCAACATGAATGACATCTTTTGACGCTTCTGCAGATTCAGATGGTAATAAAAGTAAAACAAACAACAAACCCAACGCACCTAACAGGGCATATCTGTGTTGTTTCGGAAAACTGTGTATAAACTCTCTCATTACCTACTTCTCGCAATAAAAGTCACTCGGAACATAATAATCTCTCAATTTGAGCCCTGAGAATAGCATTCAAAAATGCGGAAGCCAACTTTTTAGGGTTGGCTTCAATCTTCACAGTCTAAAATAAGACACTAAATGTCTAGACTTAATTTCTTCTGCTGTGACGTTTAATAAAGCCACCAGCTCGACGTTGTTGAGACAATGTCATGGCTTTCTGTTTTTTGTCTTCAAATGGGTTATCGCCCTCTCTGAATTCAATTTTTATTGGCGTGCCCATTACATCCAACGCCTTACGATAGTAGTTCATTAGGTAACGCTTGTAAGAATCTGGCAATTCATCAACCTGATTACCGTGAATTACGATACGAGGCGGGTTATAACCACCAGCATGGGCGTATTTAAGTTTTATTCTACGACCACGAATCATAGGCGGCTGATGATCATCCTGAGCCATTTTCATGATACGAGTTACCATAGAGGTTGAAATACGCTTGGTTGCTGACTGATAAGCTTCAACAATTGACTCGTATAAATGTCCAACACCAGTGCCATGTAATGCAGAAATAAAGTGCAGACGAGCAAAATCAATAAAGCCTAAGCGACGATCCAATTCTCTCTTAACATCATCTTTTACGCCTTGGTCTAAGCCATCCCATTTGTTAACTGCGATTACTATTGAACGACCCGCATTCAAAGCAAAACCAAGCAAGCTTAAATCTTGATCAGAAATACCTTCTCGCGCATCCAATAGCAATAACACTACATTGGCGTCTTCGATAGCTTGTAGGGTTTTAACGACTGAGAACTTCTCGATAGACTGCTTAATTCGACCACGACGTCGAACTCCGGCTGTATCAATAATAATAAAGTCTTCGTCGTTGCGTGTCATTGGAATATAAACTGAGTCACGAGTTGTACCCGGCATGTCATAAACTACAACGCGCTCTTCACCTAACATACGATTAGTTAGTGTAGACTTACCTACGTTAGGTCGACCAATAATTGCAAACTTTATTGGTAAATCTTCAAAAGGGACCGCCTCTTCATCACTCTTTTCATCATGCTCATGATCAAGTGCTAAATCTTCAAGGGATTGTAACTTCTTAACGTTTGGCTCTGCATCACCGTCAGTCTCAGCGTGTTCATCACCCATGCTTTCTAACAAACGTTCAGCTTCAGCCAATTCATCCATTGCAGCTTCATATTCCGCCGTTAAGCGCTCTACAACTGGCATTAATGAATAATCTAACAGCTGGCTAATACCACGACCTTGAGACGCAGCTATTTGATGAACATCACCTAGTGCTAAAGAGTAAAACTCAGCACTATAAGAATCACCATCAATACCATCGACTTTGTTTGCAACAACAAACGTCGGTTTGTCTTTTTTACGTAAATGCAGCGCAATAGCTTCATCAGCGGCCGTTAGACCCGCTCTAGCATCAACTAAAAATAAAATGACATCTGCTTCATCAATCGCGAGTAACGACTGCTCAGCCATTTCCACATCAATCCCTTCTTCCGTTCCATCAATACCTCCTGTATCTACAACAATAAAGTTGTTTTCGTCATGACTGGCTTGTCCATAACGACGGTCACGTGTAAGTCCAGGAAAGTCCGCCACCAACGCATCGCGCGTCTTAGTTAAGCGATTAAACAGGGTTGACTTTCCAACATTAGGACGACCAACTAGAGCCACTACAGGTAGCATGAATTCACCTCAAAAGTTTGATTTAGTAAAAAACCAATAAATAATAAAAACGAAAAAGGCTTCGTAACCAATATGGACTACAAAGCCTATTAAAAATGTCTAACTATTACGGTAGACGTAAAGCGGTCAGTTCGCCATCTCGAGTTTGTATATATAACAACTCATTTGACGCAACCGGAGCAGTATACGCGCGACGGTCTTCGCTCGTAAACCAGCTTGTAAACCAATGGAATACTGAGTAATCATAGTCATCAAGCTTATAGCGCGAAATTTCAATACCTGACGATTTGTCTAAGAAGTGAAAATAACCTTCAAAATCACCCACTACAATCGTGTCTTTATATACGACTGGCTGTGTTAAGCGGCGATTATAAAAGTCGTTGTTTGTCCACTTCTCCGTACCTGTCGCAGCATCTACTGCGGTTACAAATCCTTTGGAGTCAGTTAAGTAGATAACACCAGCATCTAAAGTCAGGTTGCGATACGACGAGTACTCACGCTTCCAATTAATACGACCAGACTGAATATCAACCGAAGCTAAGTTACCGTTGTATGCGATCATAAAAACTTCACTACCAACGACCACAGGCTTACTATCAACGTCAATTAAACGCTCTAGCTCTGTTGTACCCTTTACTACTGCTATTGGGGAGTCCCAAGCAAGTAGGCCTTGCTCTAACAGCATTACTTGTAGCTTACCGGTCGCCGTACCAACTAGCACGCCACCACTTGCAATGGTAGGCGAAGAGGTACCGCGCAACGTTAACGTTGGAACTGTCGTTTCAGACTGCCAACGTTGCTCGCCTGTATCAGGATGTAATACAACAACATGTCCAGATGTTGTCGATGCTGCTATCCAACCATCACCAGCATCAGGGGCAGCAACTACTTCACCTGGTACTTTTTGACGCCAAAGTAGTTTACCATCAGCCTGCGAAAGCGCGATTATCTCACCATTTTCTGAGCCGATATAAATATTTTTATATGCTGCCGTAATACCACCGCTTAACTTGTCAGTTTCATTATCATTCAACAATATTTTATCAAGCAAAGAAGGCGTATTAATACGCGTGTCAGTTTCCCAAACAGTCTCGCCGGTCAGCTTGTTGTAAGCTATTACTTCACCTTTCCTGCTTGCAGCAAAGATTAAATCACCAACGATGGCAGGTTGAAGGTTAGAAAAATAATTATCGACACCAGAACCCGCTTGCTCTCGCCATTCAACATCAACATGTCTTGTGATGTTAATTGGTTTTAACTCGGCAATTCGTGTTGCTTCATTTTCTTCTGTTGTCTCACAACCCATCAACATTGATGCACTTAGAGACGCTAACAACGCGAGCTTTATACCACTCGTTTTAACACTTTTTAACAGCATATTGTCTGCCTTTTAGCTAGCAACGTTTGTTGACAATGCCAAATCTTGAAGCTTCATCTTTAAAATCGCATTTCCATCCAAGCCACCTTTATCCGCAGCCGTTTGATAAGCTTGACGAGCTTCAGTGTTTTTACCTTGTGCAAGGAGTGCATCACCTTTAATTTCGGCTACGCGAGCTTCATATGCTGATTCTGTGATTGATGCTAATGTCGTAAGTGCTACATCGTACTTTTCTAAAGCAATTTGTACTCGAGCCAAACGAATATCAACCAACCCTTTTAGGCTTACTTCAGAAGTTTCTTTTGACGCTGCAAGTAATCGAGTTTCTGCTGTAGTAAGTTGACCAGCTTCTACTGCTTTTTTAGCGGCAATCAGGTTAGCAAAAATTGCATAGCCTGTTTCGCCATGTGCTTTAACAAAACTATCCAGTTCTGCGTCAACTAACTCTGACTTAGCCGTTTCTACACCGGCCACTTTGATAAATTCTTCAAATTGCATTGATGCGTTTTCTTGCGCTTCAATTTTACTGTCGACATACATATTCCAGCCGGTAAAACCAGCTAAACCCAATGCTGCGCCTACAAGTATTTGTACGCCATTCTCTTTAAAAAACGACTTGATTGCTTCTTCTTGTTGTTCTTCTGTTGAGTAAATTTCCATTACAACCTCATATTTTGCACTGCATCAACGCACTAGGCGTAGATATCAATTTTGTCCTACCAACTCTTGAACTCGGTTGGCTACGTCGCTCCAGCTTACTGTTTGTTGTTCACCCTGTACAACTAGGTTTTTAACAGTAACCTGTTCATTATTTATTTCGTCTTCACCTAAAATTAGGGCGACTTTAGCGCCTAATTTATCAGCACGCTTCATTTGTTTCTTGAAGTTGCCACCACCGCAATGGTTCACAACTCGCAAACTAGGGGCAGAATGTCGTAATTGCTCGGCAATTTCAACCGCTTTTAATTCTGCGCTTAAGCCCTGAGCTACGATGTAGACATCGGCACTTGATGTTGGTTCAACTAAAATACCTAATGTTTGCAATAAAAGCACCAAACGCTCAATACCCATTGCAAAACCGACTGCAGGTGTAGATTTACCACCTAACTGCTCGACTAACCCGTCGTAACGGCCACCAGCAAGCACTGTTCCTTGTGAACCTAAACTCTCAGTAACCCACTCGAATACAGTTCGGTTGTAATAGTCTAAACCACGAACAAGGCGCTCATTTACAACGTATTCAATGCCAGCGGCATCCAGTCTTGCCTTTAACTCACTGAACATTTCTGCTGATTCTTCATCTAAATGCTCAGACAAACGAGGTGCATCTTTTAGTATTTCTTGCACATCCGCGTTTTTACTATCGAGTATTCTTAACGGATTAGTACCTAAACGGCGTTTTGAATCTTCATCTAACTTGTCTTCGTGTTTTTTCAAAAACTCAACTAATGCTGCTGTGTACTCTTGACGCGCTTCGCTGGTTCCTAATGAGTTGATTTCAAGTTTTAAATGTTCAGTTATACCAAACGCTTTCCACAGACGAGCAGATAACATGATAACTTCTGCATCCATGTCGGCACCGGCAAAACCATAAGATTCAACTCCAAACTGATGAAATTGGCGGTAGCGACCTTTTTGAGGACGTTCATGACGAAACATAGGGCCTGTATACCAAAGACGTTGCTGTTGGTTATATAACAGTGCGCCCTGATTTGCAGCACGAACACACACTGCGGTACCCTCGGGACGTAAACTTAATGAATCGCCGTTACGATCGTCAAATGTATACATCTCTTTTTCAACGATATCAGTAACTTCACCAACAGAACGCTTAAACAAGTCCGTAAATTCAACAATTGGAAAGCGGATCTCTGAATAACCATAACTGGCTACAGTTTGGCGTAATACAGCTTCAACTTGCTGCCACTGAGCGGTTTCAATCGGCAGAATATCATTCATGCCTCGAATGGCTTGGATCGGTTTTGACACGACTAGAAAAACCCTTAGATAAAAAATAGTGCCGTATTATATGCGCTTTGTCGCCTAAGGTAAATTGCCGTTGTAAATGATTACCAATTCACGACTAAGTTTTTATATATTTTTATAGGTTCAAATGCGTTTTTTTGTTAAATTGATTAGATTAAAAACTACCAAACTCTACTCATACGATGTTAAAAGAATTTTTAGTTAGCGATCTCAAGTGCAATATGTTTGTTGCCGAAGTAACTGAACAAACGGGACGGTTTTCCGTTAAATCTGGTGGGTTTGTTAGAAGCCAAAAATCGATAAATAATCTCTTAGCGAAAGGTGTTTCTAAGGTTTTAGTTGACTTAGACAAAAGTGAACATGAAAAAGAACCTGAAGTTGCGCCTGTTAGCACCGCAGTTCCTGTTGAAAAAGTTCGACCAAAGACATCGTTTAAAGATGAAATTGGTAAAGCAAAAAAACTATATAACCAAGCTAAAACACTTCAACGTCAAGCCTTAAAAAACATGAAAGCAGGTCGACCCATTGATACCGGTGGCATGAAAGAGGTCGCTGATGGTTTTATTGATTCTATTTTTCGAAATCAAGACGCGCTGGCTTGTATGACAAGAATGCGTCAAAAAGATGATTATTTAATGGAGCACTCCATAAATGTTTCTATCATCATGACTATATTTGCTAAACATTTACAGATCGATGAAAAAACAATTCATGACTTAGCAACCGGCGCCCTTTTGCATGACTTAGGAAAAATAAACATTCCTGATGAAGTATTGCATAAGCCGGGGCGATTAACTGATGATGAAATGGTGATCATGCGTTCGCACGTTACATTAGGTTACGACATACTAAGAGAGTCTAGCGATTTATCACCGACCATTTTAGAGGTTGTTCGAGACCACCATGAACGTTTAGATGGCTCCGGTTATCCAAATGGCAAAAATGAAAATGAATTAAGTCAGTTTGCCAAAATGATCAGTATCTGTGACACATATGATGCTATTACTGCATCTCGCGTGTATCAAAATGCTCGAACGCCGATAATGGCATTTAAGATACTAAGAAAAGAAAGTGGTACTGGTTTCGACGCAAATTTAGTAGCGGAATTTATAAATTGTATGGGTGTCCATCCAGTTGGAACATTAATTCAAACCAAAAGTAATAAACTTGGTATTGTAATAAAATCAAACTTTGTTAACCCTTTATGTCCTGTTGTTAAAGTTTTTTACAGTTTGGCCAATAAAGGCTATATCCCATCAAAAACAATTGATTTGGGCGCTCCGGGTGTCGAAGATGAAATTGCCCAAAGCGTAAAACCGGAAGATTACGGAATTGACATTAACCGTATCATGACTGAAATATTAGACTAATTTTAAAGTAAACAAGAGATAACCCATGAGTGACGGATTGCAGCGAATTCCAATTACCAGACTATTGCCGGGGCAATATGTGGTGGATATCTCTCAGCAAATTGGTCACATGAAAGTCGCTTCTTCTGGCTGGGTACGAACGCAACAGGAAATCAATGAGCTCGTTGCTAAAGGCATTGTTAGCGTAACTATTGATACCACCCAAAATGCAAATCAATTAGAAGCAGATGACTTTAGTTTCCAAGATCAATTTGTCCGAGTGCCATTTAGTCAAGAAATTGAAAATGCCAAAGCGTCTGTAGAAAACGTAACCTCTGTTTTAGAGGAAAGCTTCGATTATATTCGCAATGAAAACTTGTTTGATGTGAACGCACTGCACCTCGCCGCTATGGAGTTCATCGCATCTATTTACCGAAACTCGGCACCAGCACTGGCGCTTGTGCGTGTTAAACACTACAAAGATTTTCAAGTTGGCCATGCACTGCGCTGCGCTGCTTATTATGCCGCAATGTTAAGAAAGATGAAGTGGCCAACTGACGTAGCACAAAACTGGGTAATGGGTGCATTACTGCATGACATAGGCAAACTCACTATGTCTAAAAGCATCCAACAGCCGAATGACAAAACGCTGACCAACAAGCAACGAGCAGAAAATGAGTTTTTAGTCGTTGATCATGTTGAAAATGGTTTAGAGATTGCAATGTCGGTCGGCAGTTTAACCAGAGAAAGCATAGATGTCATTCGCCTACACCATGAAAAAATTGACGGCTCTGGTTATCCTGCGGGCAAAAAACTAACAGATATCAATGACGCTTTACGTATATTTAGCATTGTTAATGCCTTTGACAATTTAACTAGAGTTGGAATTAACGGCAAACCAATCGGTGTTTTACAGGCGTACCGAAAGCTGATGACACTAGATGGCGAGTTTGATAATGATATGTTACAGCGGTTTATTCAAAATATTGGGGTTTACCCACCTGGCACTTTAGTTAAGCTAAAAAGTGGTAAAGTCGGTTTAGTGCTAGATAACGTTGGCAATCACTTAAGACCATTTGTTAAGGTAATTTATAATGAAAACCTTGGTCATCATGTAACGGCTAAAGTTTTTAACCTAGAGACCAGCCGCAACGAAGAAATTGAAGGTTTATACTACGGCAACAAACGCGGAATTTTTGCTGAGAATTATCTATAACAAACAGTCCCATCAACCATAATTCAAAATACCGCTTAATTGCTATTTAGCGATAGTCCTCAAGTGCGACTTGAATAAAACGTCTGTCTCTGCTTTCCCACACGATTAAGTCTTGTCTAATTTCAGCAACTCGTAAATAAGGCGTTAGTCGATCGCCTTCAAATAAAGTGATGTTGTTTATTCTTACCCAACGCTCATTTACATCTGAAGAATAAATGTGCATTTCGTATAATAGTTCCGGGATTAGCGCTTTATCACTGCCTTTTAACTCTTTAATATCAACCAAACTAGAATCAACTTCGACCTGAATGCGATTGTCGTTGCTAGTTTCACCTTTTAAACCTTTGTTATTTTCAGTATCGGTTTCCTCTAGGGCTAACGCAAACTTAGCTTGTAAGTCACTGGGAACTTCATCTAGTGTTATATTTGAACTATTAATGTCTGCAACATTAATTACTACTTGAGGCTCGTCCTCCACTATATTTTCATCGACTGAATCGGTAAGATTCTCAGTTACATTGGCTACGTTCAAATTATTTGTCGCTGACTGATTCAGTGATGACTCAGCCGGTGTGCTAACATTAACAACTTGCTGCTCTTGCGGTAATGATTGTGCGGTCACAGACTCAAGTGGTTGCTTACTTTCTGCCGTACCATCATGTTTGACGTCGTTATAAGTAACATTAGGATTTGTTTGTTCAGAACTAGGCTGGTCAGCCCCCTTACCGTTAGCATTAGCGCCAACTAACTCAGTCTGACTGCGCTCAGCTTCTAAAATGTGAGAGCCCACCTTAATTTGCGGAGAGACTTTTTCCGTTCCTAATATGTACCCAGCCAATAAACCAATAATTAATAGTAAAAATGCGATGGCAGACCAAGCTAACCATGGGCGATTATTTTGATTGGCAAACCTCGGATCTGATATTTCTGAATAGGCATATTGATTATTGTAGGCGGCTGCGTGACTGGCCTGATTCGTGTAATTTTGATTCTGACCTTGTTGGTCCTGGTTGGCTTGTTGGCTTTGCTTGCCTTGATCTTTTAACAATGCCTTGTATAAAAAACTCACGCTCTTTTTCCCTTTAAAAATGACAGCCATGACCAGAGTCTACTTGTCTCATTTGCAATACCTAAAATTTCACTCGATGCCTGTTTTACTAGTTTTGCATCAACATAGAAGCGGTTACCCGCGTACGCCCCCATTAAGGCACGATCTGCCAATAAATTTATCAATCTAGGCGTTCCTTTTGAGTATCTAAACAAGGCACTAATCGCTTTTTTATCAAATAATGGGCGACTAGCCCCCACTGACTGCAATCGATGATTTACATATGCCGAGGTCTCTTGTTCAGTAAGTGGCAGCAAGTGATAACGTGCTGTTATTCGCTGGGCCAACTGACGCAACTCACGTTGCGCTAATTTTTCTTGTAACTCTGGCTGCCCAATTAAAATTATCTGTAATAACTTCTTGTCGTTAGTTTCAATGTTGGTAAATAGACGCAATTGTTCAAGAGCGTCAACATCCAATAATTGAGCTTCATCTACTACAAGCAGGCAACTTTCACCCTTCTCATGACTTGTCACTAAAAAGGCTTGCAATGCATCTGACAACTTTTTATGGTCAGATGTCTCATCGAGTTGCAATTCAAAAGCGTCGCATACAGTCTGTAATAATTGAATTCGATTCAATGTTGGGTTGAGAATGTACGCAACATGTAATTCATCGGGTAAATCAGACAGTACTGCGCGCGAGACCATGGTTTTACCTGTACCAACCTCTCCCGTCAACATAACAAAACCGCCGTTACCACGTAACCCATACTGTAAGTAAGCAATTGCTTCTTGATGGCGCTGACTTGGGTACATCATATTTGGGTTTGGCGCTATATTAAACGGTTCTTGGTTTAACTGAAAATACTCTAGGTACATGAAACTTGCTCACAACTGGTGCGGTTTGATAAATATTTGAATTGAGCCAACCATACCGACCAACCTCGAAAAATCAACTACTTTCCACAAGGACTTTTTTTGTATTTCAGAATATACTTAATCTATAAAGCAGTATGCGGTGGGAGTCATTGTGCAAATATATCTAGTTGGTGGTGCTGTTCGTGACAAGCTACTAAATTATCCCGTTAAAGATAACGATTATTTAGTAACAGGCGCGACAATCAAACAAATGCTTGATCTTGGGTATCAGCAAGTCGGTAAATCTTTTCCTGTTTTTTTACATCCTACTGACAAACAGGAATATGCCCTCGCTCGCACTGAAAAAAAACAAGGCTCGGGTTACACGGGCTTTACCTGTGAGTTTACACCAGACATCACGCTAGAGCAGGACTTACAGCGTAGAGATTTAACCATAAACGCAATGGCTATGAGCGAGGATGGTACGATTCATGACCCGTATAACGGTCAGGTCGATCTAAATAACAAACTCCTTCGACATGTATCCAACGCGTTTGTTGAGGATCCGTTAAGAGTTCTTAGAGTCGCCAGGTTTGCAGCAAGGTACCATCACCTTGGTTTTTCAGTGGCTCCAGAAACGCTGGCTCTAATGAAAGAAATAGTGTCAAACGGCGAAGTTAACGCTTTAGTACCGGAGAGAGTGTGGCAAGAGACCGAGTCGGCGCTAAATGAACAGGACCCACAAGTCTATTTTGAAGTCTTACGAGAATGCGGTGCCTTGAAAGTTATTATGCCGGAGCTTGATATTTTATGGGGCGTTCCTAATCCTCCTAAATGGCATCCTGAAATTGACACTGGAATACATACCATGTTGGTAGTCAAACAGGCTCAACTGCTGTCAAATGACTTAGCCGTTCGTTTTGCTTGCTTATGTCATGACTTTGGCAAGGGCCTAACAAAGCCAGTGGATTATCCTAGACATCACGGCCATGAAAAATCCGGCATAGTACCGATTAAGGCCTTTTGTGAGCGTCTCAGAGTACCAAATGAACCACGCGATTTAGCAATATTACTTAGCGAGTTTCATACACACACGCACCGCGCTTATGAATTAAAACCTGAAACATTGATAAAACTTTTTGACCGACTAGATGCGTGGCGAAAACCAATAAGGTTTGAGCAGTTTCTAACTTGTTGTACAGCTGACATGCGAGGGCGCACAGGCTTCGAGAATGCAGAATATAAACAGACTGATTATTTAAGAAGTATATTTGAAGTCGCTAATAGCGTCGCGATTAAAGATGTCATTGCGGCAGGTTTCAAAGGACCAGAAATAAAAGAAGAAGTTCGTCAGCGTCGAATTGAAGCTATTACTCAAGCTAAATCAAAACTAGCCTAACGTAGTTGAACGAAGGCTAGTCTTAATGTGGATTATTAACCGGGTTGAATTACCACCTCAAGTTAACAGCTACATTTTTCTAGTTTAGATAAAGAAAAATATTAGGATAGCACCAAGAAGTAATCGATAGATAACAAAAGGTAGCATGCCTATTTTCTCAACTAATATTAAGAAATAGTGGATACATGCGTAAGCTGATACAAAAGACAACAAGGTTCCAAGACCAATTGCTGCCCAATCAACAGGCATAGTTTGTTGAGCTAGCTTAAGAGTTTGATAACCGCCAGCAGCTAGAATAAGCGGTATCGATAATAAAAATGAAAATCGCGCTGCAGCTTGACGAGTCAAACCAACCATCAAGCCGGCCGTAATTGTTATACCACTTCTTGAAGTCCCAGGGATTAACGCCAACACCTGAGCAAAACCTATGATAAGGACTTTTTTAACTGTGACTTGATATTCATCGGTATTTTGTTTTGCAGTTGCATCGGCGTACCATAGCAACAAGCCAAATATGATGGTCGTAGTGGCAATAACCGCAGAGCTTCGCAAGTTGCCTTCAATAAAGTCATCTAATGCAAAACCAATCAAACCTGCCGGTATTACACCAAGAATGATTAACCAAGCTAAATTGCTTTCTTTATCTTTACGCCCTGAGAAAGATTTTACCCAACTAACAGTCATGGCTGATACTTCATTCCTAAAATAAAGTACAACTGCAAATAAACTACCAGCATGAACGGCAACGTCAAATGCGAGTCCTTGGTCATCCCAACCAAACATTTGTGACGGCAAGATTAAATGCGCTGAACTGGATATCGGCAAGAACTCAGTTAACCCTTGCAAGATTGCCAATACGATAATCTCAATCAAACCCATTCTTTTATATCCTTGTTATTCTTTGATAAATCCAATGATTATTTATTTCGCATACTGGCTAGAGTCACGCTCTATTATTACGCCAACACTTTTTGTACTGGCAACTGCGCCAAGCTTTCTTAATGTAATCTTTACACTATTAACCGAGTAGTGTGTCAGAATTTGCTCTGCCACTTTTTCGGCAACCGTTTCAATTAACTCGGCTTGATTGTCTTTGGCCAATCGAACAATATCTTCAGCAACAACGGCATAATCTACTGTTTTCGACAAATCATCGACTTTGGCGGCTGCGCTAATATCCGTTCTCATTTCAACATCAAACTGAAGCGTTTGTTGAATGCTTTTTTCCCACTCATACACACCAATGACGGTATCTACTTTTAGCGCTTCTATAAAAACGATGTCTTGAATCATGTTTTGCCCTGATATTGTTAATATTTCGCGTTCATGGTTTGAAGTCCGGCGATTGCTCAGATACCATGCAATTTGTTCGAAAATAATTCGAGCGCGAATTCTAGCGTATATTCATCTGTTGAGGAACTGATGTCTTTTGACTTTTTCATAACAATTGTTGTTGCCTACCTGATCGGTTCGATTAATTTTGCGATTTTAATCAGCCGGACTAAAGATTTGCCTGATCCTCGAACACAAGGTTCGAACAACCCCGGTGCTACAAATATATATCGTATCGCAGGTCGTTCTACGGCTTTAAAAGTGCTTGGATTAGATATATTAAAAGGTATTGTGCCAACGTGGGGAAGTTACTATCTTGGCTTATCACCTATGGAAATTGGTTTTACCGCGATTGCTTGCTGTTTAGGTCACATGTTTCCAGTATTTTTCAAATTCAAAGGCGGCAAGGCTGTTGCTACCGCATTAGGATGCTTACTACCCGTTGGAATTAGTTTAGGTGCGGTTTTATTATTGGCCTGGATCGCTGTCTTCAAATTAACAGGTTATTCGTCGCTCGCTGCTATTGTATCTGTTGGCGTCTCTCCAATAGCAACTTATTTTATAGCCCCAAAATACACACTGCCTGTAACTATGCTGGCAATATTTATTATTTTGAGGCACATCCCAAATATTTTACGCTTAATTAAAGGTGAAGAGCCTAAATCAAAGCAGAGGTTGTAATTCTTCAATCGACCAGCGTGGTTTCGCTTTTACTTTTAAGTCAGTAGTCCCTTGATGAAGCCTTTGAGCCCCCGCGTAAGCTATCATAGCGCCATTATCAGTACAGAACTCTGGACGAGGATAAAATACAGAACCGCCTTGCTTTTTCATCAACACCTCAAGCTTTTCACGTAACTCAGTGTTGGCACTTACGCCACCAGCAATGACCAGCGTTTTATGTCCGGTTTGTTCCATCGCCCTACGACATTTGATTGCAATTGTATCTACAACCGCTTGCTGAAACGCATGAGCAATATCGGCTTTTGTCTGCTCTACATTTGCAGGGGCATCTACTTGACTAGATTGACCGCCCGCTAAATGAATCCCCTCTTTTCGAATCGCATTTGCTGCTGCGGTTTTTAGGCCGCTAAAACTAAAATCCAAACCAGGTCGATCAGTCATAGGTCGTGGAAACTTAAAACGTCCTGGCTCGCCATTTAACGCTAATTTAGCCAACATTGGGCCTCCTGGATAATCCAGCCCAAGAAGCTTTGCTGTTTTATCAAAGGCTTCGCCGGCGGCATCATCAATTGACTCACCCAAAATTTGGTACTCACCGATACCTTTTACTTCAACAATTTGTGTGTGCCCGCCCGATACTAATAAAGCAACAAATGGGAACTCAGGTTGTTTATCCTCTAACATCGGCGCTAACAAATGACCTTCCATATGATGCACCTCAATAGCTGGCACACCCCATGCGAACGCCAAAGACTTTGCTATGCAAGCTCCAACCATAAGTGCACCAACAAGACCTGGCCCCGCTGTATATGCAATACCTGCAATATCAGATTTATTTAAGTCATGTTTGGCCATTAATGCTTTTATAATTGGAATTGTCTTACGAACATGATCTCGAGATGCTAGTTCTGGAACAACACCACCGTAATCCGCATGGATTTTTATTTGGCTATACACTTCGTGACCAATAAGGCCTTGTTCTGTATCGTATAAAGCGACACCAGTTTCGTCACAAGAAGACTCTATAGCTAATATTAACATTCTAAATTCCACAGCGATTGATAATTAACGACGGCATTCTACCCAACCTCCATTAAATGCTCCAGAGAATTAATCTATTCACGTTTAAATAAAGACTTTACTTTGTGAGTAATTTGGCTATAGAATACGGCACCATTTTTATTAGTCTTGGTTAAATAGATAACCATTAATACACAAATACTGAGGTGAATTTTTAAATGCCAGTAATTAAAGTAAAAGAGAACGAACCGTTTGACGTAGCTCTTCGTCGTTTCAAGCGTTCATGTGAAAAAGCAGGTATCCTTTCTGAAGTACGTCGTCGTGAGCACTTCGAAAAGCCAACTTGGGCACGTAAGCGTAAGAAAGCTGCGGCTGTTAAGCGTCACTTGAAAAAAGTGTCTCGCGAAAACGCTCGTCGTATCAAGCTTTACTAATATTGGTTTAATCTCTTTTCGTAAGGAAGCAAATGAGCTTAGTTACAACGCTTAAAGATGCGCAAAAAGATGCAATGCGTAACAAAGACAAAGAACGTCTTGGTGCAATTCGCATGGTTTTAGCAGCCGTAAAGCAAAAAGAGATTGACGAAAGAATTGAACTGGATGATGAGCAAGTTATCGCTATCTTAACCAAAATGGTTAAACAGCGCCGTGATTCCCAATCACAATTTGAACAAGCAGATCGTCCAGAGTTAGCAGCAAAAGAAGCGGCTGAAATTAAAGTTATTGAAGCCTTCATGCCTCAGCCATTGTCTGAGGAAGAAGTGTCATCACTTATCGCGAATGCTATTGAATCTACCTCCGCGTCAGGTATGCAGGATATGGGCAAAGTAATGGCAGAGTTGAAACCGACTTTAACTGGTCGTGCTGATATGGGAAAGGTCAGTGGCCTTGTGAGAACGTATTTAAATAAGTAATCACAGCTTTTATTGCTAAAAAAACCACAAATTTTTATTTGTGGTTTTTTTATGCCTAAACGTTAAGCTATACAATTAGTAAGCCTTGCGCAAATACTGTTTAGTGGCACTCGGTCTATAGAATAGCGTTATTACAGTAAAGTAGGCAGTACAGTAAAACATTGAAGTTCTAACTTTTCATTTTCTTAAATTCACTTTTCTGCAATAATTCACACCCACATTATTTATATAAATGAGAGAGCACTTTGGCAGGACGAATTCCAAAAGGTTTTATTGATGACGTTGTCGCTCGCACAGATATTGTAGAATTAATAGATGCGAGAGTCCCACTTAAGAAAGCTGGGAAAAACTATCAAGCCTGTTGTCCTTTTCACAATGAAAAATCGCCATCGTTTTCAGTAAGTCCCGATAAGCAGTTTTACCACTGTTTTGGTTGCGGTGTGCATGGTAATAGCGTTAGTTTTTTAATGGAGTATGAACAGCTCGAGTTTGTAGAAGCAATAGAAGAATTAGCTCGCTTAAACTCCATGGATGTTCCAAGAGAGCAATCAGGCGGTAAAACCAAACACTACCCAACCGTAAGCAAAGAACAAAAACAATCCGATTACGATTTGATGGAAAATGCCTCTCGCTTTTATCAACATCAATTAAAACATGATGAGAATGGTCCTGGCGCTATTGAATATTTAAAATCACGCGGATTATCCGGGGAAATTGCCCAACGATATGGTATCGGCTTTGCCCCAGACAAGTGGGATTCAGCATTAACAACGCTCGGTAAAACCTCGGAAGCCAAACAACAACTTCTTGATTTAAAAATACTAACCTCTAATGATAAAGGTCGTACATACGACTTTTTTAGAAACCGTGTGATGTTCCCTATCCGAGATAAAAGAGGCAGAGTTGTTGGTTTTGGTGGTCGAGTAATGGATGACGGCACACCAAAATATCTCAACTCCCCAGAGACACGTATATTTCACAAAGGTCGAGAGCTGTATGGATTCCACCAAGCCAAAATGGCTAATAAAAACCTAGACCAGGTAATAATAGTAGAAGGCTATATGGATGTTGTCTCATTGGCGCAACAAGGTATAAGCTATGCCGTTGCAGCATTGGGCACAGCAACAACACAAGACCACATGCAAATGCTGTTTCGAGCAACCCGAAAAGTTATTTGTTGTTATGATGGAGACCGTGCAGGAAGGGATGCGGCATGGCGAGCGCTAGAGAACGCCTTACCTCAATTAAAAGATGGTGTGGACTTACGATTCTGTTTTCTCCCCGATGGTGAAGACCCAGATACTATGGTTCAACAAGAAGGCAAAGAAGCATTTGAGCAACGTTTAGCCAAATCAACACCATTAATTGATTATTTTTTTGAGCATTTTGTTGATCAATTAAACCTAACTGATGATGCCGGCAAATCAGCTCTATTAGCTCAAGCGAAACCACTTATCTCGCTTATACCGAGCGATTATTACAAAGAGGCGTTATTAGCTAAGCTGGCACGCTTGGTTGGGAAACAAGTCGATCAAATTAAAATAGCTTCTCGCTCTCCAGTTGCAGACGTTAAGCAACGTCAAACTGAGTTTCAAATAACGCCTATGAGACGTGCGATTGGCTTAATGCTTCAGCACCCTGCTTTGGCTAGCGAAATTCCTTTTATTCCTGCATTAGCGAACGCTGAGTTGCCGGGCTTTGATTTATTTATTCGCATACAAAAAAACTTAGTCGATGAACCAAACCTTAGTTCACCGGTTTTATTAGAGCGCTTTCGAGACAGCAAAGAGTACCCATACTTAGCTCAACTCATCGCATGGGAACATCAAATTCATCCAGATAATCTTATTGCGGAGTTCTCAGAAACATTTAAGTCGTTACAAGATAGCTACTTAGAAAAGCGTTTAGAAGGTTTGTTAATAAAGTTTAAAACAGGCCGATTAGATGCTACTGAAAAATCAGAATACGTCGCTTTAATGTCAGCTTTAAAAAAATAACTTTCATCTATCTTATCCTGAGCTCTCGACTACACTTGAGCTACAGAATATTTAATTTGGTTTCCTTTATTTCATAGCCAGATAAAGATTCTGCTGTTATAATATGCAGTTCGATTTTTCCATGCTTGGTTTAAATTATTCCAAACATAGGGAATTTCTTTTCCAGAATTTGATGTTCAACTAGTAGGTGGAAGATAATCTGTATGGAGCAAACTCCTCAGTCTCAATTAAAACTTCTTATAATTAAAGGTCGCGAGCAAGGTTATTTAACTTTTGCTGAAGTTAACGATCACCTTCCACAGGATATGATCGACGCCGATCAGGTCGAAGACATCATTCAGATGATCAACGACATGGGTATCAAGGTGTGTGAAACACCACCTGATGCCGACGAATTATTAATGCAAGAACAAACCAGCGATGACGAAGTTGTCGAGGCTGCTGCAGCTGCATTAGCAACTGTTGAAAAAGAAATCGGCCGTACTACCGACCCTGTTCGTATGTACATGCGTGAGATGGGTACCGTTGAACTTTTAACACGTGAAGGCGAAATTGTCATTGCCAAACGTATTGAAGAAGGTATCTACACGGTACAGTCTTCAGTTGCCGAGTATCCTCAAGCAATTAGCTACTTATTGGACCAATGGGACCAATACGAAGCAGAAGAAATTCGACTTAGCGATATTATCAATGGTTTCTTAGATCCAAATGAAGATGATGTAGCTCCTGCTGCAACGCATGTTGGTTCAGAATTGTCTGAAGATCAGTTAGCTGATGAAGATGGCGACAATGATAATGACGATGATGATGAAGACGAAGAAGAAGTTGATACAGGTCCAGATCCTGAAGAAGCTCGTGAACACTTTATTGAATTACGTCGCTTATATGATGAGTCAACGGTTTCAATTAATGAATTAGGTCGCGCTCACCCTGACACGCAAGAAAAAATTGCGGCACTTGGTGAACATTTCCGCCTATTTAAACTAATTCCTAAGCAGTTTGATCGCCTTGTAAAAAACATGCGTGACATGATGGACAGAGTTCGTATTCAAGAACGTTTAATCATGAAACACTGTTGTGAATATGCAAAGTTACCGAAGAAAGACTTTGTTAAAATTTTCCCTGGTAATGAAACCAAGACGTCTTGGTTAGACTTATTGCAAAAAGGTGACGATCCTGTTGCGAAAAAGCTAATCGACGTAGACATTGAAATTCGTCGTAGCATTTCGAAATTGCGTGATATTGAAGAAGAAACTCTATTAAACGTAGAGTCTATTAAAGATATCAACCGTCGTATGTCAATCGGTGAAGCAAAAGCTCGTCGTGCTAAAAAAGAAATGGTTGAAGCGAACTTACGTCTAGTAATCTCGATTGCTAAAAAATATACAAACCGTGGTTTACAATTCTTGGATCTAATTCAAGAAGGTAACATTGGTTTGATGAAGGCGGTTGATAAGTTCGAATATCGTCGTGGTTATAAATTCTCTACTTATGCTACGTGGTGGATTCGTCAGGCAATTACACGTTCAATTGCAGACCAAGCTAGAACAATTCGTATCCCTGTCCATATGATTGAAACGATCAATAAATTAAATCGTATTTCACGTCAAATGCTACAAGAAATGGGTCGTGAACCAACGCCTGAAGAACTAGCAGAACGTATGGTTATGCCAGAAGACAAGATTCGTAAAGTCTTAAAAATTGCGAAAGAGCCAATTTCTATGGAAACACCAATTGGTGATGACGAAGATTCGCACTTAGGTGATTTTATTGAAGATACTACGATTTCTTCTCCAGTAGATACTACTACATCAGAAGGCCTACAAAACGCCACTCGTGATGTACTATCTGGTTTAACAGCTCGTGAAGCAAAAGTTCTTCGTATGCGTTTTGGTATCGATATGAATACCGACCATACGCTAGAAGAAGTAGGCAAACAGTTTGACGTTACCCGTGAGCGTATTCGTCAGATTGAAGCGAAGGCACTACGTAAATTACGTCACCCTTCTCGCTCAGAGCCACTTAAGACATTCTTAGACGAATAGTCTAAACGCTATTGAGTAAAATGACAGAACGGTCCTTTAAGGGCCGTTTTTTATTATCTCATCATTAGCTTTCTAAGTAAGGCGCGTAGGTTCAACTTTGGTATGGCTAGCGTTCATTAATTACATTATAAAACTAGACTGTCCGATAATGTAGGGCGATCAAAAAAGCCCACGTCGTTTAACGACAGTGGGCTTCTTTATATAACGTTGGCGCAAATCACTCTTCGAAGTGAGTACCCCAGCCATCATATTCAAGATCATGAGCTTCTGCGAATGCCACCATCTCTTCTACTTCTTCATTTATAATTATTTCATCTAATGGACACTCTGTATCAACATCAAAGCAAAATACTAACTCACCATCTTCTGTTTCAACTTGTTCTATTTCAGAGATGTCCCAGCCTTTTAAAAACGCCGCTTGCTGAGCTTTGTCTGCAGCATCAGCAGTCTCTGCAACAAAGTGGTGTTCTATGCCATACATAGCTTCTGTATTAGAGCCATCTTCTATAAGTTGTTCGATAATGTCGTTACTAAATTCTTGCCAATCTATCGGTTCCATTATTAACCTTTTTTACCTGTCTCTTCTGATTGTGGAATATAGCCTAATTCTGAGTTTAATTCGTCAATTTTTTTAGACATTAATTCTCTTACTTCTTCTGCTTTGGCTCTTATGTATTGTTTTTCATCGCTTTCAATTGCAACAGGCTTCATATACTCAATAATAACTTCACCGTTATCCCAACGATTAAGTTTGATACGCTCATGCGTACTGCTTATTGCAACGGGAACCATAGGAACGCCCGCCATAAATGCCGTATAAAAAGCACCTGTTTTAAACTTCATTAAACCACGGCCGCGTGAACGTGTTCCCTCTGGAAATAACCATACAGATATTTTCTTTTCACGAATTTTTTGAGCCGCTTGACCAATTGTGCCATGAGCTTTAGTGCGATTGGCACGGTCAATCAAGATGTTGCCAGACAACCAATATACCTGCCCAAAAAATGGCATCCACTTTAAGCTTTTTTTGCCAACACTTACCGTGCCTTTTCTAACCGCGTTAGAGGCTGTAAATATGTCCCAAGTGTTTTGGTGATTGCCAATATAAACCACAGGCTCTGATAAAAGATTTTCTTTACCACGAAGTACAATTTTTAAGCCAAGCATTTTTGCAAATGAGCCGTAGACGGTTGCTACCATGTGAACATTATTTCGCTGAAACGGCTTAATGATTAGATATAAAAGGAGGAAGGCTGTAGATAAAATAAAGAACACACCTAAAAGCAATACACGTAAAATAGCCAGCACAAATAGAACTCCAATAATTTAAAGGCGCATTGTAGCAAAGTCAGCGAACACCTGTAAGCTAAAGTTTTGTTAAATCGGAGTCAATTTCACTATTTGTAGATAGAGCAATAGAATCGCATGTTAGTTTTTGAATGGAAGCACTACTCTCACCGCTAAACCACCTTCATCTCGGTTAAAAAGTCCGATATGACCATGGTGTGCGTCTGTAATTTCCCTACATAACGCGAGTCCAAGACCGCTGCCACTAGGCTTAGTAGAATAAAAAGGTATTAATGCATTTGCCATCACGCTTTCGGAAATACCTTTGCCTTTATCCATTACCGAAATACAAGATTCGTTTTGTCGTTGCTCAAGTTGAATACTCACGTCACCAGGTAACGAACCTGATTCATGTGCATTCTTTAATAGGTTGATTATCAATTGTTCTAATTGAATTGGATCCGCATAAACGGTTTGCCCAGACTCTGATAAATCAATAAATCGCCATTGAGACTTAAGTGTTGCAATCAATTGATCCCAGCTAATAGGTTGGACATTTGGTTCAGGTAACTTGGCAAACTTACCATAGCCTTGCACAAAGTCACTTAAGTGCTGGATTCGCTCATCAATCGTTGAGAATACGCGCGTCAAACGCTCTTCTTTGAGCTTTTCGCTAATAATACCGCCACTATGTAGCATGGATGATATTGGTCCCAGAGAATTGTTTAATTCATGACTTATCACTCTAATGACTTTTTTCCACACAGCTACTTCTTGGCGGCTAAGTTCTCGAGTCATTTGTTTTAAAATAAACAGAGTATGCCCTTGGTTATTTAATGAAAACTTCCCTGTAGACATATGCCAAGTTTGCGGCTCATCCTCATCAAAAACGATTGAAAAGAGGCCCTCTTTCTTTTCGGCAATAGCGGCTTGGGCGCCTTTGGGAGCCGTTTTTAATAAGTGCGAAAGAAGATTGCCATCCAACCCCTTTGAATAGTTAAAAAAACGTCTAGCAGCAATATTACTGAAAATAACTTGCTGTTGGTCATTAACTAGAAAAAGCGCTTCTGGAGAGCTTTGCGTGACTTTATCTAGCAACAATTCCCGTTGATAAATCCAATGTTTCTCTTCTCTAAGTTGTAACGCGGTGGAATTATAAAGCGAACATAACTTACCCAACTCATCTTTATTCTGATAAGACAAAGTTGTGGAGTACTCACCGTCTTTTAAATTCAACAAGCCAAGCTCTAATGCAGACAAGCCCTCTCTAATGTCTCTTAACAAATAGCGCCCTAATAACACACTCACACTCACCACTGTTATGGCACTGAGTATTTTAATATTTAGAGATAGTCCATCTAACAGGAATAGCGGTATGCAACAAATACTGCTGATTAGCGCAACAACCGTTAGTATTTTAGATAAAACCTTGTTCAACATTAGTAAGGGATCTCATATTTATCTAAGCGCCGATACAAAGCTTGTCTACTTAAACCAAATTGACGAGCAACACGAGCTATCACGCCTTTTTCACCTCTCATAGCAGCTTCTAATGCTTCTTTTGAGACTTCTAAAGTGGCGGGTTTTGATGTATTTGTTTGCGAAGCTAAATTGGCTTGAGAAGTTCCATCAGTTTGAGAAATCAAATTAACTTGGGCAGCTATTCTCGTTGGTGTAGCGATATTCATTTGTTGGTTAAACGCAAAGTCTATAGCTTCAATTACACCCGTCGGTTTCAATACTGCGACTCTTTTACAGCTGTTCTCTAATTCTCTTACATTGCCCTGCCAATGATGAGCTTTAAGCGCGTTTTCGGCCGACAAACTAATCTCTCTGTTTGGTAAAAAGTGATGTACCAACGGCATAATATCGTCTAACCGACTCGATAAAGGAGGAACGTTAAGTTCAATAACATTTAACCGATAAAATAGATCTTCCCTAAAGTGACCACTTGCAATGGCATCTAAAAGATTACTATTTGTGGCAGAGATAACCCTGACATTTGTTTTAATGGTATTTACTGAACCAAGGCGTTGAAATTCCCCTGTTTGGATCACTCGCAACAGCTTTGTCTGTCCAGAATAAGGTAAGTTGCCAATTTCATCTAAAAATAGAGTGCCTCCATCGGCGGCTTCAAACAGACCAATTCGTTTTTTATTGGCTCCGGTATACGCGCCTGCCTCAGCACCAAATAACTCAGCTTCGATTAAGTCGGCCGGTAACGCGCCACAATTAACTTTAATAAATGGTTTATCTGCAATAAGAGAATTAGCCTGGATCACTTCGGCTATTTTTTCTTTGCCGCTACCATTAGCTCCAGTAATTAATACGGAGATATCTGATTTTGCGACTTGTACTGCCATATCAACGACACGCTGCATGGCTGCACTGGCATAAACTAAACCAACACTACTGGCCTTTGATTTTGTGCTGTCATCCGCTGACTGCTGGCGCAGTAATTTCGCTTTGGCTTGATTCGCCTTACCTAAAGCAACCAAATTAGCAATTGTGTTTAATAGTTTCTGGTCATCCCAAGGTTTGGCAATGTAATCCACGGCTCCTGCTTTAACGAGTTCAATGGCTTGCTCTAGATCTGTCCATGCCGTGATTAAAATAACAGGTAAATGTGGGTCAAGTTCGCGCAGTTGATAAAATAACGTTTTGCCTTCTTCCCCAGATGTTGTGTCGCCCGTGAAATTCATATCTTGAATAACAAGAGAGACACGTAGCTGGTTAGCGTATTGTAGGGCTTCTACAGGTGACGTTGTGGTAACAACATCGTAACCATGAATTTCAAGCAACAAGGACAAGGCTTGTAAAACGGCGGGTGTATCATCAACGATTAATATTTTGTCCATCATCTACTCATTGCTTGAATATTTCTAATAGCTTCAATGAATTAAGCCTATCAATTATGCGATCTAAATACTACGAGTTGCGATACTCGGCGAAATATTTGCAGCTTTAGAAGCTGGCATAACGACCGACAACAAACTTGCAATAAAAATAAACACAGCGGTAACGGCTACATAAGTTGTATTTAACGCTGGCATTGAGTAGTTCTCTAGTAACATCTGGCCCATTAAAATGGCGGCGACGACACCAAGCGCAATACCGAATACACAAATAATCGCATTCTCAATTAAAAAATATCTTACAATGTCAGACTTTCTAGCGCCAAGTGCTCGGCGTGTGCCTATTTGTTTAGTACGTTTATTAATATTAAATACTGTCAAACCAAATATGCCTAGACCTGTAATAAGAACAAGCACCACAATAAGCGTAATAAGCATACGCAACATTAAAATATCTGACGAAATGTTTTCTCGTTTATCGTCATCCATACCTTGTAACCCAATAATGACACGTTTGTTATGGTCTTGAATCATCAAGTCTTCAATCTGTCGCATGATGGCAGAGCGTTGTTCAGGCTCACTACGAACAATGATTTTTTGAAACATCGACGCGCCAACATAAGGCATTATAGATACATTATCTGGTCTACTGTCTTTTAACCATGCACTCTTCATTGGTTCAGTAATACCAATAATTTTCATCGGCGATACACCAAAGAAAACGGTTTGTCCAAGCGCATTGCCCTCTGGGAACAACTCTAAGGCCAATGCTTTTGTAACCACTACAACTTCAGGAAATACGTCTCTGCTTTGAGATATTATCACTTCGTCAAGACGAAAGTTCCTACCCTCTATTAAATTAATACCCAGCGTATCTAGCGCGTTTTCATCGGATAAAAAATACGATGTTCGAACGTCTTGGCCACCTTCTGTCGCTGGTGTTAGCCTTAATCCACCGCCAGAACCACTTCCAGATAACGGTACAGCGTTAAACAATGCCGCATTTTTTACACCGGGAATGTTTCGAAGCATAGTCTCAGTTTCTTCAAACTTTTGAGAAAGGTCGAGCTCCTTATCAAACGTCATTGTCGTAAAACTAAAGATTTCATCTTCTGGATAACCCGTTTCTTGGGTTAAGAATTCAATGCGATCATTGGCAATAAATGAGGCGTTGCTCACGATGGCAGTGGTAATAGCTATTTGGATCAGCAGCATTACTGCGCCCGCCTTAGAGCGAAGCAATGAATTAAATATAGGTTTAATTTCTAACATGATGTGCTCCTATTGCGTCTTTAAGTAGATGGCAGGTTGTGTCTTGCATACAAGCCAAGCGGGATAAAGGCCTGCGATGATACAAGCACCAATTGCTATTGCTGGTGCTGTTAAAATCATTGTGAAATCCATACCAGCGAGTTCTGCATATTCGCTACTCGTAACGCGCACGCCCCACAGGCCAAGTTGCGCGATGCCAATACCAATCAATCCACCTAATAGTCCAAGTACCGAGACTTCCACTAGATGCTGGAGAAATATCTGACGTTTACTTGCACCGAGTGCTCGTCGCACGCCAATTTCTGGAGCTCTTCGAATAAACTTACCGAGTAACAAGCCTAAAATATTGGCTAAGCATACGGCCAAAAACATAAAGCTTAATCCAACCAATATCTTGTTGTCTTCCGATACCACGTTATTGTATTCCATCCATTCGTTAACATCTTTTAAGTTGAACTGCGGTACTTCGCGTGTATATCGGCCTTTGGTACCTTGTTCAGTTAAGTACGCAAACAAAAAGTCATGGTACTTTTGGACGTCTTTCTCCGTTGGCAGTTCTGCCCAAAACTGTACCCAAAACATTTCCGATTGCAGCTGGCCTTCAAACGTCGTTACGTTTTCATGCTTCCAGCCGTTGGTGTTACCTCGACTAACGAGTCGCATTGGTTCCCATAATGTAATTGGAATAAAGATAGGCTCAGGCGCACTAAACGATCCGTTATTTAAGTCGTAGTACTTAATATGAATGTCCCAACTTTTAGTAACGCCTACAACAGTAAAAATCGTGTCGTCTAGATATATTTGTTTACCTACAGAATTTTGGCCGCCAAACAACTTATTGTTAGTTTCTTCGTTTATTACAACGACTGACTCAGCAGCGGCTTCTTGAGCGTCACTCCACGACGAGCCATAAATAAACTCTAAATCGAACATGCTGAAAAAGTCTTTCCCTGCTGCTCGGACACTTGATAATGCGGGCTTAACGTCTTGATTATTCATATGAACAGTAAACGCAGTACGAATAGACGCCGTTTTTCGAACAGGCATTTCTGCATTATGCAAAAACAGGGCGTCTTTATAGGTAAGTTGATACGGTACATCATCTGGTGTCCACCAGTTATTGCCATCATCGGTTGTATTAAGTTGTACTGCAAAAAGTTGGTCACTTTTATGTGGGATAGGATCCATAGACATCATGTGATAAACCGATAAGCTCGTCATCGTTATACCAATGCCAATTGCTATGGCGAGAATCATAAGCGCTGATACCAAAGGTGTGCGCTTTAGACTGCGCCAACTCAGGTCTATGTAATGAAGAAACATATTACACCTCCGCAATAGACTGTTCGACTCGCGCCGATACGGAATCTGAAGATTTATTTTGGTACAAGGTAAAGTCCGCTAACTGACCATCAACTACCTGAATATTGCGCGGCGCTCTGCGAGCTAACTCTTGGTCATGCGTCACCATTATGATAGTAGAGCCTTCGGTGTTGATATTCTCCAACAGCTCCATTACTTGACGGGCCATCAGGCTATCTAAATTACCCGTTGGCTCATCGGCTAACAAAAAGCGTGGCTTGCCAGCCAATGCTCTCGCAATTGCTACGCGTTGTTGTTGACCACCTGATAATTGTTGAGGTAAATGTTTGGCTCTACTGGCTAACCCAACTTTTTCTAAGCACTCCTCAATTCTAATTTTACGTTCAGCTGCTTTTATACCCCGATAGCGTAAAGGAACTTCAATGTTTTCATATAAATTCAGATCAGGTATTAGATTAAAACCTTGGAAAATAAAGCCAATCTTTTGGTTTCTTAAGTCAGCTCTTTCATTGTCACTCAATGAACCAACATTCACGTCATCCAGCATAAATTCACCACTCGAAAATGGTTCCAACATACCGGCAATATTCAAGAACGTTGTTTTTCCAGAGCCTGACGGTCCAGTCACGGCAATAAATTCACCCTCTTTTACTTCTAAATTAAAGTCGCGTAATGCGTGAGTTTGGACTTTTTCCGTTTGATAGACTTTGCTGATATTTTTCATGTTTAACATTGTGTTATTCCTTTCTGAATTTAACTGGTTCACGTCGCAAATTTTTGATAAAACAAATTGATAGCTGGCGCTTTTATTAATTTAATAAGAACGTATCTGCTTTACTGTATTCGTCATAATTGGAGATAATAATTTCATCGCCAGCTATTAAGCCTGACAGTATTTCCACTTCTCTCATGCTTATTGCGCCAAGCTGAACATCGACCTTTTTGGCAATATCGCCTTCAACTTTAAAAACATAAAATCCACCGGCTTGCATAAAGCTGCCACGGCGTACTTTCATTACATTTGTTTTGTTTTCGAGTAACACCCTGGCTGAGACTTGCTGGTTTTGTCTGATGCCATTTAATTGCTGCTGTTCAAAGCGCACACGTGCCGTAACTTGGCGATTTTTTACTTCTGGTGAAATTGCAGAAAGCTTGCCCAAGAAGGTGCTGCCGGCGATATTTATTTCAGCTTGCATTCCAATACCAATGTCATTGGCATAACTCTCTGGCACGTTTAACTCAACTTCGTATGCACTTAAATCAACTAACGTCATTAACGCGTCGTTCTTTTTGACTAACGCCCGCTGCTGAACAATTAAATTACCAACAACGCCTTTTACTGTCGCAAGTATATTTAGGTCGTTAATCTTACGTTTTAGCTCTTCTAACACTAATGCTTGGCGTGACACTGTACTTTTAGCACTGGCTAATTCAAAAGCTAAACGCTCTTTCGCGATACTCACTTCTTCCTTGGCGTGCTTGTGAGTTAGCTCCGCTCTTGCTAGGTCATCCACCGCTTTTTCAAAATCAATTTGGCTAATTAAATTACTCTTCATTGACGCATGTGCCCGACGATTTTCTCGTTGCGCGGCTTCTAAATCTACTTGCGCAATATCCAACAGTTTTGTTAATTGTAATGTTTGACTACGGGCATCTAACTCCTGACGCGCGAGTTCCCCTTTAAGTCGTTCCATTTCCGAGGTTTCTTGTTTTAACTGGTTAGCAAGTTCAGGGCTTTCTACCGTTGCGACAACTTGATCAAGCTCCACCTCGTCTCCTGCTTTTACTTTTAGTGAAACAAAACCTTGTTCTGGACTGTAAATTTGAGGTGCGTTGGCCGCAACAATGCGCCCATTAGAAACAATGTCTCTTATCAACTCACCCATCTCAACCTTGGCAATTTGCATTGATGAACGATTAAACGAGTGGCTAACGGAAGCTCCGCTCATCAGAGCCTTAATAGTGAACGCAAGCACGATAATTAAAACTAGCGTGATGCTTACAACTTTTTTTATGTTTGGCTTAGACTCAACGGCAACATCTTGTGCGCTTGTATCCTTAATCATCTTTTCTGCTCCATTGACCATGAATGGACTCATTCATGCGTCGTATAACTAATACAGTAAGCTGGTTAAAGCGAGGACCGTGCCAAAATCTAAACAACTGATAAATAAGATAAAAACAAGAAAAGGATGATTTGAAAGCGTCCGCGGACAGTTTGAAGTGTCCGATCGGACACTTTATATTTAACAACTTAGAAGTCTGGTGAGCTAGATGTAAAAAAGCCACAGAATTTAATATCTGTGGCTTTAAAATAAACACCTATGCCCAAGTCATTGCATAAATAACTATGGGATTAACATTAACCTTCTGACGATCCCTCTGTGGTCGCGTCATCATTAATGATGTCGTCGTTTGTTACTTTCATTTCAACTTCAACACGATCAACTCGCTGCAACCCGCGAGGTAACTTACTGCCTCTACGACCTCGCTCTCCACGATAATGATCTATGTCTTTTGCCGTTAGAGTGAGTTTTCGCTTTCCAGCATGTAGCACTACGTTTGCGTTTTCAGGAACAACAACAATCTGGCTAACAACCTCTTCTCTACTAGCAGCACGCGCAGAAGGAATGTTTATGATTTTATTACCCTTACCCTTTGATAATACAGGCAGATCTTTAAGCGGGAAGACCAACATGCGCCCTTCATTTGAAATCACCAAACAGTCTTCATTCTGAATATCACCAGCCGTTTGTGGTGCTAATAACTTAGCTCCAGTTGGTAACCTAACCAAAGCTTTACCGGCTTTTTGGCGAGTGAGCATGTCCTCAAACTTACAGACAAAGCCATAACCCGCATCTGATGACACTAAATACTGTTGCTCAGTAGCAGCCATCAAAGTATGTTCCAGCGTCTCGCCAGCAACAATACTAAAACGTCCACTCAAAGGCTCACCTTGGCTTCGGGCTGACGGCAGTGAATGTGCATCGGCACTAAAACTTCGCCCTGAGCTGTCAATAAAGACAACAGGTTGATTGCTCTTGCCTTTGGCGGCAGATTTAAAGCCGTCACCGGATTTATAACCTAGTTTTTCAGGCTCAACGTCATGGCCTTTTGCACAGCGTGCCCAGCCTTTATCTGATAACACAACGGTCACAGACTCACTTGGTACTAGGTCTTTGGCCGAAATCGCTTTTGCTTCACTTCTCACTACAATTGGCGAGCGTCTATCGTCACCGTAAGCTTCAGCGTCTGCAGCAAGTTCTTTCTTAATAAGGTTGTTTAATTTGGTATTTGAACCTAATAAGCTTTGCAGGTGATCACGCTCTTTGGCTAACTCAGCTTGTTCCGCTTTAATTTTAACTTCTTCAAGCTTAGCTAACTGACGTAATTTAATTTCTAAAATAGCTTCCGCTTGCGTATTTGATAGGCCAAAGCGCTCCATTAATACTTGTTTAGGGTGCTCTTCCGTTCTAATGATATCGATGATTTCATCAATGTTTAAGAACGCGACTAACAGGCCTTCAAGAATGTGAAGTCGAGCTAACACTTTGTCTAAACGATATTGCAAACGACGAGTAACAACACCTCGGCGATACTCAATCCACTCCGTTAGTATTTGTTTTAAGCCTTTTACTTTTGGCAAACCATCTAAACCAAGCATGTTAAGGTTTACTCGATAGCTTTTTTCCAAATCCGTTGATGCAAACAAATGCTGCATGACTTGTTCAACGTCAACTCGGTTTGAGCGCGGAACAATAACGATTCTAGTTGGGTTTTCGTGATCAGACTCATCGCGCAGATCCGTTACCATAGGTAACTTTTTAGCCTGCATTTGCGCCGCAATCTGTTCTAAAACTTTACCGCCTGATACTTGATGCGGCAGCGCGTTAATAACAATATCGCCATTTTCTTCAACAAACGTAGCGCGCATTTTAATGCTGCCTTTGCCGGTTTCATAAATCTTCGCGATATCGGCGCTTGGCGTGATAATTTCAGCTTCAGTTGGATAATCTGGACCTTTAACGTATTCCATCAATTGCGGAAGTTCTGTTTTAGGCTCTTTAAGTAAGTGAATACACGCTTGCGCTACTTCTCTTATGTTATGTGGCGGTATATCAGTAGCCATACCAACAGCTATGCCGGTAATACCATTTAAAAGTATATGAGGTAATCGTGCTGGTAAGGTAACTGGTTCTTTCATTGTACCGTCAAAGTTAGGTTGCCACTCAACGGTGCCCTGACCTAACTCAGACAATAAAATTTCAGATACTTTTGATAAACGAGCTTCGGTGTAACGCATGGCAGCGAATGATTTAGGATCATCTGCTGCACCCCAGTTTCCTTGTCCGTCTACTAAAGGATAACGATAAGAAAATGGTTGAGCCATCAACACCATTGCTTCATAACATGCACTATCACCATGCGGATGATATTTACCTAATACATCACCAACGGTACGTGCAGATTTTTTATATTTTGCAGCCGCAGATAAACCTAGCTCTGACATTGCGTAAATGATTCGGCGCTGAACAGGCTTTAAACCATCACCGATATGAGGGAGCGCTCGATCCATGATCACGTACATGGAGTAGTTTAAATAGGCATCTTCTGTAAAACGCCTTAACGGTAATTGTTCAATTCCGTCACTGCTGATGCTGATTGCCTCTGTCATTACCTATACCTTCTTATCTTCTTATTTGGCTAAGTTCGATTCTAATTGATTTAATATTGTCATAAATTCTGTAGGCTCAGAAACCTCACAGATTTCATAACGAGCCGAGAGTAGTGGCTGTGTTTGTTCTAATTGTTTTTCTATTCGCGTCACCAAAACTCCCGCTTGATCTGAGTTGTAACCTTCTGCGATTAACCAATATCGATGACCGCTAATTGGTAAAACTTGATAACGCGTATTTAGTTGCTTAATTTTTGCCAATTTATCGTTAATGGCCAAGTCGGTTTTTAATACTCCGTAAGCGTTATTAAGTGATGACACGTGATTAAAATCAATCGCTACAATGCTGAACGTTTTTTCACTTGCCATCATCTGATTGACCGCTTTTTCAGCATTTTGCAATACCAAATGACCAGACAGCGCACTGCGACCAGCTTGGCGCCGTAATACCGCATTGTATATAGCGAATACTAGCCCGAATACTAAAATTAATATCAGCCACCTTGTATTTGATAATTTATCTGCGAGCGCTAAAAATGCCGTCGACAAATCTTGATTCATTACCTGATACTCGAGCAATTGACGTTCGTTTTCTTTTTGTATTTGCTGTTGTTCGTATGCCCTGTAGCTAGCGAGCTTTTTTGTTTGTAATGCATGAACTTCGTTACTTTGAAAAGCAATCAATGCATCTAATTGAGCCACTAGTTGCCAATTATGTTGAGCAACCGCAACCTTTCGTTTTAGTACATTAACATCGACTAATGACAACTGAGATTTTACATCTGATTGTCCACCCAGCTGAATACGAGCGTTTTGATGTGAGATATAAATCGTTTTCAACAGACGTTCTGCTTTTTGAAATGTATTATTTAACAACGCTAATCTCGCACCTGAGAAGTTTAATTCATTGAGCGTTTGTCTTTTGTCGTCATCATTTCTGCCTAACGCTCCAGGTAAACCTTTGAGTGTATTTGCAGCTTTAATCAACTGTTGCGCGTAGCCTAGATTGTTCTGATCTATCTGGCTCTTAATTAATTCTATTAAGGCCCTTAATTGCAAATGACGATTTTTATTGTTATCCGCATATGCATAAACAGCTTCTAAACGCTTATCTGCCAACCTATATTTTAGCTGGTGACGATTTAACAACGCCCAGTCCAGTTTTAATTGCTCAGCCAATACCGCTAGACTTTGCTCCTCCAAAAGTTCAACTAACCGCTGATAGGCTTGGTTTGCCAAAAAAAGATTGTTTTCATCTATTAACAAATGAATAACTTCTTTTTGACTCCATACTATTAGCGCTATTTGCTCACTGTGCTGCGCCTTATGCTCTGCTGCTGTCAACCAGAACTTTGCTTTTTGGTAATCTTGAACATAACGATAAAACTGACCACGTTTGATAGTCCAATAAACGCCAACATAATCATCTACGGAAACAGCATTTAATATTGTAAATACCTGCTCAAAATGAGTCGACACGACATCGAAGTTAAGGTTTTTCAATGCCACTTCGATAGACAATTCGTGCCAACGAAGTTGAATGTCTAAGCTTGCCACTTCTATAAGCGTAGACATTCTGTGCAATGCCAATTGGGCTTGTCCGTACCGAGCAAGTTCAACTAACGCTTCCACATGGAGCATGTTTAGTTGAATCTGCTGCGCAATTGTTAGGTCATCGTTAGCATCAAAGTCAGCATTAAAAAATCTAACGCCCGTTAACACCCAAGTTGGATCTTTCGATATATGCGACTCTGCTTGTGCGATAAAGTTTGCAAAAGAACCGTACTCTTTTTTAAATTGAGATTTGGCTTTAGATAATTGCCCTACTTTTATAACTTTTTCAGAGGAGTTACTGACATCAAAGGTTGCATAGACAGAAAAAATAGGTGTAAGCACGACTGCTATCGTCAAAATTGATAACAATGCGTTTTTTTTCTTCCACGCTGTCGCGATACCCATAACTTTCCTATCTACACTAATATTAGAGTGATATTAAACCGTCCGCTTTATTGCCTTTGCTTTCAAGCCACGACTTACGGTCTCCTGCGCGCTTTTTAGCCAACAACATGTCTAACATTTCCATCGTAGGCTCAATTTCGTCTATCGTTAACTGCACCAAGCGTCTGGTATTAGGATCCATCGTTGTTTCACGTAATTGCAGCGGGTTCATTTCACCCAAACCTTTAAAGCGCTGCACGTTCACTTTACCTTTTTTCTTTTCAGCGGCAATACGATCTAAAATCCCATCTTTTTCACCATCATCAAGTGCATAAAATACCTCTTTACCCACGTCGATTCGATAAAGCGGAGGCATAGCGACATAAACATGACCAGCTTCAACTAAGGTTCTATAGTGTCGAGTAAACAGTGCACACAACAAGGTCGCGATATGCAAACCATCACTATCAGCGTCGGCGAGAATACACACTTTGCCATAACGTAGTTGGCTCAAGTCAGAAGAGTCAGGATCCATGCCAATTGCAACAGAGATATCATGGACTTCTTGAGACGCGAGAACCTGTCCGGCTTCTACTTCCCAAGTGTTAAGTATTTTTCCTCGTAATGGCATAATTGCCTGAAACTCTCGGTCTCGAGCTTGTTTTGCCGAACCACCAGCTGAGTCACCCTCTACCAAAAATAGTTCTGTACGGTCATTTTCTTGACTCGAACAGTCCGTTAACTTTCCTGGTAATGCTGGTCCTTGCGTTACTTTTTTACGAATAACTTTTTTTGCCGCTTTAAGTCGTTTTTGAGCATTACTGATACACATTTCTGCAAGTAATTCAGCGATGTCAGTATGTGTGTTTAACCATAAGCTGAATGAATCTTTTACTACGCCAGAAACAAAGGTTGCACACTGTCTCGAAGAAAGTCGTTCTTTAGTTTGACCTGCAAATTGAGGGTCTTGCATTTTCACCGATAAAATATAGCTACAGCGTTCCCAAATATCTTCTGGAGTTAATTTAATGCCTCGAGGAACCAAGTTTCTAAATTCACAAAACTCACGCATAGCCTCTAATAAACCTTGGCGAAGACCATTAACGTGAGTACCACCTTGTGCCGTTGGGATCAGGTTAACGTAACTTTCACCAATAGAGTCGCCACCTTCAGGTAGCCAAGTTACTGCCCAATCCGCCGCTTCTAGGTTACCGCTGAAAGATCCAATGAATGGGTCTTCAGGCAAATTCACATAGCCTTTTACCGCATCAACCAAATAATCTTTAAGACCATCTTGGTAATACCATTCGTGTGTTTCTTTGAGCTGTTTATTATTGAATTTAATTTTTAAACCTGGGCAAAGTACCGCTTTTGCTCTGAGGTTATGTATCAGTCGAGAATTAGAAAATTTTGCGCTATCAAAATAAGATGCATCTGGCCAAAAACGAACGGTGGTACCCGTATTACGTCGGCCAACCGTTCCAATAACTTCGAGGTCCTGAACCTTGTCACCATTTTCAAAAGCAATAAGGTATTCTTGTGCGTCACGGCGAACTCGTACTTCCATTCGGGTAGTTAAAGCATTTACGACTGAAACACCTACACCATGTAAACCACCAGAGAACTCATAATTGCTGTTAGAAAACTTGCCACCAGCGTGCAGTTTAGTAAGAATTAATTCTACTCCTGGAATACCTTCTTCCGGGTGAATATCAACCGGCATACCACGGCCATCGTCTGATACTTCTAATGAATTATCTTCGTGCAAAGTCACCACTATGTTAGTCGCGTGACCAGCAAGTGCTTCATCGACACTGTTATCGATGACTTCTTGCGCCAAGTGATTTGGACGCGTTGTATCTGTGTACATTCCAGGGCGACGACGAACAGGCTCTAGGCCGTTTAATACTTCGATTGCTTCTGCATTATAAGATTGATTTGTCATAGCGCTTATTATTCTAATTTTAGGTTCTAAATGAAGGTTAACTAGGATTGAGTCAAACTTAAAGGAAAAATTCTACTATCTTTGGTAAGTATCGATTAAAGCCAACAAAACTATGATCGCCACCAGGCTCCAAGGTTAATACTGACTCTTTATAATGCTCACTAGCTTGGCGATAATCTAACACTTCATCGCCTTCTTGCTGTAAGCACCAAACTTTGTTGGGACACTTAATTGTTGGCTGATAAATATGTTGTAGTTGCAACATATGTCGAGGTTCAAGCACATACTGCTCACCGGTGATTGGATGAATTTGCTCACCGATGTATTCTTCTAATAATTCAAACGGTTTTACGGCTGGATTAATCACCACCGCTGGCACATCGTACTTATTGTGAATGTAAGTGCTTATATACCCACCTAGGCTACTTCCTACAATACCAAGTAGCTCGCTACTATTTTTTAGTTCAGTAACTAAACCTTCTACTGTGTTAATTGCATCAATAGGATATACCGCTAACTGAGGAGCATAAACGTTAATATCGGGATAGTTTTGTTCAACATATTCGACAAACTGCTTTGCTTTTTCGGACATTGGTGAAGAGTGAAATCCGTGGAGATATATAATACTACGCATGGTGACTTCTTTTATCGTTAACTTAGTTTGATGCTGAGTTTCGCAACACCGCCTCTTTGGACTTATTGAATTGATGATCAATGGCCAGGTTTAACCAATCTTTTAGTAAAGCGTTAATCTGGGTTTTCTCGTCTTTATGATGCAACTTAGAGTTTGGATAGGGATTATTCGCCCTAATTCTGTCTTGTTGCTGATACTTTGTCACTTCCACCATTTGTGCGTCGTGATAAAGTCGAAACTCTATTTCTAGTTGTCCAACTAATGTTGGCAAATTACTTTTTTGAACTAGCTTAAATTGCTCTGTATAGGGCGTAACGTCAAGAACAGACAATATAAAATAGAGACCTTGTCCAAGCTCAATCTGCCAAGTTTGCTGGTTTGAATAATCCAGTGGCAGTAATCGAAGCAATAACGCATAGTTGCGACTACAAATACTTTGTAACTTTTGCAGATCAACTACGTACTTCTCTTTTTTGACTGTATTCATATATTCTCTATTTTACTCTGTAACAGAAGCGTTACTGTCTATCTTATCTTTGTTTAATTTGAGCCATTGCAGGCTAATCACAGTCGCTGCATTATCAATGACTCCTGAATCTAGAAGTTCAAACGCATGCTCAACATCCATCACATGAACTTTTATATCCTCGTTTTCGTCATCTAAGCCATGAACCCCACCAACATTTTCACTATTTATCACACCTAAGTATAAATAAAGTCGCTCGCTAGTTCCGCCCGGACTGGATAAATAACTTAACATAGGTGTCAATGTATCAATGTGCAAATTCGCCTCTTCTAACGACTCCCTTTTCGCGACATCCTCTAAATCTTCATGTTCTTTATCAACCATACCCGCGATCACCTCTAATAACCAAGGTGTATCCTTTGATGCCTGAGCGCCAATTCTCACTTGCTCAATTAGCACAACTTTTTGTAAAAAAGGATCGTAAGGTAACACTCCTACAGCGTCACCACGCTCAAAGATCTCTCGCTCAATCCAATTACTTTGACCGCCTTTGAATAATGAATGACGAAATGTAAACTTATTAATTTTAAAAAATCCATTGAATACTCGCTCAACAGACTTGATTTCAATATTTTTGTTATCAAATAGAGGGGTATATTTTGAGTTCGCCATTTGTGATCCTTACCGTTCAAATGCGCGCGCCAGTTTAACATAAAAAACGTTATCAGCTTATTTACAATTCAATATTCTGTTACATTTGCTGAATAGATATTTACAATAAAAACATTACGTGAAACAAAGAGAAAGGCTACAATGAAGCCAATTATCGGTAAACGTCAAGATTGCAATAAATTTTCTGTTAAGGAACCAGTATGAGAAAGTCTTTATTAACTGCATCAATAGCGCTATTTTTTGCCAGCGTATCTATGCAAAGTCAAGCGACAAACTTATTAGATGCCTACAAAGATGCAGTACAAAACGATCCACAGACACTCAAAGCAAAGGCGAATTATGAAGCCAGTTTGCAATTAGAAGAACAAGCTTTCTCTAGATTATTACCAAATGTTTTTTTCTCAGCTGGTTATTCCATGGGCAACTCGGAAGCTGTAAGTACGACCACTGGTGAAGTGTATGATTACGATTCAAGTAATTTAAGCTATGGCATTACATTAACCCAAAACATTTTCAAAATGGGTGATTGGTACAACTTAGACGCATCTGAAAAACGTGCATTACAAGCACAAACTAGCTTTAATTTAGCACAGCAAACGCTAATCCAACGTGTTGCGACAAGTTACTTTAACGTATTAAAGGCACAAGACAATTTAGAGTTTGTTCAAGCAGAGAAAAAAGCGATCGAGCGTCAATTAGAGCAAACAAAAGAACGTTTTAAAGTAGGTTTAACTGCGATTACCGACGTACATGAAGCTCAAGCAAACTTTGACACTGCGGTTGCAACGGAAATTCGCAGTAAGAACAATTTGGAAATTTCGAAAGAAGCTCTACGAGAAATTACCGGCAAGTTCTACAACAACTTTAATGCACTTAATACCGAGCGTTTTGAAGCTTCATTACCAACGCCTAACGACGTTCAGCAATGGGTTGAAAAAGCAGAGCAAAACAACCTAGATTTAAAAGGCAAAGAATTAGTTGTTGATGCAGCAAAATTTGAAATTAAACGTGCGGATGCAGGTCATTATCCAACGTTAGATTTAACTGCACGTATTAATCACAATGATGCAGGTAAAGATATTGATGGCCCTGGTCTAAACTCATCTTCTATCGGCATTAATCTTAATGTACCTATTTATAGTGGTGGTGGCACCACCGCTGCGATTAAGCAAGCGCAAGCAAATTACGTCTTTGCTAGCGAAGATCGTGAAGCGGCTTATCGTGCCGTAGTTCGCAATGTACGAACGTCTTTTGCTGATGTTTCTTCGCTTGTGTCTACGTTAAAAGCACTTAATCAGTCTGTCGTCTCTGCAGAGAGTGCATTGCAAGCAACTCAAGCTGGCTTTGATGTAGGTACTCGTACAATTGTTGATGTTCTAAACAGTACTAGAAACTTATATAACGCTAAGCGTAACCTAGCAACGAGCCGTTACGACTACATTCTAGCCATGCTGTCATTAAAACAAGCTGCCGGCCAACTTAACGGTCAAGATTTAACAGCCGTTAACAATGGTCTTAAATAAACAGCCTGACCTTAAAAAATCACGTTGATATCAAACTAAAAACGGAGCACCTGCTCCGTTTTTTTATGACGTGATTTCCTACCTGTATTACTAATAAATATGCCCATCTAAAAATGGTTATCCATAATCTGTCGATATCGGTTAGAATACTTATGTTTTTAACTTGTCACCAAGCACGGAATCCAGTTTTGAGTAAACGAGAATCGAGTCATTCATTTATCGCCCCTACATTTTCTTTGAGTTTTTTGCATCCTAAATTTTGGCTGACCTGGTTAACGATCTCAACACTATATCTACTTAGTTGGCTACCATATAAACTGCAATTAGCTATGGGTCGACTCATCGGCAGACTATTAATGAAAGTTTTAAAGCGACGTAAAAACATCGCCAGTCGCAACCTACAACTGTGCTTTCCAAATATGTCAGCGACTGAAATAGACAAGTTAGTTAAAATAAATTTTGAAAATGCTGGCATCGCACTTTTCGAGAGTGGCATATCTTGGTGGTGGCCGTCTTGGCGAGCAAAGCCAATATGCCATGTTAAAGGAACAGAGCATATTGATGACGCGTTGCAACAAGGCAAAGGCATTTTTCTACTATTTTTCCACATCTTGCCATTGGAAATGATGGCCAGAGTATTAGGCGAAGCTGGTTACCCGTGCGTTGGTTTTTACCGCCCCCACAACAACAAACTGCTTGAATGGGTTCAGTACCGAGGTCGCTGTCGCTCAAACAGATATATGATTGGTAAGCGAGATGTTAAAGGCTTACTAAAAGCCTTATCTAACGGTGAGGTTACTGTTTATTTACCTGATCATGATTATGGACCAAACCGAAGTGTATTTGCTCCGTTTTTTGATGTTGAACAAGCGGCAACAACAACTGGAACTGAAATTTTTTCTCGACATAAAAACGCAGTTACCATTCCAACTAAATTAAAAAGATTACCGAATAACGGTGGTTATGAGATTGAATTTTTACCAGCTTTAACCGATTATCCTAGTGACGACTCTTTAGAAAACGCTAAGATGATAAATAAATGGGTCGAAGAAGCTGTTTTAGATAATATGGAACAATATATGTGGGTACACCGTCGGTTTAAAACTAGACCTGAAGACGCCCCTGAATCGTTATATTAAGAGGGACTTATGGATAAAAATAAAAGCAAAAAGAAGCAATCTGGGTATTTAGGTAAAATATTAGCCCCTGTCATATTTATCTTAATTATTGTTGGTTTTGTTTATTGGGGTAGTGACGAAAGTAATAAAACTAGTGAAAATGCGGTAGCGAAAGGTGTTGCCAAGTTTTACGCTGAAGTTCGCCAGGCCCTTAAGCCAGGTGCTGAACGCCTAAATGATTATACAATTAAACTACCTGAACCAGAGCAATCTATGGTTCAACAACTTGCCTCATTAGACGGAACCGTTGAGCCCGCATCTGACAATTGGCAAGGAGCCTCTATAAAACGCTCTTTTAAACAAAACGATACGTTAAAAACCGCACTTGAAACCTATGCAAGAACAGAAGGCATGGAGTTGATTTGGGATTTAAAATACGACTACATCGTAAAAGAGCACTTTACTGAAAGTAGTGACTTTAAATCGCTAGTCAACAAAATATCTTCTGTTGTTAGTGGCGATTATAGTGGCCAAGTTAAAACGTATTTTTGCAAAGACGCACGAGCACTCGTAATTACGGATAAAACCGATACCTACATTAGTAAGCATTGTCAGCCAACAAGATAGCTTTAGCTTTCAACAGCCTGCAATTCAATTAAGGAAAGTTTATGTTTTCAAAGGGTTATAGAGCTCTTTTTACCCTGCCTATCATTATAGCTACGCTTGTTTTACAAGCATGCTCTGGAGGCGACTCAAATAAAAATCCAGAAAAAAGTGATAACAATGTGTCAATCAGTGGCACTGTTACCGGCTTAGCAGACACGATTGTCGTGAGTTTAAATGGTACTGAAGAAACACTTCAAACCAATGGTGACTTCACATTTGTCACTCGTATTCCAGTCAATCAAGACTACTCGGTTCAGTTAGTTCAACAACCAGCTGGATTAAATTGTGTCATTAACAACGGCTCTGGCAACGCAATCAGTAACGTCAGTAATATTGAGATTAACTGTACTGGCATTCAAGGCACTGCATACAGTTTAAATCCATTAGCGTTTAACGAAGCATCAAAGTCTATATTGACGTTTGCATTTCACATTGTTGACCGATTTACTGGCAAAGCAGTAGAAGCCCTCACCACCGACAATGTGAGAGACTATCTAACAATTACGGAAAACGAATTAGCCATTTCACCATTAGAATCATTTTTAGAGATTGAACAACTAGTCGGCATTGATGCTCAATATACAACGGTTTTTGCTATTGATATTAGCTCGTCTATGACCGCTGGTGACCTGCAACAAATAACCACAAGTATTAAAAATACGATTAGTGATCAAGATGGCAACTCGTTGCTACAAGCTAACCAACGTGTATCAATTTTCACGTTTGATAGTGCTGTTGAGAATATTGTTACTTCAAGCCAAAGCCTAGATACGATTTTCACGGCGTTAGACAATATAAAAGTAGGTGGTAATAGTACTAACTTATTTGGGGCGATCGCCGCCAGTGCCGATAGCTGGGTAAACGAAGTTTCCTTGAGCCTGGTTAGTTACGGTAGTCTAATTTTATTTACTGATGGCAACGATACGTCTGATATTGTTTCTCAAGAAACTGCTCGAGCAGCAATTGGTAATAAAGATGTCTATTTTATTACTATTGGCAGTGAGTCGAATACAAGCGTGTTGGAGAATTTTACGGACAGTTCAAATATTTTTTCCATTAGTGATTTTAACGAACTTGGGGCCGTATTAGATAGCACTTTACAATTTGCAAAAAGTTATGAAAACGGCCTTTACTTACTGAGTTACGCGACGCCAAAACGAGCAGGAAATCATAAACTTGGCGTTGCTGCTAATGATAACTATGATTGTAATAGTCCCGTAAATGACAGCGAGACTCAACAAGTTTCAGATACTGGTTTTATTACTCATTGTGTTGATAGCGTAACATACGATTTTAACGCTGACGGCTACGTCGACGTTGTGCCTACGGTTGAACTAAGTGGTATTAGAGCAACGGTTTCGCCTACCGTAACATGGGAAGCAAAAGTTCGCTGGAGCAACGCTGAGCCCGCGTTACAGTGGGAAGTTGAAGATTGTGTTGGGTCAATTGATTATGATATTAGTCGTAATGGTAAGTTAGTTACCTTCACCCGACCTAGCGATTCGTTCAATATGGTCCAAGTTACCGTAACTGATAATAAGACTTTGGCCACGCAAGATGGTTATTTAAAGATGTCTAATGATGAATCTGACTTCGAATTTATCAAAAACAGACGAGACGAAGATTTATGTAACCAATAGTGATTTAACTATTGGTTTATCAAGGTTGGCTTCACACGGCTGACCTTGCCAATACCTCATATTTACCTCCCCTGTCGCTAATTCAATCACTGTCAAAGACTGACTACAAGCTTCCTCTCTGTGCATACAAAGACTATATGCTAAATCACTGTCAACGACTGGTTGATGGCTTTGATGAAGCCTTATCAAGTCAGAAATAGTTTTGGGATTGCTCTCTTTCACGAATTTAGCTCTTAACGACTGTATACTTTCAACATCTGGATGACCAGATGAATACACCTGCTCTGGAGCTGGTTGATTTGTAACGGCCCTAATTCCGTCAAAATGCCAAATAGTTTGACTGGTATTACATAAAACTAATAAATAAAAGGGTTGGGATTTTGCATAAGGCCAGCACTTGATAACATGTTGAACCTGTTCCATAGACTTGCATTCTGCGAGCTGCTTTATAAGCTGCCCTCTTGATACTAAGTCGGCTTGTGCTGATTTTAATTGACCTTGATAATCATTCAACAAACAAAATATAAAGCCTGCACTATTTGCCGATATCCAACTTCCACCACCAACAGGATCAACCGGCATAAGATATTCAATACCACCTTTAGCAAAACGTTGCGGAGGCAAAGACGGCGCTCTCAGTACCGATTCATCTCTGGTAAATACCAAAGACAAACGATCATTAAACTTACGCCAATTTAGGCTGCACATGAGACTCAAATGCCTGTGTAGATGCTGCTTTGCCAAAATCAGCTGACAAAGACAAACTTAAATCGGCAGCTAACAGCTTAATAATTGCCATATGATGGGTTGTGTGGCTATACAAAAAAACGAGCTCCCTGGCTAATGAACTTTCTACCGGAAGGCTTTTTTTGTGGGGATTTGTTGCGCATATTACATTCACGGCCTGGTCATTTTGAGCACACGTCAATTTTGTCAATAAGTCATTAATGGCCTGATTAGCCAACAATGTCGAATTTTCTAGAAGCGGATCTCTGGTTCTTTGGTCGTAATTGACGATAAAACTCGCCGAAAAAAATGATTGGTAATGTTCAATGATGTGACGAACATGTGCGCCTATTGAAGAACTATGCTGTTTTTTGACGATTTTGAATTCACTATCACTGAGCTTTTCCGTCAATGATAGTAACTGATTTAAGACAAACTTATTATCATTTGAAATTTCTTGAATTAGTGACATAACCATCCATTACTTTTATTTCCTAGGTTATAAGAACATCAAAACATACAAAAAATTTCAACTTCCAAAATATTAATTATTGCCGTGCTAGCGACCTGAATGTTTCATTAATCGCTCTTTTTGGCGACCCCAGTCTCTGTCTTTGATATCAGCACGTTTATCTTGGCTATGTTTACCTTTTGCTAGATGAAATTCAACTTTCACCCAACTTTTTTTCCAATACATTGCCGTTGCAACAAGCGTATAACCTTGACGTTCTACTGCGCCGACAAGTTCCATGATCTCACGTTTTTTAAGTAATAACTTGCGATAACGATTTGGCTCGCAAACAACGTGGCTTGATGCTTGGTTTAATGGCTGAATTTCAGAGTTTAATAAAAACACTTCTCCGTTTTTTAAATACACGTAAGTATCGGAGATATTAACCTTACCTTCGCGAATACTTTTAACTTCCCACCCTTGCAATTCGATACCGGCCTCGAACTTTTTATCAAGCTGAAATTCGTGGCGCGCCTTCTTGTTTAAGGCAATTGTATTTGATGGATTTTTTGGTTTTTTCTTAGCCATAATTACTTCTTTAATGAATACTCATCGATTATAACCATTTATACGTTATTTTCTATGTAAGTTTGTTAGAATAACGACCAACAATCAATGATAAGTGTTAAGTAGGAGCCATGCCAAAACTTTCACGCAGTGCGTTAGTCATGTATAGCTGTGACCAAATGTATCAGTTAGTCAACGATATCGAATCATATCCGCAGTTTATTCCTAACTGCGCCGATGCTATCTGTAAAGTTATCTCAGCAACCGAATTAGAAGGTTCATTGTTAATTAACAAAGCCGGTATTAGCAAGTGGTTTACCACTAAAAATGAACTAGTCTCTAATCGTATTATTAATATGACATTAGTAAATGGTCCATTTAAATATTTAACAGGTAGTTGGACCTTTACCGAATTAGACAGTAACGCTTGTAAAGTAGAACTACAATTAGACTTTGAGTTTTCCTCAAAGATGATTGAATTGGCATTCGGTAAAGTATTTAATCATGTTACCACCAGTATGGTAACCGCGTTTACGCAAAGAGCAAAACAAGTTTATGTCTGAAAAAATTACTATTGAAGTCGCCTACGCACTACCAGAAAAACAATCTTTACTGGAGCTGCAGGTGAACAAAGCTGCAACGGTTGAGGAAGCTATAAATACCAGTGGTATTTTAGTGAGTCATCCAGAGGTTGATCTGTCTGTTTTGAAAGTCGGCATTTGGTCAAAAACATGTAAATTAGACGCTAACTTAAGAGACGGCGACCGTATTGAAATATATCGCCCGCTCATTGCAGATCCAAAAGAGGTCCGTAAACGTCGCGCTGAAAAAGCAATTCAAGAAGGACGCGCGGATAAAGTCACCGGTGGTAGACCAAACCCTCGTAAAAAAGCCGAAGATTAACTTCGGCTTTTATCTCACCCTGCACTGTAGAGCGGCAAGTGATTTAGTGTCTAACGGTTATTAGCCTTCTAACGGCGTATTAAAGTCTTTGGGTTGATCAAAATCACCCGTCACCTTGTTAACCTTGCCATCTACAAAGTGAACGATTAGCTCTTTCTTAACAAACTCGTCACTTTTGCCTAAACGAATGGTATAAACATAGTGCCAATCATCATCACGAAAAGAATTCGAGACAACAGGAGTACCAAGTACATATTTAACTTGTTCCTTGGTCATTTCGACACGAAGTTTATCTATGTCTCTTGTGTTCAAGTAATTACCTTGAACAATATCGTATTTATAAACCCAACTACTACAGCCAGAAACAACCGTTAAGGTTAATAAAATTAAAAAAATCTTTTTCATGCCATTACTACTTTATAAGATTGATAGTGTGTCGCTATTGGAACTATGCCCTAGCAAAAAGTTCCGTCATACTAGCAGATAAATATCCGATAGGTAAGGCAGAATGTACGCTAGGGCTATTCAAAGTACTACATTGATGCCGCTACTTTTTCAACTTCTTTCCACACACGCATAAAGTTACCTGATAATACTTTTTTAATCTCTTGTTCGGTATAGCCACGGTTTAACAAACCTTGAACAAGGTGCGGGAAGTAAGAAACGTCTTTTAAGTCACGTGGCAACGAGTCACCTACACCATCAAAATCTGATCCGATACCAACATAGTCAATACCAACCAGGCTTTTTACATGATCAATATGATCTAACACTGTATCTAACGACGCAAACGGGTATGGGTTTTCTTTACGGTAAGCTTCTGCAATCTCATTAGCTTTAGGCTCGCCCCACTTGGTGCCAGCTTCTTCAAACTTTTTGCTTAAATTGTCTTGCCAATCTCTAGTTTCTTGAGACACAAAACTAGAACCGAAGTTTATTTGAATAACACCACCATTTTTTGCCAGTGCCTTAATCATTTTATCATCCATATTACGCTCAAAGCCTGGTGTAAAACGACGCAATGACGAGTGTGACGCTATAGCTGGAGCCTTTGTTATTTCGATAGCTTGATAAAAAGCAGCATCCGAAACGTGTGAAATATCAACCATTACGCCAAGCTTGTTCATTTCAACAACTAACTCTTTACCAAATGGGCTTAGACCTTTCCAGTTTCGACGCAAATCGTATGATGAGTCTGAGATATGGTTTGATAGAGAATGCGCTAACGTGATGTAGCGAATACCGCGATCATAAAACATTTTTAAATTGTCTAGACTACCCGCAATTGGACTGCCGTTTTCCATTCCCATTGGCAATGAAATAAGCCCTTTTTTAAAGTGCTCTTCTACATCTTTTGTTGAATAAGCTACAGCAAATTTTGAAGGGGCGCGCGCGGCAATAGCCTCTACTGAATCGATAAGTTGGTGCGCAAGTTGTACCCCATAGTCTTTACCCGGCCCTTCCATTGTTGCAGGAAGATAAATTGACATAAACGGCGCATTGAGGCCGCCTTTTTTGGCACGAGGGTAGTCAAAATCACCTTTGGCAGTAGCTACTGTAACATCTTCCCATCGTCTATTTATACGATATGGCACGTCAATATGGCTATCAACAATAATTGTATTTTGAGCGATATCTTTGGCCTTTTGAGACACTTCGATGGCATTCACTTGGCTTGATGACAGAAATGACAAGGCCATAGCAGCATAAATAGCAGTAACGGATAACGACTTCATAATATTCCCTATTTTGTAATAATTAATAAAGATGCAGAGCTAGAATAGATTTTCTTATTTAAACACTTTTAAAAACGATATGAAACTAACTTAGTTAGTCAAAGCGGATGCCGTCTATATAATTAAAAAAGAAGTAGTCTGTTACCGTGGATTTATTGCCAAGCGTCTGTTTTATATTGCCATTCTCATCCATTAGTTGCAGTTTTAAGTACACTTTATTATTTTCTAAAGTTACTTCAGGTTGGATAACCCAGACAGGTCGAATGGGAGATGAATTTGATTTATTAACGAATTGGTACGCTTCAATACGATTTAAAACAAACTCATTAATAATTTCATTGGCGCGAGTTTGGTATACCGCTTTTTTTATTTTGCCTCGAACTGGCAACAATTTGAGTTTTGGAGTTGATGTCTCCGCTTCAATATGTGGTGCTAGCTGGTCATATAGCTTATTTACTTCGGCTTCAACTAATAAGTAGTATTTAAGACGAGTATAAAAAGGATCAAGTAAGTCGGCCGGCGACCCTAGCGTACGACGCTGCTCTTCTATTTCATCTAACTGATGCTTTGTATACTCAGTAACGTTAAATACCGTTTTAGTCACAACGGTAGGAGGTAACGAAGCGCAACCACTCATGAACAAAGTCGTAAGTAAACAGGGCAACCGCTTCTTCATCAGCTGACTCTATAATACGATTTGTTTGGCGTTATGAGGAATAACAGTATCTAAAATAAAGTAAGGGATAAATCCACTCGCCGTTGATATAACCCACTTATTGTCAAAATTAACAATACGAGCGTTTATTAACAGACCTGTTTGTTGATACATAATTGTGCCTGTTAGTACGTGTGTCATCGATTCTGCACCACCGAGTTTGTCCGCATTGCGTGAAAATACAAAGTCACCTTGTGGTGTGACACTTATGGCACTTTTTACCTTGTAATCTGAAACGGTAAAGCCGTTTTGAAAAAGCTCCGTTGTAAAATGCTCTGCCACAATATTACCGACAGGCGTTAACGTTCCTAAGTCATTACTAAAATCAACAAACGAGGTAATACCAACAACGGCATGCTTGGTCTCATTCGATAAATTTGCTATTAACTTGTTCGATATTTGCTCAACATACTCACTGAGTAATACCGAGTGTTGATTACCGGTTAAGCCATGTTGCGGGATATAAACCATGTTGTCCTCAGCTCTCACTTTGGGTTCTGGTGAGTACTGTGACTTTACTGGTTTTGCGGCTATTACCTTATTCTCAGAAGGACCATCAAAAGCGTCGAACTGACCAATATTAGGTGGGCAATCGATAATATCACCCTTTTTGTTCATGCAAATATCTTCGTTTTTAACTTCAACCACGACCTCGGGCTGAGGCGTTAATGAGCATGCCGATACAATAGTGGCGATACAAATGCTTAACGACAATTTAATTTTCAGGTTATTAAATTTCATATATACCTTCTTGCTTCGAGTCATTTTATTAATCGACTGAGCGTTGCGTACTACTTAATGGAATACCGTCATTAAAGCCACTAGACACAAGCTGATTTACAACATTATTAGGTAAAAATCCTTGCGCTGATGCGACAACGGCTTTGGACTCAACACCTATCACTCTTGCATTCACTAAATAGCCACTAAGTTGTTTTGTCAATGTTCCTGCAACGGCATATTTAATAGGTAAGTCGCCTTCTAATTCAAGGTAGTCTTTACTAAAAATAAAGTCTCCATCTGGCGTAACTCTTACAAAATCAGTCGCTTTAAAATCAATAACCGGAATGCCAAATTTGTGCACTTCGTGAATGAAGCTTTCTGACAGTTGCTTGCCTAAAATATCGGCATATTGAAAATTGCTATCTAACATCACAAAGCTGGTCACCGCTATTGGCGTACTCGCGTTCACATATTTCATGTTTGAAACTAGGTCTTGCATTAAACCTCGAACATAAAAATTAATGTTTTTATCACGACTTGAACGATTTGGCTGATTTCGACCAATTTCGTTCATTCTTGTGAGTAGATGTTGGCGGTAATCGTTTTGAAACTTAAGGCTTGCATCACTTGCCGACGGCACTTGTTCACTATCAATACGAGACTTTTGTTGTGAAACCTCACCTGAGTTAGCTAACTCTTGATCATTGTTCGCTGTATCAGTCATGTTTTGTTCTTCGTCGACCACTGCTACATGTTCAATATTTTCTTCATGACTATAAGAATCTTCCCAAGACCAATCAGACATTGAAGAACAAGCGGCCAAATTTGTTACGATTAATGCGGTAATAATTTTTTTCATTGCTTGCTCCTAGTATTCGCCACGATAAAGTTGTTCATTTTTAAGCTTCACCTTTTCATGGCTCCACATTGTATTCATTGGAATATAATCTGTTGCGGCTGCAACAACGGTCTTGTCAGACAGGTCGATCAGTCTGGCATTAACAATTAATTCATTTTCTTGCTGGATGTAATGGCCTACTAGTAAGTAATCGGCCGTAACATTTTTTTCTAAACTATTTACGTTTCGACTCATAAAAATATCAGCCGTAGGCGCAATATCCGCCTGCGTTTGAACTTTAAACTCAGTGACTTTAAGCCCGGCTTGCGTTAAAAACGTTACTAAACTTTCTTGAATTTGAATGCCAAAAGGGGCAATGGATCGATTGGTTTCCATCGATAATGTATCAGATGGCAAAAATGTGCCTACTAATATAGGCTGACTGACATTAAATTGATTAGTCGTGTTTAGCAACTGACGAGCTAATTGTTCAACGTGATAATGAAAAGACTGACCTTGGCGACTAGGCTCGTATTGCTCATACCCCTTTTCTACTGGGGGATTTTGCAACTCAGCCAGACGCTCAATCGTCGTACAACCCGCTAAACTAATCACCATGATTAATAACAACAGTTTCATAAATTTAAAGCCTAAAATGAAATACTGAGTTTATTAAAGCAATTAAAGTGCCAGTTTAAACCTGGCGTCCCCTACAGGACTTGAACCTGTATCTAAGGCTTAGGAGGCCCTTGTTCTATCCAGTTGAACTAAGGGGACATTTTAGTTTGAACTAATTTACACAGTATCAAAAACCTTTAGCAACTATTATTTTATAATTGTCCGTTTAATCACATCGAATCATTTAAATTTGTCTATTCCTCAAACAGATAGCCCTGTGTCTAAAAAATATACGATTAATTTCTCTAATGCTTTTCACCTTTAGCCTAAAAGTCTGTATAATCGCGCGTCCATTCACAGCTACTGTGAACTTGAATCTATATAGGTAGTCCAAATGCAAGCAAACAAAGCCCGACCAACTTCTCCAATTAAGCCGCCCGCGGCCACGGTAAAAACCGATAAAAAACTTTGGGACTATCCAAAGTATTGGGCTGAATGTTTTGGACCTGCACCTTTTTTACCGACCACACGCGAAGAAATGGACCTACTCGGTTGGGACAGTTGTGATGTTATTATTGTTACTGGTGACGCTTATGTCGATCATCCAAGTTTCGGTATGGCTGTTATTGGCCGTATGCTTGAAGCACAAGGTTTCCGTGTTGGCATAATCGACCAGCCTGATTGGCATAGCAAAGACGACTTTATGCGTTTAGGAAAGCCAAACCTGTACTTCGGCATTACCGCTGGCAACATGGACTCAATGATTAACCGTTACACCGCCGATAGAAAACTTCGTCACGACGATGCGTACACACCTGATAACATAGGTGGAAAACGTCCCGATAGAGCGGTAACCGTTTATTCTCAGCGTTGTCGCGAAGCTTTTAAAGGCGTGCCAATTGTAATAGGTGGAATTGAAGCGAGTCTTCGTCGAATTGGTCACTATGATTATTGGTCAAACAAAGTGCGTCGTTCTGTTATTTTTGATTCTAAAGCTGACATGCTTATCTTTGGTAACGCCGAACGCCCGCTTGTAGAAATTACGCATCGCTTAGCCAAGGGCGAAGATATAAAAGAAGTTAAGAATGTTCGTGGCACCGCAATTGTTGTTAAGGAAGCATTACCTGATTGGCAAGGTATTGATTCTACGCATATCGATAAGCCTGGTATCATCGACCCTAAGTTGAACCCTTATCAAGAGTACGATGCCAATACCTGTAGTAATAAAGACGAAGCTATTCAAGAAAGTGCTGCCGATGCAACCGGCGTTAGTCAAGCGGTTGTTGTGCAGCCGTACGATCGTCAAAAATCAAAATCTCAATTACGCAGACCATGGGATAGAGTCTATGTAAAACTTCCTGCCTTTGAAGTAGTCTCGCAAAATGAAGTGCTTTACGCACACACTAACCGAATTTTGCATCAAGAAACGAACCCAGGTTGCGCAAAAGCATTAATGCAACGCCATGGGGACAGAAGCGTTTGGATTAACCCGCCAGCATTTCCATTAGAAACAGAAGAGATGGACTTTGTTTTTGGTATGCCATTCGCACGAGTTCCGCATCCAAAATACGACGGCAAAAAAATTCCAGCTTATGACATGATTAAAACCTCAGTGAATATCATGCGTGGTTGTTATGGCGGCTGTACTTTCTGTTCAATTACAGAGCACGAAGGTCGCATTATTCAGAGTCGTTCAGAAGACTCGATCATTAACGAAATCGAGCAAATTAGAGATACAGTTCCAGGCTTTACTGGTGTTATTTCTGACTTAGGCGGACCAACGGCCAACATGTACATGTTGCGTTGTAAATCTGAAAAGGCAGAAGCCACATGTCGACGTGCATCCTGTGTTTATCCAGACATTTGTAGTCATATGGATACTGACCACGAACCGACGATTAATCTATATCAACGAGCGCGTGAATTGCCTGGCATTAAGAAGATCTTAATTGCATCTGGTGTTCGCTACGATTTAGCGGTTCAAGATCCGCGTTACGTAAAAGAATTGGTAACTCATCATGTTGGTGGTTATTTAAAAATTGCACCAGAGCACACAGAACAAGGTCCTTTGTCAAAAATGATGAAGCCAGGCATGGGCAGTTACTATCAATTTAAAGAGCTTTTCGAAAAGTATTCAAAAGAAGCTGGAAAAGAGCAGTACTTAATACCGTATTTTATTGCGGCACACCCTGGAACAGAAATTCAAGATATGATCAATTTGGCATTATGGTTAAAAGAAAACCGTTTCCGCTTAGATCAGGTTCAGAATTTCTATCCATCGCCAATGGCTACTGCAACAACTATGTATCACACTGAAATTGATACGTTACATAAAGTTAAAAAGCAAAATGACGTTGTGCCTATTCCTCGTGGCGAAAAAGAACGACGCTTACACAAGGCGATATTGCGTTATCACGATCCACAAAACTGGAAAATGATCCGTCACGCTCTAAAAGAAATGGGTTTAACTAAGCTTATTGGTCATGGTCCTAATCATTTAGTGCCTCCTGCGTCGCCAAATGAAGAGAACCGCAGCAAAGGGAACGGTGGACGTAAGCCTCAAGTTGGCGCAAACAAAGGTCAAAGAGCGCTTACACGTCACTCTGGTTTACAGCAGTTTGATAATAAGCCTAAAGCGAAGGGTAAAACAGCGGGTAAGTCTTCGGGCCGCCCACCAGCTAAAAAGAAGCCTAGCCGAATTTAAGTATTATCACGCTTTGATAGCGCCCCTATTTTATAAACTAGTTTGAATTGAGCCTTTTAAAGAAGGCTCTTTTTATATAAAACACTAACGAATTTAGAGAACAAATATGAAGAATGACAGCACAACAATTAATGAATTTTTTGAAGAAGTAAAAGCGACCCAAATGATTTGGGCCCTGCACGACAAAGACTCTGAAGGCTGGGTGATAGTCGATTCGATTCAATTTGAAGATACAGATGTAATTTTACTTTGGTCTCGTGAATCTATAGCTCAAAAAAGCTGTACAGAAGAATGGGCAAGTTATACGCCGACGCAAATTTCCGTTGCGGAATGGTTAGAGTTTTGGGTAGAAGACTTAAGCCAGGACAATATTATTGTTGGGCTTGATTGGCAAGACGATGGTGAGTGCCCAGAACTGGAGCTTGGTGAGTTCAGTCAACGTATTGCAGACCTAGAAAAATTATAGGTTTTCGTCGAATTGGGTTTACTTTTGTAGAAAAATCTCTACAATGCGCGCCTGATTAAAAAACGTTCTTTAGTAATTTGGAATATTAGTGCGCACACCTCTCTTTATTTGAGTTTAGGTGGGGCTTTTTTTGGCTTTTTTACTACTATTCTTTATTACGTTCTTTTCAAAAATAGGTGATTGTAATGCAACCGATGTTAAACATCGCAGTCCGTGCTGCGCGAAATGCTGGTAAAATTATTGCTAAAGCATATGAGCAATTAGATATGGTTAAGTCAGAGCTGAAAGGCGCTAATGACTTTGTAACCAACGTAGATATTGAAGCGGAGCAAGCAATCATCTCTACAATTCAGGCTTCATACCCTGATCATTCATTTGTTGCAGAAGAAAGCGGTGTAATCGCTGGCAATTCAAAATACCAATGGATTATCGACCCTCTAGACGGCACAACAAACTTTGTTAAAGGTATTCCTCACTTTGCGGTTTCTATCGCGCTAAAAGTTGATGGTCGCCTTGAGCAAGCGGTCGTATTTGATCCTATTCGTGGTGAGTTATTCTCTGCATCAAAAGGTGCTGGCGCTCAGTTAGACGGAAAACGTATCCGTGTATCCAAAGCAAAAGACTTATCAGGTACTGTATTAGCAACTGGCTTCCCATTTAAACAAAAGCATCAAATTGAAGCATATTCGAAAATATTCAATGACTTGTTCCTACAGGTAGCTGATATGCGTCGTGCAGGCTCAGCTGCGCTTGACATCTGTTATGTCGCTGCAGGTCGTGTTGAAGGATTTTTTGAAATTGGTTTACGTCCTTGGGATACAGCGGCAGGCCAGCTTATCGCACAAGAAGCCGGTGCGGTAGTTTCAGATTTTGAAGGTGGCAACAACCACGACAAGTCTGGCAATATTGTTGTAGCAACACCAAAGGTACTAGGTGCGATTCTTAAATCAATACGCCCACACCTTAATGATGGTTTACGCACGCTTCGTTAAGAATGGGTACCTGATACTTAGTATCAGCGAAGTCTAAATTGAAAAAGCCAGCTTATTGCTGGCTTTTTTGTTTATCACACAAGAGCTTTTTAACCACCCTGTCCAACTCTTCTAACATGAACGGCTTTGTTACGTAGTCGTTTACACCTAATATCTTGGCATATTCCCTATCTTCCTCACTCACGCTTGCACTTATAATAACCACTGGAATAGAGGCGAGTTCAAGGGTCTTTTTCATTTCTCGTATCATAGAAAAGCCATCTAACACCGGCATGTGCAGGTCAACAAAAACAATGTCTGGCTTATGCAGAGCTAAATAATCTAACCCTTGCTGACCGTCATCAGCTAAGTGAGACTTCACTTGTAACAGTTCTAATTGCTTGTTTGCGATTAGTTGATTTATTTTGTTGTCTTCAACAACTAAGGCACTAAACTTCATACCTCGCTTTGACGAGTTTATTGAATATGATGCTGTATCTTTTTCATTGTCTATCATTTCTGATTCTTGTAGTTTAACCGGCATCAAAATCTCAAAACTTGTACCTTGGCCTTCAAGGCTGTAGACGTCAATACTTGCCCCCATAGCGTCGCATAACTGCTTAACAATCGCTAATCCCAAGCCTGTGCCACCAAACTCTCTAGTTGTAGACTCATCGGCTTGAGTAAAGCTTTGAAAAAGTGATTCAACCTTGTTTTGTGGAATTCCAATACCTTCATCTTTCACTTTAATGAAGAGTTGGCCTGAGCTTCCCTTAACATTTTTTAAACTAGCCGCTAAAGTCACACTTCCAATCGCAGTAAATTTAACGGCGTTATCCACTAAATTCATTAGGACTTGTTCTAATCTAACGGAGTCGCCGATGACTTGATAAGTATCAAGATTGTTTTTATCTATTATAAGTTTTACACCTTTTGAGTGCGCTTTTTCTTTTAATAGATTAAAAATCGTGTCTACTGAACGTCCTACGTCAAATGCCTTACTTTCCAGAACAATTTTGTGTTCTGATATTTTTGAAAAATCGAGCACGTTATTAATAATGCCTAATAAAAACTTTGATGAATTCAGTATTTGTTCAAAAAACTCAGCAGATTTTTTACCACTATGATCATTCATTCCTAATTGTGCAAAACCAATAATTGCATTTAGCGGTGTTCGATATTCGTGGCTCATATTTGCCAAAAAGCGACTTTTAGCCTCGTTCGCTTTTCTCAGCTCTGCATTCTTGTCACTTAACTCTTTAGTTTTACTTTCAACTTTTGATTCAAGCATTTCACTCAAGTTCGTCATTATGATGATGAATATCACACTAAAACTACTTACTAAACAGCCAATAACAATTATCAGCCAGCTAGACCAGTCTACCGAAGCGTTATCAAATTCTGATGTACTTGAGTAGAGCACGAGTAAGTTAGTATCAAAAAATGAATATGTTGAACTGTGCTTAAAGAGTGCCTCTTCGCGATAGTCTGAATTAAAGAAAGCCGTTGTCTGCTGGTCTTGTAAATACTGAGTTTGAAATACGAAGTGTTTTTTCATCGTGTCATCGTACATGCTTAAAACAAGCTGATCTAACTCCAGCGCAACTTCGAAAACACCTAACAACTTATTTTCACGAACACCCTCTTCGGGAGTCGTTCCGCCGTCAAAATAAGGGTAGTAAACAATAACCGTATTAAATTTCTCAACCTGTTGTACTAATGATAACTGCGGAGATACCGCCATTGTACCGCTATTGATGGCTTTTTTTACCGTCTCGCCGACAATACTATGAGGACGAACATCTAATCCTATTGCTGCACTATTTAAGGCTTGTGGCTCAGAGTATAGGATCGGCAAGTAATAATCTTGTTGCTCTGCCACAATAAACTCACCATCAACAAAGTGCTTAATCGTATAACCCTCAAACTCATTCGCTGATATTCTGTTTTGAAACTCATCACGATTTTCATCTAAAATTTTAGGGAGCCAGGCTATCGCTCTAATTTTAATTGCAGGATTGTTAATGCTGTGGGTAAAACCTTTAAACTCTTCTCTGCTAACCTTTGTACTACTATCGAATAAGCCTTTTAAAGCAACGAGCTGCTGGGTAATTGTATTTTCTATTAAGTTAACTTTTTGAGAGAACGCAACAGTTTCTGTAACAAAATTTTCATGTCGGGTGTCTTCATAGTTTGTTCTTGATAAATGAAAGACAAACGAAACTAGTAAAAACAGCATCAAAGCGGGAATGGCGATTTTAAGGCGATCTTTTTTTTGCTGGTAAAAGTCATTGTCAAAAACAGATAACATGACTGGCGTAAAAAAGATAACGCCGAGAAAGTCCCCTATCCACCACGTGAGGGCAATAAACAATGTTTGACTAATCTCGATATCATTGGCTAAAGATATTGCCGTAGTATTAATTAAAGAAGCCACCAAACAAGATACAGGGCCAACGACCGCTAAAAATTGAATCACACTTTTTAGGCTGGTTGCCTTAATAGGCACATGACAAAAACGCGTCAGAAGGTATTTTGTAACGATTAATTGTAATGAGGTGCCGAACGCTAAAACTGCGGGTAATACAAAAAGTTGATAAGAAAACGGGACTTCAGCGCTATAGGCAACTTGGTAGTTTGCAAACAGTGAAGCCAAAAATACACCGACAATGGCCCAGCCACCAAAAATAAGATAGCAGGCTAAACCAATACCGGCCGCTGGCCATATTGCACTTGCAAAGCCAGGTGGTATTGCAAATAACAATCCTAACTTTGCGAATAAGTAATAGCTAAAAAACGCGACTAATACTATTACACTTTTGTTTTCTGAAAGACCCAAATTAACTTCCTATAATTTAAATTCAACAGCAAAGTCAGCTATATAAATTATTATTTAGTCTTCTTAACAATTTACTGATATATGCTAAGTCTGTCATTAGTTTTTTCCTAAAAACAAAGCCCAATCATTTTTGATTGGGCTTATCACAGAGTATAGTTTGTTTATGCTAAATATTAATGATTTTCTTTAGCGTGATTTAAACTATATTTTGGGATCTCTACCACTAAGTCTTCATCTCTAATAATAGCTTGGCAACCTAATCGAGATTCTGCTTCTAATCCCCATGCTTTATCAAGCATATCGTCTTCTAGTTCATCGCTTTCTTCTAATGAATCAAAACCTTCACGAACAATGATGTGACAAGTAGTGCATGCGCATACTTTTTCACAAGCATGTTCAATGTCTATATCATTTTTTAAGGCTACGTTAAGCACTGACTCGCCTTTCTCGCCTTCTAAAACAGCCCCATCTGGACAAAGATCAGCATGAGGTAAAAATATAATTTGTGGCATAGTTAAGTCTCTTCTTTCTAAATTTTATACATCGTTGACAGAATGACCGGTCAACGCTTGTTTAATACTGTCTTCCATTCTTCTAGCTGCAAATGGCTGACTGATGTCATCTAAGGCTTTAATAGCTTGTTTAATTTTATCGCCATCAGTTTGTGATGTCGTTAATCTAAGTGCATTAATCGCCTGTTCAATTTCTGCTAATTCATCAGACTGTAACAGATGCCCTGACTCATTAATTGCCATTTCAATCGCTTCAATCATCCGAATTGCATCTACTTTTTTCTCCGCTAACATACGCGCGGCCATGTCTTCTCTCGCGTTAGACATTGAAGCTTTAATCATTTGTGCAATTTCAGACTGCTCTAAACCGTAAGAAGGCTTCACTTGAATGGAAGCTTCAACTCCAGTGGACTTTTCCATTGCTGTGACACTTAACAAACCATCGGCATCAATTTTAAACGTAACTCTAATTACCGCGATTCCCGCCGTTAATGGTGGAATACCTTTCAAAACAAAGCGCGCCAAACTACGACAGTCATCAACCATTTCGCGCTCACCCTGAAGAACATGGATCGCCATCATCGTTTGACCATCTTTATAAGTGGTAAACTCTTGCGCTCTAGCAACAGGAATTGTGGTATTTCGAGGTATTACTTTTTCAACCAATCCGCCCATAGTTTCTAACCCTAGAGACAATGGTGTTACGTCTAGTAATAGCATATCGGAGTCGGGCTTATTACCAACGAGCAAATCAGCTTGTATTGCTGCACCAATAGCAACCACTTCGTCTGGGTTAATCGAAGTTAGTGGAGGCTTGTTAAAAAACGTTTCAACTTGTTCTCTAACTAGGGGAACGCGCGTTGAACCACCAACCATTACAACTTCTAAAATCTCTTCAACATCAACTTCAGCGTCTTTTATAGCACGACGGCAGCTTCTCAAGGTTGATTTGACTAAGGTTGCAATTTCCGCTTCAAATTCAGACTTAGATATTTGCCCTTTAATTTCGCCTTCTGCTAGAGAAAGGTCAAACGTTACTACGTCTTGAGTGGTTAGTGACTCTTTTAACTCTCTACCAAGATCATACATCTTGCGAAGGCTTGTTGGACTCAATTTAACGTCTACGCTAGCGTTTTTAAGTAACAGCTTCACTATTGCGCGATCAAAATCATCGCCGCCTAGTGCTGAATCACCGCCCGTGGATAAGACTTCAAAAACACCTTTGTTTAAACGCAGAATGGAAATATCAAAAGTACCACCACCTAAGTCGTAAACTGCAATAACGCCCTCTTTTCCTGAGTCTAAACCGTAGGCGATTGCTGCCGCTGTTGGTTCGTTAATCAGACGAAGTACCTTAATGCCAGCTATCTCGGCAGCATCTTTGGTGCCATGTCTCTGTGCGTCATCAAAATAAGCAGGAACGGTAATTACTGCACCTTGTAAAGCATCGCCTAATGTAGCTACCGCTTGAGTATGAAGTTTGTTCAAGATCTCGGCTGAAACTTCAATTGGGTTTTTTTCGCCCTGACACGTTTGAATATTGACCGTGTGCTCTTTTTCAACAAACTGATAAGGTAAGTCACCATACAAACGGTTGATATCGGCTAATCCACGCCCTAAAAAGCGCTTTACCGATACCAATGTATTCTCAGGATCACTGGCTGCATTCTTTTTAGCTTGGTGACCGACGATAATTGAGTCTTGTAAATACTGTACTGCTGACGGTAACGACTTGTTACCTTCCTCATCAGCTAATACTTCTGGTAGACCGCTACGAACAGACGCAACAAGTGAGTTTGTTGTGCCTAAGTCTATACCTACTGCTAATTTATGCTCATGTGGATTGGTGCTCTGACCTGGTTCTGCTATTTGAAGTAATGCCATAATTAAACGTTAACTTTCCTAAATTAGTAGTCTAGTAACTTGTCTTCTAACGATTGCGCTTCGTCTTTTAACTTATAAATAAATCTTAGCTTTTTAACGGACAAGGCGGCTGCTTTGAAGTCTGTTTTATCAAAGTTTTTATTAAACTCTTCAGTGTACTGCGTGATCAGCTTTTTTACATCGTTGTAAAAAACATCAATTGCCGCTTCGGGATCTGATGACGATTCAATCTCTTCTAATTCCTCACGAAGCTCCATTTGCTGCATTAAAAACAAGCCATCACGAATTGTTTTTTGCTCATGTCGAACATCATGACCGTGCTGAGCAACCATATATTCTGCGCGGGATAGTGGGTGCTTCAACGTTTCGTAAGCATCATTAACTTCTGAAGCTTGTTGAACCGCCATTAGCTTTTGTTGGTCGCTACCATTTGCAAATTTATCTGGGTGCACTTGTTTTTGAATCGCACGAAAACGATCTTGAAGTAACACAAGATCTACGTCAAATTGGACAGGCAAATCAAACAATTCAAAATACCGCATGGTATACCTTTTATCGTCGTATTTAGAAACAAAGAAGGCCATACTTTACGTGATGGCCTTAATAATTCAGATCGGGTGGGGTTCAGACAGTAAAGCTCTCACCACAACCACATTCATCTTTTTGATTAGGATTAGTAAATTCGAAACCTTCGTTTAGGCCATTTTTTACGAAATCTAATTGTGTACCATCTAAATAAACTAAACTTTTCGCATCAACAATCACTTTAACGTCATTGTGTTCAAAGACTTCATCGCCTTCTTGCAACTCATCTACAAACTCAAGTACATACGCTAAACCAGAGCAGCCTGTTGTTTTAACGCCTAAGCGCAAGCCTAAGCCTTTACCACGATTCGCTAAAAAGGTTCTTACCCGGTCTGCTGCTGCATCCGTTAAACTGATTGCCATTACTACTATCCCAACTCTTTTAAATCAAAAAATACAAACTACTACAATTATTGTGACGAAATTACTCGCCACGCTTTGACTTGTAGTCTTCGATTGCTGCTTTGATTGCATCTTCCGCTAAAATAGAACAGTGAATTTTAACTGGCGGTAATGCTAACTCTTCTGCAATCTCAGTATTGCTAAGTGCTTGAGCTTGTTCAATTGATTTGCCTTTAACCCACTCAGTAACAAGTGAAGATGAAGCAATTGCAGAGCCACAACCGTATGTTTTGAACTTAGCGTCTTCGATAATACCGTTGCTGTCGATTTTAAGTTGTAACTTCATTACGTCACCACATGCTGGTGCGCCAACCATACCTGTTGCTATGCTTGGATCATTCTTATCAAACGAACCTACGTTACGTGGGTTTTCATAATGGTCGATTACTTTTTCGCTATAAGCCATTTTTAGCTCCTACACTGCTAGATGCAGTTTAATTTTGTTCAAGTTGGCGCTGAATTTAAAACCAACGCCATGTTGGTATTCTTAGTTCAATGAGCGACTAGTGCGCTGCCCATTCAATTTTTGATAAATCAACACCGTCTTTAAACATTTCCCAAAGCGGTGACATTTCGCGTAACTTATCAATAGAGTTATTTACCTGACCAATAACGTGGTCAATATCTTCTTCTGTTGTGAAACGTCCGATACTAAAACGAATTGAGCTATGCGCTAATTCATCAGATAAACCAAGTGCTCTTAGTACGTATGAAGGTTCTAAACTTGCTGATGTACATGCTGAACCTGAAGAAACGGCCATATCTTTTAGCGCCATGATCAAGCTTTCACCTTCAACAAAGTTAAAGCTCACATTAAAGATACCTGGGTAACGTTGATCCATGTCGCCGTTAATATAAGTCTCTTCAATATGCTTGATACCATTCCAAAGACGATCACGTAATTCGATGATGTGTTTCGTATCTTTTTCCATGTCTTCTTTTGCAACACGAGCGGCTTCGCCCATGCCAACAATTTGGTGAACGGCTAGTGTACCTGAACGGAAACCACGTTCATGACCACCACCGTGCATTTGCGCCTCTAAACGAATACGAGGTTTACGACGCACGTATAAGGCACCAATACCTTTCGGACCGTACATTTTATGTGCTGAAAATGACATTAAGTCTACTTTCAATTCTGCTAAATCAATTGCAACTTTGCCTGCGCTTTGTGCTGCATCAACATGAAAGATGATTTTACGTTCGCGACACATTTCGCCAATTTTTGCAATATCTTGCTTAACACCAATTTCATTATTGATATGCATGATGCTAACTAACACTGTGTCATCACGCATTGTTTTTTCAAGCAGGTCTAAGTCGATAAGACCGTTTGGTAAAACGTCTAAGTAGGTAACTTCGAAACCTTGACGCTCTAGCTCACGACACGTGTCTAATACGGCTTTATGCTCTGTCTTAGCAGTAATTACGTGCTTACCTTTTTTAGAATAAAAGTTCGCGGCGCCTTTTATTGCTAAGTTATTTGATTCTGTTGCACCCGAAGTAAAAACGATTTCTCTTGGGTCTGCATTAACTAATTCAGCCACGTTGTTACGTGCGATATCAACCAATTCTTCTGCTTGCCAACCATAGCGGTGAGAACGAGATGCTGGATTTCCAAACGTACCATCCATTGTAAGACAGTTCATCATTTGCTCTGCAACACGCGGATCTACTGGCGTTGTTGCTGCATAATCTAGATAAATAGGTAACTTCATTAATTTCTCCGCACTCTATTGTTTGCTTACAATAGTTAAAAAATTTATAGACTATCCGCGACAAAGCGAATTGAGGTGTTTTTCGAATCCTGACGCTCGGCAATGCGCTTAACATCTTTTTGGTCAACTAACTCACCAAGGGTGATGTTACTTAAAAAACTTTCGATTCGATCACTTAGGTTTTCCCACAACTTGTGAGTTAAGCAGCGAGAGCCACCTTGGCAATTTGCTTGGCCTGCACATTTAGTTGCATCCACGCTTTCATCAACAGCTGCTATTACTTCGTTAATAGAGATATCCGCGGCTTCTCTGCCTAAGAAATATCCACCACCTGGACCTCTAACACTATTTACAAGTTGGCTTTTACGAAGCTTGGCAAATAGTTGTTCTAAATACGACAGGGAAATCCCTTGGCGCTCAGAAATATCCATTAAAGGCACAGGACCATTAGACGCATGCAAAGCAACATCTAACATTGCGGTAACCGCATATCGACCTTTTGAAGATAGTTTCATTTAGAATCCTTAATTAGCCTGCTTAAAAACGCGCTACAGCCTGATTTACTTGGCTGCGCATTTTACAAACCTGAGTAAATTAGTCAAGTATTAATACCTGACTATTTTAGTAGGTTATTAACTAATTTCAATTTAAATATTGGAATAAAAGGCCTAAGTGTGTCCCGATATATTGCCAATAATTTATTGTATTTAGTTCAGTGATAGATTGTGTTGATATTAAATTGCGGGATCAAATCCTGCCATGCCAGCTTCGCGCTGTTTAGCTGCGGTTTGTTCCGCCTCTTTAAAATCGTCTTCAAGATCAATTTCTGGTAATGCTTTATCACACACATCGCCACCCATTTTGCATACTTCCGTACACAACGAAGCAATTTTTTCGTCCATTATTGAAATATGATCAACCATACGGCCAATAGCACTTGCGACCGGATCTGGATTGTCTGGAGAAACGGCATAGGCGTCAAATCCGTATTTTTCGGCTATTTTACTGCGCTTATCATGTTTCTCAGGCGCGGCTTTGGTAACAAGTCTGCCAGGTATGCCAACAACCGTTGCACCTTCTGGTACTTCTTTAACTACAACTGAATTTGAGCCAACTCGCGCATTTTTATTGATAACAATTGGACCTAGTATTTTTGCGCCAGCACCAACAACAACACCGTCTTTTAAAGTAGGATGGCGTTTACCACCATTCCAACTTGTTCCGCCTAAAGTAACGCCATGGTATACCGTAACGTCATCGCCTATTTCTGCCGTTTCACCAATGACAACGCCCATGCCATGATCGATAAAAAAGCGTCGACCAATTGTAGCGCCTGGATGTATCTCAACACCCGTAATCCATCGAGCAATTGTGGAGATAAACCTTGCTAACCATTTCCAATTGGCGAGCCATAATCGATGGCTGACTCTTTGCATCCAAATAGCGTGTAAGCCAGGATAATTAAAAAGAATCTCCATATTGCTACGCGCCGCTGGATCTCGGCTATACACACTTTTGATATCTTCTTTTATTCGCTCAAACATGGCTTTCTCTGTATGTTAGATTTTAGTCTTTGTTTTTTGTAATAGACGTCATGATGCCTCGAAGTATATTTAGCTCATGAGATTCAGGTCTTGCACGATTGAATAAGCGACGCAGCTTTGTCATTACTTGGCCAGGATGCTGTTTCACTATAAACCCAGTTTTTGTTAACGCTTCCTCTAAGTGAGAATAAAAGCCTTCTAGTTGTTCACTGTTAGGGTATTCAACATCGAGTGGTTCAAATTGACTTTGTTGTTCTTCAAGAAAGTTCATGCGAACTTCATAACTAATGGTCTGTACAGCCATGGCTAAGTTTAATGAGCTATAATCTGGATTAGCTGGGATATGCACATGGAACTGACATTGTTGAAGCTCTTCATTGGTTAAACCAGAGTTTTCGCGACCAAATACCAGTGCAACTTTATGTTGTTTTCCTTCGACTACGACTTTTTTGCCACACTCTCTTGGTTCAAGCATAGGCCAAGATAGTGTTCTTGAACGAGCGCTAGTCGCGATGGCTAAGCCACAATCAGAAATAGCATCTTTAAGTTCAGAAACAATCCTAGCGTTACCTAAAACGTCGGTAGCACCGGCAGCAAGCGCTGAGGCATGACTATCTGGCTCTTTTACAGGATCAACTAATACTAAATCAGACAACCCCATCGTTTTCATGGCTCGAGCCACAGAACCGATGTTGCCGGTGTGAGAGGTGTTTACTAGTACTATTCTAACGTTATCTAACATGATCTTTGATTCTACTTACAATTAGTCTCAGGGCTTGAATACGCGCGAGTTTAACACAAAGCATAGGAGAGATTAAAACACTGTCATTATATTTAAATGATAAAAGCCTGAGATCGAGTTATTTCAGGCTTAGATTGCGACTGTTGTACGGATTCAATACAACTAAAAACTATATTTGTTGTCGCAATTACACTATTTAATTGGTACTAGGATTTCATTTTTACGGTACATAGGCAGCGTCATTGGCCCATTGTAAGCCGCCGTGTAAGGCTTTCCTACAACGGTGTAGTCCGTTTTCTTCAACCAATCCAGTAATATTTTAGTATGTTTCTCTACATTACTATCACTTAACGTCCAGCTAAAAGTAATTGCGGCTACTTTATAGTTCTTAACTTCAGATACAATCACCTTGCTATTGTTAGGTGTAGGAGTAGTTGCATAAGTAAAGTCGGCTGGCATTACAAAGGACATTGCGTTGCCTTGTAAGTTTTTAACCGCATCGTTGTTCATAAATACAGGGGCCGTCATCGCAATTTTTGTCCCCTGCTCTTTAATACCGGAGGCATTTTCTGATGCGTCATTACCCATGTAAACAGGTGCGGTCATCGCAATTTCTTTTTGTCCTTTATTGTCGCCAGCGATATAGTTAAATAAGCGTCGAAAGGCGCTATTTCTTCCACCATCATCCATACTTGTTGAGACCAAAACCATTGATTTATATTCACGGATTTCAAGCTGAGTTTCAGTTTTGGAGTCAATATCTGTTTTTATTAAATCATATGGCGCTGATTCAACTCCGGCTTCACCCACAATGGAGCATCCTGCTAAAAATGCCATCGCTATTACGGTAAGTAGTTTTTTCACTATATTTTCTGCCTCGATTATTCATTTATTTATAGACGGCTGTCGCTCATCGAATCTGCTATAAGCGTTAGTACGAGGCAAGCTACTAAAAGTATCAACTTTTTTATAATAAATCCGTTCTCATTTTTTGAAATCCAACCCATCCGGCCATCGCACTGACACTTGTCAAAAATATTCCCCAAGACCAGTCGATCATCATGATAAATAAAGAGAAACCTTCAATAATGCTATAGTTTGTTAAATTATATGCGCCGTAGCTGGCCAAGCCCAATAGTGCGCCATCAATGCCAGCGTAATAAATAGGTTTATCTCTATTGGCGACAACAGCTAATACGAAGGTCACACCGCCATATAAAAAATAAAACACTAACCATGGCCATACAATAAAGTCTGCTCTCATTAATTTCTGCATTTCTTGCTGATACCAATCCCCCGATATCACGCTAAACCAGATTAAGTCTAAAAGCCCAAAACAAAGCAATATGGCTATCATAGATACAACAATACTTGATAAAAATCGGACGATGTTGTCTCGCATAGATTTGCTCCAATTACAATTTAATAAATACAAAGATCAAAAAAGGCACAACAATGTGTGCCTTTTATTATGCGCAAACTTTACTTACGTTTGCTAGCTAATTAACTGTTAAGTAACAATTAAACCGCTTTTTGAATAATAACTTTTTCAGCTTTATCCGTGTATTGCGTCATCTTATGGAAGTTCAGGTAACGGTATGTATCCGCAGCCGTCGTATCTATGTGCTTCGCGTATTCCATGTACTCTGCAACTGTTGGGATTTTGCCCATGATTGCGCCAGCCGCTGCTAGTTCAGCAGACGTTAGGTATACATTTGCACCTGTACCAAGACGGTTCGGGAAGTTACGAGTAGAAGTAGAAAGTACTGTAGCACCATCTGCAACACGCGCTTGGTTACCCATACATAGTGAACAACCAGGAGTTTCGATACGAACCCCAGCTTTACCATATGTGAAGTAGTAACCTTCTTCTGTTAACTGGTCACGGTCCATCTTCGTTGGTGGAGCAACCCAAGTACGAGTTGGTAATACACCGCCAAAGTTCGCCATTAATTTACCAGCAGCACGGAAGTGGCCAATGTTAGTCATACAAGAACCAATGAATACTTCATCAATGCTAGTGCCCGCAACGTCAGATAACAGTTTCGCGTCATCTGGGTCATTTGGACAACAAACAATAGGCTCTTTAATATCGTTAAGATCGATTTCTAGCACGTGTGCGTATTCTGCATCAGCGTCCGCTTCCATCAATGACGGGTTGTCTAACCACTCTTGCATTGCGTTGATACGACGCTCAATAGTACGTACATCACCGTAACCCTCAGAGATCATCCACTTAAGCATAACGATGTTAGAGTTTAAGTACTCAGCAACCGCTTCTTCGTCCATCTTGATTGAACAACCAGCAGCAGAACGTTCTGCAGAAGCATCAGATAATTCGAATGCTTGCTCAACTGTTAAGCCTTTAAGGCCTTCGATTTCAAGAACACGGCCAGAGAATTCGTTTACTTTACCTGCTTTAGCAACAGTAAGTAGACCTTCTTTGATTCCGTAGTAAGGGATTGCATGAACAAGGTCACGTAACGTGATGCCCGGTTGCATTTCACCTTTAAAACGAACCAATACTGATTCAGGCATATCAAGAGGCATAACACCTGTTGCTGCAGCAAATGCCACTAGACCAGAACCGGCAGGGAAAGAAATACCAAGAGGGAAACGAGTATGTGAATCACCACCAGTACCAACTGTGTCTGGTAACAACATACGGTTTAACCATGAGTGAATAACACCGTCACCTGGACGAAGTGATACACCGCCACGGTTCATGATGAAGTCTGGTAATGTATGATGCGTGTTAACATCAACTGGCTTAGGATAAGCAGATGTGTGACAGAAAGACTGCATTGTTAAATCAGCTTGGAAACCAAGACATGCAAGATCTTTAAGTTCGTCACGAGTCATAGGACCTGTTGTATCCTGTGAACCAACCGTAGTCATCTTAGGCTCACAGTACTGACCTGCGCGAACACCTTCAACACCACAAGCTTTACCAACCATTTTTTGAGCTAGCGTGTAACCTTTTGTTGATTCCGCTGTATCAGTTGGTAATGCAAAAATATCTGTCGCTTCAAGACCTAATACTTCACGAGCACGTGTTGTTAGACCGCGGCCGATGATTAGAGGGATACGACCACCAGCACGAACTTCATCTAACAATACTTTTGATAGCTCAAAAGTAGAGATAACTTCGTCAGTACCAGAGCGTTTAACAACGCCTTCATATGGGTAAATGTCGATTACATCGCCCATTTCCATTTTTTGAACGTCTAATTCAATCGGTAGTGCACCTGAGTCTTCCATTGTGTTGTAGAAGATTGGAGCGATTTTACCGCCTAAACAAACACCACCAGCACGTTTGTTTGGTACGTGAGGAATATCATCACCCATGAACCATAACACTGAGTTAGTTGCTGACTTACGAGAAGAACCTGTACCAACAACATCACCAACATACGCTAGTGGGATACCATCTTCTTGAAGTTGTTTAATTTGTTCGATTGGACCGATAGTGCCAGGCTGATCAGGATTAATACCTTCACGTTCCATCTTCAACATTGCTGTTGCGTGTAGTGGAATATCCGGACGAGACCATGCATCTGGCGCAGGAGATAGGTCATCAGTGTTTGTTTCGCCAGTTACTTTAAATACTTTAACTGTGATTTTTTCTGCAACTTTTGGCTTATTTAGGAACCATTCTGCATTTGCCCAAGACTCTAAAACCGATTTTGCTGTTTCATTGCCAGCATCAGCTTTATCTTTAACATCGAAGAATGCGTCAAACATTAACAATGTTTTCTTAAGGCCTGTTGCTGCTGTTTCTGCAAGTTTCGCATCATCTAGCAAGTCAATCATTGGCTGGATATTGTAACCACCTAGCATTGTTCCTAATAACTCAGTCGCTTTGTCAGCGCTAAGGATTGGAGAACTAGCTTCACCTTTTGCAACAGCGGCTAAAAAGCCCGCTTTAACATATGCTGCATCGTCAACACCTGGAGGTACGCGATTTGATAAAAGGTCTAAAATGAATTCTTCTTCGCCTGCAGGCGGGTTTTTAATTAGCTCTACTAAGTCAGCTACTTGAGCTGCATCTAGTGGCTTAGGAACGATACCTTCGGCGGCACGTTCTTCAACATGTTTACGATATTCTTGAAGCACAGTTATGTCCTCTTGTTATATATAGGTGTTACTTCGCACAAAGTAACTATAGACATGAATGTCAGAAAGCGGGTAATTATAGAGACTGGAACTGCTAAAAGGAATAACCTGAATGATATTTAACTATATTTTCAATATAAATATGCGTGATATAGCGACAAGTTAAATTGCCACTCTGCTTCAACTCCAAATTAGACAGGGCATAGCGACGTTTTTAATGTTTACTTTTGAATCATACACTTGCTGAAAAAACATACGAAAGTTTAATCAAATACTGAGTAAAAATAAATTGTAGATACAAATACCCGTACGGATGTCGATAATGAACTCACTTTAGCTATGTTTGACTGTATTTTAGTATGGTATAAAAGAACCAATTTTTGTGTATATCATAACTGGGGAATGTTTGTGTCTGAATGGATGACCATTTTACCGCCACTATTAGCGGTTGTTGTAGTACTTTGGAAAAAAGAAGTAATCTTAGCGCTTCTTGTTGCCATCTTTTGTTCTGAATTGTTGCTAATACTCGGTTCAGAAGGTTTGCAGCCAGCTTTGACTGAATTTTCAATCGCCAGCGTAGAGCGTGTTATTGGCGTCTTTGGCTCACCGGACAATACTCGAATATTAACTTTTTCAATGTTAGTGGGCGCTTTACTAGGTTTTATGCGTTATTCAGGTGGCGTGACGGCTACCGTTGAGTTCCTGATCAAAAAGGGCATAAGCGGTACAGCTCGTCGAGCTAGAATGTTACCTTTTCTAACCGGTGTAGTGATTTTTATAGAGTCCAATTTATCAGTATTAATGTCAGGCATTATCTCTCGAGGGCTGTTTGACAAATTCAACATGAGTCGAGCTCGACTTGCATATATCATCGACAGTACAAGTGCACCAATTTGTATATTAATTTTGATGAATGGTTGGGGAGCCTATGTGCTTGGATTAGTAAGCAGTTACGAACTTGAACAATCAGCTGTATCCACTCTAATCCAAACAATCCCGCTTAATTTTTATGCGTTAATTACCATTGCCATTGTGCTGTACACCATTATTGCTGATAAAACTCACGGACCAATGAAAGAAGCCGAAGCAAATCCTAAGCAAGCATTGGAAACAACAGACATAGAAATAAAAGCCTCTAAACCTCGTTTTATGTTAATTCCATTATTTACTATGTCTGTATCTATGGTTGGATTTATGTTTTGGACTGGCAATGGCAGTTTTACCGACGGTTCAGGCTCTCGTTCCGTGCTTTATGCCACAGCACTTGCTGCTTTAGTAGCGTATGTGATGATGATCACAAGCGGTCGCTTTAGTCATAAAAAAATGACCGAGATTAGCTTTAAAGGCATGAATGAATTATTACCTCTTGTAGTGATTGTATTATTCTCATTAGCTCTTGGGGCAAGTTTAAAAGAACTTGGTACTGGTAAGTTTATCGCTGGCATTGTTGCAGGAAATATCCCACTGTTTTTGATTCCTGCGCTTATTTTTGTCGCTGGCGGTTTGATGTCTTTCTCTACCGGAACATCTTGGGGGACCTTTGCGCTGTTAATTCCAATTGGAATGCCACTGGTTGTTGAGCTTGGTTTACCCGCGCCGCTGATCCTATCTGCAATATTAGGTGGCGGCATTTTTGGCGATCACTGCTCACCTATTTCTGATACAACTGCTGTATCGGCGGTTGCTTCAGGCTGTGACTTGCTAGAGCACGTAAAAACTCAATTGCCTTACGCCCTTACCGCAGGTGGCTTAACGGTTGTATTTTATATTATTGCCGGTCTGGTAATGTAACCATATGAGGCGCTAACTACCGTTAAAAGTGGTTAGTGCCTATTTCATTTTCAATTAAACCTACGACTTTCCTGCCTTTTCACCCGCTCCAATTGTCCTGACGGGTAACCTACCGCTTGTTTTAATCAAGCCAAACAGCTGCTTAGCAATACTTTCATAGGACTCACCTTTTATGCTGTTGCTTTTTAAGCTGTTATCTTTATTGTCAGATTGATGTGAGTTAGATTGGAAATAAACGTTGTAATTGTAGGTCGATATTACAGAATCAACGTCTGATTGAAAGTTTTCCGTCTCGTACGGAGCTCTGATACTAATAAATATAGTTTGCATTCCATGTGCGTTAGCTAGTTTAAACAAAACTTTATGTCGCTCAGCTAATTGAACTCTTGATTTAGAACGCAATTGTTGTCTTTCCATTTGACCAACCCCCACCATTTCATAAGGTGACTGTTTAGGTGCTATTGAGCCAATCACTAAGCCATCAAAGTTTACTGTGTGACTACTAAATTTAGCTTTGCTGTTAATGTTCTTTTTATGAACTTTAGTATGATCCGTTTGACTTAATATGCCTTCTAAAGAGTCATTAGCACTTAATTCGATGTCGGTTAGGGAAGACTCAGACAAGCAGGTTAATTCAACTTGCTTTACTTGAGGATTCTTTGATTTTTTCAGCACCATAGCTTCAGAAACAGCATTTGAAAACGCCTGGCATTTTCCAGTATCTGGCATGATGGCCAAAAGCCTATAGAGCCTATTGTCGGTGTTTATTTTAATTTCATGACGATAGATAGCTAAATGACCGTTACCTTTTAAAACGGTAAGACTTTTATCAGATAACGATTGATGAAGCGCTTTGTGTTTATCTTGCATTGCTATTTCAGCGCTTTTAGAAACACGACGGTCAAACTGTTGTTTAATGGCAGTTTTTAATTTTGCTTTTGTCTTTAGAATAGATTGATACGAAGACCATAACTCTTGTTTGTTAATATCGCCGACTAATACTTTGTCTTTTAATTTGGCTAATAAACGAGTAAACGCTTTTATTTGCGATGGACTATCAATCACCATAGGCATCAACGCGATATCAACCCCAGCGTTGAAGGTTTCAATTAACGCCTGCTCCGCGGTAAAATGCTTGGCTATTGCCCCCATATCTAAAGCATCAGAAACCACTAAACCTTTAAATTTATATTCTTTTTTAAGCAAGTCGGTAATGATTTTTCTGGAAAGTGTGGCTGGCCGAGTAATTTGCAAACCTGACTTCGAGGTTAACTGGCTGTTGTCTAATGCTGGAAATTGAATGTGGGCAGACATAATAAAGTCCACCGCATCTGTTTCGCTTAAAAAACGAAATGGCAATAACTCTACCTTTTCTAATTTTTGACGCGGAGAACTCACCGCTGACAATCCCGAATGACTGTCTATAGATGTATTTCCGTGACCAGGAAAGTGTTTCGCTGTGGTTAATATATTTGCACTTCGCATGCCTTCAGACATAGCCAGCCCTAACTCTCCCACCACTTCTGAATTATCACCAAAAGAACGGACATTTATTACTGGGTTGTGAGGATTATTATTAACATCAACGTTGGGAGCAAAATTTAGATTAAAGCCTAAATCATACAACTGCTGACCGATAGCTTGCCCAACAGCGTTGGCATAGTGTGTTTTGTATGAATGATATGTGGCGCCAATGGCCATGTTTCCGGAAAATGCAGCATATTCAGCTCTAGGTAAGCGGGCAACACGACCACCTTCTTGATCAATACCAATAAACAAAGGCAAACCCGAATTAGACGCCGCCAACTGCAACTGTTTGTTCAACTCGGTGACTTGTAGTGTGTCTTGTATATTTTCTGAAAAGAGAATAACTCCGCCAATTTGTGACTCTTCAATAAAATGCTTTAGCTCTGGGTTTAATGCAGTTAAAGGGGTTTGGCAAGTTTGTTTATTTGCAGAACTCTTTGCTCGTGTTTCACGCTGAGTTTGGTCGCAATAAAACCGAAAATCCAACATCATCTTTTGAGCTAAAGCAACATCAATCCAATCGTTTGTCGTTGGCATAACAGGCAAGGGTTGGGGTAACTCTGTAGCATTAACTCTATAAATTGAGCCAAACAATAGAATAAATATGATGAACAAAAAGTTATTTTTAATCTGCACTGTATTTACGTTTCCAGTCTCTTGTTTTTTTAGTACATTGTTGTTGCACAACAGGATACCATTTTTATGAAATTTATCATCGGCATAGACGGCGGCGGCACAAAAACCGTTGGACAAATAATTAATCTCTCTAATTTCCAAAGCTTTAGTGCTACAACGGGTCCTAGCTCTCTTTCTCAAGGTATTGATAAAGCGTCAGAAACATTATCGCTACTGATCATCAATCTTATTCAGCAAGCTGAAACCGATAGCAGTAACGTTCGCATTGCAATCGGCGTAGCGGGTGCAGGAAATAGTAGGTTAGTTGACAGGTGTCACGAATACCTTGTTCGCCAAACCGGCATAAACTCTATTGTAATTGTAGAAGACTGTGAGACCGCTCTTTTGGGGGCAAAATGTGAGTCCCTCATCAACAGCAGCGCTGATTCTGGCTCTGGCAACGATTTCAGTGCGTTTGTGCGTAAACTCAAGCAGTCTCAATTGGTTAATGATAAAGCTCCGCAAACTAATGACGTAGCGTTAATTACGTTAGGTACCGGCTCTTTTGTTGCACATTCAGACAATAATAAAAACATATTTTCTGGCGGTTGGGGGTTTCCAATCGGCGATGAAGGAAGTGGCGCAAAACTGGGTTTCTACTTAGTTAATCACTTTTTAAAAATGTGGGATGCCAATCAAGTTCAAGGTCCTGAATTTCATAAACTGAACCAAGACCCTTTATATACCAAACTTGCGATGCAACTAGGAGCTACGAAAGAGCAACTTTTACAATGGTTGTCAGAAGCGTCGCAATCAGACTTTGCTAGCCTTGCTCCTGCTGTTTTTGAATATGCCTCGTCATCAAAACTAGCCGCGCTTGCCATACACCAGCATTTGAATGATGTGGCTGACTTACTGAATAGTATTAAAAGTTCAAAAATATTCTTTACGGGAGGGCTAGCAAGCTCAACCCTTGAGCATTTATTAGCAAATAACCTAATTCCGAACATAGCCCAACGTATTAAGCTAATTGACAGCCCCAGTTTAATGGGCGCGCTCTCCATGGCAGACAGTTTAAGTGATGCTAATATTGAGCAACCTCAAACGAGAGAGAAAGTTAATAACAATTTAACATCGCTGGATAAGCTCGTATCAGAACAACGAAATTCAGCTTCCACTCAACTAGATTTAATGAGTAGCCACCAAATTGTAGCCTTAATGAATGATCAAGATAGTATCGTGCCACAAGCAATAGAGACTGTTTCGCAACATATCGCAGAAGCCATTGATACAATCACCCATTCATTAAATAACGGTGGTCGCTTAATTTATATGGGGGCTGGAACCAGTGGCCGTTTAGGTGTACTTGATGCCGTAGAATGCCCGCCCACCTTTAGTACAGATCCCAATACGGTGATTGGTTTGTTAGCCGGTGGCCAGGGCGCAATGTTTAAAGCCGTCGAAGGGGCTGAAGATAGCACTGAACTTGGCCAAAAAGACCTTATTGACTTAAATCTCGCCATCCCTGATGTGGTTGTGGGTATCGCGGCTAGCGGTCGCACGCCTTATGTTATCGGCGGGTTAAATTATGCCAAATCACTAGGCTGCAAAACCATCAGTGTCACTTGTAACCCGGTTGCTACCATTAATGACATTGCTGACATTCCAATTGCTGTTAATTTAGGGCCTGAAATATTGTCAGGTTCAACTAGATTAAAAGCAGGTAGCGCGCAAAAAATGATCATAAATATGTTGAGCACCGGCGCTATGGTGCAGCTGGGTAAATGTTATGAAAACCTCATGGTCGACGTTAAGGCGAGTAACCACAAACTTGTGAAACGAGCCTGTCGTATCATTGAGCAGGCCTGTGGTATCTCATTTGAGCAAGCCGAACAGCTATTAGTTGGCGCTCAGAACAATGTGAAACTGGCCATTTTGATGCAAAAGTCTGGCTTAGACCAAGCACAAGCGGCGCAATATCTTGCCAATCATAATGGCTTTTTAAGACGCGCACTGAATAATTTATAACTTGCAATTGTGCTTAATACACTCGGATACTTATGTGCTTAACTACCTAAATTATTTGGGAGTTTTAATCTTTGAGACTTAGGCACCTAGCACTTAGTTAATAACACCAACAACAAAAAGGAGCGTATTTGTGAAGCAATGGAGATTTTTTGTCTGTGCCATTTGTTTTTTTTCATACAGTTGGTCTGTTGAAAGTCGAGCTAATCAAGCACATGCAATACAGGTTGGTGCAGAACAAATTGAGGCTTACTTACCATTACTAAAAGGTAAGCGAGTTGGTCTGGTTGCCAATCAAACGTCCGTTGCATTTGAAATAAATATTGAAGTTGATGCAGATGATGACTCTAGTGATGGTGTCTCGAAACATCGCACACGTATTCAAGATAAAAACATTCATTTACTTGATTTGCTACTTAAAAATAATATTAATGTTACTCTCGTTTTTGCTCCAGAACATGGCGTTAGAGGCGATCACAGCGACGGCGAAATTGTTAAATCCTCTGTTGATGCTAAAACCGGTATTCCTCTCGTTTCTATTTATGGAAAAAACAAACGGCCGCCTAACCAAATAATTGCAGAGCTAGATGTTATCGTTTACGACATTCAAGATGTTGGCGCTCGATTTTATACTTATATCAACAGTATGTTTTACATGATGCAAGCAGCACAGCAACAGGGCATTCCTTTTATTGTGCTCGACCGACCAAACCCTCACCTTCAAAAAGTGGATGGTCCGATGCTTGATCCTAAGTTTAGATCCTTTGTTGGGCTCTTGCCGGTTCCTATGGTTTATGGATTAACCGTTGGGGAGCTAGCACAGATGATTGTTGGAGAAAATTGGTTAAACTCGATTCACCCAATAGCGAATCAAACCGCATCAATTCCACTAGAACTTACCGTGATCCCCGTTAAATACTATCAACGTACCGCAAATTATAGTCTCCCTATTCCGCCAAGCCCTAATTTGCCAAATACGCAGGCAGTGACTTTATATCCTTCGCTAGTGCTTTTTGAAGCCACCACAGTAAGCATAGGTAGAGGCACTCAACAACCGTTTCAAGTCATTGGTCACCCTGAGCTATTCATTGGTAATTATTCTTTTACGCCACGTTCCATTGCTGGTGTCTCTAAATATCCTAAGTGGGAAAATACGACGCTCACCGGTACTCTTCTCTTATCGGAAAATGGGAGGGACGATGGCTTAATAAACTCACAACTAGATTTAAGTTTTCTGTATCAATGGCATCAACTTTTTATGCAAACAGCAAACACAAGCAACACACAATCAAGGCCCAAATATATCTTCATTGATCGACCTGAGTTTTTTGATAAATTGGCAGGCACAGATCAACTGAGAAAAGATTTGCAGAATAATAAAACGCTCAGCGACATTCGGAACCAATGGCAGCCAGGGCTCAATCAATTTTTAAAAGACCGTCAGCCCTATTTAATTTATCAATAGTCTTTTGTTCAAACGAACTAAGCCAAAATTAGGTTTTCTATGCTAAATATTATTGTATTAACAAATAGAGATGTTCCCGCACACTATGCCTTAAGCCTGTTGTTACCAGCTATTGAAAGTCACAAAGTGCACATTTTTACATCCAGTAAAGTCGGGGGAACCAATAATTTACCAAAAGAGCTGCTAGAGTTAGCTCAGTTTGAGTCTGATTTACTACAGTCACCTGAGTTCAAACACAGTCCTCTTCACTCTGCCAAATTACTCGACAATATCAATACGCCAAAGGGCTTGGAGCAACTCTCCGCAATAAAACCCGATGTTATTTTATCTATCCGTTTTGGCAAAATATTGAGGGAACCAGTTATAAAACTACCAAAATTTGGTGTGTTAAATTTGCACTCAGGCTTACTACCTGAATTTAAAGGCGTAATGGCGACATTTTGGGCAATGCTAAATACAGAAAAAGCATCTAGTCTAGATTCAACATTTAAGCCAAAGGATTCGCTTATAGGGGCGACAATCCATAGTATTGACGATGCCTCTATTGATACCGGTCAAATCATTACTCGCATACCAATTGAACTTGTAAGTTCAAAGTCATATTGGTGGAATGTCTTAAATGTATATAAGCAAAGTATTCCAGAATTAGTAAAATCAATTCAAACTATTGAGTGTGGAAGGCTACTTGTTGGTCAACCTCAAACCAGCGCTGGGAATTACTTTAGCTACCCAACAGAAGAAAGCATCTTAGCCTTCCATAAAAAAGGGTTCAAACTCTTTGAACCCTCAGATATTGAATTTTGTTAGATCAATGAAACATCAATCGCCACAACCAGCTGCTATTCAAATAATCCTCGCAGCCTCTTAATTGGGTAGCATATCGTTTGGCTCGATTATCAACTTTTTGAGCAACACGAACTAACCAAGCCTTTTTCCGGTAGGTTTTGCGTTTATAGCCGCCCCACCCTTCGTGATAATTTAAATATTGATTTTTAGCGTCCCATTTAGAGACTTTATTTAGTCGATTTGTTTTTGCTGTATACCAGCCCATAAAATCAATCGCATCATCAAAGTCAGAGCGACTGCTCCAAGAGTTGCCTGATTCCTTAACATACTCATCCCAAGTGACCGTTTTTGCTTGTGAGTATCCGTAAGCAGAGCTTGCTCGACCAATTGGTATGAAGCCTAAAAAATATTCCATCGGTGGCGCAGCGTCGGCTTTGAACGAACTTTCTTGATACATCATTGCCATAACGACATGGATCGGCGTTCCCCATCGGTCATTCATATCGTTAGCAGCGTCCCACCAGTCTTCTCTTTCTTTGAAAATTTCACATATGTTAGAAATATTTTTTGGTTGAGGAGTGACACAACCACTAATTAACATTATTAAAATTAAAATAATGACACTTTTTTTCATTTTAATTGAACTTTCCTGCTGAAACCTGTCAAACATTACAGTAACAGATTTTTCCCTGAATTTTGTTGTTAGTTTGACGAGTAAATTTAATTTACTCGTTTTTTTTTGCTTGCGATTTAGTCACGCTAAAGTCCAAGCCGAAAATAATGTGAACTAAAGAGTAAATTTAATACTAACTAAAATCATGTGGTTATAAAGATATTTAGTTTAAATTGAAATTAATTGAAGATTCTGAGAACTTTTTTGTTTAAAGGAGTCTAACATAGTGAAAGCAGTTTTTTTCATTCCCTGGAAGTTGTTGTTATTTTAGCGAGCATATCCCTTTGCTCGCTTTTTTTTGTCTGAAATTTAAGTTTGGTAAGTAAAGTAGTTTTCTAAAAACTCATCAAACGACAAGGTATCACTGGCCTCAATGTCTTGCTGCTTTTGCCATGACGTTTGAGTTTCTTGCACTAAGAAAGACGGTTTAAATACGCTAGGAAGGTGCGCTATATTTTGCTGTTTATAGCGGTCAGCCAAAGATAAAGCGTAATAGCCATTATCGAGATCGTCTTTTAGAAGTGTATTGAGGAGTTGTCCTGACAAGGTCTTATTAGGATCCGTAATGGCGCCTGATATTTGATCTATCGCTAAGGTATACTGATCGCCGCCAATATGTTTGTCTAACCATAACGCCACAGATTTAAGCTCAGCAAAAATATTTGTTAACCACTCTTGACGTGAAACTGTAGTGCCATTTAAAACTAAATCTAAAGACTCTGCTCGTCCATTTAATACGATGCGGTCTTGGTTTTCCTCTGCCTCGGCTTGTTGATCAGCAGTTAGCTGGTCCTGCTCGGTTAATAAGCAAAAAAGCATAAATACATCAATCACACGCATTTGTTCTTTAGAAATACCTACTGGTGAAAACGGATTTACGTCCAGAGCTCTTAACTCAACGTACATTATGCCACGATTTTCCAATGCGTCGGTTGGTTTCTCACCAGACTTAGCCACTTGTTTTGGACGTACGGGTGCATACAATTCGTTTTCTATCTGTAAAATATTATGGTTTAGCTGTTGGTAGTCCGAACCAATTTTAACACCTATCTTTTTGTAATCTAACGACTCTGTCCGAATCGCCTGTCGTAACTTAGTGATGTATTCCTTTAAACAACCATATTCAACGTTTAACGCAGACTGCTCGCTATTTGTGTAACCTAGGTCACTCATTCTTAACGACGTGGCGTGAGGTAAATAAACAGAGCCTTTACCAAAGGTTTCAAATGGTAACGCTTCACCTTTACCTTCTAAAAATGAACGACACATAGCAGGCGAAGCGCCAAAAAGATAAGTTACAACCCATACGTACCTTTTAATATTTCTTACCATTCGCATATATTGCTCAGACTGGAAATCCATTAGACTGCCGGTTAAACCTTGTTGCTTTTGGTATGCTAGCCAAAACGTAGTAGGTAAAGAAAAGTTGTAATGGATGCCCGCGATGGCCTGCATCATAGAGCCGTATCTATTTTTTAATCCTTTACGATAGGTACGTTTCATTTTACCTATATTAGACTCACCGTAATACGCCAGTGGGATTTCATCTTGATGCTCAATAAAGCAAGGCATACTCATTGGCCATAAAACCTCATCGCCAATATGCTTTGTTACAAAATGATGAATATCTTGAAGTTGCGCGTAGGTTTTATTTATATCATTCGATGGCGGAGTAATTAACTCCAATAAAGCTTCTGAATAGTCAGTAGTAATATAAGGGTGAGTTAAAGCCGCGCCTAATAACTTTGGGTGCTCTTTTTGAGAAATTTTACCATTAGGTGATACGCGTAACGTTTCTCGTTCAATACCACGCTGGATATCTTTGATGGCGCCGGTGAAGTCACTTGTAGATAAGTCATCTAAACGTTGTTTAATGGTAGTCAAAATACTATCGTTCCTTAACACTGTCGGAATTCAGAATAAACGCTCTTTATGGCGTCTAAAGACCTGATTATAAAGGTCTAGATTTCATTTAATTAAATTATTTTTTATCTCAATGAAAAAAGCCATCTACATGATGGCTTTTTATACATTTATATTACAGTTTTTACACTATAGCGATAAATTGCCGGACTATCCAACCCACAAACGTGCGTTTCTAAACATTCGCATCCAAGGGCTGTCTTCTAACCACTCGTCTGGATGCCAAGAATTGCTCGTTGTTCTAAATACACGTTCAGGGTGAGGCATCATAATAGTGACTCGACCGTCGGCTGTAGTTAGTGACGTTATACCTTCTGGAGAACCATTTGGATTAGCCGGATAAGAAATAGTTTTCTCACCACGGTTATTAACGTATTGCATTGCAACCGTCCCAGATTGAACTGCTTGTGTAATCGCGTCTTGATTAACAAACTCAGCGCGTCCCTCTCCATGAGAAACAGCAATAGGCATTCTAGAGCCAGCCATACCTTTAAACAAAATGGATGGCGATTCTTGTATTTCTACTAAGCTAAAGCGCGCTTCAAAACGTTCTGATTTGTTTTTCACAAATCGTGGCCAATGTTCAGAACCAGGAATAAGCGAACGTAGATTGGACATCATTTGACAACCATTACACACACCTAAACTGAAAGTATCGTCGCGATGGAAGAAGTTTTTAAATTGCGTCGATAACTCATCATTAAATAAAATCGACTTCGCCCAACCTTCACCGGCACCTAAAACATCACCATAGGAGAAGCCACCACATGCGACTAAACCTTTGAATGAGTCCAGTGATAGGCGTCCAGATTGCAAATCACTCATGTGTACGTCTATTGCTTCAAAACCTGCGCGATTAAATGCAGCAGCCATCTCAACATGTGAATTGACACCCTGCTCTCTTAAAATAGCCACTCGAGGACTATTTCCACCCGACTTAGCGATAACTGGCGCTGCAACGTCTTCATTTATATCGAAGCTTAATTTTGCGTTTAGACCCGGATCATCCACATCAAACTTCGCATCATGCTCTTGTTGAGCGCAATCTGGGTTGTCTCGCAGAGATTGCATATGATAAGTGGTTTCAGCCCATATTGTTCTAAAGTGCGTACGAGTTGTATTTAAAACGGCTTCACCATTTAAAGTAAAGTTCAATTTATCGTCTTGATTCACATCACCAATAACATGACTGAAGTTTTCCATGCCATGCGCTGCTAACATTGACATTACAGCATCTAAATCAGTCGTTCGTATTTGTATCACTGCGCCTAGTTCTTCGGAGAAAAGAATTGATAGCGCATCTGTCCCTAATCCATCTAGTGCAATGTTAACGCCTGCTTTACCAGCAAAGGCCATTTCCGCTACCGTAGCAAATAAACCACCATCTGAACGATCGTGATATGCCAACAATTTGTTGTCTGCATTTAAAGCTTGAATCGCATCAAAAAAGCCTTTTAATAACTCAGGTGAATCTAAGTCTGGAGCGACCGTACCTAACTGATTGTAAACTTGTGCCAAACAGCTTGCACCTAAACGATTTTGTTTTGCACCTAAATCAATCGCTATAAGCTTAGTCGCGCCCTTATCCGTTCTAAGCTGCGGCGTTAAGGTCTTACGAATATCTTCTACTCGTGCAAACGCAGTAATAACTAATGACAGTGGCGATGTAACCGCCTTGTCTTGACCTGACTCATCTTGCCATTGTGTTTTCATAGACATTGAGTCTTTGCCAACAGGAATGGTTAAATCTAATGCAGGGCATAGTTCTTCACCAACGGCTTTAACCGCTTCATATAGTCCTGCATCTTCACCAGGATGACCGGCAGCAGCCATCCAGTTCGCGGACATTTTAATGCGCTTTAACTCACCGATATCTGCAGCAGCAATGTTAGTAATAGACTCCGCCACCGCCATTCTAGCCGACGCACCATAGTTTAACAGTGCGATTGGTGTTCGTTCACCCATCGACATTGCTTCACCATGATAACTATCTAACGCAGCCGCGGTCACGCCTACATCTGCGACTGGTACTTGCCATGGCCCAACCATTTGATCACGAGAAACCATACCCGTCACTGAGCGGTCACCTATTGTTATCAAGAAGGTTTTTTCCGCTACGGTCGGTAGACGCATAATTCGCTCGGCTGCGTCCAAAGGTGATACGTCACTTAGGTCTAGTTCGCTGCCGGTAGTTGCTTTACTCTCTACGTCTCGATGCATTTTAGGCGCCTTGCCTAACAACACATCTAACGGTAAATCAACCGGCTTGTTGCCAAAGTGATCGTCGGTAAGTGTTAAATGACGTTCTTCAGTCGCCTCACCTATTACAGCGTATTGCGCGCGTTCTCGCTGGCAAAGCTGTTCAAATAGCTCTAAATTTTCCGGCGCAACAGCCAATACATAACGTTCCTGAGATTCATTACACCATATTTCTAGTGGCGACATACCTGGCTCGTCATTCGGCACTTTGCGTAAATCAAAAATACCGCCTCGTTCACCATCGTTTACTAACTCAGGGAACGCATTAGAGAGTCCACCAGCACCAACATCATGTATAAATGCAATAGGGTTCTTGTCACCTAACTGCCAACATTTATCGATAACTTCTTGGCAACGTCTTTCCATTTCTGGGTTTTCTCGTTGCACCGAAGCAAAGTCTAAGTCTTCACTAGATTGACCTGAAGCCATTGAACTTGCCGCGCCGCCACCAAGGCCGATATTCATCGCCGGACCACCTAGTGCAATAAGTTTTGCACCGACAGGAATTACACCTTTTTCAGTATGTTCACGACGAATGTTGCCTAATCCACCGGCAAGCATAATTGGTTTATGATAACCGCGCACTTCTTCGCCGTTGAAGCTATTTACTTTATCTTCATAGGTTCTGAAATAACCGAGGATATTTGGTCGACCAAATTCATTATTAAAAGCAGCACCACCTAACGGGCCTTCTTTCATTATTTCGAGTGCATTTACAATACGGCTAGGCTTGCCAAAGTCTTTTTCCCAAGGCTGTTCAAAACCAGGAATACGAAGGTTTGAAACGGTAAAGCCTACCAATCCAGCTTTCGGTTTTGAGCCTCTGCCCGTCGCCCCCTCATCGCGAATCTCGCCGCCAGAGCCTGTTGCTGCGCCCGGGTACGGAGATATAGCAGTTGGGTGGTTGTGAGTTTCTACCTTCATTAATATATCAATATTTTCATGATGGTATTGATAAGCGCTAGTTTCTGGATTTGCAAAGAATCGCCCCGCCTCAGAACCATGCATAACTGCAGCATTATCTTTGTAAGCTGATGTTACATATTCTGGATTGTGTTCAAACGTGTTCTTAATCATTTTAAATAATGATTTGGGCTGCTTTATTCCGTCGATTGTCCAATCGGCATTAAAAATCTTATGGCGACAATGCTCAGAATTTGCTTGGGCAAACATGTAAAGCTCAATGTCATTTGGATTACGCTTAAGTCGAGTAAAACTTTCTACTAAGTAGTCAATTTCATCTTCTGCCAACGCGAGGCCCATATCATGATTTGCTTTACTTAATGCATCACGACCACCTGTTAAAATATCAACCGACTTAAGTGGTTTTGGCGACTCTTGATAAAACAATGCGCTCGCGGCATCTAAAGACTCAAAAACTGACTCTGTCATACGATCATGAAGCTCTGATCGAAGCATTTGAATTTGGTTGTCATTTAGAGGGCTGGAAGTTTCAATGTAGTACGCTAGGCCGCGTTCGATTCGTTTTATTTTTGAGAGACCGCAATTGTTTGCGATATTTGTTGCTTTGGTGGACCAAGGGGAAATGGTGCCTGGACGTGGTGTTACTAGAATTAATGAGCCGCTGGGTGGATGAGATTGAATTTTGGGTCCATATTCTAATAAAGCATTGAGCTTATCTAGTTCAGGTTCGGACAATTCGGAATTAAGGTCCGTAAAGTGGACAAACTCCGCATAGATATCTTTAATACTGAGTCCATGCTGTTTAAACGCAGACAGTAACTTGTTGACTCTAAAGTCAGAAAGAGCTGGGGCACCACGAAGGATTAACATATGCCAATTCACCATTCATGTTGAAAGGAAAGAAATTAGGGCCGTATTATACCCGCAATTTTTACCAATAAACAGAATTGTGTGGTAGTTTAATACAATAAAAATTAACTATTTTTCATCCGCATAACCTGGTACTAAAAATACGCATGCCAATAACTTTACACAAAACATCTACGTTATCGCCTAAAGCATTATTTATAATCGCAGCTTTGTTGTGTGTTTGGGTTTACCTTTCAGGGTGTGCAGATGTGTCTTCTACATCTAAATTACAAACAATTAAGCAAGACAGCGTAATCAAAGTAGGCATTTTATTCGATCCAACAAGTTATTATATAGACGCAAGTGGTGCTGCTGGCTTTGAATACGAGTTGGTTAATAAATTTGCTGATTACTTAGATGTAAATGTCGAGTTAGTTCCAAGCTACAACTTCAGCGAATTGCTTCCTAAATTGGCATCTGGGCAAGTAGATATCGTCGTGGGTGGGTTGGCTAATATTAGTGATAAAGATAAACAGTATCGATTATCGCCCCCCTACTCTTTTATCGATCAAAAATTAGTTTTTAAACAAGGTCGAGAACGACCAAAAAGTTTTGAAGAACTAGAAGAGCCGGTAACTGTAGGTTATGGCACAGATCATATAGATGTAATGAATGATGCCATCGCATTACACCCCGACGTTCAATTAAATGTCATCGACAACACCGATCCGACTGAATTGCTCGAGTCTCTTATGGCTGAAGAGTTTTCTTTTACTATTGCTGATAGTCACCGTTTGGCCTTAATGCGTCGATACTACCCAGATATCAGCGTGGCTTTTACTATAAAAAAAGACGTTCCACTCAATTGGCTGTTACCTCAAGACAATGATGACTCACTATTTGCGGCATTAATAGAGTTTTTCGGTGAGCTTCATCAGAATGGTGAATTAACCGCATTAGATGATAAATACTTTGGTCACGTGGAATCATTTAACTATGTAGATACGCGTCTGTTTATTAAGGCAATTGAAAATGTATTACCAAAATATAAAAGTTGGTTTGAAGAGTATGCCGGTGATATTGATTGGCGCTTAATAGCAGCACAAAGTTACCAAGAGTCTCATTGGAACCCAAGAGCCAAGTCTCCGACAGGAGTGCGAGGCATTATGATGCTAACTCAACCAACTGCAAAACAAATGGGCGTTAAGTCACGTCTCGATGCAGAGTCAAACATTCGTGGCGGTGCTAAGTATATAAATCTATTAATGCAAAGAATTCCTAAACGAATAAACGAATCAGAAAGGCCATGGTTTGCATTAGCAGCGTACAACATTGGATGGGGCCACGTTCAAGACGCACGACGCTTGACCGAAAAATTTGGTGGGGATCCAGATAAATGGGTAGATGTGAAACAACACCTACCTAAACTACGCCAAAAAAAGTATTATAAGACGACACGGTATGGTTTTGCGCGAGGCGATGAAGCCGTTACCTACGTATCAAATATAAGACGTTACTACGACACATTAAACTGGATTGAAGATCAAGCCATTCAACAACAGTTAATTGAACAAAAAATAGAACAACAAAAAGAACTTGTAGATAACGATGTACCGAATAAAATTTCACAGGGATTAAAATGATAAAGCGAAGACGTACATTTAAATTAACTAAAAGCAAAGCGCTAATGGACAGAACTCGACGAAGAGTAGCTAGAAAAGGAACAAAAAAAGCATTGGTGAATAGACGAATCAAACAGATTAATACGAGCTTTGAAGCCGCACATGAACTAGAGAACGACTAGCCATCATTCTCTAGCTGTTTGGTTTGTATGGCCTTAAGTTTCTTTTTTTCCTCTCGGCGCCGCTTAAAAAAAGCAGATAACATTTCGCTACACTCTTGCTGCAAAACACCACCAACGTACTGTACTTTATGATTATGACTATCGTGTTCTAATAAGCGCATGACACTTTCAACAGCACCTGTTTTATAATCACTAGCACCGTAGACAAGTCGCTCGACACGAGCATGTACCATAGCTCCAGAGCACATAACACAAGGCTCAAGCGTGACGTAAAGTGTCGTGTTTACTAATCTGTAATTTGATTCACTCGTACCCGCGGCCCTTAGTGCCATGACTTCTGCGTGAGCGCTAGGATCACTTAAGGTAATAGCTTGGTTAAAACCCTCAGCAATAATTTGTCCATCCTTAACAAGAACCGCCCCAACAGGAATTTCTCCCATAGCTTCTGCCTGCGCGGCTAACGCTAGGGCTCTTCGCATAAATGGTTCATCCGTTAAAGCTAGTGATTCAATTGTTGTCATTAAAAACCTTTGATATTAGAGAGATAAAGCTCAATGCCCGAAGCTCAACTATTTGTATTGTGTTCCCAACTTAGCGTAATAACTTAAAACTTATAATAAACACCCAAATATTGGCTAAATTAACAACGAGGCCACATTATGAAAAAGTAATTTCCATAAAAAACAAATGGTTAACAAGTGGCACAATTGTTGTTTATTGCTAAGTATAAGTTTATCAATTACAACTATATAATCATATTCAACAAGGAAATTAATTATGTCTTCTATGCTTTATATCGTTCCTATTGTCGCAATTATTGGTGGTCTTTTATATTCAGCTTACGAGCAAAAAGTAAAACTGCAAATTGCCAAAGAAAAGAATCGTACTTCAACAGCCGATGAGAATGTAGCCAAAGAGCTAGCACAACTCAAAGAGCGTGTCGCGGTTCTAGAAAAAATTGTTACTGATAAAAATTATTCACTTAAAGAAGAGATAGACTCACTAAACAGAGCAAGCTAGCCTTATAATTAAGTAGATTAACTAATTAAAAAATAAAAGGATTGTTAATATGAAGTTTCTCCGGAGGTGCTTAGTACCTTTGTTATTATTAATAGCAGCTATTGCCTTTTACCGAATGGGAATAGTGGCTGGAGCACTTGCGTTCATCGTTATTGGCTTCTTTTTTGAATTAGCATTTTGGTCAAAACTTTTTCCTCGTAAAAAGAAAAAAGGCGCATAAAGCGCCTTTTTCATATTTGTTCAATAACAAACCTAACCGTTTACTATTCCCATTCAATGGTTGCAGGCGGCTTGCCACTAATGTCATAAACAACTCGTGATATGCCATCAATTTCATTGATAATTCGATTTGAAACTTTACCTAGGAAGTCATAAGGCAAGTGCGCCCAATGAGCCGTCATAAAGTCTATTGTCTCTACGGCACGAAGACTTACAACCCAATCATATTTGCGGCCATCACCCATAACGCCAACCGAGCGAACCGGCAGGAATACCGTAAACGCCTGACTCACCTTGTTATATAAATCCGCGTTATGTAACTCTTCAATGAAAATAGCATCGGCACGTCTTAGTAAATCGGCATACTCTTTTTTCACTTCACCTAAAATACGAACACCTAAACCAGGCCCTGGGAACGGGTGGCGGTATAACATGTCGTAAGGTAAACCTAGCTCTAAACCAATTTTACGCACTTCGTCTTTAAATAATTCACGTAACGGTTCAACTAAGCCCATTTTCATGTGCTCTGGCAAGCCACCAACATTATGATGTGACTTAATTACATGTGCTTTACCTGTGGCCGACGCTGCAGATTCAATAACGTCAGGATATATAGTACCCTGTGCTAACCATTTGGCGTTTTCTAGTTTTGAGGCTTCTTCATCAAAAACTTCAACAAATACGTTACCAATGATCTTACGTTTTGCTTCCGGATCGTTTTCGCCTTTTAATCGGTCTAAAAAGCGCTGCTCTGCATTAACATGAATGATATTTAATCCAAAATGATCACCAAACATATCCATGACCTGTTGACCTTCGTTGAGTCTCAACAAACCGTTATCAACAAATACGCAAGTTAGCTGTTTACCGATTGCGCGATGTAGCAGCATAGCAACAACTGATGAATCAACGCCACCAGACAAGCCAAGGATAACTTGGTCATCACCGACTTGCTCTTTCATCTTTTGGATAGCGTCTTCAATAATTGAAGCAGCTGTCCATAACTTTTCACAACCACATATAGTGCAAACAAAGTTTTCTAATAAACGAAGCCCTTGTTTAGTGTGTGTCACTTCTGGATGGAATTGCACACCATAAAAACGCTTTTCTTCATTCGACATAATCGCATAAGGGCAGTTATCTGTTTTCGCGACAGTTTTAAAATCAGCTGGAATTGCACTTACTTTGTCGCCGTGGCTCATCCACACATCTAACATGGAGTTACCAGCAGAATTAATGGAATCTTCGATATTTTTTAACAAGGCAGATTCAGAAACAACCTCAACACTCGCATAACCAAACTCTCGTTCCATTGAGGTTTCTACGGCGCCGCCAAGTTGTTGCGACATTGTTTGCATGCCATAACAAATACCTAGTACCGGAATACCCGCTTCAAATACATACTCTGGTGCTCGTGGAGAGTTATGCTCGGTAACCGATTCAGGACCGCCAGCTAAGATGATACCGTTTGGCGCAAATTCTTTTATTTGTTCTTCAGTAACATCCCACGCCCACAATTCGCAGTAAACGCCAATTTCTCGTACACGACGAGCGATAAGTTGAGTGTATTGGGAGCCAAAATCTAAAATTAAAATTTTATGCTGGTGAATGTCTTTCTCGATGGACATGTTTTAGCCTTTTAATTGTTGGTTAACATAAAGTTTTTTAACTATAGCTAACTAGGTGTAAAAAGACCGAGCTAGAATTAGCTCGGCCAGAATATTTTTTTTTGAAAAACTTACCCTAAACGGTAGTTTGGAGCTTCTTTGGTAATTTGCACATCATGTACGTGTGACTCACCCATTCCTGCGGAAGTAACGCGAACAAACTGCGGTTTAGTGTTCATTTCTTCGATAGTGTGGCAACCCGTTAAACCCATTGCAGAACGAATACCACCAAGTTGTTGGTGAATAATATTTTCAATCGGTCCTTTATAAGCAACACGACCTTCTATACCTTCAGGAACTAGCTTCTCATTACTATCGGATTTTTGGAAGTAACGGTCTGATGAGCCGTGACTCTGATTCATCGCGCCTAAGCTACCCATTCCGCGGTAAGACTTGTAATAACGACCTTGATACAATTCAACTTCGCCAGGAGCTTCTTCAGTACCCGCTAACATTGAGCCAACCATCACGCAACTTGCGCCTGCTACTAATGCTTTTGAAATATCCCCAGAGAAGCGAATACCGCCGTCTGCAATAACCGGAATGTTTTTACCTGCGACCGCATCTACAGCATCTGCGATCGCTGTAATTTGAGGAACACCACAGCCGGTAACGATACGAGTTGTACAAATTGAACCAGGGCCAATACCTACTTTTACAGCGTTAACGCCAGCTTCGACTAAAGCTAATGCTCCCTCTGCCGTTGCAACATTACCACCAACAATTTGTAACTCAGGGTATGTATCTCGAGCCCACTTAACGCGATCTAAAACGCCCTGAGAGTGACCATGTGACGTATCTATTAGCAAAACGTCTACACCGGCTTTAACTAACGCATCAATTCGCTCGTCAGTGCCAGGACCAACACCTACCGCAGCACCTACGCGCAAACTTCCACGCTCATCTTTACAAGCATTAGGTTTACTGTCGGCTTTTTGGAAGTCTTTTACTGTAATTAAACCTTTGAGTTTAAATTCATCGTCAACTACTAAGATTTTTTCAATTCGATGCTCGTGCATTAATGCCATAACATCATTGCGATTCGCTGATTCATGCACAGTTACCAGTTTATCTTTTGGTGTCATTACTGAGCTGACTTTAGCTTTTAAATTTGTTTCAAACCTAAGGTCGCGACCTGTCACAATGCCTTCTAAATTATTGTGATCATCAACAACCGGAAAGCCAGAAAAACCGTGCTCATGAGCAAGCTTCATAACTTCACCCAAAGTAATTTCTGAAGACACTGTTACAGGGTCAGAAACAACGCCACTTTCAAACTTCTTAACGCGGCGAACTTCATTCGCTTGAGCCTGAATAGACATATTTTTATGAATAAATCCGATGCCGCCTTCTTGGGCTAACGCAATCGCTAGGCGACTTTCCGTTACAGTATCCATCGCTGAAGATACCATTGGAATATTTAACTCAATAGTTTGAGTTAAGCGTGTTTTTAAATTGGCTTCGTGAGGAAGAACGGTGGAGTGACCTGGAACTAATAAAACGTCGTCAAACGTTAGGGCTTCTTTGACTATCCGCAACATGGCAATTGGTACCTTACATGAAAAGTAGATGGAGTATGTTGCGGTAGCATTTTAATCGAAAAGTCCGCATCCGTAAACATAAAATTGATTATAAAGTAATATATTTAACCCGTAATACATGCGGTTGAAAGCAACAAGCAGTTGACTATCAATGTTCATTCATTAGACTTCTAGCCTTACTCCCAATTTAAAGTGATTATAGTGACCACACCTGAACCTACCCAACAAAAGATTTATCAAGTCTCCGAGCTAAACCAAAAAGCCAGAATGTTACTTGAGTCTGAATTTCTAAATGTTTGGATCAGTGGTGAAATATCTAATTTAGTCAAAGCAACAAGCGGCCATTGGTATTTTTCATTAAAAGACAATAAAGCTCAGATAAAAGGCGCTATGTTTCGAGGCAATAACCGAAACGTTCGTGCTCAAGTTGAAAATGGAACTCAGGTTTTAGTTAGAGGCCGACTTAGTTTATATGAGCCTCGTGGTGATTATCAATTAATTGTCGAGTTGATGGAGCCTGCTGGCGAAGGGCTACTAAAGCAAGAATTCGAAGCATTAAAAAACAACCTTCTACAAATGGGGCTGTTTGATCAAAGCTCAAAACAAGCCATACCAGTGGAGCCTAAACGTGTCGGTTTAGTCACTAGCCCAACTGGAGCGGCAGTCCATGACATTTTAACTGTATTGCAACGCCGCTCACCACAAACTGAAGTCATTATTTATCCCACCATGGTGCAAGGCAAACAAGCGGCCGACAACATTATGTGGGCAATAAACACAGCAAATGTTCGAAAGGAAGTCGATGTACTTATTGTTGGTCGAGGTGGAGGCTCTCTTGAAGACTTATGGTGTTTTAATGATGAAGGCCTTGCTCATACAATCTTTAATAGTGCGATTCCAATTATAAGTGCGGTTGGCCACGAAGTAGATGTCTCTATTTCTGATTTTGTTGCGGACTTAAGAGCGCCCACCCCTTCTGCTGCTGCAGAAATAGTTTCAACAGACAATAGTGAACTTGTGACAAAAGTACGCAACTTACATAGTCGGTTAATTAGGGCGTACGCACATCAGCATCAAGCAAATAAAAACCAGCAAAATCAGTTAAAGCGTTCACTGGCATTATTGCATCCAAGCTATCAATTACAACTCGCTCAACAAAAAAATGATGAGCTTCAAATTGCTTTGCATCGCGCTATGACACAGACATTAAAAAATGCAAAACAAAGAGAACACCTTTGTCGAGAACGCTTAAACGGCTTATCGCCAAAGCATGAATTGACAGCAGCCAAACAACGAATGGCCTATGCTAGCTCTTCATTGCCTAAATTAATGCAAAGCATAATAGCAAACAATAATCGCAAGTTTGTCTCAATGGCAGAAAAACTAAATATTGTTAGCCCATTAGCCACATTAACAAGGGGCTACAGCATTACCACTAACGAACAGGGCAACGTTATTTCAGATAGTAAACAAGTTAAAAAAGGCGAAGTCGTAAATATTCGCCTCGCCAACGGTGAATTAAACGCTAAAATAACAGACAGATAATAGCTTTAAGCAAAAAGGAATGATGAAAAGGATGAAAAAATCGCTCAAATGGACTTTAGTAGTAGCCTTAGGTTTAGCGATAAGCTTATCGGCAGCATGGCTATCACTTGATAAAAGTGTGCGTTATTTAGTCTTAAATCCACCAACCGACCTAAACGTCCTATTTTGGAGCCAAGCGCAGAGAGACGCAGGTTTTCAATCTATCGACACACTTCCTATTGTTCCTAAAAATACAATAAAAGCTAATTCAAGCATTCCGCCCACATTAAAACTTGGTCAATCACTAATGCTAAATCAAACTGATATCGACCAGTTTATGCGTGATAATCGAGTTGCAGGCTTAGTCGTGTTGCATAACGGTAAAATACGACTCGAACAATACGCCTTGGGTTTTGACCAAAATAAGAAGTGGACTAGCTTTTCAGTAGCAAAGTCATTTACATCAACCTTAATTGGCGCAGCAATAAAAGACGGGTATATAAAAAGTCTGCAGGATAAAGTCAGTGACTATATTGTTTCAATGAAGGGCAGCGAGTATGACAACGTCACCATAGAACAACTAATCACGATGACTTCCGGCGTACAATGGAATGAAGACTATGAAGATATCCAATCTGATGTATCCAAATTTAATTTTCACACACCTGAACCTGGTGTTGACGCTATAGCAAGCTACATGCGACAACTGCCTCGCGCCTACCCCGCTGGCACGCGGTGGTCATACAGTACCGGCGAAACAAACTTAGTTGGCTTGTTATTACAAAAGGCCATTAACAAACCTTTAGCTGAATATTTATCCGATAAAATTTGGTCAAAAATAGGCGTTGAGCAAGATGCCTCTTGGGTTCTTGGTCCTTCAGGGAATGAAATAGGTGGTTGCTGTATACAAGCGTCAACTCGTGATTTTGCTACTTTTGGACAGTTTTTCTTAAACGGCGCAAAAATTAATGGTGAGTCTATAGTTCCTAATGACTGGATTAAAAAAGCGACATCGAAACAAACAGCAACAAATGAAACACATGGATATGGTTACCAGTGGTGGACAAGTAACGATGGCAGTTACCAAGCAAAAGGGATATTTGGACAGGGTATTTTTGTTGATCCGACTAGAAATTTAGTGATTGCAGTAAATGGTAATTGGCCTGTGGCTTTTAGCTCTAAATATGCCTCAATAAACGATTCATTTTATCGAGCGGTACAAATATCAATAGACAAAGAAAAAGGGCAATAACATTATTGCCCTTTGACAGCTTTAGCATTTCATTTTTTAGCTTTAAACGAAATTTACGTTTATTTCATTCTTGAGGCTTGAATACTCAAACCTTCAGATATTGATTTAAATGCATCTGCAGTTACCGTTGGTAAATCTGGCAACATTGCTTTTATCTCTGCTTGAACCACAGGTGATAAACTCATACCACCTGTAACAAATAGTATTTCTGGCTGCACATCGGTTTTATCCAAACACTCTTTTACTAATCCTTTAACTCGCGTCATCCAAGCTAACATAGAGCGTTTTAAGTCGGCTTCTGTTAGTTCAACATTAAAGTCTGATTGAATGTACTTTAACGGTAAAACGATATGACTTTTTTCTGATAACATTTCTTTTGCCAGTCTCGATGAGTTTACTAATCGCGCTGACAATTTCTCTTCTTGCACAATCAATAACTTATCTAGCTTTTCAGGCTCTTTGGCAACAGATATAGTTTGCGAAATTTCTAATCCCATTTCATCAGAGAAAAACTTATTCAAACGAGGAATGTCATCCACCGCTACCATATCATTAAAATATAATGGCGGAATTGGAATACCATTGGTCGTCTCAGTACCAAGTCCCATTTCTGGAGCAATCGACTTTAAGATTAAGTTTTTGTCACACTCCATGCCACCTAAACGCGTACCGGTTACAGACAACACGTCTTGTTGACGGTCATAATCTTGCTGTTTTTGCGTACCAAGGCGAATTACACAGATATCAGTTGTACCACCACCAATATCGACGACCAAGGCAACTTTTTCGCTATCGAGTTGTTGTTCGATTCGGTATGCTGCTGCAATCGGCTCTTCAAGAAAGTCAATTTTTTCAAAACCAGCTTGTTCGGCAGCTGCTGTCATAATAGTGATAGCTTGCTGATTGCCCTCTTCGCCACGTGTGCCATGGTATTTAACTGGACGCCCGACAACTACACCACCTACTTTTTGGCCCAATTGTTTTTCTGCAGCTTCTTTAAAAAACGCTAACTGTTTTGCAATTAACCCAACAAATGCGTCTTTTTGACCTGACAGCAAGTTTGCACCCAAAAAGTTTTTAGGTGAATAAATTAGGCGACCTTTTTCAGGTGTTTTTAAATACTGTTTAAATCCTGCTTCACCGAACAAAAACGTGCCAGTTTCAACCATTTTATGTAACGGAAGATCGTCTACTGATTGATTTTTTAAAAGCTCATTAATGGCACGACGCTGCAACTTTGGAGTATTGTGATATTCGCCACGAAGCTGATCTATTTGTGTTAAATAACGACGCTGTTCCGCTGGCGTAGTCGCATCTTCATATTTATCTTTAGCTTTATCTAGCTGCATCGAAATAGACGCTTTAATGCGTTGCACTTTGTCTTCGATAACTTCAACTGGAGGCAATGGCAAGTCATCTTCATAATAAATAAATACTGAAGATCGGATCTTAAAAGGCGTTTTTGAGTCCTTATCTAACTCGATATAGTGATGTTGACTTCCGTCAAACCAAACCACTTCTGAATTTGAAGTACCGTAGTCGATGCCAATGGTAACCATGAAAAGTGCGTCTCCTAAAAAAAATGAGTAGGCGATTCTATCCAAGTCGAAAAAAAACTCCAGTCGTTTTTTTCCGATTACAGCATTTAGATAAAACAATGATTTTGTTTTATCAGTAGCCCTAGCTTGGATGTTTACGATGAGTGGAGGTCTTAAAGGGTTAAAACTGTGTTTTTTCTGTTTCTTTTTTGCTAGTCTAATCAGCTAATCTTGGCGACTAGAACGTAAGATTCTAGGTCAAATTTAACCAGCAAAATGAATAGGATAACGTGGTAATATTATGAACAATCGTAATTTTAGACGTTTGTTGACCCTAGCATTTGCCATCACTGTCAGTGCGACAGCGTCTGCAAGTGCCGTTAAGCAAACAAAAGGGGACTTCGAAGACAAGTTCCGTCAAATGGAAGAAATTCTTCCAACTCCGAATGTATATCGTGCTGCGACGGGTGAACCAGGTGAAAAATACTGGCAACAAAAAGTCGATTACAAAATCAAAGTAAAACTAAACGAAGAAAAACGTCGTTTAGATGCTACTCAAAACATTACCTACAAAAACAACTCGCCACACACTTTAAAGTACTTGTGGATGCAGTTAGAACAAAACAAATATTACGAAGACTCAATTGCTGAAGCAGGCACTGCATTTGCTGGTATCGGTCGTCGTGGTCCTGCAACGTCAGCTGGCAACGGTAATTCACCAGCTAAACTGAGCCTAGGTGAGTTACGCCGTCAGCAGTTCCTTGCTGATAATAAACTTGGTTATGATGTACTTGCCGTTAGAAACAGCAAAAACCGTCCGTTAAAAATTACGGTTGTTGGCACTAACCTTCGCATCGATTTAGATCGTCCGTTAAAGCCTGGTAAAACGGTTGAGTTTGAAATGGATTTTGGCTTTAACATTGTTGAAGAAGATGCCGTTTCAGCTCGTGCTGGTTACGAACACTTCCCTGATGACGCTCGTGAAGGTGGTAATGATATCTTCTTGCTAGCGCAGTGGTTCCCTCGTTTACACGCATTTACTGACTTTGAAGGTTGGCATAACAAAGAGTTCATCGGTCGTGGTGAATTTACTCTAGAGTTTGGCGACTATGAAGTAGAAATCACAGTTCCTGCTGACCACATCGTTTCCTCTACTGGTGTTTTAGATAACCCGAAAGATGTACTAACCAGCACGCAGCGTAAACGTTTAGAAGAAGCTAAGACAGCAAAACGTCCAGTTTTTGTTGTTACTGAAGAAGAAGCTTTAGAAAACGAAAAAGAAGGCACTAACAAATTAAAAACGTGGCGTTTTGAAGCTGAAAACGTTCGTGACTTCGCTTGGGCATCATCTCGTAAGTTTATGTGGGACGCCAAAGGATATGATCAAGGTGGTAAAGATCAACCATTCGTAATGGCAATGTCTTTCTACCCGAAAGAAGGTGGCGATCTTTGGAAGAAATATTCGACTGAAGCTATTGTTCACACAATGGAAGTTTACTCAAGATTCTCTTTTGATTACCCATACCCTACAGCTCAGTCAGTAAATGGCCCAGTTGGCGGCATGGAATACCCAATGATTACCTTCAATGGTCCGCGTACTAAATTACAAGACGATGGTTCACGCACCTATACGCAAGCTGAAAAACGTTTCTTAATTGGTGTTGTTATTCACGAAATTGGTCACATTTACTTCCCTATGGTGGTTAACTCTGACGAGCGTCAATGGACTTGGATGGACGAAGGTCTTAACAGCTTCTTAGACGCGGTTGCATGTCGTGAGTGGGATCCAACAATTCCTTGGGGTGTAGAGCCTCGTTACATTACTAGCTATATGAAGAGTAATGTCCAAGTTCCTATCATGACCCAGTCTGATAGCGTTTTACGATTAGGTCCAAATGCTTATTCTAAGCCAGCGGCAGCCTTAAATATTCTTCGTGAAGTAGTGTTAGGTCGTGAGTTATTTGATTATGCGTTTAAAGAATACGCACAACGTTGGAAATTCAAACGCCCTACTCCATCTGACTTTTTCCGTACAATGGAAGAAGCGTCTGGTGTTGACCTAGATTGGTTCTGGACTGGTTGGTTCTACACAACGGATCATGTTGATATCTCAGTAGACGGCGTTTACAAACTGCGCATGGATACTAAAAACCCTGACATTGACATGGCTCGTATGCGTAACATCGAAAATGAAAAACCTATGCCTTTATTTGAGAAAATGAATAAAGAAGCGGGTATGAAAACATGGGTTGAATTGAACCCAGACGTAACGGATTTCTATGACGAAAACGACCGTTTTACGGTAACAAACAAAGAACGTAACAAGTACAACAGTTTCTTAAAAGGCCTTAAGCCTTGGGAAAAACGCGTATTTGAACGAGCTGTTGAAGAAGATAAAAACTATTACGTTATTGAATTCAACAACCTTGGTGGCTTAGTAATGCCTATCCTTCTTCAATTAGAATATGCTGATGGTACTAAAGAAGACCGTTATATTCCGGCTGAAATTTGGAGACGTTCACCTAAGCACGTTAAAAAGCTAGTTGTTACCGATAAAGCGAAAGAGCTAGTTAGCGTTCATGTTGACCCTTCATGGGACACAGCTGACGTTAACAACGAAAACAACATGTATCCGCGTCGTATTATCCCATCACGTGTTGAAGCGTTTAAGTCAAAACGTAGCACATCTGGTGCGAGCCGTGACATTATGCAAGATATTAAAACTAAGTTAAAAACTGACGAAGACAAAGACAAAAAGAAAAAAGAGTCTGAGTCTGAGACAGAAGCTTAATTAATATTTGTTAGCATAGCCTGCTTTACGTAGGCTAATTTAGCGATACAATAAATGCCCGACGTTATCGGGCATTTTTTTTAGGAGATAGGCGCTTGTTTAGATTAGTTACATTTATGTTTGTATTGTTGTGCGCTGCGATGCCAATCCAAGCTCACAAAATGAAGTCAGCATTTACTATTGTTTTATTTAATGAACGTACTAATCACATCGAAGTGATGCATCGCTTTATGTTGCATGACGCAGAAGAAGCCGCATGGCAATTATTTGATGCCAAGGCAGATATTATTGCTGATGAAACGACGCAAGCAAAGTTTGCGGCATATGTAGAAACTAAATTTGAAGTTCAAGATAACAACGGTAATGTTTTACCATTTAGTTTGGTAGGGTATCAAAATGATGCTGGCTATTTTTGGGTTTATCAAGAGCTTAAAATGCCTAAAAGCTTAACCGGATTAAGAGTGCGTCAAGATGCGCTAAGAGAAATCTGGGACGAGCAATTTAACATTGTAAATATTGAAGGCCGTGGGCCTGCGAAGAGCTTACAATTTGAGGGTTCTGAGGTATGGCGAACGGTATCGTTACCGGACGTTAATCAATAAACACCATTGCTTAAATTATACAATAATTGTTTAGCCGATAACCGCTTGGACATGCCCGCGTAAGGATTTTCGATTGATTAAGTGAGCGCTGATCACAAACGCGCTCCCTATCACTGTTAGTACTGTTTCAAAATGATGTCCGCCAATAACAGCCATCGTCAAAGTAACAACTCCCAGTACGGCTAAATAAATAGGTAAAGCGTTACGATGCGCTGCATAAGCCTTTGGAAGGCTTATACCAAGTATAAATACAATAGGCGTGATCAGCGCAGCATGAAGCCACTCGTCATGGATAGACTCCAGAAACTCATGTAGCCCAAAACTTGCACCAAACGATAAGAGTAGGATCGGCAAAGAGCAGTGCAATACGCACAATACTGACAACCATGCACCCAAAATATCTCTCATTTGCAACACCTATAAAAAACAACTTTTGATATAATATAACATTACATTTTTTTGAGCCAGTTTTTATTTAGATAAATCTGCCCAAAATTGATTTTCGACTATAGTTATAAAATGAATTTATAAACCCAAAGTTAATTATGGCGCTTAGTAATTATTCCCAACAAAATTCTATTTTTAGTCAAATTCTAACGACCAGTAAGAAATCAAACTCCCAGGTTCTTCAGGATAAAACCAGAATGTTGCAGGAAAAGCTGGAGCAAGCGGTTATTAACCCAAATGTACTCTCTAAAAAACTTACCCTTGAGCAATATTTTAATATTATTAGTCGGTTTTATATTTCGTATATCCAAATCGAGAAGCGTCTAATTAGATTAGAGCGGCAAGTAAACGTTTTGCCAGCGTCTCCCTACAATTCAAGGTTGTCACAATTAGAAGCAGAGTTACTCAATATCTCTAGCTTATTAGACTGTAATCTCCCCATTCCTGCACCAAATTTTATAGCATTAGGGCTGGGCTCAAAAGAGCAACAATATTGGGGAATTCGCTATGCGCTTGACAGTTTTTCACAAACCGCAAAAATGTTATTTCCATTGATGGAGTTAACTATCGGCAAGAAATATAGTGTTGAGTTGAGCTTTTGGAAAAAATTATGTCATTTGGAAAGGGATTGGTTAAAAACACTCACTGCCATTGATACTTTATCTATTTTAGACATCGAAAGATCAGTTTTGATAACTTCTGCGCAAGAGACCTATATTCTAATTTCAGAGAACATGGCCGGGCTTAAACCCGGCCATTAATCTACCCGTCATTTTTTGATTGAACAATAATTCAACTATGACGTTTTATTCGAAATCATGCTATTTAACTTTTCACCACCTTTAATGCCAAAGTCTAATGTTCTGATTGGGAACGGAATTAAAATATCATTCTCTTTAAGCGTTTTGTTAATTATCACTACAAGTTCATGCCTTGCCTGCATAAAACCTACGTGCCCAGGATAATCAATCCAAGCCCACACTAGTAAGTTAATTGAACTGTCGCCAAAGCTTTCAGCATAAACAGCGGTCTCTTCTTGGTTTTTTATAAAGTCTTTTTTATTAATTGCTTCAACTAAGACTTCAGAGGCCAACTCTATATCATCGGCATAAGAGATTCCGACTCCGATCTCGACACGACGCTCCCCTGTCGTATTGTAGTTAGTTAATGTATTTCTAAATAATACCTTATTTGGCACTATATCTAATTGTCCGTAAAAGTTTTCGACAAGCGTATTTCTTAAATTTATTGCCTTTACAGTGCCAAATACACCATCAGCTTTAATCACATCGCCAATCTGAAAAGGCTTACGTATCCCCATGGCGATACCAGCGATTAAGTTCTCAGTCATATCTTGGAAAGCAAAACCAATTGCTAAGCCAACGATTCCGGCACCGGCTAATAATGACTTAACCGTGCCCGATAGCCCCATAAAGTCGAGCGCGACAAAAATACCAACTGTCATTACTATTATTTTAAAAATAGACGCGAGTAAATCGGCAATCTGCCTAGACTCTAAAGCCTTATGCAATACTGTTCTAAAGGTCTTGCTAAGAACCCTAGATAACAATGAAAAAAACAACACAATAAATAAAGAGACAACAAAGTTGGGCAAGTGTTTTATTGATATCTCAAGCCAGCCCACAAGCTTTTCTTCAATTAATCCATAATAAGGGGTTAAATCTGGTAGTGTCATACTGAGAACTCCTCTTGTTCTTTAGCGTATAACTACGCAAACACTATGCCATTGCCCCAGCAACCAATAGAAAATAATAAAGCCATGATTTAAAAGAAAATAAATAGATCGTGATAAAAAAAAGCCACGGCATTTATATCTGCAGTGGCTTTGTTTTATTAACGTGAGTAATTACTACTTTTATAGATGTAACTTTTTCACACCTTAAATTCATTTAATACTTTACCGACTTGTGTTCCTAACTCTTTTAATTTTGAGGCCGCTGCTTTCGCTTGCTCGGCTCTCTCACTATTTCTAGTACTGGCGTCAAATACATCACTTACATCTTCTGCAATCGTTTGTGAAACTTGTGATTGCTCATTAGCTGCTCGAGACACTTCATCATTTAATTCGTGAATTTGTTGCATTGCATTTAAAACATTCATGAATGCTTGATTCGCCTGCTCGGTAAACTGCACATTCTGTTCAGCTTCTTCACGGTTTTTAAACATGATTTCCGTTGCTCGGCTACTTTGTTTTTGCAGTTTCTCAATCATGGTATTAATTTCTTCTGTCGATGATTGAGTCCGACTAGCTAAAGAACGAACCTCATCGGCAACAACAGCGAAGCCACGTCCCTGCTCTCCCGCTCTTGCCGCTTCAATTGCAGCATTTAATGCGAGTAAGTTCGTTTGTTCTGCTATGTTACGAATAACATCAAGTACCGTAGAGATAGACTCACTGTCTTTAGCCAGTTCTTCTATAACAGACTCGGATTCGGCTATACTATGTGACTGCTGCTTGATGCGTTCTGTGGTGTCTTTAAGGGTAAGTGAGCCTGATTTCGCTTCTTCATAAACACTTTGCGATACGTTATTTGCATTATCTGTATTTGACGCAACCAAACCGGCGGTAGCCCTAAATTCCTCAATGGCAGAAGCAAGTAAATCTGCTTTTTGATGTTGCTCTGCCTGATCTTTAGTCATGTTATTGGCTAACTTGGATACTTCTTCTACTGAGTTTAATAATACATTTGTTTTGTCTTTAACGTTTTTAACTGTGTAGTGCATCTTTTCAAGTAAACCATCAAACGCTCGTGCCATTTCACCAATTTCGTCTTGGCGTTCAGAACCAATACGAACCGTTAAGTCGCCTTCACCCTTTGTTAACTCTTGTATGGTTTCCGTTTGTTGAAGGATTGGTTGTAGGATAAGCTTTTTGAGTAAAACAAAGACCAAAACTCCGAATAATGACATGGTAAATAACAGCTTAATTACGCCAACTAATATAGAGCTCATTACCAATCCCTGAACGTCTGAGTCATTAACTCCCAGAATAATCTCATAACCCCAAGGCGTATAAGGTACTGTTGTTATTTCATAGCCATCACCGCTATTTATAATGTCGGTTATCTGTTTTGACGTTAAGTGTGACGAATTCTGACTTAGTTGCTTTTTACCATCTCGCAATGCGACAAAACCATTTTCGAGCAATCTAGCTTTTGATATTTGTTCAGCCAATACACCAAGGTTAGCTGAATAGCCAACATACCAAATACCGATCACATCACCATTTGAGTCAATAATTGGATCATAAGCTGTTAGGTATGGCTTTCCTAAAATATCGACCTGACCAAAGTACGCTTTTTTCTGTTTTATCGCGGCCATCGCCTTACCTGACGGTGACAGTTTGGTTCCAGTCGCTCTTTTACCTTCCTTCATCACATTGGTGCTGATACGGATGAAGTCATCTCCCTGTTTAGAAAAGATTGTTGCTGTTCCACCCATAACTTCAGTTAAACCATCGACTAATGCATAGTTATTTGCAACTGAGTAGTCACCAATCATGATGTTTCTTGCTGACGTGCCATTTACAGATACGGATTCACCTAAACTAGGTGAACCTAAATTGGCTGCTCGTTGTTTTAATAAAGTAAGACTACTTACAACTCGCTCTGACATTATGTCGTTTGTGACATTTAACAGTGATGAAACCTTATCGACCATCATACTTTTTTGCAACTCTACTTCGTTACTCACCTCTTGTTTTGTTTCATACCAAATAACGGCAGTTCGAATAACTAAAAACACACAAATAAAGGCAACCAACGCAATAAGAAACTTCTTTTGAATAGTCATTTTGATCCTACTTTCCTGAATCGAATTAATGTGAACGCAAGGAGAAAGCGAGCCACTTTCTCTAATTTCAAATTCAGTATAGTAAAGATGTGAAAAAACAGGCTAATAAGCCTGCTTTTTTAAGGATAAATTTGTGATATCTAGGATTGTTAACGCGCTAACTTGTTAGCCACGCCTTTGCCTTTGCCATCAATAAATAGTTTACTGGTACTAGTAGCAAAGTAATAAACGTTGCAAATAAAATACCGAAACCGAGTGACACCGCCATAGGTATCAAAAACTGAGCTTGAGTAGACTTTTCAAACAGCAATGGCATCAAACCAATAAAGGTCGTTAAACTTGTAAGCATAACCGGACGGAAACGTGAACTGCCCGCCGTTAAAACCGCCTCTTGCAACTCAAAGCCTTCTGCACGTCGCTTGTTTATATAATCTACTAATACTAATGAGTCATTAACCACAACCCCAATTAATGCAAGCATGCCGAGTAAACTCATGATAGTTAACTCCATACCCATTACCCAATGTCCCATTACTGCACCTATCATTCCAAAAGGAATAATGCTCATTACAATAAGTGGCTGCGAATAGGATTTAAATGGAATCGCCAATAACGCATAAATAATAAAGAACACAAATAGTAGCGACCAGCCCAATGAACTAAACGACTCACGTTGCTCTTTCGCTTCACCTTCTAAAGAATGTGAAATGCCAGGATATTGAGACACAACCTCATCTAAATAAGATTTCAAATCGGCCTGTAGCACCGTCATGTTGGTATTGGCTTTATCAATATCGCCTGTTACGTTCACGGTTCTAAATCGGTCAATACGATATATGGCGGATGGACTTTGCCCAGCATTTAAACTTGCAACATGTGCAAACGGTACAGTGCCACCGTCTGGTGTCACAATTAAGATATCTTGTAACTGAGCGACTGAGTTTCTCTCGGATAGAGGCAGTCGCACCATGACCCGCACATCGTCCCGTCCCCGCTGAACTCTTTGAACTTGTGCACCAAAAAAAGCATTCCTAATTTGACGCGATACTTCCATTCTTGTCAGCCCAAGCGCGACACCTTGTTGCGTTAATTCAATTTGCAGTTCTTGTTTACCATCTGACAGTGAGTCCGCGATATCAAAAACGGTTGGATAGGTAGCAAGTCGTTGCTTAACTAAATCTGCGACTTCTTTTAACGTATCTAATGACGTACCTGACAACTGAACATCAATCGGGCTCGATGTGCGGCCAATTTCGGATCTAAAAGTCACGCTTTCTGCTCCAGGGATTGGACCGATTAGTTTTCGCCACTCTCTAGCTAAATCATTTGCAGTTATTGTAGACGAACGTTGCTCCGGCGGAATGATTTCAAAACGGACACCACCTTGATTTGAAACGCCGCCACGACCTCCGGTTGTCGCCAAAATATTCATAATGACGCTCTTACCTGTATCCTCATCAACATATTTGTCTTGCAGTATTTTTGCTTTATCTGACATTTTAATGATGTATTTGTTGGTTACTTCAAATGGCGTACCGGCTGGCATTGAGATATTTACTCGCACTGTTTCACTTGGAATGCGTGGGAAAAAGATAAACTTTGTCCAGCCACTCATGATCAGCGCCAATATAATTAAAAATACAGATAAAAATAAGCTTACTGTCGCGAATTTATTTCGAATGGCAACGCGCAAAACAGGTTGATAGTAACGAAGGATTAAGTGCTCAAAGCCGTCTGCAAATCTATGTTGAAACGCTTCCAACTTACTAATCTGATTTTTTTCACGACGAAGTTTTAAGTTTTTTAAATGTGATGGTAAAACAAATTTAGACTCCACCAGCGACATTAACAAAATGGGAATGACAATAACTGGGATCTGAGCGAATAACGCACCTCTAGCACCTTCAATAAACGACAAAGGTAAGAAGGCTGCAACGGTTGTTAAAATACCAAACGTCACTGGTGTTGCCACCTCCTGAGTCCCTTTAATTACGGCTTCTTCGCCTGATTCTGCATTTCGTAAGTGTGTATAAATATTTTCCCCAGTCACGATCGCATCATCAACAACGATGCCCAGTACGAGAATAAAACCAAACAGACTCATCACATTTAAAGAAATACCAAACCAAGGCATAACAATAAAGGCGCCCATAAACGACACAGGAATACCAATGAATACCCAAAAAGCGATAGCAGGGCGCAAGAATAGCGTTAGTAATAATAGAACTAAAAAGCCCCCCTGCAGCGCACTGGTCGTTAACGTTGAAATACGGTTTTTAACGATTTGTGAATCGTCATCCCAATAGCTAAGCTCATAACCATAAGGTAACGATAATTGCTTTTGCTCAATATACGCTTTTACTTTATCAGCAACTTCAATAGCACTTTGCTGGCCAATTCGATACACATCTAAAAACGCCGCTTGGTTCCCGTTAAAACGGGTACGTATTGGCGTTTCTTCAAAGTCGTCCAGAACAATAGCAATATCAGACAATCGAATAATCGTGCCATCTGGGTTGGTTTTTACTGGAATTTGAGCAAATTCGTCTTGTCGATATGCCTGCCCTTTTGAGCGAAGCAATACGTCACCACCGGTTGTTTTCAGCGTACCGGCAGAAACATCCACACTTGAATTTGAAATAGCCGAAGAAACCTGCCCCAAAGTTAAACCGTATTGACGTAATTTATCTGTTGAAATCTCCACTGCAATTTCGTAATTGCGAACGCCACTTAACTCTATTTGAGTGATGCCTTGGATTTTTAATAAATCATCTCTAATTTGCTCTGCATATTCATGTAACTCCTTTTCACCGTAAACGCTAGACAGCGCCACCGCAATGACTTCTCGTTTACGCTGTGCTAGCGCAATTACTGGCTTTTCAGCATCGCTAGGAAACGTATTTATTGCATCAACCCGACTTTTGATGTCGGCCAACATCTCTCGCGCATCGTAGCCACTCTCAACCTCTACTGTTACAGAAGCAGAGCCTTCTGTTGAGCGACTGGTAATTTGCTCAATGCCCTCTAAGTCCTGCACAGCTTCTTCAATTCGAATTGCAATTCCTTGTTCCGTATCCTCAGGTGTAGCACCTCGAAGTGTTACGTTAATACTTATTCTATCTGTCTCAAATGATGGAAAAACTTCAAAAGGAATTTGGGTGCTTAAACTAAATAGTCCGGCAAATAATACCGAAAACATGAGTAAATTAGCGGCAACACCGTTTCTCGCAAACCATGCAATCATTGTTGTTCACCTCTTTGCGCTTTACCTTTTTGTTCTGAGTTGCCTCTGGTAGCGTCATCTTTACGAGTTTTTTTTCTTGTTTCTATTTGACCACTTGGAGCTGCTTCATCGTCACCAATAATTGAAACTCGAGTCCCCGAACTAACTTGTCCAAGCGAGGTAACAACTAATAAATCGCCTGGAGACAGGCCTTTATCTATAACGGCATCTTCGTCATTTTGCCAACGTACTGACACTTCGGTTCTTCTTAATAAGCCGTCAACAACTATGTAAACGTAACTTCCTTGGTATATCGCTTTATTTGGAATTACGATGGCGTCCGACAATGTTTTACCTTGAATGTCTGCTGTCACATATTGACCGATTTTAATTGGCACAGAACGCTGATTAGTTTTATGAGCGCCTTTTACAAATGGCTCATCAATTTGTCCTACGATATAAAGCTGTTGAGATTTTTCGTCAATTGCACCTTCGGTGCGAACGGCTTTTCCGAGCCATTTTTGGTCACCAACTAGATCAGACTTAAATAAGATTTGCTTGGCATCTGCCACGGTACCGGCTTCATCTTGAAATTCTTCCGGTAAAGTCATTAAAGCCAAATCTTTATTTTTTATCGGTAAACGAATTTCTACATAATCGGTGGCGTAAATATCAGCCACTTTCGTATTGCCGGATATGACCTGCCCGTAATCCACCAGTTTGGTCAGTATTCTGCCATTATAAGGAGCAGTGATTTTTGTTCGTTCTAATGATAATCGTGCTTTTTGTAGCTGTGCTTCAGCTGACAAAACCTTTGCCTTAGCCGCTTCTAATTGAGGCTTTCGCAGTACTAAATCGCTTGGTGTCTTACTATTCCCAAGTCTTTTCCAGTCAGTAGCGGCTTGATCAACGCGAGCCTGCTCTTCAACTAAACCTTGTTGTGCTGATAGCAACCCCGATTTTGCAATATTAACCTCTGCTAAATAATCTCTATCATCAACAATGACTAAAACATCTCCTTTGCTGATAAATCCACCTTCTCTAAATTGATCACTAACATAAGTAATTTGACCACCAACTTGAGAAACTAAACCGCTCTGGGTTCTTGGTTGAACCGTTCCATAACTCTCCAACACAATGGGATAGTCTTTACTTTCAATCTTTTCTACTTGAACCGACATTTGTGAAGCTTTCGACGGACCGCGACGCTGCGCCTCAGGTGGATTAGACATGATAAAAGAGTAAAGGAACATAGTCCCGGTTAGCACTGCTACTGGAAGAATTAGTTTTTTCACATTAATCATTGTTGGTGTCGCCTGTCGATGTATTGTTATTAGTTTCAATAAATGCAGTGCCTAGCTGTAGTTGCAGTTGAATGCGATTCGCGGCCCGCTGTTTTTTTATTTGAATCAATGAGCTTTGTGCGTCAAAGGCTCTACTTTGCGCATCTAGCACTGTGGTGTAAGTTACCAAGCCACTTTGATACTGTTCAAACGCTAGCTTTTCTGCCGCAACGGCATTTTCCATTGCTTGTTTTGTTGACTCGTATCGCACCACTAAACTGCGCTGTGCTGACAGCGTGTTTTCAACATTTTCAAAAGCCGAATAGATATCGTCTAGGTATTTTTTTTCTGCTTGTTGCAATTGAAACTCAGCGGATCGCTCATTGGCTTTTATTCTTCCACCTTCAAATAGTGGCGCCGTTAAGTTGCCTACTAAATTCCAGGCTAGTCCAGACGCACTAAATAATTCGGAAAAACGCGCAGCACTATCGCCTGTTGATGCGGATAATACAAAACTTGGAAAGCGCTGCTTGTGAGCAAAGGCAAGCCCAGCGTCTTTTGCCATTAACTGATACCAGCTCGCTTTTAAGGATGGCTTTTTCTTAATAAGCTCTGAAGGAATACCAATATCTAAAGATGATTTAAAAGTAGGAATATTAGCGTTCACTTCTAGTAAAGCGGCAGGATATTCACCGATTAGCCGTTCAAGCGCACGAATTGCCGTTGACTGTGTTGTTTGTTGTAAGGCCAATCTTGACTCTTCACTGTGTAACTCGTTTCTCGCTAAATAAACATCGAGTGCGCCGTTTAAACCTTGTTGATAACCAGACTCGATAATTGATAAGTTTTGTTTAGCGTTTTCAATCCGTTGTGAGTACAAACTCAAAAGTTTATTGGCTTCTATCACATCAAACCAGGCTAATACTACATTTGCGATTAAGGCTTGCTTGGCCTCTTCAAATAAAGCCTGTTCGGCTAAGTACTCTAAGTTGGCTTTTTTGTCAGAAGCCGCAAGCTTTTGCCATAAATCTAATTCGTACCGAAGGGTAATATCCGCATCAAATTTATTACTTATTGAACTCGGATTAACTGACTTGCTGCGCCCAGTCGTTAAACCCGCTTCTAGCGATGGCCATAAATTGCTACCACTGGCTATAACGGCTTGTTCTTTTATCTTAAGTGAGTCATTTTGTTGCTGTAACTGCAGGTTATTCGAAAGCGCTCGGTTAACTAATTGCCTAATTTGGTCATCGTTCAATTCTTGAAACGTGCCTTCTGAAATTAGATTCTTGCTCTTTTGAGCACCTATGCTCCATGATTCGGGCGTTGTATCCGAATTAAGCGTCTGTTGCTTCAGTGCAGTTGGCATTTGATAATGACTGCTACAGGCGCTAAGCACAATGCAGGTAATAGCCAACGTGCTCATTTTAAATTGACTGGGTAACGTGGTTTTCAAGGTCAAACCCTTTTCCATAAAAATTTGTGTAAATATAGTGATGTATGTCTATATACGGAAAACCTTCAATATGAATCAATTAAATTTACGTTAATTGACATTGTTTTCGATTAACCACCAAAAACCGTCGCTGAATTACTAAATTCGCAATAACGAACCATAACAAATAGCGTAAACTGTTATTGCACCTCTGTGGCTTTAGGCTACGCTTAAAACTCTATATTTTTATATTAATCACGGATTTAACTGTATGTCCTGTAACGATAAAATAAACGAGCCCAAGCGCAATACAATTAAACTACTAGGAAAAGTCGCCGGTTCGGCTTGGGTAATGGGTAAGGCTCCGTTAGTTTTTTCAAAAACGACAACTACAGTTCGTATTTTAGGAACCCACGTCACGTTACAAGAAACGCTACGACAGCAAGCAATGGCAGATTTAGGAATTAACTTAGTTTTTGAGCCCAGAGGCAGCGCGGCTGTATTACAAAAAGCATCAATGGCACCGCAATCCTTTGACTTATATGAGCAATGGTCAAACAGTATACGTGTTCTTTGGTCTTCGAAGGCCATTCAAGCGATTGATAAAAAAAGAATTCAAAACTGGGATGAAATTAATAACCTATCTAAGACCGGGCAGCTAAACACGAATTCGAATTTTGGTGCAGGTGACGCCCCTTACAGAATACTGCACGTTCAAAATAACGGCGAACTTGGCACGGATCACACTGACCAGTTAAGTTTTTTACCTTATGTACATAATGTCGACTCCTTTGGCTACAACACTAATCATATTAAACAGGGCATTCCCTATGAGACTGAGAGTTGGGGGTGGTTATTAGACCCCAAAAACAAAGGAAAAGTGGGTATTGTTAACGCGCCAACAATCGGTGTGTTTGATCTAGCCTTAGCGGCTCAAGGACAGGGCTTAATGACTTTTAACGATATCGGTGCTATTTCTAATAATGAATTAGATAAGCTTTTTGATATTTTGATTGAATTAAAGCGGCAAGATCACTTTAATGGATTTTGGACCTCAGTACCTGAATCTGTTCAATTTATGAAATCCGGTAGGGTCCATATTGAAAGTATGTTCTCTCCTGCTGCATCGCAGTTAAATGGAATGGGCATTCCAGTTACCTATGCGGCACCTAAAGAAGGCTATCGAGGTTGGCATGGTGTGATGTGTCTATCCTCTGCCACGCAGGGACGAGTAAAGGATGCGGCCTATGATTATATGAATTGGTGGCTGTCTGGCTGGCCAGGTGCTTTTATAGCGCGACAAGGTTATTACATTAGTAATCCGCAACGTTCGGCAAAATATCTAAGTGGTGCCGAGTGGGATTATTGGTACCAAGGAAAGCCAGCGTCTTCAAACCTTATGGGGACTGACGGTAAAACCGTAGTAAAACAAGGCGAAATAAGGCGTGGTGGTAGTTATGAAAAACGATTTAGTAATGTTGCGGTATGGAATTCAGTTATGCAATCTTATGATTACAGTTTGCAAAAATGGTATGAGTTTATTAACTCCTAAATTGGTAAATTGATGCTTACGTCTTTAAAAACACAGCTTCTTTTAGTGCTTTTTTCACTCACGTTTTTACTACTTTTAGAAGTGGTATTGTTTCGTGCTACCTTCAACACCTTCAAGACCCAACAGACTGTTAACCAGCAAACTATTACTAATGTCCAGATTGTGGCAAATTTAGAAAAAGAACTGTTAGACATGCAGCGCAACGTTCTTATTTTTAAAGAAACCAGCAGTGCCTCAGTCCTTACACGCACCTTAAGCTTAATCGAATCAATAGATAACAATATTTCAGAGTTTGAATCCAAACAATATTCTGAAACGACAGAACAAGATATTGAAGGTTATATATCAGCGTTACGTGGGCATTTGACTAATTATCAAGAAAATTTTCAACAAGTTGTTAATGGCAAAAGAGAGCGCACTCAGCTTTACAAAAGCAATATTGAACAACCATTAAATGATATTCGAGCCTCTCTAAAAAGTAGTGACTCCAACATAACTATTAAAAACTTGGAAATTGAAGTTACTTCTACTGAGCTAGCTGCAGTTAAATATTTGAATGCCCCAACTTTTGAGCAAATAGAAAGTTTTAAACGACACCTTGTTAATTTATCCAATTTAGTGACTCGCAGTAACCTACCGGAACCAGTCATCAAAGAGGTGATGAATAAAATTAAATTAATAGAAACGAGTTTTAATCAACTCACTCAAATCACCCGAGGTTATATATTTTTAGTTAATGTCGTGATGTCTGGCTCTGCAAATGAGTTTCTGTATATTACCAACGTATTATCAAAATTGGTTAATCAAGACGTCGCACTTAACAGAGACAGTACAGAAAAGAGTCTTGCTACTTTTTCCAGTTATACCAACGGCTTTTTAATTTTAGCGATACTATTGTCAGTGTCGACTGCAATATTTTTTGTACGCCGTGTCGTATCGCCCATTCACAGAATTACCTCTTTGTTCACCAAGCTCAGCGAAGGTGAGACGGTAAAGTCAATTCCTGAATTAGATAAAAAAGATGAAATTGGTCAATTAGCTCGGGCCGCTCAAGTATTTAGTGACAAAAACAAGCAAACAATCAAGCTGTTAGAACAGTCTGAAATTCAGAATAAGCAACAAATCGAAACAAACAATGCGCTACAAATTGAAAAGCAAAAAGCGGAAGAGGCCACTAATTCAAAAAGTATGTTTTTGGCAAATATGAGCCATGAAATCAGAACGCCAATGAATGGCATCATTGGTTTTGTCGATTTACTTAGAATGACAGAGTTAGATAAAACGCAACAAAACTACTTAGAGAAAATTAATTACTCTAGCAACATTATGATGAGCGTGATTAACGACATTCTGGACTTCTCAAAAATAGAGGCTGGAAAATTATCTATCGAAGAAATCGATTTTTCTATCTATGAGTTACTCGATTCCCTAATCCATAGTTTAACGGCAAAAACCTACGAGAAAAATTTAAATCTTAGAGCTTATATTGACTCAACAATGCCCCCATTGTTGAAAGGTGATCCAAGTCGTATTGGTCAAATAATTTTAAACATTTGTAATAACGCTATAAAGTTTACCGACCAAGGTCATGTTGCTATTTCTGTTAACTACATCAAAAATGACAATTCTTATTTAGAGATTTCTGTGTCCGACACTGGTGTGGGAATGACCACCAAACAACAAGATAAGGTGTTTGAGTCATTTACTCAAGCTGATGGTTCGACAAGTCGAAAATACGGTGGCACAGGCTTAGGCTTGTCTATCGTGAGTAATTTAGTTGAACTCATGCATGGTCAAATAAGGTGTGAATCTAAATTTAACCACGGCAGCAAGTTTACGGTCACCTTGCCTCTCGATAGTGTCAACGACAATAACCATGTTCGGTTCGATCACCCTTCTGTCGAACACATTTATTATATTTGCAATGAGGATGAGGCTTTGATGCCGACTCGCTTTTGGCAACAACATAATGTAAAAGTTACCTTTTTATCTTCGAACGACGAGCTTCAACACCCGTTTGATATGGCTAATGATCCACTCGACAGTAAGGTTGTTGTTTTGCAACCCCAAACAAGTAGCGTGACTACTTTAAAAAGTCAGATTTTAATACTCAACGAAAAAGGCGTTCGGCTTGGCTTGATTGGAGACACGAACGATTACACTAATCTAAAAGAACTAAGTCGAGAGTTTGATGTGCCTTTGTTGAGTCACCCAATAACACCTAATGATTTCCGACAGTTCCTGACTAAGCTTGCGCATTCACATCAAAATGAAAAATCAACAGAAACGAACAATAACCTTACGACCGAGCAGTTTAATGCGCACGTTTTATTAGTTGAAGATAATAAGATAAATCAAATGGTTGCTTCAAAAATGATTGAATTACTTGGAATGACTTATGACTTAGCAGAAAATGGATTAGAAGCAATTAAACTCGCTGAAAGCACACGTTATGATTTAGTTCTAATGGATATGCAAATGCCTATCATGGATGGCTACCAGGCAACTAAAAATTTGCGTGAAAAAGGCTTTAATGACCTTTTGATTTGCGGACTTTCGGCAAACGCAATGAAACAGGACTTTGATCGGGCTTTTGCCGCGGGTGTCGATCACTACTTAACGAAACCACTCACTGTCGATATTTTCAGCCAATTCTTATCCGAGCATTTACCCACATAAGTTGTTCTAGATCATTAAAGCCGTACATTGTCATCCAGCATCGCTAAAATTGAACTAATCTAAAGGTAAGCGTTCTTTGGTGCCGTAGTTCTGTCACCTAATGCCTTGGAGGCAAATAATGACAGTATTAAAAAACGACAATACCTCTCCTCCTTTTGATGGAATTGATAAGCTTTGGCGAACTTGTAACTACATTGCGACAGCAATGATCTTTCTTCGCGATAATGTTTTACTCCGCCGCCCTCTTCAACAAGCCGATTTAAAAGAGCGCTTAATTGGCCACTGGGGATCGAGTCCCGGACTTTCCTTCATATACTGCCATTTAAATTGGCAAATTATTCAACGTTCATGCCCAATGATATTTATTGCTGGTCCAGGGCATGGCGCTCCTGGGGTTATCGCGCCGGTTTTTCTTGAGAAGGGGTTTGAGCACTATTATCCTGAGTTTACCGCTGACGCTGACGGTCTCAAAAACTTATGCCAAAAGTTCTCATTCCCTGGTGGACTAGGAAGCCATTGCACACCGGAGTTACCCGGTTCTATTCATGAAGGTGGAGAATTAGGTTATAGCTTATCGCATGCTTTTGGTGCAGCCTTTGATAACCCCAAACTAATTGTGTCGGTCGTGGTTGGTGATGGCGAAGCCGAAACCGGTCCGTTGGCAACGGCGTGGCACAGCAACAAGTTTCTTAATCCAATTAGAGATGGCGCGGTACTGCCGTTTCTGCATTTAAACGGATATAAAATAAACAACCCAACACTATTATCAAGGATTGGCAACGAGGAACTCACTAGTTTATTCCGTGGTTATGGTTGGACCCCGATTTTTGTCGAAGGATCCGAGCCGGATAAAATGCATATTGAGATGGCATCTGCGATCACTGCGGCATTAGATCAAATTGAGCACATCCAGGTCACCGCTCGCAAAAACAATCAAGCAACTCGGGCGCACTGGCCTATGATTATCCTGCGCTCGCCAAAAGGCTGGACAGGTCCCAAATACAGTCATAAGCAAAAGTTAGAAGGTTTCTGGCGTTCCCACCAAGTGCCACTAAAGTCCGTTCACACTGATGCCGAACAATTTAATCAACTTGCAGATTGGCTTTCAAGTTATAAGCCAGAAGAACTATTTGATAATAACGGTCAGCTATTAGCCGCTATCAGTAAATTTATACCGGACAACCATTTAAAAATGAGCTTGAGTCCAGATGCAAATGCTGGTCGCATTAAGAAACCTTTAAACCTACCTAATAGCAAAGATTTTTGTGTGTCAGTCGGCAGCCCTGGCCAGACTTATCATTCTAACACTCAACCTCTTGGCGCATTTTGTTGCTCTATAATGGACAAAAACCCAACAAATTTTCGGGTGTTTAGTCCGGATGAAAACAGCTCAAATAAACTTGATGATATATATAGAGTTAGCAAAAAACTGTGGTTAGCCAACTACTTACCTGAAGATGCGGATGGCGGAGAGCTTAGCCCAAGTGGCCGAGTATTAGAAATGTTGTCGGAACATACAGTGGAAGGCTGGTTAGAAGGTTATTTGCTAACGGGGCGGCATGGCTTAATTTCAACTTACGAAGCATTTATTCATGTGATTGACTCTATGTTTAATCAACATGCCAAGTGGCTAGAAGTCGCTAAGGACATAACCTGGCGCTCACCCATTGCATCGTTAAATATGCTAATTACTTCAACGGTTTGGCGTCAAGATCATAATGGGTTTACTCATCAAGACCCAGGATTTATAAGTTTAGTGTTAAACAAGAACCCAGAGGTTGTGCGAGCTTATTTCCCACCTGATGCCAACTGCTTATTACATGTGATGGAAAAATGCTTTCGGTCCGAAAACCTAATTAATGTTGTTACTTGTGATAAACAAGCGCATCTTCAATACCTATCCTACGAGGAAGCGAAACAACATGTTTATGCCGGTATAGGTAAGTGGTCATGGGCAAGCACCGATGAAGAAAACACCCCTGATATTGTTTTAGCCTGCTGTGGTGATGTGCCAACAAAGGAAGTGTTAGCGGCAACAAAAATATTAATGACCGCTTTTCCTGACTTAAAAATTAGAGTTATTAATGTGATTGATTTATTCACTCTCGCATCTGAACACACTCATCCTAAGGGGCTAAGTGATCTGCACTTTGATGCCTTATTTCCGGCCAACATACCGGTAATATTTAACTTCCATGGTTACCCTTGGATTATCCATCGTTTGACATACAAACGACACAATCACGAGCACTTTCATGTGCGTGGTTATCAAGAAAGAGGAAATATTAATACCCCTTTAGAGCTTGCCATTATTAATAAAATAGACCGTTTTAGCCTTGCTATTGAAACCATTAGTCGCGTGCCAGCACTTCAATCTGCAGGCTTACAATTAAAACACAAGCTTAAGGAGCAACAGCAATCACATATCGATTATGCGCATAAGCATGGGGTAGACAGCCCTGCAATAAACCAGTGGCGATGGTAAATAGAGGACAAAGCAATGGCTGAACTAATATTTTACGGTGCAGTAGAGGGAGTAACAGGCTCGATGTATCTGTTAAAAACAGAGAATAGCTCTGTCTTATTGGACTCGGGTTTATTTCAAGGGCGGCGTGATGAAGAAAAGAAAAACCATCAAACCTTGCCCTTTGATTTAACCTTTATCGATGCTGTGATCATCTCGCACGCACACCTTGATCACTCCGGGCGTATTCCCTTGTTAATTAATGAGGGTTACGACGGTCCTATTTTTATGACTCGCCCAACTCTTGATCTTGTTGATATTCTGCTTAAAGATGCTGGTTCGTTACAAGAACGTGACGCCGAATGGGAAAATAAAAAACGTCGTCGCGCCGGTAAAAAAGAAATTGATCCTATCTATACACAGGACGATGCTGAGCGTGCCATGAACTTTTGCGTAGGCGTTCCTTATTGTCATCGGTTCAACGTCACTGATGATATTGAATTAAATTATCGAGATGCTGGTCACATTCTTGGCTCAGCAATTGTTGAAATCTGGGTTGATGATGGCCATAAGAAAAAGAAATTAGTATTTTCCGGCGATTTAGGAAACTCACAAGCTGCACTTTTAAATGACCCAGCCGTGGTATCTGAAGCTGACATTCTATTAATTGAGTCAACTTACGGTGACCGAGAACACAAGTCTATGGAAGAAACCCTAGACGAATTTAAAGATGTCATTCTGCAAGCTTCACGTGACGGTGGAAATATACTCATTCCTTCGTTTGCGGTAGGCCGAACCCAAGAAATTATTTTTAGACTCGGTGAGTTGTATCAAGAGGGATTGCTAACGCATCAAGTCGCCTATTTAGATAGTCCTATGGCTATTGCCGTTACAGAGGTATATCACAAGTACCAAAACACTTATAACGACGAAGATCAAAAACAAATTCAAGACGCAAAGGGGAATGGTCGCTCTAACTTACGGAGTTTACATTCATTTTTACCTATATTGCGATACTCTCAGAGCACAAAAGAATCGATGGCGATCAACAATATAGTAAATGGTGCGATTATTATTGCTGGCAGCGGTATGTGCAACGGTGGCCGAATTCGCCATCACTTCAAACATAATTTATGGCGCAGGCAGTCTCATGTTGTGTTTGTTGGTTATCAAGCGGAAGGGACACCCGGGCGAGCATTGGTTGACGGTGCGAAGACATTCAAACTAGCTGGCGAAACCATTGCTGTTAATGCACAAATTCATACATTAGGTGGTTTTTCAGCACATGCTAGCCAATCGCAACTATTATCGTGGTTGAGTAATTTCTCGGATCCAAAACCTCACTTATATATTGTTCATGGAGAGACGCTTGCAAAAGAGGCGCTAAAAAATGAAGCAAAAAAAGTTGGATGGCACGCCAATATTCCACAATTAAACGACGTCATTTATTTTTAATCATTCTAAGAGTACGTTATGACTAAACCTAAAAAGCCTCATTCAATATTTCCATCAGCCGCTGATGACGAATTATTAGCTCAACATAGTCATAAAATTTGTCAATCATATGCTCTTGCTTATGCTGACAAGTCATTCCTACTTCGTGACGAACTCCGTGCCGTTAGGCTGCAGCTTGAATGGTTAAAACCCGACATTATTCAACAGGAACTTGGGATAGAATCGACCGTTGTATTTTTTGGAAGCGCTAGAATACCAGAGCCTGAATTAGCAGAGCAAAGACTGGAAAAGGCCAAACAGCAACAGGAAACACAACCGAATTGCCAGGAAACGGCGCAAAAAGTTAAAACTGCACAATCTATTTTAGCAAACAGTCTTTTTTACAATGAAGCTCGTAAGCTATCAAAAAGAATTACCAAACTGTCGATGGAGCATGAAAATAAACAGTATGTCATCGTTTCCGGTGGCGGGCCGGGCATCATGGAAGCCGCCAACAGAGGCGCATTCGATGCCGGTGGAAAAAGCATTGGCCTTAATATTGTTTTACCTTTTGAGCAAAACCCAAATCCATATATTAGCCCTGAATTAACCTTCCAGTTTCATTATTTTGCTATAAGAAAAATGCACTTTTTAAAACGAGCTTGTGCTTTAGTTGCCTTTCCAGGTGGGTTTGGAACTTTGGATGAACTGCTTGATGCGTTAACGTTAATGCAAACCAAAAAAATTGCTCCTATGCCAATTATTTTAATGGGAAAAAGTTATTGGAACCAAGTCATTAATTTTAACTTTCTTGCAGAGCAAGGCACAATTCAATACAAAGATTTAGAGCTGTTTTTCATAGTTGATACCGAACAAGAAGCGTGGGAAATTTTAAATGATTATTGGCAGAGTGATCCCCAGTAATTTTGCCCGCATATTTACCCACACCTTCTCGTTACTCTAGGAATAATAGCCTCAACTTTTGATTATGCATGTAACGATAACACTTATAACAGTTTAGTAATGGATAATTAAGGCATAAAAAAACCCCGACTGTTTAGGTCGAGGTTTCGTTATTGGTGGAGCTGGCGGGAGTCGAACCCGCGTCCAGAAAAGGTCACCCTTAGGTACTACACGCTTAGTCAGTCTTTAAATTCACCGAGGAGCTGCGGACAGACACGCCACTCAACGACTATCCTGATTTAAAATTCGTGGGTTGCCTCTCAGGCTGGAGTCGCGCCACTATTCCGTTTGGTTTTTGATCTTTTGTTGTTCCCCGTCTTACGGACGGAAGCTAGGGCAAAAGAGCTCTCAGCAGGGTATTAAGCTGCTAGTGCGTAGTTTTCGTCGTTTGCGACTATTTTTTTGCGGCTTTTAACGAGGCAAACCGCCCCTCGACGTGCACCGCCGGAATCATCAATCCTGTCGAATCCTGAATCAGCCCCGTAAGCCGGGTCACAGTATTGACTGTTCTTAATCTACTCTTAAGAGTGTCAAAGCCATGTAAAAATTCTGGAACCAACGGTTAATACCGATAGTGTTTTTTAAGTGTACTCTCTTTTATTTACAATCAAAAGACTTTCTTACTCACACCTATGTAACTGGTGGCTATTTCAGCAAATTCAAGTCTGATTAAAATTAAAAAACAATACAGTTAGCAGAAACAGACACTTGCCTAAGCGCTAGTAACCGTTATTATAGGCGAATCAATTTTTACTGGCTTTGATTAAATGGACGTTTCACCACACATACGCAAGTTTGTAGCTATTACCCAGCAAACTCTACACCATGTCCCTAGCCTGTCACGCAAATATGCCACTCGAGCAATAGAAAAGGTTTCAATTGTAAACACTAAACTCGTGCGCACATTTTCAAAGTTAAAGTCATTTTGGACAAGCTTAACGTTTGCCCAAATATGTTATTTGATATCGTTTGTTCTTTTATTCGTAATGATTTTCCCTGAAGGAATAGAGCTTGCTCATCTAACCCTACCTGTAGTCATTATTTTAATTGGTCTGACGAATGAGTTTTGGCCCCACTTTTTAAAAGTCTGGGATAGTTTACAGGGTAAAGCATTCATTCTTACCTTTTATGCAATCATGGCAAACACCGCGCTTGCTTCAGCATCTGGCTTGGTTAATGAGGTTACCCACGTTAGTGCGGACAGCCTAACTTATAGCCATAATATGGCGCTGATTATTAACATCCCTACTTGGTTCATTTTATCCAGCTTTTTAATGCTGTTAGTGATCCAGATATTACTCCCCATCTATCTCATTTTACTGATTTTACTTAAGCCTTTTGGTATCCATAAGATTTGGCACAAACCAGACTATCGATTCCCTATCGTCACAGCATTCATTCGCTACTTGTTAGCCACTTTTTTATTACTATTTTTTCTGTTTGGTAGTATCCAATCTGGCTTTTTAAACCAAAACAGTCCCTTGCTTGGTTCTGTATTTGTAGGCTTCATAAGTTCGGACGAAAAAGCCAATTCATTAACATTAGAGACAAATAAAGGCTTAGAGGCCCATAAAGGCTCAGAGGCCAATGAAGGCTCAGAGGTCAATGAAGACTCAAAGGATGCAGCACTACATATCACAAATGTGGAAGAGCATGCTTTTTCCCGGGATACTCTTTTAAGAAAAAGTAATAACGTTCATTTGGTACAAAAACAAATATTGGCAGCATTCATTTATAACTACGAAGCAGATAGTTTTTCTCGTTGTGCTCATCCAGAAAATACTAGAGTAATTGAGCTCAATGATTATGAAATACTGATCGTTAAAAAGTCGGAAACGGCTGACATACATTATGAGTTTTCGGTTATCGCATGTAACTCGCCCGGTATAACTCCCGGAAAAAACATAGTGTTTACTGAGTAGTCGCAGTAACTCTCATACCAACTATCGAAAACACTCTAAACCTATGATTATATTTAAAATACTATTAGTAAGTGCTTAACATTTTACCTTGAACTCTTCATAACCACCGTTCAACACAACTTTCTTTAGCATCAACGCTATAACCTCTTGAACTACAGACTTATTATGATAAGTTAATTCCAATGGGTGGACGCAAATTACCGCAATGTCCACATAATATAATGTTATACACCTATTGGAAATTTGTGGATGGAAGAAATAGTTAGTGGATTTTTTCGAGCTATTGGTTACATACTCGCAGAAGTATTTTTTTATACCATTTGCTATTGGGTAGGCTGGCCGATATGTAAAATATTTACTTTAGGTACTTATCCAAAGTCATTCGATACGGGCTTCAGTGCGGAACGTAATTACGGAAGAGGTATGTGCTCCTCAGTAGGTTTGCTGACATTGGTATTCGTCTTTTATTACGTAGTTCTTTCAATTAATAAATAGTTCGGTGTATAACAAGTCAATAAAGTCGGACGCGTCAAGCTTGGCTCGCGTTCGTACCTCACGGATTTTAGCCAAGCTTAACTCAGCCTCTTATTGAGGCGTTATATAACTAAGGATAGCTTTGAAGTACCTTGTAATTTTATCTTTTTCAGTCCTTGTATCGTCAGCGCTATTTGTAGTTATGGCGAAAATTTCAGGACTGGAAAACATTGAAATTAGTGAACATCAAATTCAAGAGTATTGGGATAATCGAGTTAATTACAATATTTCTGACCAGACTTATTCCGAACCTCTGTATAAAGTCGTCTGTGCATGCCAAGTGCCGCCACCTCCAGTTTACTTGACTCAGGAACTGCCAAGCCTCTCAAAACTAACTACTATTTCACATGATACCGAAGTAATTACAATCTTTGATTTTAAACAATGCAACATTGTTCTTCCTGAATGTGATTAGTTATATAACAAGTCAATTAAGCAGGACTAAAATCAATTGGTTTACAACGCAAACACCGCTAAAGTATAACCAATTAATTTTTAGCCTCTTATTGGGGCGTTATGCGTCTTTAAAAATTTATAAAAATTGCATCATTGGACTATTTTAGTGAATGGAGTCTATCTAAGTGAAAGTTAATACCTCAAATATATACTGTGGTGATACAAGATTTTTTTATTTATTATCACTTTTTATTACATTCATTGTTTTTGGCGGATTTGCATTGAGCTGGTTTTCTAAACCTGACAGCTTAAGCCGAATAACTCTATGGATTGGGTTACATGGTGTATTTAGTGCCGCGTGGTATGTATTGCTTTTAAATCAAATTAGGTTATCTGCTAAAGGAAACTACACTGCACACAGCACTTTGGGGAAACTAAGCGTTTTTTTAGTCGTTGGGATCTTGATTACAGGTTCGATAATGGCGTTTGAATTCTATCATAGGCTAACTGGTTTTGGTGTATTCGGCACTGAAGACCCCCAAGCTAGAATTAGAGCCGGTGGTTTCTTAGGAGGGACTTTCCTTCAATGGTTAATTTTCTTAACTCTTTATGTTTTGGGTATTCTTAACATTAAAAGTTCGGCTAATCATAAACGATTCATGATTGCTGCGGCTATCCAAATGATGCCCGAGGGACTTAATCGCATTATTCATTTACTTGCGATTCCAGGTTATTCTATGTTTGCTTTTATGTTTCTAATTTACGCTGTGCTAATGGTTTATGACTGGAAGTCAGCTGGTCGCATTTACGCGAGTACTTTATTATCGTTTGCCTTGTTTTGCGCTCTCGCCTTAGCAATGAATACAGTCTTTCGTACACAGTCTTGGGGAGATTGGGCAGTAAATGTTATAAATTGGATATAGAACTTGGCGCATAACAAGTGGTTCAAGAAGGTCTCGTAATAGCTTGCTCGAGCCTTCGGCAAACATTTTAGCAAGCTAAACTCGCCTCTTAACCAGGCGTTATATTTTCATCAAAGGACGGAGTCTAATATGGATAATCTACAGAAAAACATTCTTTCTCTTATAGCCGGTTGCGTACTGTCTTATTCTTTTATCTTCATTATCGCTGAAGTGGCCGCATTGCCAGTTCCCCAGATTATTCAGGAAATTGGTGGTGCTGCAGCGTTTTACTTTTCCAACCTGTTAATCGTTATTTTGGCCTCTTTATTATCTTCAATTTTTGTACTCACTTTTCGCAAAGCTTGTTCACAATTCACCAAGCAGAACTTGTTTTACTTTTCGTTACCTATTGTTTTATTCTTAATTGTATTTGCAGCGCTTAGCTTGCCATTTGTTTCAATGGCTTATGCAGCAGCTCCGTCATTACTCATAGCAACATTACTGAGTAACAGCGTACAAAAAATATAACAAGTGGTTCAAGAAGGTCTCGTAATAGCTTGCTCGAGCCTTCGGCAAACATTTTAGCAAGCTAAACTCGCCTCTTAACCAGGCGTTATAACTCAAAATCGTAAGTTCGAGTTTAATTCAAAATTTTAGCTTTCATATAGAGCACTAAGGTCACATGACAAAAAATATTTATCTCGCAAGTACTTTCGTTTTATTAGTACTGTTAGGCGCATTTTTTCCTTATATTTTAAAATTTCATGATAGTAATTTGAGTGGTAACCCTTCTGATTGGGGAGCTCTTGGAGCGTATATTGGTGGTATAGTTGGAGCCACGTTCGCGTCATTATCATTTGTTTGTTTATTGGTAACAGTACTATTGCAAAGGAAGGAGCTTAAAAATAATAGTGAAGCTCAAAAACAGCAACGGTTTGAGGATAACTTCTATTCCTTACTTTCCCAACATAATACAACACTGTCTGAGCTCAAGTGCCGATTCGACGATAACTCTCATTTTCTTCACGACCTAAATATACTACTAGATCCAAAGGGCTGTCCCAAAGCCGAGCTAATTGAAGTCCAAAACAAAATACTTAACGATATAGAGCTTTCACAGTATTTTCGAATCCTATATCAACTACTAAAGTTTATTTGTAAAAATGATGTAGATAATAAAGAACGAAATTTTAGTGATTGTTATATTTCAAATCGAGACAACATAACTGAAAATGAAAAAATGTATGCCAGCATTGTTAGAAGCTTTGTTCCTGTAAAATTACTGCATGTATTAGCCTTAAATTGCATACCAAGTTACTCCGGTTTAAATAACTTATCTTTGTATCAGGCATTACTCGAACGATACGAATTTCTTGAGCACTTAAGAGCAGATAAACTTCCTAACAATGAACGAACTTTTGCAATTTTAAATGGATATTCTTATGCATTTGGGAATAACACGTATTTAGATAAGAAATGTGAAAACATAATCAATCACTTTAAATCTAAATATGATGATAAATTAACCGAAGGCAGTTACTTGCATACGTACTCTTTAGCGCACCCATTTTGAAGTATTATTTAGCTAAATGGTATTGAGTTATAACAAGTCATTCAAAAGGACAAAAAACAGTTGGTTTTTGCTCCTTCGTCGCTTATTTTAACCAACTATTTTTAGCCTCTTAATGAGGCGTTAGCTACCCATTAATGAACATGGACGCAATATGAAAGTTTTATTTTTCTTATCTATTATTTTCTTTTCTACATACAGCGATTCTGTTGTGAAGAGACATGATGTTCCACCTGAAAATTATGTTCTTGATAAAATGCCTGAATATCTAATTGATATGCCCCATGAAGGCCATGGTGTATTAATAGATTCACAATGGGTTTTGACCGTAGCTCACACTATTTTTTATGATTATGTTGGAAAAGATCTAGTGGTTGGTTCAAAAGCATATGAAATTGAAAGCGTTCATATACACCCTGATTACATTGAACCTAATAAAAGTTTACTTAAAGGCGATTTAGCGCCTTTAATGAAATTTTTCAAATCTAGAAGTGATATTGCACTAATCAAATTATCATCAAAGGTTACAGCTGTTAATCCAATCAAAATATACAAAGGCAAAAGTGAAAAAGGTAAAACAATAACCGTTTATGGTAAGGGAGCTACTGGAAACGGATTAATTGGCGAAGACCTAGATACTAAATCACTTCGAGTGATGAACCAGTTTCAAAATATTATTGAAAGCGCGGAAGGTAACTGGTTAGCATTCAAATTCGATGAACCAGAAAATGCATTACCACTTGAGGGTATGCATGGTTCAGGAGATAGCGGAGGTCCCTCTGTTACCTTTCAAGAAGGTGTCCCTTTTCTTGTGGGTTTATCAAGTTGGCAATTAGCGCATGGCGATATATCTACATTTAAAGGTGGCTTGTATGGTACTACTGCTTATCAAGTTAGGGTGTCAAATTATCATGACTGGATATTAGGTGTGTTGGGTAGCTAACAAGCTGTTAAACAAGGACAAAAAAACAGTTGGTTTTTGCTCCTGCGTCGCTTATTTTAACCACCTATTTTATTGCCTGTTAACAGGGCGTTAGTTGCACATGAAGATTGAGCAATACTTAAATGATGATGGGGAGTTCCGCTGTTTTGGATTCTCCAATACATTCTTTCACAAAAAGGACGTGAAAAACTTTGTAGAGTCTTTGCCTGACTCCAAGATCACCTTTTTCACCAACGCTCATGGAGTGGAGGACTTTTGTGAATTCACATACAGAGGTGAAAACTTCAAAGTATGTGAACCATATGGTGACAATAGCTTTTATGATATTTTTTGTGAAACTGCTGATGCAGAGCCATTACTGGAAATTTACGATAAGTTCTGTGATATCGCTGAGTCAGGGAAAGCTGAAAAATCTAATAAGTTAAAGCTTGTAGTATGGGCAATAGTAATAGTTTTATTTGCTGCAATTGTATCGAGTACAAGCAACTAACAAGTCATTGAAGAAAGTATCGTCACTGCTTGCCGGGCTCCTTCGTCGCAAAGTATAGCAAGCCTAAACTCGCCCCATAACCGGGCGTTATATGCCCGTAATCAAAAAGTCGAGTGCGCCGATAATCTCATTGCGGAAAGCCCTTAAATCAGTCACTTCCTCTTTCAGCATCTTAGTTGGGACACTTGTTGTCTGTTGAGTGAGAATTACAAAATCACCTTCTTCAAGATGAATGATCGGACATAAATGGGTTGGGGCCGATCCTTCAAGAAGTTCTAACGAAGTCAATGGAATAACTATCCTTGTATCAAGGCTATTCAACAGGTCTGATTGAACATCTACAAAGAAAGGGTAGGCTCTAGATGTGGACTTGTCTTTGTTTTTATATAGAGAAAATTGAGGCATTAAAACGTCCTATATGAATCAGAGAATAATCCGTGCTCTTCGGTCAACTTATTGCAAGATTCAACTGCATCAGCATTTTGTTGTATCCATTCATCACGCAACTTAGCGCTGACTTCTCGCTCAAGCGCTTTTTCCATTGTTGCCGATAAGTTAATGTTAAGCCTTTTAGCCTCAGCCAATAGTTCGCTATTCAAGCTTAGGTTTGTTGCTTTTTTTGTTGGCTGTGTTGAATGTACATTTCTCATAATTACCACCAATGCGCATAGTTAATACGCATTAATGTTAGTGCAAGTACGGGCATATAACAAGCCAATAAAAACGGACAAAAATCAGTTGGTTTGTCGCTCGCTCCTCGTTAAAGTATAACCAACTAGTTTTTAGCCTCTTATTGGGGCGTTAAGCCTCATCGAGGGAATGGAGTCTAAATGAAATCAATTATATGGTTATTTTCTATTTTTATTAGCTTTGGTGCACTGGGTACAGAGCAAGAGTTACAACCTACAACGTCAGGACTATATGATGTTGGTGGGTTTAAGTTGTATCTTGAGTGCTACGAAAATGACAAGCCTCAATTAATACTTGAGCAAGGTTTTGGTCGCTCTGGTTCTGATGGGGTTTGGTTGGAGAATATTAAACAATTGAAAGATGATTTCAGTATTTGTTTATATGATCGAGCAGGTCTTGGAAAAAGTGAAAAAGGTCCCGTGCCTTTCACCGTCGATGATATGGCTAAAAGGCTAAAAAAGCTGCTTCAAGTAGCCGGTGTTAAAATGCCGTATTACTTTACTGGTGGCTCATATGCATCTTATATAATTACGGCATTCAATAACCTATACCCACAAGAGGTTATGGGGGCTGTGCTGATTGATCCTCCTCCTTTAGGCTACTTTTACACTATGGGTACAAGGTGGCCAGAAAACTTTAAAACAAACAATGAAAAATTGAAGCGTCTTTATAATTTTGAGCAAAGTGTTCATGATCCAATGTTTGAAAGAGTTCCTGAAAAAGTAGATCATATGAAAAGCTACAAAATTCTATCTGAAGCAGCTAAGTTCGGTGATAAGCCAATTATAATTTTACGTTCAAAACAGACCGAAGAGCGTTCTGACCCTCCTTTTGTTCCCGAGGAAATCGCAAAGTCAATGGACTCCCTATATGCAAATGCAGAGAGTTACTTTAAAAGTTTATCTACAAATAGCCGAATTATCTATTCGGAGTCAGAAAAGCATCATCTGCACATCGCAGACCGTGATTTGGTTGTAAAAAGCATTAAGGAACTTGTTACGAAATGAGGCTTATGCAAGGCGTTAGCTCTCGATGGGAGTTTAGGTGACTATTTCACGTACATATATTTTAAAATATTTATTATTAACTCTCACACTGCTTATTAGTGGCTGTTCTAATGTTGTATCAAAATACATCTCAAATCAGCAAAATTTTAGGCTTGAAAGTATAAGCAGTAATGAAAATCTACTTCGTCAGGGGTATGTAAAATCTAAATATTGCTCAACGATAAATTCAATTTGTATTAGTTATCTTGAAGCACAACCTTTTACTAATAAAAACTCCCTACGGTATGATGTTGCAATTGAAGCAAGTAAAAAAACAGAAAATATTACCTTAGAAATTACTAAGAATGAGTTATCGAAAACTTTTCATGGAACCGTTGTATTACTTCACGGGTTTAAAGCATCAAAAGAGTTTATGACTAATTCAGCTCTTTATTTTCGATTTATTGGTTTTAATGTGATCATTCCTGATTTGTTAGGTCATGGAGACTCTGATGGAGAAATCAGTTTTGGTGTAAATGATAGTAAGATTATTAATGAACTATTAAAAAGAAAATCAAATATTGAGTATCCTCTTTATCTTCTGGGTAATTCTATGGGGGCTGTTACAGCATCATACTTAGCTAGTAACAATGATATTTCAGGTCTTATTCTTTTGGCGCCAATGACTATATTTGATGAAGCCACTGTTAATTATGCTTCGAGTTATTCGCCAATAATTTCTACTTTTTTTTCAGAAGAAGTAATCCGTCAAGGGGCTATTGTAGCTTTAAATAAAGCTAATGTTTCAGTTGAGGAAACTAATATAAAGCCAATTCTCGAAGCGATAAATAGTCCAGTACTTATTTTTGCTTCAACTAGAGATCAGGTAGCACCTTTTAGTTATTTTGATTCTTTATCAAGTCCTAAAATATCAGTAATAAAAGTAGAAGATCGTAGCCACCCTAGTATGAGCATAATCGGAACGCAAGAGCATTTATATATTCAAGAATGGCTAAAGTCGAAAGCTAGCAAGTAAATTTGGGATTTTGGTTACGTGAATCGATTCCATACTTAACGGCTCCCGTTGTGGAGAACCGCGAAGCAGGAATGGAGGCTTGCAGCAATTCAAAAAAGCAGACATTGATAGAATCGAACAGCGGTTACATTCGAGTTTAGGCTATGAAACACCGGCTGAGGTTGAATTGGCGTTAAATTGAAAATCGATGGTGTCCATTTTTACTAGGGAAGATCAGCCCTACGATTCTCCTTTTGTTCCAGACGATGTCGCGGAACGAATGAGATTATTAGAAGAGGTGGCAGAAGAGGTAAAAGCAATTTAGCTACAAAGCTAGTATTGATCTGGATCAGTACAACGTTGATTTATTAAGCCTACAGTAGGAACCTAACTCAAAGGATACTTTTATGAATATTAAATCGTATAAAGCTTGGGATGCCAGTGTTCGATGGTTTCATTGGATAAATGTGCTTTGTATCATCGGATTAGTCGCCGTTGGTATAGTAATTATGAACGGTGGTTCGTTAGGCTTATCAAACGACGGAAAAATCCTATTAAAGACCGTTCATGTATTGATTGGCTACGTGTTCGCATTTAATTTATTTTTGCGTCTCCTCTTGGCGTTTGTAGGTAATAAAAATGCACGATGGAAAGCTATTTTGCCTGGTGGAAAGGGCTATTTTAATGAGGTAAAGAGTTATGCTTCGGCTTTTAAGGCGGGCCGTCCACAGCAATATATAGGTCATAATCCTCTTGGGCGTATCGCCGTTGTGCTTTTACTCTTTCTGTTATTCGCTCAAGCCGTTACGGGCTTAGTACTCGCAGGAACAGACATATTCTATCCTCCTTTTGGATCGTGGATTGCTGATTGGATAGCAAAGCCTGGTGTCGATCCGACAACCCTCCTCCCATACGCAAAGAGTACTTATGATGTAGCCGCGTATGACGCGATGCGAGCTTTTCGCGCGCCATTTATAGAGATTCACGAGATTGGCTTTTACGCCTTATTGTGTTCAATCGTGATTCATATTATTGCGGTAGTCATAACTGAGATTCGCGAAGGTGGAACATTAATCTCCGCCATGTTTACTGGTAAAAAAATATTGACTGAAACACCTAAAGATTTGCAAGAGTTACACAGCGACAAGAAGGAAGTTGATTAAATATAAACCTTTTCTAGTCGCTTGTATTTTGTTGTAAACCGGGTTAAAAAAATACGCTAATCCAACTTAGTGTCTTTTTTCAGTTTACCCGGTCGTTCCCAAGCATGCTCATCAACTTCATGCTCCCAGTGTTGATCTTCCTCAAGCGTCTTTTCTATAAAACTTCGCGTTTCTAACGAGTGATTTATGAACATCTTTTCATCGCCTGTCATGGTCGCTAACTGTTCAACCATCTCGTCATCATGCTTTTTAAATAAGCGACTTGCACGCCAAGCAGCGTTTGGTCTCCAGCCCAGTTGCGTCATCACCTTTGCACCTAATTCCAAGCCACCCGCTAACGTTTCACGTTCAACGGCGGTCACACCGGCTTTTAATAAATCCGTTGCATGTGGACGGTTTATCGCACGAGCCAAAATCTTTACATGTGGAAAATGACGTTGAATAGATTTAATTATTCGTAAACTACGTTCTGGTTCATCTACCGCAACAACAATGACTTCCGCATCCTCCGCACCTGCGGCATGTAGCAATTCATGCCGTTCACCTTCGCCAAAATAGACTTTGTAGCCATATCGTCTAACCATATCAATTTGGCTGGCATCATGATCAAGAATCGTCGTTGGTATTTTATTTGCTGCCAAAAGTCGCCCTACTGCTTGGCCGAAACGACCAAAACCAATAATAATGACCTTGTTGTCTTCAGAGATACTGTCAGATGCCGGTACAGTTCGCGTTTCACGGAACATAGGTTGCACGTATTTATCATTTACGATCAGCATTAGTGGCGTCAGTAACATGGAGAGTGCGACTACTAATGTAAGTTGTGATACTAAATCTTGAGGCAATAAGTTCACACCTAGCGCAAATGCAAACAATACAAAGGCAAACTCACCCGCTTGTGCTAGAACAAAAGAAAAAGTGTACCGATCTGGTTTAGCCATTGGCGTAAAACGTCCTAACAGTTGTAAGATCATATACTTCAAAAGTATCAATCCAATGGTTAAAAATATAATTAATGCAGGATCCGCGGCAAAAATATTAAAGTCGATGCTTGCGCCAACAGAGATAAAAAACAGGCCCAGTAACAAGCCTTTAAATGGCTCTATATTGCTCTCTAATTCATGTCGGTAGTCACTTTCCGCCAATACAACACCCGCCAAAAATGTTCCAAGTGCCGGTGATAAGCCAATAGCTTGCATTGCCAACGCCACTGAAATTACAAGTAATAATGCAGTTGCAGTAAAGACTTCTCTTATTTGGCTTTTTGCAATGAAACTAAATATTGGATTCATTAGAAAACGGCCACCTATAACTATTCCCGCTATGATGCCACCAGCAACCAGTCCTTTTTTCCAACCATGTAAACCTTCAGTTTGAGTAATTATGCCCATTGAGTCTGCGGAAACTAACAACGGGAGAATTGCTAACATTGGAATTACTGCGATATCTTGAAATAGTAAAACAGCAAAGGCACTTTGCCCTGCCGTTGACTTCATTTGGCCTTTCTCTTGTAAACTTTGCAACGCAATAGCGGTGGAGCTTAATGATAAAATCATGCCTATCGCTAACGCTTGTTGCCAAGGTAAACCAAAAAACAAACCAATTGCAGTTACGAATAAAGTGGTTAAAAACACCTGCAATCCACCACTACCCAAAATGGGTACTCTCAACTTCCACAATAAACTAGGCTTAAGTTCTAAGCCTATTAAAAAAAGCATTAACACAACGCCAAATTCTGCAAAATGCATCACATCTTTTGGGTTACTTAATAAACTAAGAGCGAAAGGTCCAATAATGACACCTGCCACTAAATATCCCAATACCGAACCAAGCCCCAGTCGTTTGGCGATGGGCACAGATACGACAGCGGCAAATAGGTAGGTCACCGCGTCAGCTAACAAATTATGTTCCATCTATAGCGCTCCAAACTCTTGGTTTGTTTTTGGTTGGGTTGTTTGAGTAGAAGAGGAATTGTCTTTTGTCATTTTCGATAATAACGTCAGTCGATCAATATAGTCTTGTTTAACGCTTGCTAAGCGCGGTTTGTCGTCAAATAGTTTTCTAGCACCATGAATTATAAAGGGTGGCAAGTATTGCATTTGGCACAAATGCGCGGTTTGTTCAAACGGTGTAAGTAATTGCTCCATCGTAAAACGGTTATGACCTGTTTCACAATAAGCCATTTGACCGCCACCTGTAGTTATAATTGACAGCCAACTTTTACCTTTGAGTTTGTCTCCGTAAGGTCCATATGCGTAGTTATATTGAAGCACCAAGTCAAACCATTCTTTTAACATTGATGGTGCGCTATACCAATAAAAGGGATGCTGAAATACAACATGCTCAAATTTACTGAGTAGTTTTTGCTCTGATTCTATATCTATTACACCATCAGGATACTCTTCACTTAAGTCATGGATGTGCAGAAACGGTAACGCTTTCGCATATTGCAACAAATGATAATTAATCTTTGACTGCTGTAAATTCGGGTGGGCTAATATTAATAAAACCGTTTGCATAGGTATCCTTTTGTTTAACCTGAGATATGCGCTTCACACTCTTTTACTTTAGCTTTTTTTTACTCTTTTTGCGGTAACTTTTTTAATTTCATTGATCGTACAAGTTTGAATTCTCGTACAAACTGATGACAACTTTATTAAGAGAGAGATATGAAACTAGCGCTGTTCCCACTACCTGTATTTTTGTTACCTGAAGGAGTAACCCGACTCAGAGTCTTTGAGCCTCGATACATTCGTTTAGTTCAAGAATCTGCCGGAGACACAGGGTTTGTGATTTTACCAATCAATAATCTAGGTGCCGTAGAGAAAAATTCAACTGACAAGAATCTCAATTGGGGAAGTCTGGTCAAAATAGTAGATTTTTCTCAAGGTAAAGACGGGCTTTTACACATTGATGTTAAATGTGAAGCGATGGTTCGAGTATCAAATGTTGAGATTGAATCGGATGGTTTGAAAAAAGCCAATACAGAAATATTTAATCACTGGGAAGAGAACGTTTCCGCATCAACAGAGATAAGGTGTGCTGACAGCTTAACCGAAGAATTAAAAACGGTATTTAAACAAAATCCGGATTTAGCAAAGATTTATTACGAAACAAAGTTTGACTGTCCCGTGTGGGTATGTCAAAGATGGCTAGAACTTTTACCTTTAAAACAATCTGAACAAAATCTGTTTGCACAACCCAATTCACTATCACGTGCAAATGAATTTTTAACAGAAATTGTTTTTGAATAAATTAGTGATCTAGTTAATGGTGCTTATCGTAATGCTTTCTACGGACAGCGGATGAGGTATGTCATGAAACAAACAACGGTTGAATCAACTCGTTCTAACGCGATCGCTACATCGAAGAAAACGAGAAAAATGACAACAACAACTGAAGACTCAGCACCAGCAGAGCTAAGCCATTATTTGATGGCCGTTGCTGCGGACAGAGACAAACAAGCTTTTGCAAAATTGTTTGCATGGTTTGGTCCAAAAATTAAACGCATTGCTGCGCAAAAACTAAATAACGACGCAGCAGGGTTCGACATAGTGCAAGAAACAATGACTAGAGTATGGCGCAAAGCTCACTTGTTTGTTCCTGAAAAAGGAGCGGCGACGACTTGGGTTTATACTGTCATGAGAAACGTCATATTTGACGCTATGCGAAAAAACAAAAGTCAACAAGCCGAATCGTTGAGTGATGACATATGGCCTATCGAAGAACAAATTTCTGAAGAATCGCCGTTCCAAGATCATTTAATGTCAAATCAACTATCTGAGCTTGTTAAAAAACTACCGCCAAACCAGCAAGAGGCTTTGACGGCGGTTTATTTTAAACAATTAACACATGAAGAACTTGCGAAGCAGTTGAATATACCCGTTGGCACAGTGAAGTCCCGAATTCGATTAGCGGTAACAAAGTTGAAACAGCAGTTGGGAGCACAAAATGATTAAACACCACCCAAGCAGCAAATTACTTGCCGGATATGCAGCCGGAGAGTTGCCAGCATCTATAGCGATTGGCGTATCGATTCATAGCCACATGTGCCCTCAGTGCAGTGGTGAAATTGAAAAAATAACCAATCAAATTTCTGAGCAATTATTTAATGCGGAAATTACGTCTAAAACGGTATATGAAGACGAACAATTTGACACATCTTTATTTAACATCCGTGATAATCATGCAAACAACGAAGCAGCGATGGACATGGAGTTTGGTAACATGATTGCCGCTATTACTGCTGACGACGAGATCTCCGAGCAGTCTATGGTCAGAAATACATCCATATCAATTCGTGGAAAGTGCTTTGAACTGCCTAATGCATTAAACAATGTACGGATGTCTAACTGGTTAAACATTGGAAAACTGTCTCGCTCAAGCCTGAATCTAGATGAAGGTGCTATTCATAGTCATTTGCTTCACATTGATGCGGATGGTGAAGTTCCAACTCACACTCATAAAGGGTTTGAAATTACCTTGCTTTTAGATGGCAGTTTTGAGGACGAAATGGGAACTTATCACCCAGGTGATTTTATAGAACTGAACGGCGAACATAACCATCAGCCTCGCACTAAAGAAGGGTGCTTATGTTATACCGTCGCAGACGACGCTTTACAATTTACAGAAGGCTTCCATAAGCTATTTAATCCTATTGGTAGTCTGTTGTACTAAACACACTTTTCCTGAGACCGGATTTAATCCTGGTATGTTGCCACTACGCTTTTGCTAGTGGCTTTTTTTTTGCCAAAACGGCGGTTTTTAAAGAAAAAAATAACCATTGTGATCAATTACAAATCGCGTATCGTAACCTAATATATATGTTACAAATCCATTCAATTTCAAAGGATAAGTATGACCATCACCATTGGATTAAGTGCTTGTTTAGCGGGTCAAGAAGTTCGCTTTGATAAAAGCCACAAAAAATCCAACTTTTGTATGAACGAACTTGCTCGTCACGTCAGCTTCAAAACCTATTGCCCCGAAGTAGCCATTGGTCTACCCGTTCCCAGGCCGACTATTAGACAAATTAAATACAAAAATGTCATCACGGTAAGCCGTCCAGATAAATCCGGTGATGTAACCAAAGAGCTAGCTGAATATGGACAAAGTGTCGCAAAAAAAATTGATGACCTAAGTGGTTTCATTTTTACTGCTAAAAGCCCAAGCTGTGGCATGGAAAGAGTAAAGATTTATCATTATAACGATGAAGATAAAGCCATTGGTAGCGAACAGACCGGGATTGGTATGTTTGCTAAACAAATAATGGAAGTTAATCCTGCTTTACCATGCGAAGAAAACGGTCGATTAAACGACTCGGCGATTAGAGAAAATTTTGTTCTTAGAGTGTTTGCCTATAACACCTGGCAAGAAATGATGAAAGATGGCTTTACCAAACATAAGCTTATTCAGTTTCATACCAAATACAAATATCTGCTAATGAGTCATAGCCAAAATGCCTACCGAGAACTAGGTCGCTTATTAGGGACTAGCGAAGCGGAAGTGGATGCATTAGCACAAGAATATATTGTTTTGTTTATGACGGCTTTAAAAACGATTGCGAGTCGTAAATCCCACGCAAATACGTTAAATCATATTCAAGGCTATTTTAGTAAACACCTTACTAAAGAACAAAAAGCTGAACTAACCACACAAATCGCTGATTATCGTGCCGGCCTCATTCCGTTAATGGCGCCTTTAACGCTGTTAAAGCATTATTTAATGATGTATCCAGATGAATATATTGCTAATCAAAAATACCTAGACCCCTACCCTGCAGATTTAAAACTAAGGTACGGTTATTAATGATTTTATATTGGTTAAGAACGGATGTTCGAATAGATGATAACCCTGCCCTTGAGGCAGCAGCACGATTAGCCGTGGGCAAAGGTGAACCACTTGTTGCTGCGTTTATCGAAACTCCTGAGCAGTGGCAACAACATGATAGATCAGCCATCCAAATTGACTTTTTACAACGACATGTACAACTCATCGCAGACAAACTGAACGAGTTTAATATATCGTTAATATTTAAAACCGCTAAAGACTTTAAACACCAACTTGAGCTGTGTCTAGACATCTGCAAACAACACGATATCACTCATGTTTTTGTAAATAGCGAACTTGAAATTAATGAAGTTGATAGAGATAAAGCATTTGAAACTCTGTTAAACCAGCAAGATATTGAATTCTCAAGTTACGAAGCCGATGTAGTGTTGCCAAAAGGTCAGGTGCTTAACAAACAGCACGAAATGTATCGCGTATTTACCCCCTTTAAACGAGAGTGGTTATCCGTTGCTATTAATCAAGGTTTTCAGCTTGCCGACTCTAAGCAAGCGTTAACTGACTATTATCAAAGTAAGTTAAAGACACAGATCAACGAACCAACTAACATTGAGTTTACGGCACAAAAAGTAGATTCCTCGCAATGGCCACTAATTACCAATGTTAAGAATGAATTAATTCCCGATTTTTATGAACGTATTATTGTTCGTTATCCCGATGATAGAGATATACCGTCAATTGAAGGCACCTCAAAGCTATCACCATACCTAGCCATTGGAGCACTGAGTGCACGAAGACTGGTATCACAACTGATACATACAGTACCAAATATATTGGACAATACGAGTATTCCTGAGTTTTCATGGCTAAATCAATTAATTTGGCGAGATTTTTATCGTAACTTACTGTTTCATTATCCTAATTTGTGTAAACACAATAATTTTAACAGTAAATACGACGGTTTAGACTGGCCAAATAATGGCTTTTTATTTAAAGCCTGGAAAGAAGGTAAAACAGGATATCCAATTGTTGATGCAGCGATGCGACAGCTCGTACAAACCGGCTGGATGCATAACCGCCTTCGAATGATCGTCGCCAGTTTTTTAACCAAGCATCTTCTAATTGACTGGCGATTAGGCGAACAGTTTTTTGCTCAACATTTGATTGATGTAGATTTAGCAAATAATAATGGTGGTTGGCAATGGGCTGCTGGAACAGGCTGTGATGCACAGCCCTATTTTCGAATTTTTAACCCCATTACCCAAAGTCAAAGGTTTGATCCAGAGGGAAATTTTCTTCGTAGTTACTTACCAGAATTGAAGAATTTCTCTAACAAAGATATCCACTTTCCACACAAGGCCATAAAAACGGAAAAATTAAAGGTGTACTGGCCTGCGATTGTGGATCACAAAACTGCTAGAGAAAACGCACTAGACTTCTACAAACGCAGTGAGTGACCTATGACAAGCAATGCTGAAAGTATCGACGAGTATAATATGACCGAAAAAGCCCCTGCCCCGCAGTGGCTTACAGATTATGTTGGGACCTATAACATTCTAAACGCGGGCAATCTGCATTTGCTTAGAAATATATACTCGGACAATGCGGTGTTTATCGATCCATTGAGCCGAGTTGAGGGACTAAAAGCCTTAACAGAATATTTTGAACATCTTTATGTGAACTTAACCTCTTGTCACTTCGAGCTAACAGATTATATCTGCGATGGTAATGATGCCGCTATTTATTGGACCATGACTGTGAACCATAAAAAATTGAAATCAGGTAAATCGATTACTTTGGAGGGACACAGTAAATTAATTCAAATTGATGGTAAGGTGACATTCCAGCGAGATTATTTTGATGCTGGCGCGATGATTTATGAAAACATTCCCGTAGTTGGCGGTCTGGTTCGTTTTGTTAAATCCAAAGCTGGAGCTTAGTTTATGAGCAAACGTATATTAGTTACCGGAGCGACATCGGGTATTGGTCACAGTCTCGTGCGGAGATATTTATCACAAGGTCACCTCGTTTATGCTTGTGGTAGAAATGCGGAAAAACTAGCAAAGCTTGTGAATGAAACCAAAGAATTAAGCGGTACATTAGTGCTTGTTCAATTTGATCAACTAGACGAACAACAAACTAAAATTGCTCTTTCAGAAGTAAAGCACCTTGATATTGCCGTGTTAAACGCCGGCGATTGTGAGTATATTGATAATGCGATGGAATTTGATGCTGCACTATTCAAGCGAGTTATAGACATCAACCTGACTTCCGTTGGTTTTCTTGTCTCACAGTTACTCGGCAAACTCGATACCGATAATAACACCCCACAGTTAGTGTTTGTCGGATCATCTGCTGCTATGGCGCCTTTTACCAGAGCAGAAGCCTACGGCGCCTCAAAAGCTGGAATAGGTTACCTTGCTGACTCCCTTTATATTGATCTAAAGCCTCATAATATTGACGTCTCATTAGTCTTGCCAGGCTTCATAAAAACACCATTAACCGATAAGAATGACTTTTCTATGCCATTTCTTCTTACAAGTGAAGAGGCTGCACAGCGTATTGATGCAGGGATAGAGAAAAGACAACGACATATAGCGTTTCCAAAGCGTCTTATTTGGAGCTTAAAAATTGCGAATTGGTTACCAGCAACATGGTGGCGCTCCATTATGTTAAAAAGCGACCAATAACCACAGGAAGTAGTAAACAATGAAAAAAGTAGCGATCATAGGTTCAGGAATATCTGGACTGACTAGCGCGTATTTAATAAATCAAAAGCATGATATTCAAGTTTTTGAAGTAAATGATTATATTGGTGGTCATACCGCCACTATCGATTTTCAGTTAGACAACCAAGACTATAGTATAGATACCGGTTTTATTGTGTTTAATGATAAAACTTATCCTAATTTTTTAAAGCTGTTAAAACAAATCAATATCAATAAACAAGCTACTGAAATGAGTTTTAGCGTGACCAATCCCGTATCTGGTCTTGAATATAATGGTAATAATTTAAATACCCTATTCGCGCAACGATCGAATATCTTTAAACCTAAGTTTTGGTCTCTTATCTCGCAAATACTCAAATTCAATAAGCTATGTAAAAAGCTATATGACGAGAATGCCATACCAGAAAAACAAACCTTGGGTGAGTTTTTACAAATAAATTCATTTAACGAGTATTTTAACCAAAATTATATTTTACCAATGGCTGCTGCGATTTGGTCATCTAGCCTAAACCAAGTTAAACAGTTTGAACTGAGCTTTTTTATTCGATTTTTCTACAACCATGGGTTACTAAACATTCAAGATCGTCCACAATGGTATGTAATCCCAGGTGGTTCACGTAGCTATATAGAGCCATTAACGGCTGATTTTAAAGATAAAATAAAGCTTAATACTCATATTGTTTCGGTATCTAGAAAAGATAATGGTGTCGAGCTAACTTTCAACGAAGGACGCACTGAGCAATTTGATGATGTCATTTTTGCTTGTCATTCTGATCAAGCCCTTGCTCTGCTTTCAGATCCAACGGACGAAGAAAAACGCTTACTGAGCGCGATGCCTTATGTAAATAATGAAGTTGTTCTGCATACCGACATCAATATGTTGCCGAAACGAAAATTAGCATGGGCGAGCTGGAATTACTTACTTTCCGGCGATGAGAATGCGTTGGCCTCGGTTACCTACAACATGAATATTCTGCAAGGCCTTGATGTTAAACCAACATTCTGTGTTACTTTAAATAAAACTGACGCTATCGAGCCGAGTAAAATTATTAGAAAGTTTAACTACATGCATCCTGTTTTCAGTACTGAAAGTCAGAAAGCGCAATTAAAACGAGACACGATTTGTGGAAAAAACAATACCCATTTTGCTGGTGCTTATTGGTATAACGGTTTTCACGAAGACGGCGTGAGAAGTGGCGTTGACGTTGCTCGACGCTTTGATTGCAACTTGTAAGTCCTAACTAAATGTTTACGAAAAGCGGTATTTATCAAGGTTCGGTTCGTCACCGTCGTTTCAGTCCAGTAGACCATAAATTTAGCTACAACTTGTATATGTTAGCTATCGATTTAGATGAGACTGATGATGTTTACAAGCAAAGCTGGGTATTAGGACAACGTTGGTTTAACCCGCTTAGAATAAAACAAGGTGACCATTTCAAAAGTACCGATGCGTTCAAACAAAACGTGCTCAATAAAGTTAATAAATTACAAAATGTTTGCCCATTAGATTCTAGTACAAGAGTTGTAATGGTGACTCAAGCACGTTGTTTTGGACTTTATTTTAGTCCGATCAACTTCTATTTTTGCTACCCGAAAAACAATAATGGCGACGAAATCTGTCGCTACATGTTAGCCGAGGTAAGTAATACACCCTGGAATCAAAAGCACTATTATTTGATCGATTTAGACACGTCTCAACGTAGTGATGGATTAATTAATAAAAAAGTTTTTCATGTGTCGCCTTTTATGCAAATGGATATGGAATATCGCTGGAAAATAACGCCACCTAATAACAGTTTATTAGTTCATATAGAGAATTGGCCTTTGCCAAATACCTTGCAGACAGGTCAAATTGAAAAAGTATTCGATGCAACCGTGGCATTAAAAAAAGTGCCCATGACACATAAGCATCTTATTAAGCTGATCATGACCACACCAGTTATGACAGCCAAGATATTTGCCGGTATTTATTGGCAAGCGCTGAAGTTGTTTATTAAAAAGGTGCCTTTTATTGGGCACCCAGAAACTAAATAAAGTTTAAAAATAAGAAGTTGAAGAGGAATCAGCAATGGAAAAGTTAGTCACCCCAATCAGCGAACCAAGCACAAGCTGGTCTTCTGGTTTATATCAGAAGTTAGTATTTACTGTGCTCGAGCGTATCACTGGCGTTGGCCTTACCATACATGATCCACAACTTCCTGGTGATGGAAACCGTTTCTTTGGTGAAAGCGACGCGGAAATTCAGGCTCAATTGAATATCCATGACCAAGGGGTTTATAAATCCTTAGTTTCTGGAGGTAGCATTGCCGCCGCAGAAGCCTTTATTAACAATCAATGGTCTAGCCCAAATTTAACTCGGCTCATCGAAGCGTTTGTAATTTGCCAACAACAACTTGATGAATTAGAGAGTAATATGTCTTGGCTTACAAAGCTGAAAAACAAATTATTTCATCGTCGAAATAAAAACTCTCAAACAGGATCAAAAGAAAATATCCTTGCCCATTACGACCTAGGTAATGATCTTTATACTCGTTTCTTAGATCCTGAAATGATGTATTCATCAGCCATTTATAGCAATGGTGCGACCGACTTGGATGCCGCACAGTTAAATAAACTAAACTTAATATGCCAACGGTTAGAACTTACCGACAAAGATCACCTTGTTGAAATTGGCACAGGCTGGGGCGGACTGGCTATTTACGCTGCGCAACATTACGGTTGTAAAGTCACCACCACAACCATATCGGATGCTCAACACGACTACGCCGAACAACGTATCAAAGCGCTTGGTCTGCAAGATAAAATCACCCTGCTAAAAAGAGACTATCGCGAGCTAACTGGTCAATATGACAAATTAGTAAGTATTGAAATGATTGAAGCCGTCGGCTTTGAGTTTTACACCGAGTTTTTTAGTAAATGTAATGCACTTTTAAAGCCTGGTGGCAAAATGCTGATACAGGCAATTACCATCGCCGATCAACGATTTGATCACTACCGTACAAATGTAGACTTTATACAGCGTTACATTTTTCCAGGAGGCTGTTTACCGAGCATAGAGTTTATGACCAAGCACCTGCGACAAGACACTGACATGGTATTGCACGAGCTTCACGATATAGGTTTAGATTACGCACAAACGTTAAACGAGTGGAGAGTTAGGTTTAACAAAAACTGGCAGGATTTGACAGAATTCGGTTTTGACGAGCGCTTCAGAAGACTTTGGAATTATTATTTGAGCTATTGTGAGGGTGCGTTTTTACAACGTGCAACAAGCACGGTCCACTTTGTAGCTCGAAAATAGTAACTTCGGCTTATATTTACTTTCGAAAAGGGTAACCCGTGGTTGCCCTTTTTTTTTGTGCTAAATATTTATCACATATAGCAATTTTTATTTAACCTCGATTCGTCTCTCATGCTAGGCTTGATAGTATTATCATTTATTACTTTGGGTAAGTTCATTGAGCCTCTTTAACAGCCAACTCTTCTTTAGTTTTTTACTATTTTTAGCCACTTATTTAGCAAAAATTGGGTTAATAAAACTCATTAATCGAAATTCCTCTGGTGGTTCGGTTAATCGTCGCCTGCATATTAATACGGCCAAAAACGCCATTAATATGGTTTTTATTATTGCGCTATTGATGTTGTGGAGTAATGAGCTTCAAAATTTCGCCTTGTCTATTGCGGCTTTTATTGTTGCTATTGTTTTGGCAACTAGAGAGTTAATTCAATGTTTTATTGGTTTTTTGTATATAAGCAGTACAAATCCATTTCGAGTTGGAGACTGGATTCAAACCAATACACAATTTGGTGAGGTGGCCGAAACGGACTGGGCAAAAGTAACTTTATTAGAGATAAACTCTGAAACTTATGCGTATACCGGTAAAACAATATTCTTACCGAATAACCAGTTGATGACGTTACCTATTAAAAACATGAATTACATGAAACGCTATACCAATCACACATTTTCAATTGTAATTGATGGCATCAAAGTGAATCCGTATAACCTAATACCTAGTTTATTTTCTAAAGCTGAGAGTTACTGCCTTGAGTTTAATGATGTGGCAGAACGCTACAGTAAATTAATAGAAAACCGACTGGGTGTACAAATCGCAGGTCCTGCGCCAGGACTTAGAGTGCAGACAACGGATATTGGTAAAACTGCTTTTGTATTTTCTATTTTTTGTCCAACTAGCAAAGCGAAAAAAATCGAACAAGCTCTCATCAGTGATTTTTATACCTTGTATTATCAGCAAATTGATAATGTTGAAATACCAACAAGTGAAGTCGCTATTAGTGAACCTGATACCACTTCGAAGGGAGGCTAATAATGCTTAACGTCGAGTCTCGTATAGCGGTGATGAACCAGATTCAAACCGCGCTAAAAGCACTAACCGAAGAAGCCCAACCATTCGATTTACCAGAGTTATGTCACAGTTTTTCTGAGGACGATTGGGCGTGGATATTAGAAAGTTTAGTTAGTGAGCAGCGGATCCTAATTTGGCCGTATCTAAAAAATGTCGATACCAGCGCCGTTTTAGCCGCCATGCGAGAAGATGCACGTTTGCAATTAGTGTCATCGCTACCCAACAAAAGCGTACATAAAGCACTTGCCAACAGTGACGCCAGTCAAGTCATTGAAGTTCTTGACGTGTTACCGACGAATGTTGCCAAAAAGTTTATTAAAAAACTTTCGCCTGAAACACAAAACCAAATTCGCGAATCACTTAATTACACAGATGATCAAGTTGGCCGTTATGCCAATCACAATGTATTTACCGTAAATAAAGCAGCGACCGTCGAAACCATTTTAGTTGAGCTAAAAAGTGTTGATTTACCTGAATATACTGACTCATTTTTAGTGATTGATGAAAATAATATATTTATTGGTGAAATTACCGTTAATGAATTGTTTAGTGCTGAGCCTAATGATTTAGTTGCAGATATCGCAAAAACAGCGGTCCACATTGTGGATGCCGACTTGCCCTTGCTCGATGCATCCAATTTGTTAAAAAGCACAAAAAAATCGATGTTGCCTGTTGTTACAGAGAATGGCGAACTTCTTGGTCGTTTTGATATTAATGATGCGTTAGAAATATTCCAAGAACATTATGAAGCGCAAATTGCTCACTTAGGCCAAGTAAGCGATGAGGATCTATTTGCTCCTGTGGCATTGAGTGCTCGTAGACGTGCAGTATGGTTAGGTATCAATCTTCTGACAGCATTTATGGCATCGTTTGTAATTGGTGTTTTTGATAAGGTTGTCGCCGAAGTAGTGGCGTTAGCCGTGCTAATGCCTATAGTAGCGAGTATGGGTGGTATAACAGGGAGCCAAACGCTTACCTTAACCATAAGAGGCTTAGCAACAGGTCAGCTAGGTATTAACAACGTATCGTCACTTAAACGAAAAGAAATCGCTGTCGCTGCGATAAATGGTGTTGCGTGGTCTTTACTGGTGGCTGTTATTACCGGCTACTGGTTTGAGAACATAGCATTGTCAATGATCATTGCAGGTGCGTTGATAGTGAACATGTTGGTAGCAGCCTTGTTTGGTATCGTTATTCCAGTAACGCTCGATAAAATGAATATAGACCCAGCACTAGCCGGGTCTGTAATTCTAACAACGGTTACCGATATCGTTGGCTTTTTTGTCTTTTTAGGTGCGGCCTCATTAATATTAATATAACCGTTTGACACCTAACCTTTATAAGTCCCTTTAAGGGACTTTTTTAAGCGACTTGTTTAAAACTAGATAACCGACAACACCACTTAAAATTGAGCCGACGATAATGCCAAGTCGTTCATCAAATAATAAGTCTACGCCGGTTTCCTCAAAGGCTAATGAGCCAATAAACAAACTCATCGTAAAGCCTATACCACAAAGTGCGGCGGTACCATATAGCGAGGCCCAGTTCATGCCTTTAGGTAGTTGTGCTAAACCGGCCTTAACCGCTAACCAACATAATCCAAATATGCCTACTTGCTTACCAATAAATAAACCCGCAGCGATACCAACCGGAACGGGATGAAGCAACTGTTCTACGCCAACTCCTGTTAAGTTTAAACCCGCATTAGCAAAAGCGAATACTGGCAACACAAAAAAGGCAACGACAGAGTGTAAGTCATGTTCAAGTTCTTTAACCGGAGAAAAACTTGGGTTCTCTTTACTTCTCATTGGAATAAACATAGCAAGTAGCACACCTGCAAGGGTTGCATGTACGCCAGACTTTAATGTCGCAATCCACATGATAATACCAATGAAAATATAAGGGCTGTATGACACTACATTTCTTTTATTTAAATACGTTAAAACCGGTATACATAAAGCAACAACAATTAATGCCGTAATGGAAATTTTCGATGTGTAGAAAAAAGCAATAATAAGTATTGCACCGATATCATCAAATATTGCAAGTGATGTTAAGAACACTTTTAACGCTACAGGGACCCTCGAGCCTAGTAATGTTAGAACACCAAGAGCAAAGGCAATATCAGTGGCTGCGGGGATCGCCCAACCACTCAGTGCGGCTTCGTTATCTGCGTTAAAGTAGACATAAACAAGCGCAGGAACTAGCATGCCGCCAATCGCACCAACACCCGGTAAAATAATATTTCGTTTGTCGGATAATTCACCTTCTATTAATTCACGCTTAAGTTCTAATCCTACTAAAAAGAAAAACACCGCCATCAGGCCATCGTTTATCCAAAGCAATAAAGGCTTAGCTATTTCCAAAGCCCCAATTCGAATTTCTACCGGCGTCGATAGCAACATCTCGTAGTAGCTAACTAACGCTGTATTGGCACAAATAATAGCGAGTATCGCTGCTAGAAAAAGCAGGATACCGCCGGCTGATTCTGTCTTAAAAAATTGCATAATAAAATTATTATCCTGGTTGCTCATTATTTTTTTTATTCTCCATAAAAAATTTATATATAGATAATATACGTAACTTTCTTATTTTTGTATTAATTCAGTAAATAGGTTAATGATATTGCCGTTGAGCTTTGCTAATATGGCCTTCAACTTAAAATGCTTTAACTTAGTTTACAGAGAAAAAGATGACTAGAGTTGCAATCGTTATGGGATCCCAGTCTGATGGGCCAACAATGAAACATGCCGCCGACATGTTAGATAAATTTGGCATTGAGTATCATGCTCAAGTTGTTTCCGCCCACCGAACCCCTCACCTTCTACAAAAATTTTCCGAAACCGCAGCAGATAAAGGCATACAAGTTATTATAGCTGGTGCTGGCGGTGCAGCCCACTTACCGGGAATGATTGCTGCGTTTACTCATATTCCTGTTTTAGGTGTACCTGTAAAGTCCAGCAAGCTAAGTGGTGTAGACTCGCTATACTCTATTGTTCAAATGCCAAAAGGTGTCGCGGTGGGTACTTTAGCCATTGGCGAGGCTGGAGCCGCAAATGCAGGTTTATTAGCAGCACAAATAATTGGTCTGAATGATCAAGACGTTACCGATAAAATTAAAGCATTTCGAGCCGAACAAACTCAAGATGTCCTAAACAATCATAAACTCGATTTCTAAATAATATCAACTATCCCAAATAAGTGAAAATTGATGGTTCCTTCATATTTTAGTAGTGCTACGCAACAAAATGAAAATAATCTAATCGTTATTTTAGGGCATGGTCAACTTGCCAGAATGATGTATTTAGAAGCCTCGCAACTTGGTTTGAATATCATTGCCGTAAATGCCAATACAAAAGAGTGTGTTAACCCGGTTGATAAAAGTATCTTAAACATAACGTTAGACGAAGCTTTTGAACATGCGGCCGTTATTACCTCGGAGTTTGAGCACTTGCCTTTGGATTTGCTAAAAAAGGCAGAGTTGAGTGGGAAGTTTTTACCGAACGAAAAAGCCATCCAAGCCGGCGCTGATAGAATCGTAGAAAAAAGACTTTTAGACTCTGTAAATGTTCGACATTGCCAAAACGTCGTTATTTCTAACGTTGAAGATTTTGATAGAGCGCAAAATGAATTAGGCCCGCGAATTATATTAAAAACAAGTCGAGATGGTTATGATGGCTATGGCCAATGGCGTATTTTTTCAGAGCAAGACTTAGTAGACGTTAAAGCGCAGCTTAAAGAACATAATTTTGAAAAAATGCCACTAGTCGCTGAACGTTGTATTAACTTTGAAAGAGAGTTATCGCTTATTGGCGTTACAGATAAAAATGGCAACCACAAGTTTTACCCGTTAACCGAGAACCATCATGCGGACGGTCAGTTAGTTTTATCTATCGCACCTGCGCCTAAGGTTACGCTAGAGCTAGAGCAATTAGCTCAAAACATTTATAAAAAAATATCCGAGAAACTCGACTATTGCGGCGTGTTAGCGATTGAATTTTTTCAAGTCGGCGACGAATTAATTGTCAATGAAATAGCTCCAAGAGTTCACAACTCAGGTCATTGGACCCAACAAGGCTCTGTAACAAGTCAGTTCGAAAATCATATTCGTGCTGTTGCTGGCTACCCTCTGGGGGAAACACAAGTCACGGCGTCGGTTGCCATGATAAATTACGTTGGCCATGGCAAACCGAAAGCAGACCTGTTTACAGTGCCAAATACTCACCTTCACTGGTACGATAAACAAGTAAGGCCAAAACGTAAGATGGGTCATATAAATGTTACCGGCGCAACGCCTGAGCAAATGTTAGCTCGTGTGAATACTGTCAAAAACTTTTTACCTGATGCGCTTGCGAAAAATTTGGCTCCGATTATCGATATTTAAGCTAAGGTATTTTTATTAATGGAAAAGTTGCTTGCTGGCCTAAAGAAGTTTCAGACAGAAGTTTATCCGCAACATCAACAAAAGTTTGAAGCGCTAGCACAAAGTCAAGACCCTGACGTTTTGTTTATTACTTGCTCAGACTCACGTATAGACCCAAATTTAATCACTCAGTCTGAGCCCGGCGAGCTTTTTATATGCCGAAATGCAGGAAATATCATTCCGCCTCATTCCCATGAAACTGGTGGTATGACGGCATCGATAGAATATGCAGTATCTGTGCTTAAGGTCAGACATATCATCATCTGCGGACACAGTTCTTGTGGTGCCATGAAAGCGGCTATGAGACCCTTAAGTGTTAAGCGACTGCCGCATGTAAAAGTTTGGTTAGACCATTGCAGAGCAGCAAAAGAGGCGGTTCAGCAACAATACGACCATTTAGGTGATGAGCATCTCGATGAAGTTACCAAACAAAATATTATATTGCAGATGAATCATCTTAAAACTCACCCTGCTGTATTTTCAAAATTACATACACACGACATTCAAGTTCATGGTTGGATGTACGACATCAAGACCGGTAACGTAGAAATATATGATGAAAAACAAACTCGATTTATTACTGTGTAATATATGAAGACTAAATCCACCCCGACTTTACACCCGCGAAATCGTCATCAAGCGATTGATGGCGTAGCTTACAAATTTGATGACTTAGTTCAAGCCAACCCGGATTTAACTCGTTATATTATCGAGCGAAGTAATGGTCATAAAACCATAGACTTTGCCGATCCAAATGCAGTAAGAGAGCTCAACCGTTCTTTACTTCTTGCTTATTATGGCGTGCATTTTTGGCAAATCCCTGAACAGGTGCTGTGCCCGCCAGTTCCAGGTCGAGCTGACTACATTCATCATCTAGCTGATTTATTGGCGAGTAGTAATAATGGTGTGATCCCAAGTGGCAAAAAAGTTAAAGGCCTAGATGTAGGTACAGGCGCAAACTTAATCTATCCAATCATTGGTCGTCATGAATACCAATGGTCTTTTGTTGGTTCAGAGTTAAATCCCTTATCATTTGACTGCGCCACTACGTTAGTTAAAAGTAACCCGAGTTTAAAATCTCACGTAAAAGTAAAAAGGCAAACCAACCCTGAATATATTTTTGAGGGCATAGTTCAACCAGAACAAACGTTTACATTTACTATGTGTAATCCGCCATTTCATCGTTCAGCTGAAGAAGCTTTGGCGGCCAATACGCAAAAAGTTGAAAATCTAGCTAAGTCTAAATCCTTACCAGCTCAAGCGGCTCAGTCTCTTAACTTTGGTGGACAAAACAGTGAGTTATGGTGCGACGGTGGAGAAATTGAATTCGTATGTAAAATGATTAGGGAAAGTATTCAGATCCGTCAGCAAGTGTTATGGTTTTCAAGTTTAGTCTCTAAAAAAGACAGTCTCAAAGTGATCGAGTCAGAACTCAAAAAAGCAAATGTTCAGGAATACAGAATAATAGACATGGGCCAAGGGCATAAAATTAGCCGTTTTGTCGCATGGACATTTATTCCTGCTAAAGAGCATTCAATTTGGTTTGATCATAAAGCCCAATAGAGGTCCACATGTTTCAAAAGAATAAACTTGCCGCTGCCCTGCTAATCTCAAGTGCAGTTTTGATAACCGCGTGCCAACCAAAAAATATTTTTAGCGCTACTAATATTGTTGAAAACAGCGCAGCTCATTGGCTAACTAGTGATACATTAGTCATTAAATTAGAAAACGAAGCTGATACGGTTCGAATTGTTTCAACAAATCGATTAGGCCAAGATGAGACCATTGCTCTTGAGCAAACCGTATTATCTGACGACCTAAAAATAAAATTCCCACACTTGTCACAATTTACTGCCTTTAAGGTTAACAAAAAGCTCGACTTAAACTCGATTGTTAAATCAAAAAACTTAGTAGAGTCGTACCGAAATGGTGAACTTGTGGCTGAGTCCTATATTCAACAAGCGCCATTACTTGATTTTATATTTACTCGCCAAAGTAACGACGCAAATGAAGTTAAAGACTTTGGCGCCAGCGTTACAGCCAGCGGTATTCAATTTAAGCTTTGGGCGCCAACGGCTGCAAATGTGTCGTTATTGCTATTTGATAATAACAAGCAACCACTATCTCAGCCAATTGAATTAAAAGAAGATTTAACTACCGGTGTTTGGAGCTCAACAACAAATATTGCTTCCTCTGGTACGTACTATCAATATCAAATTGAAGTTTTTCACCCAAGCACAGGTAAGTTTGAGCGTCTAATCACAACTGACCCTTACTCATTAAGCCTATCTATAAACAGTAAATACTCACAAGTCATCGACTTGAATGCTTCTGATACTATGCCTGCAGGTTGGAAGACACAGACGGTTCCTACAGTAGATGCACCTGAGGATTTAATCCTTTATGAGACTCATATTCGAGACTTTAGTGCTTTTGACAGCAAACTAAGTTCGCCGTCATATCGTGGCAAATACAAAGCTTTTTCCGAAACTGATAGTTACGGCATGACTCACTTGCTTAAACTAAAAGAAGCCGGACTAAATACAGTTCACTTGTTACCGACCTACGACCTCTCTACTATCAACGAAAACACCGCGGACGCCATTGATTTATTCGACTCAATGAAAAAAGTATGTGCACTCGTTGAAGACTTAGATGTATGTAACGATGATAATGCTCAATCTTTAACGCTCAATGAACTGCTATCAAGCTATGAGCCAAGTTCTGATAAAGCACAATCAGTTATGGAGCAAATACGTGGTAGCGATAACTATAACTGGGGATATGACCCATATCACTACACAGTTCCCGAAGGTAGCTATGCGGTAAACCCAGAAGGCTTTTCTCGTATTATTGAGTTTAGAGAAATGGTTATGTCGCTCCATAGCAAAGGCTTCCGCGTGATAATGGACGTTGTTTATAACCATACATTTGCTTCTGGCCTTGCCGAAAAGTCGGTTCTAGACAAAATAGTCCCGCACTACTACCACAGGTACGATCCGGTATCTGGCTCATTAGAAATGTCGACATGTTGCGATAATACGGCTACAGAAAATGCCATGATGGAAAAACTAATGAGCGATTCTTTAGTGACCTGGGCAAAACAATATAAGATTGATGGTTTTCGATTCGACCTAATGGGTCATCAACCAAAAGATGCAATGTTGAGAGCTCGAAAAGCAGTAAAACAAGTTGATACCGATACTTATTTCTATGGTGAAGGCTGGAACTTCGGCGAGGTTGCAAATAACCGTCAGTTTGTTCAAGCAAGTCAAACGGAATTAGCCGGAACGGAAATAGGTACTTTTACAGACCGACTTCGTGATGCGATTCGAGGTGGTAACTTCCAAACGGCCAAAGAAGGCTTACGCAGAGACCAAGGCGTAGGTAACGGACTTACCGTGGTGCCTAATGATTTGCAAGATGACAACCTACAAGTTGATGAGTACTTACGTTCAATGGATCAGGTGAAACTAGGGCTTGTGGCAAATTTAGCTGAATACTCTATGATAAATTCATTTGGGGAAACGGTAATGGGCTCTCAAGTTCCCTATGGTAACGGTCCCGCCGGATATGCCAAAGACCCTGCTGATACAATCAACTATGTTTCTAAGCACGATAACCAAACGTTATGGGATAACAATCAGTATCGTTTACCTTATAATCTCACAACAGACCAACGTGTTCGTTTTCAACTGTTATCCCTGTCGTATCCATTAATGGCTCAAGGCATTCCGTTTTTACATATGGGATCGGAACTATTGCGCTCAAAATCGTTTTTACGCGATAGTTATGATTATGGAGATTGGTTTAACCGTGTCGATTTTTCCTATCAGACCAATAACTATAATGTTGGTTTACCACCAGCAGAAAAAGATTTTGATAATTGGCCGGTTATTTCTAAGTTATTAGAAAAAAATGAAGGCAGAGACCAAGTGCAATCAGAGCATATTGAGTTTGCTTCTGGTGTTTTCCAAGATTTTATTAAGATACGAAGCAGTTCTAAGTTGTTTAGGCTAAGAACCGCGGAGCAAGTTAAACATAATGTGACGTTTTTAAATAACGACGTACTAAAACAACGAGGACTTATCGTGATGTACCTCGGTGACAGTGGTTTAGTCGATATTGATCCAGCATTAGAGTCGATTGTTGTGATATTTAATAGTAGCGATAAGACGCAAACCTTTGCAACTGATGCAAGTGATTACAAACTGCACCCAGTACAATTAGAGGGTGCGGACGACGTTGTCAGAACCTCTGAGGCCAGTGACGTTGGTTTTACCGTTCCAGCTTTAACAACGGCTGTTTTTATTAAGTTGCAATAACCACAGAGTAAATAACGTTTACGGTTTATGAAAGTGAAGACATAAAAGCCTGGGCTTTTATGTCTGGATATGAAAAAGGGCTGATTTATCAGCCCTTTTTACATTCTGCCATTAATTGCTCAATGATGTTTCTATTGGCAACTTATGCTTTTGAAGCGATATAATCATCAACAAAATCAGCAAGTACGTTTAATGGTACCGGCCCGTTTTTGAGAACAACATCGTGGAATTCACGAATATCAAACTTATCACCAAGTTCCTCTTTGGCTTTTTCTCTAAGCTCTAATATTTTTAACATGCCTATTTTGTAGGCTGTCGCTTGAGATGGCATTACGATATGACGCTCTACCATTTTAACCGCATCAGACACAGCGTTTGGTGTATTGTTAACGTAGTAATCAATACCTTGCTGGCGAGTCCATTTTTGGCTATGAATACCAGTATCTACGACTAATCGACACGCTCTCCACAACTCCATCGCTAAACGCCCAAAGTCAGAATATGGGTCTTCATACAAACCTATTTCTTTTGGAATTAGCTCTGAATATAGTCCCCACCCTTCCGTATAAGCCGTGTAACCACCAAACTTACGGAACATTGGAATGCCTTCTAGCTCCTGCTTAATAGCAATTTGCATGTGGTGACCTGGAATGCCCTCGTGATAAGCCAATGCAGCCATTTGATAAGTAGGCATCGCTTCCATGTCATACAGGTTTGCATAATAAATACCTGGACGAGATCCATCTGGTGCTGGTTGTTGATAAAACGCTTTGCCTGCAGACTTTTCACGGAACGCTTCAACTTGTTTCACTATCATGTCCGCTTTCGGTTTAGTTAAAAATAGCGAATCTAAGCGAGACTTCATATCATCAATTAAGGCAACGGCTTCATCTAAGTATTGCTGTTTGCCCTCTGGCGTACCTGGATAATAAAACTGTTTATCACTTCGCATATATTCAAAAAAGGCATTTAAATCGCCGTCAAAACCAACTTTATTTTTAATCTCGGTCATTTCTTGATGAATGCGAGCCACTTCGTCTAAACCAATTTTGTGTATTTCGTCTGCGGTTAATTCAGTGGTTGTCGTACGCGCTAACGCATTGTTAAAGAAGGCTTCGCCATCAGGAAATTTCCATGCTCCGTCCTTGTCATCGGCTTTTTGCTCTAGCTGTTTTAAGTAACTAACCAACTTAACGTAGCCGGGTTTTAAACTTGAAATTAATGCGGCTTTAGCCTCGGCGATTAAGGTTGTTTTGGTCTGCTCGTCAATGTCTAGTGCAGAGACTTTACGGCTAAAATCAGCCAATATTGTACTGTCATCACCACTATCAAATGGAGCACCAACTATAATGTTTTGCGAGTCTCTTAACACATGTGGAAATACAAACTTAGGGGCAATAATGCCTTGCGCTTCACGGATTTTTAAGTTCTCAACAACATCAAACAACACTTTTTCAGCGCCTTTTATACGCGAAATATAGTCTTGAGCTTCTTTTACATTCGCTATTGAGTGTTGGTTAATTAAGAACGCCGGGATCTGCGAGTGCGTACCAAACATTTGATTAACTGGGTAATTATGTAAACGCCACTTGTAATCTGCAATTTCATTTTCTAGTTGCTGTATATAGAGTTTGCGGCTAATTTTGGTTTGAGAGTCTAATTTACTCTCATCTATGGCTTTTATTTTAGCTAAGTCTTGTTTAACGATGGCAATTTCTTGTTCTGCATATTCAGCAGATAAATCAAACCATTTGTCATAGTCATCTTTAATGCCAAGATAAGTTTGAAATACTGGGTTGCGCATAACACCAGCCATGTATATTTCATCAAATAATGTGTTTGCAGCGACTGATGCCGACTTTATTTCATCTGCAGAAACAGCCACTGAGGCTACAACATCAGTTGAGTTTGATGAGTTTGTTGGTTTAGCGCCATTACAACCGGCAATAGCAAAGCTGGAGGCGATAGCTATCGCAATTAACGTTTTATTCAAGTTCATAATAGTTTCTTATTATTTTAGTAAATTAATATTGTTCACCTTACTGTTTTACCTTGCTCAGTAAAAAGATCAAGTCTGTGTGTAGTAAAGGCTTGCGAAAGGTGAAAGCAATAGGCCTGATAACAAAAAACCGGTTTTTTAGAACCGGTTTAAATAGCTGTTACATGTTCGGATAGTTTGGACCACCGCCACCTTCAGGTGTTACCCAAGTAATATTTTGGGCCGGATCTTTAATATCACAAGTCTTACAATGTACGCAGTTTTGTGAGTTGATTTGGAATTTTTGCCCCGCCTCTTCATCTTCTACGATTTCGTATACGCCTGCTGGGCAGTATCGCTGAGCTGGCTCATTATACATAGGTAGATTTTGCGCTAGAGGAATTGACGCATCATTCAACTTCAAATGAACAGGCTGATTTTCTTCATGGTTGGTATTCGACAAAAATACACTTGAAAGCTTATCAAAACTAAGCTGCCCATCCGGTTTCGGGTATTGAATGACCTTACATTCATTAGCAGGTTTTAATGCCGCATAGTCAGGCGTTTCATCTTTAAACGAAAACGGCAATTTGCCACCAAACCAATTTTGGTCAATGGTATTGTATGCGCCACCAATCACAGTGCCAAACTTATGAAGGGCTGGACCAAAGTTACGTGTCGAATACAATTCATCATATAACCAACTGCTGTCAAATGCGGCCTGGTATTGAGTTAAGTCTTTCTGACCCTCGTCACCTGACTTAAGTGCATCTGCAATAACCTCGGCGGCTAACATACCGGATTTCATCGCTGCGTGATTACCTTTGATTTTGGCAAAGTTCAATGTACCCGCGTTACATCCAACTAAAAAGCCACCAGGCATTGTCATTTTCGGTAATGAATTCAAACCACCTTTAGTGATAGCTCTTGCACCATAGGCGATGCGTTTTGCACCCTTTAAATGTTTTGCGTAAGTAGGGTGATGTTTTAGTCGTTGGAATTCATCAAACGGACTTAGGTGTGGATTAGAATAGTTTAAGTCAACGATTAAGCCACATACTACTTGGTTGTCATCAGCATGATACAAATAGCCACCACCGGTCGCACCGTCGTTTAACGGCCAGCCAGCAGTGTGAACAACTAAACCTGGCTGATGTTGCTCTTCTGGTACTTGCCAAATTTCTTTAAAGCCTAAACCATAATGCTGAGGCGACTTACCTTCATCAAGCTTAAATTTAGAAATTAATGTTTTGCCTAAATGGCCACGACAGCCTTCAGCGAAAATTGTGTATTTAGCACGAAGCTCCATACCTGGCATAAACGAGTCTTTTGGCTGACCTTCCTCGTCTAAGCCCATATCGCCGGTTTGAATGCCAACAACGGCGCCACTTTCATCATAAAGTACGTCTGAGGCAGGAAAGCCTGGGAAAATTTCGACGCCCATCGCTTCCGCTTTTTCGGCTAACCAACGAGATACGTTACCCATGGAGACAACGTAGTTACCTTCATTGTGCATCGTTTTTGGAAATAATAAACTTGGGATGGCTGATGCGGATTCCTCACCACGTAAGAAGTAAACTTCATCGCTACTGACCGCTGTGTTTAATGGTGCGCCTTGCTCTTTCCAGTCAGGAATAAGTTCAGTAAGTGCTTTTGGATCTAGTACTGCACCCGATAAAATGTGTGCGCCTACTTCTGAGCCTTTTTCAACACAACACACCATCAATTCTTGTTCGTTTTCTTGTGCTTTTTGCATCAAACGAATGGCAGCCGATAACCCAGCTGGGCCTGCTCCGACAATGACTACGTCAAAGTCCATAGATTCTCTTTCAATCTCAGCCAAACCTTGTCCCCTTTTACTATTCTTATATTATTTTTATAGCGACCATTTTACTCATGAGCGCTGTTTGAGCCACTGTTATTTGCAAGTATTCAGTATTTTTGCGTAAAAATTTGTAAACATATCGCCAGTTTCTCGCACTATTCACTTACCTCATCCATTAAATAAACAATAGATTGATACAAAATTCCACTATGCGTAGTTAAACCGATTTCACATGTACGACTGGTTGAATAACCACTGTGGCAATGGCTCACTTGTGGTTTTAACGCTTTTAAAGCACTGGCGTTTAATTCTGGCACGCTAAATCCTTTATCACCAGCAAAGCCACAACAAGTAATATCAGCAGGAATAGTCACATTTTCAGCACATGATTTTAAAATAGCCAATGCAAGTGCGTCTTTTTGACCTCTTCGCGCTGCACAAGTTAGGTGGAATGTCACCGGCTTGGTCTTAGGTACAATTTTCAACTTTGGTAATACGTTATCGTGTAAAAATGATAGTGGGTCGCTTATATCGAATTCAGGCTTATTTAACGCAAGGTTCTCACCTGACTGACTATGTTCAGATTTATGAAATCCCTCTAGCAGCTGTTCAAAACATTGACTAGTATCCATCACTATTGGCCATCGGCCTTGATCGCTTGCGCTAGTTAACTCTTTGATTAACTGAGCTGTTTTTTCGGTAGCTTGATTAGGAAAACCTTTACTTTTAAAAGGCAAGCCACAACATTGTTGATCAACATTTTTTGGTATTACAACCTCGTAACCCGCTTTGTTTAAAATGCTCACAAACGCTTCGGTTTGAGATTGGCTTTGTTTTTCCGACTCTTTATTCAACTGTTCGGGTTTAGTTGCTCCAAAAACTCGAGAAATACAAGAAGGGAATAACACCACCTTTTTTGAAATCGAGGAGTGTTGGCCGTTCGCCATTTTCACAGTGTTAGTGATATTCGATAACTTTTCCACTGAAGGCAACGTTGGCAGGCTTAACCAACGGCTTAGTGTGGTTGATTTTTTCAACAACGAGTTCATCGCTATGCCAAGTCGTGCAACGTTAGTAATGAAGCCAAATTGATTAGCCATCAACGTTGCTAACGCATTCGTTGTAATGTTGCGCGTTGGCGAACTTTGATGTTGTAACCTTCGTTGTTGACGAATTAAGTCTCCGGTATTAATTCCTACCGGACAGCTTGTCTCGCACAATCCACAACCAGCGCATGTATCAATACCTTGATACTCATAAGTTTTTTTTGTTGATTGCAGGTTCTTTAACCGCACAGTTTTATCCGCGACCGACATTAAATTATGTTCTTGCGCCATAATTTCACGTTGACCCACAATGCGTTGCCTAGGTGTAAAAGTGATGTTTTTCGATGGGCATTGACGCTCACAAAAGCCACACTCAATACACTTATCAATGAGTTCATTACCCGCTATTAAAGGTTTGATATTTTTAATAAACAAGCGTTGATCTTTTGTGATCATGACGTCAGGATTCAAGATTCCTCTATCATCAAATAGAGATTTAATTCTCTTCATAACGTCATACAGCAACGGGCCCCACTCTTGCTCAACAAAGGGCGCCATATTACGCCCGGTTCCATGTTCCGCTTTAAGTGAACCTTGATACTTATCAACAACAAGATTTACCACATCACGCATAAAGGCTTCGTATCTATCAATCTGCTGTTGCGTTGCGAAGGCTTGTGAAAAAATAAAGTGCAAGTTGCCATCTAACGCGTGACCATAAATAACGGCATCAGAATATTCATAACGAGTTAACAGCGAGTGTAAATCGACTAAAGCTTCTGGTAAGCGTTCGATAGGAAATGCCACGTCTTCAATCAAAGCCGTTGTTCCTGCAGGACGATTTGCGCCAACGGCAGGGAAAATAGCTTTGCGCATTTGCCAATATTGCTGAATTTGCAGCTTGTCTTGAGAAAACTGAATCGGCGACGCTAAATCTAAATTCGCTAGTTGCTCAGACACTAAATGAACGCTCTGCATTAATTGGTCAAACCCGTTCGCCTCTACTTGAACGAGCAAGGCGACACTATCACATGTGAGTGTTTGCAGACTCTTAGGCATACCGGGCTCATTACAAATTGCCTTAAGTGCTAAATAATCAATGAGCTCTGCCGCCCCAATAAGCGCTTGCTGTTTGGTTTGAATTGATTTTAAACGCTGAACAGCAATACCAGCATCAGCTAACGAATTTAAAACGATAAGCGAAACAGATTTAAAAGGTGAAACCGCGACTGTTTTGTGGGTTATGTGGGAAATAAAACCTAAGGTACCTTCAGAACCTATCATCAAGTGGGAAATAACATCAACTATGTCATCAAATTCAACTAACGCTCTTAGGTTATAACCTGTGGTGTTTTTTATGCGGTACTTTTGCTTAATGGTATTAACTAAAATTGGATTAGACTTAACGTAAGAAACCAACTCGGTTATGCCATTTACTAATATTTTATTCTGTTGCAAAAAATCTATTCGAGATTGCTCATTCGATTTCACCAGTTTTGTATCAAGCTCGTTGCCGTTAGCAAAAATAAATTTTGCGTCTGTCATTTGCCCGTAAGTATCAAGGGAATTCATGCCAGCTGCGTTATTAATGGCCATTCCACCCACACTAGCAGCATCAATTGACGCCGGCATAGGGCCTAAAATTGAGGAGTATTTTGCTAACGCGGCATTGGCTTGACTTCCTAACACTCCACATTGCATTTTAATAGACTGGCCGTTATCAAGAACCTCTAGATGTTGCCAGTTATCAGACAGTTTAATTAATACTGAATCGGTTATGGCTTGTCCGGACAAACTCGTTCCAGCGGCACGAAAACAAACTGGTACGTTAAGATCGTAAGCAATGCGCAATACGGATTGAATCTGCGCTTCGTCTTCAACAACAACAATGAATTTTGGCTGTAAACGATAAAAACTAGCGTCGGTAGAATAGACAAGTGTTTTAAAAGGGTCGGTAATTAACTGAGATTCCGGAACAACGTTTAACAGTTGCTGATAAAAAGTTAAATGCGACCCTGATAATTTCATATTAGCTTCAGTCAGTTTCTTTTCTGGTAAAGCAAGGCGCGTCTGGTTTTGATAGCTCCGCGTTGTATTCATAACCGGCCATATCAAACTTTAATAAATCATCCAGCGTTTCTACTTTGTTTTTAATTAAGTATTGCACCATCATGCCTCTGGCTTTTTTGGCGTAAAAGCTGATCATTTTATACTGACCATTTTTCCAGTCTTTAAACGTTGGTGTAATTAACTTAGCGTTTAATTGCTTTTTCTTTACTGACTTAAAATATTCGGTTGAAGCTAAGTTTACTAAATAAGGGGCGCTAACAGCGTCAATTTGTTCATTAATTTTGTTGGTTACGATATCACCCCAAAAATGGTAAAGGTTTTCACCACGAGGATTGGTCAGTTTTGTTCCCATCTCTAGTCGATAAGGTTGCATTAAGTCTAATGGTTTTAATACACCGTACAGCCCTGATAAAATACGGAGGTGTTGCTGTGCGTATTCAAAGTCATCATCACTGAACGACTCAGCTTCAAGCCCGGTATACACATCGCCATTAAATGCTAGCACGGCTTGTTTTGCATTTTTAGGTGTGAAGTCTGGTTGCCACTCGGCAAAGCGGGCGACATTTAGTCCTGCTAGCTTATCACTTATATGCATTAACGAACTAAGGTCTTGAGGCGTTAACTGCTTGCACACATCAGCTAATTCTGTTGCATCCGACATAAGTTCCGGCTGAGTATATTTGTTCGTCGCTGGGGCCGTCTCATAGTCTAAATTTTTTGCTGGAGAAATTACGTATAACATAGAAAGTCGCTTCTTATATTTAAATTTGAAAAGGTCATAATTGCTGGTTACGGCATCGCGTATTCAGCAAAGCGTTAGCTAATAGTTAACCAGATAATAATATGTAGGGCGCCCACTATCATGCTTAGCTTTGCTCTAAGTTCAGTATACCAAGCTGGATAACACTTTGTTAACTCAGTTTTTTGCTCTATTTGCCAAACCACTAAAAATAACAAGCCTGCTACAAAAAGTGCGGCCTTACCGGCGATAAATAGATTTCCCCAAGCGATCACCGACAGAAATATAGCGGACCAAATTAAACTTTTGCTTCGCACTTCAACTTGCTGTTGATATTGCGTTGCAATTAATCCGAACACCCACAGCGTGCCAGCCAAGAAGCTGAGAATGACGGCACTATATGCCCTAAAAACGGTTAATGGCTCGGTTTCAAATAAATTTAACCCTGGGAACCAAGCACAAGCTGCAAAGTATAAAAATGGTAACAACCCACAATAACTAAATAGAGTAACCGTACTTTGTAGTGATGAGTCAATTGTTGATTCGTTTGAAACTGTATTCATGTTTCTCTCATTAACTTAAATTATATTTACGTCGCGTAATAATGTGATCATTAACAGCCGTAAAAAGGAATTGTCGTAATTTTACGATCGTTTTGCTTAATTTCTGCTGATAGTCTACAAAAACCGTGGTTTAATTACGAATCATGCTTGAATAAATCTGTCTTTCTTTGTAGTTTTACCATCAAGTAATAATCATCATAATGCCGCAAAGCTAACTATACTGTTAGTGTCCAGAAAGTAATCAATTCTACGTCTATTCGGCACAAAAAGTTTTCAGGAAGATAAAATGTCTAGTGTATTAAAACAATTAAGAGAAATGACCACTGTTGTTGCTGACACCGGTGAAATTGAAGCAATTGCAAAGTTCCGTCCAGTTGACGCAACAACAAACCCTTCACTGTTATTAAAAGCAGCTCAAATCCCAGAATACTCAAAGTATATCGATCAAGCAGTGGCGTGGGCAAAACAACAATCAAATGACAAAGCTCAGCAATTAGAAGATACCTCGGATCAGCTAGCCGTGTTAATTGGTAAAGAAATTAACGCGCTAATTCCTGGCCGCATTTCTACAGAAGTAGATGCAAGGCTATCTTTTGATACGGACAAAACCGTTACTAAAGCGCTAAGATTAATCGAACTTTATGAACAAGCGGGTATCGGCCGTGATCGCGTATTAATTAAAATGGCTTCAACGTGGGAAGGCATCAAAGCAGCCGAAATATTAGAGCAACAAGGCATACAGTGTAACTTAACCTTGTTATTTAGTTTCGCTCAAGCAAGGGCGTGTGCCGAAGCTAACGTATTTCTAATTTCACCGTTTGTCGGACGAATCTTAGATTGGTATAAAGCGAACGGTGAGCAGCAAGTGTTTAGTGGCGAGGAAGATCCGGGTGTGATCTCAGTCCGCAACATTTACCAGTACTATAAGCAACACGGCTATGAAACCGTCGTTATGGGTGCAAGCTTTAGAAACGTAGATGAAATAATGGCTCTAGCTGGATGTGATCGCTTAACAATAGCACCGGCTTTATTAGAAGAATTAGACGCAATTGAGCAGCCTTTGCCGAAAGCGTTATCTTTTGAAGGCAACAAATCTGAGCGCCCGAATAAAATGACTGAAGCAGAGTTTCGTTGGGAGCATAATGAAGATCCAATGGCGACGCAAAAGCTAGCCGAGGGCATAAGTAACTTTGCGAAAGATCAGGTAAAACTAGAAGCATTGTTAACTGCAAAACTTTAAGGTCTATTAAATATGAATCAGTCTGCTATGAATCAAGATATCTTAGATTCGTTGAAACCGCATTTTGAACGTCTACAAAATGTACACATGAAAGATTTGTTTGCAAAAGACAAAGCGCGAGCAAAAACTTACACGCGTAAGGCCTGTGGTTTTACATTAGACTTTTCAAAAAATAACATTGATGAAAGTGCATTTAATGCACTTTTAGAACTTGCCAATGACTCAGGTTTAGCTGAAAAAACCAAATCCATGTTTACTGGCGGCATTATTAATACAACCGAGCAACGAGCAGTATTGCATACTGCGTTACGTCAACCTAAACACAAGTCCGTGCTGGTCGACGGCGTTAATGTGGTTGATGAAGTGCATGAAACACTATTTAAAATAAAATCTTTTGTTGACGAAGTACATTCTGGTCAGCGCAAAGGCTATACCGGCAAAGTGTTTACCGATGTTGTTGCAATTGGCATTGGTGGTTCATTTCTCGGGCCTAAAATCATCACCGAAGCGTTAAAGCCTTATAAAGTATCGTCGCTTAATGTTCACTTTGTTGCCAATGTCGACGCGCATCATATTACCGATGTGCTTAAAAAACTTAATGCTGAAACAACTTTGGTTGTAATGAGTTCCAAGTCTTTTACCACTCAAGAAACGTTAAAAAATACAGAAACGGCGCGTGATTGGTTGTTAGCTCAAGGCGCTGAATTCTCAGATATCAGCAAGCACTTTATGTGCGTATCGAGCAACATCAGCAAAGCAACAGAGTTTGGTATAGACCCTGACAATATCTTCCCAATGTGGGACTGGGTAGGCGGCCGTTACTCTTTGTGGTCGGCTATCGGTTTACCTATTGCACTTGCCTTAGGTTACGACAATTTTGCGGAGATTTTAGCGGGCGGTCATGAGATGGATGTTCATTTTCAAACTGCGCCATTGCAAGATAACTTACCTGTAATTATGGGCGTACTCGGTGTTTGGTATAGAAATATGTTTGGTAGTCAAGCCCATGTTCTACTGCCTTACAGCCATTATTTACGTGGTTTTCCAGCTTATGTTCAGCAGTTAGATATGGAGTCTAACGGTAAGTCTACCGACATGGATAATAATCCGATTGATTACGCAACAGGGCCTATCATTTGGGGTGGTGAAGGTACAAATGGACAACATGCTTTCCACCAGTTAATGCATCAAGGAAATACAGTTATACCAGCTGACTTCATTATGCCGATTGTTCCTAACCATAGCGAAGTCGAACATCACCAAATGTTAGCAGCAAATTGCTTTGCTCAAACTCAAGCATTAATGCAAGGTGAAACGATTAATGAAGTGAATCAAAAGTTAATTGCAAAAGGTTTCTCAGTTGAAGAAGCTGCAACATTAGCTGTTCACAAAAGAATGCCAGGCAACAGACCATCTAATACATTGTTAATGGAATCGTTAACGCCAAAACAAATCGGGGCGCTAGTTGCTCTATACGAACATAAGGTCTTTGTTCAAGGCGTCATTTGGAATGTGAATAGTTTTGATCAATGGGGCGTTGAGTTAGGTAAAGTACTTGGCGACACAGTGCTAAGTGCTATCAAAGGGGAAACGGTCGATTCTCTCGATTCATCTACTCAGCAGCTTGTCGATTTATTTAAATCTCACGTCAATTAACAGAACAGCCATCATAAGGATATGAAGTGAACCCTAAGTATTATCTAGAACTTGTTCTATTAGCGGCTATATGGGGCGCTTCATTTCTATTTATGCGAATAGCATCACCCGAGTTTGGTGCTATTAATATGGCGGCATTACGTGTTGTCATTGCTGGTATAACGCTACTTCCGGTGTTTATCATCGTTGCAACTAAGCATATCCCGCCTCTTCCACAACAAGAAAAAAAGACCCTGTGGAAAAATTTAATCATAGTGAGTGTCGGTAATTCAGTTATTCCGTTTTTTCTGTTTGCCTATGCGGCTCTAACCTTAGAGGCTGGCTTAGCATCAATCGTAAACGCAACTACGCCGTTATGGGGCGCTTTTTTTGGGGTGGTGTTATTTAACGCTATATTACCTAAAAGTGGCTGGTTCGGTTTATTGCTTGGGTTTATCGGTGTCATAGTATTAACACTGCATAAATTGTCGCTTAGTTTTGATAATGATGTCTTAGCGATTTGTGCCGTAATTACCGCCACTTGTATGTATGGCATTTCATCCAATTATTCAAAGCGACACCTAAACAACGTACCGGCCCTGCTTGTTGCCTCCGGAACTATGTTTGTTGGTGCATTTATCGTGTTGCCTGTCTTTTTTATAGGAGACACAATAACTCATTTAATGTCTGTTTCGCTGCACGCTTGGGTAGCTCTAATTATATTGGGCGCCTTATGCACTGGGTTTGCCTATATTCTGTTCTATCGATTAATAGAATTTACCAGCCCAACGATTGCTATGTCGGTCACCTACCTAATACCTATCTTTGGTGTCTTTTTTGGCAGTACATTTTTAAACGAGCCATTATTTATTAATATGTTTTTTGGCGGAATTTTAATCTTAACTGGCGTTATGCTAACGACAGGTCTGCACCAAAGATTAAAAAAGGCTAAGCAACAATAACTTAGGTAAAAAGACATCTGAGCGAACAATAAATAAACCACTATTGTTCATATATCTTTCAAGAATTGTTCATATTTTTTTCACTTTTTGTCTTTACATTATCCCCCGTTATGATAAAACGAATTTGTGCATTTTAGGTGTGTGACTATCCACCACCTATCATCCTTATAACAATAATAATTAGACGTTAAGGGGGCCGATATGGAAGGGCTAGCTGAGTTGTTTGAAAATGCTTTAAACGATACTGGTAAACGCGCGAGTAAACGAGGAGCAAAACGCAAATGGCGCGAAATCGAGTCAATAAAAGACAAATACCGATTGCGCAATGAACTTAAGGATATAGACCCATCTGCAGACTACGATCTTGCAGATTTAGAGTTTTAAGGTAACAAAGTAATCAAGGTAAGTACCAATTCACCTTGGTCTTACCTTTACTTTCTAGTATTTGGTTAGCCATTTTAAAGTGGTTACAACCAAAAAAGCCTCTTCTTGCTGAAAGCGGTGAGGGATGTACTGACTTCAAAACAGAATGTCTCGTTAAATCAATCAACACCTCTTTTTTTTGCGCAAACGCACCCCATAATATAAACACAACATCTTTTGTATTTTCATTTATATATTTAATCGCATTGTCTGTGAACGTATGCCAGCCATAATCTTTATGCGAATTAGCCTTACCCTCTTCAACAGTTAAAACTGCGTTTAGTAATAGCACGCCTTGCTCTGCCCATGAGCTCAAATCACCATGCTTTGGAGTTTCAAAGTCTTCATACTCTAACGCTAATTCTTTATAAATATTACGTAATGATGGAGGGATTTTTTGGCCTTTACTGACCGAAAAACTAAGACCATTTGCCTGACCTAATCCGTGATATGGATCTTGACCTAAAATAACAACCTTAATTTCATTTATTGGCGTTAATTCAAAGGCCGTAAACACTTGATTCGAAGGCGGGAAAATAGTTGCATGACTGTTGCGTGCTTCCTCAACTTGCTTTGTTAACTGCTCATAATATGGCTGACATTTCTGTTGGTTAAAAAACTGAGTCCAATTGGTATTTTCTATCATAAATATTTCTTTTAGTGGGCAAGTTTTTCACATTCTACTAGGATATAAGAGTTAGTTAAATTAACTTATTTTTGTTATAACATAGACATAGTAGAAACTAAGTTACTATTATTCTGTTTTAATTCTTTAATTTATTCATGTCACAACCTAGGACCGCCATATTAATGAAGCAAAAACAAAGCATTTCAAGACGATTACTGGTGAGTGTATTGTCCCTATATTTTGTCTTAACTTTTGCTGTTACCTGTGTCCAATTATTGGCTGAATATGTTAATACGAAAGCTTATATTGCTAAAGAGTTACGTACCTTAGAAAATACTTTTAGCCGAAGTCTTACTCGAGCCATCTGGGAGTTAAACACACCACAAGTCATTTCTATTTCTGAAGGGTTAGTGGCTATGCCCAAAATTGAGGGCGTACTAATACGCAACGAATATGGTGAGTTACTAACTGAATTAGGAAATTCTGAGTTTGACGTGATCGAAGAAGAGTCAGATCTCGCCCACGGTGGAAAAATGATCTCAGGGGCAAATGGCTTATTTGGTTATCGGTTCCCTTTGGTTTTTGAGTTTTCTGGTCGAAGCACGTTAGTTGGAGATGTTACTTTATTTTCATCTCGTGATGTCGTTGTTGATCGGATACTGCTAAGCATTTATTTTATGCTAGGAAGTGCATTTGCAAAAACAACATTCCTAGTTTTGCTATTTATGATGGCATTTAGAAAACATCTTACGAACCCATTGGGCGATCTTGTAGAGCAGTTACAGTCCATTGATCTGAATAATTTATCTAACGTTAAGTTAAATGTTAACCGCTTAAAAGGTAGTGAGCTCGATGTTATCCAAAGTTCATTTAATGATCTCATTGCGCAATTTTCAGAGTCACAAGAAAAACTTAAACAAACTCAAAAACAGCTTCTGAAAAGTAACGACATGCTTGACCAACAAAACTTGTTATTAGAACAAGAGGTGGCTAAGAAGACAGCCAATTTGAGTCAGGCGATGATGGACTTACAGCGACAAAAATATCAACTTGAAAGTAATCAAAATGTTCTAAAGCAAGAAATAGAAACACGCAATAGCACTGAAAATCAACTTTTAACAAAGACTCATGAACTAGAAAGTACGATAGAAACACTGAAACTTGCACACGGCAAGCTCGTGGAGTCAGAAAAATTTGCTGCACTAGGTGGGCTAGTGGCGGGTATTACGCATGATGTAAACACGCCAATTGGCGTTAGTGTCACGGCAACGAGTGTACTAACCGAGCGTATAAAAGAGATAGAAGCAAAGCTAACTAATCAAACGCTTAGCGCCAATGATATGAAAAACTTTTTATTGGAAAGCAAACTAAGTACTGAATTGTTGTCTAATAACCTGCAGCGAGCCAGTGAACTCATTGCAAGCTTCAAGCAAATTGCGGTAGATCAAACGAGTGAAGTGAATCGAGTAATCAATATTAACTCTTACTTACACGAAATTGTTGCGTCTTTAAAACCCGAACTCAAACGAGGTCAACACAACGTCGTTATAAATTGTCCTTTAGATTTAGAGCTCTCCATTACCGCTGGCGCTATTTCACAAATATTTACAAACTTTATAATCAATAGCGTTATTCATGGTTTTGAAGACATGAAAGAAGGACAAATTGAAATTGACGTATCTGACGACATAGATCAAATACACATTGTTTACAAAGACAACGGCCACGGTATCAGTGGGGATCAAATTAATCAGCTATTTGACCCTTTCTATACGACCAAAAGAGATGAAGGCGGCTCAGGGTTAGGTACCAATATCGCCTACAATATAGTAACGCAAACGCTTCACGGCGAAATAACAGCTCAAAGCCAAATTGGTGAAGGCTTGACTTATAATATTAAGATCCCAAAGTCTTTTAGTTAGGTCTTTTATCAAAAAATTCAGGTGTTAAATACTGCTAGTTTGATATGATTCAGTCCCTGTTTATTATAGAGAATTAGCTGTATGTGGTTTAACAACGCCTTCATTTATAAATTTACCAAGCCTTTTGAATTATCCGCTGACGAAATTACTAATCACTTACAAGACCACCTTTTTAGACCTTGTGGTAGTCAAGATCAGCTTAAGCAAGGCTGGGTACCTGCAATACCAGGCACTGAAGGACTATTACATGCAGCAGGTAATACATTTTTAGTTTGCTTGAAGACTGAAGAAAAAATTTTACCGTCATCTGTTGTAAAAGAAGCTTTAGAAGAGAAAGTCCAACTTATACAGCAAGAGCGTGGCCAGAAAGTTGGCAAAAAAGAGCAACAATCAATTAAAGAAGAAATTGTTCAAACTTTGCTACCAAAAGCCTTCTCTAAAAGTAGCCGTTTATACGCTTACATAGATATAAAAAACCAGTGGGTTGTTGTAAATAGCAGCAGTGCTAATAAAGCAGAAAACCTGCTTGCAATGCTAAGACAATGTATTGGTTCATTGCCTATTCTTCCATTAAAACCCGAGCAAGATTTGATGCTTGCAATGACAAACTGGGTTAAAAATGACGCTTTACCAAGTCCATTCCAATTCGCTAGCGATATTGAATTAAAAGCGTTGGATGAAGAAGCTGCCGTCGCTAAATTAAAAAATCATGATGTCACTGAAGAAGAAGTACAACTTCATATCACAAATGGTAAATTTGTACACAAGCTAGGCCTAGTTTGGGATGAAAAAGCAAAATTTGTAATAAATGAAGAAGCGGCTATTAAACAAATCAAGTTTTTAGACATAGTAAAAGAACAAACTGACGATGTACCATCAGATGATAAATTAGCGAAATTTGATGCGGACTTTGCATTAATGACAGGTGAATTAAATAACCTACTAAATGACTTAGTATCTGTATGGGATGTATCAAGTGGCGAAAATTAATTCGTGGTAATGACGCGAATTGCCCTGACGGTTCATAGAGACTGTACTCCTTAAAACAAAAAGCTAACCTAATGGTTAGCTTTTTTACTTACGTTTTATCTGTCATAAAGAACCTTGGTACCGTAAGACAGTATCAACTATGAAAAAACACTCTTTATGTCCAATAGTGCTTTATTAAACTCGTCGGACTTAAAGTATTCAATATCTTCAACAACGCCTTTCTCTACATAAAATTCGTACTTATCTATATCCGCTTGGCCTTTGCATAATACATCATGATACAAGGCTCCAACTCGAACAAAGTCTATATAACTTACGCTTTGCGTTTTATACTCTAGATCATTCCACTTTTCGGCAATTTCAATAAAGTCACCACTAAAACCCCAAGAACGCATGATAGCGCCCCCTAGTTTACCGCCCATTCTCTTAATGGCAGCTTCCAAAAAGCTTGGATTAGCAAACACCTCTTCATGTCGCTCGGCTTCTGTAAGTATTGGCAGTACGCCGATACTGTGAACTAACGCGGCTAGTGTTAATGTATCAATATTAATTGAAGTATGTTTATGACCTTTTTCCCATTTCTGCATGGTAGCAATTGCGACACAAGCTACATTTACCGTTTTTTCCCAAGACTTTTGCATGTATTCGCGAACAAGTTCATTTTTAGAAACGAATAATTGCTCCATCGCTATCGCTGTCGCAATATTTTTTATTTGTCGAAGACCTATTCTAGTAACGGCTTGATTTAGCGAATCAACTTTTACTGAACGCCCCATAAAAGCGCTATTAGCCACTTTTACTAAACGGGCAGACAAAGCGGGATCCTGTGAGATAACGTTGGCCATCATATGAAGGTTTACATCTGGATCGTCTGCTGCTTCTCTAATTTTAATCGCTATTTCTGGTAACGTAGGCAGTACTAAAGAGTCACTTTGAATCTTTTCAACCAAAATTGTTAATAGTGCATTTTCTGTAGACATAAAGGGTCCTTTAAAGTCTTGGAGTAAACTTAACGAATTTTTATTATTTACAACGATTTTAGTCGTAGTATTTTGTTTTAGCCAATTCAGATACAGAAAAAATTAATATAATTTTGAATATTTTTATTTGCTACTCAATTGCTTAACAGACTTTGCATCATGTGCAGTTTTAAGCATCGCTCGGCTTTCCAATAAAAATTCTTTAGACGCGTCACCAAACCAATCGGCAACATCATCAAAGGATGCTTGGAATGCTTTTTTGTCATTTTCTGTCAACTCCACCAGAGCCTCATTCAGTTCTTCAAAGAAACTTTTTGCGAGCGCCTGAATATTTTCCGCATTATAAATAATGTCGGCGTAGAGTTGTGAATTCTGAGCGAACAAACGGCCAGTCATTGCTAACTCTAGGCGATATATTGGAGAGCTCAGTCGTAATAGCTGTTGTAGATCTGGGTTCTGTTTTGCCAAAAAGCGACCATATACATAAGTTGTAAAGTGACGCATTGCTTGAATGATTTCCATGCTACTGTCATGTTGCTGAGCGTCATCTACTTCTAATATTGCGCCCCATAGTGTTAACTGTTCAATTAACCATTGATAAGACTCTTGATGACGTCCATTACATACAACGACAACTTGTTTCACAAAGTTTGGTACGTCTGGTCCAAACATAGGATGTAAACCAACCACTGGACCTGTGTGCTTATTTAACATAGCCTTTAACGGTTGTTCTTTGAGTGACGTTAAATCAGCAAGAATACAATCCTCAGGCAAGTCAGGTAGCTGAGATATGACATCTGCCGTTACTTGAATTGGCACTGATATAATGACCAGCTTGGCGTCAGAAAATACATCGCTACTATTTGCCCAATCATTTTGTTCGAAAACCACAACCTCGTAGCCAGACCGTGAAAACATATCAACAAAACGACTTCCTAATGCACCCGCACCACCGACTACTACAATCTTTGCTTGCGGCATCAAGCAACGATACGAATTATGCTGGCTTTGATATGATTCGCGCATTATTCGCCTTAAAAGATCCTCAATCAAATCAGGACTAACATTGAGAGATTCCGCTAGTTCTCGGCGTTCAGATATAAGTTCTGCTTCACGAACGGGATCGTAAATAGCCTTACCTATTTGTTTTTTATATGCGCCAACTTTACTTGTGATCTGCTGACGTTTAGCTAGTAACTCGACTAGCTGGGTATCGATTGCATCGATATCCTGACGTAAATCTTCTAATAACACGATAACTCGCTTTCTAAGTGCTCAGATTTTCTTTATAGCATAAAAAAAGGAGCACTGTGTGCTCCTCTTTTAACATCGAGTAAACTAGTTTACTTTCTGAAAGATAACTTTTCTTTGATACGTGCTGACTTACCAGAACGTTCACGCATGTAGTATAGTTTAGCGCGACGTACGTCACCACGACGTTTCACTTCGATGCTCTCGATAACTGGGCTGTGCGTTTGGAATGTACGCTCAATACCTTCACCGTTAGAAATTTTACGTACTGTGAAAGCAGAGTGTAAACCGCGATTTCTCTTCGCTAATACAAATCCTTCAAACGCCTGAAGACGCTCTTTGTTGCCTTCTTTTACGCGTACTTTTACAACTACTGTGTCACCAGGCATAAATGCTGGTACATCAGTCTTAAGCTGCTCTTCTTCTAGAGCCTTAATGATGTTTTGACTTACTTTGCTCATTATTTTCTCTCTTTTCTAGGATTCACTGATATCTAAACAACATCATTTGTTTCTTGTTCTGTTAAGAACTCGTTTAACAAACGTTGCTGCTCGTCAGTCAGAGCTAGATTGTTAATTAAATCAGGTCTTCGCAACCAGGTTCTACCCAATGACTGTTTTAACCGCCATTGTCGGATTTTTTCATGATTACCGCTAAGTAATACATCTGGCACCCGTTGGTCTGCCAGTACTTCAGGTCTTGTGTAATGCGGACAGTCTAATAAACCATCTGCAAATGAATCCTGCTCTGCGGACAAATTATGCCCTAACACACCTGGAATCATTCTCGACACCGAATCAATCAATGTCATTGCCGGTAATTCACCACCGCTTAGAACAAAATCTCCAATCGACCATTCTTCATCGATTTCCGATTGAATCACTCGTTCATCTATTCCTTCATATCGACCCGCGACTAGCACTAACTTTTTGTTTTGCGCTAGTTGTTTAACACCTTCATGATCTAACTTTTTGCCTTGCGGAGACAAGTAAATCACTTTAGCCCCTTCTCCAGCAGCTGTTTTCGCAGCGCGAATTGCATCTGTTAAAGGTTGCACCATCATTAACATTCCTGGGCCGCCGCCATATGGTCTGTCATCGACTGTACTATGTCTATCGTGCGCAAAATCACGAGGATTCCATGCGTTAAATTCTATAGTGCCGTTTTTGATGGCTCGACTAATCACACCTTGCTGTGTAATCGCGTCAAACATTTCTGGAAAGAGCGTAATTACGCCTAACCATAACTGACAATTCATACTTGTCAGAATCCTGGATCCCAGTCCACCGTAATGGTGTTTTCTTCCTTGTTGACCGATTTGATCACGTCATCCTGAATATACGGAATCAACCTTTCAGTTTTGCCGAATGCATCTTTAGCATTTGCATCGACTACTAAAACGTCATTTGAACCCGTTTCCATCAAGCCGTTAACTGTACCTAAATTATAACCAGCGTCGTTTACTACTTTCATGCCTTTAAGGTCACGCCAATAGAATTCGTCTTCTGCCAATTCTGGCAACTGGCTGGCTTCAACAAAAATTTCAGCATGAAGCCAAGCTTCTGCGTCATTAATTGAATCTACGCCATCTAACTTAGCAATTAGGCCTTTGTTGTGTCGGCGCCAATCGGCAACCTTCACTAGATGTTGCTGTCCATTGAGGCTTACGCGCCAAGGACTATAATCGAAGATTCCCTCAGGAACCTCAGTGTAGGCATTTACTTTGAACCAGCCTTTGATGCCGTATGTTGCACCAACTTTACCGACTAGAATGAACTCGTCTGAATTTGTTAACTGACTCATTTATTTACCTTCACTCTTTTGCATAATCAATTAAGCCGCTTTCTTAGCGTCTTTAACGATTTTTGCAACACGATCAGAAAGTTGTGCACCTGTAGATACCCAGTGTTCAATACGATCTAGGTCGATACGGATTTTTTCTTCTTGACCAGTCGCGATTGGGTTGAAGAAGCCGATTTTCTCAATGAAACGACCGTCACGTGAACGGCGGCTATCTGCAACAACGACTGAGTAGAATGGACGTTTTTTCGCGCCACCACGAGCTAAACGAATAGTTACCATAATTTCCTCAATTATTACTAATGGTTAAGGTGAAAATTCACCACCCTTTTTAGACACCCTAAAAAAGGTCGCGCAATTGTACGGATCTGGTGGAAAATTTCAAGTAGTAATGACAAAAACGGGCCATTCAATGATGGCCCGTTTAATATTTTATCGAAAATGATGAATATCACTCTCGGAATAGCGATAAAACCTTATTTAATGCGTGGAAATCCACCTGGCATTTTTGGCATTCCGCCACCCATTCCGCGCATCATTTTCATTAGGCCTCCGCCTTTCATCTTCTTCATCATTTTTTGCATTTGTGTAAACTGTTTTAAAAGTCGATTCACGTCTTGTACTTGTGTGCCGCTACCGGCAGCGATACGACGTTTTCTTGAACCTTTAATAACCTCAGGGAACTTACGTTCTTTTTTAGTCATTGAGTTAATGATGGCTTCCATTTGATTAAACTGTTTGTCATTAACTTGTCCTTTAACCGCATCCGGTATGTTGCCCATTCCAGGCATCTTATCCATCAAACTAGACATACCACCCATGCTTCGCATTTGGGTTAGTTGGTCTTTAAAGTCCTCTAAGTCAAAGCCTTGGCCTTTCATTACCTTCTTGGCAACTTTTTCAGCTTTGTCTTTGTCGATTTTAGATTCAATTTGTTCTACTAAAGATAGAACATCACCCATGCCTAAAATTCGGCTGGCAATACGTTCTGGATGGAATGGGTCTAACGCATCTATTTTTTCGCCCATACCAATAAATTTAATTGGCTTGCCAGTAATGTGTCTAATCGATAGCGCAGCACCACCTCTTGCATCACCATCCGCTTTGGTAAGAATGACACCTGTAAGAGGTAAGGCTTCATTAAAGGCTTTTGCTGTATTTGCAGCGTCCTGACCTGTCATCGCGTCAACAACAAATAAGGTTTCAACTGGTTTGACCGCAGCGTGTAGGTCTTTAATTTCAGCCATCATCGCTTCATCTACCGCTAAACGACCCGCAGTATCAACAAGCAACACGTCGAAGAACTTTTTCTTCGCATGGGCAATCGCACCGTTGACTATATCAATTGGCTTTTGTTCTACGGTGCTCGGGAAAAATTCAACATCAACTTCTGTAGCAAGGGTCTCTAGCTGTTTTATTGCAGCTGGTCGATAAACGTCGGCGCTCACTACTAAAACTGACTTTTTCTTTTTCTCTTTTAGGAACTTAGCAAGTTTACCGACAGAAGTTGTTTTACCAGCACCTTGCAAACCCGCCATCATTACAACGGCAGGAGGTTGTGCTGCTAAATTTAAATCTTCATTCTTGTCGCCCATGGCTTTTTCAAGCTCACTTTGGACAATTTTAACAAATACTTGACCTGGCGTTAGGCTCTTGCCAACTTCTTCACCTACTGCACGTTCTTTTACAGATTTAACGAAGTCACGAACAACAGGAAGCGCAACGTCAGCTTCTAATAAGGCCATTCTGACTTCGCGTAGGGTATCTTTGATATTGTCTTCGGTAAGACGACCACGACCACTTATTTTCTTCAGTGATGCGGATAAACGATCGGATAAATTACTAAACATGAATTATCACTGCTCTTTAAGTTAACTTAGCAACGCAAAACGCCACTACTAGACTCTAAATTCTTTATATTGGGCCGATTATATACAGGTGCAAGATTAAAATATAGTTAAGCACTACGCAAAGTGTTACAACCTGCATTTCTTTTATAGTCTGCATGCAACTTTCATGTTATTTTTCTGTCTGTTGATACTATTAAAAAGTTTAAAAGTAAGGATTCTGCGGTGACGTTTATCGAGTTAGGCTTAATAACTTGTTTCATTGGTTTTTTAACCAGTTCAGTGTTATGTGCAAAATCAATTTATTCTAAAACATCTGATAACTCTAAATTAATCATAATTTTATCAGTTATCACAACTGCGGTTCAGCTAGTCATTGCTCGACAAGCTTTGTATATAGACAATGAGCTACACCTATCGCTCGCATCGATGTCTTTGCTTGTTGCCGGTTTAATTAACCTCTCTATCGTTGCCCGTTCCATTAAGCAACTAAATCCAATGATGATTATCGTTACCAATGGCTTTTCTGCTTTACTGTCTATTTTATTACTAATAACACCGCTAAATTCCGCGCTGTATACAGGTGGGCTCACCGCTTCATCGGCCGCGATGATAATCCATATTGCTTTATCTGTGAGTGCCTACTGCATTTTAGTCATTGCATCTTTGTATGCGTTGCAATTCCATTACATAGATTCCAAGCTAAAAGCGAAAACATTAGCCTTAAACTCGTTTTTACCACCACTTAATGTTGTAGAACGTCAACATTTTAACTTAATGACACTCGGGCTTTTGTTGTTAACTGCAGCACTGCTCACTGGTTTTATGTTTTTAGACACTATGTGGTCAAAAGACTATGCCCACAAAACCGTATTATCGTTAGTCGCCTGGGGAATATTTTTAGTACTCACCATTGGCCATAAAGTATACGGTTGGCGCGGTACAAACAGTGCTATTGGTACCGTTATAGCGGCCGTTATTTTGTCATTAGCATATTTTGGCAGTCGCTTTGTTAAAGAAATCCTTCTAAACTGATTGATTGGGCTTAACTAGCTAATTAGAACATGTTATTTATATACCTTAACTTTATATAGGAACCACCTGCTTGGACGACATATCAACGAGTACGCTGTTTATTGCACTAGCTGTACTTATCTTTATATCTGCATACTTTTCGAGCTCTGAAACAGGCTTAATGGCGTTAAACAAATATCGTCTTAAGCATCTGGAAAACGAAGGCCATAAAGGCGCAATCCGCGTATCAAAATTGATGGCTCGACCTGATCAACTTATTGGTCTTATATTAATTGGTAACAACTTGGTTAACATTGGCGCTTCATTCTTAGCTGCTGAAATAGGGCAACGCTTGTATGGCGATGTCGGTTTAGCCGTCGCGGCGTTCGTATTAACTTTTGTCATTCTGATCTTTGCTGAGGTAACGCCAAAAACATTAGCGGCCTTGCATCCAGAAAAAATTGCCTACCCTAGCTCTTGGGTGCTGAATATTTTATTAAAAGTACTTTACCCATTTGTCGTTATTGTAAATTACATTACTAATGGCATCTTAATAATGCTTCGTATTAGTGCAAAAGACCGACAAGAACATAGCTTGAGCAGTGAAGAGCTTAGAACCGTAGTTAATGAATCTGGTGGCTTACTCGAAGATAAACATCAAAACATGTTGGTCAATTTACTTGATATTGAAAACATCAAAGTTGAAGACATCATGGTGCCAAGAAATGAGATCTATGCACTTGATATCAATGATGATTGGAAAGATTTACAACGTGGTTTAACAAACGCGCAACATACTAGATTATTGCTTTATCGTGACAACATTGACGATGCTGTTGGATTTATTCACGTTCGTGATGCGTTACGCTTGTTATCAAAAGACGACTTTACTAAAAATAATTTGCTACGTGCCGTACGTGAAATTTATTTCACACCTGAGGGCACATCGATAATTACGCTAATGCAAAAGTTACAACAAAACAAAGAGCGAATTGGTCTTGTTGTTGATGAGTATGGCGATATTCAGGGCTTATTTACTCTTGAAGATATTTTAGAAGAAATTGTTGGTGACTTTACAACGGGCATTGCGGTTTATACTAGTGATGAAGTCGAAGAACAAAAAGACGGCTCCTTTGTTATTGAAGGTAGCGCGAATATTCGAGAAATAAATAAAGAAATGTCTTGGGACTTACCCATTGACGGTCCAAAAACAATTAATGGCTTGATACTTGAATTTTTGGAAGAAATACCTGAAGTGGGTGTTTGCCTAAACATTTCTGGCTACCCAATTGAAATTGTCGACGTTGATGACAATAAGGTCGCCAGAGCCAAAATCCATCCACCTGAGGTGGCGTTAGAAGACTAATCAAAAAATAAAAGATGGCTCAACGGCCATCTTTTTTATTGATTTCAGCTTTGATGACGTCGGCCAACTGATCTACTTTACCCGGTTCAAAAAAATGACTATGAGACGTTTCTATCTCTACTTCATCTCGACGTCCAATTAGTACTTTTCGCCAACCACCCAACAACAAATTATGGATTAACCGATAAGCTGAGGACTTTATGAGTATTGCATCCCCGTCATAATTCGACATAGTATGTTTACGCATTGCTTTTACTTGTAATAACAGACCTTTATCTTGAAGCACACTAAGGATCTTGGAGCCAGACGTTCTTTGTCGGGCGATATGCCACCTAGCAAGCAATTTGGCCAGCCACTGCCAGATTATGATGAACAGTTGAGGCATTTTCATTAATATCGTATCAACGATAAAAACCGTTTTAACATCCATCCCTCTAAGTCTAAGCTTTCGTGCTGTTTCTACCGCCACTAAGCCTCCAACTGAAAAACCAGCCAAATAAATGGCCTTATCGCCACGACCTGCAATTTTATCTGCATATAGCGATGCTAACTCGTCAATACTCAATGTTTCCACAGAGCCAGGAGGTTGTAGCATATGAAGGTCTGACACTCCTTTCATACATAAGGCAAGTGACTTAAACCTCAACAAATCGCCATTTCCAGACGCTGCAACAAATAAGCTTGCGCTTCTAGTTGTATCGCCAAGACTCACAAGTAGGCTTGGCTTATCCAGTTGACTGTTAATACACTCAACCAAGCTAGCAACCGTTGGATTAGCAACTAATTGATGTAATGATAATTTTTGTGTAATTAGATGCTCAACATCATTCAACATAATAACGGCTGCTAACGAATCTCCACCACACTCAAAAAAGTGGCTGTTAACCGTCAATGAATCTCTGTTTAGTACACGTTGCCATATCAACAACATTTGTTTCTCTAGATTGCCTATTGGTTCTCGAGAAGCTGTTAAATGTTCAGTTAAATTAATAGGAGGCAGCTCATCGTAGGCTATTTTCTCATTTGATGTGACTGGCATTGACTCAATTAACATCAGTCGCTGCGGTAGCATATAGTCTGGCAAGGTCGCCACTAGTTTGGCGCGAACTTCAGCGTTTGATAATAACGACTTACTACTATACCAAGCGTGTATCGCACTTGAAGATTTGTCCGATACCAATTTGCACGCAGCCTGTTCAACACCATAAATAGACAAAATGGCATTCTCAATTTCATTTAGCTCAATTCGATAGCCACGAAGTTTAATTTGTCTGTCAACTCGACCTGAAAAATGTAAAACGCCATCACAGTCAAGCCAGCCAAGATCTCCTGTTTTATAAAGACGTTGATGACCTAATATAGGCGTCTCAAGCATACGAAAACGATGCTGGGTTTCAGTCTCATTATTAACATACCCCTCTGCAAGACTTTCTCCTGCTATGTAAATTTCGCCAACTACGCCAAACGGTTGCAATTGATCCTGGTCGTTTAATATTATTATTTGAGTGTTTGAAATCGCTTTGCCAATAGGCATATGACGACTGCGGAGCGTTTGAGGATGCATTTGCCAAGAGGTGCAAAATATCGTTGCTTCGGTTGGACCATAAACGTTAAATAACTGCGCCCCTGTTGCTTCCGAAAAGCGTTTTGCCAGTTCATACGACAACACTTCACCTCCGCAGCAGCAAATTCTAAGCGGTAAATCTACTTGTGAATCTAAACCATCTAAAAATCGAGTTAACGTTGACGGTACAAACGCCATCATAGTGGCGTTAAAATGTGTTATTAACTCAGGTAACCATTCAGGAAGCAGGCGTCCTGCTTTTGGGAAGGCAACACTTCCTCCCGCCATCAATGGCGCAAGCATTTCAATAAGCGATGGGTCAAAGTTTATCTGCGTCGCCTGAAGCGCTCTATCATCAGAGGTTAGACCCCAATTATCAACTATCCAATTTAATCTATTTTTTAAAGCTTTATGGCTAACAACGACGCCTTTAGGGTGGCCAGTAGTGCCTGAAGTAAACAATGTATAAGCGTGCTTATGATTTACCTTGTTGTATTTAACTAGTTCGGAAAGTTGATAAGGCTTGCTACATAAGTCAGTAATATCTACCGGCAAAGTCGTTCCCGAAAAAAACCTAGTACTACTGCTATTAACAAAGTATGTATTGCAGCGTGTTTGTTCGGTAATATTTTGAATTCTTGTGTCGGGCCACTCTAAGTCGATTGGTAAAAATATAGCGCCTATAAAACTACACGCTAACATAGCCACCACAACTTCAGGTCCACGGTGAAGAGCTAAAACAACCGTATCACCAGGTTCTACTCCCGCTACGTGTAACTGATCGGCTAAATGCGCAGCACAAATAACTAACTGTTGATAATTCAGTGTCACTTCGTCTGATATGAGCGCGATGTTTTTCGGAGTTACTAACGATGTATTGATAATATTTTCAGAGAAGGACTCTGTGTCGATTAAGGTTCTATTTCTATCGTATTGCTTTTGCTGTATATCAACCTCTGCCTCGGTACACAGTTGCAAATTACCATTTACTCTTTGCTCTCCTATCAACTGCGATGCTAATGAGATAATGCGAGGTCCGATCAATTGACTCTCAGCTTCAGAGAAAAATGTGCTCCCTGTTTCTAGAACCATTTCGGTGTCTTTAGCATCTAAAAAATCACACAAAGAAATAGCTAATGGATATCTACTGTAGGGATTAAATGTCTGTTTGGTTTCGGAGAGAACAGCATCACCAAATTGGCTAGAAAACTCAAATTCTTCATACGAAAAAATAATGTCGAATAGTCGATCACGGCCACGACGAACGACTTCTAAACGTTTAGCATGATCGCTGAGTGGGTACTTTGCATGACGATAACTTTTTTTTAGCGAGCGACCGATATCTGCTACTAACTCATTAAAACTTTGACCATCGTTATGATAAATAGTTAAGGGTAAAACCGCGACAAACATGCCTAGCGTATTTTTATACTTGTTTCCTCCCCTGTTCAGGCTTGGAACACCAATAACGACTTCAGATACATTTTGACTTTTAAATATATAGATAGATAAAACAGCAAGATAGACTTGAAACGCGGTGGCTTTGTTGTCTCTACAGAAGGTTGCTATTTTTACTCGTAGCGTTTCATCTATGTGATGTTTAGCGATGTAGGCTTTTGGTAACTCTGTCGCTTTTTTCTCAATGTTCCCATATCGCTCTGTAAAAAGTGGTTCGGGCAGTTTCGAGAAGGCATGGATCCAATATTCATGATCTTTTTTATAGGTATTGCTTTGTAAATATTCGTTCGACGCTTCAATAAAGTCTAGGTAATCCGCCTGTGGAACAAGACTATTAACTGTCTTGGTCATCAATCTATTATAACAGTCACCAAGTTTTTGCGTCGTTAATGATAAACTCCAGCCATCCATGATTGTATGCATTGCTTGGATGACTAAATAATGGCGACGGTCATGCTCCTTTAATAATGCAAAACGTACGGGTGGGGCGTTTTTAAAGTCAAATTCTCTTTCCATCCATTGCTCTTGCCACTCCATGATAGCCTGTTTTGGATCTTCGCAATGACTTAAGTCCACAAACTCGTATATTGGGATTACATCATCCCTACTGGCTTGGCTTCCTTTTATATTAGGTATTAACCTAAGTGCACTATTTTCCTGTACTAATAACTGTAATGCTTTTTCAAACAAGCCTGTATCTAACACACCAGTAATCTCGGTATAACCACCTATATTAAGGTGTGCGCTGTTAGACCAAGCTAACCATTCTGTCCAAATTTCCTTTTGTGGAACGGATAACGGCAACAGCTTCATTTTATAGCTCTGCCTGTTCTTTTAACTGGTCTAAATGATCTAACGTAAATTGATAACCTACTTCAATTATTTGCTCAGCTTTTTTGTAATCCATTATTTTAAAATCAGATAAGGGTGGCTCTAAATAAATATCCGCGCCTCTTTTTGTATGAGGTCGTTGCGATAAACCGCCAATATGTGCCACTTGCAACATAATATCGACAATCCCTGGAAGAGTATCCTGGTTACTACTAAAGTGTGACTTTACCTTTTTCCAAGTACTCAGCTCTGTCGTTGATGAATCAACTGAAAAACGCCCTCTTACATCTACATCGATAGCGATAACCAAACCATTTCCTCGACGACGCTCTAATGGCGTACTTAATCGTTGGCGCATGGCCTTAACCGGAACGTTTTCTAAAATGGCCCCATCGACTAACAAATTGCCATCACTAATAACTGGAGGAAATAATCCAGCAGGCGAGTTACTCGCTAGTACAGCTTTCCAAAGCGGACCATGATCTAAAACTGCAGTTTCAGCATCCGTAATATTGCAAGCTGCAGCAAAAAATGGTGTCCACAAGTTTTCTATATTAATATCCCCTAAAGCGTCATGAAACGCATTCGCTAAATTACTATTCGACATTAGCGATACAATAGGGAACGTTAGCTTCATTCCTCTTTTGGCGTGCTTTAGGATTTCAAGGTGAATCTTATCTCTTGGCATACCTGCGACATAGCTAGCACCAATGAGCGCTCCCATACTGTTGCCGCCAATTAGATCGATGGGAATTCCAGCTTCTTCAAACGCTTTGATAACACCTAAATGAGCAAAACCTCTCGCTCCGCCCCCACCTAAAACAAGACCAACCGCCTTTTCTAGCAAAAACCGCGACAACCTCATAAAATCACTTTGCTGTGAATACTTTATCGGATAAACACGTTCTGCATCTCGCTCTTTATTCCATGCTAATCTGTCACCACAAAATTTCGCTGAATCAGGCAATATCAATGCAAGGTGGCGTCTCATCAAAATATAATTTGGGTGCTGATTTAATTGCTGCTCAATTTCAGACAGCTCAATAGATTTGCTTCCATCACCCACTAATACTAGCTGATCTGCGTGTTCAAAATTAGTACGCTCTTTTTGGTTAAAATCAGACGAGCCTTTAAATATGATAAAATCATTCACGGCCTCGACTTGATCTAGCGCACGCCCGTGATTTTGATCATTATCAAAGCTATTACAATCTAAAGCCTGGCATTGGCCATACTCGGATAACGCGCTAAATAGCTGTTCACTAAACTTATCAATATCAATTGAGTTGTGGATTGGTAATAGATAAAAACTTTGTGCTCGACGTCGTTTATCAACTTGTCGTTCATGTCTGAGGTGGCGATAGATAGCATTCGAAAAAGCCCGATTAAGTTCAATGGGAAACTGGGTGACTAATTCCTCGTATTTCTCATAATCTAAAATTGCAATAACCGATTCTCGAGTAGCTGAAATATCTGCCGTTCGAGCTTGCCTTAAAATCATACTTGTTTCACCAATGCAATCGCCTGGTAAAACTTCGTTATACATTAGCTTATTGCCACCGTGTATTGTTCGACTTACCCGCAAACGACCACTAACTAACAGAAAAAGTGAGTCGGCACTGGAGCCTTCTTCAATAAATTTACTTCCACCTGAAATTGTTTCAAGTCGTAATGCAGCGGCAAGTGATTCTAAAACGTCGTTAGATAGATCACTAAAATCATTACTGGCTTTTAACAGCTCAAACAATTCTTTTGTAGATACGGTCATATTTCTCTTTATAAGCAGTCGCTAATCTAAAATTTATCATGGCAGAATTATTTGGATTTGTCGCCTTTAAAAAAAAGCGTAAAAACAAAAAAGCCTCGTTGAAAAACAAGGCTTTTTATATTCGTGAAATTGGTTCGTAAAGTGCGAACTAAGTTTACTGCTGTTTTACTAAGTCTTGGTTAATTTGGCCGAAAATGGATTGACCTGATTTATCAAACATTTCAATCTTAATGTTATCACCAAACTCCATAAACGAAGTCTTAGGTGCACCATGATTAATAGTTTCTATCATTCTAATTTCTGCCAAACAGCTATATCCAACACCGCCCTCAGCAACCGGTTTACCCGGACCACCATCCATTTTGTTTGATACTGTACCTGAACCTATAACTGTACCAGCACACAAAGGACGTGTTCGAGCCGCGTGCGCAATCAACTGACCAAAGTTGAATGTCATATCAACACCGGCTTCTGGTTTACCAAATATTTCGCCATTTAAATGAGACACTAACGGTAGTGATAATTTACCGTCTTGCCAAGCATCACCTAACTGACTTGGTGTTACACAAACTGGCGCAAACGCGCTTGATGGTTTTGATTGGAAAAAGCCAAAGCCCTTGCCTAGTTCATTTGGAATTAAGCCTCGTAATGACACATCATTAACAATCATGACTAATTGAATATACTCAAGCGCATCTTCAGCCGACACTCCCATAGGGACATCACCCGTAATAACGGCTACTTCTGCTTCAAAATCAACACCAAAGCCTTCAGTTGTTGGCATAACAATTGGTGATTGTGGCGCTAAAAAGCTATCTGAACCGCCTTGATACATTAGAGGGTCAGTCCAGAAACTCGCTGGCATTTCAGCATTTCTTGCTTTACGCACTAGCTCAACATGATTCACATAAGCCGAGCCGTCCGCCCATTGATAAGCTCTTGGCAACGGAGAGTGACAGTCTGCTTGATTAAAGTCTTCACCTGCGATTTCGCCACTTTCTAACTTACTAAATATTGCTTCTAATTTAGGTGCTAATTCAGACCAATTATCAAGCGCAGCTTGTAAAGTTGGTGCAACGTCAGTTGCTGAAACCATTTTTGTTAATGCTGAATTAACCACAACTAGTTGGCCATCACGACCAGCTTTTAAACTTGCTAATTTCATTAAAATTATTCCTTAAGACTTTGCGTTAAAATCTTCGCCGCTATGTAACCATGCTGCGTGATTCGGCGCTTTTTTAGTTTTAGCCCATTCTTCAAGCATATCTGGTGCAACTCGTTTTAACTCGGTTAACATACCAGGCTTATCAGTATTAGCCGCCAGCTCAATACGATGTCCATTTGGATCAAAGAAATAAATAGACTTAAAAATTGCGTGATCAGTTGGACCTAAAACATCTACTCCTGCTGCTTCCAAACGATCTTTCGCTTCAATAAGCTCGTCTAACGAGCCCACTTCAAATGCTATGTGTTGAACCCAGGCTGGTGTGTTTTCGTCACGCCCCATTTCAGGCGCATTTGGGATTTCAAAAAATGCCAATACATTGCCTTGACCCGCATCTAAAAAAACGTGCATATATGGGTCTGGCTCACCGGTTGATGGGACTTTGTCTTCAGCGATAGCTAATTGAAATTCCATGTTTAACAAGTCACGATAGAATTCCACCGTTTCTTTTGCGTCTTTACAACGATAGGCCACATGATGAATTCGATTAATTTTCATAAATTTACCTTTTCAAGGCTAATGCCCGGTTAATGTAAACAACGGCAAGTATTGAGAAATATAGTCGCCGCTGATTTATTATGTATAACGTTAAGAATTACTTATCGCCAATTACGCCACGGGCAACTTGGTCACGTTCAATCGATTCAAATAATGCCTTGAAGTTACCTTCACCAAAACCGTCATCTTCTTTACGTTGAATAAATTCGAAGAAAACCGGTCCTAACGCTGGCGCTGAGAATATCTGTAATAATAGTCTAGGTTGACCACCATCAGTTGTGCCATCTAATAGAATGCCACGTGCTTTAAGCTCATCTACTGGCTCGCCGTGTCCTGGTAAGCGCTCTTCAAGCATTTCATAATAAGTAGCTGGAGGCGCCGTCATAAATTCTATACCAGAAGCTTTTAGACGGTCCCAACAAGCAAGTAAGTCATCACATGCAAATGCAATGTGCTGAATGCCTTCACCATTGTATTGCATCAAAAACTCTTCAATTTGACCACCACCACCAGCAGCTTCTTCATTTAGAGGAATGCGGATTTTGCCGTCTGGAGCAGTCATCGCTTTTGATAATAATCCAGTGTACTCACCTTTGATGTCAAAATAGCGAATTTCACGGAAGTTAAATAGATTAGAATAATAATCAGCCCAGTAACCCATACGACCGCGGTAAACATTATGAGTCAAATGATCTAGTGTGTGGAAACCGCAACCTTCTGGACGACGGTCCACACCTTCAATCCAGTTAAAGTCTATATCGTAAATGCTTTCACCGTCTTTATAACGATCGATTAGGTATAAGTTAGCGCCACCAATACCTTTTATAGCTGGTAGACGCAACTCCATAAGACCAGTATCAACTTCAACTGGTTGCGCGCCTTTACGAACAGCTTCAGTGTGAGCAAATTGTGCATCTTTTACACGAAATGCTAGGCCACAAGCAGAAGGACCATGCTCTTGTGCATAATAGTCGGCGTGACTGCCTTTTTCATAGTTTGTAATGAAATTGATGTCGCCTTGACGCCAAAGTTCAACATCTTTAGAGCGATGACGCGCTACTTTTGTAAAACCCATCGACGCAAACATTGTTTCTAAAATGCCTTTTTTAGGTGCACAAAATTCTACAAACTCAAAGCCATTTAATCCCATTGGATTTTCGAATAAATCAGCCATTACCTTCCCCTATACATCTTGTATTCTGTAATTTTGTTATACGTTATTAATGAGTCATATAGCCCATTTTTGTTGGCGCTCAATATACCAAATGTTGTCGAATCCAAGAAAAGCTTTGTGTATTAGTAGTAGGAATTAAGGGAAAGATTTCTTTACGCATAAAAAAACGCAGCTAAAGCCGCGCTTTCATAATTGAATGTCATTTAGTAAAAGTAGAGCACTTTTATGTACTCTTGAACATTACTAAGCTAGTTGAGGGATTGCTGCTGTTACGCCCTCTGGCGCTTCTTCGCCAAAAGTCACATATTCCCAACAATCTTGTTGTTTCATCAGTTCAACTAATACTTTGTTGTTTAAATCATGGCCCGATTTAAATGCAACAAACTCAGCTAATAAAGGTGTGCCGGTCATGTATAAATCACCAACCGCATCAAGTATTTTATGCTTTACAAATTCATCTTCATAACGAAGGCCATCTGGATTAAGAACACGGTATTCATCTAGAACAATCGCGTTATCCATGTTACCACCGAGCGCTAGATTGTTATCGCGTAAGTACTCGATATCTCTCATGAATCCAAAAGTACGAGCACGACTGATTTGCTTTAGAAACGACTCAGCAGTGATGTCTAACTGGATACGTTGTTTTGACTGAGTGATAGCTGGGTGATCAAATTCGATTCTAAAATCAATCTTGAAACCATCATAAGGACGTAATTCTGCCCATTTATCACCTAAGTCAACACGCACTGGCTTAGTTACTTTTATGTAACGACGCAGACTATTTTGCTCTACGACTTCAGCTTGTTGCATCAAATATATGAAAGGTAGCGAACTACCATCCATAATTGGAATCTCTGCCGCATCAACTTCAACAATCAAATTATCAATTGCTAAACTTGCGATTGCAGCCATTAGATGTTCAGTTGTAGACAAGCGTTGGCCCGCATCATTTATCAAACACGTACACATCTGAGTATCACCTACTAATTCAGGAGACGACTTAAACTCAGCAACAGGCGTAAGGTCGGTGCGCAGAAATACAATACCGGTATTTTCAGCAGCAGGACGGAGAGTTAATGTAACCTTCTCACCTTTGTGTAATCCAATCCCTGTTGTAGTAACAGAAGATTTTATTGTACGTTGTTTAATCATATTTGCGTGATAAACCTCTTGTCTAATTCTTAACCTAAAAAGCGGCGCGTATTATACGACAGATCAGACCACAGATCAATAGCTCAATATTTAATCAGCTTGTTTTCTCAAGAAAGCCGGGATGTCGAAGATACTTTCTGCTTCATCTCTTTTTTCTTCAGGCTCTAATAATGCTTTTTGCTCTGGCATTGATTGATGCTGTGGTTTCGCAGCCGTTACAGTTTGTGTATTACCAACTGCATGTGTCATTTGAGGCTGTTGAACTAAAGAAATGTCAGCACGCTTGTCACCGCCAATTCCTGTTGCAACTACTGTTACACGAAGTTCTTCAGCCATATCCATGTCAATTACCGCACCGACAACAACTGTCGCATTTTCAGATGCGAATGCTTTTACTGTATTACCAACAGTCTCGAACTCTTCGATGCTAATATCCATACCGGCTGTGATATTAACCAAAATACCTTTCGCACCAGCTAAATCGATATCTTCAAGTAATGGTGATGCAATCGCCGCTTCAGCAGCTTCTTGCGCACGGTCTGGACCAGATGCTGTTCCTGTGCCCATCATCGCCGTACCCATCTCTGACATGACAGTCTTTACGTCTGCAAAGTCAACATTGATCAATCCTGGGCGAGTTATTAATTCAGCAATACCTTGAACCGCACCAAGTAAGACATTATTTGCTTCTTTAAATGCGTCTAAAAGGCTGGTTTTTGGACCTAATACTTTTAACAACTTGTCATTTGGGATAGTGATTAACGAGTCAACACTACGAGACAAGTCTTGAATACCGTGATCAGCAAATGCCAAACGCTTTTTGCCTTCGAACGCGAAAGGCTTAGTTACTACTGCAACTGTTAAGATACCTAAGTCTTTTGCAACTTCGGCTACAACTGGAGCAGCACCAGTACCTGTACCACCGCCCATACCAGCAGCGATAAAGACCATGTCCGCACCTTGCATTGCTGCTGCGATATTTTCACGATCTTCTAATGCCGATTGACGACCCACTTCTGGGTTAGCGCCAGCACCTAAGCCTTTAGTTACTTCAGTACCAATTTGAAGCGTTGTGCCTGCTGCTGAATTACGTAGTGCTTGGGCATCCGTATTCGCTGCAATAAAGTCAACACCTTCAATAGATTCTTTAACCATGTGATCGACAGCATTACCGCCACCACCGCCGACACCAAATACCTTGATGACTGCTTCTTCGTTATGATTATCCATTAACTCATACATTGTCATTCTCTCCGTCTATAAATTCTTTAAAATTCGCCTTTGAACCAACTTACAATTCTCTGCCACCAATCTTGCGGTTTTTCATCCTCGTTTGTTTGCTGCTTTTCCATTCCGTATAACAACAAACCAACCGCTGTAGCGTAGCTAGGGTCTTGCACGTACTCTGTTAGTCCTTTCACGCCAATTGGCGTACCAATTCGAACTGGCATCTGGAAGATTTGCTCTGCATAATCAACTGCACCGGTCATTTTTGCCGTACCGCCTGTTAAAACTATGCCAGCTGCAATTTGATCTTCCAGCCCTGACTTTCGAATTTCATCCAAAATCAATTCATATATTTCTTGATAACGAGGTTCTATTACTTCCGCTAAGGTGTGGCGCGACATAATTCTTGCTGGTCGTCCACCTACGCTAGGTACCTCAATGTTATCTTCTGAGCTGGCTAAATTTTTATAAGCCACCCCATATTTAACTTTAATATCTTCAGCATGTCCGATTGGAGTGCGGAATATTTTTGCTATATCGTTAGTAACTTGATTACCGGCGACCGGTAAAACCGCAGAGTGGCGAATAGCGCCGTTGGCATAAATAGCGATATCTAACGTACCGCCCCCCATATCAACTACACAAACCCCGAGCTCACGTTCATCTTCGGTCAACACGGCATAACTTGATGCCAGTGCACTAAAAATCAACTGGTCTTCTTTAAGCTCGCAACGCTCAACACACTTAACAATATTTTTTGCCATATCATTAGAACAAGTAACGATATGCACCTTGGCTTCCATACGTACGCCAGACATACCGATAGGACTTTTTATGCCCTCTTGCATATCAACGGAAAACTCTTGTGGCATAACATGCAACATTTTACGTTCCGCTGCCATAGGCACTGCTTTTGCGGCATGAATTACATTTTCGACATCTTCCGCAGTCACCTCAGAGTCGTGAATAGGAACCATTCCGCTCTCATTCTGACACGATATATGCTTACCGCTGATTGCTAGGTAAACAGACGAAATGCGACAGTCTGCCATTAACTCGGCTTCATTGATGGCATTTTGTACAGAGCCAATGACTAAATTCAAGTCATTAACGCCGCCTTTATCCATACCATGACTAGCATGATGACCAACGCCAACAATGCTGATTTGTTGATCTGGGGTTATCTCCCCAACAACTGCAGTTACTTTAGATGTACCAACATCTAAACCTACAATTAAATTTCTGTCATTGGCTTTCGCACTTGAACTCATATTTTTCGCTTATCGCACTTAGCTTTCGTTATTATTGTTATCGCGCCACGACACAGCTAAACCTATGTCATAACGTAAATCTACGCGAGCGATATCCTTACCGCTATAGTCAGACAAAAGCGGGTACAAATCAACAAATCGTTGCACTCGTTTCATCTTATCGGAGCGTCCTAAATTTAAATGTATGCTCCGCTCCAGCCAGATTTGCCAAGCATATCGCTCAGACAAAACCAGCTCACTAATTTTGAAGTTGTGTAAATCCAACAAATGTTGCATCTGCACATACCCTTTTAATACATCTTTCTCATTGCCTTCGGGCCCATACAGCCTTGGCAGAGTGCTTGGAACGTCGATACCGTCTGCATAAAATACATCGCCAAACTTATTTAACAATAAGTCATTGTTCCAAACTGCATACACATCTTGCTCAACCACAAATACATGGATTTTGCGTGGCCACTCTTTACGAATTGAAATCCCATAAATCCAAGGGTTTTCTTCTAGCTTATATTGCAGTTTTGCTACATCTAACGTGAAAAAGCTACCTTCAAGTTGTTGTACAATTTTACTCTTAAGGGCATCACGATTTAAATACGTTAACTCACCGTGTATCACGACTTCATTAATAGGCACATCATTTTTGTCTTGTGCCCATTTGAACAGGCTATTATAACCCCATACAAACAATAAAATAACCGTTAAAAAGAAAACAAATCCAACTAAAAAACTAGATTTTTGCCACTTTTTAACTGTCGTCTTATTCACCGCTATTTTCCTGCACTATTTAAGTCTACATCTGACTCTAATGTCTCAGACAAAATACTTAAAACTAGCTCTTTAAAACTTACACCTTGTTGTGCTGCAGCCTTAGGAACTAAAGATGTTGTCGTCATACCTGGCACAGTATTTATTTCCAATATAAACGGGCTTTCATTCTCATCTAATAAAAAGTCAACACGGCCCCAACCCTTTGCGCCAACTAGCTCAAAAGCTTGAACCGCAATCGCTTGTATTTGCTTTGTTAACGATTCTGATAGCGGCGCTGGACACAAGTATTCAGTAGATGAGCTTTTATACTTTGCTTCATAGTCATAAAACTCGTTAGGCGTGCGCATCTCTATCAATGGCATGGCCTTACCTGCGACTATACTTACAGTAATTTCACGTCCTTCAACCCATTGCTCAACAAGCGCTTCTGCATCATATTCAAATGCTAACTTAACGGCCTTCTGCAATTCATCAGAACTACGAGCTTGTGACATTCCTATGCTTGAACCTTCATTTGCAGGCTTAACCATAACTCGGCCAGATAGCTGTGCTAATAACTCCTCAGCATCAAAATCGTGACCTCGCTTTACCACAGCAAAAGGCGCGGAAGGAAGCTCTGCGCCCTTAAATAAAAACTTACTTCGAACTTTATCCATTGCCAGAGCTGAACCTTGTGGGCCAGAACCCGTGTAAGGCAAGCCCATTAATTGCAACGCGCCTTGCAAACTACCGTCTTCTCCACCGCGACCATGTAAAACAATAAATACACGGTCAAAGTCTTTTTTCAGTAAGTCGTCTAAGTAGTCAAATTTTGGGTCAAAAGCATAGGCATCCACACCTTGATCTAATAGGGCGTCCAATACCGCTTTGCCTGAATTTAACGAAACGTCTCGTTCAGCAGACGTACCACCAAACATTACTGCAACTTTACCAAACCTACTGGTGTCTAACGCGGTCATAGCTCAGTCACCTCCATGAGTTTGGCAATTTTCATTTCACATTCAATCAAGGTTTTAATCACAGAATTAATGTTGCCAGCACCTTGAGTTATAACAACATCACCGTCTTGAAGGACATGTGCTAATTGATTTGGTAATTGCTCTGGCTTGGCAACAAAAATAGGGTCAATTACATTTCTTTGTCTAATAGACTGCGCAAGGCTGCGACCGTCTGCGCCAACAATTGGCTTTTCACCAGCAGCATATACTTCAAGCAATAACAAACAGTCTACTTTCGATAACACATGGGTAAAGTCGTCATAAAGATCGCGAGTACGGCTATATCGATGCGGTTGGTAACACATGACAATGCGCTTTTCTGGCCAGGCCGCTCTTACAGCATCAATGGTTGCAGACACTTCTGTCGGGTGATGACCGTAGTCATCCATTAACTTAACAATCCCTTTGCCTGTATCAAAATCACCGTATTGTTGGAAACGACGGCCAATGCCCTCAAATTTTTCCAGTGCACTAATAATAAACTTGTCATCAATACCTTCTTCATGCGACACCGCGACAGCAGCTGTTGCGTTTAACGCATTGTGGCGACCTGGAAGGTTTAGCGCCAAATCAAGCTTTTTACCGTTGTGGTTAACTGTGAACGTGGTGCGAGTTTCAGTTTGATTAAAATTTGTAATAACGTAATCGTTATGAGCTTCAAACCCATAAGTAACAACTCGTCTACCCAGATCTTTCGCTATTTTTAAAACCACTTCATCATCACCACACATGGTCGCCAATCCGTAAAACGGTAAGTTATGAAGGAAATCTACATAAGTCCGCTTCATCTGCTCAAAGTCACCACCATAAGTTTCCATATGATCGGCTTCTATATTGGTAACTACCGAAATAAGCGGTTGAAGGTGTAAAAATGAAGCATCACTTTCATCAGCTTCAGCAATTAAATATCGACTTTTGCCTAGTCGCGCGTTGGTGCCAGCGCTATTTAACAACCCACCGATAATAAATGTTGGGTCAAGCTCCGCTTCTGCAAAAATACTGGCGATTAAACTGGTTGTAGTCGTTTTACCATGCGTTCCAGCGATTGCGATACCAAAACGAAAACGCATTAACTCCGCTAACATTTCGGCTCGGCGAACAATCGGGATTCGCTTTTCTCGTGCAGCTATTATTTCAACGTTTGTCTCGTCAATTGCGCTAGATACAACAACAACACTGGCCTCTTCTACGTTTTCTTTAAGGTGACCAATAGTAATTGTCGCGCCTAAACCTTTAAGGCGTTGCACAACGGCATTCTCATTAATATCTGAACCGGTCACTTTGTAACCTTCATTCAACAACACTTCAGCAATGCCACCCATGCCAGCACCACCGATACCGATAAAGTGCAGCGTTTGTAAGCGTCGCATTGCTGGATTAACTATATTATCTTGAATACTCAATTATTTTCTTCCAATTGCTTGACACAAACTTAACATGCGGTCAGTTGTGCCTAAATTTGCATTTTGCCGAGCTCGTTGCTGCATCTGTGTAATCAGAGATGGCGCATGTAATAATTCATGCAGCATAGTGGGCAATTCTTTTTCTAAGTTGGGTTGCGCAATTAACTGTGCAGCCCCAGCATTTACTAGCCAATTTGCATTCGCTGTTTGATGATCATCAACGGCATAAGGCAAAGGAACAAATATTGCCATATTACCTGAGGCAGCGACCTCAGAAACGGTCAACGCTCCAGCTCGACAAATAATAATATCGGCCCATGCGTATGCTGCTTGCATATCATCGACAAAATCAGAAACAACTACCTGAGTGTTTGTAAACCCAGCATCTTCGTAACGTTTTTGCACATCATTGCTGTTGTTTTTACCCGCTTGATGACGCACTTTAAGCTTTGCTTCACTTGTTAAAAGTGACGCCAATAAAGTAGGTAAAGTTTGATTAAAAACTTGGGCGCCTAGACTACCACCAATCACTAAAATATGTTTTGAACTTTGCTCATTAAGTAACCGCTTGGGTAATTTATTTAACTTTGAAATTTCGGCCCTAACTGGATTACCAACAACTTCAAATTTAACCCCTTGCTCTGGTCGACCAACAATAGGAAACGCCAAAAGCGTTTTTAACGCAACTTTACTTAAATAGCGATTGGTCATCCCCATCACCGCGTTTTGTTCGTGCAGTATTAATGGCACGCCTAGCGACTTAGCGGCTAAGCCTCCTGGTCCTGATGCGTAACCGCCAAAACCAACAACAATGTCAGGCTTAATAGACGAAATAACTTTTCTAGCCTGAAAAAAGGCTTTAATTAGCATCAATGGCATTCCTAACAAACGTTTTAGGCCATTACCACGCACACCTTTTACGTCAATAAAATGAATAGGTAAATTATGTTTAGGAACCAATTCCGCTTCCATTCGATCAGCCGTTCCAATCCAATCCACCGTCCAGCCGTTTGCAATGAGCTGCTCAGCTAAGGCAATTCCTGGAAATATATGGCCACCCGTACCACCGGCCATAATTATCGCTTTAGGTGACGACTTCATAAGACACCTCCGAAGACGAATCTAACTGCTCTTTTTGGCGTAACTCAAAATCGATACGTAATACGATGGCCACCGCTACGGAAAACACAATTAAACTGCTGCCGCCGTACGAGATAAATGGCAATGTTAATCCCTTAGTTGGTAATAAGCCGGTACTCGCACCTATATTTACAAACACCTGAAACGCAATCCAAATTCCAATGGCGTAAGCAAAATAGCCACTGTAGTGCAGACCTTTTTCCATTGCTTTAGAGCCTACGAGTAAGATGCGATACACCAGTACACCCATCACGACAACAAGCGCAGCCAATCCTATAAAACCGAGCTCTTCCGCGACCACCGCGGCAATAAAGTCAGTGTGAGCTTCTGGCAAATAATCGAGCTTTTGAATACTGTTGCCTAGACCTAGACCAAACCAATCACCGCGGCCATAGGCCATTAATGACTGAGTTAACTGGTAGCCACTCCCAAACGCATCGGCCCAAGGATCCAAAAATGCCATTACTCGTCGCATTCGATAAGGCTCTAACCAAATCAAGCCTGTAACTGCCATCAAGCCACTGGCAATAAGCGCTACGAACTGCCAAATTTTGGCCCCCGCCAAAAACAACAATGCAACCGTAGTGACAAACATCACGATCACTGTTCCTAAGTCGGGCTGTTTAAGCAGTAATATGGCAAGAACGGTAAAAACCCCTAGAGGCTTCATAAAGCCTTTGACGTTTTCTAATAACTGTTCGTGTTGGCGGACTAGATATCCCGCCAAAAAAGCAAAGAAAAACAGCTTGGCGACTTCCGCAGCTTGTAAGTTAAATACCCCTAACGGCAGCCATCGACGACTACCGTTTACCGTATTACCAACCAGTAACACTAAAACTAAAAGTACCGTTGCGACTAGCAAAAGTTGCATGTTGTATTTACGCCACCACTCCATTTTAAATAACAACACAGTCGTCATGGATAATAAGGATATAACGAGAAAAACCGCATGTTTTATCGAGATATAATACTCGTTGTTATATAGCTTTTCAGCGACAGGCATCGAAGCAGACGTCACCATGATCCAGCCAAAACACATCAAGCATAACGTGAGTAAAAACAAGCCTCTGTCATAATGCTGTGGCGGTTGTTCCAGCTCTTCTGCTGTTTTTCGACTCGCAAGGTTTACCAGGCCAAATCCAATTCTACTCATGATTGGTCCCCTAACTGGGTCACCGCGTCTATAAATGCTGCGGCTCTTGCTTGGTAATTCCTAAACATATCAATGCTAGCGCACGCTGGAGATAACAAAACGACATCCTGTGATACTGCTAGACTATTGGCAACATCAACTGCTGCTTTCATTGAGGTTACTAAATGTAACTTTTCTGGGGCAACAAAGTTAACAAACTGATCTTTATCTTTCCCTAACGCCACAACCGCTTTTACGTGATTTACTATAACTTCGTTTAATTCACTAAGATCAGCACCTTTTGCATCACCACCAGCAATTAGAATTATATTTTTCTTGGTAGCAAGACCGCCAATAGCGGCTTGGCAAGAAGCGATGTTGGTTGCTTTCGAATCATCAATAAAAGCAACATTATTTAATGTTCTTACATGTTGGCAACGATGGGTTAAACCAGAAAATTCAGCCAAGTGCGCGATATTATTCTCTATTTCAACACCAATAGCGTTAGCCAGCGCCATTACTGCCAAGGCGTTGAGTGCATTGTGGTGTCCGCTCAATGCAAACGTTGAAAAGTCCGCAATGACATTGTTGCTGTGGTACAAGAATTGATTTTTCGGGTTATATCGCCATAACAAACCTGGTTTAACTTCAGTGCCAATCCCAAATGCAACATGGGGCGCAGCTGAATCTGTGTCCACATCGTTAGATGGTTGTAAAACTCTTGGTGTCGTTAGTTCATCATCGCCATTAAAAATAGCCGTTTTTGCGTGTTGATAGATCTTTCTTTTCGATTGTGCATAATCGGCAAAACTATCATACCTGTCCAAATGATCAGGTGACACGTTCAATACACAGCCAGCCTCACAAACCAAACTTTCCGTTGTATCTAGCTGAAAACTCGACAACTCAATAACAAAAGCATCAACGTCTTCATTGATCACATCGAGCACCGGCACCCCGAAGTTACCGCATACCACAGCCTTTTTACCTACTCGATTTAAAAAGTCAGTAAGCCAAGCAACCACTGTCGATTTACCGTTCGAGCCTGTTACAGCCAATACGGGTTTTGTATTAACCTGAGCAAACAATTCAATATCACAAAAGACCTGAACCCCCTTTGCTTTGGCTTGGACGATTGCCGGCAGACTCAAACTTATGCCCGGGCTAATTAAAACATAATCGTATTGCTCAAATTGATCGTTTGCCAATGGTCCAAAATACGTTGTAACTTGCCCCAATAGCTCATGCTGTTGCGCATGTTCTGGTGGCACTTGTTGGGTATCAAAAACGTCAGGAGATATATTCTGAGATAGCAAAAAGCGCAACATCGACATGCCAGTTATACCAAGGCCAAACAAAGCTACCTTGTGCTGTTTTAACTGATCTAATATTTGCGCTTTATATAACATTGTTTATCCAATTAAATTAGTCTTAACGCAACTTCAACGTTGCAATACCAACTAAAACCAAGACTAGCGATATAATCCAAAAACGGACGATAACTCTTGGCTCAGGCCAGCCACTTAGCTCGTAGTGATGATGAATTGGCGCCATTTTGAATACACGCTCACCACGTAGTTTGTATGAACCGACCTGTAAAATAACTGATAGCGTTTCCATCACAAACACGCCACCCATAATAATTAAGACCAACTCTTGACGAACTAAAACCGCAATAATGCCTAACGCTCCACCTAAAGCTAATGAGCCTACATCACCCATAAACACTTGTGCCGGATAAGTGTTGAACCACAAAAAGCCAAGGCCAGCTCCCACTATCGCAGTACAAACTACCGTTAGTTCATCTGCTAGCGGAATATAAGGAATATTAAGATAGTCCGAAAAATTCACGTTACTGGTTACATAAGCAAACAGCGCCAACGCCCCAGCAACCATTACCGTAGGTACAATAGCTAAACCGTCTAACCCATCGGTTAAATTTACCGCGTTACTTGTTCCTACTAACGTAAAGTAAACAACAAGCAAGTACATCATGCCTAACTGCGGCATAATGTCTTTGAAAAATGGTACTAATAGAGCCGTTTCTTCCGGACTTTGCGCTGTCGCGTACAAGTATCCTGCAACGCCAATGGCGATCACCGATTGCCAAAAATACTTCCAACGTGCAATCAAACCTTTGCTGTCTTTTCGAATCACTTTGCGGTAGTCATCTACAAAACCAACAATGCCGTAGCCAACAACAACCGTTAATACTACCCAAACGTACTTATTGCCAAGATCCGCCCATAAAAGGGTGCTCACAACAATGCTCGCTAATATTAAAATGCCACCCATTGTTGGCGTACCAGCTTTACTAAAGTGACTTTCAGGACCATCATCACGAACGGTTTGACCAATTTGCATTAACTGTAAGCGACGAATTAATTTTGGACCAAAGTACAAAGACAACCCCATCGCCGTTAATACACTCAAAATTGCTCGAAAGGTGAGATAAGAAAAGACATTAAAGCCGGAGTGAAATTGAGTTAAATATTCTGCTAACCAAACTAGCATGATGGTTCTGCCTTATTATTTTGTTGGTTATCGGTAATAACTTGCTCGACCACTAATTCCATTTTGGCGCTACGAGAGCCTTTTACTAAAACCGTTACATTACTACTAGGTTGAAGTTCTAGTTGCTGTTTTATGTAAGTATTAATACTTTCCGTAAGTGCTTGCTTTGAAGAAAAATGCGTACCTTTACCTTCAGCTTGTAAAACACTTGATGCACTTTGACTTAACACGCCAAACGAACATAACAAATCGATTCCTTTGTTAAGTGCATACTCACCAACTTCAGTATGAAGCTTGGTAGACTCGTGTCCGAGCTCAGCCATATCACCTAACACAAGCACTTGCTTGCCTTGGTAACTCGCTAATAAATCAATAGCCGCTTTGACCGATTGCACATTCGCATTATAAGTATCATCAATAACCAATAAACGATCGCTTACTGGCTTTAAATTTACTCGGCCTTGTACCATGACCATTTGAGTCAAGCCTTGTTGCACGTCTTCAAGTGTTGCGCCCAACTCAATACAAGCTGCGGCCGCGGCCAATGCATTTTTTACATTGTGCTGACCTGGCAATGTTAACTCGATGTCGACGGACTGACCTTGGTACACCATAGTGAACGTGGCGCAACCGGCACTATTTAGCTGAATGTTATTTGCAGTAATTCCGTTGCTGGCATTTTGAATCTCTTCGCCAAAACCAAATTCAACAACTTTACCCGGCGTAGTATTAAACTGAGTCGCTAACTTGCTAAGCCAAAAAGACTTATGTTCAGAATCACCATTTACAATCGCTAAACCATTTGCTTGTAAACCTGTGAATATTTCGCCTTTAGCTTGAACGACACCAAAGATGTCGCCAAAACCTTCTAAATGCGCTTCTGCCACATTATTTAAAATAGCGACGTGAGGCTGCGTTAATCCCGTAGTGTAAGCAATTTCACCAATGTGATTCGCGCCAAGCTCAACCACCGCATATTGATGTTGTTTCTCTAGGCGTAACAAGGTTAAAGGGACGCCAATCTGGTTATTAAAATTACCATCGGTTGCAAGCACTTTGCCTTTTCTAGACATAATGGCTGCGCACATTTCTTTGACCGACGTTTTTCCAACGCTACCGGTAATAGCAATAATTTTCGGGTCTACCGCTCTCGCCACAGCTTGGCCTAATTTACCAAGCGCGATAAGCGTATCCTCAACCACAAACTGAACAATATCAGTATCGACAGGACGCTCAACAATTACCGCAATTGCGCATTTTTGTTTAACTTGTTCTACAAACTTAGACCCGTCAAAGTTTGGACCTTTTAATGCTAAGAATACTTGGCCGCTTTGTATTGCACGACTGTCCGTTGATATTTCACCTATTGGCGCGGTTAAATCAACATTTGGCACACCTGAGGGCGCGACACCAAGAACATTGCTTACCCATTGTAAGTCTGCGTTTATCATAATTTACCCTTGTACCCGGCTTGCGCATGAGCGACTTGCCATTAAACCTGCTGTAAAAGCACGTTCATCATAATTTATTTTTTGAGTACCAATTATTTGGTAATCTTCATGCCCTTTGCCCGCTATTAAAACCGCATCGCCATATCCAGCACGAGACACAGCTAATTCAATCGCACGTTTTCTATCGTATTCTACCGTTACGTTTTGCGGCGCTTTAAAACCGGCCATAATATCATTAACAATATGCTCTTGGCTTTCAGTTCTAGGGTTATCATTAGTGACAATTATCTCGTTTGAATACTTTTCAGCCACTTCAGCCATTAACGGGCGTTTAGATGCATCTCGGTCTCCACCACAGCCAAATACAAGATATAGTTGACCAGACAAATGGCGAATTACTGCTTTAAGTGATGCTTCAAGCGCATCAGGTGTATGTGCATAATCAACAATCGCGATAGGCTGTTCTGGCTCTACGTATAATTCTAACCGGCCTGGAACTGGTTTTAATTTGGAAAATGCGGCAGCGTCTAAAGTCCAACCACAAAGCATTGCTGTAGCGAACACTGCGGCAATGTTTTCTGCATTAAACTCACCATACAACGGCAAATTAAGTTCTGTAGATTCTTTTAGACCACCCAGTTGCCATTCGATTTGAAGTTGTAAACCGTAACTATGGCAATCGACCTGTTTGATAAAGACATATTCGTTAAACGCCAACACATGTTGAGACTGACCATATGCAACCACTCTTGTCGACTCGTGTAGCATGCTGCTAAGTCTTAGCCCGTAGCTATCGTCAACGTTAATAACTGCATTGTTGGGGCGATAATCAATAAACAATTTAGCTTTTTCATCAAAGTACTGCTCCATGCTACCGTGATAATCTAAATGTTCGTGAGTCAAATTGGTAAAAACGGCTGTTTCAAATTCAAGTCCAGATACGCGCTCTTGAGCCAACGCGTGTGACGAAACCTCCATTGCAACAGCACGATATTCATAGGCTTTGTCATTAGCAAACGCCGCCAGCAATTTGTATACATCGGTTATACCCGGAGTTGTATTGGCACTCGGTGTTAAATTATTTATATGACCAGAGCCCATAGTCCCAATAACTGCACAGCTTTTTTTCGACAAGCTCGGATTAGCATCGCCACCTGAAGCTAAGTCTGCTAATTGCGCTAATAAATGGCTTATCGAAGTCTTACCATTTGTACCGGTAATACCGATAACCGGTAAAGGTTGCTGTTCGCCAAAATAGAAACTTTTGCACAATACTGCTAACTTTTGTCGAAGCTTGGGTACTGTAATAACGAGTGCTTGCGAGGAAAGTTCATTGATTTTAGCTGGCATCTGACACGCACTATCGACTAACACAGCGCTTGCTCCTTGAGCAATTGCCTTATCAATATAGTCAGCGCCGTTTAGGTCATGACCGGTTAAAGCGACAAAAATGTCACCCTCGGCAACCTGTCTACTGTCTTGTGTTAAACGACGAGAAAGCATCGACTGATGCGATGCTTTATTAGGGTTTTGATTTTTATCAACATTATTTAAGAGATGTCGTTGCAACTCTTTAATGATGTCGTGCTCGTCAGTTAACGTCATCATTCTTTCGCCTAATGTCTGCTAATTGTATTTTTTTATCGCCGATTGCATCTGGTGCTACATTTAAAATGCGTAGCGTTTGTCGCATTATTTTACCAAAAGTAGGGGCAGCGGTTTCACCACCATAATAATAGTCGCCTTTAGGATCGTTCAACACAACAACAACGGCAATTTTTGGATCGGAAACCGGACCTATTCCAGCAAAAGTATTAACATAATCGTGTCCGTATCCACCTGCGGTTGCTTTTTGGCTTGTACCCGTTTTACCTGCTACACGATACCCTTTCACCATAGCGTTTTTACCTGAACCTTCCTCAGAAATGACACTTTCCATCATCTCCAATACATTATAAGCAACGTCTTCTGCAACAATTCGTTCTGATGGTTTTTCAATATCTGTTTTAATAATCGACAGCGGTCGACTTAAGCCTCCTGCACCAATGGTTGTGTACATTCGAGCTAGCTGAGCGGCTGTCACCGATATCCCATAACCAAACGACAAGCTTGCAATCTCAGAGTCTGACCAACGACGTCTATCGTTAAATAAACCAGTACTTTCACCCACTAAGTCAACACCGCTACTGTCAACCAAGCCCATTTTATAAAACAATCCTAAAAATGACTCTTTTGGTGTTGATAACGCTAATTTAGTTGAGCCCATATTAGAAGAGTATTTTAAGACATCCGCCAAACTGAGCATGCCGCGGTTACGCGGATCTGAAATACGACGGCCACCTATTCGCATGTATCCCGGTGACGTGTCGACTAAATCAAGTGTTCCGAATGAGCCATATTCCAAAGCATTAAGTACCGAAATTGGCTTCATTGTTGATCCTGGCTCAAACGTATCGGTAATGGCTCGATTGCGAAAACGGTGCATAGAAACATTCATGCGATTGTTTGGATTAAATGAAGGACTATTTACCATCGCTAACACTTCAGCCGTTTCAATATCAACTACAATAGCGCTACCCGAGGCGGCTTCATAAGTTTGCACTGCTTTTTTAAGCTCTTGATAAACAGCTGACTGAATTCGTTGGTCGATAGTTAAGGCGATATTTTGTGGTTCTGACCCTTGCTCTTCTTCAATAACCTCAATTTCTCGGCCTTTTGCATCTTTAATTATTTTACGTTTACCCGGCGTACCAACCATCCAGTCATTATGGCGAAGTTCAACACCCTCTATGCCTTTGCCATCTATGTTTGTAAAGCCCACTACGTGTGCTGTAATTTCGCCAGCTGGGTAATAACGTTTCGATTCTTCTCGTAATCGCACACCTGGAATTCTAAGTTGCTGAACATAATCAGCTACAACAGGGTTTGTTTTGCGTTTTAAGTAGATAAAACGTTTGTCTTGGTTGTTGGTGATCCTAGCTAATAATTCGTGCTCTTCCATTTGAAGTACTTTAGCCAGCGCTTTCCAACGCACGTCGGTTTCAAACTCTGGATACTCTAATACGCGCTTAGGGTCAGCCCAAATCGTTTGTACAGGAACACTAACCGCAAGTTCTACACCGTTGCGGTCGGTGATCATGCCACGCTGAACCGATGACTCTTTCACTCGAACGGTACGCTTATCGCCCTCTAGGATAAGCTTCTCAGGTTGAATTATTTGCAGGTAGGCCGCTCGTCCAATTACAGAGCTAAAGACTAAAACTAAAAACGAAATGACGAACTGAAAGCGCCAACGATTTACACTTGGCTTAGTTAATTGTTTGGCTTGTTGGGTTTGTTTCCCAGATTTTAGGCCCGACTTGGCTTGGGCCCCTTTTTTGGTGCTACGTTTGGTTGTTGTTTTTTTATTTTTATTATTCAACCAGTCCTTCATGGCAACGTAACTACCACCTCTTGATCTGATGTTGGGCGTTCCATCTCTAAGCGTTCACGAGCAATATTTTCAACTCGGCTATGTTCAGCCAGAGCTCTTTGCTCTAATAACAAATGGCGCCAACGAAGATCAATATCGTCACGTTGTTGCAACAATACATCTTGTTGAATGACCATTTGCCTATTTAACTGTGCCCAGTGCACCACTGCAACCGCAGCGATAACATTGAGCAGCAGAAGCCCCACTGTAAGTTTATGCTTACGTAAGTCGCTTAAAATATACCGCGCTAATTGAGTATCAACGACATTTTTTATTGTTATGTTCATGTTGATAATCTTTCAGCGATTCTAAGGACGGAGCTGCGCGCACGGCTATTACTAGCTATCTCTTGTTCCGATGGTTTTATTGCTTTACCAATCGGCTTCATTTTTATTCCTTTGTTTAGCTCTTCTTCCGTCATAGGCAAACCTCTAGGTACTTGTTTACCTTGGCTTTGCTTACGAATGAATTGCTTAACAATTCTATCTTCTAAAGAATGAAAGCTAATCACTGACAGTCGACCGGCAGGCTTCAAGACTTCTAACGACGCATCTAACGCACGTTCAATCTCTACTAACTCGCTATTTATATATATTCTTATTCCCTGGAAGGTGCGAGTAGCAGGGTGTTTCTTCTCTGCCTTGCTTTTCGGTACAGTTGCAGCCACTAAATTAGCTAAATCGGTTGTCGTAAGAATCGGCGATTCTTCTCGTGTTGCAATGATTTTACGTGCAACACGTTTGGCAAATTTTTCTTCACCGTATGTTTTTAATGCGAATACGATGTCGTCTTCTTCGGCTTTGGCTAACCAATCTGCCGCAGAAATTCCTTTGGTGTAATCCATGCGCATATCAAGTGGACCCGGTTTCATAAAGCTAAAGCCTCGGTCAGCTTCATCTAGCTGCGGCGAAGACACTCCTAAGTCCATCAAAATACCGTCTACTTTACCTACAACATCGTGTTTTTGGGCAACAGCCAATAATTCTGAAAACGGAGTATGTTCTATGGTAAAGCTTGGGTTATCGGCAAATCGCTTTGCAGCCTCAATTGCCGTTGGATCACGATCGATAGCGATTAAACGTCCAGCTTGCGACAACTTAGCTAATACATGAGAAGAATGACCACCTCGACCAAACGTACAATCGATATAAATCCCATCCGGCTTAATATTCAAGCCATCAATAGATTCTGTTAATAATACCGATACGTGTTCTGTCATATTTGCTGCCGTTCTCTCGTGTTTAAGTTGTTATTAAAATGAAAATTCTTTAAGTCGGTCAGAAAGCTCAAAGTCGCCTTCTAATTCAGTGGCAATATCTTCTGCCATTTGCGCAGTCCACTGTTCTTCAGACCACATTTCGAACTTATTAAGTTGGCCTGTTAATACGATGGATTTTTGTAACTGGGCGTGTTGACGTAACTGTGATGGCACTAGAATTCGCCCAGATTTATCCATATCAACTTCATGTGCATTACCAAGTAATACACGTTGAACACGACGTTCATGAGGGTTCATTGAAGAAAGCTGGCGTAATTTAAATTCGATGTCTTCCCATTCAACCAAGGGGTATAACAATAAACAAGGCTGGTGCAAATCGACTGTACAAACCATTTTCCCTTCTGATTCAGACAGCAAAAGCTCACGATATCGAGTTGGAATCGATAACCGTCCTTTACTGTCCAAAGATAAGGTATTTGCACCGCGAAACATGATCGCTCCATATTGTGGTTGTTATTTCCACTGTTCAAATTTGGGACTGCGTACCAATATATCCCACAATTTCCCACTAGTTCACAGTTTAGGCTCCAGATCAACGCATTGTCAAGCAAATATACGGCAAGTTTTTGCCGGCCAAAGCCAATAAAATAAACGTAAAAAATAACACACTGAATAATGTGGGAAATTGTGGGTTAAATAGTTTAAATAATCACAATTTTCTTCCCCGACGAAGGAGTTTTATGTTCTCAACCCCTTATTCGAGCCAAATTAATATTTTCTGCTAGAGTTTTAATAAACGTTGGTTCGAAGAACTTTTAAGGAAGGTATATGACTAAAAACATTCTGTACTCGTTGAGCATGAGAAGTCTGTTGCTTGGTGCTTTCGCAATTATCATTTTATTAGTCACTATAACCTTTGCTATATCTACTTTTAGTTCATTAACGACTATGTCGAATCAGGCTGAAAAAAGGGAACTATCGCAGTTATATAGAGCGGTACTTTCAGAGATTGAAGCCGAAGGTAGACTCGCCACCTCTCTTGCCTATTCAGTTGCCAATTTTGCTCCCATTCAACAAGCCTTTTCCAATAAGAACAGAGAACAATTAACCTCGCTAAATATGCCGTTTTTTTCAATTGCAAAAGATCAGTATGGCGTTAAACAGTTTCAATTTCACACGCCGCCTGCGACCTCATTTTTACGATTGCACAAAGTAGACAAATTCGGTGATGACCTAAGTAGTTTTAGAAATACCGTGGTAGACGTTAACAACTCAAAAAAATCGGTCAGTGGTATTGAAGTCGGCAAAGCAGGTTTAGGCATTCGAGGTGTTGTTCCTGTTAATTTTCAAGGCCAACATATTGGTAGTGTTGAGTTTGGTATGGCGCTGGACAACAGCTTTGTCACCCGAATAAAAGATAAATATGGTGTCGACGTTAATATTTATGCCAAGCAGGATAACCAGCTAAATATAATCGCAAGTAGCTCAAACTCTCGTTACCTAACAACGTCCGAGCTCAATAGCGCTTTAACGTTGTCAAACTCATCAACAATATCAGCCGGCGACAGTACCTTTGCTCTATATGCAGGTAAAGTCACAGACTACGCTGGCAGTTCAATTGGGGTTATTGAGTTGATCATGGATCGGTCAGATTATGTAACGCAAATTAACACAGCTAAACGAGACAAACTCATCATAAGTTTGTTTGTCTTTGCCATTGGATTAACGTTTGCGTATTGGATATCCATCATGATTTCAAGGCCACTTAATGACGCAGTAACGGCTATGACTGAAATTGCCGACGGAGATGGCGATTTAACTAAACGTTTAAATGTCGTAGGCGATAATGAGTTTGCTCGGCTTGCAAAGGCTTTTAATAATTTTGCTGAAAAAGTACGAAGTGCAATATCAAATGTTAGTACATCAAGCAGCGCCCTTAATCGTTCAGTCGACGAGGTCAACCAAATGATGGATAAAATCAATTTGGATACCGCAAATCAGCGAGATGAAATAACATCCGTCGCTACTGCAATTACAGAAATGACAAGTACCATACACGAAGTCTCTAACAGCGGTAATAGCGCAGCTAAGTCAGCTGATAAAGCGGAGCAAGAATCGACACATAGCTTGGAACTTTTGTCGGACACCGTTGATGCCATTGACAAACTCGTTGCCCAAATATCCAACGCCACAGATGTCATTTCTCTGGTAAATACCGAAAGTAATAATATTGGAGCGGTTTTAGATGTGATTAGGGGTATTGCCGAACAAACTAACCTACTTGCTTTAAATGCAGCAATTGAGGCAGCCCGGGCCGGCGAACAAGGACGAGGTTTTGCCGTTGTTGCAGATGAAGTTCGTACTCTTGCAAGTCGAACTCAAGCTTCAACAGAAGAAATTAATTCAATGATCTCTAGTTTACAAACTAGGGTAAAAGAGGCCGTTAGCGTGATTGACGATAGCCGCAAACAAGCGGAAAGTGGCGTTGCATTAACTAAATCTACAGAGTCCTCAATCCAAACGGTTAAAGGCTCCGTTACCGATATTCGTGATATGAATTATCAAATTGCTACCGCAGTTGAAGAGCAGTCTTATGTGTCTGATGAAATCAATAAAAACACCACCAAGATAGATGAACTGGCAAACTCTTCATTGGAAAATGCCGAACTCGCCTTAGAGATAACAAAACAAGTTAGCAACATGTCGAAAGAATTAGACGCTATTGTGAAAACATTTAAAATTTAATGGGTGCAAAAAAAAGAAACTCCGAATAATCGAAGTTTCTTTTAATCTATTAGCCTGGTTAAGTTAAGCTCAACGTATAGCTTAATGCTTAGACCATGACCACTAACCAGAGCACCTTGCTACGTAAATCGAAGTGCTATGTGTTTGGTTAGCGCTATTTTTTAACCGTTACTTTCGGTTCCAAACCTTCCTCGAGTCGAGCGGCTAGGCCAGCATAACGGTAACCTTGTAACTTACCATCGTGCTTTCTCGCAGCAGCGTTTAGATCAGATTTTAACTCAGTAGCTATGCCTCTTAACATTGCAACCAAAGTCGGTGAAGACTTAGTTGATGAAATGTCGGCTAGCAATTTTGTCACAAAGTAGTCTTGTAGCATTATTGTATATTGGTCTGACTTTGCACGACGAGATTTGAAGTCGCCATATATCGCATCAACAAACTTATTAACAGTTTTTACCGGATCCATCACGTCTTCACCAGCCGCTTGTAACTTAATCAATGAATCTAAGCGATGAGCTGCGAGCGGACTACCTACGGCTTGTCTAATGATGGAGCTAGCGTATTGTTCAAATTTATCCTGACCAATACGTTTCAAAATCTCTTTGTTGTTCCAAAACTCAGGTAACTTCACACCGTTGTCGATCAAAAACTCAACAGCACGCTCTTGTTTTTTCTTAGGGAAGATTTCAAATACTTGTTTTTCTTTATGATCCTGAGTTAACTCATTGCGATACATCACACCGCCCACCGCTTTAGCAACATGCCCAAGCTCTCTAGCGTGTTGTTGAATGACCGTTTTGTAAGCGTTGTCTAACTCGTCATAGCCTTTGTTGGGTTCAAAACTAGTCGCGTTGATTAGGTTTTCTAAAATACGCTTTTTGTTTTTCTGTCCTAGTCTTGTTGCTTCAACAGGATCATCACCAATTGCTTCGGTTAAAATGCGAGGATCTAAATAGCTTGGTTTAGAATACGCATCCCAACGAAGTCGGTCATCGTTTAGCTGACGGTCTGCAATTTTACTTAACAAGACCGATTCTTCTTTTGGTGTCAGGTCGCCTTTAAACTCTTTGTAACCCCATTCAATTGCAAACTTGTCGTATGGACCCGGATCATAATCAATTGGTGACACACCATCTTCTGGTTGTATTACATAGTTAAATCGGGCGTAATCCATGATTGAAGCCGAAACGCCAAATTCTTTTACAAATTCAGGGTCTCTGAGCTGATCAATCGTGTAAGAATTATTGCCAATAAAGTTGTGGTGAAGACCTATTGAATGACCCACTTCATGAGCAACAACAAATCGAACTAAGTCACTCATCACATCGTTTGGTAAAGGAAGCTTTTTAGCTCTTGGGTCGGTTGCGCCCGCTTGAGCAAAGTACCAACCTTCAAGTAACTTGATTACGTTGTGGTACATACGTACGTCGGCTTCAATAATTTCGCCTGAGCGAGGGTCAGCAACATGTGGCCCTTGCGCGTTTGGAATACCTGATGGAATCCAACGAATTACAGAAAAACGAGCATCTTCTGGATCCCAATCCGGATTTTCTTCCATGCTAGGTGCCATTTTGGCAACAATACCGTTTTTAAAGCCAGCTTGTTCAAACGCCGATTGCCAAAACTCAATGCCTTCTCTAACAGCTTCAACATACTTCTCAGGTGTGCCACGGTCTATGTACCAAACGATTGGCTCTATTGGCTCACTTACTTCTAGCTCTGGATTTTTCTTTTCTAAACGCCAGCGCTTAATGTAGCTGAACGAGTCTAATTTGTTTTTATCTGAACTATAGTCAGAATAGTTCGCTGTGAAGTAACCCACTCGCTTGTCATAAAAACGCGGTTTCATTGGTGTGTCTGGCAATGCAAAGATTGAATGACGTAGCTCTTTAGTGTCATTCACTTTTGCACTTGTGAATTGAGCTAACACGGTTGCTTCAATATTTTTTTCAAACGCTTTGACTTTAGTAATTAAAGACGTTTTTGTATTCAGTTTGAAATTCGGTGCTTTTGGTGCTTTTGGATTACGTGGCGCTCGTGGTGCTGGAAAAAGCTCTTTGTGCTGTCCCATGTATAAGCTGGTAATGTCTACAACCGGTGATTTTGTGTCATCTGTAGAAAAAGTCGTAATTGGAAGCTTTGCAATAATGCCATCTATAGAAGCCTTTTTAACCACAAAAGATTCTCGTGATCCTTCTTCAGACACTACTGAGTAATTGCGGCTACGTAATAATATGTCGTCATTATGTCGCTCAAAAACCACATATTGGCGACCAATGTCGGCACTAATTAGACCTTTGCCAGGCTGTGTGCCTGAGGTCTTAACTTGCCATACAAACTCACGACCTAACTCAGCAGCAGGGATTTCAAAGTAAACTTTGTTATCAACAAGGTGAGTGGTAAAGATGCCTTTTGACGTTATGGCTTTGTCTGTGACGATGTCAGCATAATCTTTGAATTTACTTTTTTTCTTGTCTTTTTTATCTTTCTTGTCTGCTTTTTCTGCTTCGTCTGGTTTTTCAGCGTCTTCCGCTTTATCAGCTGCTAACAAAGAGTAAGCCGGTGCAACATTGGTATTGGACTTACTTAGCGCGTCAATCTCTGCTTGTGTCAGCACCGTCGCAGCGGCACTAAAGCTGGTGATGCTTAAGGCCAGCATAGTTTTGTTTAATAACTTCATATCGGTATATTGATTCCTATTCCAAATTGATCATTTCTTATCGAACGATATTCTTTTAAGTGTCTTATTATTATTTTGTATAAATTAATCTCACCTAATAGTCTATCTATCTGAGACTAATCGTTTATTTATTAAGGTTAATTGATTACTACTCTAATTAACGTTACTTAATACATCAACATATGTGGTGAACAAAATTTCAAAACACGTCGAGAAAGAGCTACTATCTCTCTTTTCATCAGATCTACGTCTATGGAGTAATTAAGTTTTGAACGCTGTGACAATACTAGAAAATAGACAAGAGCTATTAGAAGACTTTATCCGCTTAAACGAAGAGTGGATATCACATTACTTTGAAATTGAAGAAGTTGATCGAGAGTTAGCAAGCGATCCTATGAAAGTCATTACTAATGGTGGCTACATTTTTAGCCTAGTTGATGATGGCGTTGTAAAAGGAGTGTGCGCACTGTTTAATAATGGCAATGGTATTTTTGAGTTAGCTCGCATGGCCGTGTCACCAAACAGTCAAGGAAAGGGATATGGGAAAAAATTAATTGAATATGCCTTAGCAAAACTCACCGCAATAGACGCACAACAAGTTTACCTTGTCTCTAATACTAAACTAACTACCGCGATTGGACTCTACAAAAAATACGGCTTTAAAACAACATCACAAGGACAACACCCAGTGTACACTCGTGCCAATATTGTAATGTGCCGTGACTGCAAGTAAGCACTCGCTGTTAGCTTGAGCATTTTAGTTTTGCGCCTCACTAGATAAAACATCCACGGCTTTATCCGGAAAATCAGTAAAAATACCGTCTACACCAATTTCAAAGTAAAAGAATCGTAACAATGTTGGGAAGTCTTTGGCATACTTTGGAACCTCCCCCTTATCTGCACGGAATGTGTAAGGGTGAACCAGTAAGCCAGCCTTATGTGCGGCTTCCGTTAACCCGTTTGACTTGGCAAACTTACTATTTTCACTTTGTGTAATTAACATAGGTTTCCATGGACCAATACCATTTGCATACTGAGCAATTTTGCTCATATTTTCAGGCTTGAGCATCCAATCATAACTATACGGCTTCGCAGCACCATCTTTAATATTGACGGTTTCTTTCCAACTCGTCATCGCTATTAATTGCACAAGCTTAAGGTCGATACCTAACTCCGGCATCAATTCCATTTTAATTCTTATGAGCTCATTCGCATCAAAGCTTTGAACAAAAACCTTGCTATCTTGATTAGAGTAGCCGTACTTTTTAAGTTCAAGCAACACGGCTTTACTAATATCTTTGCCATTTAATATGTGAAATATAGGCGACTTTATTTCAGGGTATAAACCAACATTTTTACCGGTACTTTTATTTAAGCCTTGGATTAACTCAATTTCATCGGCAAAAGTGTGCACTTTAAATTTAGACTGCCAAATAGGAAACCTGTCTGGATAATTTGCGGCTAGCACGCCCTCTTTTATCGAGAAGCCCTCTGTCATATCAAGGGTTTGAATTTCAGCCAGAGTGAAATCGATGACGTAATAGCGGCCATCCTGTCGGCTCCGTTTTGGAAACTTTTCCGCCACATTTGTAACTCGGTCTAAGTAATGATCATGTAATACAACTAAATGATCATCTTTGGTCATCACTAAGTCTTGCTCTATATAGTCAACCTTCATCGCGTAAGCCATCGCCTTAGAAGCCATAGTGTGCTCAGGTAAGTAACCACTTGCACCGCGGTGTGCTATAACAACTTTTTGATTTGTAAGCTTAGTCTTTTTAAGTTCACCATTAGCTGTACAGCCAACCAAAAGTGGGAATAGTGACAGCAGTATAACGATTAGCAGCGTTTTCATTTATTTTCCTTAAACATGTTTTAAACTGACTTTTCCACCATCAACTATAGTGTCGGCTTACTGTCTGTTTTAGCATACTTACATGGACTATTAATTACAAAAAAAAATCCACTGACATTTTAGGGTTGGCAGCAGTCTAAACAACAGGATCATTCGAATAGAAACGACCTATAACTGGATCATAGTATCGTGCCTGCATATAAAAGAATGACTAGCCATAACACTGATTGGAGAGTACTTATTCATCTCGCAACCAACTGAGTTCTCCTTGTGCAAGGCAAAAATATATCATGGTTTTGTTGATAGGTGCTTGATTTCACTTTCATTAAACCTAGAAGACTATCAAACAGTTCGTCATGGCTAACTGGTTTATTGTCTAACGCTTTTATGCACGTTTGTTCGGGTTGTTCGAGACGTTGGGAATTCCAATATATCATTGGAATATGGGTTTGGTCTTCAGGTGCTAGCGTATAGGGAAAACCATGTAAGTAAACACCATTTTCTCCTAACGATTCTCCATGGTCAGAAACATACAGTAGCTGCGTGTTCGTACCATTTTGATTTGAGATCTTCTTTAGTCGGTTAATTAACAAAGAGAGTACATAGTCCGTATAACGAATCGTATTGTCGTAGGTGTTTAGTAGCTCCTCTTGTGTACAGTTTTGAATATCGCTACGGTTACAATGTGGTAAAAAGACCGCATGACTAGCTGGATAACGCCTAAAATAAGTTGGCCCATGCGATCCAATCATATGAAGAACAATAAGCTTGTTGTCGGATTGCATCTGAGCAATGATCGAGTCTAAATAATTAATCATTATTTCATCGAAGCAATATTCGCCATCACACAAGTCTGACTCCTGTGTTGGATCAACTTTTATAGAGGTAATGCGCGCACATACCCCTTTACAACTGCTGTTATTATCGAGCCAGGTTACCGATACACCCGCCGCTTGTATAATATCTAAAACGTTTTGCTGATTTGCGGCAATCCGTTTATCGTAACTATCGTGATTTAATCTTGAAAACATACAAGGTACTGAAATAGCAGTCGCAGTTCCACAAGAAGTGACATGTTTAAATGATGTAAGGTTTAATTTGTTGGTAAAAGTATTGGTTGGCTTTTTATAACCATTTAACGAAAAATTTTGAGCGCGTGCCGTTTCACCCACAACTAAAATAGTAAGCTGTTTTGCATTGGTTAATAGTTCTGGGGACTCGTCTAGCACCTTATATGGCATAGCCGGATATACATAGTTATCTCTGATATATTTGTAGCTAGAATCGATCAGCTTAAAAGGGATAATATAATTAATTGCATCGTGATTATTACGCCCCACGGCTGAAAAGTCAGAGTATTGTGGATAAACTACTCCGAGCAATACCACAAAGGAAGTTAGTATTAACCCCACTCTCGATTTTATTGACGGCCAAAAACTATTGAGCTCTATTTTTACCAGATATATAAATACAATCGGTATAAACGATACAGCAAACACTTCAACGAAAGCGGCTGTATTTAAATATGTAAAAGCCTCAGCACTATCAGTTTCAAATACATTTTGTACCATAGAATAGTCAAAAACGATGCCATAATTGACCTGAGCAAACCAAATTACGGATGAAAGTATTACCAATAGAAAAAGCATGGGTTTCATTATTTTTGTTGGTATAAATAACGAAAATAACAGCGAAATTAAAGCCATTAAAAAGATAGGTAACGACAGCAAAAACACGAAACTAATGTCGTTAGCTGACAAACCTCCTTTAACCAGGCGGGATAAAAATGGATAATTAAATACTAATGTAAAATAGCACGCGACAAGTAATAAAACTTGGTTACTCGACAAGACGAGCTTTCTGCTCGTTTTTAAAAAGTTTGACATAAATTGCTCCACTTAATGTAGAGCAATTGTATTGCGGCCTCCTTAACGGAAGCTTAAGACGATTTAAATTCCAAAGCGAACAAGCGAAAAACTAGTTACTGCATAACTCAGCCAGTAACCAATCGTATACGCTGCTAATAAATAACCGGCCATGGACAAGTAGCTAATAAAGTTGAGTTCCTTGACCTTGCTCATAGCAATGATGCCGGCAGCTGAACCGATTACTAACACCGAACCACCAACTCCAGTGGCATAAGTAAGTGCCAACCAATTAGCTGTATCCATCTGTATATCGGCTTTTAACAAAGCCGCTGTTAGTGGTACGTTATCAAGCACTGCCGATAGTAAACCTAGCAAGTAGTTTGCAACACTTGTATCAAACACTTGATAGATAGTTGTTAACTGCGTCAACACACCAACTTCTTTTAGCATGCCCACAATGAGTAAAACACCTAAGAAAAATAACAAGGTATCAAACTCAATTTCGCGGATATAGTTGAGAATATTTCTATTGGTTTTACGAACCAAGTATTGCCCTATTAAAAACATACAGCTTAAACCAAACAAAAAGGTTAATACTGGTGGGATTTGATATGCAGCATTTAAATATAATGTGCTAAATATGGTGAGAATAAACACACCAGCAATGATCTTGTCTTTACCTTCGATAGCTTCATGCTTGCCTTCAAAGGTTAACTGCCCTCTCATATTTCGTGATAATAACGCGGCTAAAACTAACACCGCTGTTAATGATGGCAAAATGAGAAGTAATAGGTTGCCTATACTCACCTTGCCATCTAAAAAGATCATCAAGGTGGTGACATCACCTGTTATTAGGGAAACACCGCCACTGTTAACCGCAAATATAATTAATGTAGCGTATTTTAGTCTTTGCCTTGCTGGTACTTGAAGAGAAGCAATGACGGCAACGGAAACCAAAGTGGCCGTCACGTTATCGGCAAATGAACTAAATATAAAGGCAAAAAAACCAAGTAAGAACATGAACTTTCTTTCTGACAACTGCTTGGGTAACAATCGCTGAACTAAGTTTGATATAAAGCCTTTGCTATTGAGATAAGCAACAAAAGTCATGGCTGACATAAGAAATAACCACAATGTCGCAATTTCTAGCAAATTCTCATTGAGTTGTTCTGTAATGTTAGCGGCACTTGAACCATGAAACGGAAATAAATAAACCAATATCCAACTTAAGGTTCCAATAAACAATGTTGATTTAGCTTTATCTACATGAATAACCTCTTCAAAAATAACAAAAAGAAGTGCGATGATGGCAAGAATTATTATAGCGGTAGTCATAGTTTAATCGTTAAAGTATAGAGGCCGAAGATTGGATCGGCAGTTTAGGTTTATTGCCTTCGTTTTACTAGCGCAATTGTCTGTTTATTCTAAAATTAAATGCTAACGTTTAAAATTCATACTCGAGAGAAAATCGAAGACTATGGTCCTTAATGTTATTACTAAGCTCCGATATAAAGCCCACTTCCCATTTTAACTGTTTTTGGCCATTAAAACGGCGCACACCCATTAAAGCAGGTCCGATTCCAAAATAGTTTTCGCCAACATAAACTTCTATCGATGGTTGTACTTCTGCCATATAGCGATAACGATATTGTGCTCTAAATTCCGTTTCAAATTCATCCTCTATGCCGTCGCCCCACTCATATATCAAAATGGCATTTAACGTTAAACTGTTTCGGCCTATTTCCTTTTCGAAGAGTAACCCTGTTGCTAACTCTGACGATCCCACTAAGGTATTACGTTCTATTTCGAACACCGCCCCCCAATCAGCCCAATATTGACCTTGCTCAGTTAACATCCAACGAACTTCGAGCTCATAAGATTGAAATTGAAAGTTGCCAACGTCATCGCGTTCTGCGATCAAATATAGCTCGGCAGCAACTGTATCACTGAGTGCTCGACCATAACCAAAGCGTTGCGCCAACCGATTCTGTTGCTCTGTTTGACTTGACAAAAAGCGCCACTCAAACTCCTGTTCATTAGCCAATACTAGGGGATGATAAACTTTATCTACCACGATGCCGTCAGCAATTACGCTCCCCGACGTTAAGCTAACTAGCAGGAGTAATATTGCTAGGCGTTTCATATTTTATTCCTATAAAAATTGGTAAAAACTGCGATGGCTGTAAGCACATATACAACTATAAAAAGTTGAGACGGTACCGACTCAAAACCCACTAATGCTTTAAGAATATGTCCTAATTCCGACTGTTCAGAAATATAATGCTCTACACTTCCTAGTCGATTTGAACCAATAGAAATTGCGTCAATTTGATGTAGATGATTGACTACTTTTGCCGCTTGACCTGCTACAAACATGGATATACAAGCACCAACAAAAGCGGGTTTAAAACCATAGACTTCATTTAACACAAAGCTCCACAATATATAAAAACTGACACAAATACCCAGTCCCATAACACTGCTTACTATAAGTGCGCCTAATGAATCAGATGTGGTCATTTCAACGGAGAAGTACAGCAAAAAGGAAGAAAACTTTAAGCCAGTAAAACAAATAATCGTTGTCCAAATAACGGCAGGCCTGTAACGATTAAGAGCTGAGGTAAGCAACAACATTCCCGTCACAACAACCAGAATTAAACAGATTGATACCCACTCTGGTCCAGTGCCATCAAACCAGTCATTGCTTAATTCAAGCAGTGGCTTAACTGATATAACGACGAGCGCGGCGCCCAAGCCTTTCCAAACCGATGACATTTTTATTTTAAAAAACGCTGGGTATAAGCTTTGCAAATAAGCAAACAAAATAAAAACGGGAAGCAAGTCTCGAAGAAAGATGATGACTGTTTTAATCATTTTTTATTTCTTCCATTGATTTGGCAATCACAACACCTTGCGCACTTTCAGGATGGAACTCACCAAAATATTCATATCGCCCCGCTTTTAATGGACCAATAAATATCACTGCTTTTTTGTTTGGAAATAACACCTTTTCGCGGTTGAGATCAAAGCTATCAAATTCTTCAGCAGACTCATCTTGGTTGTAGATCACTAAACGAACTTTTTTACCGGCTGGGACAATGATTTCTGCCGGAACAAAAACATGGTTTTTTAAGACAACTCGAAAATCATCCGCTAGCGAGTCAAAACCGACCACTCCCAAAAAGATAACAGCGGCGTATCTTGCTTTACCGAGCATAAATCGACATGCCGGTGTCATGAGTGATTGAATATTAGATAAATATTTTGTGCAGATAGCTATACTCATATTGTCATTCAATACCTTGCTTTGCTTCTAGCAACACAGTTACTTTTAAGCCACCAAGTGGTGAGTTAGCAAATTTAAGGACGCCTTTGTGTAATTCAACAATATGTTTAACGATGGACAGTCCCAAACCAGAGCCTTTTTGAGCTTCAGTTAGCTTGGCGCGATAAAATCGCTCTGTAAGTTTATCTAAATCTTGTTGGCTAACTCCAGCCCCAGAATCTTCAAATGAAATTTCGACAACCTTGCCCGACACATCTTTAAGCTCTGGGTGATTGTGTGCATCACTTTCAACGACAGAAACAAAAATTGACCCCTTGTTTGGCGTATATTTAATGGCATTTTTTAATATGTTTTCAAACATGGTCGACAACGCAAACTCATGCCCTATTACCACTTGAGCGTTGCAACTTAGCTCTATTGTTTGACTCTTTACGCTAATTTCATTGTAGTTTTGAGCAATCACTTGCTGCAATATTTGCTCAACATCGCAAGCAACTCGGTGTTCATTAAAGTTTTCTTCGGTAAATCTATGAAGTGCAATAATTTGTTCAATAACATGCGCTAAGCGATCCGTATTGCTCTGCAACTCCTGTATATTTTCTCTCGACAAGTTACTTTGATTAAAAGCTTGTAAGGCGTTATGTAGATTAATGTTTAAGACACTCACTGGCGTTCTTAGCTCATGCGCGGTATTGGCTGATAATTGACGCTCACGAACAAACGCTTGAGATAAGCGACGCAATAACTCATTAAGGTGATTAATAACCGGAGATAACTCTTTGGGTGCATTGTTAATATCTATCTGAGTTAAATCATTACTATTTTTAGAGGTTAAGGCATTTGATAACGCCACCAGCGGTTTAAGACTTTTTCTTATGAAGTAAAATACAAAAAAAGCAATAATCGGTAAGGCAACGACCAAAGGGGCAATGGCTTCAATTAAAACACTTTCCGCGGCTGCTAACCTAAGGTCATTGGCATGAGCGACAATTGCAACAACCGACTTTTCGTTATCGCCAACGATACTATTGGCCGATGAATCTACATAAATACGCCATCTTTTTCCTGCGACGCTGACATCATCAAACCCCCTAGTCGAATTGGATAAACGTTGTTTAGGAGCATTTGCACTTTTTGCAATTAATCGGTCGCCACGCCATATTTGGAATTGTAATGTTTGATTTGCCGGTGAGATGAAGTCTGTTTGATATGCAGATTGAGTTAACAAAATAGACGAGTAGGCTTGGAGCTCTTTATCAAAAAAATTATCTAACTGCTGAGCACTACTTTTATACCCGTATAGACCCGCAAAAAACGTCGCTAAGGTGACCGTTGCTAAAATTAATAACGTGAGCTGTCGTTGAATTGACATCTAGCTTGGTCTCACAATATAACCAACGCCTCTCACCGTATTGATAAAACCATCGGGTAACTTTTTCCTAATATTATGAATATGCACTTCAATAGTATTGCTACTAACTTCTTCGCCCCATTCGTACAGTTTTGTTTCTAATTGAGATTTTGACAATATACGACCTGCGTTTTCCATAAGTGCTTTTGCAATCATGTATTCGCGCCTAGACAGCGATATCACTTTAGACTCAACCGTTACCTTATGGTCGTGAAGATCTAATTCCACCCCCGCAATCTCAATGGTATTACTCGACATAGAATTAAGACGACGACCAAGCACCCGGACTCGAGCCAGTAACTCCTCCATTTCAAATGGTTTAGCTAAGTAATCATCGGCGCCTAAATCAAGGCCCGAAACTTTATTCTCGATGCCATCACGCGCGGTTAAAATAAGTACTGGTTTGTTAGCGTCTTTACGCCTAATTTCTTTTAAAACCTGCAAGCCATCCATATCTGGAAGCCCTAAATCCAATACCACCAAGTCACAATCTGTAAAGGCCAACACCGCGTGTTTACCCGATTCAACCCAGTCCACTGCATATCCTTCATGTTGAAATGACTGTTTTAAGCCACTCCCCAATGGAGCATCATCTTCTACTAATAATAATCTCATGTATATATCCAGTGGGTTAATGCATTCTCTGTTAAAAACTCTTTTGCTTTATCGCCGCAGGTCATTGCGATGGTACACATCATTCCAGCTTGAATACAGGTAGCTGCAGCGACGGTAATTGAACGAGGTGCGTTTTCAATGGGCCAACCAGACTTAGGGTTTAAAATGTGAGTATACCGTTTACCATTTTTAAGTAGGAACCTATTCGCATCGCCACTGGTTGCTAACCCGCCTTTTTCAATGGATAAGATTTTTTGCTCAGTATTTGATAAGCCTTTTAAGTCTATCGCTACTACCCAAGCTTTTCCATTTGACCTAGGGCTGGAAGCAAATATATCACCGCCAAAATTAACTAAAAACGGTACTTCCTGTTGCTGCGCGGTGAGCCGTTGAATAAGCCCTTGTGCAACACTATCAACAGCGTATTCCTTGCCTATCCCACCCAAATCCAACTCCATTCCAGCGGGTAAAGCTAGCTGTTTTTGTGTGAATTGCACCTTTTGCCAACCAATCAAATGAAGAAGTTTAGCTACTTCTTCATGTGAAGGGATATGTTTACCACCATCAAACTTCCAGGCTTTTCGTAACACACCCGATGTGACATCAAACATACCATCACTGGCTTGATAACATGCATCTGCAAACATTAATAGTCGTGCCGTTTCAGCATCTATAGATACCACATGACCGTTACTATTATTTATTTGATGCATTACGTTATTTGTTTGATAACGAGAGTATTTGTCCTCTATTCGCCAGGTTTCTTGCGTTAACCATTTGGCCAGTTGAGTAATCAGTTCTTCATCTTTACTGTCAAACAAGACTTCACAGGGACTCGCCATTGAAAAAAAGGACACGGCAATACAGTCTGCACGATGTTCAATATTGAGTGTCCTTTGGTTCATATTTACTCTTAACTGTTACTTAAAAAGAATAATTTACTTGTAGCACAACTGCTTGCACTTTTTCAAACATTGGCAGACTTTCTAACTCTGGAGGCAATTCTACACCTGGGTTATTGGGTGTTTGTTGAAAGAACTCTAACCGGAATGATAGTTCATCACCGTTTTCTAGAGGAAAGCCATATTTTAACCCAACCGTTATTCCATCTAGATCGCCTACTCTATAATCCGCGCTCACGTAGTCAGGTAGTGCTTGCGAGTCGTAGATGAATGGCTGATAAAAATCGGCAGCGTCTTGCTGATAATAACGAATATGCGGTTCGATATAGCCGGTGCTAACTGGCACACGATAACGAACATCAAACGTGTTTGAACTGATGCCCCAATCATCCCACATGTATCGATATGAGAAGTCTAAAATTGAGTCTTCAAAATGATACTTGGTTTGCGCAAATAAACTTTGTTTCGTGCGTTGATCGGGTCTCGACTCATATAAATTTTGCTGAACAATACCGCTATCATCTACTTGACTCACTAACTTGTAAGGATCATTTTGATAGCCGTCTACCGAAGAATACGAGTAGTTTAATTGCACTAACATTCTTCGATTAATAACCTGAGTTAGGCCAAACAATAAATCGATAGTGTCTTTGGTTTCTTCATCGCCTAGTGCATTTAAACGATAGCCCTGATCCTCCATATAGCTTTGCGCCGATGGCAATATTGGTGTTAACGGGTTTGATACGCCACCAACTGGATTTAACACATCGTGAGCAAACGAAAAGCCTGCCGACAATGTGGTATTTTTGTTATAAAAATCTCTAGCTAAGCTACCATTTACGCCCAAAGATAGATAATCGTATTCTTTGGAAAAATAACCGCCGACACTGCCGGTATAGTCGCTGCCTAGTGGTTGAGTCCACTGACCGTTAAATTGAACCCGGGTATCTCGGAAAGTATCATCGAGTGGTAATTCTCCCGGTTGCACTTCGTAATTGCCTTTACCTGAAGGCCTAGTAAAGCTTTGCACGTAAGGTTGTGCAACGGCACCGGTAGCCGACGCGCCGGTTAAACTATCAACGGTTAACTTTAAGTTAAGTAGTCTGGAGTCGCCATAGTCTTTGGTAGCGGACAAAATGCCTTCAACGGCCGACACGCGGTCAGTTTCGCTATACATCATTAATGCTGTATCAAACGACCATGTTGACTCACTAACAACCGGCTCATCTGCGGCTTGTACATTTGAACCAAGCAATGCGCCAGCTGCAATAGCCAATAGTTGGCTTGCGTTTTTTTTATTTAATTGCATCCGCAACCTCCCCCCGCAAAACTGCGGCCACCGCTAGAAGCTTCTTTACTAAAATAAATATGATCATCGAGCGCTGCATCAACGGGCGCTGAATTTAATGACATCTCTTTTTTCGCCAGCAAATCTCGCTCCCATGGTTGCACCCCTAACGAAGCACAGCCTGTGGTAAGACTAATAAGTGTAACAATTGAAACGAGCTTCAGTTTGTTTTTCATAAAAACTCCTCGCCGGTATTGGCGTATCGTAGTAACTAATTTAACGGTTTTGATCACCAAGTAATTGTTCAATTTCTGTTTCGTAAGTGGCTATTTTTTTCGAGAAAAAACCTTTGTGAGCCCGCACAAATTTGCCGTCACGATTTATCAAAAAGCTACTTGGCATGCCTTGTAATTTATATTTGCTAGCGAGCTCACCATTTGGATCGTAGATAACAGGAAATGATGCCGGCATTTCAGCCAAGAAGCGTTGTGCTAAATCAAAGTCTTTATCAACATTTACGCTAATTACAGTGAAACTTTGATTGGCATAGTCTGCTTGCACTTTATTCATCCAAGGAAATGACTTGCGGCATGGAACGCACCAAGACGCCCAGAAATCTAGATAAATAACCTTACCTTTATTTTCCCTAAGCATGGTGTCTAGCTGCTGCTCTGCTTGCCCTGACTGTAAATTTTTTTGAATACTTTTTTGAGTGCTATTTTGAGTATTGCTTTGAATGGTGCGCTGGCTTTCTGCTGAGTCTAATGCGCTGGAGTTTGTCGGACTCGCTAACGCAGCGCCTATTGTTAGAGTGCTAAGAACCATAATGCTCAAAGCCGTTATAAACGTTATTTTTATTGATAAATATTTGGAAATACCAGTCATAAGGCTTTACCGTCCGTTTCATTTTAAGATGGAATATCTCTAAAGTATGGTTGAATATAGGCACACAACCTTAACGTAACCTTAAGATAATTATTTTTGACGTTATTCTAAGAAATAGTGACGGGTAGAATAAGGTGCCCATTTGCGAGTGGCTCGCGACGATGGCTGGGCACCTCTTTTTATGTGAAGATAACTTATATTGAACTTAGCTTATATTGAGCTTACTTATATTAAGCTTAGCTTTGATTGAGCCTAGTTTTTGATTAAAAGTGCTTATCGATGTACAAAATTCTTTTTTCAAATTGTTCACGGGCGGTTGCAGTAGGATAATCAAACTCGTACTTGTTATGAAAAAACAAGGTTAAGTTACACTGTACATCGCTTAAAACTACCGTGTATCCATCAAAATCAGAAACTGCTTTTATGCCTTCTAATTGATGGCCCTGATCAATTGCGTCGCCTTTCGTTCTTATTTTATCAAATACTCTCAACAACATATGAAGGTCTAAATCATTTTTCATGGTCAATCCTCGACGTAATTTTTAGTACATAACTACCATACTGTATATCGGCTGTATTTGTTCAATTTTCTTAAACCTGTACTAAAAACCACAAAATATAGAATAATTTTTTATATAACTTTGTTATTTAGATAATTGTTTTATTTTGTTTAACAGGTCACAATAGCGCCCGACCTTTTAATAAGACCAAACGGCTCGTTGTTGTGAACGTTACTCAGTTAATATTCAAACAATTCTATTTCAGCAAAACTTTTTTAATAAAGGTCTTTGCTGACCGCCAAATTTGTTCTTTTAGGACCTCAAAGGTTAAATTCACTGAAAAGCCAGGTCTAAGTCGCTTTTGCACACGGAAAGCGGACCTGAACATATTAGACCGTCGAAGGTCTAATCCAAACGACTACACGGATGCTACCTCGGCCGCAGATATAATTATCATATCGACGCCGCCACTAGCTAGGAGCAATAAAGCACACTATTGCTACGACACTAATTATTTATCAAACATCACTCTGCTTTTCCTCTCTTTTCCCCCTTCGTTTCATTGTCTTAATATTTTTGCCTTCAATGAAAAGTTAGTCATCGAGAGTTTAGTAGAGAACATCAAGAGTCAATATGCCCTGCATTTTGGCTCTTTTTTTTACCTAAAAATAAAAGAATAAAAATTATGTTTTTTAAAAAATTTAACAATAAGTCGGCATTTTTAGCCGCTTCATTGGTGGTCTCAAGTTCTGCAATCGCAGATGTTCCAACGGGTTATTACGACTCTGTAAATGTGAGTAACGCTTCTACTTTGCGTGCTTCGTTACATGAAATCATTGATGACCATACTCGCTTCCCTTATTCCTCTTCGTCAACTGACACTTGGGATATATTAGAAGCAGCCGATCAAGATCCTAGTAACGCGAACAATGTGATTGATATCTATAAAAATGCCAGCTACGCCAAAGCGGGTGGCGGGAATACTTTTTATAATCGTGAGCATAGTTGGCCAAAATCTTATGGTTTTCCAAAAGACGGCAGCACAAACTATGCTTATACCGACGCTCATCACCTATTTATTGCTGATAGCAGCTATAACTCAAGCCGAAGCAACAAGCCTTACGCAAACTGCGACTTAACCTGCATAGAAAAAACGACGTTAGTAAATAATGGCCGTGGTGGTGCTTCATCGGAATCAAACTGGACGGCAGGTTCAGGTAATACTGGTTCTTGGCAAACATGGGCAGGTCGTAAAGGCGACGTGGCTCGAGCGCTTATGTATTTAGCAGTAAGATATGAAGGTGGCACTCACGGTGTTACTGGTGTCAGCGAACCTGATTTAATTTTAACAGACGACCGCACTCTAATTGGTAACTCCAACCAAGGCGTGAACTTAAACGTGGCGTACATGGGTCTTAAGTCAGTATTGCTACAATGGCATTATGACGATCCTGTTGATGCGTACGAGCAGCGTCATAACGACGCCGTTTATAGCTTTCAAGGCAACAGAAACCCATTTGTAGACCGTCCGGAATACGTAAAATGTGTGTTTGAAGCAATATGTTCTGGCATAGGTGGTGGTTCAGGTACTGGTGGCACCGGCGGTACTACTCCGGCGGTAAGCAGTGTATGGATTAATGAGTTTCATTATGACAACGTAAGTAGCGACATTAATGAATTTGTCGAAGTTGCTGGTACAGCTGGAACAAACTTATCTGGTTGGCAAATTGTTGCTTATAACGGCAGCAATGGAACTTCATATATAACCAAAAACTTATCTGGTTCTATTCCAAATCAAGCCAGTGGTTTTGGAACTGTATCGTTTGCAATCAGCGGATTACAAAACGGCGGACCTGACGGCCTTGCTTTAGTAAACGATAGAGGTGAGCTTGTTCAATTTTTAAGTTATGAAGGCACTTTCACAGCAACGAACGGGCCAGCAGTAGGTGCAACATCAACCGATATTAGTGTGAGTGAAACAACTTCAACACCTGTTGGATACTCACTTCAGTTAACGGGCACAGGCTCAAGTTATAATGATTTTACTTGGTCACCCGTAATGGCTGATACTTCTGGCAACACAAATACTAATCAGAGCTTTATTGGCACGACACAAGCTCAGCCATGGATCAATGAGTTTCATTATGACAATGGCGGCACCGATAGAAATGAATTTATCGAAGTTGCAGGCGTTGCTGGCACTGATCTTTCTGGCTGGAAAATAGAAGCGGTTAATGGCGGTAATGGTCAAGTTTATAAAACCATTAGTTTATCAGGCACGATTGATAATGAGCGCAATGGATTTGGTGCGTTAGGCTTTACCGCATCTGGATTACAAAATGGTCCTGACGGTTTAGTATTAATTAACGACGCCGGTGAAGTGGTTCAATTTATTAGCTACGAAGGTACAATTCAGGCTTCTAATGGTGCCGCAGCTGGCACAAGTTCTGATGATACCGGTGTCTCTGAAAACTCAGGCACCGCTAGTAACTATTCAGTGCAGTTAAAAGGTTCTGGTTCACAATATAGTGATTTTAACTGGAGCAGCCCAAGTCGAGCTAGCAGAGGCTCGTTAAACAGTGGCCAATCCTTTTAAATAGGTGAATATAAGTTGATAACTTATTTTCGTTAACAATTATCTATTAAAGTACAATTGTTGGCATTAAGTCTCGTAAAGCCTACTGCTTATCTCAGTGGGCTTTTTTATTGCCAAATATTGCAACACAATAAGAATCAAGTATTGTTAATAACAATGATTTAAAACAAGGTTCTCTTATGACTACACAACGCAATCGCGGTTTGTATGCGTTCGCTTTAAGCTCTATTTTATTATCTTTTCCCGCACTTTCAGACACCGGCAGCAAACTCATTGCAACCGGCGGTATTACAAGCTTTGAAGGCTCCGCTGGAGGTGGTTTAACACCATGGGCACTTATCGCCGGTTACGCCAGTCAAGATGAAGTTGCCGCTACGGCCAATTTGCAGAACCTTTCAACCGGCGAGTACCAACTTAACAGCTTTGGTATTTCGGTTGGTGCATTTGATACATTTGAAGTTAGTCTTCAAAAACAAAGCCTTGATGTATCGTCTGGCGTAGTAACGAATGTTTTTAATGCATTAACTGGCGGACCTACACCAGCACTTATCGCACCTAGCACACAAATAGAACAAACTGTCTTTGGCCTAAAATATAAAGTTTTTGGTGATGCTGTTTTCTCCGAAAGCGCATACCTTCCACAAGTCGCAATTGGACTTCAGTATAAAAAAAATAGCAGCTTTGATAGCTCTTTGAGCTTATTTAATGCCTCAGTACCAGTGCCGAATGCGGGTGTTCCAGCACTGCTCGGCGCAAAAGATGACAGTGGTGCCGATGTTTATGTGAGTGCAACTAAAGTTTGGTTAGGTGCTGCAAACGGCAACAATTTGCTGTTTAACGCGACGGCCCGTTATACCAAAGCAAATACCTTTGGTTTATTAGGATTTGGCTCAGCGACTGATGATGACTATGCGTTAGAGTGGGCGGCTAGTTTAGCTATGTTCACTGGCACAAATACTATTATTGGTGCAGAAGTTCGACAGCAAACGGATCGATTAGGCGGTCTTGCGAAAGCAGACACGGCAACCGACTTTTTCATTACCTACCTTCCCTCAAAAACATGGTCAGTTACCGGTGCGATAGTGGATTTAGGTAATTTGCCTTTTCAAACGAGCTCTACCGGTTTTTACTTAAGCATTACGGCGAATTTATAATATGAAATATTTAATTTTAGTTTTTTTGTGTCTATCCGTAACGGCATGTTCAAGTCCATCTAAGTCGCTTTATCAGGATATTGGAGGCAAAGAAACCCTATCTAAAGTATTTGGTTTGGCCATATCTCGCATATATAACGATCCAGAAATAGGCCATTATTTTAAAGACGTGCCTAAAAAGCATCTTAGAATGCAACTCACTAATCAAGTATGTGAACTTATTGGTGGGCCTTGTAAGTACGAGGGCGAAAAGATGACAACATCCCATAAAGGCTTAAATATCACCGATGCTGAATTTTTTCTTCTTGTGGAGTATGTTCAAAGTGCGATGCGCGATATTGGTCTTAATTCAAAACAAGAGAACCTAATTTTACAAAAATTGGCTCCATTGAAGTCGCAGATTGTTTATCGCTAAAAACTCGTTTCGCGTTCTATTTCTACCTTAGTGAAAGGGTCTATGACGCTTAACATTAAGGTAGACGCTTATCGCGATTCATATATTACGTGTGTACAAGGCTAGCTTCTGTAAACGGTTTTAATCAAGTGAAAGCCAAATTTAGTCTTTACTGGCCCATGCACTTCTAAAATCGGCTTTTTAAACACAACATCATCAAATTGTTTCACCATATCGCCTTGAGAAAACTCGCCCAAATCACCGCCTTTTTTACGGCTCGGACATAGGGAGTTTTGCTTTGCTAACTGTTGAAAATTAGCCCCTTTTTTTAGTTTTTCTTTTAAAGCAGAAGCTTCTTTTTCAGTTTTCACCAGAATGTGGTAGGCAGATGCTGTTTTTTTCGCCATTTAATAACGTCCTAATATGATTCAGAGTCTATGATGCATAGGATAAATGAGTTAAAAGTAAATTACTAAACTTAACGTAGTGACAAACCGTTTTAGTTCAGTTTAAAATTACCGATTATAGGTCATTCTTTTTGTGTAGGTAATCATTCATGTAGTGATAAGGCTTAAGGGATTTCCTGAAAGAAAAACTATGAATATTTGCACTATAATTGTGTGGTTTGTAATGAAGTTGAGGCCGACCATTGAATAAACTTTACGTCACTGAAGATTGGACGTTTGATCCGTCAACATTAACGTTGAAGTACGCCACTGCTTTGCCAGATGAAGCTATCGACCCAAAAACGTCGCTGTTGTTGCAGTTTTTATTAAACAATCAAAATACTGTGGTTTCACGAGAAGAGATTTATAACGAATTATACGGTATAGAAAATGCCCGTGCAGACGGCACGATCACTGCGTATGTTTCTAAATTAAGAAAACTCCTTGAAGCTAAAATAAATGCCAAAGGCAAATATATACGAACGGTTCCAAAGGCTGGCTATCAGTTTATCGGTAACGTGAGCGTCAAAGAAATCCGCACTTTAGCAGATGTAAGCGCAACACGTGGCGTTGATGAACAGGCTGATTCCACTCCTTACCGTGATATTCTAGCGCGTCCGAAACATGAAGGCGCAAACGCCGCACGTTTTTCTTTCAAACAAATGGCGTTCATATTTACATTGTTAATTGTTTTGACTGCTTGGCTGTCCTCTCGATATATTCAAAACTCAACACAAGATAGAGGCCAACTAGGGCCGCACGAATGGAGTCTTATCCATCAGGATGTTACTCAAAATAATAGTGTTGCTTTATCACCGGATGGCTTGTATTTAACATTCATTATTCAGAGCAACGATCGCTATTCTCTGGTTATAAAAGATACATTCTCACCCAATCAACGTGTAGTTTACCGTTCAGAAAACGAAGCAATTTCGGCTCCTGTATTCGCACCGTCAGGCGCAGAGGTCGCGTTTATGTTGAATAAGGATGGGCAATGCCAAATAAAGACACTTGTATTGGATGAAGGTGGTTTCCAAATTACAGATAAATCGAAAAACATAGAAGGTTGTGGCGTTTGGAATACTCGATTAAAGATGGCTTATTTAGACAATAATACGCTTATTTATTCGCAGCAAGACAGTAATGCAAAAAACCACTCCATAATAGCGTTAGACTTAACCACAAATAAAAAAACACAATTAGTAGACACACCCAAAGACGGGCTTGGTGACTACACATTCTCTGTAAATAGCGATACTCAACAACTGGCGTTATTACGGGAAGAAGGCAATGAAAAAACCGGAGTGTTTATTTTTAATATTAACGAAAATACCCTTTCCCACATTATTACTGTTAATGCCCAACTTCAGTCACTAGAGTGGTTAAACAATAATAAGTTGATAGTGATGAATGGAAGAAAGTTGGAGCTAATTGATATTTTACAGAAAGATATTCGCCCAACTAGCCTTGTTAAATTAAAAGATGAACTCGAAGACGAATTGTACCGTTCTTTATGAGATCTCTTCTAATAACTGCTCGCACCAGGCGTTAATACGATTATCTGATAATTCGTATTGGCCTTCGTCATCTAATGCTAGCCCAACAAAATGAGACTTATCTGCCGTTAACGCTTTTGAAGCGATAAAGTCATATTCTTCAGAGTTTGGCCAGTAACCAATAGGAGCAGCGCCACAAGCAACCACAACATCATGTAACATGCCTACCGCATCTTGAAACCACTCTGCATATCCCACTTGGTCGCCCAAACCAAATATACTTACTTGTTTGCCAGATAAATTGAGCCCTTCAACATCATCCCAATGACCTTCCCAGTCTTCTTGAAGCTCACCAAAGTCCCAAGTGGATATGCCTAAGATTAACCAATCAAAGTTTAACATGTCGGTTACAGGAACATCTTTTATATTAAATAGCTCAACAATGGGCGCATCAAATAAAGTATTTAACCGAGCTTGAATTTTTTCCGCTGCCATTTCTGTGTAACAAGTTGTCGAACCATAAAATAAACCGATTTTCATTGACGCTCCCATTCGGTAAAGTAAAACTACTAGCGAAGATAATTGCCGAGGAGTTTAGCAAACTGCTTAGACTGAAAGAAGACTCACAAACGACTATATGAATGATTTATGACTGAAAACCCTAACCTTACGCTATTCAATCAATTTTTAGATCACCTTTGGCTTGAAAAAGGGCTAAGTGACAATACCTTGTCAGCTTATCGAACCGACCTGAATCATTTTGCTGCTTTTTTAACATCGATAGACAGTAATGTTGTTGAGTGCACTGACTTAGACATTGAAGCCTTTTTAGCAAAACGTATTGAATCTGGATACAAGCATAGAACGAATGCGCGTGCCCTGAGCGCAATAAAGCGCTTTTTCAAATACCTGATTGCAATACAAGCAAGAAAAAACAACCCAACAGCCTTGACGCAGGCTCCAAAGATTCAGGCATCTCTGCCTAAAGTACTATCGGAGCAAGATGTAGAAAGACTGCTTAATTGCCAAAACCTAGAAGACCCAATTGAAGTAAGAGATAGAGTTATGCTTGAACTCTTATATGCAACAGGTTTAAGGGTAACAGAGTTAGTAAGTCTTCGCTTAAGTAATATAAGTTTGCAACAAAACTTAGTGCGAGTAACTGGTAAAGGCAATAAGGAACGCTTGGTACCTATGGGAGAAATTGCCTCGGAGCTGATTTACAATTACTTAAAAACCGAACGGAATGAGTTATTAAAAGGTGTTTCGGACGTGGTTTTTCCGTCAAGGCGGGGTAATGAAATGACTCGGCAAACGTTTTGGCATAGAGTAAAGTATTACGCCAATATCTGTGGCATTAATACTCATTTATCGCCACATACATTGCGCCATGCTTTTGCAACTCATCTACTTAACCACGGTGCTGATTTGCGGGTTGTACAAATGTTACTGGGACATAGTGATTTATCAACCACACAAATATATACTCACGTTGCGAAAGCACGATTAAAATCGTTACATCAAGAACATCACCCTCGCGGATAGTGGTATTTGTGTAAAAGCGGTGAATAAACAAAAATCTCGGCTGTAGTAGGAAACTTTTGTTGGTACTATGCGGTCTTGTTAATGTAGTCATCAACAGGAATGAAAATGAAAATAATGAAACTTTCCGCAGTAGTATTAACTGCATTTAGCTTATTTGTCGGCAGTTTTGCAAGTCACGCGGAAGATGCGAAGATTAATGCGGCAATAAAATCGAAATTATTACGAATTGGCTTACAAGCAAATAAAATCGAACCATCACCAGTACCGGGTTTACTGCAAATTCAAACCAACCGCGGTTTATTTTATACATCGGAAGACGGTAAGTTCTTCGTAGCTGGCCGTGTCTTTGATTTAGATGCGGGTATGGTAAATATAACTGAAGCGGCATTAGCAGATTTAAGAATAAGTGGTGTAAAAGAGTTTAAAGACTCAATGATTGTTTTTCCTGCCAAGGACGAAAAATACAGAGTTACGGTTTTTACCGATACGACTTGTGGCTACTGTAAAAAAATGCACTCGCAAATGGATCAGTATAATGACTTGGGTATTACGGTTCAGTATTTAGCGTTTCCTCGTTCAGGTGCAAATAGCCAAGGGTTTAACGAAATAAAAGCGGTTTGGTGTTCTGATGATCAGCAAAAAGCCATGACACTAGCCAAAGGCGGCAGTAACGTAAGTGCTGAGAGCTGTGACGCACCAATACTTGCGCATTACAACTTAGGTCAAGCCGCGGGCGTAACGGGGACACCAGCTATCGTTTTTGAAGATGGTTCTATGATTCCAGGTTACAAACCTCCGCAAGCCTTACTTCAAGACCTGAAGCGTTAAATCTTTTATGAGTTTAAATATTAAAAGGCGTGTTAGTGATAACGCGCCATTTTTTTCATCTTCACTTCACCCTGTTATTCAAAGCATTTATAGCGGCCGTGGTATCACATCTGCAGACCAAATCAAACGCAAAGCCGGCGAATTATTACCTGTTAATTCACTAAAAGGTATTTCCGACGCAACGCCCATTTTATTTGATGCTTTAAAACAACAATCGCATATTACAATCGTTGGTGATTTTGACGCTGATGGCGCTACCAGCACAGCTCTTATGATGCTAGGTCTTCGTAAATTAGGGTTTGAGAATGTTGCGTATAAAGTACCCAATCGTTTTGATTATGGATACGGATTAAGTCCAGAGCTTGCCGCGGATGTAATTTCACAAGGCACTGATATTGTTATCACTGTTGATAATGGTATTTCCTGTCTTGCCGGTGTAGACCTAGTAAAACAAGCTGGCATCAAGGTGATTGTTACCGATCATCACTTAGCTGGTCGCGAACTTCCCAACGCTGATGCGATAATTAATCCGAATCAACCTGACTGTGAATTTGAAAGTAAAAATTTAGCCGGTGTGGGCGTGGCTTTTTATCTGCTATTAGGCCTAAGAGCCTACATGCGCGATCAAGGTTGGTACGAAAACCACCAAATAGCAGCCCCAAATCTTGCCGAGTTTATCGATTTAGTTGCTTTAGGAACGGTTGCCGATGTTGTTAAGCTTGACGAGAATAACCGCATCTTGGTTCACCAAGGTCTTGCTCGAATAAAGAGTGGTTTATGTCGCCCGGGCATTCGTGCCATGTTGGCAATGAGCAACAAAGACCTGCATAAAGTAAAATCATCAGATTTCGGTTTTGTTATCGGCCCTAGGCTCAACGCTGCCGGAAGACTTGATGATATGTCGTTTGGCATTCGATGTTTACTAACTGATGATTACGGCCAAGCCTTAAAAATGGCTGAGGATCTAAATGATCTTAACAACGAGCGAAAAGATATAGAGCAAGGCATGAGACTTGAGGCAGAAAGCGTTGTTAGTAAATTAAAGGTACTCGATGGAGCTCTGCCAAACGGTATTTCCGTTTATAAGCCCGACTGGCACCAAGGTGTAATTGGTATTGTAGCTGGGCGCTTAAAAGAAAAGTATTACCGCCCCACCATTGCGTTTGCTAAAGGTGAGACCAAAACGGATAGTAGCGGCCAAACGAGTACTGAATTAAAAGGCTCCGCACGTTCCATTCCAGGCATCCATATTCGAGACGTATTGGACGAAGTGAACACTCGCTACCCAAACATTATCATTAAATTTGGTGGTCATGCGATGGCGGCAGGGTTGAGCATTCGTGAAGATCATTATGACGAGTTTAATCGCGCTTTTGATGCCGTTTTACTTAATCACCTTTCTGAAGATGTACTCACACAAGTGACGTTAACCGACGGTGAGCTTCCAGCTGAATGCTTTACCACTGACTTTAGTCAACAGCTCGATTTGGCAGGCCCTTGGGGCCAGGGGTTTCCTGAGCCAACGTTTGATGGCCAGTTTGAAGTTATTAATCAGCGTTTAGTCGGCGCCAAGCATTTAAAACTTGTTTTGTGCAATGCGGCTGGTCAACTGTTTGATGCTATTCACTTTAACACCGACCTTGAACTTTGGCCTAACCCAAATGCTCGACAAGTTCATATCGTATATCAACTTGATATCAATGAATTTAGAGGCAATACCAATCTGCAGCTATTGGTCAGGGAAATTGTTGCTGCAGATTAGCCATTACTCGATTTTAGTTATTAGTTAAATTTGCCTGCAACGAATGCCGATAGGCGTTTATTGCAGGTATTAAGCCCATTATTAAACTGCCTATTACTACTAGCCCAAGAGCAATTAAAGCGTTTTCCGATACCGGATTTGTATCTACAAACAAGCCGAGTTTGGAGGCCAGCAAAGGCTCTGATACCAATAAGCCAATCCACAGCATTGCAACGCCTAACAGGCTACCCAATATCGTAATGACTAGCACCTCTAGCTCAATAAGAGTGAATAAAAATAATGGTGAGGCACCTAAAACCCTCAGTATTGCAATTTCTCGTGTTCGTTCGCGCATCGTTGCTAGTAACATAGTGCTTAACCCAATTAGCGTTGTTAATAAAACGAGTACTGCTATCACTTGCAAAACAACTTCAATTGAACCGACTAAACGCCACAATTGCGTTAAGGCAACACCTGGCATAATGGCCGTAAGTGCTTCTTTTTTATAATCAGACGCCCATTTCTGCATGACCAAACTTGCGAAGCGGGCTTTTAGCCCAACAAATACAGCACTCACCTTATGATCGTGGTCATGCGCATATTGTTGATTGTCAGCGCCTTGGTTTACTTGTTTGTGGTCGTGTTTGTGTTCGTGGTCATGTTCGTCATGTTCGTCATGTTCGTCATGCTGTTCATGATGCTCATTAGTAATCATATTTGAAGACTCGGCTTCATGCATATGATGCAACCCTTCAAAGCTAACGTGCAAAGTTTGATCTACGGGCGTTCCGGTTCGGTTCAGAATGCCAACCACTGTGAATGGGGTTTGTTCATGATGGCTAAAACTCGTTACTCCAGTACCATGCGACAAGACAATACTTTGACCAATGCTGTAATTGAATTTTTTAGCTATATCGGCACCTAATACTAAGTCGTATGTCGCAGAGAATGCCTGTCCTTCACTAAAAGTTAACGCTTGTTTTGCACCATATTTATAATGAACAAAATAGTCCGTTGTTGTTCCCATGACACGATGGCCCTTGTGCGAATCACCAAGTGCAATTGGAATAACCCAGCTAACCATGGGGTGCTTTTCTAACTCTTGAACTGTACTAAATTCTATTGAATTACTAGAATCTCCAATCCGAAATACCGAACTGAGTAACAAGTTTAGCTGCCCTGTCCGAGGTCCAACAATTAAATCTACGCCTGACACTGTCCGGTTAAAACTTTGTTTTGCTTGATGGCGGATATGCTCGACCGAGAGTAAAACAAATACACTAATCGTTATTGCTAATATCGTTAGCAACACACTAGATTTTCGACTCAATAAGCTCTGTTTGGCTACTTTAAAAAACATCTTTGTAGCTCCTAGATACATGATTAATCGATTGAATGTCTATCACCCTATCAAAGTCCTTTGCTAAGGTTTGGTCATGACTTACAAAAACCAGCGTTGTTTTTGCTTTTTTAGCCAACTTAAATAACAGCGTCATAAATGCATTTCGGCTTGCTTCATCTAGCGCAGAAGTGGGCTCATCGGCAATTAATACTTCCGGCTTTTTAATTAACGCTCGTGCAATAGCTACTCGTTGCTGCTGACCAACACTCAAGTTTTTGGCTTGCTTATTTAATAATTCTACTGATACCTGTAAATCAGATAGTAATTCTTTAATCTCAGGCAATTGCTGTTCGTACGAGTTAGACTTTTTAGAGAAGGTGCAACCTAATAGAATATTGTCTAACACAGTTAAATACGGAATAAGATTTAATTGCTGAAATACAAAACCTACATGCTCGGCTCTGAACGAGTCCCTGTGGCGCCCTTTCATTGCCTTCCAGTCTTGATTTAACACTCGCACTTCACCGGAGTCAGGTAATAATAAGCCGGTGAGAAGATTTAATAGTGTCGATTTACCAGAGCCGGAAGGACCAAATAAAAAGACATGCTGTTCCGCCTCAATTGACAAGCTAGGTATGTCCAGCACACAGGTGTCGCGGTCTGTTGGGTAGGCAAACTTTAAGTCGTTAATTGTTATGACGGGTGGCATTTACTTTTCCTAATTAAACCAGCAACAAAACGTTTAAAACGAATAATAACTAATAAACATAAAAAAAGCAGTGCGCTTGGCACTGCTTTTAGCAAATGTATCAGGGTGTCATTAAGTGACGTGCATTATTTAACAATCGTCATTTCATCGATAATGTTATCGGCGCCATCAACATTTTCCATTACCCATAACATAAATGGAACGCTAGTATGGATTGAACGGTTATAAGTTGGGTCATAGTCCCAATCGCCAATGATTGACTCATAAACACCATCAAATACTAATCCAACAAACTCGCCGTTAGCATTTAATGTTGCTGAGCCTGAGTTACCACCAGTAATATCAAGCGTAGAAAGGTAGTTAACCGGTACTGAACCTAATGACTCTTTTTTATATGGTCCGTATTGCTTTGTAGAAATAGCCGTACGAATGTTTTCAAATAAATCAAACTCATCGTCACCCGCTTTGTACTTAGCAAGCATACCTTCAAGCGTAGTAAATGGTGTTGCTACCAAACCATCTTGTGGTGAGTAACCTTTTACATTGCCGTAAGTAATACGTAGTGAACTGTTTGCATCGGCATAAACGGCTTCATTTCTGCTTTTCTTAAAGGCAATCATAGCTTCCATGTAAGCAGGACGAGCTTGCTGTAACTTGCCGCCAAGCGCTTTGCTCTTCTCTTCTTCTTTCATGTCATTTTCGTATTGCGATACTGCAAACTTAATGAACGGGTCGTCACTGGCTTTAAACTCTGCAACTGACTTATCCATCCATGCTAAGCGCGTGTCAGCTTCATCTAGTTGAGTCTTAGCGTACATTGCATTTATTTGTGCTTCTACTTTTGCTAAATCTAAGCCATTTTGTAAACCAAAGAATTTATCAAATGTAGCGTTACGCTGGTCTGCTGGCAATTGTGCATACTCTTTAACAAAGTGCATGAACAATGCTTTTTCTACTTTCTCGTCATAACTTTTGTTAACTACCGCCATATATTGACCAAAACGCTTCATATCACGTTCTTGGAACCCACGACGACGTTCTACATTAGGTTTCTGCTTTTCGTGTGCTAGGCGATATAAGCCTTTTGCAACTCGCATCATTGTACTGCGACCTAAGTAGCCCATTACAATGTCACCATCTTGCGTTTTATTAGACTCAATGATCAGTGCAGCTAAATCATTTACTGCATCACCGTATTTAGCTTTGCGTTTTTTGTCAGCGTTTATCCACTTTGTAAGATCTGCTGTTAACTGCTTTCTACGCTCTAGCATGTCGCCTTTGTTAAAGCTCTCAATCATAGAACCATAGTTTTTAGCGTAGTTTGCAAGTCCCGCAATTGTACTCTCATATTTAATACGCGCTTCACTGCCGTCTTCAGAGTTAGCTTTGATAACATCAATAAACTCTTCACGAAGACGCTTTGACGCCGGATAAACGTTGGTAAAGGTTGATTCTACTTCAACGTCTGTGCGGTAGCGGTTAGTGCGACCTGGATAACCAAGAACCATCACATAGTCACCATTTTCAACACCATTCGCATTAACTTTTAGGAAGGCTTTTGGCTTAAATGGCACATTGTCTTCCGAGTAATCAGCTGGCTTACCATCTTTATTTACATAAGCACGGTAGAAAGACCAATCACCTGTGTGACGAGGCCACATCCAGTTGTCAGTATCGCCACCAAACTTACCAATACTTGAAGGTGGAGCGTAAACTAAGCGAACGTCACGAATAGCCAACTGCTTGATAAGGAAGTATTCTGCGCCGCCATGGAAGCTGTAAACATTACAGCGATAATCTTGAGAGGCTTCACATTCTGCTACTAATTCTTTTTCACGCTTTTCAATGGCATTAAAGTAATCAACGCCTTCGGCCCCTTTTGGAATAGACCCTTTAATGTCCGTTGTTACATTAGTTAACGACTCAGTAACATAAACTCGTGCATTTGGAGAGGCTTGTGGCTCGTCACTCATTGTCTTTGCAACGAAGCCATTCACTAGCAGGTTGTTTTCTTCTGTTGAATTATACTGAATAGAACCATAAGCACAGTGATGGTTTGTGATCACTAAGCCTTGCTCTGATAAAAAGGATGCTGAACAGCCACCTAAACTAACGATTGCATTCATTGGAAATTGGTTTAAGTCAGCCATTTTTTCTGGGTCTAACTTTAAACCAGCTGCTTTAAGCTTATCTTTAATTTCAGATAACTGATGTGGTTGCCACATGCCTTCGTCTGCAATTGCAGCACCAAATAGCATTGAAGACGCAATAACGCCCGTCGATAAAAATTTTTTAATCATTGATTTCCCTTAGAGTTCCGTCTTTACGGTTCTTTTTACCATATGTGGCAATAAAATAATGCCAGATACGATAAATTGCACGTTGTTCACGATTACAAATTGTCACTAAATGTAAACACTTTGATATGATGTTCTTTTTAATTAGCAAGGAATGAGTGTGCTTGATATCTATGCGGGTCCTGTCGCAAAACAAAAAATTCAAGAACAAGGGTTTAACCCCGAGCTATTTTCAACCTTTTTAGGTGCCAGTGGCGGTCCCAAATGGTTTACTTTGTAAAGCCAAACACCGAAAGTTAAAATCAGATTGTAACTGTTCTCTCTAACTAGTATTTCCTTTATCTTTTTATGATTGATATTATGGATTGAACGAAGAAAATTAAGGATAAGCATGGCTCGATTAATTGATAATTTAGAAGAGTTACAAAGCATTGCGAAAGAGCGTACTGTTAAAACCCAAACGATTGAGTACGACTTAGAAACAATGGTCAAAAAGGTTGACCGTAATGTTATTAAACTGAATCCTGAATATCAGCGAAAGCATCGGTGGAGTGTTGAGGCCTCTTCACGGTTGATAGAAAGTTTAATTCTTAATATTCCGATACCATTCATCTATATTTCTCAAGACGTTGATGTTGACGAAGAGCTCGAAGATGGAGTTGCTCGATACTCTGTAATTGATGGTCAGCAAAGATTGACGGCTATACATGGCTTCTTTAAAAATAAGTACGCCCTTACAGAATTGGATGTATTAGAGAGTTTGAATGGCTGTACCTATAGTCAACTCCCGCCATTCTTAATACGCAGGTTAGAAGAGCGAAGTATCAAATGCTTGAGAATTGATTCTACAGTTGATCAGCAGGTTAAATATGACATATTTGAAAGATTGAACTCTGGCTCGGTAAAGTTAGAACCTCAAGAGTTAAGAAATGCCACATGCAGAGGGCCTTTTAAAGAATTAATTAAAAAACTCTCCAAAAACGAGCACTTTACTCGACTTGCAAACTTGGAGCCTGATGGCAAAAGAGTTCAAAAGATGGAAGATGAGGAGCTGGTTTTAAGATATTTCGCATTAACTTATAAAGATGCATATATGGAGTATAAAGGTGGTTTTAAAAAATTTTTAACGGATAAAATGTCGAAACTCAATCAGCTTAAATTAAAAGAAATAAAAGATTTGGAAGTTGAGTTTTCTGATGTGATGAAGCTTATAGCTAGTCACAATCATGAGAACCCATTCGCAAAATATAAGTTAGATGATTCTGGGGAACTTAAAAGAATGTCCAAGTTTAATGCAGCTGTTTTCGATGCAATTGTTGCATTATATAGGACGCTTTATTTATCAGGAAAAACTATTAACCCTGAAAAAATAGTTGAATTATTCAAAAAACCTAACTTCTTTGAGGCATGCCAAGGCAGTGTTAATGACGTTTCAAAAACCCAATTACGAATTAATTTGGCTAAAGAATTAGTATAAAAATGAGTACATTTATAAAGGAGTATTTGAGTCAACTTGAAACTCAATGGACTGAAGTGGACGTTCTAATAAGTTCCGCAAGTGAATGTGAAAATAGTAATCCAGATCTATTTAACGCTGTGTGTCGCTCCACATCCGTTTTAATAGTTGCTCATATGGAAGGCTTTATTAAGGACTTAACTAAAAACCTAATAAGAGATTTGAACTCAAGCTTAGATTTTAAAGATCTTCCAAGAGCAATTCAAAACACTTGCTGTCAAGGGTATTTAGGATTTAATGCTACAGCAATACCAAGGTATCAAGAGTCATTAGAAGATATGATACAACACCTGTCCGAATGTTCTGGTTATAAAGTACCTCACGAACCTTTTATTTTTGATAAAAATAGAAATCCCAAGCCTGATTCTATCCAAGAAGTATTTAAACGATTGGGCTCAAAAGACGTTTTTAAATCACTTCATAATTCTTTATTTGACGAAGCCTTCGAATCAGATAATCGATTACAAAGGCTTTTGGTCATAGCAAAGTACTTTGTCGAAAGAAGTGTTCATACATTCCCCTATAAAGCATCAATGCAACAGTGCAATTTAAAATATGAAAAGTACTCAGGTAGAACTCTTTGGCAGGAGTTTCTTGATGAGATTAATAAAATTCGCCACGCTATTGCTCATGGAAATACCTTTAGCAATGACGAGAATATTGACGCATTGAGGCGAAGAAGAAATAAAGCTAAGTTACTGCAATTAGTTCTAATCTACATCGCATGTTGTTTAATATCTAAATAGTATCTAGTGTGTCATTAATAAAAATAGCTATTTATTAGGGCTTAAATCAACCTATTTATCACAGGCTTTTATTTCCTCCCCCCTTCATCAAAACATCAAACATCAACTCAGCAAAACCTTTTGCTACGGCTTCGTTTGATAATACCTTCATGGCCATATTTTCATGTATGCCCATGCTTTGAATAACCGCATCATTTATTGATTCAGGGAATGCGCCTAGCATAGCTTGTTCTTTGGTGTTGTTGCGTAGTTGATCCATTACGGTATCGTTTTCTGAAACTTTACCTGCAATGGTATTTGCATAGTTCAGCATATCGCCTTCAGTTAGCCCGTCTTCAACAAACAGGTCATTCATACGGCTGATTATTTCGTTCAGTAATTCAGTTTGAGCGTCTTTTGGGGTAGCTCCGCTACCTTCCTTGGTTGGTGATAAAGTCGGCTTTGATTCTTCACCTATTTTATAACCTAACTGCAGGTCTGCTTCACGTTGCTCATGTAAACGATAATGGGTCATTGCAACATCAGATAGGTCAATATCGTCTTGCAGTGCATCTATACGCAGCAATGGGTGTAAATGTTTGGCATAAATGCTGAGCTTTTCTAATTCAATATCATCAAAGTCTACAATCTGAGAACTAAACTCGTAGTAACGACAGAATGATATTAAATCTTTTTTGAATACTTCAATAACGTCTCGTGCTTCTTTGGCATTTTTGACACTATTTTCAGCAAACTTTATTTTCTTATCGTTATTTTCTGCTTTAGCTTTTTCCAACTCCGCTCTGGCAATGTTTAAAACATGCGTAGCTTCTTTATAACGAACAGAAAAACGCTCTACCGCTGGTTTACAAATGTTGGCTAATTTGTCCTGTTTGGTACGTTTGTTGTTATAAGCTTCCACAAAGTTTTCAACTTCAATCCATTGATAAATACCAACAGCATTCAGCTTTTCCATAATATCGAAAACAAGATTTGGATCTGAAACACCTGCTAATTCTGCGGTTTGAAAATAAACTTTAAACTCCGCTAACACTTCTTCTGGATCATTAACAAAATCCAAAACAAAGGTTTTATCTTTGCCTTGGTAAGTGCGGTTTAGCCTCGATAGTGTCTGAATACATTCAACCCCTTTTAATGGTTTATCCACATACATAGCAACCAATTTGGGTTGGTCGAAACCTGTTTGGAATTTATTGGCAACGAGCATCACTTGATAATCATCACTATCAAATGCTTTACGCATGTCTCTGCCACGTAAGTTAGGGTTCATGCTCTTTTCTGTAAAGGCAATATCGGGATGATCAGGGTCATTAACTTCACCCGAAAATGCCACCATAGCATTTACATTTTCATAGCCTTTACTCGCTACGTACTTTTCAAAAGCAAGTTTATACCTTACTGCCTCTAATCGGCTTGAAGTCACCACCATTGCTTTAGCTTCGCCACCTAAAAGGTGTTTAATCTTGCTATTAAAATGCTCAATGATGGTTTCAACTTTTTGAGCAATATTATGTGGGTGTAAGCGAACCCACTTAGCCATTTTAGATGATGCTTTTTTACTATCTACTTCTTGGTCACTTTCAGGGTTTTGATGTGCTAATTGGTAGGCTACACGATAGCTAGTGTAGTTTTGCAGTACATCTAAAATAAACCCTTCTTCAATGGCTTGTCGCATAGAGTAAACATGAAAAGGTTCTGGTTTGTTTGTATCCGATATTGGTTCGTCACGCTCAGGAGGGCGGCCAAACAACTCTAGTGTTTTACCCTTGGGTGTTGCAGTAAAAGCAAAGTAACTAATGTTTCTAGAGCCTTTTCTGGCTTCTAAACTTAATCTTAAAATATCTTCACTATCTAACTCTTCATCGTCACCCAGTTGCTCCGCCATGAGAACTTCGCGGAGTTTACGTGCTGTAGTTCCTGTTTGGCTTGAATGGGCTTCATCGGCAATAACAGCAAAACTTCTACCCGCAAGTGTTGAATCTTTACGAATAGCTTCTAACACATGCGGAAAGGTTTGAATTGTCACAATAATTATTGAAGTGCTGGCTTTTAATTCACCTGCTAACTGGCTTGATTTAGAGCCTTGAGCCTCTTCACGGTTAACACGCGCAATCATGCCTTCGCTATGATCAAACTGGTAAATCGTATCCTGTAACTGGCTATCCAATACTGTTCTATCAGTTATTACTATGACCGAATCAAAAACCTTATCGCCAACCTGCTTTTTAAGAGCTTCATGATCTGAGTAATAGTGCAACGATGCTAATTGATGTGACAACCAAGCAATTGAATTTGATTTACCAGAGCCCGCACTGTGCTGAATTAAATACTTTTCACCTGTACCTTCTTGTTCAACAGTGTCTAATAATGTCGATACGGCAGACCATTGATGATAACGAGGGAAAATCAGTGTTTCTTTTTTAACAATAGTGCCATCAAGTTGTTCTTTATCTTCTACTTGAAGGTGGATATATCGGCCTAAAATAGTTAATAGGTTGTCTTTGGCTAATATTTCATTCCAAAGGTATGACGTTGGGTAGCCATCATCTAACGGATCGTTACCAGCCCCCCCTTTGCTTGTGCCTTGATCAAAAGGTAAAAAGAAGGTCCTTTTGCCAGCCAACCTTGTGGTCATTGCAACATTATATTGGCTTACAGCAAAGTGAACTAATGCCCCCCGCTTAAAGGTTAATAACGGTTCAGGCTTTTTCGTTTTAGGATCTTTTGGTTGGCGATCCTTCATATACTGAATTTTTGCGTTTTCTAAGGCTTGTTTAAATTCAGATTTTAGCTCTAATGTGGCAACAGGAATGCCATTAACAAACAGAGTTAAATCAATCCGCCCATCATAGTCATTAGGCGAATATTTTAACTCTGGCACTACGCGCATGATGTTTTGGTTGTAACGCTCTATAGCGTCAGGGTTTAGACCATGATCAGGCTTGAAAGCACATAAACTAAACTTCGCCCCACGATCTTTTATTAAATTGCGTAAAACCCACAGCGTACCTTTATTGTTGGCAGATAAATCACGAACCACTGTTTTTAACAATGCTTCTTCTGGGTTTTTGGGGTGTATACCTAGCTGCTTTTTCCATTGTTCAGGTTGAGTAGTTTTAACAAAAGCAATTAAGTCTTCTGGATATAAAGCTAATTCTTTATTGAAGTTTTTAGACTCACCTAACATCCAGCCATGTGATTGCATTTGTTCTAAAATATCGTTTTGAAATACTACTTCCTTAGTGCTCATATCAATCCCTTATAAATTTAAATTCAATCGCTCGCAAAGGTAATACAAGCCAAACAATATTAACGTTAATAATTGCCAGAAAAACAGAAAAAATACTGAAACGTAAAACCACTCTGCAATATAAAAAGTTGATGTTAAAAGGGTTGGAACTGAAGTAAGCAAACCTAACTTTTGGTAAATTACTAGGAAGATACTGAGCACGGTAAGGTAAGAAAAAAGCCTTAATAAAAAATCTCTTCTGGTCAATTTCATATCTTCAATTTTAGACTCACCGACTTTCACATTTATTGTTGGAGCATTAATCATTTCTTGATCAATTACAGGCCTGTTGAATGTAGCAATAGCTGCTATTGCTGCTATTAAAAAGCCTGGTAAACCAACAATAAAACCAGACAACTCAGCTAAAAGTCCATCTTTCCCAGCTACATTTTCTAACCCGACTAAACAATAAAGCCCCAACAAAGTAAAAAAAGTACAAATAGATGGTATTTTCCAGTTATAAACCTTGCCAGAATCATGATTTAAGAATAGATATGAGATAGGCCTAGTGAGTTGATAGAAAATTTCACCATATTTTTTCATTCTATAAGTGCTCCAACATTTTCAATACGATTGGAGTATGTAATAAGTCTACTGATGTTGTTAACGGCTCACTAAAACCATTAATTTTTACTTTCTTAACATATTTATCATCGTTAATTAATTTTCCCGTATTTACGTCAATCTCAGCAGTATGAGAAACATCATTGTCATCTCTAAAAGACACTTTTATTTCCTGCATACTTAAATCTTTAGCTGTGTTACTTCTTAGGTTATCTAACCATTTATGATTACCACCTGCTTTCAAAATCGCACCTTTATCTACCGAAATTGGAATTTGTACTTCCTTTAATTCAGAATGTTTATTTACGTCATATCCATCTACTTGGGTTAAATCTCCAGTCATTAGCGTTACGCCTTTAAATGCTCCACTATTCAAATCATCTTTAAATTTAGACGACAGGTGACCGTTAAAGAAAACATGGTTGTAAGTATTAATTGTTTTAACTTTACCTTTCGCATCGGTTTTATTTTGTGGGTGAGGTATTTCAAAATCAGTTTTGAATTCATTCGCTATACGCTTAAATAATTCATTTAAATACCGTGTAATTAATTTGATTGGTAAATTTGTATTCTGTTCATATAAGGCCAAATAAGATCTACCAGATAAAGTATCTTGAATAATCATGTGACACGAAAACTCAGTTCCAACATCAATAGTTTTTGAATGTACTTTTCGCGTGGAAGCTGCCCCACCAATTTTACGATGAACTTCATCTGCAAGGCTTGTATCAACTATATTTATTAATAGTTGCCAAGTACCTGATTGAGTATCGTGTTCAATATCTGCAAGGTATAGTTCTTTTTTTTCTTTAGAACCAATAACTATATTGACAGTTTTTTTTTCACGATAGGCTATTAATTTTTCAAATAACTCCGTTAGGCCAAATTGATTTGGCAATCCTTTTATTTTTGGTGTTGTTGTTTTTGTATTTAAATGAAAATCCAAAAACAAAATATTACGTTCATTCTTCTTGGCCATGCTCAAATCCCTGCCTTTTCAGCTTTGTAGTTTCTTACATCTATTTTGCCTGTAACAGCAGCAGAGATAAGAGTTGTTTTTCGCTCTTTCATCAATTCAATGGCTGCTTTTGCTTTTTCACAAAGTGAATCTAGCTGTTTTAGACGCTTTTTGAGAAAAACCACAATCTCCGTTTGCTCAGTTTTAGAAGGTAAGGCAATAGAAAAATTTGTTATAACATTAGCAGGAACTCTCTTAAGACCTCCTGCACCAGTCATGGCTGCGGTTGCAATATCCATAAATGCTTCTTCCTGCAAACGGTAATACAAAAAATCATTCAATATTTTTTTAGTTGTGCGTAACACATAAATCTCAGAAGAGCCGAAACCAATACCGTTAACTAAATCTCTTGCCACAACCATATTTTTATTTTCAAAACATGGTGTTACTTTTGCAATTAATACATCTTCATTTTTAAAATAAGTGTAACCATCATAAACCTCTGAAATAAGCTTTGATTCGTCTAATACAAGTGAATCTTGCTTTAGTTTATCCATTGGCACAAAGCTACACTTAAATTCTTTTTTATTGGCTATTTCTGATTTTTTAGGAGTCAATTCAGCTATACGCTTGATAGGTGCAACGATCCAATTTTCAGGCACTTCACCTAACCATTCAACGCCTGAGTCTTTCATAGGGGCTTCAGGGTTGAGGCCACGGGTAACGGCATGGGAAATAACGGCTTGGCGTTTTTCTTTTAATAGCTTAATTAACTTTTCTTGTTTGGCAATTAAGGTGTCTATTTTTGCGGTTTCATGGTCGAGGAAGTTGGCTATTTTTTGTTGTTCATCTGGTGAAGGAATCCAAATACTTGTTCCCTTTAAAATGGCTTGCGAAATTGTAAATACTTTTACTCCTTTCACAGTATTTTGGATTTGCTTCCTATACTCAGACGAATCAAATAAGTACGCCAAAAAACGACTAATGTGCTTTTTTTTAGGTCTAGTAATTACTGTATGATAGCCCGCAAAGACTCTTTGATCGCTTATGAGTTGAGTAAAGTTTCCTGAACCTTCAATATCTTCTGAGGTGTCAGCAAATACTATGTCACCAAGATTTAAAATTGAGCTTTTATTAGATTTTAAATAATCTTCACTAACACATTTTAACGGATGCATGTCAGGATCAACTTCAAATCCAAACTTAGAGTGAATTTCACCATAATTTACGCAAGGTATGCCACTGTCAATTAAATTAGCTTTTGTAATTGGCAACCCTTTTCCAAATTCAAACTCAAATCTTACCTTAGTAGTTTCCCAGTGAGTTGGTAGTTTGTCTAAACAACTGATACCTGTATTTTTATAGTCTGGGTAAGGCTGATAACGTCCTGCCATTATGAATGCACCTCTTGCAGTAACTTCATAATATCGGCTGATACCGCATCTAAATCGGCATCAATTTCTTCTAATGCTCTTGGTGGTTGATACACATAAAAATGACGGTTAAAGGGTATTTCGTAACCAACAATGCCGACTTGACCATCTTTTTCATCTACTTTACTTTCATCAATCCAAGCATCAGGAACGTGTGGCAAAACTTCACGCTCGAAATACTCTTGTACTGATTGTTTTAAAGGGATGTTTTCGTTGTCACGTAAATCTGGATTAGGCTCTCTTTCGCCTTTGTTCTTTCCTGACTCAAATAAACAATATTCAGCCTCTTCGTTATGTTCTCCGAGGTGTTTAAATATCAATTTATATTCAGCAGGTGTAAGTGATTCGGCCTTTAAAGTGTCTTTAAGGTATTTTTTAAATTCGTCTCTTGATAGATATTCATCATTAGATGAATTAAGCACAGAAATAATTTTATCTTGTTTGGTATCCGAAATTTTCTGCCAGGCTTTGTCTGCAAACAAAGCTTCTCTTTTAACTTCATCGTGAGGGTAGAAGGCGAGTTGTAATGGACGTTCAACCGTAATACGTCTATAACCAAAATCTTGATAATCAAATATTTTGCTAAAATCATTTTCAACAAACTGACCATAAGTTTTCACAATAATTTCGATACTTTCTTCAGTAAGCTCTTTACGTTTACTACCTAGTGATTTCCGCATTGCTTGGTAGAAGACGTTCTCTACTTCTTCAGTCGATTCACTTCCGCCACTGCGACCACGACCACCAGTTTTTGCTCGTGTAGTGGCAGCATTTATTAACTGCACTTTGCCTTTACGTTGCTGAGATTTGTTGTTTGATAACACCCACACATAAGTGGCAATGCCTGTGTTGTAAAACATATCTGTAGGTAAGGCGATAATAGCTTCGAGTAGGTCATTTTCGAGAATGTAACGCCTTATCTCGCTCTCACCTGAGCCTGCACCACCTGTGAATAATGGTGAGCCGTTTAAGATAATGCCAATACGCGAACCTGTATTAGTATCATTGTTACCACCTACAGGGCGCATTTTACTGATAAGGTGCATTAAGAATAATAATGAACCATCTGACACTCTGGGTAAACCTGCACCAAAACGCCCTTCAAAACCTTTTTCTTTATGCTCGTCATTAATTTTCTTTTGTACTTTTTTCCAATCCACTCCGAATGGCGGATTAGAAAGCATATAGTCAAACTTATCTGTTGTTAGTTGATCATCGGATAAGGTATTGCCCAATTTAATGTTATCGACCTTTTGTCCTTTTATCAGCATATCTGCTTTACATATGGCATAAGACTCAGGGTTTAACTCTTGACCAAAAGCAGAAAGTGCAGCTTTTTCGTTTAACTCATGCACATATTCCATGCCCGATGATAAGAAACCACCTGTTCCTGCTGTTGGATCATAAATACTGCGAACCAAACCTGATTGAGTAAGCAAGTCATCATCATTACAAAATACTAAAGATGTTGTTAAACGCACAATATCTCGCGGAGTAAAGTGTTCCCCTGCGGTTTCATTAGAGCTTTCAGCGAAGCGTCTAATTAACTCTTCAAACACTAAGCCCATATTGTGGTTATCGACTACTTCAGGGTGAAGATCAGTAGTGGCAAAACGTTTAGCCACTTTATAAAGTAAGTCGGCCTCAGCTAACTTGTCGATGGTATTAAAAAAATCAAAGTGCTCAAATATTTCACGCGCATTTGTGCTAAATGATTGAACGTAGCTTTCAAGGTTTTGCGCTACACTGGTTTCACCCAGTTTGTTCAAATCCATTTTACTGGTGTTATAGAAACTCAACTTAGCTGAATGAGTTAGAATTTTTTCTTGGGCTTGGTGTTCTTTTTCTTTGACTTTTTCATACATAGCCAAAACACTAGGCTTAGTATCTTCCAGAACACACTCTAAACGTCTGAGCAAGGTAAATGGTAATATGATACGTCCATACTGGCTTTGCTTGAAGTCACCACGAAGAAGATCAGCAACTGACCATAAAAATGCTGCCGTAGAAGAAAAATTGTCTGACATATTATTACCCTGAAAATAGTTAAGTTTTCCGTAACTTTTCGCTTTAGCTATAAGTTGATGTAGCAGTAAACTTAAGAATATTATTTTTTATAATGGGTAATTTATCACACTGTACCTAGATATGAAGTAACTGATTGTGCGAACAGAAATTTTATTAAAGACTTAAGCTATTCTTGAAGGTTGTATCGAGGGTGAAAAAGCGAAGCCAATCAACTCCGCTTTTTGTGTATCACCACTTTATTTATCATTTTTCGACTTTTTTAACCGAAGCATATCATTTACCGCTGTTAGATAAGCCATTTCTTTCATCAAATTGATGGCAAACTGTCTATCAGTTTGGCCTTCAGTGTCATTCATTCTAACGTCTATAAATGTAAGCCGAGGATGCGGATGCCCACACCCTTCAAAGTATTTATAAATTTTTGTAGCTCTTTCATAGCCTGCTAGTCCTCTAGCGTAGACTCTTGCTTTTCGAAGGTGTCGATTATAATTTGTATCAATACAGTCGTATTTTATTTTCATAATGACCTCCCTATATTTAAACTTTTAGGTCTAGGATTCTTGTTTTTAGGTATAACATTTGAAAGAAGATAAAAAGAAAATATCCTTCTTATAACTCGTCTAAAAAATCCTTTTGAATTATCCAAATTGGAATTGTTTCTCGAATCAAGAAGGTTCGGTATAGTATTTTTCTCAAACTGTTTGATAACTTCATTAGCCTTCGTTTTTAATTCTGAGTTTGTTATTTCACTATTAGTAAGCTGTAGGATTAGCCGTTTAGTTAGCTGAATGTCCTGAGTAGACTTTTGAATTCGGGCAATTTGATATAACCCTTTAATGCTGACGTTGCTCACTTCATGAAATGGAGTTTCCGTTTCTAACAGCATTTTAACTATTTTTTTGCTATCCCAAAGTTTGGTCAATTTCACAGCAGATTTATTGCTAAAGTCCTTGAGCCAATCAGTAAAGCTAGAGTAACCCCAATCTATGTAAAGCTCTTCTTCCTGTATGTATACCAACCTAAAGCCTAAAATAATCGTATTGTTTTTTACGTCTGCAACAAGCTGATAAAGCTCAGACTGTGGATCAGAATTCAACTCCTGCTGCTTTGAATTTACATTAATTTCACCCAGTTCTTTATTATGTAATACATTTTCTATTTTTTTAGTCATGTTTCATCCTTATTTTTTAAATTATTTTTAAATCTATTCACGTTTTTAATATTGAAATAAGTTAATTAGGGTGAAACTCAAAATGCTTGTTTAGGAACCTTTTAACTTCGAGTGCTTCATCCGCAATGGCAGTCATTGCATTAATTGCGGACTCTTTTTTTGAGTTGTTAAGTGCTACTTCAGATAGGTAATTGACTAGCGGAGTATTTATAATTTTTCTTTGTGATAGTTGATAAAGAAAACTGACGTCCAAGATATTTAGCTGATTCGATTTTATGGCTCTCTTGTAAAATTCTCTTTCAAGGGACTCATTATTTGATAATTTGGTTTTCGACACAGCTTCGTATGAATCAAAGTCCGCTTTCCACTCTTTTAAAATTCTTTTTATTCGATTTGATAAAGTAAATCTGCCTTTTGTTTTTCTGTTTATAACCATGCTCATGATTTAATTCTCCAATTATTTGATAAAAGGAGGCTTAAAGGCGCAGTTTTACTTGCACACCTCCCACTCAGTTTTATTACTAAGATTTTTCATTTCTATATTCCAAATTTCTTAGAATGAGTTCGCACGAAATGTTATTTCGTACTTCGAATACCGAAAAATATTATTTCTCGATTTGTGCATACTATACATATTTCATTTCATCATGTCAATACAAACCCCAATAAAAACAACAACTTATATATTATAATATAATTTTCATAGGTTAACTGAATCTATGGCTATAGCTAAGTAAATGAATTAGTTAAGTCTTTTCAAAAACAATGTTTAGTTAACTTTTTGAGAAAAAAAGTCGTTTTTTTGCTCCGCTTCTATGTTTGTGACTCCTTCCACGCCTAATTGGTACGTTTGATGGTCAGAATTTATTTCAAGGATTGAGGTTATAGAAGTTAAAAAATCCCAAACTGGGATATTTGTTGTGGAGTGTTATACGTACTCCGATTTAATAACTGGAGTACATCATTGTGAAAAATAAAGAATCACTTGCAGAGAAACTTAGTGACTTTAAACAAGAGCTATCATTTATATTGCGTTCAACTCATGCATTAATTGAAGAAACAGAGTCACTCAATCCTGATTTGATTATGGGTATGCTTCATACCGAGCGTAAAATAATTAGTCGATTGGAAGAAATAACTGAGGAGCTTAAAGAAGATTAAGTAGCAGATATTTTATAAGTCTCTTGGTGGTAAAAAATATCAATTTTGGATTTCGACATTTAAGGTTGAGATTTTACGCTAAAATCGAGAGGGGTCATCGTTATCCCAAGGATCTTTTAAAATTGCTTTTGTGTCTTCATCCATTTCAACTGTGTTATCAGTTAGAGTTGGAGTCGGCTCAGGAGCATTTTCTTTGTCAGCAAGCCTATTTTCTTTTCTTTTCCAAGCAAATTGGTCGTAATTACTTTTTCCTTTATTTAGAATTTGCTTTGCTTCAAATGTATCTGTTGTTACTAAACTAGTAATAATTGTTACATTGTCCCATGCAACCACCTCATTAGTTTGAAAAGCTGTTACGAATCCATTATTTTGCAATTCCAATATAGCTTTTTTAACTTTGTCTCTTCCATGACTAGGTTGGCTTTTTTCAGGTTTTATTGGCTCAATCAAAGAAAGCAATAAAGGCAAAGAAAACCTGCGAAAGTCAGAACGTTGCGTAAGTAAATAGCGCATTAATACTTTAGCATTTTTTGACATTGGTTGACTTAGTAGTTCAAGATTCATGAACGAAACATCCAAACTGGTAACATCCAGATTTTTATATAATTTTTTTAATATCTTCCCTATTTCGACTTCAATATATTTATCATCTCCCTTACCATAATAAAGTCGGCCACTTGACAATAGTGCTGCTCGATCAGTTTCTATTGTTCTCTGATTTCGTTCAATCTTTAAATAAATTGCGGCAGTGCAAAGTCTATTCAGGCTAGTATCCAGCCATTTAAAATTTTTACGGCGGTTTTCTGCGTGAGATTTTTGAAATAAATTGGATATTTCCGCTAGAGATACTTTAACGGGTTCATCAACATCGGTCATTTTCAGCCTGTTGTTTAACCAATGTTTTATTACCAACCCTAAAATAGGGTAATCAAACTTTTGATCCAATCGACTGCCTATTAACTCGTATGAATAAGTGTTTCCCTTACATCTAATTGCACCTTCAATGCTAGAATTTATTTCATTACTGTTCCATGAACTAAAGAGTGAAGTTCTATTGAGTGAGTTGTCAATTGGGATATTTTTGTTTCCCTTGATCTCACCCAATAATTTTTTATAGCTTTTTCCTTTTTTCAAATAATTCTCCAATACTAAAATGTTCCATTGACCCGATTTGAGCGTTCCATTGACCCGATACTATCTTTATATAATTTCCTTATTCTTATTGGCCTTTATTAACGTTTTTAAAAAGTAAGTATATTATTTAGTATGAAATCTTAAGTTTTTAAATTGAGATTAAATAACTACTGTTTTACTTTTAACATTTGTATGACTAACTTCAAGCAATGTCATGATTTAATATTTGACTGTACCGCTAAAAATTAAATAAGCCCATAAATCTAATTGCCATTTTATTGTTTATAAAAAACATAAATAACTTAAATTGTGTAATAAATTTAAAGTTAAGATCCATTGCAATATTGTATATTTCTGACGTGACGTATCAAAGATACGTTAATTAAAAGCATGATCTAACTTTTAAATTAATAAAAATTGTCCATACAACATTTAAAATTAAAACAACCGAAGCTTGTTATTTGTTTTAAATATATTACTGGTACTCATTGCAAGTTTTTCAGCCAATGATTCTGATTGTTTCATGCAGTTTTTGTACTGTGACTCATACTGTTGCAGATCCGCTGCCACAGGATAATTTAATAAAGAATCTGGACTCAGGTGTGATTTATTTATCTTTTTCTGCAACAAACAATCTATCTGATCATTAAAAGTTTTCTCTCCTTTACAATAGTTAAATATTGCAGATTCTACTGGCATAACATAACTAAATTTCTGGTTATGATTACTTGTAATTAAAATCGAGTTTCTGCTTAAAAAGCTCAAATAATGCTGAAAAGGTATGAGGAGTTTATTTTTATCATTCTTAAATTTGATGTTAATTACTAAATGAGTTTGATGTAGAAAAAATAACAAGACCAACAGTAGCAATATGCTCTTTTCTGTTTTTTTTGCTTTAGCATTATCATTGTCACTGTTACTTAAAACTAATTTGATACTACATGGCTCAGAAACCGTGAGATCAAATTCAATCGACTGGTCATTTTCATTTATAATTCTGAAAACATCTGAAATTGTAATGTTATAAAGATAATAATAATTTAATTCAGGAAATGAAGACTTTAACTCGTCTATTAGGTCTAATAAGTTTTCCGATTCAAAATCATTATCAGCTAGATTATTAATTTTGAGTTTTTTGTATATTTCATCAGTGATGAGTTTTGAATCTGCTATTGGTTTGTTATTCATACATTTTTATTTAGTTTTATAATTATACGAATATCACATATCCGAATTCTTTCAATAACCTCAAGTAAATAAATGAATAAACCCATTTAACGTTTGGGCTTTGACTTATTCTTTAGTTTTGGGGTTACTTTCGCTTCTGATGGGGCGTTTGGTATGTTTTCTTCCACACTTTTTATTGTATTTTCGAGATCTTCTTTGATTATTCTGGAAGAACTTCCAATGTCTTGAATTCCATCAGAAAGTGGTTTTGCAGCTTTATTTGCTAAAATAAATTGCTCTTGTAAGAAAGAAAATGCCCATTTTTCGAAAAGTTTTTTGATTTTTTTTAACTTCATTAAAACGAGATTAAATCCTCTTTGAGCGTTAATTATTTTTTGCTCATATTCTTGAAGTGACTCTTCTGACTTTTGCTCTTTTGCCGTTAATTCTTTGAGCTTTTCTTGTCTAGCTAACCACAAAGGCTTATTTTGTAGATTCTGATTTTTTGGAACATAGTTATTGTGATCAACATTCCAAAGCTTTTTCACAGAACTATTAAATCCTTTTTTTATTTTATGTAATGTTTTCTTTTGTGATATTGACTTAACTACGTTCAGATCAATGACATTGCCCACCAATACATGTACATGGCTGTGCTTATCAATATTCGCTGACTCATCATGCAGCACCGCATGTGTGTGCTCTTTTATAATATCAATGTCTAAACCAGTCGAGTCTGAAACATCTTGTATGAGTTGATCTATAACGCCAGTCCATTTTGTTATAGAAATATCAAAACTAGCTGGAAGTGATAAGCAAAATGACGTAGCCCAATTGACTACACCACCGCCTCGTATCGAATTTATGGTGCGGTATTCTTGACGTTGGTGAATAGAAGAGAGAATATTTTTGGCGTTATCATAGATAACGTGAATTTGAGTGTTTTGGTGCGCTGGCCTATTTCTATCAGCAAGGTAATTGACGTGGTTTATAAAACCGTTTTTTACTAATCTACCTTTATCTGAGGTAGCAACAAATCTCTTGCCTTTTTTAACGTATTTTCTCTTTACGCCTGAGTTTCTTATCTGTCTTGCTGTTACCGTCCAGTTTTTTATCACTTAAACTTAATTAGTTTTATTAATTAAGTTTTAACACATTCATTTTGATTTACAACAACATCAAAAAAAGACTGTAAAAGCCCTAACACCCTAACTTTTGTAGAGACTGTTCAAGATAGGAGCTTTAATTCTTAAACCTTCATTTCACGGTGTTACATTCCTTCTTGCAAGAGGGGGAGGGAAAACCCCTCTTAACTCCCGAATCAATAAAGATAAAGCATAATATTTCGATAAAAAGAATGTTTACCATCAGAAGTGAAACAACTAAATTTATATCTTCTGTATGTTCTCAAAATTTTGACATACTAAAAATTGATTAAAGGATTCACTCAGCCTTTCCGTTTCAGAAAGTACCACTTTCCAATACTTAATTCTTTGGCTCGCATCCATTTTAGTAAAATCATTTCTGTCGGGGATTTTAGAAAACGGTAGTGAAGCTACAAACCTCGGAGAGGGAACTAACATAACTACATTGTCATAATTTTCTGGTTTAACGTTTCGTTTTAAATTCTTATCAAACCATCCAGCTTTGGGAGTAGAATTGAAATGTGGGTATAAAATTAAACCGCCACTTTCACCCAATTGAAAGTCAAAATGATAGTCAATAATGCCACCATCTCGATACATTCCTTTAGGTGCGCCAGATATATCTTTGATGCCTTGCATCACCATTGGGATAGAGCCTGAAGCTAATAGTGCTTCTTTCAGGTTTGCTGGGCTTAAATCAATGTACTGAGTTTTAAAATTACAATAATCATTAATGTTTAAAGAACTAGAAGGAGATTTAAATACAAACCTTTCATATTGATTTCGAATAAGTTTTCTATTTAGCCAATTTGCTCCAACACTCCTTAAAAGCCCTAACATTTGAATTAGTTTATTTTCTGAAGATACAAAACCGTTAGTTTTATTTGCTAGAAAATGAGCCTTAAAAACTGGATTTTCTATAATTTCATCTATCCCATCATCACCTAGTACATAATCTAAAAGCTCTCTCGCTTTTAAAGTTATTTCTGCTGGTGTTGGTTTGTCAGAATAAGTTGTCTCTGAATATGATTCTGCTAGTCGAGATATAGCTGCAACGGGATCTTTTTGAGCAAAACATGCTGATCGAAATGCTCCTGCGGAAGAACCAATTAAATTCAATTCCTGCTCTCTATCCTTAAAAAAATCACCGAAGAGGTACTTGTCCAATTCAAAAAGGCAAAACCATTTTGGACCTCCGCTGGCTCCTAAAAAGCTAGTAAATAAGTCTTGTTTAAAGCCTTCACTTTTAATAGCTTTAAGGGCTTCTTGGCCAGCATAAATATCTAACATATTATTTTTTCTCTATTCCTAACTTTTTCTTCATTTCAGCATATATTTCTTGAGGTCTTGGAATAATATCACCATTTTTATATTCTGGAGAGGAGGCATTTAACCACTCTTCATCAGGTTCATAATCATCTGGTAAAGGTACATAAAATTCATCTATAATTTGCTGTCGAACTTCATTGAATGACTCATTATCTAACACTGTGTATCGAAGCCTTTTATTCCTACGCCAGTTTTTATTGATCGCTTCATTACATATCCGATTTATTTTCAATAACTCTGAAGGGGCCACTTCAAAAAACTCCCTCATTTCAATAACATCATCAAGGTTCGGAAGCCTGTCAACAAACCGTCTCAGTTTAAGTTTTATATGACTTCCCCAAGCAGCAAATGCATCAATCTCCTTCTCTGACGGGACAGAGTATTCACTTACAAGAGCAGGGATTCCAGGAATTACTTGACGTTCCATTTCCTCTTGCCCACGTTTAAAGCTTTGCCTTATAAGGTTTTTAGCAAATTCAATATCGAATACAATCCATGCTTGCTGCTTTACACCATCAATTGCTATGTACTGTAAAACATCAATTAAGTAGGTATTAATAGCTCTACGCTTATTGTAGGTGCTAATTTCATCTTCTTCTGTAAAGCTATTTAATACAATTTTTAAACTATCTTTGAACTCTTCATAGTTCGACTTCCGACTCAAGCTTATTAGCTCTGTATTTAATTTTTCGATTTCTGATTCGTTTACATCGCGGTCTTTTTTAAGACTATTTCTTGCTTCAACAATGTCTTTATCATTGGGGTCTTCTAGCAATAGATTCGTTGCGGTTTTAATCTTTGAAGCTATTTTCTTTTGTTGTTTTTTTAACTCGAAAATATTTTTTCTTAAATTAGCAGCCCGATGGTTTCCCTTATCTTCGCTACTTTGAAACAAGCTTGAAAGATCTAATTCAACCAGACTCTTAATTACTGACTTTTCAAAAGTATCAAAATATCTCACAGCTTTGTTTCCACATTTTCTTAACTTTGTTCCTTCAGAACACTGTAGGTAAGCTGAGCGTCCACCTTCGGCTTTTGACCCTCTTTTTGTAAACAAAGTCATTGAACTACCACAATAAGCGCATTTACCTATTTTAGTAAAAAGGTTAGTGAATTTTCGTGAGACTTTTCCACCTTGGTATTGTTTTCGTTGTTCCATCTTAAAATTCACACGCTCAAACAAATCAGAACCAATCAGTGGGGGAAAATAATTGGCAATTGGCTCTCCGTCAGGTTGTCTTTTTCGCTTCCCAGAAACTTCATCTACAGGGTTGATATAGGGTTGAAGATATCCTAATAACCTCCTATCTCTTAGAAGTCTGAGTATGTATGAATCATTGAAAGAAATTGCAGAATTTGCCCTTTCTCCTTTAAACGGTTTGATGCCTTCAGAATCTAAAATTCTGGCAATAATAGTCGAACCAAGCCCAAGTCCATCCTTACCACCAGTGTCTGCTAGCTCGAAGATACGCTTTATTACTGCAACTCTTTCAGGAATTGGCTCAAAATATTTTTGACCATCTTTGCTTGTAACTTTACGTAACCAATCAGGAGAGGTGGAAGGTAATAAAACAGGGAAAAGTTTACTATGAGAATTATTAGCGGCTCTTTGTCGAGCACCGTTCCAGAATTTTTTTAAATGATTACTTTTTCTATGAGATTCTTCATAAGCAGCAGCCATTTTTGACAAAGTAATTATTATTTTTATTTCATCAGAATTATTCTCATTGAATTCCATATCATCTTTTGCAACATAAATTCGAATTCCAGCATCAATTAATCCTAAAAAGTGCTTTAAAGCTTTCCTTACATGCGACCGAGAAAATCTAGAAAAGTCTTCAATTATGAGTACGGTTCCTCGTGGTACTTCACCAGCCTCGGCTTGTCTTACAAATTTCCCAAGCGCACCGTCCTTGCCAAAGTTCTCAGAGTGATAGCCAGATTTTCCATCATCTCTTAACACAAAATTTTCATTTAGTTCATAACCATTTTTTGCAATCCATTCATTGGCTTGTTCTAGCTGTCTTCGCTCTGAGTCACCTAATTTTTGATTACCCGAACTCCAACGTAAATAACTAACTACTAGAGGCTTTTCTACTAATTTTTTATCTGTCATAGTAATTCCTTTGTATTCCAAAATAATACTAACACCAACATCGGTGTATAGTAAAAGAAGTGGTTTACCTTATTCGGCTTAGACAAATACCTTTTTGGCGAATTTTTCAAAGATAAACAATCATCTTTAGATTTAATTGGGTCATCTGCCGGTGCATTTAGAGCATCTTGTCTTGCGCAAAAGGACCCTGTTTCGGCAATAACAGAACTTGCTTATCGATATTCAGAAACTGACTTCACATTAGATGCGTCGCCACAAGGCGTAACTCGAGCAGCAGAGCAGTTATTAACGCAAATATTGCCTCATGATCATATGCAACAAGTGTTAAACAATGAACGCTTTAAGGTTCATTTCATTACCGCGTTATGTTCAGGTGCCGTAGCTAAAGAAAGTAAATTACATCAAGGTGCTGGGTTAACTAAAAGTTTAATTAATAACGCTCTCGGTCGTCAGCGACTAACGCAGCAGTACCAGCGAGTGGTATTTTCAACTTCAAAACAAGCATTGAAGTACCAAGAGGCGTCTGTTTTTTCTACGGAATATGTTGACTTAACTGAACAGAATTTTCACCAAGCCCTATTGGCAAGTGGTGCTATTCCAATGGTGATGTTAGGTATTAAAGATATTCCTGGTGCGCCCGCCGGTATGTATCGCGATGGTGGCATTATCGACTATCACTTCGACTTCAAGATTGAGTCTGAAGGCCTCACTCTTTATCCACATTTTAATTCGCGCCCAAAAGCTGGCTGGTTTGATAAAAATTTAAAGCGTACGGCCAATCCGAACAATTACGACTCAACGGTAATGCTAGTGCCTTCACAAGAGTTTGTGAGTGGCTTGCCGTTTAGTAAAATACCGGACAGAACCGACTTTGAGAAAATAGATACATCCACTCGAATAAGATATTGGCATAACGTTTTCGAACAGACAGAGCGATTAGCGGAAAGCTTTTCAAACGCGGTGAACAAACCAGAAACGGCAATCATAAAAGATTTACCGTTTTAGTTTACTAAAGACTATGCACTTAATACTACGGTAGCAAGCGCATAGTTTTGCTCATCACTTATCGAAATTAACGCTGCGTTCACGCCTTTTTGATTGGCAACCTCTTTGGCTGCGTCTAATAGCAGGATACTTGGCGCACCCAGCTCGTCGTTACTAATTTCAAAGTGGTGAAAAGAGATGCCTCGACCAATACCAGTACCTAGTGCCTTTGCAGCAGCCTCTTTGGCGGCCCAACGCTTCGCTAAAAACCGATCTGGTTGGTTATGATTTAAAAACTGAGTCATTTCGGTTTCGGTTAGCACCCGCTCAGCCAATCGGTTTGACTTGACCAACGCGTTGCTTACGCGAACTATCTCGACGATATCGGTTCCTAAACCAAGTACTGACATAAACTATACGCCCTGGCGTGCTTCGTTCATAAGCGCTTTCATATCTCGTACCGCTTTATCAAGGCCGTCTATCGATGCTCTCGCTATGATAGCGTGGCCAATGTTTAGCTCGTATATATCCTTTATGGCAGCGATAGGCTTAACATTATGATAATGCAGGCCATGACCAGCGTTTACAACAAGACCAATACTAGCCGCAAACTCTACTCCTTCCGCTATTCTTGCCAGTTCGGCAAGCTGCTCTTCATCGGTTTCTGCATCAGCGTAGTGACCAGTGTGAATTTCGATAAATGGCGCACCACAATCTGCAGCTGCTTGAATTTGCGATTTGTCGGCGTCAATAAATAACGAAACCTTTGAGCCGATTGCCGCCAATCTATCACACGCGTCTTTTACTTTATCGAACTGACCTTTAACATCTAGACCACCTTCCGTTGTTAATTCTTCACGCTTTTCTGGCACTAAACAAACAAACGGTGGTTTTACGTCTGTGGCAATTTGAATCATTTCTTCAGTCACAGCCATTTCAAGATTCATTCGAGTTTGTAGCGTTTTTGCTAACGTATAAACGTCTCTATCTTTTATGTGACGGCGATCTTCTCTTAAATGAATAGTTATGCCACTTGCACCTGCATGTTCTGCAACTGCAGCCGCATGAACCGGATCTGGATAGCTTGTACCACGGGCGTTCCGAAGAGTTGCGATATGATCAATATTAACGCCTAAATGAATTTCACTCATGGTTACTCCAATTAATTTTAAATACAGTCTTGTGCTAAATTTTATTTTACGTAAATAAAGTCTAGCTACGCATAGTCTTATTTAAATAAAAGCTAACGTCTAAATAATTCTCTAGATTTTAAAGGTTTGTCGCCTAAATGCCTATGTAAACATACGCGTAAAATTGACTTTGCGATTGTTAGTTCACGTTTAAATGCAAGGAAAGCTTCGTTGTCTAATAAAACAAAGTCCTCTAAAGACACTTGAGTATTTAAGCGTGCTGATACTGCCAATAGATCTTTGCCATGAAGCGAACTTGGTTTAGCTGCATCAATAACAAAACCTTGATCGCCCAACAATTGATAATGAAGATCCTCACAAATCGATTGTTGCATCGTGAGTTCTTGTTCAAAGCTAATACCATAACCTAACATTTGTAACAAACGATGTTCAAACTGTCGCAAAATCCACTCTAAATACAAGTTAGTGTGTGCATCGTCTAAATGAGAGTTAGAGCTTAATGATAAGTCAGATAAGTTTCTTAACGAATAAACATAAAGTGGATAAAGTGTTTCATATTCAGCATCGGCGGTACACAGACGACAAATCACTTCATTTAAGTAAAACCCGCAAAAAAGGCTTTTGCTTTTTAAAGCCGATAGTTGTTTTGATAGCAGTTGATTTTCATCGAGTGTTTTGAGGGTTCTTAATCCAGTATTTTTCTTAAACTGCACCACTAATGCTCGAAATGGCTGCATTAATGCGGTTTTTGCGGTGTTTTTTTTACTGCCTTTATAGCCAATAATTGAAATACGACCTTCACCCGCCACCAGCATTTCCATTAGTAGTTGGTTTTCTTTAAACGGTCGAGTGTGGAGTATAAAAGCAGGTAAGTATTCCAATTCCTTTGACATAAACTGAACCTGCTCTTAATAATATAACTATATAATACCTAATGAAACGTACAGTGTGATTAGTCTTCTGAGTAACCTAGTGAACGTAATGCACGTTCATCATCGGCCCAACCACTTTTCACTTTAACCCAGAGTTCTAGGTATACTTTTTCATCTAATAGCTTTTCTAAGTCCTGACGGGCGTCACGACCAATGACTTTTAGTTTCTCACCTTTAGAACCAATAACCATTTTCTTTTGGCCTTCACGCTCAACTAGAATTAAGGCATTGATGCGCCAAATCTTTTCGTCCCACTTAAACTGTTCAATCTCAACCGTAACTGAATAAGGCAATTCCTCACCTAAAAATCGCATCAGTTTTTCACGAACAATTTCGGCAGCCATAAATCTTGAAGAACGATCGGTTACGTCATTCTCTGAGAAAAAGAATGGATTTTCCGGTAAATAATCTCGAACTTTATCTTTAATTGCCGCTACATTGGTGCCTTTTTCCGCTGAGATTGGAATAATTTCAGCGAAGTCATGTAACGCCGCTAATTTTTGTAAGAACGGCATTAATGTTTCTTTATCTTTTATCTCATCAACTTTGTTAACCAACAACATGACTGGTTTTTTTGAACGCTTAATTTTAGACAATACCATTTCATCGTCTTCGTACCACTTAAGAGCTTCAACAACAAACAATACAACTTCTACATCCCCTAACGCACTTGACGCGGCTCGGTTCATTAACTTGTTGATTGCACGCTTTTCTTCTTTATGAAGTCCAGGGGTATCAACATAAACAACTTGTTCATTGTCTTCCGTATGAATGCCTAAAATACGGTGACGAGTAGTTTGTGGTTTTTTCGATGTAATGCTAATTTTTTGCTCTAAGATGTGGTTCATCAACGTAGATTTACCTACATTTGGACGACCAACAATAGCAACTAAACCACACTTTTTAGTTTGTGATAAATCAGCACGGTTATTTAAATTACTTAATAACGCGTCTAATTCCGCTTGGCTTTGTTCTGACTTACTCACTTTTTTATTACCTCTAATGCTTTACGTGCGGCAGATTGTTCTGCCTTGCGACGACTAGTGCCTGTCGCTTCGAGTTGCTGACCGTCATCTAATGTGCAACTAACGGTGAATGTTTGATTATGTGCTTGCCCTGTTGTCTCTATAACATCGTATACCGGCAATGGTCGCTTTCTTGATTGCAACCACTCTTGAAGCTGTGTTTTAGGATCTTTTAGTGCATTGCTTGGATCAACATCGGCTAATCGTTCTTTTACTAATTTTAGAACAAATTCTTTACATTGCTCGATACCTGAATCGAGATATACCGCACCTATAATAGCTTCGATTACATCTTCTAAAATGGAGTCACGACGACAGCCGCCACTTTTCATTTCGCCAGGTCCAAGTCTGATCCATTGGCTCAGTTCAAACTCTTTAGCAATGGAAGTTAGAGTTTGACCTTTTACAATTTGCGAGCGCATGCGGGTTAATTCACCCTCAGTTGCTTTAGGGAACTCAAAATAAAGCGCTTCTGCGACAAACATTCCAAGTAACGAGTCACCCACAAATTCTAGACGCTCGTTGTGCGACCCTTTAAAACTACGATGAGTCAGTGCTTGTATTAGCAATGACTCATCTTGGAATTGATAACCTAATTTCTTTTGTAGCTGTTTATAATCTTTTTTTATCAAGTTTTACTCTTCTTAAACTGTTACTGCACGCCACCTAAGCGTGAGAAGCGAATATCGACTGGTATAAAATCTGGTAGCCAACTAATTTTTCCATCATTAAAGACAAAACTCATCCAAATGAATACCGCTTTGCCAACCATTTGATCTTCACTAACAAAGCCCCAGTATCGACTGTCCGTACTATTGTCACGGTTATCACCCATCATAAAGTAATAACCTTCTGGCACAATCCATTCACCTTGTCGAGTGCCTGGCTGAGCATAAAAACTCTTAGCCATATCTGGGTATGCAGGGTTAATTAATATGTTGTGTTCAACATCACCTAACTTTTCTTTTGCCGTTATCAACGGGATCCCCATTGATTCAAATTCACCTTCTGCTTCTTTACTAAGCTCAATTCTAGTCAACTTGTCACAATTTGCTGGACTCGTTTCACAACTTGCTTGTATGAACAATTGCTTGTTCTTGTAAATAACTCTATCGCCAGGAGTACCAACAACTCGTTTTATATAATCTAAACGCTCATCCAAAGGATATTTAAAGACTGCAATATCACCACGTTCAGGTTGACCTGTTGCAATTAACTCTTTACGCCAAACAGGGTCATGAACTCCGTAAGCGTATTTTTGCACCAGAATAAAGTCGCCAACCAGCATGGTTGGCATCATAGAACCTGATGGTATTTGAAAAGGTTCAAATAGGAATGAGCGAAAAATTGTAATAAGCGCCAGTATTGGGAATATTGATTGTGCAGTTTCAACAATAACCGGCTGCTCGGTCAGTGTTGCTAAGTCGTCCTCTGAAAGACTTCCTCCAGCAGAAGCTTGTGCCTGTAGCGCTTTCGCATTTCTAGCGGGTGCCCACAACTTTGCGTCTAACAACCAAATCACACCACAAAGTAATGTAACTATTACTAAAAATATCGCGAATTGCCCTGCCATACTGACTTATTCCTTAATTTAACGACTAATCTTTATATGATGCACATTCATTATTTGCAAACCTACTACTTACCAACTTTAAGTATCGCTAAAAACGCATCTTGTGGTAATTCAACGTTACCCACTTGTTTCATACGTTTTTTACCGTCTTTCTGTTTTTGAAGTAGCTTTTTCTTACGCGAAATATCACCGCCGTAACACTTGGCGATTACGTTTTTACGTAATTGTTTAACCGTCGTACGAGCGATAACGTGCACGCCAATAACGGCCTGAATAGCAATATCAAACATTTGACGTGGTATTAATTCTTTTAGCTTATCGGCTAACTGGCGACCACGAGTTTGAGCAAAATCACGGTGACAAATCATTGCTAATGCGTCAACGCGTTCGCCATTCAATAATATGTCAACACGAACCATATCGGCTTCTTGGAAACGAGTAAAATTGTAATCCAACGATGCAAAACCACGACTTGTTGATTTTAATCTATCAAAAAAGTCCATTACGACTTCAGCCATTGGTAAGTCATAGCTCACAGATACCTGTTTACCGTGATAGCTCATCGCGGTTTGTGTACCACGCTTTTCAATACATAAAGTGATCACATTTCCAAGATACTCTTGCGGTACTAAGATATCCGCTTTACAAATTGGTTCCCTAATTTCTGCAATATCATTAAGCGCTGGTAATTCTGACGGGCTATCAATTGAAATCACGTCGTTATTCTTTTTAAGAATTTCGTAGTTTACCGTTGGCGCCGTGGTGATTAGATCTAAGTCATATTCACGTTCTAAACGCTCTTGAATAATTTCCATGTGCAACATACCAAGGAAACCACAGCGGAAGCCTAAACCTAGGGCTGTTGAACTCTCTGGCTCATAAAATAATGACGCATCATTAAGACTTAATTTGCCTAATGCATCACGGAATGATTCATAGTCGTCTGAGCTAACAGGGAAAACACCCGCATAAACCTGAGGTTTAATTTTTTGGAAACCAGGTAACGGCGCTGAAGCTGGATTAACCGTTGTGGTTAATGTATCACCTACTGGTGCACCTAAAATATCTTTGATACCAGCAATAATAAAACCAACTTCACCTGTACCAAGCGAACCTGTGTCTGTTTGTTTTGGCGTAAAGATACCAATTTTATCAATTTGGTGAGATTCACCTGTCGACATTACTTTAATCTTGTCGCCTTTCTTTAGTTTGCCGTGTTTGATACGAACTAAAGAAACAACACCTTGGTATGGGTCAAACCAAGAATCAATAATCAAAGCTTGAACTGGTTGGTCAGGCTCTCCAACCGGTGGTGGAATATTTTTAACGATGTCTTCTAGAACGTCTTCAATACCTAAGCCTGTTTTAGCGGAGCACTGCACGGCATCAACAGCGTCTATGCCAACGATGTCTTCAATCTCTTCAGCAACACGCAATGGATCAGCTTGAGGTAAGTCAATTTTATTTAGTATTGCACGAACTTCTAAGTCCATTTCAATCGCGGTATAACAGTTCGCAACTGTTTGAGCTTCAACACCTTGACCAGCATCAACAACAAGTAATGCACCTTCACAAGCCGCTAACGAACGAGAGACTTCATAAGTAAAATCTACGTGTCCTGGCGTATCAATGAAGTTTAGCTGATAAATTTCGCCATCCTTTGCTTTGTAATTAAGCGTTACACTTTGTGCTTTTATCGTAATGCCGCGCTCGCGTTCGATGTCCATCGAGTCAAGTACTTGGGCTTTCATCTCACGATTGGTCAAGCCTTCACAATGCTGAATAAGACGATCTGATAACGTTGATTTACCGTGATCGATGTGGGCGATGATACTAAAGTTGCGAATATGCTTCATAAATTACTGTATTTTACCTGTTGCCGTTAGGGACCAATCAAATTGTTAGTCTCTGAATATAAGCGAATTAATGCTGACGCTGATTAGCTTTAGCGATGTTCTTTGATAAATCTAAGACTCGCTTCTAATTTAAAGCTGCGTAAAAAGGGCGCAATTTTACACGTTTATCTACTGCCACTCCACTTTTTTAATCGATATTTAGCTATCAATAGATTTAATCGCAATACTCTGCGGTTTAATTGATAACAATTGCGGAAGGTATTTGTCTTCTGGCATCCGCGCTAACTTTTGCTTTGCCCAATAGAATCCTATAAAGCCACCAAAGAACGTTGATAAAATCACTAGCCCTTCATTAACTTCGATGAATCTAGGCAACCAGTATTGAGTTGTTAAACAAAATAATAATGCGACAAAAATTGGCATTAAATAAATCCAAAAAGCACCTTGAATCAAACTTTCTTCAGGGATGCCAATTTCAACTTCATCGCCTAATTTAGCGTCTAACGTGTTGGCGACTTCATTAATCACAGATTTGCCCGCAAAGGCCTCGGCAATGCTACTCGTTCCGCAGTTACTTTTGGCTGCACATGACTTGCAAGTAGATTTTATTGCGGTCTCTACCCAAATGGTCTCGTTCTTCTGCTGAATAACAATTCCTAACTCTTTAATCATGTTATTTGCTTTTCACACCCATCGCTATGTTAAATGCAGTTTCTGCTGGCATCATTCCCACTACAGTCACGTCGTAGCCGTCAGCATGAACCATAACAAATGAAGTCGCGCCATCTTGCAAAACGAGCGGACTGTTAAAGCTTTCTATTGGTCGTTGAACATATACCGAATACTCAACAAGACCATCGCTATATAAATAGTAATCGGCCACTTCTCTATTGATTGAAACATGATGACGGTCACTTTTAAGTAATTCAAAACCTTTCGGGACGTAACCCATTTGCCAATTATTGGTTTGCTGATTCATCGCAACTGCCGCATTTGGTATTTCTGGCAAATCTAACGATGCTAACTTTCTAATTTCATCATTTGGTTCGGTTAAATAAGACAGATGTGTCATTAACACTTGTTCAACGACTTCGCCCTTCTCGTCGATATAAGCTAATCTCAACGGCAAACCACTAATAACATCAATCCACACCCAAAAATTATAAGTTTCTTTGGCCACCGACTCAATTCGAATCAGCTGTGCTGAACGTCCTGCTATTTGACTTTTACTCACCAAAACAAACTGATAACTGTCAGCTAATGAGCTAAAATCCTTATAAAATATTGCTGGAATAAAGTTACGAATGCTGGTGCCTTTAACTGAATAAGGCTCTTTATTCGCTTCAAAATAAGACAGAGTGTCATTCTTGCGGATAATCGCAATGCCATTGCCGATCAGTGGCGAGACCCTTTCAATTTCAACAGATTTACCGGACTCCTCTGAAAAGAAGCCATGTGTCCATTGATAGGACTCGGTCTTACTGCCTTTAATAGTCACTATACCTGCTTCAAAATTACTTTCGGTTAAAGCGGTTTGTAATCGTTTTAGCCAGTATGCAGCATTGATCTTTTCACCATTTGCAGACTCGAGTGTTGTTGGACTGACGTTAGGTAAACCAGCATTCAACACATCTAGCTTAGGCGTCGCTGCCAATGATAGTTGACTAAAAAAAACAAAAAACACTAAAAATAAATTACGCACTAAATACAATTCCCTAACCAATTATTGATACGGTAGATACAAAAAAGCCTGTCGATGACATCACAACTAGATGATAACACCACAGGCTTCTAGAGTTTAAAACATTTGTTAGATGTTTATTGCTCGATGTCTTGCTCTTCTTTCTCTCGCTTAACTTGATCATCTGTCGATCTTAATTGCTGATGATGATCTGCCATTAACGCATTAATACGAGACTGAGTCACTTGATTCGCCGTCGGCTTTTGTTTGAAACTATCACTGGATAATGACACAGGTGACAAACCTTGAACTAATGGTACAGGGCTGAGTACTGGCGATGTCAATTTATCTTGCCCAGGCTCCATATTGCTTACCCCAACAACTGCTACTAAGGCAACAGATGCTGCAATGGCAAATTGTGCCCCACCTTTTAACGCCTTGTGTTGACCTAACTGCACGACTTTTTGACTGACACGTTGATACCACTTCGGATGTTTAGCTATCGACGCTACATTACCTTCATCCAACTGATCCACCATAGGTAGCTCTATGTCCGCAATTGCTGCTTGAATGCTATTTACAAAAGTATCGTCTATAACTAACTCTTGCTCTTTTCTAAGCACATCACCGATCAAGGCGTAACGGCCAAATGCTTGGACTGAGTCTTGATCATCTTTTATGTTATTAAACGCTTTATCTAATTCAGAATTAGTTAACTCGTTATCTAACATAGCTGATATAGGTTCTTGGTGTTTATTCGTCATAATTACGAACGGCTCCATTTAACGGTTTTCAAGTAGCGGCTCCAATTTAGCATCGATGGCATCACGAGCACGAAATATTCGTGAACGAACGGTACCAATCGGGCATCCCATTGCAGTTGCTATTTCCTCATAACTCATCCCATCGATTTCTCTTAGCTGAATAGCGACTTTAAGCTCTTCAGGTAACTCTTCAATGGTATTGAAAATTACATGTTTTATTTCGTCAGTAAGCGCTAAGCTCTCTGGCGACGCATTTTCACGTAGCGCTTCATTTGTTTCATAATACTCCGCGCCCTCTGCATCCACATCTACATTGGCAGGCCTTCGACCTCTTGCCATTAAATAGTTTTTTGCACTATTTACCGCAATTCTATATAGCCAAGTATAAAATGCTGCTTCACCTCTAAATCCAGGTAAAGCAGTGTATGCTTTGATAAAAGCATCTTGAGCAACATCTTGAACATCGCCATTGTTGCCCAAGTAACGGGATACCAAACTAATAATTTTATTTTGATATTTACGTACTAATAAATCAAATGCCGCTTTTTCGCCTGCTTGCGCTCTTCTGACTAATCCTAAATCTTTACTCTGCTCGCTCATTTCGAGCACTACTCCCAGTTTTAGCTAGCGACTTAAGTCTGCTAATATCGCGTTTTGCTGTCTCTATGACTGCGTAATAATTAAAAAGTTCTATTTTTTTTGATTTTTTTTATAAAATAGACGTACATGAGCTTAACACAATGACTAAATTGGTAAATTTTTAATGTCGAATGAAACGCAACACTTCACAGATTGTTTGGTAATTGGCAGCGGTGCCGCCGGCTTAACCTTAGCGTTAAGTATTGCCGATAAAGCCAAAGTAATAATTTTAAGTAAGTCGGCATTAAAAGAGGGATCTACGTTATATGCTCAAGGTGGCATAGCTGCAGTGTTCGATGAAAATGACAGCATTGAGTCTCATGTTCAAGATACGTTAATTGCGGGTGGAATGCTGTGTGACGAGCAAGCTGTTATTCATACAGCAAGTCATGCAAAAGAATCGATGCAGTGGTTAATTGATCAAGGAGTTCCATTTGATCAAGTAACCGGCCCAGACGGCGCGAGCAAATATCATCTAACTCGAGAAGGCGGCCACAGCCATAGAAGAATATTACACGCTGCAGACGCCACTGGTAAAGCAGTTCAAACCACGTTATTAGATCGTGTAAAAGCTCACCCCAACATTCGTTTATTTGAGCGTTTTAACGCATTAGATTTAGTCACCACTCCAAAACTAAATAAGGCATCGGCAAGCGCAAATAACAAAGTTCATGGTGCGTACGTATGGAACCGGAATGAAGAACGAGTAGAAGTTGTTCATGCCAAGTTCATCACACTGGCAACAGGCGGCGCAAGTAAAGTGTATCAATACACCTCGAATCCAGATATCGCCAGTGGTGATGGCATTGCCATGGCTTGGCGTGCGGGTTGTCGAGTGGCAAACATGGAGTTTAATCAATTTCATCCAACTAGCCTTTATCACGAGAAGGCACAGAACTTTCTAATTTCCGAGGCCATGCGAGGTGAAGGTGCAAAGTTACGACGACCTGACGGTAGCCGATTTATGCCGGACTTTGACGATCGAGCAGAACTCGCGCCAAGAGATATTGTCGCTAGAGCTATCGATTTTGAAATGAAACGTTTAGGTGCAGATTGTATGTATCTAGACATTACTCACAAAGATGAAGAGTTCATTTTGGATCACTTCCCTACTATTTATGCTGCATGTTTAAAAGTAGGCATTGATATCACTAAAGAGCAAATTCCCGTTGTTCCCGCAGCTCATTACACTTGTGGTGGTGTGATGACGGATTTAACAGGAAAAACCGACATCGATAATTTATTTGCCATCGGTGAAGTAGCTTACACGGGTTTACATGGTGCAAACAGAATGGCGAGTAATAGCTTATTAGAGTGTATTGTCTTTGCTCAAGGTGCCGCCGAACAAATATTGGCTAATTTAGACGAGCCGTTAAATGATATGTGCATTCCAAATTGGGATGAAAGCTTAGTTACTACATCTGCTGAAGATATTTTAATTAGTCACAACTGGCATGAACTCAGACTATTAATGTGGGATTACGTCGGTATTGTTCGCTCTAATCGCCGCTTGAATAAGGCATTAAAACGTATTGAATTAATAAAACAAGAAACTGATGAGTTTTACGCTTCCTTCAGAGTGAGTAACAATTTACTCGAATTACGAAACTTAGTTCAAGTTGCCCAGTTGATTGTAATAAGTGCGCTATCCAGAAAAGAAAGCCGAGGCTTGCACTACAATATTGACTACCCTGACACCTTACCCAGTTCAAGCCCAACCGTCTTAGAGCCAAACTAACTTTGCATATGACTTTCATTAAAGGCATTTAACGGTGCCTTTAATAATAAATTTAATAATCGCCACTGCTTAATCGACACTTGATCGCTAAAAAGCCATAACAACTCAAAGTCCTGTAGTCGTTCCCCTTTCATACAAATTAATGCAACTGGGCCAACTGAACCACCAAACATTTTTGATAATCGATGGGCGTAAATGTTTTTCCGTATTTTATGTTTGCTGCGCATCAATCGATTTAGCAATGCAATAAAGAGCGCTATAAGTGTTAATTCGAAACCGATTAATAAAGCGAGTGTTAGACAGTACAGGAAGTGCCATTTTGAAACGGCTGTTATTTCTAATTCAATAGAGTAGTTGGGTGATGGTAAATATGAGCGACTATTGTTCATATGAACAGTTTAGCCGCTAATTAGTATTAAGATACTTTTACACGGTTCAGGATTATTTTTAATACTCGATCTAACGCTTCGTCTTCACACGGTTTATGACCCATAAACCAAGCAAATAAATCAGGATCTTCACAAGCTAATAGTCGTTGGAACGACGCTTTGTCATCATTTGATAATGCGTCATAGGCTTCATCAACAAAGGGTTCAAGCAAAACATCTAATTCAAGCATTCCGCGTCGACATGCCCATTTTAATTTAGGTTTAGAGTCCAATTGAAACTTTTTTCCACTTTTATCTACGTAAACTACTTGTGCTTTTGCTTCTGTCATATCTACATTTCACTATCTTTAACGATGATTTGTTGATTATACCGAGCATTTTCAAAAAGGTGTCAATGTTTTTTGATGTTCGCTAAAATAGCCTTGTTCTAACACAATTCATCCCCATTAATAGAGATTATTAATTTTTAAGCCGAAGCTCATGACTAATATTGTTTCACTATCAAAATTTGCGGTAATAAAACTCAGCGGTGAACAAAGCCACTCTTTTTTACAAGGGCAAGTAACTTGTAATGTCGATGATATCAGCAAGCGTGATTGGCAAGCTGGTGCGCATTGCAATGCTAAAGGCAAGGCTTGGTCCACCTTTGTTGCGTTTGAGCAAGATAATGATATTTATCTTATTATGACTAAAGAAAGTGCCGAGCCGTCATTAGCAGAACTTAACAAATACGGTGTTTTCTCAAAAACTGAGATTTCAGATGATAGCAGCAATTGGCACCTATATGGCACAACAGAAGCCCACTCTGAATTAAAAAGCATCGAATTAGCACCTAATCATTTTTTAATTTTAAGTAGACAAATGATTGATGGTTGCGAGCAGGATGACGGTTCATGGTGGTATAACGAAGTAATGTCTGGACGTGCACACCTATTTGCCAATACTTCGGGTGAATATGTGCCGCAGATGATAAACCTACAAGCGCTAAACTATATCTCGTTTAATAAAGGCTGTTACATGGGCCAAGAGATGGTTGCTAGAATGCGTTATCTGGGTAAAAACAAACGCGCACTATATATTGCTGAAATTGATGGCAAATATGAGCTAACGCCTGGTCATGACGTATATAAAGCTATGAACGGCAACCGTCGTTCAGCGGGTAAAGTTATTAACAGTGCCTTTTTTAATGGCAAAACAGTATTTCAACTGGTGTTACCAAACGATACAGATTTAACCGACACAATTTATTTAGACTCTGAGAATGATGAACAACTGCGTTTATTACCTCTCCCATACTCACTTGAACAAGACTAAGGATCCTTATGAAGATCGCACAAAACACAGTTGTCACTATGCATTATGCAGTTAAAGACAAAGAAGATAACCTAATTGATAGCTCATATGACAACGATCCATTGGTGTTTATCCAAGGCTCTAAGTTTTTAATTGAAGGGTTAGAAAACGCATTAAATGATCACGAGAAAGGCGATACATTTGAAGTAGCGGTAGATGCAGAAAATGCTTACGGTCCTCGAATGGACGGATTAGTGCAGCGTGTAGGCAGTGAGATGTTTGCCGATTTTGAAGTTGAAATTGGCATGCAGTTACGCGCTAGTACTGATAATGGCGAGCAAACAGTCATTGTTGTCGACAAAGATGATGAGTCGGTTACCGTTGACGGCAACCATCCATTAGCCGGTGTTGACCTTAAGTTTGATGTTGAAATTTTAGACGTTCGTGCGGCTACTGCAGATGAGATCGCGCACGGTCACGTGCACGGTGCCGGCGGTTGTGGCCACGCTCACTAAGCGTAAGCCTATTTAACAATTTTTTATAAATTGCATGCCCCAACGAGTTTATTTGTTGGGGCTTTTTATTTTCTGACAGCGTATCATTTACTTTGCTTTTTAACCGCCAACTAAAGTAATCTGTTTTTTGGTCGACATTTATACTAGCCCTCTCAATAATAAAATAATAAGAATTAAACGGCATGAAATCTTTTTGGTTAAATCTAAGCCTAAGGTGGAAGTTGCAACTTGGCTTTATGGCCATTGCAATGATCACGACTATTTATAATCGCATTATTGCGTCTAACGAATTAAAACGTCTAATCAGCTTAGTTGAATCATCAACGTCAAACCCTGATCTACATAGTCAAATGCAAAGACAATTAGAGTCTTTTTACGTTAATTCAATTTGGGACTCGTTGCTGCAATTTAGTTTGCAATTTTTTATTATTATGGTGGTGGCAAAGATCTTTGTTGCGCCTATTTTAACTTTGCTAAAGTCGCTTGAGGCAATAGAACGTGGCGATCTTACCAAAACCGTGATTATTCATTCCAAAGATGAAATTGGGGCGTTAGAAGCTCACTTTAATTTAGTGTTAAAAAAGCTAAATTCTATTCTTACAAATGTAGAATCCTCTACCGTTCACATGGGCCAATCAGCATTTCAAATTGCCGCCATTTCCAATGAAATAGAGTCTATGAGTGAGGCTGAAAAAGCAAAAGAGCAAGAAATTAATCTTGCAACAAGCAAGGTGCATAAAGTGGCAACGCAGGTTCAAAACATTGCACACCAAGCCAATAGTAAATCAGAAACTGCCGAACATCAGGCGAATAAGAGCCTAGTTTCATTAAATCAATCTGTTCAACAACTTACGGCTGTATCTACAAACATTGGTGATACGTCAACTCAAGTCGAAGAAATTGTCGAGTTTAGCCGAAATATAAATTCTATTTTAAGTACGATTAAAGATATCGCATCACAAACGAATTTATTAGCACTGAATGCTGCTATTGAAGCGGCGAGAGCCGGTGAACAAGGCAGAGGCTTTGCCGTTGTAGCAGATGAAGTTCGTAGTTTGGCGGTTCGATCGCAAAATTCAGCGGAGCAAATTACTGAAATATTAGATGAGTTGTTGTCCAAAGTGACTAATGCACAATCTTCAATGAAGTTCTTAGTGGATAACATTAGCAAAAGCCAAGCTCAAATCACCGAAACAGCAAACGCCGTTCAAATAATGCAAACAGATATCATTACCACTTCCGAATTAAATAAAAGCATAGAAGAAGTGGTAAACGAGCAAATTGACAGTTTTAACGAGTTAAATACTCAGTTACATTCACTGTTTTTAACCATTTCCATGAATAGTTTAAAAATTAGCAACTCGGCAAATATATCCACTACATTAAATAATCTGACCTCTAATCTTCAGAGCCAACTGTCTGGACTAATTATAAATAAAGAGGAAGCAACAGAGTCATCGTCCACGAGGCGAGCTAACAATGAACGAAGACGTACCCTCCGCGTTCAGGCACACAGTCTAATTCGAATTAAAGGTAAGTTCGGCCAGTTAGATGGTGTATCAAATTACATTAGTGAAAATGGTGTTGGCGCGCTACTAACAAGAGCCATTCCAAATTTAAGTGACAACGAGCCAATCACTTTGGAATTGAGGCTACCTCAAAAGACTCTAGCTGAATACCAGCAAACTAAACCGATAGAGCTAGCTGCGCATATTGTTTGGCAAAAAAATAATAATGGTCAGATAACTGTCGGTATTAACTTCGACAGTACAGGTAATTCTGAGCGCTCAGCCGTCCAGAAAAATATCCAATTTTATAAAAACTAATAGGTAGCTGTCGCACTATGTAGTCTCAATAAAATCGACCCAATTGATGAGTAGTTCCGTTAGATCTGTGGTGCTACAACTAGACTTTAGCTCCCAATCCATAATACTAGTATCTTCGGTGTGTTCGGTGTCTTGATCAAAGCAACTGTTGTGTTGTATGGTTACGTCATCTCCATCAATACTTAGAGTCCACTCCTTGTATAGTATCGATGGAAGTTGTTGCTCTATTTGCGTTATGAGTAGTTCAATATCTCTTGTCTCTTTTCTTGCTGGTGAGAAAACAGAATTTAAAAAGTTTGCGACGGCTACATGTTCTCCCGAAATATCAACAAGGTGTACTCGTTTATGTGTGTCGTAAACAAAATCTACATCCATTTTAGGTCCTAGTTGGTAAAGTAGTAAGGTTATACCTGAGGTTTAAGTATAACAATAAACTACAGATCGCCCGAAAGTTTGTAAGACATATCTCACAAGCATTACAGACTTAACGGAAAATACCGCTTAATTGATCACCCACCAATCCATACACCATTGTTTTAAAAAGACTTTTTCTTTAGCTTGAATATTAAAATTTTAACAAATAATTATTTTATCTTTTTCATTATTCTTAGATTTAAATTTCTCGATAATATAGACAGCACTTAACGACGAGAGTGCAACAGGATTTGTCACACAAGGAATGGAACCGCTGGATGCGATTAAGGAATTTGTTAGGAGTGCAGGAGCATAATTCTAACGGAAAGGAATAAGGAAGGCAGGATGCCAGGAAGAAAAGGATTGGATACGTAGGATGCGTTAAGGATAGAAAGGGGAAAGCAAGGAGCTTTAATAGGGATATTGAGGATTACAAGGAGCTGGACTTCAAAGGAATTGATAGCATGGAGCCTATAAGGAAGACGGACTGAAGGATTCAGTTTTAGGATGCCGGAAAGTATATAAAAGAAGCAGCTTAGGCTGCTTTTTTTATACCTAAAAACAAAAAACGCCCGTTAAGGCGTTTTATAAATTTAAACAAGTTTTAGATTAAATGATTAAGGCATCATTTGATCTTGGTCTTCGCCTTCTTTTTCTACCACTGTCGGCATTAAGTCTTCTTTGCTAATACCTAAGCTTAAAGCGATTGAACTAGCAACGTATACTGATGAATACGTACCTATTACTACACCGAATAATAATGCTGTTGCGAATCCCTTGATAAGTTCACCACCAACAACAAGCAATGCCACTAAAACTAATGCAGTTGTAATGGACGTTACCATAGTACGATTAAGTGTCTGTGTTAAAGAAACGTTGATGATTTCTTCTGGCGAACCTTCGCGTAACTTTCTGAAGTTTTCACGTATCCTGTCTGATACAACTATGGTGTCGTTAAGTGAATAACCAATAACAGCCAGAATTGCAGCCAATACCGTTAAGTCAAATTCAATCTCTAAGGCACTAAATAATCCAAGGGTAATAATTACATCGTGTGCAAGGGCTGATACTGAACCTAATGCAAAACGCCATTCAAAGCGCAGTGCAACATATATAAGTATACAAATTAGCGCAGTAAGCATTGCTAATCCGCCTTGATCACGAAGCTCATCACCAACACTTGGTCCAACAAACTCTATGCGACGTTTTACCGCTGTTGAGTCCATTTCTTGAAGCGCAGACATAATCACATCACCTATCATGGCAGCTGTGATCTTTTCACCATTCGCTTCACCTTGAGATTTCTTTTGAGGAGCCAAACGAATTAATACGTCCTTACTTGACCCAAAATTTTGGACCGTCGCATCACCAAAGCCAATGTCATCCATAACTTTGCGTATTTTCGTTAAATCAGCACTTTTTTCAAATGAAACTTCAATCAAACTACCACCGGTGAAGTCTAAGCCCCAATTCATACCTTTAGTTACAAACGAGCCTAAAGCAGCAATGATAAGAAGTATTGACAACGCACCCGAGTAACGGCGAATTGACATGAAGTTAATAACTTTTGAGTCTAAATTCAATAATTGCATTTTTTATTCGCCTTATCAGATAGATAACTTATCAATTTTCTTGCCGCCCCATACTGCATTTACAATGGCACGAGTACCAACAATTGCAGTAAACATAGAGGTTGCAATACCGATTGCTAATGTAATAGCAAAACCTTTAATAGGACCCGTACCAACTGCAAACAGTATTATTGCTGCAATAAAGGTAGTGATATTGGCATCAGCAATCGTTGAAAATGCACTATCATAACCGTGGTGAATCGCTTGTTGAGGGCTACGCTTTTCTTTTATCTCTTCTCTAATTCGTTCGAATATTAGAACGTTTGCATCAACCGCCATACCTACTGTTAGAACAATACCTGCAATACCAGGAAGTGTTAAAGTGGCACCAGGTATCATCGACATAACGCCAATGATGAGTACTAAGTTTGCTGCCAACGCTACGTTTGCAACTAAGCCAAACTTTTTATAGTAGAACAACATGAATACAAGAACTAAAGCAAATCCTAGTAATACGGCACTCATACCCGCGTTTATATTTTCTTGTCCTAAGCTTGGTCCAACTGTACGTTCTTCAACAATCTGAATAGGTGCGATAAGAGCACCCGCACGAAGCATTAATGCTAAGTTATGCGCCTCTGCTGAAGTGTCGATACCAGTAATAGAAAAGCGTCGGCCTAAACGGCTTTGAATCGTCGCAACCTGGATAACTTCTTCAACCTTTTTAAGTTTTGAAACTCCATTCGCGTCTTTTTGCTCAGTCGGCTTATATTCGATAAACACAACGGCCATTGGGTTACCAACATTGTCTTTGGTCATTGCCGACATTTTGTTACCACCTTTGGTATCTAAATTAATAGTTACTTGTGGCATGCCGTACTCATCAAATGAACTTTGCGCATCAACAATATGATCACCCGTTAAACGAACTCGTTTTTCTAATAAAATTGGACCCCGTTTAGAGTTTTCATAAAGCTTAGCGTTTGGCGGCACTCTTCCGTTTAATGCCGAACTAATATCACCATTTGGATAAACCATTTTAAATTCTAGCGTTGCGGTTGCGCCGAGGATTTCTTTAGCTCTCGCGGTATCTTGAACCCCTGGTAATTGAACAACAATACGATCTTGGCCTTGGCGTTGAACTAACGGCTCAGCGACACCTAATTCGTTTACTCGATTACGAATTATGGTAATATTTTGGTCCACAGCGTATTGACGAGTCTCTTTTATTTTTTGTTCGCTCATGCGGATCAATAAGTCAGCTTCGTCGGTATTGCTGTCTTCAGAAACTACTAAATCTGGGTAACGTTTGCTAAGAAAACTCTCTGCTGAATCTAAATCTTCTTCACTGCGCATTTCAACTCTAACGGCGTCAAGCTTGGCTTCTCTTCTAACTGAACGATAACGTAACTTTTCTTCACGTAAGTCAGCTCTAAAGTCTTGGACCATTTGTGTGTAAGATTTATTCATGGCTTCGTTCATATCAACTTCCATTAAGAAGTGAACACCGCCACGTAAATCTAAACCAAGTTTTAATGGGCTAGCGCCGAAAGCTTGCAGCCATTTAGGAGTTGCTGGCGCTAAGTTAAGTGCAACAATGTACTTTTCACCTAACGAATCACCAATAGCTTCTTTTGCTTTTAACTGATCTTCTTCATTTTTTAAACGAACTAAAATACGATCTTCCGCAATTTCACCGGTTTTATAAGGAATATTAGCCGCGTCTAATTTACTAATAACGTCATCTAAAATAACTTCATTAACTTCGGCACCACGAAGACCCGACACCTGGATAGCAGGATCTTCACCATATAAGTTGGGAGCAGAATATAAAGCGCCGATGAGTAAAACCATCACCACCATTATATATTTCCACATTGGATATTTGTTTAACACGAACTAACCCTTTTCGATTTTCAAATATAAAAAAACCAGCCGACATCCGGCTGGTTGCAAATTAGATTGACTTGATGGTGCCTTTTGGCAATACAGTATTGATAGAAGCTTTTTGGACCATCACTTCTGTACCTTCTGCTAATTCCACTTTTACAAAGTCTTTATCTTCAGATACTTTCGTGATTTTACCAATTAAACCACCTGCTGTTAGCACTTCATCACCTTTGCTTAATGAATTAACTAGGTTTTTGTGCTCTTTTACACGCTTCGCCTGTGGGCGATAAATCATGAAATAAAAGATCAGCGCGAAAATAACTAACATAATAATCATGTCTGGACCCGCAGCAGCAGCCGGTGCACCAGCAGCAGCGTGTGCGTTAGAAATAAATAAACTCATTAAAATCCCCTAAAGTAGTTTCTTATAATTTTTAATTTATGAAGTTTGATATAAGGACTAGCTATCGCAGTTACAATAGCTAGCCATATAATTAGTTGTATAATTTACGATTACTTTGACGCCTGAGGCGCACCTTCGTCCGACAATGGTGGAACAGGTAAGTCACGACGAGCATAAAACTCAGCAACATATTCCTCTAGGCGGTTTTCCTCAATCGCATCACGTAAGCTTTGCATGACACGTTGGTAATACCTTAAGTTGTGAATCGTATTTAATCGAGCACCTAAGATCTCATTACACTTATCTAAGTGATGTAGGTAAGCTCGTGAATAATTTTCACAGGTATAACAATCACAATTGTCATCTAAACGAGACGTGTCATCTTTATGTCGTGCATTACGGATCTTTATCACACCACCAGTGATAAATAAGTGACCATTTCTCGCGTTACGTGTTGGCATAACGCAGTCAAACATGTCTATGCCGCGACGAACTGACTCTACTAAATCTTCTGGCTTACCAACACCCATTAGGTATCGAGGTTTGTTCTCTGGAAGTTTATATGCAGTGGTGTCTAAGATATTAATCATATCTTCTTTTGGCTCACCTACTGACAAGCCACCTATAGCATAACCATCAAAACCAATAGACTCCAAACCCGCTAATGATATTTCACGTAAATCTGGATACATACCGCCTTGAACTATACCAAATAATGCCGAGTCACTGTCGCCGTGCTCTTGTTTTGAACGTTCAGCCCAACGTAAAGACAGTTCCATTGATGATTTAGCTTCTTCACGTGTCGCCGGATAAGGCGTACATTCGTCAAAAATCATTACAATGTCAGAACCTAGGTCACGCTGCACAGCAATTGAACGCTCTGGTGTAAGCATGATTTTTTCACCGTTGATCGGCGAACGAAACTCAACACCTTTTTCAGAAATTTTACGTAAGTCGCCAAGACTAAAAACTTGAAAACCACCTGAGTCAGTTAATATCGGCTTATCCCAGTTCATGAAGTCGTGTAAATCACCGTGTTTTTTGATGATTTCAGTACCCGGCCTTAACATTAAGTGAAAAGTATTGCCTAAGCATATATGAGCACCAGTCTCTTTAACTTCGTCTGGTGTCATACCTTTCACAGTACCGTAGGTTCCCACTGGCATAAATGCTGGAGTCTCAACTGTGCCGCGTTCAAAATGCAGTTTTCCTCGACGGGCCTTGCCGTCGGTATTCATTAATTCAAACTTCATGTGTGTCTCTTAAATTCTGTTTAATTTAACCGGCTAACCAGTTTAAAAATGGCCGTTATTATATCTAATACGGCTTTAAAAATCGCCTACTTTGACGACTTTACTCTGTATTTGTTTGTTTATTTGTTGAGTTGCTGCTTAGTAAGGAACATAGCGTCACCATAACTAAAAAAGCGATACTCATTGCTTACTGCCTCATTGTATCCGCGTAAGATGTTTTCTTTTCCAGAAAAGGCCGATACCAACATGATCAATGTTGACTCAGGCAAATGGAAATTAGTCACCATGGCGTCTACCAACTTAAATTCATAACCCGGATAAATAAAAATATCCGTTTCGCCAGTAAACGGTAACAAGGAGTCATACTCAGATGATTCCATATTGCACTTCCACGCGGCTGACTCTAACGAGCGAACCGACGTAGTACCGATTGCAATAACACGCTTACCATTTCGTTTAGTATCTTTAATTGCGTCGATTACAGACTCTGGCACTTCCGCGTACTCAGAATGCATTTTGTGCTCGGTAACTTCATCAACACGTATAGATTGAAAGGTGCCCGCTCCTACATGAAGTGTAATAAAGGCGATGTTGGCGCCTTTTTGTTTAATTGCCTCTAGTAAGCCTTCTGTAAAATGTAATCCAGCTGTCGGTGCGGCTACTGCGCCCGGCTTTTCATTATAAACGGTTTGATAACGTTCTTTATCATCCTCGGTGTCTGGACGGTCAATATAGGGCGGTAGAGGCATGTGTCCATGCTCTTCCAAAATAGCTAATACCGGCGAATCACCTGAAAAACGTAATTCAAATAAGTCATCATGACGAGCAATCATTTCAGCTTGAGCGCCGCCGTCAAATTCAATAACATTGCCAGGCTTAGGCGCTTTGTTTGCGCGTACATGAGCTAACACACTGTGTTCATCAAGCATACGTTCAACTAAAATTTCAACTTTACCGCCCGTCAATTTTTGGCCGAACATACGAGCTGGAATTACTCGGGTATTATTGAATACCAACAAATCGCCAGGTTCTACCAAATCAATAATTTCTGCAAAGTTACGATGGGTAATATCACCATTACTGCCATCAAGTTGCATTAATCGGCTGGCACTACGCTCGGCTTTTGGCGCCTTCGCAATTAGGTGTTCTGGTAAATCAAAATGAAAATCAGCGACTTGCACTACAGACCTCAACAATTAAAAAATTTGCGCTGTATTATACCAGTGTTTTTTGCATGACCCCACTAAAACAGATTGACTAAACAAATATCATTACTTGTTTAATCTCCATTTAATTTATAAAGTAAGACAAGTTATTTTTTATATGGTTTAGTCAATGTCGCAGTTGTTGCCGTTATTACTTATTACCTCTAACTTCCATATTAAACGACTACTGATGCAAAAGATCAGTAATCTGCAACTCTTTGAAATTGATGCTGTTCCTGATAGTGAAACTGCGATACAACATTTAAAGTCGACTAAATACCAATTTATTATTTCTGAGATCGCCATAGGAAAAGTGGATGGATGGAGTCTTTCCAGTTTAATTCGCTCCGATATCTATCTGTGTGATAAAAAAATACCTATCGTTTTAATAACTGATACACACTGCGAACGGATTGCGGAGGCAACCGCAAAATCATTCGGTATTAATGCAGTTGTTACAACTGAAGAAATATCGCAATTAAACCAAATACTTGCAGACGCCTTTTCGAGTCAAATCCCGGTAAACACGCGACTTACTACTCTCACAGTGGTTAGTGAACCTTCGTTGAGTGACCAGCTAAATAATTTATTTTCTAGTAAATTCCTAACTCTAGAAGCAGAAAGTGCTAAGCATGGTTTAGCCATTATTCGCCAACAAGCTATCGACTTAGTTGTTTTAGACAGTGATTTAGAAAATGATACAGCGCTGGCCCTACTCAATACTATTCGGCAAGAAAAGCCTGAAGTTTCCGTTGTTGTCATTATCCCAAAAAACGACACAAGCCGCGCCGAATTTTTTATGACGCAAGGTGCGAGTGATTTTATTTATAACCCTATTAATGTGTCCAGAATTATAAATGTTTGCGAACGAGCTGCACAACGTAATGACTTTATTATAAGTAACAAACAGTTCGCTGAAAAAGTGACATTGCTTGAGCTGAGTAAACAGAAATTTCAAAACCTGTCAGATGCGCACACAAAGCTATTAGAAAATTTAAGTTCTGTGGTTTTAGAGCTTGATACCACGGGACGAATTAAGTTTGTAAATAAGGCTTGGGAGTTACTAACTGGTTACCCAATAGAAGATTCATTAAATTTGCCACTCATAGAGTTTATCGAATTTGACGAGCTAGGAGGCCAACGCTTTAATCATCAATTAAACGATATACTAATGCAATCGGTCACTAGCACCACCACCGAACTTAAAATTAAAAACGTTAAAAATCAATCACTCTGGGTCGAAGTTAGACTGCATCAACTTGTAAAAGACGGATTTGTACAAGGGTTAACGGCTACGTTGGATAACATAGATGATCGCAAACAAGCGGAAGAGAAACTTCAACATCTTGCACTGCACGATACGTTAACTGGACTATATAACAGATATTATTTTGATAACGAGCTAAGTCGCCTTACATTGCTTGCATCAAGAGGCAAAGAGACTCATAGCCTGTTGTATATTGATCTTGACCACTTTAAAATAATTAATGATACCGAAGGTCACCAAATGGGTGACTTAGTATTAAAAGAAGTCGCGTTAATACTGACGCAGCGCTTGCGTCAATCGGATATTTTATGCCGAGTCGGTGGTGACGAGTTCATTATTCTTTTGTCTGAGACAAAGTTGAAAAATGCCATCGATATTGGAGAAAGTATCTGCCAACAAATTGCAGCAGCTCATTTCACATTTGGTAATACGACATACAAAATTAGTGCATCTATTGGTGTATCTGAAATTGATGGCCAATCAACGCCAGCGGAATATCTGCGTCAAGCTGACATCGCGCTCTATGTTGCTAAGAAAAAGGGTCGAAATCGAGCGCATAGTTATGAAGCTGATGACGTAGATTCAAACAAGCAGTTAGACAACATGAAGTGGGTTCAACGACTACAACAAGCTGTGATTGATGATAATCTTGTTATGCATTTTCAACCGGTTTGGGATTACGCTGATGAATGTGTTGGTTACTTTGAAGCTTTAGTTCGGTTAGAAATAGACAATAAAATCACTTACCCTAACGAGTTTATTCCGGCACTAGAACGAGCTGAAGACATCAGTTTTTTAGATCATCAAGTAATAAATAAAACAATCAAATTAATAAGTGAAAACCCAGGGTTGCACAAAGTGGCAATTAATCTGTCTGGCCAAGCCTTTTCCGATGAACGTTTGTTACCTTTAATTAAAGAGAAGTTAGCAATTTATAAAGTCCCCGGCGAGCGCATTATCTTTGAGTTAACAGAGTCAGCCAGTTTAACCAATGTTAGTGGCACTCGACGCATGATAGAGCAATTAAGCCTGATGGGATGTCAGTTTTCAATTGATGACTTTGGGACTGGCTTTAGTACCTTCTCTTATTTAAAAGAACTGCCTGCCCATTCCGTAAAAATAGACGGTAGCTTCGTTAAAGATATGAATGTGAATGACGTAGATAAAACATTAGTTACAGCCATTGCAAATGTCGCTCTTGTATTAAATAAGCATAGTGTGGCTGAGTTTGTAGAAAATAAAGAAATTTTTAATAATCTAAAAGAGATTGGCGTCACATACGCCCAAGGGTATTACATTAGTAAGCCGTTACCGCTACTAGAAGCCTTATCCTTTAAATTTAAACCAGAGTGAATCTTCTGATAATAAAAAACCGCTATATAAGCGGTTTTTTTATTACTTCGATAGCAAATAATTATCTACTCGCAATTGCTTTAGCTATTTCAGAGTCTGCAAAACCATTTGAATTGGCCCACTCTAGATCGCCAGAAGCTGCAAAGTGAGATGACGGCAGACGTTTTACCATAAACACACCTACTTCATTTGCATTTTTTTGGATAGCATAACGAATTAATGGTTCACCACCACAAGTTACACCATCATAGATATTTCTTAATTTAACGCCGGCATTTTTAAGCTTTTTACGAAAACGCCCTTTGTTGTCGTCAGCCACGTTGTCACAAACACCGGCTAAGAATGATGCAACATCATTTGCTTTGGCTGGTGTGCTCAAAGACATAACGCTTAAAACTACAACCGTTGATAAAAAAGCTACAATTGACTTCATATTGACTCTCATAATTAATTTTTTTGAACACTACCACAAAAATGGAGTATATCAACTCCAACCAATTCATGGAAGTTTATCAATCAATCTTCTGCAAAGTAACAAACTGATAATCATTTGCGTTTTTTTCATCCTTCAAATGCTTAACAGTCTCTATCTCTTGCCATTCACCTACTGTTTGCCAGTCCGGAAACTGGGTGTCGCCTTCTACTTGTAAATCTATAAACGTGAGATATAAAAAGCTAGCCATAGGTAAAAACTGCTGATAAATATTACCACCACCAATAACCATTATTTCTCTCTCGTTACAAAGTAAGTCTAAAGCTTTGGCTGTACTATTTACAGCATCAACACCATCGTGTTGCCAATCTTGGTTTCGCGTTATAACAACATTCCGCCTACCTGGTAAAGGCCTTCCGATAGACTCAAACGTCTTTCGTCCCATTACAACAGGCTTACCTAGTGTAACTTGTTTAAAGTGTTTTAGATCTGCTGGCATATGCCAAGGCATATCGTTATCTTTACCTATAACGCGGTTGTGAGCCATTGCTGCTATTAGTGATATTTTTGTCATATTTACAACTACTTTGTATAAAAAAGCCTTCCAAATGGAAGGCTATCATAATTAGGTTCTGACGTTTTATAAACCCTTACGGCTTATAAATTACTTCAACATCATAATCATCTTCATTCCAATCATCGTCATCTTCATCATCAATGTCGTCCATGGCGTTGTTATGATATGAATCCCACTGGAAGTCGACTTTTTCTTCTTCGGCAGTCATAACTTCGCGAGGCATATCTTCGAGCGCGTCTGATAGGTCATTACAAAGTTCTTTTGTATTTAAACTCTGTGACGCTGAAATTTGATAAATTGGACCTTCCCAACCGATTTGCTCTGCAATTTCTTTACAACGCTCATTCGCTTCATCTTCTGGCATTAAATCAATTTTATTGAATACTAACCAACGAGGTTTTGCTGCTAGCTTTTCACTGTACTGCTCTAACTCGCTAACAATTACTTTAGCATTTTCAACTGGATCTGACCCGTCAACTGGAAGGATATCGATTAAATGTAGCAATACACGACAGCGCTCTAGGTGGCGTAAGAACCTTATACCTAGTCCAGCTCCGTCAGCTGCCCCTTCAATAAGACCAGGAATGTCCGCGACAACGAATGAATTACCCGCACGAACAACACCTAAGTTAGGTACTAATGTTGTAAACGGATAGTCAGCCACTTTAGGTTTTGCGGCTGAAACAGAACGAATGAATGTTGACTTACCCGCATTCGGTAGACCTAACATGCCAACATCAGCAAGCAACAATAGTTCTAATTGAAGATTGCGGACTTCACCTTGAGTACCATTGGTTTTTTGGCGAGGCGCTCGGTTAACACTGCTTTTAAAACGAGTATTACCTAAACCATGGAAACCGCCTTTAGCAACAAGCAACTTTTGGTCAGCTCGTGTTAAATCACCGATAATTTCGCCTGTGTCTAAGTCTCTGGCACGAGTACCTACTGGTACTCTTAATACACAGTCTTCACCGCGTGAGCCCGTACATTGGCGACCTTTACCATTTTCTCCGCGCTGAGCCTTGTGAAAGCGCTCAAAACGGTAATCAATCAAGGTATTTAAACCTTCGTCAGCTAGTAAATAAACGTCGCCACCGTCTCCACCATCACCGCCGTCGGGGCCACCCATGGGAACATATTTTTCACGACGGAAAGAAACGGCACCATTGCCACCATCTCCGGCGTCGACTTTTATTTCAACTTCATCAACAAATTTCATTTTAGCCAACTAACTTTATGGATTAAATCACTTGTAACTATAAGACTGAACTGCAAAGTCTGCCAGTCTGCTACTACTATGTTTGTTACAAACAAAAAACCCCGCAATAGCGGGGTTTCAAATTTGTAACTATCGTATGCTTATTCAGCTACGATGCTTACGTATTTACGGTTAAGAGGACCTTTAACGTCGAATTTTACTTTACCGTCTGAAGTAGCGAACAACGTGTGATCGCGACCCATGCTTACGTTTGAGCCAGCGTGGAACTTAGTACCACGTTGACGAACGATAATGTTACCAGACAATACAGATTCGCCACCAAAACGCTTAACACCTAAACGTTTGCTTTCTGAATCACGACCGTTACGAGTACTACCACCAGCCTTTTTATGTGCCATTTTTAAGTACCTTCTTAATTAAGCGTTAATGCCTGTAATCTTCACTTCAGTGAACCATTGACGATGGCCCGCTTGTTTACGTGAATGCTTACGACGTTTAAATTTAACGATTTTAATCTTCTCACCACGACCGTGAGAAACAACTTCAGCTGAAACCTTTCCACCAGCTACTACTGGGGTACCGACTTTAACATCGTCACCGTTAGCAACTAATAACACCTGATCAAACTCAACTGTAGAACCAGTTTCTACGTCAAGTTTTTCTAGACGAATGGTTTGGCCTTCAGCAACACGGTGTTGTTTACCACCACTTTGGAATACCGCGTACATATTACTCCGTCTCCTGTGCGCTTTTCGCACAAATTAATTCTGTAAAACAGGGCGCGAATTCTAAATGACTAACAGACATTAGGCAAGTGTAATTTGTCTTTAATTTAATAAAATTTCTATTAGCTAATTATTCAAGCCATATAACCTCAATAATTAGGGCTTAAACGATAAAATTTTGGGAATTTTTTGATTGTCAGGTAAACTTCGTTTTCAAAATTTAAGGCAACCTATAAAACTGCAGTAGATGAATATAAAAAACATTCTAGAGCTGGCTGAACAAGACATGCAAAACGTGAATGCATGTATCGGAACGCAATTAAAATCAGACGTCGCATTGATCAACCAATTAGGGATGTATATCGTTAATAGTGGTGGTAAACGCATTCGTCCAATGCTGACTGTACTTGCAGCAAAAGCCCTTGGTTATCAGGGCGATAAACATCATACCTTGGCTGCCATTATCGAGTTCATTCATACTGCAACACTGTTGCATGATGACGTGGTTGATGAATCAACTATGCGCCGTGGCAAAGAAACGGCTAATGCAGTATTTGGAAATCAGGCCAGTGTATTAGTTGGGGACTTTTTATATACCCGTTCGTTCCAAATGATGGTCACACTGGAATCAATGCGCGTAATGAATATCCTGGCCGATGCGACTAACACTATCTCTGAAGGTGAAGTATTGCAGCTTATGAACTGCAACGATCCTGATACATCTGAGCAAAGCTACTTTGATGTTATTTATGGTAAAACTGCCCGTTTGTTTGAAGCTGCAACTCAACTCGCCGCAATTATTGCGGGTGCCGATGAGCAAATCGAAAAAGCAATGCAACTTTACGGCATGCATTTAGGAACGGCTTTTCAGCTAATTGACGATGTAATGGACTATAGTTCTGACGCCGATGACATGGGCAAAAACGTAGGTGATGATCTTGCTGAAGGCAAGCCGACACTGCCGTTATTGTACGCTATGTGGAACGGTAATGATGAACAGGCTGCTTTAATTAAAGACGCCATCGAAAATACCAATGGCATGGAACATTTTGATAACATTATGAATGCTCTGCATGAAACCAAAGCGCTTGAGTATGTGACAAAGAAAGCCGAATCCGAAGCCGATAAAGCAATAATGGCCTTAGACGCTATCCAAGACAACGAATTTAAACAGGCGCTGATTGGGCTTGCTCATACTGCTGTAAATAGAACTGCCTAAAGTTTAAGTTTAATCCAAGCCGTTATTAATAATCACGTTGCAATTGCAGAGTGAGTCACATTATCAAATGTACAATGTAAACACATTGTTTTACGACCTAGGGCTCAAGGGTGAATGGATTCCCTCCTAGAGACTTTAAACGAGCATTTTAGAACGTGAAATAGCAATACTTTGGGCAAAAATTCCTAACGTAAAGACGACTAAAGATAAAGTTCCCTTAAAACCTTTCGCTCCCTCCTTTTTCAATAAAAATTAAACCGTTCAACATCGCAAACCTATTATTCCGCAAACCTTATTATTTCGTAAAAAAACGAAATAACACTTGTCTAATTAATGTTATTTCGGTAATTTACGAAATAACAGTTTAAAACGGTAAAAATTATGGCAGATATCTTTCAAGCACTATCTAGCCCCGTAAGGCGCGAGATCCTCTCTATGTTAAAGAAGAAAGATCTCACCGCCGGTGAAATTGCAGAGCAAATTGATGTGGCTAAGTCCACCCTTTCAGGACATTTCAATGTCCTAAAGTCTGCGGGTTTAGTCATTACAGTAAAAACGGGAACCACCATAACCTACTCTCTTAATGCCAGTGTGGTAGAAGAATTAATGAGTGGCTTATTTTCTATATTTGGACAAAAAGACGAAAGTAAAAAGGAGTCTTTATGAACTTAGTTAAATTCAGCATCTTTATCACTGTTATAACGTGTGTAGTAGCTGCTATTGCCATCAATTTGGTACCCGAGGGATTACAACTCCCAATTCATTGGAACGCTAGCGGTGAAGTAGATCGAATGACTAACGCTACCACGGCGCTAATAATGCCTCCTGTTTTGATGATAGCGTCTCTTTTGGTTCTAACTGTATTAAAGCATTTAGAGCCGAGAAAAGAGAACCTTACTCATTCATTAACTGCAGCGCGAGCAATCATAGCGTCGGTGGTGGCTCTACTTGCAATTATCGAAGCCGGTTATTTAGCAATGCTATTAGGGGTAGAATTCGAAATGCATAAAGTCATTCTTGCATCGGTAGGATTAGTGTTAATGGTTGCTGGTAATTATATGAGCAAAACTAGAAGTAACTTTTTTATCGGCATTAGAACGCCTTGGACATTAAGTAGTGACGAGGTTTGGCGGAAAACACATAGGCTAGGTGGTAAATTGTTTATGTTAGCCGGTGTTATCACAATGCTTGTTGCACCTTTTGCTAACAACGAGCTACTAAAATTAGTGATCCCTGTTGTTGTTGTTCCTGCCGCACTAATACCCGTCGGCTATTCATGGTGGTTATGGCGAGAAGAACAAAAAAAGCACCCTTAGGTGCTTTTTTTAAATAAAAACCACGTTAGTTTTTATTATTTACCGTTTACGAACTCTTCACCAAGTGTGATGTCGCCACGTAAACCTTCGATCATTTCAGCTTTACATTTAGCTTCAAAGTCACTTAGGTCACCGTAATGGAAGATTTCTTTTACGCCATCTTTACCAATTAATACTGGCTGAGCAAAGAAACGAGCATCTTCACTATTTACTTCTACATATGTGTATTCGTAAACATCATCTTCGCCGTTAATAGCATCTACTAGGCTTAAGCAAAAACGTGCAGCTGCAAGGCCCATAGATAAAGTAGCAGAACCGCCACCAGCTTTAGCTTCAACAACTTCTGTACCAGCATTTTGGATACGGGTAGTTAGCTTCTCGATTTCTTCTTGAGAGAACTCAACACCTTCTACTTGAGAAAGTAGAGGAAGGATAGTTGTGCCACTGTGACCACCGATAACAGGAACAACGATGTCTTCACAGTTAAGTCCTTTTGCTTCAGCTACAAATGCTTCTGCACGGATTACGTCAAGCGTCGTTACACCAAATAATTTAGCAGGGTTGTATTTGCCTTTGGCTTTTAACGTTTCTGCAGCAATTGCTACTGTTGTGTTAACTGGATTTGTAATAATACCAGTAAGCGCCTCTGGGCAGTTGTCAGCAATACCTTCAACTAATGTTTTTACGATGCCCGCATTGATGTTAAATAAATCTGAACGGTCCATGCCTGGCTTACGAGGAACGCCCGCAGGAATAAGAACGATGTCTGCACCTGTTAACGCTTTTGCAAGATCGTCAGCGCCAAAACCTTCAACTTTAACTTGAGTTGGGATGTGGCTTAAGTCAACTGCAACACCTGGAACAACCGGTGCAACGTCATATAAGGCTAATTCAGAACCAGCAGGTAACTGAGTTTTAAGTAGTAATGATAAAGCCTGTCCGATACCACCAGCGGCACCTAATACTGCAACTTTCATATTAATCTCCAATTTTAATCAATGATCGAGAAGTAAATTTTGCCGCAACCATACTGAAAGTTCGGCGAAAACTCAATTCGCAATTAGTATTATATGATGAAATGCATTAAAATTCCGCCTGAGTAGCTGGCAAGGAAAAAATACAATGACGCAAAACAAGCAAGAAGCACTAATTAAAGCATTTAAAGAGCTTTTAAACGAGGAACGTTTCGGATCGCAAATAGATATCGTCGATGCGCTTAAAGGCCAAGGCTTCGATAATATTAGTCAATCTAAAGTATCTCGGCTACTAACACGCTTTGGTGCAGTAAGAACCCGTAATGCCAAACAAGAAATGGTTTATTGTCTACCTGCCGAGCTTGGTATGCCAACGGCAAAAAGTCCATTGCGTCAGTTAGTTTTAGATATTAATCACAACGAAGCGATGGTTATTATCAAAACTAGTCCTGGGGCTGCTCAGCTAATTGCTCGATTATTAGATTCTGTCGGTAAAGCAGAAGGTGTATTGGGGACTATTGCTGGTGATGACACTATTTTTATAGCGCCGTTAAAAGTAAGTGAGATTGAGCACACTCTTAATAACGTAAAAACATTATTTGAAACCGTGTAACTCAACCTCTACATTAATGACTATTTATTCGAAACTGATTTGACCGTCATAAGACCCACTTGTATGTCGGTTACTTCAACTTTATCACCCGCTAAAAGCGGTTCATCACTTTCTATTTTCCACGTTATACCTGAATATTGATAACTGCCAGGCTGAGTTGGCGACACAGCCGTCTCTAACCTAAACTGGTGTCCAAACAAATCAGAGTGCACATTATGCGCAGGTTCCGTTTTCTGTAGATTAGATAGCGGCTTCCATAATATGGCACTATAAACCCCTGACAAAACCGCAATGCATAACGAAATAACTGTCCATGTATCACTGATAATACCGAACTGTAATAACACTCCTGTTGTTAGCGTTGCCAATCCAATTAAAGTTAGGAAAAAGGTCGCAAAACCTAAAAAAACAATATCGATAACAGCAAGTAAAACACCCGCAGCCATTAACATTTGAGCTGTATTTTCAAAAAATGACATCACAGTCTCCTTTAGCTTTTATTCATGGTGCCAATAATACTCATAGCCTGCGCAACCATGCTACTCGCGTCAGTGGCGTTATCTGGAAGAAGAACAACCGACGATTCCTTCGCAATAGCCTGTTTAGCACTAATTGCTTTTGTTGCTAGGTCTAGCTGAATCGCTTTCTGACCCTGCTCGGTCTTGGCAACGTTACCAATTGTTTCTAAAGCTTCCGCTTTTGCTACCGCAACTTGCATAATCGCTTTCGCTTCACCTTCTGCCTTTAATATTTGCTCTAATTTTTCAGCTTCTGCAGCAAGTACTTGCGCTTGCTTTTGACCTTCCGCTACATTAATTGCAGCTTGACGATCACCCTCTGACTCTAAGACTTGAGCTCGTTTTTCACGCTCAGCTTTCATTTGGCGCTCCATCGCTTCCATTACAGATTGCGGTGGAATGATGTCTTTAATCTCATAACGTAAAACCTGAACGCCCCATGGACCAGCCGCTTCATTTATTGCTGCGACAATATTGGTATTTAACGAATCACGCTCTTCGAATGTCTTGTCTAGTTCCATTTTACCGATTTCACTACGCATCGTCGTTTGAGATAGTTGAATAACGGCAAATACATAATCGTCAACACCATAAGATGCTTTATAAGGGTCTAAAACTCGAAAGTACAATACACCATCAACAATTAATGAAATATTGTCTCGCGTAATCGCAGATTGACCTGGTACGTCAACGGCTTGTTCTTTTAAAGAGCGGTCATAAGCAACAACATCAACAAAAGGCACAATAAAGTTTAAGCCAGCCTCAATAGATTTATTAAATTTACCAAATCGCTCAATAACATATGCTCGATTTTGAGGAACAAACTTAATAGACGATTTCAGTAACACGACAACTAAAATTAGAAGTGCAAACTCAAACGAGATCATTGAGCTAAGTATTTCATTCATAATAAATTCCTTTTACAGCGGTTAAAAAGATAGAGAGGATAATTGATTAATTAACATTACCTTGATTTAGCAAGTAATCAATAGATGGTGCGAAAAAGGCTGCGCCCGTTTCTGCAGTTGTGTAATTCAGTAAATGATCATAGTTTCCGGCATCGCTACCAAACACCATATTTGCTAATATTTTTTCAAAGCTATCAGCATTAGCACAATACGAAACAAATAGAAGCCCCTGCGTCGTAAGGTTACCATAAGGCATACTTTGTCTTAGTAGCTGAATAGGCTCGCCATTAGAATCAAAACATCGAGCCCGAAACGCATGTGCGGTCTCAGGTAGTTCGTCTTGGCTTACTCTTGAATTATCCTTTTTATAGCGACCAATTATGAGCTCCTGCTCTTCAGTAGGGATACCTTGCCATCTGTTAATATTATGCCTATAACGCTGAATATGCACGTAGCTACCGTTATTAAATGGACCCGGCTCATCTATTAATGCAATTTTGCGCCTTAAACGACCTTTGGGATTTGCAGTGCCTTTTATAAAACCTGTTAAATCTCTACCATCCAAATATCTAAAGCAGGGAACCTGTTCTATTAACTCAACCATTTCACCAAATAGATTAAGTAGCCGTCGGCTAGCGATATAATTAACGTCATGTCTATCGGAGCGAAGTTGAAAAAATAAATCGACTGGCACGGCAGGCATATGTCGATCTTCATGGTGCATAGAGGGGAATGGTTTTAAATTGGCCGGTTTACTGTCTGGATATAGTTCCGACCAAAAGTTGGCACCTATAGCAACCACACCGCTAAACATAGCTTCGGAAAACTGCTCATTGATCTCATCGAATAACGCAGGCAGTTGGCTCAATGCCTCTCTTATTGCCGGCTCATATCCTTCATGGGTATTAAAAAACAAGTGCAAACCATGCAAATTTGCTTCACTGCATATGCCCCACTGTTCTCTCGACATTTGACTACCCACTAGTACGATTTTTTCTTATTTTAAATAGATTTATTCAAAAGTGAACTAAATTATATTAACTATACTTTATGCGTTTACTGTTAACTCTTTTATAGAGTTTTAGACTTTTATTACTACAATTAACAAAATTGTTAAAAAATTGTCATAATTAAACAAGTCTGAAATATTTCTGTAACATTTCTGTTGTTTAATGATGCGCATTCGAGCCAGGTCAGTTTGGCTTATGTTTAATTTAAATTTCGTTTACAGGTGTTCATATGAAAATGTTTAAGACGTTGGTTGCCACTTCAATTTTAGCTTCAATGCCTGCCGCTGTTTTAGCAGACCCTGTCGTTTACGGCAAAGCTAATTTAACTGTGCAATCGTCAGATGACGGAACAGAGTCAACAACTGAAATAAAAAGCAACGCATCACGCATTGGCATAAAAGGATCGCAAAAACTCGATGGCGGCCTGGAAATGGTTTACCAATATGAAGTACAAGTAGACGTTTCTGATGAGTCAAAAGAACTAAACCTAACGTCTCGTAGCCAATATATTGGTATCCGAGGTGCATTTGGTGAGTTATTAGTCGGCCGTAACGATACCGTATTAAAACAGTCACAAGGTAAATTCGATATCTTTTCTGACCTTGAAGGCGATATAAAAAGCTTGTGGAAAGGCGAGAATCGTATGAACGATTCAATCACTTATAAATCACCAAAGTTTAACAACTTTCAAGTTGGTGTAAGTTATATCCTAGACGAAGCTAACGATGACTCTTCGACTTCATTATCACTAGCATACGGTGATTCTGCTTTGAAGAAAGGCAAGTTTTATGCGGCTGTTGCTATGGACAACGAAGTGAAAGGTTATGACGCTACTCGTATTACATTCGCAACTAAAGTAAGCGACGTTATTGTCGGAGCAATGTTTCAAACACAAGAAAATGTGGCGACCGGTGAAGATAAGTCTGGTTACTTAGTAAATGCACAATATAAGCTTGGTAAATATAATTTAAAAGGTCAGTTTCAAACGTTGGAAGATGACAATGGCTTTACCTTTGGTGTAGACAGAAAGCTTGCAAAAAATTCAAAAGTTTTTGCATTTTACACCACATTTAACTTTGATATGGCTGAAGACGAAACTTATTTAGGCCTTGGTTTAGAACAAAAATTCTAAGATTTACCACCTAAATTAAATATAAAAAGGCTGCATTATTTTGCAGCTTTTTTTTGTTTAAAATTTAGTTAAATTAAATAATCCATGTCATATATCTGTCATATAAATTTACTAACATGACCATAGTTTAATAAAGATCTAATTCAATTCTCTATGGAGCAAGACATGAAATTAAAAGCACTCGTTAGCGCATTAGGTTTCACTTTAGTCACACTATTAAGTTCAACTGCGAACGCTGTTGATAAAGAGATACCTAAGTACGAAAAAGTAAGCGGTATATCAGGCAACCTATCATCAGTTGGTTCAGATACACTGGCTAATATGATGACATTTTGGGCAGAAGAGTTTAAACGTTACTATCCAAATGTTAATATTCAAGTTCAAGCTGCAGGTTCATCTACCGCTCCTCCAGCCCTTACCGAAGGCACTTCTAGCTTTGGCCCGATGAGCCGAAAAATGAAATCGAAAGAAGTTGAGTCTTTTGAAAAACGTCATGGCTATAAGCCTACTGCAATTCCAGTTGCAATAGATGCGTTAGCCGTATTTGTCCATAAAGACAATCCAATCAAAGGACTTAGTATTTCAGACGTGGATGCTATATTTTCTTCAAATCGTAAGTGTGGCAGTGATGCAGATATCGACCGCTGGGGTGATCTTGGTTTAACAGGTGAATGGACAGCAAAAGACATTCAACTATTTGGTCGAAATTCAGTATCTGGAACCTATGGTTATTTTAAGAAGAAAGCCCTGTGTAAAGGCGATTTTAAAAATAACGTGAACGAACAGCCTGGATCTGCATCTGTTGTCCAATCTGTGTCATCATCTTTAAACGGTATTGGTTATTCTGGTATAGGCTACAAGACATCTGGTGTTCGCGCCGTTCCTCTAGCAAAGCGTGGTGACAATTATATTACTGCCTCTATGGAAAATGCGGTAACGGGTAAATACCCTCTATCACGCTTTTTATACGTATATGTAAACAAACACCCGAACAAACCGCTTGCTCCAATGGAAGCAGAATTTGTGAAAATGATACTATCGCAAGCTGGACAACAAATTGTTGAAAAAGACGGTTACGTGCCGGTACCAGCTAACGTTGTAGAGAAACAGTTAAAATTACTTGGATTAAAATAATAGCTCTACACTCTTTACTTAAGCGAGGCTAGTCCTCGCTTTTGTTTGTGGAGGCAAAAAAAAGATAGTTATCTGGATCGGTATGTTTAACTTCTTTCGCTTTGTACATGGCTCTATCCGCATGTTTCATTAAAGTGTCTACGCGACTCGCTGTGCCAGGGTAAAAAGCTACTCCAGCGCTCATTCCTATTGTTACCGATAACCCGCTACCAGCTAATTCTATTGGTTTTTTTATTAAATTCCTTACCTTATCCATGGCATTTCGAACCATGTCCTCTCTGCCATTTTCTGTTTTCAGTAGCAGAACAAACTCATCGCCACCCCAGCGTATCACTACATCATCGTGTCGAATGGTATCGGTTAACCTATTTGCAACACTTATTAGCACTTCATCCCCGGCGTCATGTCCATAGGTGTCATTCACTTGTTTAAAACCGTTTAAATCAATCAAGACTAATGCAAACTCAACCTTTTGTTGTACTTTTGTTTGTATTGCTTTCTCTCCGCCATTTCTATTTAACACTTTAGTGAGTACGTCAAAATCCGCTTGTTTTGCTAATACTTCTAACTCTAATTTACGTTTAGATATATCGTTTAACATCACTTGGTAGTATCGTTCGCCTTCATCGGTGTCAATTTGCGTTGCAAATAGCTGAACCCACATATTAGCGGCTTGATTAAAGCTACGTAATTGATATTCACCCATGGCTATCTCTCCATGAGTAAACGCATCTCTAACCGACGTAAGCACAAGCTTGGGCTCCAAAAACAACTCCATTAAAAGCTCGCCGAATTCAGTATTCTGCTTATTAATATACAATCCTGTCGATTCTATCAAAGACACAAAGGCTTCATTAAATAGAACGAGTTTTCCTTCCGTATCCAATAACACGATTGACGACTTCGCATTTTCGAAAAGCATTCGAAATCGTCGTTCCAATGCTTCAATTTCAGCCCTTAATTTACGCTCCTGTTTTATTTTTTGTTCAACGTTATTCAAAATACCATTAGTGTCGCTTACCAAGACACCGATTTCGGTACCTTCGTGGTAACGTGGAGTAATAATGCGATCTTTTGTACCAGGCTCTAAAACATGAAGTGAATTGCTAACCCGTTTTAATGGCCGCGTTACTAAAAAATAACAAATAATAATAGATACCAGAGTTACGATTACCGCTAATAGATATAAAGCATAGGTATTCCCTGTGCTAATACGCGCAGCTTGACGTTCTATATTGCTAAAATCCGGCATTACTAATATTTCAGCTATTTTTTCATCTGTTAAGAATGGGTGGTAAATAGAAAAAGTTTGTACGTTTGCTTTTTGAAGGTACTTAGCGTTTATTTCATATTTAATGCTATCACTTTTAAATGCGGCCGCTTTTACATTTTTGCTTCGCATCAAGCCGTTAATAACCTCTTTGGCTAATTCTTCATCAGACACAAATGCAGCGATAGAGGCAGTAGGAGAGACTATTTGTAATAGCTCTTCGATAGATGAATTGGCATTAGAGATTTCAGCGTTATAAGTCAAATTGTAAAAATATTGAGAAAAAGTAAACGCAATAGCAAAGGCCGAAAGTATTATCAACGACGCTAACCTATTGGCAATACCCATTGTTTTAATCAAATTCATACACCACTTTCATTGAGTCGTTGAGCTGATAACGATATACGTAGCAAACTGCATTTTTTTCATTTTTTAAAATAGTTTCAATATCTTCCAACGTAGTAAGTTCCAACGGTGGTCGCACACGCCCTGTAAATTTCAACCGTGACCAGTAGGCATTTACTCTTGCCAGCGATAATCCCACTAACGCGTTATAAAAATCAGATTTGATATTATTGTCACCAGAAAAGTCTATTGGTTTTGCCGTATTCCCATCAGAAAAAGCCGAGTACTTGCCCATATATAGATCAATCAGCTCTTTTCTATTTATTGAATCAACTGGATTTTCTTTGCTCGTTACCACTAAGATTTGTGAATTATTGGCGTCGGCAATTGCCCCCCATGAGCATAACAACATAAAGGTTAATAAGGTTGTTGATAAAAATCGAGTTATTGTCATCAAAAGCTAAAACTCACTGCCGCAAACACATTATTAAAGGACTCTTCGGTTCCCTCCACACGGAATTTATCTGATTTTTGCAAACCGCCACCGCGCTCATCAACATTTACTTTTTGCCATTGTAGTTTAACTGCAAGTGATTCAGATACATCCCATCTCCAGCCAATAGAAAATGTTTCTTGATTGTGTCTAAATATTGCTACTACTTCTTCTATTACAAAGGCAATGTCTCTACTAATAGGGGAATCCAAAGGGATCTCATCAAAATAATACTCTTCAGATTCTGCCATTGAATAGGTAACATAAAAGGTATGCCCATTCATTAAATAGCTTAAATTTATAAAGCCATTTTCAATATGCTCTATCGGCAAGGTTTCCGAGTCGATATGAACCCACTCTGCAGACACTTCATAATTACCGAATGCTTTCATTGCATATATTGAGCCGTAAGATATTTGTTTATTTGTAAAATCTAGCTGGTTTGCTAGCTCAGGTGCCGCGGGGAAAATAGCAGAAAATGTTGGGATAAGTTCAACATAGAAATCAAGATTATCAGAGCTATTTGTTGCCGCAGCTTCGGTATATCGAGCTGCAAATAACCAAGAATAAGAGGACAGCTCTAACTTTATGCCAGTTAAGTCGTCAAAAAAAACAGGATCATATGTTGATGACGAGAAATCACTTTCGGTTTTCCCGTAAAAGCCTTTCACGGAATAACTAAATAAATCCGTTCTCCCTGAATACGTTGCGTCGAATCCATCTGTACTCCTATTTGGCACAAAACCGTATACTTCGTTTGGAACTACGACCCAGGGATAAGCTATACCCACTTCGCGAACATCACTAAGTTGAAAAACATCAATAGCCGTTCTGCCAGCACGAAAGCTCCATTGCGGCGAGACCTTGTAACGCACAAACGCCAATTGAGCTAAATTGTCTAAACCATATTTATCCTGCTTTTTATAAACCAGTTGCGCCACCGCATCCCAATGCTCGTTTATTGAATAGTCAAATTGAACGCCTAGGTTGCTAACCGGCGTAAACCTGAATTCATTGGATTTCGCTCCGATATTTTGTGACATATCCGCACGATAGCCATATTGTGAAGAGTTAGTTTGAACGCCACCAATAGTAGCGAATCCACTAAAATTAAATTCATTTGCTTTTACATGTTTAATAAACAAAGCGTTTACTACAGCTAAAAATGCGACAATAAAAATGTGTTTAGATTTAATCATGAGTTATCAGTAGCTACTGTAAATCCTAATTTGAAGAATTACCTTTAAGGATAGCCATAAATCTGGATTTTGACACACGATGGTGATTAATTTCAGCTAGTTATGGTGATTTTTTAACACCGGCGAAAGTTGACGGCGCGTTATGTTTGGCAAAAACAGCCCGAAACATTTGAGACAATGAGGTTTGGGTTAAATCCTTGCGAATAGTTATTCATCGCCACTTCAACAAAGCTGTTATTTGATGAACAACTATAGCCAGCAGAGTAAGGCCCCATATACACCAATTCGCCCTTATCTAAAACAACAAGTGAAGGCGTTGCCGGAATCAGCGATGTAATAGAGTCAGAAACTTCGACGATCTCAATGGTAAAACCTTGGTCTTCAAATACCTTATCAAGATCTTTCTTATGCTCGGATGGCACTTTATTGCACCCACAGTTTGGATCTGTAAAATGAATAACTCGCTTTTGTGCTAAACCACTTAAAGGATGGACAGACACTAGTTTTTTAACGACATCTTCGGACTTTGCATTTGCTAAAAGACCATTTGGATCAAATGGCTTTAGGCGTTTTGAAACAAAATAATAAGCGCTAACGGCAGTTAAAGTAAGCCAAACTGCCGTTAATAAATAGTATCCCCAGTGAAGCTTATTATTTGAAGTTTGATACATAATGCTCTAACGATGAAATAGATGCCTCAATCCGTTTAGCTTCAACTGAAAGGTCGTTAATTCTATCAACATCTTCGCCACTTGAATTTCTGATGTTATCTGTAATCTCAGAAATCTGGTTAATTGATTGTGATTGTTCTTCGACGGAACTAGCAACAGCCATCGAAATATCATTAGACTTCGCAACAAGGTAAGTCGCTTCTTTAATTTTACTACCAGCATCACTAGCCACTTCATTTACATTACTTACGATTTCGATACACTGGCTCATTGACTCTGTAGAGCGGTTTGAGTATTCCATCAACTGTGCAATCGTTTCGGTAATTTTTGCCGTGCTTTCTTTTGTTCTATTGGCAAGCGCTCTGACCTCATCGGCCACGACAGCGAAACCTCTGCCTTGCTCACCCGCTCTGGCAGCCTCAATAGCCGCATTCAGTGCTAACAAATTTGTTTGTTCAGCAATACCTGAAATCTCAGCCAATACTGCGGAAATTGCTTCGCTAGATTTAGACAGCTCAGTTATTTCAGAACTCGTTAGATTTAAGGCGTTCGTTAACGTCTCGTTGCTAGTATTAATATCTGAAATACACGTTTTCGTCACTTCCGTTAAATTAAGCGCTTCGCCCATTTGTGCACTAAGCAGTGATGCGTTGTCAGAAATTAGATTTACCGTATGAACCATTTCTGCAATTGAGGACGCAATGCTATTGATTTCTTCAGATCGATATTTAGTTGACGTTTCAAGGCCACTTTTAACCGATGACAATTTTTTGTTATTTTCGATCAGTTCAATAGATTGAGATTTAACATCATCTATCGTGTTATTCAGAAGCGATAATAAGTTATTAAAACCCTCAAGAATTTGATTGTCTGGTATTTTACTACGAACTTTTAAATCAATTTCTTTTGGATTAGAAACTAGATAACCCGTTAAATTTGCCAGCTCATTTCCTACTATGCTGTCATCGTATAATTGTTTAGCAATATAACCTGCAACACAGGCCTCAACAATTGCATAAGCGGCATGAATAAGTACTGTTGTGAAATGCAGTCTGTCTTCGTCAAAGATATACACTCCTGCGCCATTGACTTGCATAAAATAAAAAGAAAAATGATGAACAGCAATCAGACCAATGGCGGTAATAAATACTCGCCAGTCGCTGTAAATAATGAGAAATGCCATCAGTATAAATATCTCAAAATGTACTTCAATTAGACCATTTAATTGGTGTATGTGGAGGCAGGCAAACACCATAGATACAAGAGCCGCAACATGTCTTGTTAACGCTGATTCAGGCGCTGTTTTTATCATAAACAAGCCAATCGCCATTGCTGGGCCACCAATCACGATGGCTTCTAATAGCGTATTGTTCACAAACGAGATAAGAATTGACTCAATAAACAGAGCAATAAATAAGAAAGTAAATAATTTAGATTGTTTGTTCATAAAAGTCCTCATTAAATCTAAATACCGCCAGATAAACTAATCGTCTTTGAATATTGTTACCCTAAGTGTAGTAGCTCTTTATATTTTGAAGATATTTTTTGTATATTGTATTGATGTAGCTACGTAACATAAGTAGTACTCTTATAATCAACACTTAGTTTATAAACGTAAGTAATTAATAAAAAAGTGAAAGTCACCCGTAATTTAAAGGAGCTAGGGAGCGGTTAGAACGCGACTACTTAACAAGTATCACTTGAACCCTGAAAAATTCAGGGATGAATAATTTATTTAGGATTCTGATTTACTGATAGTGAATATTCGTCGAAGGCTGCGTATTCCTTAAACGAAACACACTGATAAAAAGGTGCGAGATGACCGATAAGCCGGGTTTTGTCTTGGACAATCATTCGTCTAGGCCAATAATTGCTTATTGGCTCAAGCTTTCTACCCGGTTCCGACGTGGGCCACGCCTGTACTTCAAGAGTACTGGAACCCTATTTGAAATTGCTCCGAGTGGAGTTTACCGTGCCACGAACTATTACTAGCCGCGCGGTGCGCTCTTACCGCACCCTTTCACCCTTACCTGTGCTAATAAATTAGCCATCGGCGGTATACTCTCTGCTGCACTGGTCGTAGGCTCACGCCCCCCAGAAGTTATCTGGCACTCTGCCCTATGGAGCCCGGACTTTCCTCCCCTCTGTCCGTCTGCTTATGAGTAAACTCAAAAACACAACGACAAAGCAGCGATTGTCTGGTCATCTCGCAGGCTGGATTATAGCCGAGTATAAACAAGAATGCATCTAACGATTAGTATGAATCGCTAGTCTTGCCAAGTCAGCGCTAACTTGTACAAATCGTTTTTCTTTAAATCATGAATTTTAGCTGTAATTGCCGCTGCTTTTTTGGTCGGCAATTCTTCCATTAACGATTTTAATAGCATTTCTGCCTCAGGAGACAGAGCGGATTCCTCTTTGTTTGGCGATAACATTATTACCATTTCACCCTGCTGACGATCTTTATCTTCACCGAACCAATCGATGACTTCCTGTGCAGTACCCGATTTAAATGCTTCGTAATGTTTAGTCAGCTCTTTTGCAACGACAACTTGTTTATCGTCACCTAGTGCCTCGGCCACATGTTTTAATGTATCAATAATTCGCCGTGGGCTTTCATAAAATACCGTTGTGAAGTCGGCGTTTTTATAGGATGTCAAAATGGCTAATTTGGCTTGTTGTTTAACGGGCAAAAAACCAGCAAATAAAAACTTATCGGTCGGCAATCCAGCCGCACACAAGGCTGTGATTACGGCACTTGGCCCCGGAATCGGAGTAACTTGAACGTTTTGCTCGCGAGCCAAGTTAACTAAGTTATAACCAGGGTCAGAAATAAGTGGTGTACCGGCGTCACTTATTAGCGCAATGCTTTTACCTTGGGCTATTTGATCAAGTAGCGATTGTGCTTTTTGTTTTTCATTATGGTCATGCAGTGGAAACATTTTAGTTTTAATACCAAAGTGACTAAGTAGTTTTCCACTATGACGGGTATCTTCTGCTGCTATCAAGTCAACTTCATTTAAAGTATCGAGTGCGCGCTGCGTTATGTCGGATAAATTTCCAATTGGTGTTGCTACAATATATAAAGTTCCTGGATTCGACATCATGACCTCTTTAAGCCGTTGTTTATAGCAGTATTCGCTTGTATGATACCTTCTTAAGTATGCCACTTATATTGTTTTTTGCGCCAACTAAGGTAAATGACTGTGATTCGTTCGATTGTAATAATAATAATAGTTTCTCTCTTAGCTGCGTGTGGCAGTGCTCCAAAACAGCAAATCGCTGTCAAAAAAAATAACGATACCAATGAAGCTGTAATTAGCACATTCAAGGACAGCCAGTTTTATATTAAACAAGCGCAAACGACAAACCTTAACAGTGAGCAGCAGAGCTTTTACATCCTAGCCGCCAAAGCCGCGATTGCCGAAAAAAAGCCAGTCATATTTATTCAATCTATCTTGTCAAAAGTTGACTCGTCTAGGCTAAATTCAGTCATGTTAGATATCGAATTAGCAAAAGCGTTATTGTATGCGCAACAAATTGATGAAGCACAAGGTGTAGTGAATAGATTACAACAAGGTACTTTAGCCAATCGCTTTGCAATTCCAATGCGTGTGCTAGATGCACAATTGAAGTCTCAACAAAACAAACATATTGAAGTTATTCAAGCAAGTTTCCAATTACAGTCATTATATGACCAGCAGTTATCTTCTTCAGATCAAGTACTTATTAACAACCTGATCTGGAAACATATTCTTAGTATCCCTGCCGAAACGTTAAGCCGATTTAACACTGACTTTGGCCAGTCATCGGATGCTTGGATTCAATTAGCTAATATCGTTAGACAATACCTTGCAGACCCCAATGAACTTCCAGTTCAATTAGCTAGATGGAAACGAATATATCCTGATACTGTTGTGCCGTCGAAGTTGCCTACGCAAGTTCAGCAGCTCCTCAGTGTCGAACCTTATCAACCAACAAGTATTGCTCTTTTACTGCCGTTGTCAGGTAAATTAGCGAAACAAGCAATGACGATTCGCGACGGATTTTTATCCGCTAAGCCGTTTGACTCCTTAACTACGGTTCACGTATTGGACACAGGATTACTTGAGCTCAAAGATATTGAAAACATAATTGTTGAGCGAGGCGTTGATTTTATTGTTGGACCGCTAGAAAAAGAGACGGTAATTAGTTTCCAACAAAGCGACGTAATTAGGGCAGTACCTCGGTTAAACCTAAACATACCTGAAATTTTACCTACGCAATTACAGAACCTAGCTCGAAGTTACTACTTTTCGTTATCGCCTGAAGATGAGATAGATCAAGCTATTGAGTTATTTTTAGAAAAGGAAGTTAAAACGCCTGCTGTTATTTACGCTGATAATTCCTTAGGCCGACGATTACATGAGCGCTTTAATGCTGCTTGGTATGCCGCAACGGAAAAACAAGCAGAGTCTATAGCCTTTAGAAATCGCTCTAAACTGGGAGACGCTGTACAGCAATTGCTTGATGTTGATGCTAGCCAAGCGAGAATTGCCGAAATGAAGCGATTATTTGGCGCGGCACTTGAAACCGAGACAAGAAGCAGGTCTGACATTGACGCCGTTTACGTTATTGCGAACTCTCAACAAACTCGTCTTATAAAACCGTTTTTCGATGTCAATATCAGTGCGTTTGGCAAACGTCTGCCAATATACGCGTCCAGCCGAAGTTATGTTGTTGATGAGTCAACTCAACAAAAACGCGACCTAAATGGTATGTTTTTTACTGAGATGCCATGGTTAATTAAAAATACTGAACCACAGCTCCACAAATTATATGAGACGATAGGCGAACAACAAACACAATTGAAAAAGCTATTCGCGTTTGGCCATGATGCTTACGAGCTAATCTTTGCTCTGAAACAACTTACTATTTTACCTTCAGAATCTTTATACGGATTGACGGGAAAACTAAGTGTTAAAGATAACCTAGCCATAAAACGCCAACTTAGCTGGTCTCGATATTTGCAAGGAAAAGTCATTGTCCAATCAGAAGGTAGTAACTAAAACGCATAAACAACTCGTTGGTGATGCAAGAGAATTAGAAGCAAAAAATTATTTACTGAAGCAAGGATTAAACCTTGTGGACACTAACTTTAGATGTAAAGTAGGTGAAATTGACTTAATATTTTACTGTTCAAATACCAATACATATATTTTTATAGAGGTAAGGTTTAGATCAAGTTATCAATTTGGCGGCGCAGCAGCGTCTGTAACATATCAAAAACAACAAAAAATTAAAAAAGCCGCGATTTTTTACCTGCAGAAACGTAAACTAACACCAAATATACGGTTTGACGTAATCGCGTTCGAAAACAACCAGCTAAACTGGATTGAAAGTGCATTTTCATGAATGACAATAAAATAAAACAACTTTACACCTCAAATATACAAAACTTTATCGCTTCGGGTGAGCAGAATGCAGACAACATTGCGCTTTCCGCAGCTGTTATCGCTCAAACACTGCTATCTGGTAATAAAGTTCTAACTTGTGCCGACTCAATGGCAAAAATGATGGCAGAGCACTTCGCTGGTATTTTAGTAAATTACTATGAGATCGAACGTCCATGTTTGCCAGCAATAGCGTTAAATGATCATGTGCAAAACTGTGGTCTAGATGAAATTAATTTGACCAACTTTCAAGAGCGTTTTGCCAGACAAATTAGGGCCATTGGCAATGAGCAAGATGTTTTAGTAGTTTTTTCTTTGAATAACAAGGAACCATCTATTAAAGCTGCACTCGAAACAGCATTAACTCGTGACATTCAAGTTATCGCTTTCACATCGGATGATGGCGGTGAAATAGCAGGACTATTAGGCGATAATGATATTGAGATTCGTTTGCCGACTAATAAGCCAAGTAGGACCTTAGAGATTCAGTTGTTCACAGTGCACGTATTAAGTGAATTAATTGATGAAGTTATTTTCTCTATGTAATCGTTTAGATTTAGGAATTAGTTATATGAAAAAGCACCTTATATTGTTGTTATGTATTGTTTTAGTGCAAGGTTGCGTTGAAACAGCAATCGTTGCTAGTGCAGTGACAGCCGTTTCAGCTGCTAATGATCCACGTTCAGTTGGTAGCCAAATCGACGATAATGGTATTGAAGTTCGAGCCACTGTTAAGTTAATGAAAGATAAAGAAGTAAGCGACAATGCTAATATTACATTAGTGAGCTACAACGGCCAGTTATTAGCCGTAGGACAAGCGCCTACTCAAGCTTTAATCACTAAAATTGACGGTATTTTGAAAAGTGTCGATCATGTTATAAAAGTTCATAATCAGGTAAAAGTAGGTCCTTTGGCGTCGATTGGAAGCAAAGCTAAGGACGTGTGGATAACGACTAAAGTTAAATCGGCGTTTTTAGCCAATGATAAAATTGAAGGTACTAAAATAAAGGTAATAACCGAGGCTCAAGAAGTCTATTTACTTGGCATAGTATCGCCAGAGCAAGCGAATGAGGCAGCTTCCGTTGCGTCAAAAATATCTGGAGTTGATCGAGTTATAAAGGTATTCGAATAATTCTCCGAATCCTAATGAAAACTTGAAATATAAAAAAACCAGCAAATGCTGGTTTTTTTTCAAATTTACAAACAAGTTACTTAACAATTGATAAGTGGCTACGCTTTTTATCAGTTGAATCGACCTTTTTTGAATCTTTTTCTGACGAGCTTACCACTTCAAATGAAGCGCCAGGCTCTTCGACTTCAGAAGTATCGCCTTCTACAGGCGCTAATTCGTAACCGTCAATGTCATAGTCCTCTGGCGGAAACATTGTTCCAGCACCATTCTCACGCGCATAAATCGCGGATACGGCGTACATTGGAACATATACTTCAAATGGAACACCGCCAAATCGTGCTGAAAATGTTAATTGCTCATTGCTTATTTGTAAGCTTTGAACTGCACTTGGGCTAATGTTTAATACCACTTGTCCGTCTTTTACACTTTGCGGTGGAACCTGAACATGCGGCAAGTCTGCCTCGACAACTAAGTAAGGCGTATGCTCATTATCCAAAATCCAATCATAAAACGCCCTCAATAAATAAGGGCGATTTGGAGTCATATTTTCCATAATTACTTAATAAGTACTACGGATGTCTTTTTCAACATCTGTTAACGAGGCTTGGAAAGACTCACGCTCAAAGACACGTAGCATATAAGTCTTAATATCTTTTGCTGCAGGGCCTGACAATTCGATACCCCACGAAGGCAAGCGCCATAATAACGGAGCTAAGTAACAATCAACTAAGCTAAACTCTTCACTCATAAAATATGGGTCTTCAGCAAAAATAGGTGCAATAGCTAAGATGCCTTCCTTTAACTCTTGACGTGCAGCTTCATCACCTTGCTCAATTTTACGAGTTAGTGAATACCAGTCATTTTCAATTCTATCCATCATCAAACGACAACGACCACGAGCTACCGGATATACTGGCATTAATGGTGGATGAGGAAAACGCTCGTCTAAATATTCATTAATAATGTTTGCACGATATAACCCTAATTCACGGTCAATCAACGTTGGAACGTTTCCATACGGATTAACTTCATAAAGGTCTTCAGGCATGTTATCTGGAGTTACATAGTGAATATCCACGTTAACCCCTTTTTCCGCTAATACGATGCGAACCTGATGACTATACATGTCATTTGCACCAGAAAATAAAGTCATTACCGCTCGTTTGTTTGCAGACACAGCCATTTATTTCTCCAAAATCTTTCAAATTGCATTATCAAAAAAGGGGCGAAACACCCCTTTTTAAGTAAAATAGTTGTTAAGTTTTTAATTTACTTAACAATTATTTTTTGATGTCTCTCCAGTATTCTTTCTTAAGCAAAACTGCGAATATCCAGAATATGAAACAGTAAAGTAGTGCTTTATAGCCAATGCTTTCACGCTCTAAAATCATAGGTTCACCAATGTAAACCATGAAGTTAGTGATATCTAACATTGCACGATCGTATTCATCTTCACTAAGCTCACCAGAGCCGTCAGATTTAATACCAACGAATTCTTTAACCATTTCACCGTCGATCATACGTTCTTCGTATACTTTTTCAGGTACACCTTGAAGTTCTTGTAATACGTGTGGCATACCAACGTCTTTAAATACTGTATTGTTCACGCCAAACGGACGTGAAGGGTCTACGTAAAAAGACTTTAAGTAGCTATAAATCCAATCTGGACCACGTAAACGAGCTTCAAGTGTCAAGTCTGGAGGAGCTGCACCAAACCATTTTGCACCATCAGCTTTAGGCATCGCATTTTTAATATGCTCACCTACTTTTGTATCTTTAGTAAAAACTAAGTTTTCCATACCTACGTCTAGAGGAATGCCTAAGTCGTTAAAAGTACGCTCGTATCGTTGAAACTGCATTTGGTGACAACCAACACAGTAGTTCATAAACAACTTAGCACCACGTTGTAACGAAGCTTTATCAGTTTGGTCGATTTCTGCTTTGTAAGGCAACGCACCGCCACCTGCAGCAAGTACCGAAGCAGAAACTAAACCAGCGAATAAACCAAGAGTAAGAATAAGTTTTTTCATTATTTCGTAATCCTTTCTGGCAGTGGCTTAGTCTTTTCGTTTTTGCTGTATAACCAAAGTAATACAAAGAAACCAAAATACATAACGGTAAAGACTTTAGAAATCATCTCTTTAAATGGAGTACCCGGTGTGCCACCTAAGTAACCTAGGATAATAAATACAATCGCAAATATAATCAGATTCCACTTATGTAGGCCACAACGGTAACGCCACGAGCGAACCTTACCACGGTCAATCCAAGGTAATAACGCTAGTACAATGATTGCACCAAACATAGCTACAACACCACCAAACGGATTTGGTACCGCTTTAAGAATTGCGTAGAACGGAGTGAAGTACCAAACAGGGAATACATGCTCTGGCGTTTTAAGGTTATTCGCCATTTCAAAGTTTGGATGCTCAATAAACTTGCCGTACATATCAGGGTTAAAGAACATGACATAGCAGAATAGGAATATAAAAATACCAAACGCCATTAAGTCTTTAAGAACCATGTGCGGAAAGAATGGTACTACATCATCCAATAAATCTTTTTTAGACGTATAGTATTCATGGAATTCAAATTTTGTTTTCTCATCATCTGACAATGAACCTTTAGGACGTTTAACATCAACGCCATCAGGGTTGTTAGAGCCAACTTCATGAAGCGCAACAATGTGAAGGAATACTAAGATAACGATAATTAGAGGTAGTGCGATTACGTGCAATGCAAAGAATCGGTTTAGTGTCGCACCAGATACTACGTAGTCACCACGTATCCACAACGCTAAGTCTTCACCTATAACAGGAATCGTACCGAATAAACCTATGATTACCTGAGCACCCCAGTAAGACATTTGTCCCCACGGTAATAAGTAACCCATAAAGGCTTCAGCCATTAGTGCAAGGTAAATAAACATACCGAATAACCACAACAATTCACGTGGTTTCTGATAGGAGCCATACATCATACCGCGGAACATATGAAGGTATACAACAACAAAGAACGCTGACGCACCGGTTGAGTGCATGTAGCGAATAATCCAGCCGTATTCAACATCTCGCATGATGTATTCAACAGAAGCAAATGCGCCTGCAGCAGAAGGTTCATAACTCATCGTTAACCATATACCGGTTACGATTTGGTTAACTAATACGATTGTGGCTAAAAAACCAAAAACGTACCAAAAGTTCATATTTTTTGGTGCTGGGTATTGCGCCATGTGCATGTTGTAAACACGCGACATAGGAATACGAGCATCAATCCAATCTACAAGGTTTTTGAACATTACGCTGCTCCTTCCTGATCTTCGCCGATCAAGATGTTGTTATCATCGATAAAGTAGTGAGGAGGAACTTGTAAGTTTGCACCAGCGGGAACACCACTAAATACACGACCAGCCATATCAAATTTAGAACCATGACATGGACAGTAGAATCCTGATTTAACACCTTCTACTACTTCCTCATAGCCTTCAGACATATAAGTTGGTGAACAACCTAAGTGCGTACAAATACCTACAGCTACAAATATTTCAGGACGCTGAGAACGATGAAGATTTTTAGCATATGCTGGTTGTTGCTCTACTTCAGAGTTTGCATCTTTTAAGTCATCTGCAGAAATGTCTTCAATTGTTTTAAGCATCTCTGGAGTACGATAGATAACCCAAACAGGTTTACTTCGCCACTCAACTCGGATCAATTGACCCGGTTCAATTTTTGTAATGTCAACTTCAACTGGAGCACCGGCTGATTTAGCTCGGGCACTAGGATTCCAGGAAGCAATAAATGGCACAGCCGCTGCCACTGCCCCAGCACCACCAATAACTGATGTTGCTACAGTGAGGAAACGACGACGACTATTGTCTACAGGCGCATTGCTCATCCAATATTCTCCGCGATTAGGATTAATAAGCGTATTATGAAGTGTTCTAAACAGACCCACTTCTTAAAAATTTGGTAATTTAAGAGATTCTACCGAAAAAGCCCCATGTAAAACAAGGCAATATAAGAATATAGAAGATTATTTTCATTTTGAAATAAAAAAGCCCGCATATTGCGGGCTTTTTGAGCAAATAATTGCAAAGCAAATATTAACGTTTTGAGAACTGTGTCTTCTTACGAGCTTTCTTAAGACCAACTTTCTTACGTTCAACGCGACGAGCGTCACGAGTAACGAAGCCAGCTTGACGAAGAGATGGACGAAGTGATTCGTCATAAGCCATAAGAGCACGTGTGATACCGTGACGGATCGCACCAGCTTGACCAGTAGTACCACCACCTGTAACAGTGATGTAAAGGTCAAATTTCTCTAGAAGTTCAACTAACTCTAACGGTTGACGAACAACCATACGAGCCGTTTCACGACTGAAGAAATCTTCAATTGAACGTTTGTTAATAACAATATTGCCTGTACCTGGACGTAAGAAAACACGAGCAGTAGAGCTCTTACGACGACCAGTTCCGTAGTATTGAGTATCAGCCATTTTAATAATGCTCCTTAAATATCTAATGCTTGAGGTTGCTGAGCTGCATGATTATGCTCGGCACCTGCGTACACTTTAAGTTTACGGAACATTGCACGACCTAATGGACCACGTGGCAACATGCCTTTAACTGCTTTTTCAATGATCATTTCAGGCTTTTTAGCTTGAAGATCATCAAAGTTAATTTCTTTAATACCACCTGGGTAACCAGAGTGTGAGTAGTACATTTTGCCTTGGCCTTTGTTGCCAGTAACTTGTACTTTCTCTGCATTAACAACGATGATGTAATCACCAGTGTCCATATGCGGAGTATACTCAGGTTTATGCTTGCCGCGTAAACGCAGAGCAATCTCAGTTGCGATACGACCAAGGGTTTTGCCCTCGGCGTCAACAACGTACCAATCACGAGTGATTGTTGAAGGTGTTGCAGTAAAGGTTTTCATTTTATCTTGAACCTAACATTAATAGTTTTAAGCCAGTAGTTTGATTATCAAACTACACCATTTCATTCGCACCCCTTCGAGTGCACAACCAGTTGTAGGCTAATACAAAAGGTTAGTAACGGTGGGTAGGGGCGGGATTATACAGAAACCGTAGAAAAGATCACCATCTGATAGCGATTATTTTCATCTATTTTAATTGTCTTTAAATATTTACGGTAAATGAGGCTCGGCCAAGTAGTCGTGACTTTGCATTTCTTGTAATCGACTAACGCAGCGCTTAAATTCAAATTCAAGTCCACCCACGTCATACAAACTATCCAACGCAACTGCTGCAGATATAATCAACTTTACTTTGCGTTCGTAAAACTCATCGACCATTGAGATAAATCGTCTCGCAGCATCGTCGTTTTCTTTACTCATTTGTTCAACATTAGACAATAAAACCGTGTGGTAGATTTTGCTAATTTCAATAAAATCTAATTGAGAACGAGCGGACTTACATATTGCATCAAAGTTAAACCAAACCACGCCATCAGCCACCATGCGAGTGTCTATCATTCTATTTTCAACTTCAATCTGTTGATCTTTTTTACCTTCTTCAGGCGCCAATTGACAAAAGTAATGCTCTAGATTTTTTTCTGCTTGAGGATCAAGTGGGAAGTGATAAATCTCAGCCTGTTCAAGTGTACGCAGGCGATAATCAACGCCTGAGTCAACATTTACAACATCACAATGATCATTTAGTAATTTAATAGCTGGTAAGAATCGAGCGCGTTGTAATCCATTTTTATATAAATCATCGGGAACAATATTAGAAGTCGTTACAAAAACCACATCCAATTTAAAAAGCTCTTCTAATAGCGTCCCTAAAATCATCGCGTCAGTAATGTCAGAAACAAAAAATTCGTCAAAGCATATTACTCGCGCTTCATTCGCTAAATTTTTCGCCACAATTTTTAACGGGTCTGACTGACCTTGTAATGACTTCATTTGGTCATGCACTTTATGCATAAAACGATGGAAATGAATTCTTAGTTTTTTCTCAAACGGTAAGCTGTGGTAAAAAGTATCCACTAAATATGTTTTACCTCGCCCTACTCCACCCCAAAAATAAAGGCCTTGCGCGCTTTTTTCTGGTTTTGAAGCAAATAGTTTTGAAAAAAACGAACGGGCTTTGGGTTCGGCCGTTAAGTCATCATATAAACGTTGCAAATGCTTTACCGCATTCTCTTGAGAAGCATCATGGTGAAAGTCTTCACGTTCTAAATCTATTTTATATTGTTGCCAAGGCGTAAATTGTGTTTGCATGTTCGACATATGACTTATAATTGTATTAACAAAATTTAATTGGAAAATAAAATACTAACACGGTAAGAGCAATGTGAGACATAATGATTGCTCAAATCCCTGCTAATTTATTAAGGCTTTTATCATGGAATTTATTAACGGCGTTATATTCTTCTTAATTGGTGTACTTGCAGGCATCGCGTTTATGCTACTTCGCAACAAGCTATCTCCTGGTAGTAATGAAATCAAAACGCAACTCGAGCTATACAAACAGGACAATGCACAGCTCAAACAAGAGTGGCAAGATCAACTTGTTACTTATAAAACCATTTCATCACAGTTAAACGAATTGTCATCGCAAATAGATCAACAAGTCAGTGATGCCAATCAGGTGCTTCATAAAGCACCGACGAGTAACGCGTTCCCATTTTTTTCAAAAGAAGCCACTGAGTTTCTAAAAACAACTCAATCAGAAAAGCGTCAAAAATCTAACCTTTCAAACCAGCCACTCGATTACTCAAATGCTGGCTCTGGTGTCTTCAAAGGCGTTCCACAAAAAAATAATATTGAAAATAAAACCCAATAACCCTATTTAGCGTTTATCAGTAAATAAAGAATATAAAAGTATTTTATTTCTGAACTTAGACGCTTTATGTCTGTCTGTATGAGTAATTCGTTAAAAGGAGTACACCATTTATGGCAGTTTTGGTTAAATCTAAAGTTTTTAAAGTAACAGCGCTGGCGGCAATATTGATGTCATCGCTTCAATTTGTTCAGCCGGCACAAGCGGCAATTCCTTTTACTAGCTTAAAAGGAGAGGTCCCGTCTCTCGCTCCAATGGTTGAAAAAGTTACCCCAGCAGTAGTAAATATCTCCGTTGCCGGTAGTAAAGAAGTTAAAGCCGGCATGGACCCATTTCAATATTTTTTTGGTAACCGAAGAGGACCCCAAACTCAAGAAAGGCCATTTAAAGGTTTGGGTTCAGGCGTCATTATCGATAAAGATAAAGGTTACGTTGTTACCAACAACCACGTAATCGACGATGCTGACGAAATCTTAGTAACGTTAAAAGATGGTCGCCAATTTGAAGCAAAAAAAATTGGTAGCGATGCTCAAAGTGATGTTGCGCTGCTAAAAATAGACCCAGAAAACTTATCTGAAATTAAAATTGCCGATTCAGATAAATTACGTGTCGGCGATTTTGTTGTAGCAATTGGTAACCCATTTGGACTTGGTCAAACCGTAACCTCTGGTATTGTAAGTGCTAAGGGACGTCATGGTCTATCAGCGCCTAGCCAACAAGGCTTAGAGGATTTTATTCAGACTGATGCCGCTATAAACAGTGGTAACTCTGGTGGCGCTTTAGTGAACCTTAAAGGTGAACTTGTTGGTATTAATACCGCAATTATTGCGCCTGGCGGCGGTAACGTTGGTATAGGTTTCGCCATTCCATCTATCATGATGAACAATCTAGTTAATCAACTTATCGAATTTGGTGAAGTCAAACGTGGTGTTCTTGGCATTACTGGGTACGACTTTAATGCTGATTTAGCAAAAACATTTGAGTTAGATATTGCTCAAGGTGCGTTTGTTCAGCAAGTAATTCCAGATTCATCGGCTGATAAAGGTGGTCTAAAATATGGTGACGTAGTCACTCACGTTGATGGTATAAAAATCAGCTCTTTTAACGAGCTCCGTAGTAAAGTTTCGACAAAAGGCGCTGGTAGCGAGATTGAGCTTACCGTTAACCGCAGTGGCGATGTTAAAAAAGTCGTCGTTGTCCTTGGCGCGGCTGACAAACCAGCAATTACAGCTGGCAATATCCACCCTGCCTTAAAAGGTGCGACTTTCTCTAGTGGTAAAGCTGAAAATGGTGTGACTGGAGTTCAAGTTACTGAATTAGAAGAACGCTCGCCAGCTTCTATGCTTGGACTTGAACAAAATGACATTATTATTGGTGTTAACCGAACGCGTATACAGAGTGTATCTGATTTACGCGATGCGCTTGAAGAAGCAAAAGGTGTGATGGCACTTAATGTCGTTAGAGGAAATAGCTCTCTATATATACTAATTCGTTAGTAACATAATAAATAAAGTCTGTAACAAATGAGCCTGCTTTGATGGTATGAAGTGGGCTCTTTTTGTTCTAGAATAAAAAAAACATCCATAAAAACGCAGGATTAACGTGATTAAGAAGATTAAGTTTGTATTAAATAGTGTGGCCTACGGATTGGCTGCTGCTTTAATTGTCGTTATTCTCAATCCTGAATTGCGTAACAATCTTGGAATCAACAAACTCACCACTAACGTCATGCGGCCTGCTGCAATGTCATTTGCCTCTGCAGTTCAACAAGCTGCACCTTCCGTGGTAAACGTATATTCAGTAACAGGAAGTAGCCAAGCTATAAGTCGTAGAGAAAAAATTAATGACTTAGGCTCTGGCGTTATCATGACGAGTAATGGTCACATTCTTACCAACTACCATGTTGTTGATAATGCAGAATCAATATTAGTGCACCTTCAAGATGGCAGACAATTTAATGCCGAAGTAATAGGTTTAGATAAAGTCACCGATTTGGCACTTTTAAAGATCAACGCAAATAACCTCCCTACCATCCCACAGCAATCAGACTTAGAGCCGCAAGTAGGTGATATCGTTTTAGCAATAGGCAACCCGCTTAATTTTGGCCAAACGATAACCCAAGGAATTGTAAGTGCTACGGGTAAAAAAGGTCTTACCCCTGGCGCGAGTTATAGTGATTTTATACAAATGGACGCAGCGATTAATCTTGGTAATTCAGGTGGTGCGCTTGTAAATTCCCAAGGCATGCTTGTGGGCATTAATACCGCAGCTTCTCCAGGTACTAAAAATGGTGTTCAAGGCATCTTTTTTGCGATTCCTTATCAACTTGCAAAACGTATCATGAACAAACTTATGGAAGATGGCGAAGTAAAGCGCGGATACTTAGGTCTTGAAGGTGAAGCCATTAATCAAGTGGGTCAACCGGTTAGGAGCAGTATTGAATCAATTGCAGGTATTCGACTCACGTACATCGACCCTCTTGGTCCTGCATGGAAATCTGGTTTGAAGTTTGGTGATGTACTATTGGCGGTAAATGACAAGCAATTAGTTAGCTTTTCCGAACTGTTAGGGATCGTTGAACACGTCGAACCCGGTGAAACAATTTCCCTAACAGTATCAAGAAGTAATAAAGTAATTAAAATTAATGTTGAGGTTGGTAAGCTAGAAATAGACTAGCTTACAGACCCTCTCTTATTAAATAGTCAAAAGCACTTAGTGACGCTTTGGCCCCCTCGCCCATCGATATAACGATTTGTTTATACGGAACAGTGGTAACGTCACCGCATGCAAATATCCCTTGCTCTGATGTTTGACCTTTTTCATCAATAATAATCTCTCCAAACTTTGTACGCTCCACAGTGCCATTTAAGAATTCACTGTTTGGTAACAAGCCAATTTGAACAAATACACCTGATAGCTCAACTTCATGGTTAGTTTCGGTTTCTCTATCTATGTATTTAATGCTCGAGACTTTACCGTTAGTTGCAACAATTTCAGAAGTAGCCGCGTTCGTTATAACATTAACGTTTTTACGTTCGTATAGCTTCTCTACTAATATTTTGTCTGCTTTTAATTCAGGTAAAAATTCAAATACAGTTACACTTCTAACCATGCCGGCTAAGTCTAGTGCAGCTTCAACGCCTGAGTTACCACCGCCAATCACAGCGACGTCTTTGCCTTTGAAGAAAGGACCGTCACAGTGCGGACAATAGGCCACACCATTACCAATATTCTCTACTTCACCCGGTACACCAAGTTGTCTCCATTTAGCACCAGTGGCAATAATTAAAGACTTAGTTTCGATTACTTCACCTGAACTTAGATAAACTTTCTTAATTTTACCTTTTTCTACTTTATCTACACGCAAATGTTCCTTGCGAGTGATTTCGTAATCGTTCATGTGAGCTAACATGTTATTTGTTAATTCTGTACCGGTTGTTTTACTAACAGAAATTAGGTTTTCAATATCAACTGTATCTTTGACTTGACCACCAATTCTATCGGCAACCATAGTCACTGCTAAACCCTTACGAGCACTGTATATTGCTGCTGCAACGCCAGCTGGCCCACCGCCTATAATTGTTACATCTTGAAGCGGCAATGCGTCTTGTTGATCAGCTGATAACTCTACAGGCGCTACTTTTAATAGCTTATCTACGAGCTGCGCAGTATCAATTTTACCGTTAGCAAATACTTCACCATTCAGATAAACGCTCGGAACACCTTGAATATTTCGCTGTTCGATTAACTCAGGATATAGTCCGCCATCAATCATCTCGGTAGATATGTTTTCATTCAACAGTGCAAATTGGTTTAACGCCTGAACTACATCAGGACAGTTATGGCAGCTTAAACTAATAAAAACTTCAAAGTTTAGTTTTTTATCTACGTTTTGAATTAGACGCATTAGTTGCTTATCTAATTTTAAATCAGTACCCGCTGACTGCAATATCGCTAAAATCAACGAATTAAATTCATGACCTGAAGGTATTCCAGAAAAGAAAATACCATTAAACGTCCCATCCACTTCTAAACCAAAACTGATAGGGCTTCTTAATACCTCAGAGGCATCTCTTTCTTCGATGTGCAATTGTGAAGACACTGAACAAACTTGAGTTAAAAATTCTTTTAATTCCTGACGTTTTGGGTGCTCGCCTGTTTGCAGCACTAAAGTTACATCATTCGTCATGTCTTCTGTGTAGGCTTTAAGGGCCTTTAAAATATCGTTACTTAACATTTTTAACTCTCCTTTAGCGAAGGTGCTCAAAAGAGCACCTTACTACTTTGCTATCTATTAAATTTTGCCAACTAAATCTAGGCTTGGAGTCAATGTCGCTTCACCTTGCTCCCATGCTGCTGGACATACTTCACCGTCATTGTCGCGAACGTATTGCGCAGCTTTAACTTTGCGTAACATATCTTTCGCTGAACGACCAATGCCACCTGCATGAATCTCGGCAACTTGGATGATGCCATCTGGATCCGCTAAGAATGTGCCGCGATCTGCCATGTGATCTTCTTCGATCATCACATCAAAACCACGAGTAATGTGGCCAGTTTGATCACCTAGCATTGGGAATTTGATTTTACCAATCGCTTCGCTTGAGTCATGCCATGCTTTGTGAGAGAAGTGAGTGTCAGTAGACACTGAGTATACTTCTACACCTAAGCCTTGTAGCTCTTCGTACTGGTTGGCCATATCTTCTAATTCAGTTGGACAAACAAATGTGAAGTCAGCTGGGTAAAATAAGAAAATAGCCCACTTACCTTTTACATCTTCCGATGTAACTGTTGTAAATTCGCCATTGTGAAAAGCTTGAGCCGTAAACTCTGGGATTGATTTTCCGATTAAAGACATATTGATTTCCTCATTTCTTTTTATGTTTAAGTAACACCCACTGTATTGTGAGGTGCTTTATTTCGATGAAGTGAGAATAGAGGACTTGAGTAATTTATAAAAATTGATTAATTTGAATTATATATTCAATAAAACAGAACCACGTAACATGATCTCGTTAAAACAACTCTCCTATGCCCTTGCTGTTCAAGACGAAATGCACTTTAAAAAGGCCGCAGATGCTTGTAACGTATCGCAATCAGCGCTGAGTACTGCCATTACAGAACTGGAAAAACAGCTTGGCATACAAATATTTGAACGAAACAATAAACAAGTGCTTGTTACCCCAGCAGGACAAGTACTATTAAAAACAGCACAAAATATTAAATTACAAGTTGATGATTTATATAAATTATCCCAAATGAATAAATTACCGCTTAGTACGCCAATGAACATTGGTGTGATTCCAACTATCGGACCTTATTTACTGCCTAAAGTATTACCAGACGTAAGAAAACAATACCCTAATTTTAAGCTTCATCTAGTAGAAGATCAGTCTCATGTCCTTGTTGATAAAGTAAGAAAAGGTGACTTAGATTGCGCTATCTTGGCACTACCATACGATATTGAAGGTTTAATGGCGTTTGAGTTCTGGCAAGAAGACTTTTATTGGGTTTCTCACAAAGATGAGTGCCCAAGTAATCTACAAGAAATATCAAGCAAAGACATGAAAATTGAACGACTGATGTTATTGAAGGATGGTCATTGCTTAAAAGATCATGCTTTAGCAGCTTGCAGTTTTAATGAGCACAATAATAACGCTGATTTTAACTCAACCAGTTTAAACACCTTGATTCAAATGGTGGTTGGTAAACTCGGCACAACATTAGTACCCGAGATGGCACTGGATCAACTTATACATACCGAGTCTGAGTTACGTGCAGTGCATCTTAATGAGCCAGGCCCACATAGACGATTAGCTTTTATTATTAGACCTAATTACGGCGGCACTAAAAATATTGAAATTTTAATGGATATTTTTAAAGCTCAATTGTCGTTAATCAAAACTAAATAAATTAGCTTTAGCAAAATATTAAAGCAATAAAAAAGGGCCAATGGCCCTTTCTTATTATTTAAGACTAAAACATAACCGTCTGATTAATTATCAACGCGAGTAATATCTGCGCCTAAACCAACAAACTTTTGTTCGATATTTTCATAACCACGATCTATGTGGAACACTTCATCCAACTGAGTTGTGCCTGATGCTATTAAACCTGCAATAACAAGACTAGCAGAGGCTCGCAAGTCGGTAGAAACAACCTGAGCACCCATCAAATCTGATTTTTCAGGACAGATAGCTGTATTACCTTCTAATTGAATGTTCGCGCCCATGCGTCGTAATTCTGGTACGTGCATAAAACGGTTTTCAAAAATAGTTTCGGTTATTGTGCCAACCCCATTTGCAACTACATTTAGTATGGTGAATTGAGCCTGCATATCCGTTGGAAAACCAGGGTGAGGAAGGGTTTTGATATTTACTGCTTTTAACTCACGACCCGTCATATCAATAGTGATACTAGTATCGTCCCAAGTGACCAGTGCATTTGCATCTAACAGTTTTTCAATAACTGGTTCAACTAAGCGATAATCTGTATTTTTACAAACTACTTTTCCGCCAGTTACAGCTGCTGCAACTAAAAATGTTCCTGTTTCAATGCGATCTGGTAAAATCGTGTGTTTACAACCGTGAAGCTGCTCTACACCTTCGATAGTAATATTATTGCTTCCTGCTCCAGATATTTTTGCACCCATCTTGTTTAGGCATACAGCCAAGTCAACGATTTCAGGCTCACGCGCGGCATTTTCAAGAACAGTCGTTCCCTCTGCTAACGTCGCGGCCATCATTAGATTTTCAGTCGCGCCGACACTTATTGTGCTCATATAAATACGAGCACCTTTCAGTCGGCCATCAACTTTGGCGTTAACATAGCCTGCTTCAACAGATATTTCTGCACCTAGCTTTTTAAGCCCTTCAATATGCAAGTCAACCGGTCTTGCACCTATTGCACAACCACCAGGAAGTGATACTTCAGCATGCCCAAAACGAGCAAGCAATGGACCTAAAACTAAAATCGATGCTCGCATTTTGTTTACGAGTTCATAAGGCGCTACGGTTGAGTTAATACTACCCGCATTAATTTCGATTTCATGACCGTTATTAATGACTTTGGTACCAAACTGCTCTAGAAGCTGGCAGGTAAAAGTAATATCTCTTAAGTTCGGGACGTTATCATAATGACACACTTCCGTTGTCAAAATAGAACTAATAAGAATAGGTAATGCGGCGTTTTTGGCACCTGATATTGTGACTTCGCCATTTAGCGAGTTGCCACCTTTTATAAGCAATTTTTCCATAAGAAGTTCTATCTAAAGCAGTGATTGAAGTTTTTTGTCTTTTTGCCAAGCGGCAGGGGTATAAGTTTTGATACTTACGGCGTGCATACTGCCATCGGCAATATTCGCTAACAAAGGTTTGTATACCAATTGCTGTTGTTTAACTCGTGATAACGATTCGAAAACCTCACCTACAGCGGTGATTTGATAGTGTGAACCGTCTGATTTTACAATAACTTCGTCAAGCGTTAAGTTCTCTAAAAGAACTTCTTTTACCTTTTCAATATCCATCACAAATCCAAATATCTAACTACAATTGTCATTTTTCAATGGTAGTAACTCTAACACGTTGCTAATACTGGCTAAAGCTAATAATTGTTGTGGTGCATTTATTATTGATACCGTTTGGTGTGATTGGTAGTGAGAAATCAGTTTAAGCAACCATGCAAGGCCAGCTGTATCAGTGCTTTCAACTTTACATAAGTCTAATATTGTCGGTCCGGTGATAGCAGGAAATTTGTAGCAACTAGGATGCCCTAGCGCAAAGCGATCTAATGCACCAGTTATCAATAAATGATTATCGTTTAACGTGAATGACACTGACATAATATTTTAGTTACCTAAATCTTTTTTAACGATCGGTTTTTCTGCTTTCTCGAGCAATAAATGAGTAACAGACTCGATACCTTGCTGGCGAATAAGGTTTTGCAATTCAGCTCGCTTGCTATCTAACACTGATACGCCTTCAGCAATCATGTCATAAGCGCTCCATTCGCCGGTCTTGGAGTTCTTTCGTAACTTAAAGTCAATACGAATATCTGGCTTACCTTCGTCTAATACTCGAGTCTTAACAACCACTATTTTCTGACCGTCAATTGGATATGCAGGTTCAAAAACCACTTGCTGATCATCATATAACGTCAGAATGCCCGCATAGGTTGCCACCAAATACTTTTGGAATGCATCATAAAACGCTTCGCGCTGCTCTTCCGTACTTACTCGGTAATAAGGGCCTAATACCATAGCTGCTGCGTATTTATGGTTAATGGAAGGAGCTAATTGCTCGGTAACCACCACTCGTAGAACTTCCGGATTCTCAACAATTTGTTGTTGCTCGGCAGTAATACGCTTAAACAACGCATCCGCTACACCTCTAACTAACTCAAAAGGATTGTCATTAGAATTAGCTGCTGGAGCAATAAAACTTACCAATAAAAAACTCAATAAAATTACATACAGTTTTTTCATATCTTAATTATCACTTCCTTGGTTAAATAAGAATTGGCCTATCAACTCTTCTAATACCAGAGCTGACTTAGTATCTTCAATATAGTCACCGTCTTTTAAAATTGCGACAGTCTCATCAATAAAACCAGGCTCTAAGCCTAGATACTGCTCGCCTAACAAGCCTGATGTTAAAATTGCAATAGAGCTGGTATCTGGAAAGTTATCATATTGAGCATCTATAGCGAGTGTCGCCACAGGTGCATAATCTACCGGATCCAATTGGATAGACTCTACTCGGCCAACAACTACACCACCCACCTTAACTGCTGAACGAACTTTTAAACCACCAATATTGCTAAACTTAGCTTTTAATTGGTAAGTTTCTCCTGAGCCGGACATACCTTGACTGGCTACGTTTAGTGCCAAAAATATAACCGCGGCAATACCAAGTGCCACAAAAAAACCAACTAATACTTCTATTTTTCTTGATGTCATCATCTTTCCCTTAAATTAGCTGCCAAACATGACGGCAGTTAATACAAAATCTAAACCTAAAACCGCTAACGAAGCTTGTACTACTGTTTGTGTGGTTGCTTGGCTAATACCCTCAGACGTTGGTATTGCATCATATCCTCGATATAGAGCAATCCAGGTAACAACAAAAGCAAACACTACGCTTTTAATTACGCCATTTAAAACATCATCTCGAAAGTCGACACTGGCCTGCATTATTGACCAAAAGCTGCCGTGATCTACGCCTAACCATTCAACGCCTACTAAGTGCCCACCAAGTATACCAACAGATGAGAATAGCAACGCCAGTATTGGCATACTAAATACCCCAGCCCAAAATCGTGGTGCGACTACGCGTTTAATTGGATCAACGGCCATCATCTCTAATGACGTTAATTGTTCTGTTGCTTTCATTAAGCCTATCTCAGCGGTTAATGCAGAACCTGCACGACCAGCAAACAACAACGCGGTAACGACCGGGCCCAGTTCTCTGAGCAACGCTAACGATACCATTGGCCCTAAACTTTCTTCAGCTCCATAATCAATAAGAACAGTATAGCCTTGTAATGCTAGTACCATGCCGATAAACAAACCCGAAACCAATATAATGATCAGTGATTGCACACCTACTACATATACTTGTTTTAAAAATAACGGGAACGCTTTAAAAACATTAAATCGACCTACAATTGCGCCAAATAGCATACTAGATGCTCGTCCAATTGAAGCCATTTTCTCGATGGTATTTTTACCTAACGTTTGTAACGTCTTCATTTAGACCCCGCCATTAAATCTTGTTGCAGTGTTTCGGCAGCATAGTGGAAAGGAACAGGTCCATCGGCTTCGCCTCGCAAGAATTGCTGCACTAACTCAGACTCGCTTTCTAATAGTTGCTCTTTAGTCCCATGCCCGATAACTCTCTTATCAGCCATGATGTACAAATAGTCCGCGATTTCCATCACTTCCTTAACATCATGTGACACTACGATACTTGTTAAGTTTAATGATGAATTTAAATCTCTTATCAAACGTACTAAAACACCCATCGAGATTGGGTCTTGACCAACAAAGGGTTCATCAAACATTATTAATTCTGGGTCAAGCGCTATCGAACGTGCTAATGCAGCCCGGCGAGCCATACCGCCAGATAACTCGGCAGGCATTAAATCTCTCGCGCCTCTAAGACCTACGGCTTCAAGCTTTAATAACACCATAGTGCGAATAATGTCTTCAGGTAATGAAGTGTGTTCTCTAATTGGAAATGCAACATTATCGAATACGGTCATATCGGTAAATAAGGCGCCACTTTGAAACAGCATGCTCATTTTTTCGCGAACTTTGTACAAAGCAGAACGAGACAATTTAGGAATATTATTACCCGCGACTAAAATATCGCCGGTGTCAGGCATAAGTTGACCACCAATAAGCCGTAACATTGTCGTTTTGCCTATACCGCTTGGTCCCATAATCGCTGTTATTTTTCCTTTTGGAAACTTTAGCGATATATCATCGTAGATAACGCGGTCGCCCCTAGAAAACGTAACATTCTTTAACTCTACCAAAGCCTCAGGCTGGTGATCAGAATCTGAAGAATTTTTATTCACCTTGTCTCCGCTTAATTAGTGGTATGCCTATTGATCGGACATTGTATTGATTAATTAGTCAATTAGCTATGTTTGAAATGTTAAAAATTATGAATTACAAATAACTTTTTAGTCTAAATATAAATTTGTTTAAGAATTGAGTAACTATAAGTGAAAACAGCAATATATTTTGCTTTCTGGCGCGACTAACGCCACAATAACGGTACTATTTTATCAATATTTTTAAGTTTCTTAATCATGTTAATCGCTTCAATTATTCTAATTATCTCCTTTGCTGTTTTAGTATGGGGCGCAGACAAGTTTGTATACGGTGCATCAGGTTTAGCCAAAAACCTTGGTATTTCACCAATGATCATTGGTTTAACAATAGTTGCAATGGGTTCCTCTGCACCAGAAATTATGGTTTCGGCTAACGCCGCATTAAAAGGCGCTACGGACACATCTGTTGGTAACGCCATAGGTTCAAACATTACCAATATTCTCTTAGTCTTAGGTATCACTACGTTAGTTCGTCCGTTATTAGTTTCTTCCTCTACGTTGTATCGAGAAATGCCGGTTTTATTGGGGTTTACTCTATTGGCTTGGTGGGTTTTAGCCGACAATTACCTGTCTTTAAATGAAGGATTATTACTTTTAGTTTTGTTTTTTGTATTTATCGGCTACCTAATTTACTTAGCAAAACGCCCTAACTCAGCTGCCACTGATTTACTCCTCGCCGAAGTTGAAAGTGACATTCCTGATAACCTCCCGACTCTTAATGCCGTGTTTTGGATTATTGCAGGCTTAATTTTACTGCCGTTAAGTTCTCACTTTTTAGTAGACTCTGCAGTCATAATTGCTCAGCACTTTGGAATTAGCGAGCTCGTTATTGGTTTAACTATTATAGCAATCGGTACAAGCTTACCTGAGCTCGCCGCCAGTGTTGCCGGCGTATTAAAAGGTGAAGATGACATGGCTATTGGTAACGTCATAGGCTCAAATATCTTCAATATATTGGCGGTACTTGGTATTGGTGCGCTCATTAACCCTAGCGAAATTGACCCATCAGCTGCGTCGCGTGATATTTATGTGATGATAGGTGCAACTGTATTATTGTTAATTATGGCAATGAGTTTTGCGCAACGTACTCGACGTATAAATCGCGTTGAAGGTTTTATTTTACTGAGTGCGTTTGTTGGTTATCAATTCTTGCTATTTGCCTAAATTTTAAGGTTTTAATTATGAATCCTTTAGTTTCATCTGCATTAAAAGTTATCGAAATTGAAAAAAATGCGATAGAAAATTTAGTCCAATCTTGTGACGAAAATTTTGTGGCCGCGTGTAATATTATTATGGACTGCAAGGGCCGAGTGATAGTAACGGGCATGGGCAAGTCGGGACACATAGCTAATAAAATTGCAGCTACGTTAGCAAGTACAGGTACTCCTGCATTTTATGTTCATCCAGGCGAAGCAAGCCATGGCGATTTAGGAATGTTCACTAAACAAGACGTTGTTCTTGCGCTTTCGAACAGTGGCGAAACGTCTGAAATTGTTACTCTACTTCCAGTTTTAAAACGATTTGGTTGTCATATCATTGCCATGACAGGTAATACACAATCAACTTTAGCGCAAAACAGCGATGTTCATCTATTTTCAGGTGTAGAAGAAGAAGCATGCCCGTTAGGCTTAGCACCGACCGCTTCAACGACGGCAAGCCTTGTACTTGGCGATGCCCTCGCCGTTTCACTATTGGAAGCAAAAGGTTTTACAGCAGAAGACTTTGCACTAAGCCATCCCGGAGGTGCCTTAGGCCGTAAGTTATTACTAACAAACAAAGATATAATGCATACAGACGACCGCATCCCTGTTGTTAGCGATCAAGCAACCTTAAAAGAAGCAATAATAGAAATGTCGGCCAAAGGTCTTGGCATGACTGGTATAACCGACAAGGACAACACCTTGATTGGTATTTTTACCGATGGTGATTTACGTCGTTGGTTAGATCATGACTCATTTAAAACGGATCTTAAAATTACCACTTTAATGACGACAAATGCCACCTCTTCGAAAGCTAATGTTTTAGCGGCGGAAACGTTAACTTTAATGGAAGCCAAAAAAATTAGTTGTTTATTTGTTATTGATGAGCAAAACAAGCCAATAGGCGCTCTTAATATGCATGATTTATTGAAGGCCGGAGTTATTTAATGGAACGGTTTGCAACCTGGTATCAAAAAGTTTCGACTGACGTTACTACACGCGCTCAGCACATTAAGTTGCTTATTTGTGATATTGACGGCGTGTTTTCTGACGGCTCAGTATATATGGCAAATAATGGCGAAGAACTTAAAGCCTTTAATACAAAAGATGGCTTCGGGCTTAAGTCTTTAATGAACATAGGATGTGAAGTTGCTGTCATTACCGGACGAAGCTCTAAAATTGTTGAAGACCGAATGACAAGCCTAGGTGTTAAATACATATATCAAGGTATGGAAACAAAACTAATTGGTTATGAAAAACTATGTAAAGAGTTATCAGTAACACCATCACAAGTTGCATTTATTGGTGATGATTTCCCTGACGTCCCTGTGATGAAAAAAGTTGGGTTAGCGGTATCAGTAGCCGACGGCCATCCTTATGTAAAAGAGATTGCACACTATTGTACTGTTACTCATGGCGGAAAAGGTGCCGTGCGTGAATTAACCGATCTACTAACCATGGCACAAAAAGGTGAAACCTTTATTACCAGCCATTTTGAAGGTTCAAGTACCTAATGAGACTTAGATTACTCGTTCTACTTATTTTTGTTGGGATCAGCCTTTATCTTTGGTTTCCAGCTTTTACCAATCAAAGTAATGCGGATGACTCCGAAGAGCCTGTGTTAACGCCTGACTTCACGGCAACATTATTGCATCAAGAAATGTTCGATAAAAATGGTACGTTAAAGCAAGAGGTGTTCTCGCAAAAAATGGAACACTATGCCCAGTTAGCTTTGACTTACTTTGAACAGCCTGAATTTGTTATTTATCAAAATGATGCTCCGTTTTGGCGATTAGCCGCAGACCTTGGCAGTGTGCAAGATGGCCGACTAACCTTAGACAGTAACGTTAAAATGTATCAGTTAACCGATAACGAGCTCGTTACCAGTATTGAAACCCAATACTTAGAAATAGATCTCGACACTCAAGTGGTTGAGACCGATAAGCCAATTATAATTCGCGGTGAAAAAACCACTATTGAAGGGCAAGGTCTAACTGCCGATCTAAAAGCTCAAACAGTTAAACTTAAACATCACGTAAGAACAATTTTAAAAGGGACGAAAAATGACTAAATTCATCAAGATGACACTTGTTATACTTGCTTGTATTGGCCTTAATGCATTTGCTAATGACGATCTTATTATTGATTCTAAAAACCAAGATCTTGATTACAAAAATAACACTATGTATTTCAGCGGTAACGTAAAAATACAACAAGGGACGCTCACGATCACGGCTGACGAACTATATGTAATAACAAAAGACGGCGTAGGCGAAAAACTAATAGCAAAAGGCAAACCTGCTCGCTTTTTGCAAAATGATCCTAATAATGAAGCATTAGAGGCCACAGCATTAGAAGTCGTTTATATGATTAACGAACGTATTTTAGAATTGAATGGCCAAGCTAAATATAAGCAAGGTAGCTCGATTGTTGAAAGTGGTAATATCGTATTTGATTTAAATGCACAAAGAGTCAAAGCTGACGGCGACAAGTCAACCGGTGGTCGTGTAACTACTACGATAAAAACAAAAAAAACACAGCCAAATAATTAAGTAGAGAAATTAAATATGACCAAGTTGGTGGCAAAGCACTTAGCCAAATCCTATAAAAGTCGTCAAGTTGTTAAAGATGTCAGCTTGTCGGTAGAAGCTGGTCAAGTAGTTGGCTTGTTAGGACCAAATGGCGCGGGTAAAACAACAACTTTTTACATGATTGTTGGTTTGGTGCCTAACGATAAAGGTTTAATTCAGCTTGATGATATCGATTTGAGCCACGAACCTATGCACGTAAGAGCTCGCAAAGGCATTGGTTATTTACCTCAAGAGTCGTCTATCTTTAAAAAGCTGACAGTTTCACAAAATATAATGTCTGTTCTAGAAATGCGAAAAGACATAGATGCAAACCAACAGGCTGATTTACTTGATGATTTAATTGCCGAATTTCATATTGATCATATTCGGGATAGTCTTGGTATGGCATTGTCTGGTGGTGAGCGCCGCCGCGTAGAAATCGCAAGGGCATTGGCTGCCGATCCAAAAATTATTCTATTAGATGAGCCTTTTGCGGGTGTTGATCCTATATCTGTCATAGATATAAAGAAAATAATTCAACAATTAACAGCAAAGGGAATTGGTGTACTTATTACCGATCATAATGTCCGTGAAACACTTGATGTCTGCGAAAAAGCCTATATCGTTAGTCATGGAGAGCTTATTGCTGAAGGAACTCCGGCTCAAGTGCTAGAAAGTGACATAGTTAAGAAAGTTTATCTTGGTGACCAGTTCAAACTTTGATATTTTGGTAGCACGAATAAGTTTATTTTAGTCAGTACTTTACTGGGATCAAATGAGACCAACATTACAACTTAAAATGGGTCAGCAGTTAACAATGACCCCGCAATTACAGCAGGCTATTCGTCTGTTGCAGTTGTCGTCATTAGAATTGCAACAAGAGATCCAAGAAGCCTTGGATAGTAATCCTTTGTTGGAAGCTGATGAAGAGCATGGCTCAGTTGAACAAATCGAATTACCACAAGACAACCATGATCGTCATGAAAATGAAGCCTCAGTTTCATCTAACGACGACGATATCGAGTGGACGCGAGAAGAACGCGATACAAACGAAAATATCCAAGACCAAACTATTAGTGATGACTTGCCCACAGACTCGACTTGGGATGACTACATGAGCGCCGCTCCTGCGAGCTCAGGCCCTGCGTACGACGGTGAAGATACCGTTTATCAAGGTGAAACAACTGTTGATATTCAAGACCATTTAAAATGGCAATTAAATCTATCCACTTTTTCCGAACATGACTTAGCTATTGCAACAGCCATTATTGATGCTATTGATGACAAAGGTTTTTTGACGGTATCTGTTGAAGACATTGTTGAGTCTGTAGACATCGAAGATGTTGAAATAGAGGAAGTTGAAGCGGTTTTAAAACGCATCCAACACTTTGATCCTATTGGTGTTGCCACCCGAGGGTTGCAAGAGTGTTTGTTGGTTCAGTTAAAGCAATATAGCCCTGACACACCTTGGCGTGAAGAGGCTATTGAACTCATTGCTGAAAATATCGACCTGTTAGCGAACCGTGATTATCGCACTATAATCCGCAAAACAAGATTAAAAGAATCTGAATTAAAAGAAGCACTCGACTTGATTCAACAACTGAATCCAAATCCCGCAAGCCTAGTTATAAAAGACGAAATTGACTATGTAATTCCAGATGTTACCGTCGTAAAGAAAAAAGGTCGTTGGTTAGTAGAGCTAAATCCTAATTCTATGCCTAAAATTAAAGTGAACGAACAATATGCTTCACTGTCTAAAACTTCAACCAATAGCTCTGACGCGCAATTTGTTCGTTCACACTTACAAGAAGCAAAATGGTTTATTAAAAGTTTAGAAAGCAGAAACGACACTTTATTGAAGGTATCTAATTGTATCGTGCAACAACAACAAGCATTTTTTGAATACGGACCAGAGGCGATGAAACCAATGGTTCTAAATGATGTAGCAGAAATGGTCGATATGCATGAGTCCACGATATCGCGTGTGACAACACAAAAGTTCATGCACACACCCAGAGGAATCTTTGAGTTAAAGTATTTCTTTTCTAGCCACGTCAGCACCGAAAATGGTGGTGAATGTTCATCCACTGCAATACGGGCTTTAATAAGAAAGTTAGTTGCTGCAGAAAACCAAGCAAAACCGTTAAGTGACAGTAAGATTGCTGATATTCTGGCCGAACAGGGCATCCAAGTAGCCAGAAGAACTATCGCAAAATACCGGGAATCGTTAAACATTCCCCCTTCAAACCAGAGAAAACGATTGGTTTAACAATCCATTTTATCAATTCAGAAGGAAGTGCATATGCAAATTAATTTAACTTGTCGTCATGTCGATGCAACAGAGTCTTTAAAAGAATATGTTGATACGAAATTTGCAAAGTTAGAACGTCATTTTGACCATATTAATAACGTCCATGTGATTTTAGACGTTGAAAAACTCAACCAAAAAGCAGAAGCAACTATGCACGTAAATGGTGGTGAACTATTTGCTGCATCGGAGCATACTGATATGTATGCTGCAATTGATTCCTTAATTGATAAACTTGACCGTCAAGTCATTAAACACAAAGAAAAGTTAACCAGACATTAACTTTCTTTATTAATTTTAAAGCGCCATGGACGGTGCTTTTAACCAATCTTTTGAGATTTAAATCAAAAGAGTAAAGCAGTAAAAGATAACCATGAATGTAAAGCTACTCCTGCGACCTGAGTGCACTAAAGTACTAACAGATTGCCAAAGCAAGAAAAAGATCCTCGAGCATATTGCCGAGATCGCGAGTACAAAATTACCAGACCTCACTTGCACAGATATACTCTCAAGTCTTATGAATAGAGAAAAGTTGGGGAGTACCGGAATAGGAAATGGCGTTGCTATTCCTCATGGAAAAATAACACCAAATGAAAGTCCAGTGGCGGTATTAATCGTTATCCACCCTGGCATTGATTACGATGCAATAGACAATAGACCTGTTGATGTATTTTTTGCGTTACTTGTTCCAGAAGATCAGTGTGACGTGCATTTAAATACGTTAGCGTCAATCGCAGAAATTTTTGATAATAAAGAAATGCTTCGTAAAATAAGAAGCGCCGAAACTGATAATGATCTTTACAAAATAATTGAAGCTGCTTAATCATGCATATATTTATCGTTAGTGGCCGTTCAGGCTCAGGGAAGACAGTCGTATTAAGAGTACTAGAGGATCTAGGCTACTATTGCGTAGATAATTTACCGGTTAATTTATTACCTGCATTATCACACTCCTTATCTAAAAATTATCCTCAAGTTGCCGTCAGTATTGACGTTAGAAACTTGCCCAGCTCTGAACAAGAGTTAATGGATAATTTAGATTTCTTACCCAAAGGCGTAAAGACGACCGTTCTATATATAGATGCTAAAGATGACGTATTAATTCGTCGCTATAGTGAAACAAGGCGCCTACACCCTTTAACCAAAGGTGATGCGTCACTACCTGATGCAATCGCACAGGAGAGTAAGCTTTTAGATGGGTTATCGTCTAGAGCCGATTTATATATTGATACCTCGGATTTAAATGTTCATCAACTAACCGAGATGGTGAGAGAAAAGATATTAGGAAAGTCAGATAAAGAACTTATTATTACTTTCGAGTCGTTCGGCTTTAAATATGGGGTACCAAACGATATCGATTTTGTATTTGATGCACGATTTCTACCAAATCCTCACTGGGAACCAGAACTTAGAGCATTAACCGGTTTAGACTTACCTGTGAAAGACTTTTTCTCTAGTCAACCACTTGTGAATAAATTCATATTTCAAATCAATAACTTTATGTCCACTTGGTTACCGCATTTAGAGCGCAATAATCGTAGTTATTTAACGATCGCAATAGGCTGTACTGGTGGTAAACATAGGTCTGTATATATTGCTGAAACGCTCGCTGAACAATTTCGTTCTCGTGGAAAAAATGTAAAAACTCGCCATCGAGAGATGAGCCGTTATTTAGAGCAACTGTAAGGTAACAAGCCCAGTGTTATCACGAACAATTACAATCCAGAATAAGCTTGGGTTACACGCAAGGGCTGCGACCAAATTGGCCCAACTCGCCTTACAATTTGATGCTAAAGTTCAAATACAACAAGCTGATAAAACCGCCAGTGCGGATAGCGTCATGGGCTTACTAATGCTTGCAAGTAATCAAGGTAAAGAGATACACGTTACCGCAACGGGGAGTGATGAAAAGCAGGCTCTCGAAGCTATTTGCGAACTAATTTCTAATCGTTTTGATGAGTCTGAATAACTAATTATCTCGCTACAAAAACAACCAGTTACTATCATAAAACGCTAATCTAAGTTAGACTTGTGCACAAGGTAAACAACAGAAACCTACGCTCAAGAAATGCCAGAACTACTAGAACAAGAATATACAATTCCTATTAATGAACTTAATACTGCCATCAGTGACGGTATGTTTGTTCGTGTGCGGAATATGCTTGATTCTATGGCCGCAAATGATATTGCACTGTTGTTGCATTCTTCTCCTCCCAAAAGTCGTGCTGTTATTTGGCAACTCATCGACAGTAGTATTCAAGGCGACGTTTTAGAAGAACTTTCCGATGAAGTTCGTAACCCAATATTACGAGCAATGGAACCGGAACGAGTTGCTGAGGCCGCGACCAATCTTGATGACGATGACTTTTCAGAAGTACTAAGAAGTATGCCCGATGCTGTTTATCGTCGAGTGCTGAAGAGCATGGATAAACAAGATCAAGCGCGCGCTGAGAGAGTAATGTCTTATGAAGAAGACTCTGCGGCCGCGCTAATGAATACCGATACCGTCACGGTTCGTCCTGATGTGACCGTTGACGTAATATTGCGATATTTGCGATTAAAAGAGTCATTACCTGAAAATACCGATTATCTTTATGTGGTCGATAAGCAAGATCACTTTATTGGTGAAGTATCTTTGTCGGCACTCGTCACCTCTAACCCCAGCAAACTAATATCCGAAGTGATGGAAACCGACTTCGAGGTGATTCCCGCTTCTATGCACGAATCCGAAGTGGCAACGTTATTTGAACGTTATGATTGGATGACAGCTCCTGTTATCGATGAGCATGGTTTGCTGCTCGGCCGAATTACCATTGATGATGTTGTAGATATTATTCGTGAAGACGCTGAGCACTCTATGTTAAGCATGGCGGGTCTTGACGATGAGGCCGATACATTTGCACCCGTATTGGACAGTACCCGAAAGCGTTCATTGTGGCTTGGCGTAAACCTATTCACAGCATTACTCGCGGCGTTTGTATCAAGCTTATTTGAAACAACACTTGATGAGCTGGCTTTTTTAGCCGTATTAAACACCATAGTCCCAAGTATGGGCGGTGTCGCTGGTAGCCAAACACTAACCTTGGTTATTCGTGGTATGGCTGTGGGTCACGTTACAGACTCAAACTCTAGGTGGTTGCTTGGCAAAGAGCTTGCTATTGGTTTCCTAAATGGCCTTATTTGGGCTGTATTGATTGCAGGTGTTGTTGCCATCTGGAAGCAGGACTTAATGCTTGGCGGCGTACTCGCATTTGCTATGCTAATGAACTTAGTCGCAGCCGGTTTGTCTGGCGTGTTAATTCCACTTGCATTAAAACGCATGAACATAGACCCAGCTTTAGCAGGTAGTGTTATACTTACCACAGTGACCGACATAGTCGGCATATTTGCATTCTTAGGCACGGCGACTTGGTTGTTATTGTAACCTAGTTTAATTAGTAATTAGTCGCGATGCCTTCTCAGTAAAATTGGAAAAATTAAATGATTGAAGTTGGAAAAACCAACACCTTCCCTATCTCAAAAATCGTCGACTTTGGTGTTTTTGTAGATGCTGGAAATGGCGACGAGCTACTAATACCCCGTAAGCACGCTCCCAAAGACGCAAATGAAGGCGATGAAGTAACAGTATTTGTTTATCTTGACTCAGAAGATAGACCTATCGCCACGACACAAAGACCTAAAGTTGAAGTAGGCCAATTTGCTTATCTAAAAGTAACTGATGTAACCCGCGTTGGGGCATTTGTTGATTGGGGATTAGATAAAGAACTACTCGTTCCATATGGTGAACAGCACAGACCAATGGAAGTGGGTGAACGTTATTTAGTCTATGTGTATTTAGATGACTTAGATCAGCGCCCTACTGCCTCTTCAAAAATTGATAAGTTTGTAAAAGACGAAAACGAAGGGACGTTTAAACCTGAACAGCAAGTTGACTTGATTATCGCAAATAGCACTGATTTGGGTTACAAGGCTATTATTAATCATAGCCACTGGGGTTTGTTATTTAAACAAGATGTATTCCAACGACTTAGCTTTGGCCAAACTAAAAAAGGATTTGTAAAACAAATTCGACCAGATGATCGTATCAACTTAAGCCTACAAGGTGGACAAGTTACGCGTGATAAATACTCAAAGATCATTATGGAATTTTTGAAAAAAGAAGGTGGTTACGCCGCCGTTCACGATAAATCCAAGCCCGAGGTTATCTCCAAGTTATTTGGTATGAGTAAAGCCGCCTTTAAAAAGGCAATTGGCGGGCTCTATAAATCTGGCGATATTGTTATTGAGAAAACGGGTATTCGTTTGGTAGAAAAAGAGTCTGGCGAATAGCAAGACTAATCACAATTTGATAAAAAAAAGGAAGCCTAGGCTTCCTTTTTTATTCACAACAATTCTTCGCCAATAACGTTGAAATAACAGTCGATTTAGCATGGCTCAATCTGACCTACTGCCTTAAAAAAATTGTATTTAGTTACCTGCAATCTTCATGTTTTCAATTAATACTGAACCCGTTTGCACAGCGCCACGACGTTCAACGTCACCGCCTATAGCAACAATTTGTTTAAACATCGTTGCTAAATTACCGGCAATAGTTACTTCCGATACAGGATACTGAATTTCACCGTTCTCGACCCAAAAACCCGCTGCGCCACGACTATAATCGCCGGTAACTGTATTCACTCCTTGACCCATAAGCTCAGTCACCAATAAGCCTTTATCCATTTTTTTAAGCATCGCCGCTAAATCTGGATCGGTTTGGCTTATAAACCAGTTATGAATGCCACCGGCATGACCTGTCGTTTGCATCCCCATCTTACGTGCCGAATATCCGGTTAATAAATAGGTAGTAAGTACACCGGCTTCAATAATATTTCTGTCTTTAGTTGCCACCCCTTCCGAATCAAAAGGACTACTTGCAAGACCTCTAAGCACATGAGGCCGTTCTTCGATGGTTAAAAAGTCAGGTAAAATTTTTGTGTCTATGCTGTCCATTAAAAACGATGAATTCCGATACAAGCTACCACCACTAATTGCAGAGACTAAGTGGCCAAATAGTGTAGACGCAACTTCTGCATGAAATAACACGGGTACTTGGCAAGTATCTAGCTTTCTGGCATTAAGCCTTTCAATTGCAGCTTTTGCTGCTTTGTTGCCAACAACTGAAGCCGCATCCATTTCCTCAAATACACGTTGAACTGTATAGGCATAGTCACGCTGCATTTCATCGCCTGACTCAGCAATTACAGAGCAACTTAAACTATGGCGACTGCTTGGGTAGCCTTCAATAAAACCATGGGAATTACCATAAACTTTAAACCCTTGGTATGACGATAATGACGCCCCGTCTGAATTTGTGATTCTAGAATCCGTCTCAAAAGCTGTTTTTTCCGCTTCTAAACAAAAAGTTATGGCTTCTTCTGGTGTAATTTCATAAGGATGACATAGGTCTAAATCTGGGATGTCAGTCGCCATTAATTCAGACTCTACAAGCCCTGAATATGGATCTTCATTGGTATATTTAGCAATATCAATGGCAGCTTTAACCGTTCTTTCTAATGCCTCGTGACTCAAATCGGCGGTTGATGCTGAACCTTTATGTTGACCAACATAAACGGTAATTCCTAATGCGCCCTCTTGGTTAAACTCGATATTTTCTAATTCTTGGCAACGGCTAGAAACCGAAATCCCCTTCGATTTACTGATCACGGCTTCTGTTGAAGTCGCACCATGTTGCTTACTCAAGTCTATCAAATCGGCAATTGCAGTTTTCACTTCACTGATTTGTTGAAAAATGTCGCTATTATTCGTCATAAAGGCTCAAAAATACTGGTTAAATTTGTCACTTGAGCATACCATAAATCTATATATTCGCTTATCAAATTCTAATGATCCTATTGTTATGACAAAACCATACTATTTAATGCCTGATGATGAAAATTACATCAGCAAATCAGAAATAAAACAAGAAGCAAAAGACTTACGCATTTTCGCTGAAAAGCTCGTTAAGTTATCGAAGTCTCAACGTCAAAAGCTAACCGCAAGCGACGAATTACATGATGCATTTAAACTTGCCGATAAAATTTCTACTAAACCGGACGCTTTACGCAGACATATGCAATTCATGGCGAAGTTGCTTAGAGACGAAGCTCTTGATACTTTAAAGCTCGAGTATCAAAAGCTAACGACTCCTGGACAAGCAAATGATGCTCAGATGCAAAAGATCGAACGTCTTAGAGAGGCGTTAATTAAGAAAGGTGACGATGCCATTAATGATCTTTTAGAGCAGGCTCCAACGTTGGAGCGTCAAAGAGTAAGACAATTGACACGTCAGGCTAAAAAAGAAGTAGAAAAAGAAAAACCAGGAAAAAATTATAAAGAGTTATTTCAGTACATAAAAGACGGACTTAGCAGTTAGGAGCTTTGCAGTGAACTACTTAAATCAACAAGGATCATTCTTCAAAAAGGTTTGGTTTTCTATCGCATTATTAGCAACACTTTTTTTAAGTGGCTGTAACGGTCACAATGAAAACGTTGTTAGTGAAGATCTGGTAACTGGGACTGAAGCGACGTTGAGCATCGCCGTAAAAGATGCACTGAACAACGAAACCAATAGTTTTACTACCGGAAATATCGCAACTATTGTTGTATCGTTAAATGATTTAAATGGCACTGCAATTAGTGGCCAACAAATTAACTTTTCCACTAGCTCTGGTAATTTATCGTCAAACTCTAGACTGACTTCAACAGACGGCACAACGACTGTTTCGTTAAATACTTCTGACCTAACTTCTGGTGTTATAGTGGTAACAGCAAGTACAGTCGTAAATGATGAAACTTTAACTATCGATACAGCGTTTGAAGTGCTGTCCGCCACAACAGAAAATGTTCAGTCGCCATCACTTTCAGTTACCCTAAAACGTAATGGTGAATCAGTCAATCGCTTCAAAGTAAATGAAGCTGCCCAACTAGGTGTCATTCTTACCGATGATAACGGCGCCCCCATTGCAAATACTATTGTTAGTTTTACAGCTGAGCTAGGTTCATTAAATGCCAGTTCTGCACTAACAACAGCCAGCGGCCTAGCCGAAGTCGAGTTAACCGGTACTGAAAACGATTTAGGTGCTGCACTTGCTACTATTTCTGCAACAATAAACGGTATTACATATGCCGATACAATAGCTTACGAAATTGTTTCTGCCGACGCATTAGAAGAGTCGAGCACTGTTTTATTTGGCTCATTTGACGATGCGGGCAACTTTATTGAGGGTGAAATCAAGTCATCGCTAACCGACGCTAATGGCGATACCACCATAAGTGCTGGCGGCACCTTAGGCTTATCAGTATCTTTGGTCGATGAAAACTTTAATCCAATCACAACAGCAACGTCTGTGTCGTTTACATCTACGTGTGCTAGTAATAGTGATGCTACATTAGATGCGAATGCAGCAACAATAAATGGCGTTGCAACATCCACCTATCAAGATATTAGCTGTGCCGGTGCACAAGGTAATGTCGATACAATTGTCGCGACAGTTCGAGTTAACTCAGCAGACCTTACCGCTACAAAAGACGTAACACTATCAGCAGAAGGCTTAGGGTCGGTAGAGTTTGTTTCTGCCTCACCATCATCTATTGTACTTAAGGGTACTGGTGGCCAAGGCAAGCAGGAAACTTCAACGGTGACTTTTTTAGTGAAAGGCCAGTTAGGAAACCCATTAAGCCAACAACCGGTGGCGTTTTCATTAAATACTGAAGTGGGTGGGTTAGCTTTAGCTTCTAATTCAGGTGTCACTAACAATGATGGGTTAGTAAGTGCTAAGGTAATAGCCGGTTCAGTACCAACCGCAGTTCGAGTCACTGCTTCAACCACAAACACAAGTGGTGAAACTATTGCGACTCAGTCTGATCTACTGTCTGTTAACACGGGTCTTCCAGATCAAAGCTCGTTAACCCTTTCACTATCAACTATTAATCCAGAAGCTCGTAATATTACGGGTACAGAAGTTACTGTAAGAGCTTATTTAGCCGATAGCTTTAATAATCCAGTTCCAGATGGCACAACAGTCAACTTCACAACTGAAGGTGGCGCTATTGAGCCTTCATGTTCAACCGTTGAAGGAAACTGTGCGGTAACTTGGGTATCTCAGGAACCTTATCCAGATAATCACCGAGTCACTATACTGGCAACCGCAGAAGGCCATGAGCACTTTGTGGATGTAAACGGTAATAACATCTACGACACCGCTGACGGTTTGAGTGCGAATAGCTCAATCTCAAATATTAATGAAATCAAGTCTGGCCTTGGCCGCATTAGCCCGCTATCAGGTGGTTTCATTGATATGCCAGAAGCTTGGCGTGATGATAATGAGAACTACGTTCGTGACTCAGGTGAATTGTTTATTGATTCAAACAATAGTGGCGATTACACAGTTGAAGACAGCTTATTTAATGGTCCTCAATGTCAAAGCGGCTGTGCGACAGGTAAGTTTTCTACGATTCGTAAGGCACGTGTGTTGATTACATCAAGCTCTGCTGCTTTATTTCGAGTCCTTGACAGTGCTGATACCGTATTGACTAGTAACTATGACAACTCTGCGACAAATGCTCAAATTAGTATTCTTAGAGGCGCGTCAAATCAATTCACACTCGAAATGTCAGATACACAGTCGCAAGTACTTCCGAGAGACACCAACATCGCAATTGCCACTTCCGTGGGCGAACTAATTGGGGGTGGTAATATTGTAATAGCGAACACGGCTGGCTCATCAAATCCTGCAATACCGGGCACAACGTTTATTACATTTACTATTATTAATAATTTAGGGCCTGATGATGACCCTGTTTCAGGTGCGTTGACGTTTAACGCAACGACTCCTTCAGGCCGGGTAACATCTGGTTCTATCGTAGTAAACCTGCTGTAACTTTTAGCCCATCCAAACGTTCTGATATAAAAAAGCCAGCAACTAAGCTGGCTTTTTTATTTAGATAATTTACGTCTAATCGCAGGCAGTTAAACAGAACTTAGTTCGTACCACCTACTGTCATTGCATCTAGCTTTAACGTTGGCTGACCAACACCCACAGGAATACTTTGACCGTCTTTACCACAAACACCAACGCCTTTGTCTAAGGCTAGGTCATTACCTACCATAGATACTTGCGACATTGCATCTGGGCCATTTCCTATTAGAGTCGCACCCTTTACTGGTTTAGTAATTTTTCCATTCTCAATTAAATAAGCTTCCGATGCCGAAAATACAAATTTACCTGACGTGATATCAACCTGGCCACCGGCAAAGTTATTGGCGTAAATACCGTAATCAACGCTAGCGATTATATCTTCAGGCGTGCTTTGCCCTGGCAACATATAGGTATTTGTCATACGAGGCATAGGCATATGCGCAAAAGATTCACGACGCCCATTACCAGTCGCTGGCACACCCATTAAACGAGCGTTTAGCTTATCCTGCATATAGGACTTCAACACGCCGTTTTCAATGAGAACATTGTATTGAGCCGGTACACCTTCATCGTCAATATTTAAAGAGCCACGTAAGCCATTTAATGTGCCATCATCAACAATAGTGCACAGCTCAGACGCGACTGATTCACCAATCTTACCACTGTAATTACTTGAGCCTTTACGGTTAAAGTCACCTTCTAAACCGTGACCTACAGCTTCATGCAATAGTACTCCTGGCCAACCGTTACCCAATACCACTGGCATTGTACCCGCGGGTGCTTCGATCGCTTCCAAGTTCACCGTTGCCATATGAATGGCTTCGTCAGCAATAGCTTGATAGCGAATTTTTCCTTCAATTAATTCCATGAAAAAACCGTAGTCTGTTCGGGCACCAGCTCCTGCACCGCCTCGTTCCTTGCGACCATCTTTTTCTAATACAACCGAACAATTTAAACGAATTAAAGGGCGAATATCCGTACCCCAAGTTCCATCACTGGCAGCAACAAGCACTTGTTCGTATACACCGCTCATACTCACTACGATATTTTTCGCTAATGGCGATTGTTGGCGAATATAGCTATCGACACTCTTAAGAAGTTCCACCTTATCTTGGTTTGTCATTTTTTCTAATGGCTGACAAGGCATAATAATTTCTTTTGCTTGCGCTGTGCTAAAGACCTGTTGCTTGGCATTCACACCGGCACCTGCAATACTTCTCGCTGTTTTGGCAGCTTCAGTAATCGCATCAAAGTTAACTTGATCTGAATATGACAGCCCTGTTTTTTCACCGCTTACTGCTCGGATACCAACACCTTGTTCGATGTTATAACTGCCGTCTTTGATAATGCCATCTTCCATTACCCAAGATTCATGAAAACTTCCTTGAAAATATAAATCTGCGTAGTCTAGTTGATGCTCCAACAACATAGATAGACCGTCATAAACACTTTGTTGTGTTAGGCCATTTGCTGCTAATAATTGTTCTTCAACTTGATTCAAAATAGATCCTATTATCGTGATAATGTCGTTTGATTATTTCAAACGAGCTTGAAATTTATTATGGTTAAATACTGGCATGTTTTTTCTAATTTCATGCATTTTATTCGTGTCTAGCTCAGCGCCAAATAAACCATTATTACGCTCAGCATTTGCTAACACCTTACCCCAAGGTGAAACCACCATACTATGTCCATACGTTTCTCGGCCGTTTTGGTGCACACCGTTTTGATTTGCCGCAACCATATAAACTTGATTTTCAATTGCGCGAGCCTGTAACAGAGGCAACCAGTGGGCACTTCCGGTACGCTCAGTGAAAGCGCTTGGTAAAACTATGGTATCTGCACCTAATTGCCTTAATGCTTGAAACAAGCCCGGAAAGCGTAAATCGTAACAAATAGCTAACCCAACCTTGCCCCACGACGTATCAAAAACAGCCAGCTTATTACCAGGTACTGTTGAGTCTGATTCTCGGTAACTGCCGGTGCTGTCTGCTACAACCACATCAAACAGATGTATTTTTTGGTAATCACTAATTAGTTTGCCATCAGGTGCGAAAACTAAAGAAGACGCCATAAATTTGTCTGGGTTAGCTGAGTGTGTCGGAAAGGAGCCAGCAACTAAATAAATCTGAAAATCTTTTGCTATTTTGCTTAATTTATCTTGAACATCACCGGTACCAATTTTTTCAGCGAATCGTAAGTTTAAATTATCTTTTCCACCAAAACACGCAAAACACTCAGGCAAAACAACAAGGCTATTGGCAGGCGGGCGACTCTCTCTAAGCGAGTTAATGACAAAGTTAATGTTGTCGTCGATGCTTGGCGTCGACGTCATTTGCAGTACAAAAGCATTCATATTTATTGCCCCTGACCAGACTTTTTGTCGGTATTCGTTTCTGGTTTAGCTTCTGACTGAGATTTTGATTGCTCAGTCGACTTATTATCAGATTTTTCAGCCGGTTGTTCATTAGGATCAATCGGCGTGATCGGCCTTTGTGGCGGTCGCGGGATTGAAATCGTTTTGGTAAATCGTTTCACCTCTTGGACTTGCGGATCAGAAAGATTGCCGGTCACTTTCAAACGGACCTCTGACACTACGTCGGCTTTTTCTATAATTTTATCAATCGCGATTCCGGCTAGTAGCGATAGACCCGCAGACCCAGGCGCCAACCAAGCGGCAATTACTGGGATACTTGAGCTAATTTTGGGTTTAAACGTAACGTCATAATCCAATATACTTTGATTTAGATTAGTAAACCCTCGCATGTTCATGTTTCCTGCAACACCATCCATACGAATATCCTCGGTATAAACAACACCGCTTTCTACTAACAATGACCCTTTGATATCGTTATAAAATAAACCTTTTTGGAATACATCATTAAAGTCGAACTTAAGCTTTCGATATAGCGAATTTAAACTAAACAGAGAAAAAATCCTGGCACCTTTATCACTAATTTCAGATAAGTAACCCTCTCCCAACTCAAACGACAACTCACCATTTAACGATGAAAACTCAAAGTCTTGTGGCGCACCATTCCAACTTAGGGCAAGTTTAGATTTTAAGTCACTTTGCTTAATACCCGAGTTAAAATCCCAATCCAGCATCCAAGGACCTAAATAACGTGAGTATATGTCGCCCGTTACTGTCGTTTTACCTGGACCTTCATTACCGGCCCATATTCCCGTTAACGACACCTTATTGCGTTCATATTCCATTTCAGCTCTCTCTATAAATAAAGAGCCATCACGCGTAAAGGTATTTAAACTTATCTTACCAAGAGGCTTATCGTTATAAGTACATTTTTGGCAAACTACATTTAGTGCTGGTATTCCATTAATCAACTTTTTGGAGTTAACCGTTGGTGTTGAAACTTTTTCACCTTCTACAGGCACATTTTTAATGTGTAAATAGTCTGCATTAATTGTCAAACCGTCTACGTCAATTTGATTTGGCACAAACACTTTTGCGTCCACATCTTTTCCAACCGCATGAAATAGCCAATCATCATTATTTGGCTGAGCGGTCAGAGCAATGTTTTGCCATTGCTGACCAAAGATAGAGACGTTATCGAATTGACCTTTAATTGACTGAGGTGCATCCATAAAAGATCCTGATTCTTCGCCACCAGAAGGCAATGAATCAAGTAAATCCATTACAAAAGATAAGGTTGGATCAAACTCAATATTTGGCAATTTTATATCTATGTTAAATCCTGATTCAGGCAACAACAAACTCGCGACTTGATCGTGCTCACCTATCGCTAAAATAGCTTGCTCCATTCGTCCTGAAGTAGCTGGAATAACACCCATAAACTTAAGATCATTGGCCAAGTCGATATATACATCGTTGCTGTTCGCGTCACCTAGAACCGAAATGTTAATTGTTGCAGGCTCACCGTTCGACTTATTAAGTGGACCCGTTAGACGGTAACTTGCGTTACTGAGGTCAACATTCGCATCTACAAAATACTGATAGTCGTCGCCCTCTTCAATGTTAACTGCGAGCGCTAAACTAGAATTAAGTTCACCATCAAAATAGTTAGCGATAGGCCCGTTAATTTGCGTGGCTAATTGCTGGTGCTCCCATGTTGCATCAACTTGTCCGTCAATCTTGTAACCACCATTACCATCACTACCTGTAACATTAAAAGCAATTGGTAAATCAAACCATAGGCCCGAAGCATCAGAAATTGAGAATGCATCATTTTCAAAAGAAACCACTGAAGTAAGATTTTTTATATCTAGGTTAATACTTGGTAAAGCTAATCCAGCATCTTTCGTGATGACATTACCTTTTGCTACAAACTCAGGTATTACACCCAACTCATTTGGTGTATCACTTAACGGAATAGACAAGTGAACCTTAGCGTCACCGCTGCCATCTAGCTGCACAAAGTCAAAAACATCGCCTAAGATCTCTGCTAATGGTGTTGTTTTTACCAGCGTATGAAATTTTGAAAAAGCCAAATTATTTGGGTTAATGTCGAGTTCAAGAACAGTACTTTGAGCGGCTAAATCAATTTTAGCGTGGACATTATTATTTACTGTCAAAGGGCCTATTTCGCCATCTTTTGCATCAATAAACATATCCATTTTATCAACTGTTAAAATTGCATTTAAATCAACAAGCGCTGGCCATTCCTCGTCAAACTCAAATAATGTATCTGCCAATTCTGCCCTCACAATAAAAGTGCCTGTTGAATTGGCATCCGAAAATGGAATATCCGCGGGGTCGCCATCAATAACAACTTGCGTAAGTTTTCCTCGGCCAGCCTGAATTGAGCGTATTAAATAATCGTGTGTATCTTTGCCAATCAGATACTTAGGTAAATAGTTCGGTATTTGACCTGTCTTCGGCCCTTCAACTTCTGCATAAACTTTTAAATGACTTTCATCAAACAATAAAAACTCAGCGGTCGCGCGAATAAGAATATCGTCGTTTACTAACTTAATTTTAGGCAGCCAAACTTCAACCCCAGTATCTAACACTCGAATATCCGTGACCATTTCTAGAGTTTCGTAGCTAAATGGTTTTGCAAAGGTGTCTTTTGTCTCTAATTGACCAAATGCTCCAGTTAACGAGAAACGACCAACATTGCCTTTCCACGCACCTTTTAAGTCTAAATCATTTAGCCCTAAGTAGGCTGAGTTTGGCGAAGACTCTGGTAAAAATGAAAAATCTTTGACATCAATCGACGCCATCATTGGTGCATCATCAGGCCAAGCGATATGCAAAGAACGAACATCGCCATTTACATTTGTGTCCGCTAACAAACTTGTTTCTTTAGTTGCGGAAAAAAGCGAGAACAGCTGTGTAATAGTATTTAAGTCGACGTTATTTGCGATTAGCTCTGTCTGGTTCTTTTTACGCAGTAAATTTAAATCAAACGGTTCTGGCTCTTGCTGTTCGGTTTTTAACTTAATTTCATTGGCCACCAATGCCCAATCACTTTTAAGTTGTTGCCACTTTAACGTTGCTTCATTGATAAATAATTTTTTAGGCTGTTTTTGTTTTTGCCAGCGAACGCCGGTGTTTTTCACATCCACCAGAATTTGTTTTACCAAACCGTCACTTACATCGCCCCAAAGTTGGAAATTACCCTCTGTCGAAGTCACAGAAATATGTTCACCTATGAACTGTGTAAGCCAAGGTGTAATATCAACCTGTTGTGCTTCTAGGTATATCATGCCAAAAATTTCGCTACGGCGTTGCCCGTATAAATCCATTCTTATTGACAATGAGTTATCAGAAAAACCATCTATGTAAACATCACCTTGACCTCGGTGTCGGTTACCTTCATTGAGCCATGACAAATAATCTATTTGAAAAGTTTGATTTTGACCGCTTTGATGACGAACAATAATAGTACTGTCGGTAACTTGGAATTGTTGAATTTGCGCTAGAAATAAATGACTTAAGCCCTCAAATAGTTGCGAGCCTTGAGACTGCGGACGAACTTTAAAAAACACGTCGCTATTGATATAGGTGTTAATACCATTAAGTTGGAACGTTCCGGTGACTAGACGCTGTTCTTGCAAAGAACGCCAAAAGTCGATACTGACTTTGGTTTCCATGATAGTGATATCAAGCGGGGCATCCTCAGTAGCGGATAAGGATACCTCATTAAGAACAATAGCTGGCCCTAATTGTTGCCAACTTGCACCAATACTGCCAATGGTTACATTAGCGTTAAAGTTGGTATACAAATACGCTTCGATATCGTTTTTATAGTTATCGGCGTAGGGTAATAACACCTTTAACAAACTGATTATAACTGCAAGCACAAGCACCGCAGTGGCAAATAAGACCCACACGGTTTTTATGCTTCTTAATAATAGTTTTTTTAACAACGCCATTCTCACAATTAGTCTGACAATCCATTTCTCAATAAGTTTCAGTCGGACTTATTGGCACGCTTTAATTGCGATAGGTAAAGACTCTAATACATCTGTTGCTATCATACCTATTTCCGCATCTTTTGCAGTAAAATCTCCCGCAAAACCATGTAAAAAAACAGCATAATCTACATTTTTTTTGACGTCACCTGAACCGCTAAACTGATTGACAATTGCTCCGGCTAATACCCCCGTTAAAACATCGCCCATTCCCGCTGTTGCCATACCTGGATTGCCACTTGTATTGATGCTCAAATCATCACTATGAGCGACTATAGTGCCGCAGCCTTTGAGGACACAGCAAACACCAAAGTGTTTGGCAATTTTACTCGCAGATGCTAGTCGATTGGTGTTAATTTGTAGCGTGTTCTGGTCCAACAGACGAGCCGCCTCTAGCGGATGCGGCGTGAATACCCAAGGCTTGTATTTATTTGAATTAAGTTGAGCTATTCGTGCGCTATCGTTATTTACATTATCGCCAATTAAATTTAACGCATCTGCATCAACAATAACCACTTTATTTTCGATATCGTCTATTTCTAAAAAAGCGTTAAAAACGCTGCGACTCCACTCGCTTAAACCAAGACCAGGTCCTATTATAATAACGCTGGCTCGAGCCACCTCTTCGCTAAGCTCACTTCTAAAACTGGAACTAGTATTATCAAAACTTTTAACCATTAATTCGGGACTAAGCTGGGCAATAATAGTTTCATTACCAGGCGCACAAATGACTTTTACTTTACCGGCACCACTTCGTAACGCGGCTTTTCCGGCTAAGTAAGCGGCTCCACTCATTCCCAAAGCACCACCCAATACCAATACGCTACCAAATCTACCTTTATGGCTATTGAATTTGCGTTTTTTAATGGCACCGACACTATGTTTATGTAGCAGTGAGATCTTGCTCTTACCAAGCCTTTCAAACACTTGACCTACCTCTAAATCTGCAAACACCAACTCGCCTCGTATGTCAGGTCCATCTGCGGTAAAAAGACCCGGCTTTAAGCCAATAAAAGTCACCGTAGCATCTGCTTTAAACGCATCTTTATCGGCGTGACCAGTATCAGATTCGAGGCCTGAAGGTATATCAATGGCGAGTTTACCTGCCTGCAAACTATTTACAGCCTGTAGCGCTGCCCTTTCAGTGTCACGTAACGAGTCGCAAAATCCAGTTCCAAGTAAGCCATCTATCACCATGTCGACATTTAATTTTGATACATGGCTTGGTAACGATTCAAGGTCATAGATATCGCCGCCCGAGGAAATAAACCCTTGCTTAGCGATCAATGCGTCACCTGATAGTGTTAGGCCCTGCTCCGTGGCGTACAACAACACTTTTATCCCTGATTGTTGCGCCAACCGCGCGACTACAAAAGCATCGCCACCATTGTTGCCAGCCCCTGCTAATATCAAACAGCTATGTGCTTTAGGAAAATGTGCAATGAACGACTCAAAAACAGCATGGCCTGCTCGCTCCATTAATTGGTACATATCAATGGCTAATTTTTTAGCTGCCTCGCGCTCTAATTCTTTTATCTGTTCCGCAACAAACAGTTTAGATGGTAAAGTAGCGTTATCTTTAATGATTGGCATAACAAACCTTATCTTATGACCTCAGCTACTTCTAACTATTACCAACTTGCAGATAAAATCAAGCAATGGGGTGAACAACTTGGTTTTGAAAAAGTCGGTATTACAAATATCGATTTAAGCGATCAAGAACCACGCTTTTTAAAGTGGTTAGAAAATGGCTATCACGGCGATATGGAGTTTATGGCCCGTCATGGATTAAAACGATGTAGACCTAATGAGCTTTTGCCAGGTACGGTCAGCGTTGTTAGCGCTAGAATGGATTACTTGCCTGAAGGTGCAGCATTTGCCAATACTCTGGATAACCCAAATACCGCTTATATTTCCAGATATGCGTTGGGCCGTGACTACCACAAAGTTTTACGAAACCAACTGAAAAAGCTTGGCAATTTAATAGCTAACGAGATTGACGACAAAGACATGGTATTTCGACCATTTGTAGATTCGGCGCCGGTTTTAGAGCGACCTCTTGCTGAGAAAGCTGGACTCGGATGGGTAGGAAAACACTCACTGTTATTAGATGAAAGTGCAGGTAGTTGGTTCTTTCTAGGTGAACTATTTTTACCGATAGAATTGCCCAATGATAAGCCTGTAGAAGAAAAATGTGGCTCTTGTATCGCTTGTATTACAATTTGTCCAACCCAAGCAATTGTTGAACCTTATGTAGTAGATAGTAACAAATGCATCTCATACTTAACGATAGAGCTTAAAACTGCTATCCCAGAGCAATTTAGAAAGGCGATGGGCAACAGAATTTATGGTTGTGATGATTGCCAACTTATTTGTCCTTGGAATCGCCACGCCCAAATTGCCACGCAACCTGACTTTTTACCTAGAAATGAATTAAATCAGCCAGATCTATTAGCAATATGGCAGTGGACAGAAGATTACTTTTTAAAAGTGACTGAAGGATCACCAATTCGACGAATTGGATTCGAGTCTTGGGTGCGGAATATTGCGGTAGCACTCGGCAACGCGCCACTTTCGATCACTGTAATCAATGAGCTTGAGAGCAAATTAGGCGAAATAAGCGAGCTAGTTGATGAGCATATAATTTGGGCTTTAGAACAACAAAAAGAAAAAGCAGAAACAGCGGGTATTGAAAATAGAAAATTAAGACGCTTAATTAAAGCGGTGAGAATTGGATTACCTCGAGACGCTTAATACAGTAGAAGTTTTGAAGTTTTGAAGTTTTGAAGTTTTGAAGTTTGTTAACACTTCGCTTTAACGCTTTATCAAATAACAGGCATAAAAAAAGAGCGTTCTAGACGCTCTTCTTGTCAAACATTAAAGGCTAAATTAGTTAGCTTCAACGTTTGCAGCTTGTAAACCTTTTTGACCTTCTTCAACGTCAAAAGTTACCGCTTGACCTTCTTTAAGGCTTTTGAAACCTTCGCCAACGATAGCACGGAAATGAACGAATACGTCTTTGCCGCCGTTGTCTTGAGTTAGGAATCCGTAACCTTTTTCTTCGTTAAACCATTTTACTGTACCAGTCGATTTAGACATAATAACCTCTATATATTTTCAATGTTTTTTTGATACACATGTATCAGCTGTATCTTTGCGGAGTTTAATCAATTGCAATGTCACTTATGTAAAGATTACGTCTCTCAAAATCGACTAAAATTTGAGTACATAGGTATATATATATCATGAAGCTTTCAAACAATTTAATAAGTCTCGTTAAAGACGGGGCGTATCATAACACAATAAAAACAGAAAGCTCATTAAATGAACGTTAAAATTCAATTTAATTTTAATTTTCTTTTAATTCCCTTTGTTTACAATGTTTAAGGGTCTCTTCCTTTTCGCTATTTGACATACTCGACCAAGCCATTATTTCTGAAATGTCCCTAAAACAACCAATGCAGACATCCTGTTCGTTTAAACAACAGTTTCTTACACATGGCGACGGCACCTTTTTTTGATCCAATTTTAATTCTCTTTTATTAATGCACTATGTAACTTTGGTAGTTCAAGTTAACGCAATTAAGTCCGTTCTGCATCCCCAAATGTTCGGCATTTATTATGTGCCTATTCTCAGACTTTATATAATTTAAATAGCTATTAAAAAGTTGCTGTTCACGATGATCAAAGCAGCGTTGTTCACTTCTATCTATATCAAGCGCTAATACTGTGAGTGTTTTTCGATTAAGTGGCAAACTCGCTAACAACGAATTGATATCAAGTAATGACATTTCTCCAATTAAAATCGGTAGGATTTGAAACTCCGCTAAACAAGTTTGAAGATAAGGCAACTGTGTCTCAATTGCCGTTGATTTAAAATGCTCCTTGTCACTTTTATGAACAAAGGGAAACAATGCTAAGCTCTGCATGTACCTTTGCGCCACCTTCACTCGACCTAAAGGCGTTGAATACTCGTCACATATCGGTAATGACGCGCCCATGGAACCTACTGACGCACACCCAATAATTATCACATTGTTTATATAAGGGTAATATTTAGAGAGATGACGAAATGCAGCTGCACTAGACAATCCACAACGTGTCATATCGCCATGAGGTACAACTAGCGCATATGGAAAGGTATTTCCAACGGGAAAATACAATAAGTTTTGTGATATATCGGTAATTAAGTCATCCGCATCAGCAGGATAGAGTTTCCCAGCGACCTGGGCTGGTCTAACAATCATGTTTTTCTCCTAATAGCATCACTAACTATTATAGAAGGTTTATATACAGGTACACTTGCCAAAGCCTTTAAAAATGGGACATAAGCAGTAATTGATAGGTACAAATTAAGTTTTCTATAAGAAACCAATGGCTTGGAGTTCATAAAATTTTGGAATAAAAAGTAAAATTTATACATCAATAGTTTCTATCAAACTCATCGATTAAATTGAATTTACGCTGATTTAGATTTTGCTAAACTGTATGTAATTCATTTAGGAGATATTTTATGTTTACCGTTATTTTTGGTCGTCCAGGTTGTCCATATTGTGTTCGCGCTAAAGAAGTAGCTGAGCAGCTAACAGAGTCGAGAGACGATTTTAAATTTAGATATGTAGATATCCAAGCCGAGGGGATCTCAAAAGCTGATTTAGAAAAGTCTGCAGGCAAACCTGTAGAAACTGTGCCACAAATCTTTCTTGATCAAACACATATAGGTGGATTTACAGAATTTGAAGCATACGCAAAAGCGAATTTAGGCTTATATCAATAAATCTATTACAAAATAGAATAAACTATTGGTTAATAATGTAACCAAAATGTCATACAATGCGCGCCAATTTTTTATTCGCGTAAATTGAGCTATGAGATTTCCTGGTAGACGAAAACACCGACATTATTTCCCGGTAGAGAAAAAGGATCCTGTAACCAACAAAATCAAAGTGGATGGCAAGTTAAAGCATCCTTATGTGGTTGGTATGGATCAAACCATCGTTGATATTGAGGCCCACGTGTCTCGTGAGCTCTTAGATCAATTTAATTTAAAAATTGGTTTATCGCAGCTAGTCAGCAGTGAGCTTGCAGAAGAATTATATCGTTATATTTTTGAAAACGACTTAATTGTAGACCAACATGCTGGCGGTACCATCGGCAATACAATGCACAACTATTCTGTGCTAGCCGATGATCGTTCAGTATTGTACGGCGTGATGAGTGAAAACATAAAAGTTGGTAACTACGCATACCGCTATCTATGCAACACGTCATCACGAGTTGATTTACAACACCTTCAGCCAGTAGATGGACCTATCGGTCGAGCTTTCACGCTAATCACAGAAGATGGTGAACGTACCTTTGCCATTGACTCTGGTGTCATGAATAAACTGACACCTGAGTTTATCGATGAAGATCTAATTAAAAATGCATCATCATTTGTTGTGAGTGCTTACTTCACTCGTTGTTCCGAAGGTGACACACTAGATCAAGCAGCAATGCAAGCCATTGAATATGCGAATAAGCATCAAGTGCCTGTTGTGCTTACTCTAGGCACCCGCTTTATGATTGATGAAAAACCAGAGTGGTGGCGAGACTTCATTAAAAAGCACGTGCAAGTGTTAGCAATGAATGAGGAAGAAGCAGAAGCCTTAGTTGGCACAAAAGATCCTCTACTTGCTGCTGAAAAAGCATTAGAACTTGCCGATTTAGTATTATGTACTGCTGGTCCACAAGGCTTATATATGGCTGGTTATACGGACAAAGAGTTTAGACGTAAAACTCAATATCCTCTTTTACCTGGCAGCATTTCAGAGTTTAACAAGTACGAATTTTCTCGTCCTTTGCTAAAACAAAACTGTAAGGCCCCAATAAAAATATATTCGCATATTGCGCCGTATATGGGTGGTCCAGACGAGATTAAGAATACAAATGGTGCAGGCGATGGCGCATTAGCCGCTGTGATCCATGACATTACCGCTAATGTTTTCCATAAGCTGAATGTTCCTGAGTCTAGTAAACACGCAATACCTGCCATTTCTTACTCTTCTCTTGCACAGATTTGTAAATACGCAAACCGTGTGAGCTTTGAAGTCTTATCACAAAGTTCACCAAGGTTATCTAAAGGCTTACCAGACAGAGAAGATAGTTTAGAGTCTGCATACTGGCACTAGTCAATTATGCAATACGCTATAGGTTAATAGGCGACTCTTGTGAGTCGTCTTTTTTATTGGCAACACGCACCACTAAATGAGTTACCGCCATTGTAAGTAAAACCGAAATGCCAAATACATACAAACCTTGGTGAGTTTGAATATTAACAAAGGCACCTAACTTAACCGTCACAATCAAAATAGCAACCACCATCACATCAAGCATGGCCCAGCGTCCGTAGTCGTGCATAAGGTTCAATAATCGTTTGGTTTTATTTAAATATTCTAACTTCTCAAAACTGAGCAAAAGATAAAACAGCACACCTAGCTTTAACAATGGTAGCAGCACACTCAAACTCAGGATCACAACAAATAAAAAATATCGCCCCTCGGTAAACAAGTCGTAGATACCTGACGCGATAGAAAAAGTATTATCCAAAAAGATAAACTTACTCACCGTCATGATTGGCATAGACAATCCTAATAAAAACAATCCAGTTGTTAATATTAATAACGTTAAAAGGCTATAGCGATATCGCTTTGATGATAAACCTTGCACGCGTGCTCCTAATTTAACTTATGAATATGATGTTAGTAGAGAGAAGTAACAAACCGGCATAAAAAAAGCCAGTCTTTAGACCGGCTTTAATTATCAATTTACTAATATAGCTTAACAAATAATTTGAAAAGCTTGCTGCGAAAGACACGCATTAAGCATGCCTGTTCCGCTTATAGCTGTGGACCTGCTGCTACTAGTTCAGCGCCGTCTTCTAAATCAGTATATTGTTCAAAGTACTTAATGAAACGACCAGCAAGGTCTTCCGCTTTTTCAGTCCACTCGGCTTCATTCGCGTATGTATCACGAGGGTCTAAAATTGCAGGGTTAACACCTTCAAGTTCAGTTGGTACTTCTAAGTTAAAAATTGGTACGTTTTTAGTTGGCGCTTTTTCGATTGAGCCATCTAAAATACGGTCAATGATTGCACGCGTATCTTTTATAGAAATACGTTTGCCAGAACCATTCCAACCTGTGTTTACTAAGTAAGCTTCTGCACCAGCATCGTTCATACGCTTCACTAAGACTTCAGCATATTGTAATGGGTGTAAAGTTAAAAACGCTTTACCAAAACACGCAGAGAACGTTGGTTGAGGTTCAGTAATACCACGCTCAGTACCTGCTAATTTAGCGGTAAAGCCTGATAGGAAGTGATATTTAGTTTGTGCATCTGTTAATTTAGACACTGGCGGTAATACACCAAACGCATCAGCAGATAAGAATATAACTTTCTTAGCATGACCCGCTTTTGATACCGGCTTAACAATGTTATCAATGTGGTATAGAGGATAAGATACACGAGTATTTTGAGTAACCGAACCATCTGTAAAATCTATAACGCCATTTTCATCTACCGCAACGTTTTCTAACAACGCATCACGACGAATAGCTTTATAAATATCAGGCTCGCTTTCTTTATCCAAGTCGATAGTTTTAGCATAACAACCACCTTCGAAGTTAAAGATGCCATCGTCATCCCAACCATGCTCATCATCACCAATTAGCTCACGCTTAGGGTCGGTTGATAAGGTTGTTTTACCTGTACCAGATAAACCGAAGAAAATAGCGGTGTCACCATCTTTACCAACGTTTGCAGAACAGTGCATTGATGCCATGCCTTGCAGAGGAAGGTAGTAGTTCATCATCGCGAACATACCTTTCTTCATTTCACCGCCGTACCAAGTACCGCCAATGATCTGCATTTTTTCAGTCATGTTAAATACAGTGAATACTTCTGAGTTCATGCCGTGCTTTTCAAAGTCTGGGTTAGACGTTTTTGAGCCGTTCATAACCACAAAGTCTGGATCGCCGTAGGTCGCTAATTCTTCTTCAGTAGGACGGATAAACATGTTTTTAACAAAGTGGGCCTGCCAAGCAACTTCTGTAATGAAGCGCACTTTTAAGCGAACTTTTGCATTTGCACCACAAAATGTATCAACAACAAATAAGCGCTTACCAGAAAGTTGCTTTGAAACTAAACCTTTAAGGTCAGTCCAAACCGCTGGGTCTAATGGCTTGTTATCATTTGGTGCTTGTTCTGAATTCCACCAAACGGTATCTCGTGAAACATCATCCAATACAATGTATTTATCTTTAGGTGAACGACCTGTAAATACACCTGTGTTTACGTTAACTGCGCCTAGCTCAGTTACGGTTCCCTTTTCATAACCTGATAATTCAGATTTCGTTTCTTCTGCAAACAAAGTCTCGTAAGACGGATTATGCAAGATTTCAGTCGGCTCATTAATGCCATAACGAGATAAGTCGATAGTTGTTGTCATATTTACATCACCAAAGTTTTGTTCGCATTTACGCCATAATTAAACGACGACGAGTTAAAGTAATTCGTTATAAAAAGCAGGTTTGCCCGCGAATCCACATTCGCGTTAACGGGTTTATCCCGAATGTATAGCTAAGTTCTGCAGGGTGTTTTATATCCCATAAACAAAAATCAGCTCTGTAGCCTACTTTTAATGCTCCAACTTTGTCTAAACCCAACGCTTTTGCTGCATTACAAGTAACACCGAGTAAAGACTCTTCTGGTGTTAATTTAAAATGAGTACAGGCCAAACTAAGCATTAACTTTAATGAACATAGTGGCGAAGACCCCGGGTTGTAATCACTACCTATCGCCATTGGGACGTTTAATTCCCTTAATATTTTGATTGGTGGCAGCTGCGTTTCAGACAAAGAATGAAAGGCACCTGGTAATAATACAGGAATGGTTACAGAATGGGATAGTTTTATACAATCTTTTTCAGATAAATACTCTACATGATCCGCAGACAAGCCCTCCATGTCGATGACTAAACCCGTACCACCACTATCGCTTAGCTGTTCTGCGTGCAATTTAACCGGCAAATTATATTTTTTTGCTGCGTCAAAAAGTTTTTTGATCTGTTCTGTACTAAATCCAATATTTTCACAAAAACCATCAACCGCATCGACTAAGTCTTGTTCAACAAGTGCTGGTAAAGTATCCGTAATGAGATAATCAATATAACCATCTGGATCATTTTTAAATTCTGGAGGAACCGCATGTGCCCCCAAAAACGTACGTCGGATTTCTACAGGAAAAGACTGCTCAAGCGCTTGTGCAACTTTTAACATCTTAATCTCTGTTTCTGTATTTAAACCATATCCAGACTTTATTTCGATGCAAGTTACACCTTCTTTCATCAAGGTATTCACTCGGGTTTCGGCTAACGCCAATAACTCATCAAAAGAAGCTTCTCGTGTTGCGTTAACCGTACTTAAAATACCACCGCCCTGTTCGGCAATTTCTTTATAACTCATACCGTTTAAGCGTTTTTCAAACTCATCAGCTCGGCTACCTGCAAACACTAAGTGCGTGTGACAATCAATAAGCCCTGGCGATAGGAATTGGCCTTGGCCATCAACCACGTTTTTACAAGGTATGTCTGGCAAATCCGTCGCTTGACCTAGCCAGCTAATTTCCCCGTTTAATACAGCAATCGCTGCATCATTTATAAGCCCATAGGCCTGGTGGTGCGTTTTTTTGTCCATTGTTAATAAGTGAACATTTTTTATAACTAAGTCAAACGTTTGCGGTAATGCTTCAGAATTTTTCATTAAACAACCTTGACGATCTTTGAGGTTATGAATTACTTTAAGTTGTATATACAGGTTTAGTGTGTCACCTTTTATAAAAGGTTTCAATCAGCCAATAACAACTAGATGGTAGCGCAAGATGACAGCAAAGTTTGAACAAATTAAAAAGTACATTCTAGAAAAAATTGAATCTGGCGAGTGGCAAGAAAACGCCCTTGTACCCTCTGAGAATAAATTAGCTGATGATTTTGCAGTTAGCAGAATGACAGCACGGCGAGCCGTTGAAGAGCTGAGCCAACAAGGCATTCTAAACCGAACTAAAGGTTCAGGTACCTACGTGGCTTCTCTTAAAGGCCAAGGGTCTATGTTTGAAATTAAAGACATCGCCGATGAAATTACCGCTCGTGGCCACCAGCACAAAGCCACCGTTATTGAATTGGAAACTATTCAGGCTATTGCTCCCATTGCTATTGCACTCGATGTAGAAGTGGACTCAGAAGTTTTTCGTTCTGTTATTGTCCATTTTGACAATGATAAAGCCGTACAAGTTGAAGAACGCTTTATTAACCCAAAGGCCGCGCCTGACTATTTGTCACAAGACTTCACGAGCACCTCACCGCATGAATATTTATCACACGTCGCTCCTCTCACTGAAGCGCGTCATACCATTGAGGCTGTTGCGCCAACTGAACAAGTTTGTGAATGGTTACAGCTTTTTAATCAAGAACCCTGTTTGCAATTGATCCGCCGTACGTCGAGTAAAAATAACGTCGTTTGTTTTGCTCGAATTATATATCCAGGTTCTAGCTACCGCCTTGGTGGCCAGCTCACCTTTGGCAAGCACTAATACAAATACAAATACAAATACAAATACAAATACAAATACAAATACAAATACAAATACAAATACAAATACAAATACAAATACAAATACAAATACAAATACAAATACAAATACAAAAAATTATAAAAGAGAATACATCATGTCAAATCAACGTTTCGATTCTACGCGCGTCATTCGCGCCCCTCGCGGAACTGAAATCACCGCGAAGTCTTGGCAAACAGAAGCCGCAAAGCGCATGTTAATGAACAACCTAGACGAAGAAGTTGCAGAGCATCCGCAAAACTTAGTGGTGTATGGCGGGATTGGCCGTGCAGCAAGAGATTGGCCATCATTCGACAAAATCGTAGAAGTGTTAGATCAACTGGAAGATCATCAAACTTTATTAGTTCAGTCAGGTAAACCAGTGGGCGTGTTTAATACACACAACAACGCCCCTAGAGTATTAATTGCGAACTCTAATTTAGTACCACATTGGGCAAACTGGGAACACTTTAACGAGCTCGATAAGCAAGGCCTTATGATGTACGGCCAAATGACAGCAGGCTCTTGGATTTATATTGGCTCGCAGGGCATTGTTCAAGGTACCTACGAAACCTTTGTTGCCATGGCAAAACAACATTTTAATGGTGACGCTTCTGGCCGCTGGGTTTTAACTGGTGGCCTTGGTGGAATGGGTGGTGCACAGCCTCTAGCGGCAACAATGGCGGGATACGCAGCACTCGTTGTTGAATGTGACGAATCACGAATCGACTTCCGTTTACGTACTGGCTATGTTGATAAAAAAGCCACAACGTTAGATGAAGCTTTGTCCATGATTGATGAGGCGGTCGCAAATAAACAGGCTGTGTCGGTAGGTTTACTTGGCAACGCAGCAGAAATATTCCCTGAATTGGTCACGCGCGGCATCACACCTGATGTGGTCACCGACCAAACTTCTGCTCACGACCCATTAAATGGATACTTGCCTCTAGGCTGGAGCATGGAACATGCCGCAGAAATGCGCAAAAAAGATGAAGCTGCTGTTGTCAAAGCCGCTAAGCAGTCAATGGCGAAACAAGTCCAAGCCATGTTAGACCTTCAAGCCGCAGGTGCCGCAACAACAGACTACGGCAATAACATTCGTCAAATGGCGCTAGAAGAAGGCGTAACGAATGCCTTTGACTTCCCTGGTTTTGTGCCCGCCTATGTTCGCCCATTATTTTGTGAAGGTATTGGTCCATTCCGTTGGGTTGCGTTATCAGGCGATCCTGAAGACATCTATAAAACCGACGCCAAAGTAAAAGAACTGATCCCTGATAACCTGCACTTACATAATTGGTTAGATATGGCCAGAGAGCGTATTCAATTCCAAGGTTTACCAGCACGTATTTGTTGGATTGGATTAAAAGATCGCGCTCGAATCGCCAAAGCCTTTAACGACATGGTGAAAAGCGGCGAGTTATCGGCTCCCATAGTGATTGGTCGTGATCACTTAGACTCAGGTTCAGTCGCGAGCCCAAATAGAGAAACCGAAGCCATGTTAGACGGATCAGATGCGGTTTCAGACTGGCCTTTATTAAACGCATTATTAAATACCGCAGGTGGGGCAACTTGGGTTTCCTTACATCATGGCGGTGGTGTTGGCATGGGCTTTAGCCAGCACTCCGGTGTAGTCATCGTTGCCGACGGTACTGCAGAAGCGGAGCAAAGATTGGCAAACGTCCTTTGGAACGACCCAGCCACAGGCGTTATGCGACATGCCGATGCGGGTTACGACATCGCAATTAATTGTGCAAAAGAACAAGGTTTAAACTTACCGTCGCTGGAAAATGACGCGGTAGCTAAGGAAGTAAAATAATGAACAAATTAGTACTTACACCAGGGACGTTAGACCTTGATACACTTCGTAAAATTTACGATGCGCCCGTTCAACTTAGTCTTGATGAGTCTTGCAAAGACGCTATTAATAAAAGCCAACAAGCGGTGCAAAAAGTTATCGATGAAGACAGAGTCGTTTATGGAATTAATACCGGCTTTGGTTTATTGGCCAATACACGAATCTCAAAACAAGAATTGCAAATTCTACAACGCAAAATCGTATTGTCGCATGCAGCCGGTACTGGCGAGTACTTAAGTGACAATGTCATTCGATTGATGCTGGTGCTTAAAATCAACTCACTAGCTCGCGGATTTTCTGGCATTAGATTATCGGTTATCGAAGCATTAATTAGCTTGGTCAATAATGAGGTGTACCCTTGCGTCCCAGCTAAAGGCTCAGTAGGCGCATCCGGCGATTTAGCGCCACTGGCTCACTTAGTATTACCGTTGTTGGGCGAAGGCGTCGTTAGAATCAATGGCGATATTGTTCACTCAGAACAAGGTATAAAAAAAGCTGGTTTATCGGCAATAGAACTGGCGCCTAAAGAAGGTTTAGCATTATTAAATGGCACCCAAACCTCTACGGCGTTAGCATTAAAAGGTTACTTTTTAGCACAAGACTTATTAGCATCTTCTATTATGATTGGCGCAACAACGGTAGAAGCAGCGCTTGGCTCTCGTTCCCCTTTTGATGAAAGAATCCATTTAGCTCGCGGTCAGCAAGGTCAAATCGACATTGCGGCGGCATTTAGAAAAGTATTAACTGAAACATCGGGTGTTGGCGCATCACACATTCAATGCGACAAAGTCCAAGACCCTTATTCATTAAGATGTCAGCCTCAAGTATTAGGGGCATGTTTACAGCAAATCCGTCACGCCGGCGATATTTTAAAAACCGAAGCAAACGGTGTAACAGACAATCCACTCGTTTTTTTACACGATGATGGCGCTGACATTATTTCAGGTGGTAACTTCCATGCTGAGCCGGTCGCTATGGTGGCGGATAACTTAGCCATTGCGATTTCAGAAATTGGCGCGCTTTCAGAGCGTCGAATGGCCATGTTAATCGACTCGAACCTAAGCAAGTTACCTCCATTTTTAGTGGATAACGGCGGAGTAAACTCAGGTTTCATGATTGCCCAAGTTACGTCTGCGGCTTTAGCATCTGAAAACAAGAGCTACGCTCATCCAGCTTCAGTTGATAGCTTACCAACCAGTGCAAACCAAGAAGATCACGTTTCTATGGCCACCTTTGCGGCAAGAAGATTACAAGACATGGCAGACAATACTTTTGCGATCTTAGCGGTTGAATGGTTAGCTGCGTGCCAAGGTTTGGATTTCAGAGCGCCGCACAAGTCATCGGCGATGGTAGAGGAAGGCAAGGCTAGATTGCGTGCTGTCGTCCCGTTTTATGATGAAGATCGTTATTTTGCGCCTGATATTGAACATGCCAAGCAATTGCTTGAACAACGCGTTCTCGCCGAGTTACTTCACTAAAATTATGCTAAATTAACAAGGCAATACACATCTTGTTAAGAAACTTTATGAGTCTTGCATTGACTAACTTTGTAAGACTCATTAATTTGGCAGAATAACATTAATACAGGCGGATTTTATGCACAAAACTCTATGGATGGTCCTTAGTCTAATCGTTATAACCGCCTGCTCCTCAACATTTCCTGATTGGTCAATTTCACCACCACAGGATACTTCAAATTTATTCATCACTACGGGTAGTGGCAATAACTTAGAGTCAGCAAAATCAAATGCCTTAGAGCAATTAAGCAACCGACTCATCGTTGATGTTGCAAATACAACACTCACTAACAATGTAAAAAACGCACAAAACCAAGTGACTCAAAGCATTGAGAGTTATGGTGTGCTTAATTCAGAACAATTTAGTTTTATTAACGCGACAGTGTTAAAAAGCCAACAAGTTAACGGCGTTGTTCACGTGTTAATGCAAGTTGATAAAAAAAGTGTCTTTGACTCAATTCATAATTATTTAGACATTCAAGTTGTGCCATTAATAATGAGCAATCAAGACTCAGCTCAGATAATTAGTAACGGTGTCTTGTTGTGGCCACAACTCACTAAAGTAGAAAAGTATGTGTCTTTGCTTACACAGCACAACCAAGACAAGCGTTTTATAAAAAGTCAGTTAAGCAACTTTAAAGAACATTTTATAAACATACTTTCAGAAACAGATATATCGCTTGTTGTTGGCGCAACTCAAGCTCAACATAAGTCTCATCAACAGTCGTCACAACTCATTAATATTAATGACCGACTACAACTTCAATATCAATCGCTATTAACTAAAAAGCCAAATGCCAGCAACAAAGTAGAAATAATTATTTTAGGCCCGACGATTTCGTATTTTGACCAAGCACCCATTCATGCAGTAAAAATAGAGGCACAGCAAGTTGTTACTTATAATAAAAAAATTGTCGTGCAACGACCTATTACCGCTTTTGAATTAGGTGATAATAAAGACAGCGTTATGGTTGCTGCACAAAACAACTTTGTTAATCAATTATCATTAGGCAGTAAATAAGTACGATGTGGCGGACACACCAAAACCTTTTTCAAATAGTCGTGGTTACAATCGCGCTTTTTGGGTTGTCTGGGTGTGCAATGCAGACACAAGTCAACCAATTTGGCGAATCGTTTGTCGCGTTTGGTGAGCACCAGCTGTTAACTAAGGAGCAAGCTCGAAAATTAGACCGTGACCAGCGAGTAACTAGAATAGACAACGACATGAAAAAAGTCGGGTTTCGCCATCATGCCGTTTCACCGATTTTCGACAGTGTTAGTCAGGCTATCCTGAGTGTGTTTAGAAATCAGCGTAGCCTTTTAAAAAAATACAAAATACTGGTAGATAATCATCGTGACGTTATGTCATTTGTAATGGCTAACAAAGACAAAACGCCGCAGGAGCTTAAAATCGAAGCTGAAAGATTTGATCGGCGACATTCAAATAATAAAGAGAAAATAGCCACAAAACTTAAAGAGTATCAAGCAGCGAGCAATAGCATTCAAGCTGAAAATGCACGCTTGGCTGCAGAGTTAGTTCTACTAGGCGCTCGTTTATCTCTTATTCTAAGAGATAATTTTGAGGAGATGCTCAAGCTAGAAGGCATCGCCATGTTATTAAATGCACACCGGACAAATCAAGGTTTTGAACTGGCCCAAGCTCGTATTCACATGACTCGTGTTGCCAACGAATTTATTGAAGAAGAAAAATCAGTCATTGAAATAACAAAAGAAATTCAGAAAATATTAGACACCAAACTATGATTGTCACAACAGATAGTATTAGGGAATGAACATGAAATTACTTGTATTAACAGCCGTATTAACACTAACAGGCTGCGCGAGCCAAACAATACAATATCCGGCCGAACAAACGAAAACTTCGGCACCAACATCAAAGCTATCATTAATGCGTATCGCCAAAAGCGCCTATGATTTTGAAGATAAAGACATTCAAGTTCCTGCCAACTTTGATACCCAAGGCTTACAATTTTGTGATGATGACTTTCAACTAGAAAAGAGTGCTTGTCCATTAGATAAAAAAGCAATTCGAATTTATTTTGGCGATAACCAAATAAACAGCAAGTTTGCTTCTGAGTCTGCCGCGTTGACAAAGCTAAATAACCAAACATTAGGACTGATGTTAGAGAGTCAACTAGCGGGTGTTAATCGTTTTAAAATCGTCACAAACGATGACGATGTGATCAATGCAGAAAAGCAAAAACAATTTACTGAACAAGATATAAAAACCGTCGCTGAACTTAACAAAAACAGCAAAGTATTGCGTCCAGACTATGCCGTAAAAATAGATACGATTAAAACCGCGGACCGATTTTATGGTGAGCATAACGGGTTGGCTCAATACCAGATAGAAATGACAACCAGTGTGATTGACCCTTATACCAAACAAAAACTAGCATATCCGAACCTTGGTAAAATTAGAGTAAAAGGTACTGACGTTCGTAGCAAAGAGTCTCTTGTATACACAGAAGTGAACAACCGCTATTACACTGGGTTTGACTATTCTAATCAAGATAACGTTCAAGCTGTTTTTAATTCCATGGCGTCAAAAGCGTTTGACGTGTTGTTATCACGCTTATTAATCGAGATGCCATCAAGTGCTCAAGTCGTTGCTTTTAAAAACAACCAAGTTACTTTAGATAGAGGTCGCAACGCAGGTATTTTGAATAACGAAACAATGATTTTATTTCAATACCAACAAGGGTTTGTTGAGCCTATCGCCGTCGCAACGGTAAAACCTTCTAGCAACAGTGCTATTGCACAAATCGTTAAATGGAAAAACACCGATATTGCCGAAAAAATAAAAGACAAAGCAGATGGTAAAATTTACCAAACACCAATGAATCAGCGCGTGTTTGCAGTCTCGGTTGGTTTACCGCAAGATTATGTCGATAACCGACTGTAAGTTATAAAAGGAAAGCGCGCAGTGATAATTCACCCATTTAAGCAGAAAGTAAGAAATTATATAGGGCTGGCTGGATTGGCTTTGATGGCTGGGGCTGCATCGGCGAACACTGTAGATATCAAAGTGCAACCGTCACCACGCGCATTTTTAATAGCAACCAACATTTGTATGTATGGTGCGTCAAATGCTTCGGCTTTAAAAGAATACAGCTTACAACTTGTTAAAAAGCAGTTCTTTGTCGATAAAAGCGATATTGAACAACAGCTACAAAAAAAATATGGCGTTACCCAATCTCAAGCTGAGCAACTGGTAATTGGTTCCGCGTTTAAATCCGACACCATAAATTTACAACAAAATATCAAAAAAATAGGCAACGAGTTATGTGGCACGGCTAACACAGAACTCACAATCAATCTTGATGAAGATATCAGTGCCTTAATTCCATTTTCTACGCCACGTAAATACCACTGGATTGCTACAGAAGCGGAACACAATCTGAACGTTAAAAACATACTATCCCAATATAAATGGCCAAAAAATGACGTCTGGATAAACGCTGCAACAACAGAGGTAACAACATTAATCGACGACAATATTACAAAAAACTATTACCTGTTTGATACAGACAAGTACTTAGCTTTTATTAATGAACGGAATAAAACCGTGTATGTCAACGTTGCTGATAAGCATCGAAATGCAATCAACCAGTATTTAAGTGACTATGGCTTCGAAGTGCAAATGAATCCCGAATCTGCTTATTGGCATTTAAATTTAACTGTATTGCCAAATCTAGAAAACGTCCTTGTTAATCTAGAAATAAAAAGTGAATCTGAGACCATTAATCTGGAAAGTGATGCTATCCCCTTTAGCCTCAGTAAATCTAATGCTAACGCTTCAAATGACGCCCAACTAAACAAGCTAATTAAAGTTCATTTGACCATGATGGATCTTTCGGGGCGACTTAGTTTTCAAGCTAAGTAATCGTGCTCTAAAATGAGAGTACGGATGCAATCTTTAACACCTTAACCTTCTAGCAAAACCTAATAAAGACAGTGACATAATGAGTAACGTACCTGGCTCACTAACACTAGTTGTCGGGTTGTCTGGTAAGTCAGGTGTTGAAGTTAAAAGCCCAGTGCCATTGATTCGAATATTACTAAAGCCAAACCCTTCTGTGCCACCATCGGCATTTGCTTGCATTCGCAATCTTAAAGTACTGCCTTCACCTGCGATATATGAGGAATATTGACTAAAATTATTTGTTAAATTAAATGAGAATGGGCTGTTTGCGCTGCGGATACTTATGGGATCGTTAAGCATACGCTGATTACCGTTTACCATAGTGTAATTTAGTGCTTGAGAGGTTTCCGCATTAAACGCAAATAGCGTTGAAAAGGGCCCATCATCAATGGCATAAGTTAAAGAATAAGTATCACTCGCTTCAAAGTCACCCATTGCCGCAAAGTCTATATCTACCGATAGATTATTATAATTGGCAATATTGAATCCCCACTCAGCCTCCGCATCACCAGATGGATTACTTGAATTTAGGGTGTCGGATATGCCAAAAAACGCATAGTCTGATGCCGGCATCACTAAACCAAAGTTATCGAGTAAACCTTGACCACTTAAGTCTATTAAACCATCAGGTACATTATTAGTTGAGCCAAACGAGCTTTGGTATTTAGCAAATGCATCTTGAGCACTTGAGAATTGACCCGCCGCATTATTTTGATAATACGTGAGTCCAAGTGAGGCGTTTAAATCGCCGTTTAATAAGTCGTATCCAATAAGTTCAGCTTGAGCTGTTGATATGCCGCCACACAATGAGCAAAATAATAGTACAGGTAATTCTTTTTTAAGAAGTTTTTTCATTTTAGTTCCCTATTCGTTATTGAATAAAGAACTTAGTAAGTTAGCAGCAAGAATGCAAAAAAAACGGCGTAATTCTGTACCTGAACCTTTTAAAAATCAAACACTTAAGAAACCAACTTTGTCTCTCTACAGCTTCAAATCACGCATTTTTCGACTTATTGTGTTTCGTCCCCAACCAATTTTTTTTGCCGCCATTTGACGATGGCCATTACAGAAATTTAAAGTCGTGTTTATCAGCGACCGTTCAAAGTCCGCTTGGGCTTGCAAAATAATGTCATTATCACCGCGTTCCAAACGTTCCTTTAACCAACTCTCAAACACATTTGTCCACGCCTGTTCGTCTTCACTTATATCTGATGAAGTTGTTGCCTGGTTTTTGTTGGCCGTTATCATTTCCGGTGGCAGATCTTCAAATAGAATTTCTTTACCGCTGGCCATAACGGTTAACCATCGACAGGTATTTTCTAGCTGACGGACATTGCCTGGCCAATTGTAATTTTCTAAAAATTCTAACGCGGGTTTACTAATACTTTTGACCTCAACGGCCAATTCTTCTGCGGCTTTATATAAGAAATGACGGCAAAGTTTCGCGATATCTTGTTGGCGATCTTTTAACGCGGGAATATGAATTCGTATCACGTTTAAACGGTGAAATAAGTCTTCTCTAAACTTATTATCTAATACAAGTTGCTCTAAGTTTTGATGTGTTGCTGCAACAATTCTTACATCTACAGACACGGGTTCATGTCCGCCAACTCGGTAAAATTGTCCTTCAGCTAATACTCTTAATAGCCTAGTTTGCACATCAAGAGGCATATCACCAATTTCGTCTAAAAATAAAGTACCACCGTCTGCTTGTTCAAATCGTCCTTTTTTTGTTGCAGTTGCACCGGTAAAAGCGCCTTTTTCGTGACCAAACAACTCCGACTCTATTAACTCTTTTGGTATCGCCGCCATATTCAGCGCAACAAAAGTTTCTGAGGCTCTTGGACTATGTTTGTGTAATGCATGGGCTACAAGCTCTTTACCTGTGCCTGACTGACCATTAATAAGTACGCTAACGCTCGAACGAGATAAGCGACCAATCGCCCTAAATACCTCTTGCATTGCCGGCGCTTCACCAATAATTTCCGAGCCAGGTTTGCTCTCTTCTGGCTTATTTTTTTTAGCCAGGTTTTTACTATGTTCTACTGCTTTTTTTGCTAAAGAAACAGCATCATCAATATCAAATGGTTTTGGTAAATACTCAAAAGCACCGTGCTGAAATGCGTTAACCGCACTGTCTAAATCTGAATGTGCCGTCATGATCACAACGGGTAAGTCCGGGAATTGAAGCTGGATATTTTGCAGCAACTGCATACCGTCCATGTTAGGCATACGAATATCGGAAAATATCGCTTCAGGTTGCTCATGTTCAAGACGTTGTAATATTAGTTCGCCCGTCGCAAAAGACTCCACATTAAAGCCACCTTGACTCAAGGCTTTCTCCAATACCCAACGAATGGAGTTATCATCATCAACTACCCAAACTTTAACCATTGTGATTTTGCTCCGCTTCTTGTATTGGCAAATAAATTGAGAATTCAGTGTGTCCCGGCCAGCTATCAACCTCTATAACGCCTTTGTGTTGATCTATAAGTCGTTGGGAAATAGACAAGCCTAATCCATTGCCATCGGGTTTATCTGTGATCATTGGATAAAACAGCGTTGACTTAATTTGTTCTGATATGCCTGGTCCATTATCAATAATGGATATTTTGATCACTTTTTTAAATGTATTGCCATGTAAGATTTTACTGGCCTCAAAACGAGTTTTTATAGTTACGGCGCCTAACTCGTGGGCATTCCTATGCGAGTCTTGTGATGCTGCATATAAGGCGTTTTGAACGATATTTAATAAGGCTTGCTCTATCTGATTTGAATCAACTAGTATTTCCGGCAAGCTTGGATCGTAATCTTTTTTAATATTAATATGGTGGGTCAATTCAATTTGTACTAAGTTGCAAACCCGCTCCAAAATACTGTGAATATTTGTCGCACTTCGTTTCGGTGGTGTATTTGGGCCTAACAGTCGATCTACTAACTCTTTTAACCGATCAGATTGATCAATGATCATTTGCGTGTACTCTCGAAGTTCATCTGAATCTAAGCTTCGAGACAAAAGCTGTGCAGCGCCGCGTATCCCACCTAATGGATTTTTAATTTCATGTGCCAGTCCACGAATCAAATGTCGGGATGCACTAATATGGTGCTTATGAGCATTTTCACTATTAATTCGGCGAAGGTTGTCATTATCACGTATCTGCAATAAACACGCAGGTGCTCCATCAACCATAACGAGGTCGGCATTGACCTCTGAAATGACATGGCGTCCATCAATAAAAAACCACTCTACTTCATGGTCAGAAAAAGACTGTTGAGAACTCCATAATTGTTCAAACAGCCCTTCAGGAAAACTATGTTTGATAGGCAGTCTAAGTAACTGCTGAGAAATCAGCTTTTTACGTGTTTGGCCAAAAATAGTGGCAGCTTGCTGGTTTGCAAATATCACGCGTATATCACGATCCACTAAAACCACGGCGAGAGTAAGTTGCTCTAATATTTGTTCACTAATTGAAGATTGAATAGGATATTTACTCACCGTTAACACTCCGCACCATTATGGTGCATAGGACATTTAGTCTAAGTCATAATTCCTTTTGACTCAAAGCTAAATGCACTAATTTGGTGAATTAACTGACGCTCTGTGAAGAAAAAAGGTAACCGGCTTACTAACTGCAATAACCTTGCCTGATTCGTTCCAAACTTCCAATTGAACTCGGTGTTCACCACGATCAACATTTCTAAGAATAAAAACGGCAGATTTTTGAGGGCCTTTTACTTTTTTATCGTCTAGCTTCAGTACAACTGACAAACCGCGTTTAAAAGAGGGTTTAATTGCACCTGATATATATACTGAACCTGTATTATCTCTTATTGTTTCTTCCGCTGTTGGCTTAAGGATTTCAATAGATATCTTATTTTCGGCAGGATCTTTTTTGCCTTCCAAAATATTTGTATCAACGGATTTAATAATATTAGGTGTTGCATTCACATCCACTGTATCTGCATTAACGTCTGCAATTGGCGAATCAGAAAAAACCAATACACCCTCTGCGTTACGCCAAACGTAAATCTTTTTGTTGGCCGCTGCAAAGGTTTGAGTTGCAATTAGGCAAACCAAAAGCAGCAATACGAACTTCCTCATGTCCTCTCAACCTTATTAAGTATAGATAGTTAGAATTTAACCAATTTTGGGAAAATACACCAGAAAAAAAGCCCACTGATTAAAGTGGGCTTATTTTTTAGCTTTTAAAATTAAAAGTTAATTCTAGCTTATAAGCTGTAATACATTTCAAACTCAACCGGGTGAGTCGTCATGTTTAGCTTTTCAACTTCTTTACGCTTAAGTTCAATATAAGCATCAATCATGTCGTCTGTCATTACACCACCAGCCGTTAAGAAATCACGGTCTGCATCTAGCGCATTTAACGCCTCTTCTAAAGAAGAAGCTACTTGTGGGATTGCTGCAGCTTCTTCAGCTGGAAGATCATACAAGTCTTTATCCATTGCATCGCCAGGGTGTATCTTATTTTTGATACCGTCTAGGCCAGCCATTAACATAGACGTAAATGCTAAGTACGGGTTACCTGTTGGGTCAGGGAAACGTACTTCGATACGACGTGCCTTTGGCGAAGGTACTACTGGAATACGAATAGAAGCTGAACGGTTACGTGCAGAGTAAGCAAGCATTACTGGCGCTTCAAATCCTGGAACTAAACGCTTGTAAGAGTTTGTTGAAGCATTTGTAAACGCATTGATTGCTTTAGCATGCTTAATGATACCGCCAATGTAATAAAGTGCAGTTTCAGATAAACCACCATACTTATCACCAGCAAATAGGTTTTCGCCGCCTTTTTGTAATGATTGATGCACGTGCATACCAGAACCATTGTCACCAACGATTGGCTTAGGCATGAAAGTCGCTGTCTTGCCGTAAGCATGTGCCATGTTGTGCACAACATACTTATAAATTTGTACTTCGTCGGCTTTTAATACTAGCGTATTGAACAAAGTCGCGATTTCGTTTTGACCTGCTGTTGCTACTTCATGGTGATGCGCTTCAACCGTTAAGCCCATTTCTTCCATTACTAAACAAGTAGATGAACGCCAGTCATGTGATGAGTCAACTGGTGGTACTGGGAAATAACCGCCTTTAACCATCGGACGGTGACCCATGTTACCGTCTTCATAATGCTTATCAGAGTTCCATGCCGACTCGGCCGCATCAATTTTGTAAGACGAACCTGACATGTCTGTTTTAAATTTTACATCATCAAATACAAAAAACTCTGGCTCTGGACCAATGAAAACTTCATCTGCAATACCTTCAGCACGCATGTAATCTTCTGCACGACGAGCAACAGAGCGAGGGTCACGCTCATAACCTTGCATTGTAGTAGGCTCTACAATGTCACAACGAACGTTTAACGTTGTTTCTTCTGTGAATGGGTCTAAAACTGCTGAATCAGCATCTGGCATTAAAATCATGTCAGACTCATTAATTCCTTTCCAACCTGCAATTGAAGAGCCGTCGAACATTTTTCCGTCTTCAAAAAAGTCTTCATCGATTTGATGCGCCGGAATAGTCACATGCTGCTCTTTACCTATCGTGTCGGTAAAGCGTAAATCAATAAACTTAACTTCATTTTCTTTAATAAGGTTTAAAACCGAATCAGACATTTTTTTCTCCAGATGATAAATATTGTCTTTTTATAAACAACTCTTGTTGTCCTGTGCCCAACCAAGAGCTAATTTCGTGCCATAATAAAAGTTGTTTTAATTCAACAGCATAATACAAGCAGGGCGAATAAAAAAACAAGTACGCACCAAAATGGCACAACCAGTGCACCAAATTGATCCAAAAAGGTTCTTCTTTCGCCAACAAAAGTGTAGTGTGTAGATTAGTTTTGTCAGTTATTTTTTATTGTCTATCCAGTCTAACTGACCAATGAGCTTGCGACGCTTCTCTATTAGATTTTCGATTAATGGGGTCATAATAAGTTCAAGTGCTAATCCCATTTTGCCCCCGGGCACAACAAAAGTATTGATTCGTGACATAAAAGAGCCATCGATCATTTGTAATAAATATGGAAAATCAACACCTTGAAGATTTCTAAAGCGGATAACTACAAAGCTTTCGTCTAATGTTGGGATGTCTTTTGCGCTAAAAGGATTAGAAGTATCAACGGTCGGTACACGTTGGAAGTTAATGTGAGTCCGAGAAAACTGTGGCGTAATATGCGTAAAATAATCTTCCATACTGCGCACAATGGAGCTCATTACTGCTTCACGGCTATGACCGCGTTGATTTGTATCGCGAATTATTTTTTGAATCCACTCAAGGTTTACAATTGGTACCATACCTATAAGAAGATCGACATGTTTGGCGACGTTGTGTTCGTCCGTTACCGCTCCTCCATGCAGGCCTTCGTAAAACAAACAATCAGTATTAGGTCGTAATTCCTGCCAAGGGGTAAATGTGCCTGGCATCTGGTTATAAGGCACCGCCTCATCAAATGAATGCAGATATTTACGCACATTTCCTGTGCCAGTTTCTGAATAACTCTTAAATAACGACTCAAGTGCGCCAAAGTCGTTAGCCTCCGAGCCAAAATATGAAATATGTTTGCCTTGCTCTTGGGCTTTGCGGATTTCAACATCCATCTCTGCTCTCGCATAACGATGAAAGCTGTCGCCCTCTAACAACGCTGCGTCCACATTTAAATTTCTAAAAATATGGGTAATCGCATTAGTCGTTGTTGTTGTACCAGCACCTGATGAACCAGTAACGGCAATAATTGGATGTTTAACCGACATAGAATTTTTTCTTAGTTATGAGTAAGCTTTGTTATAAAGTGATAAAGCGACACCGTCAAGTTTTGCCCCGACTGGAAAAATCTAAAAATAACAAAAAGGAACACCTGATGCGCAAATTAATCTTCTCTGTTGGAATCGCCTTAAGCCTTTCTAGCCATGCACAAACCGATATTTGGTTAATCGATATCAATAGTGATAAAACCGTAAAAATAGAAAGTGCAAAAAATATTACCAACCGAGCAGGTTATGACAATCAACCTTCTTTTAGCAAAGATCATCAAGGCTTGTACTACACAAAAATGCTAAACAACCATTTAGGTGAGCAACAAGCTGATATTTTTTATTATCACTTTGCCAGTAACACGCACTCAAATCTAACCAGAACAATACAAAGCAGCGAATACTCGCCATTGGAAACCCCACTCAAGGAACAACAGCTTTCAATCATCAAAGTTGAGCCTGACGGTACGCAACGCCTTTGGACCGTCGATACCAAAACCGGTCAGCAACAAATGCTAAATCGCGCTATTAAGCCCGTTGGATATCACGCTTGGGGAAAACAGTCAGACTTAACCACTTTTGTTTTAGGTGAGCCAATGACATTGCAGTATTTTGATAAATATCAAACCACGAACGCGCTTAAAGTAGATAAAAACATTGGCCGTAGTATTCGCTATAACTCAACTAAAGACTTATTCACCTACTCAAAGGGAAATGAGCAGCAACAAACCATATGGGCCTTTAACGCAAATACTAAAAAAACCACTGAACTTATTGCTATGCCTGCCCGTAGTCAATATTACACTTGGTTTGATGACAGCACGTTACTTACAGCCAGCAAAAGTAAGCTATTTACTTGGCAGTTAGGTACAGATAAAGCCTGGTCGTTATTCCAAGACGTAAGCACTATTTGCCCTGAAGGTGTTTCTCGAATTTCAGTAAACTCAATTCAAACAAAAATTGCATTAGTCTGTAATGAAAGTGCAATTAATAAATAGGAATAATTATGAACGAACTTACATGGATGATTTATAGCTTAATTGTCGCTTGCTTGTTGCCATACGTAGCAAAAGCTCCCTTAGCGATTGCTATGCACAAACAAGGTACAAGCCACCGCACAGGTTATGACAATCAGCACCCTCGTGAGCAACAACGAGCATTAAAAGGTTTCGGAGCTCGATGTTTAGCGGCGCATGAAAACTCTTTCGAAGCGCTTATTTTGTTTGCGCCAGCCATACTACTAGCTATTGCTACAGGTAATGTAACTCGCAATATCGCAATATTGTCCGTTACTTTTGTTGTCTGTCGTTTACTCTATTTAGCCTGTTACTGGCTGAACTGGGACAAGCTTCGTAGTACTGTTTGGCTGCTTGGCATTGTAAGTTCAGTTGCAATAATGATAAATTGCCTGCCCTAATTTAGCAGGCTAAGGAAGTTATGAAGTTTAATAACACTCTAATCGCGTCAACGATACTCTCCTCTTTACTCATGTCCGCTGGTGCTGCGGCGATAGACGAAACAGAATCATTACGTCAGCGCTCACAAGACAAACCAAGTTTCACCAGTTTATCTTTAGACTTATCAGGTAAAAGCGGTAACTCAGACAAAGAAGATTTCTCATTTGGTATCTATCACTCAGAACGAAGCAATGAACACTTTGGTTTTGTAATGGCTAGTCGCGACTACGCAAAAAGTAACGATGTTAAAAGTGAAGACAGTTCATTTTTGCATGCTAGATATAACTATTACTTTTCAACAAACGAAGCTTTTGAAGTGTTCGCTCAAAGTAATACTGATGACTTTAAGTCACTTGAATCTAGGAATCTTATTGGTGTTGCTTATAGAAAAGAGTTTTCAGATAAAAACACAGCAGGCTTAGGTATTTTTCAAGAACAAGAAGAATATAAAGTAAACGGCCAAACGCTCGAATTTGATCAAACTCGTTTAAGTTTATATTGGGTCACTACGGTGCCACTGAACAACGGCGCAGAGTTATCTAATACACTTTACTATCAACCAGATATAAGCAAATTCAGTGACTTTAGGGCTTATAACCGTTTATCGATTAAGTCTAAATTAACCGAAAGTTTATCGCTTAAGTTTGGATTGTTAGTTGAGCATGACAGCCAACCGGTACTCGATGTTAAGAAAACGGACATCAAATACCAAGCTGGCTTTTCATACGAATTCTAAACGAATTTACGACTCTCGTTGAATAGCACGGTAAGCAATATCAGTACGATATTCAACACCTTGCCATTTAATCTGCTCAACAAGTCGGTACGCCGCTTGTTGTGCAGAAGTCACCGAATCTCCCATCGCCGTTGCGCACAATACACGCCCGCCGTTTGTGACCACATTGCCATCTTGGTCTTTTGTGCCTGCATGAAAGGTTTTTGTCGCGTCTGTTGCCGCTGGAATACCAGAGATAATATCTCCTTTTGGATAATTACCAGGGTATCCTGCAGCCGCTAATACAACTCCTACAGCTGGACGAGGATCAAATTCAATTGTGGCCTTATCTAATTCACCAGCTAATGCTGTAAAACAAAGATCAACCAAGTCCGACTGCATTCGCATCATAATAGGTTGCGTTTCTGGGTCGCCAAAACGGCAGTTGTATTCGATTACTTTTGGTGTGCCTGACTCATCAATCATCAAACCCGCATACAAAAAACCAGTATAAGGGTGACCTTCATCCGCCATACCCTTAACCGTAGGATAAATCACCTCATCCATAATACGATCATGAATTTCAGGTGTAACAACAGGCGCTGGAGAATAGGCACCCATGCCACCAGTATTTGGGCCTTTATCACCGTTATAGGCGCGCTTGTGATCTTGGCTAGTTGCCATTGGTAACACATTTTTACCGTCAACCATGACTATAAAGCTTGCTTCTTCGCCTGTTAAGAACTCTTCAATAACTACGCGAGAACCAGCTTCGCCGAATGCATTACCGGCTAGCATGTCTTTGATGGCGTCTTCTGCTTCTGTAAGCGTCATCGCAACGATAACGCCTTTGCCGGCAGCTAGACCATCGGCTTTAATAACAATTGGTGCACCTTGTTCATGCACATATTGAATTGCAGGTTCTATTTCAGTGAAATTTTGATATGCCGCGGTTGGAATCGCTTGGCGAGCTAAGAAGTCTTTAGTAAATGCTTTTGAACCTTCAAGTTGCGCAGCGCCTTGTGAAGGACCAAATACTTTTAATCCAGCTTGCTCAAACCGATCAACCACTCCCATAACTAATGGAGCCTCTGGTCCAACAATCGTTAAGGCGATGTGCTCTTGCTTGGCAAATTGTAATAAGCCATCAATGTCTTCAGCACCAATATCTACATTTTTAAGTTTCTTCTCTAGGCTAGTGCCTGCATTACCTGGCGCAACAAATACCGTTTCAACCAAATCATTTTGAGCTGCTTTCCACGCTAATGCATGTTCACGGCCACCACCACCAATCACCAATATTTTCATATCTTTATCCACTGAATAGAAGGTCATTAAAAATTTGCGCGGGAGTATAACACGTCAAAATGTAAATTTATTGATGATTAATTAATCTATTTTGAAAAAGTCAGCGTAAATCTATTAACGGCAAAAATACTTACCCTAAACACCTATAACGAAAGCCCGAAACTAGACTTCTCTGGAGCGACCAATGAAACATAGATTGTCCCATTTAAACTTTAATGACATTGAAATTCCTGAAATAAACATCCACTCTTTTGAAATGGGCGATTATCTTCTAGAAGTCGACTACAACGATCACAAAGGCTATGTTTTTGACGACCAAGATAATATCGTTAAATTTAAAAATGTCAGCCAAGTGAAAGAAGCGCTTAATGAATGTCGCGTTAAAAGCGCATACCTAGTCCATCAATCTGCTTACGATGAAATGTGTGGTGGTGCAGAGGGCGGTAGTAATGAGTTAAAAATAGAACTTAATTTTAAACACTAATACTTTCGGGGAGCAAAACTGGCGAGTTCGTTAAGTAAACCGCCAGTTTTGATTCTTCTTTTTACTTATTTCTTAACGAACTTTAACGTCATACGATCGCTCTCGCCAATCGCAACATATTTTTCTCTATCTACATCACCGTTCGCTAGGCGTGGTGGTAAAGTCCAAACACCTTTTGGATGATTTGCTGTATCTTTTGCGTTTGCATTTACTTCGCTCGACGCTTCTAAAACAAAGCCCGCTTTCTCCGCTGCAGCAATGACGTAAGATTGTTTCATATAACCAGAGTTTTTATTCGCAGCTTGGTCTTGGCTTTCTGGCATACGATGTTCAACAACCCCTAACACACCGCCTTTCTTAAGTGCTTTATAAAACGCCGCAAATGCCTGCTCAACGCCTTCATCACCGTCGCCCATGTACCAGTTATGAACATTACGGAAAGTTAGCACCATGTCAGCACTACCTTCCGGCGCTATATCATGTGCTTTAATATGATGAAATTCAGTTACTTCAATTCCTTTATAAAGCGGATCGTTCGCTACTTTTTCTTTAAAGCCTGCTAGCGAACGCGCGTAATAACCCGGCGCGCCTTCATACGGATGAAAATGCGCTGCGTATAACTGGCCTTTGGCGCTTAAAATAGGATTCAAAATAGATGTGTACCAACCACCGCCTGGTAAAATTTCAACGACCGTCATATTTGGTTGCAAGCCAAAAAACGCTAACGTCTCTGCCGGGTGACGATACATATCTCTTTTTGACGCTTCTCCACGCAGTGGATTTTTCACCGCCGCTTTAATCGCTTCGTTAGAAGCTGAAACAACGACATTTCCAGTTTTTTCATTTAATACACTTTCGGCTTTAGAAGCAGAGTTACTATCGCCATTTCCAGAACACGCTGCCAAACCTGCTGTTAGCGCAAGTACAGATACTGTTTTTAATAAGTTACTTTTTATCATTCTTTTATCCTTTGAGTAAAAAACATTCAATTACAGCGAGTCTAGTCAATTAACTATTACTCTTCAACAAGTTGCTCACATCGCCATGAACTGCCTTGCTCACCAAGTTGCTCATCTAAATAAGGTAAAACCTCGAGCATTTGTTGCTTAAGTGTATACGGCGCATTGATAACAATCATGCCGCTCCCAGTCATACCTCTCTCGTCTGTATCAGGAAGTACGTTTAATTCAAAAACTTGGATGTCTCTGATGCCTGACTTTTTCAACGCGTGTTCCATTCCGTCAATGCGGTATCTGTCTACAACTGGATACCAAATCATATAAACACCAGATTCAAACCGCGCTTTCATTGCCGTTACGTATTCAACAACGCGATGGTAGTCTTCTTTTAATTCATAGGGAGGGTCAATAATAGCAACACCGCGACGACTAGGCGGTGGAAATAATCCCACACTTTCTTTAAAGCCATCGCCTTTAATTACTTTTCGATAACGATTTGTGCGGACAAAACTGCGTAACAGTTCAAAATCGCTTGGATGTAACTCGTGAAAGAAGCCCTTTCCTTCTAAAGGCAATTCATCTAAAGCAAACCAAGGTGAGCCTGGATAAACGTTTAAATCGGCTTGCTCTGACTCGGTATTAAAACGACGAACCGCCGATACATAATCTTGAATCGCCTCTGGCATATTCGTCGTTGATGCGTTCCATAATTTTCCGATACCTGTTTCATACTCTTTGTTTTTCTGACCAAACTCATCCATTAGTTGATAAGCGCCTGCGCCGGCATGCGTATCTACAATGCTATATGGCTTATCTTTTTTGCCTAAATACTTTAAAACTAATTGGTAAACCGTATGTTTTAATACATCGGCATGGTTGCCAGCGTGAAAGCCGTGGCGATAACTAAGCATAAATAAAGCCTTAAATGGGTGGTATTCAATAAATTGTCTTTATTTTAACAGCAGAAAGAATAAAGCGGGAACAAAAGCGCAGGTTTATTCCAATGGGCAATTCCTTCTAAGCTCAAATTAAACTAAAATTGCCACTTTAGAATTACAGTTTGGAAATAATTATGGCTTGGGTGCAAATCCGATTTGCAGTATTAGCGGATCATGTAGATTCGATAAGTGACTTTTTAATGGATATTGGGTGTCAATCCGTCACCTTCACTGCGAGTAATGAGCAACAGGCCATTTATGAGCTGAAACCTGGCGACGTGACTTACTGGGCAACATCTACCTGTGTTGGCTTATTTGATGCCGCTGATGATATGGACTTTGTCGTTCGTTCTATTGCTAACCACCCAAATATGGACAATGACTTCAGTTATAAAATTGAACAAGTTGAAGACAAAGACTGGGAACGCGAATGGATGGACAACTTTCACCCTATTAAGTTTGGTGAACGTTTATGGATTTGTCCAAGCTGGCGCGACATTCCAGATCCAGAAGCAATCAACGTTATTTTAGACCCTGGACTAGCATTTGGTACCGGAACTCATGCCACCACGGCATTGTGTTTAAAATGGTTAGAGGCGATGGATTTAAGCGACAAAACGGTCTTAGACTTTGGCTGTGGCAGCGGCATTTTAGCCATTGCAGCGCTGAAGCTTGGTGCCAAACGAGCGATTGGTATCGACATCGACCCTAAAGCGATCATCGCCAGCCAAGAAAACGCACAAAGAAATGGCGTTGCAGATCAAATTGAATTGTACTTGCCAGAAGATGCACCTCAGTTTGAAACTGAAGTCATTGTTGCCAATATTTTAGCGGGACCGTTAAAAGAGCTTAAAGAAGTGATTTGTGGATACGGACAACCGGGCACATTAGTAGCACTTTCGGGAATTTTGGCTGAGCAAGCCGATGATGTAGCAGACGCCTACAAAAGCCTAACTGATTTATTACCACCTGAACAAGAAGACGAGTGGGTAAGGATTAACGGAAAAATAAAATAATCTAAATTTTTTTTCAAAATAATTACATCTTAAAGCTTGTACCTCTACTCAATAACTAGGCCGTTTGTCAACCTACACACGGCCTTTTTACTGCTTTTTTCACTAACTAATTAGCAATTCTAGACATTTTTTTTAGTGTTAATACTCAAATTTAAATGTCAATAGTAAAGACCGAAAAAAACACAAAATTTGTTTAAAAAACAACCTTTGATTTTGTCGAAAAAAACAGTAAACTTGCCGCCCTTTTTTGGGACAGCCAATAAACATAGTCGTTAAGAGAAGGTAAGTATTAACATGCAAATTGGTCCTTACACGTTAGACAACAATTTAATTGTTGCGCCAATGGCGGGTGTGACCGATCGACCTTTTCGACAGTTATGTAGAAAAATGGGCGCTGGTTTAGCCGTTTCGGAAATGTTGTCTTCAAACCCTAAGGTTTGGAAAACGGATAAGTCTTTAAATCGAATGGACCACATGGGCGAAACAGGCATACGTTCTGTTCAAATTGCCGGTGCGGACCCTGATTTGATGGCGGAAGCGGCTGCATTTAACGAAAAAAACGGTGCTCAGATAATCGATATTAATATGGGTTGTCCGGCTAAAAAAGTTAATAAAAAAATGGCAGGTTCTGCCTTAATGCAATACCCAGAATTAGTCGAGAAAATCGTTAAGGCTGTGGTAGGTGCAGTTAAGGTTCCAGTAACGCTTAAAACCCGTACTGGTTGGGATCCTGACAATAGAAATGGTTTGGAAATCGCGAAAATTGCTGAACGGAATGGAATTCAATGCTTAGCAATACACGGTCGAACCCGCGCCTGCATGTACAAAGGCAACGCGGAATACCACACCATTAAAGAGATTAAAGAAGCAATAAAGATTCCTGTGATTGCTAATGGTGATATTCGTACACCACAGCAAGCTAAAGAAGTTTTAGAGTTTACTAACGCGGACGGTCTTATGATTGGACGCGGCGCGCAGGGTCGACCTTGGATATTTCGAGAAGTCGATCACTTTTTACGAACCGGTCACATTCTGGCGCCACCAGAAAAGGAAGAGGTTCGTAGCATATTGTTGGAGCATGTCGCGAATTTGCACCAACTATATGGCGATGTGATGGGGCCCCGAATTGCGCGAAAGCATGTTGGGTGGTACCTAGAAGATCAAGACACGGATAGGTCTTTTCGAAAACTATTTAATGGAATTGAATCTGGTGAGGTTCAAATCGAAACATTAAATGGGTATTTCGACCAAATTTAAATAAATAGAAAGTTACTGCCCACAACACAGTAACTTTAGTCTTAACAATTTTAGAGAGAAGAAGTAAACCATGTTTGATCAAAACGTACAGACTCCGTTCATTACAAATGCGCACATCCAAACAGCTGACAAGCCTCAGCCGTTACGTAACGAAGTTAAAAAAGCAGTTCGTAACTACTTACAAACGTTAAATGGTCAAGATTCTACTGAAGTCTACGACTTGGTTTTATCTGAGCTAGAAAAACCACTTCTAGAAGAGATTATGACTTATACTCGTGGCAACCAAACAAGAGCTGCGAATATGCTAGGCATTAACCGTGGCACACTTCGCAAGAAGTTGAAAAAGTACGGCATGAACTAATTCAGCCGCGGAAGAACCGCAAAAAGCACCCCAACGGGTGCTTTTTTGTTTCTGCACTAAAATTATTTAATAACGATATACTCACTAAGCAATTAACTCACTATTAACTCAAAATAAAGGTTAACTACTCAATGGATACATTACGACCTGTTCGCCGCGCTCTTCTAAGCGTGTCAGACAAAACTGGTATAGTAGAATTCGCACGTACTTTGGTAACTCACGGTGTTGAGATATTATCAACTGGCGGCACATTCAAACTACTTACAGAAAACGGCGTAAACGCAATTGAAGTTTCAGATCATACTGGTCACCCAGAAATCATGGACGGTCGCGTTAAAACTCTTCATCCTAAAATTCATGGCGGCATTCTAGCTCGTCGTGGTCAAGACGAAGCGGTGATGTCAGAGAATAATATTTCTGCCATCGATATGGTCGTGGTTAACCTATACCCATTTGCAAATACCGTTGCAAACCCAGATTGCACGTTGCAAGACGCGGTCGAGAATATCGATATTGGTGGACCAACAATGGTTCGCGCCGCAGCAAAAAACCACAAAGATGTCGTGATTGTTGTGAATGCCAAAGACTATGATCGAATCACAAACGAATTAAATGCTAACCAAGGCGCTACTACCTTTGAAACTCGTTTTGACTTAGCCATTGCAGCTTTTGAACACACAGCACAATACGATGGCATGATTGCTAACTATTTTGGCACTATGGTTCCTGATTATTCAGACAATAAAGACGAAGTTGAGAATTCCAAGTTCTCGCGCACCGTTAATATGCAATTTACCAAAAAGCTGGAAATGCGTTACGGCGAAAATAGCCACCAGCAAGCCGCTTTTTATACTGAAAACGGTAGCCAAGGCCCAATGGAAGCTTCAATTTCAACGGCTAAGCAACTACAAGGTAAAGCATTGTCGTATAACAACATTGCCGATACTGATGCTGCCCTTGAATGCGTAAAAGAGTTTGACCGCCCAGCTTGTGTCATTGTTAAACATGCTAATCCTTGTGGTGTTGCAGTCGATGATTCAATTCTAAATGCTTACGACCGTGCCTTTAAAACAGATCCAACTTCAGCATTTGGTGGCATTATAGCTTTCAACCGTGAATTAGACGCAGATACAGCGGAAGCTATCGTTTCTCGTCAGTTTGTTGAAGTTATTATCGCACCTAAAATTAGCCCGGAAGCCGTGCAAATTGTTTCAGCTAAAAAGAACGTTCGTTTATTAGAATGCGGTGAGTGGGATTTATCAGGTAAAGACAAAACATCTGCTCCAGACATTAAACGAGTGAATGGTGGTTTATTAGTTCAAGACCGAGACCAAGGTATGATCACTCTTGATGACTTAAAAATCGTTTCAAAAGTACAACCTACCGAAGCGCAATTAAAAGACATGTTGTTCTGCTGGAAAGTGGCTAAATTTGTTAAGTCCAACGCCATTGTTTACGCAAAAAATGAGATGACTATTGGTGTAGGTGCAGGCCAGATGAGCCGCGTTTACTCGGCCAAAATCGCAGGCATAAAAGCAGCCGACGAAGGTCTAGAAGTTCCTGGCTCAGTAATGGCATCCGACGCGTTCTTCCCATTCCGTGACGGTATTGATGCTGCCGCAGAAGCGGGTATTAAGGCCATCATTCAACCAGGTGGTTCGATGCGTGATGAAGAAGTTATTGCAGCTGCCGACGAGCATGGTATTGCCATGGTATTTACAGGCATGCGTCACTTTAGACACTAATAAAAAAGGCTCAATCACTTACGGTTAGGATTGAGCCTCTTATTAAACGGTTAGCTAACGTTTAGTTAGCCAACCGTCTTCACTTATGAATTAAAGTTTCGGATAGGTTTTCATCATTCGGGTTTGATCTGTCAACTCTACATTCATCAAGAACAACTCACCCTTAGGTGCGGTTGCTATATCAAATGGTAAAGATAACTGTTCAAACGAGTCGATTTGCGCAGCCACCTCTACAGTCGCAAGCTGAGTAACAACATCACCATTTTTAGATGCTAATGTCGCTTTTATCGCAAACCTTCCTGGCATTTCAGCTTCAATTGGCAAGTTAACAACCACTTTATTTGCATTAGTTTGATACTTAGGCGCACCTAACAAAGCCGTAGTAGTAACATTGGTGAACGGTACTTTTACCGAACGCATTACTTTCTTGCCTTTAATTTCAGTCATTACGCGAGCTTCAATCTCATAAAAGCCGTTTATTGCACCGAGTTGCTCAAGAGGTTGAGAAAACTCTGCCGTTCCTGCGTTGTATTGTACGTTCACCTGCTCAGAAACCGGACTAATGAGTGACAAGGTTATTTCGTCTTTTAACAAAGCTTTATCACCGACGCTTAGTTCTACCGGAAGGCGTTGAGCTTCATTAGACTTCTCAAACCCACTTTTTATTGTTAATAAATGTGGTGAGTTTTTTTCCTTTACATGAATTAAATACACATCATCGTCAGACAGTGCTTGGCGCGTTTTTAAAATAGCATTATCGCCATTTGTAAGTCCCTTTAATGCCACGCTACCATCATCAAAACCCGCCTGTTGCATGACACTTTGTGAGGCTGTTGCGGTTAAGTCATATTTAGTTTTAGCATTGTTATTTAAAAGCTCAAGCTGATCAATATCGATGCCTTTCGCTTTAAAGACCTGACCATGATAATAGCTTGCTTTAGGTGCAACGCGAATAAGGTTGTCGTCAGTCGTTAGATAAACGGCAACGCCCTTCTTTAATTCACGTCCAGTAACGGTTTGCCAATACTCATCGCTCGTCTTTACAACATTGCGTTGCGGAGTACCGCCTTTTTGAACACTTGCCCACTGATACACCGTTTGTTCAATTTGGCTACTCTCGTTAACCTGACTGCTGTCATCGTCTTGAGCGTTACAACCAAGTAATAAAACCGGTACAAAAATTAATAATAAGTTTTTCATTACGATGTTCCTAAATACGGTTGCTGATCAATGACGGAAGATTAAAACAATCACGTCGGCTTTGCTGATGACTAAGTGGCTCGCGACCACGCGTTTTACTCTTATCGGTAAACCATACCGTGCCAGCTAAAGACTGAGATGAGCAATTAAGGAAACCATCTGAACATGAGTCTAACCAATTTTGTGTTACTTCTAAGGCCACTTGATTTTGATATCCACCACAATAGCTATCGCCATCCCAAATAGCAGAGTCAACGTCACTACCGACCACAGATTCAAAAGGCGCACTCAACGCAGGTCGGCCTGGTGTTCCGTTTAACCAATTAGCGTTATAAGACGCCATCCAAGACACCTGTTGCTGTTTTACCGCGTCACTACCAAAACCAAGTAACCAGCCTAACGACTGTTCAAATGAATTACCTGCAACAACGGCGTCTGCTAATGGCGTTCCACCACTAGACGGCGCTAAAGCGATTACTTTGACTGTTTTATTAATGATATTTGGATATCGACTGTCCCACGTTGGGTTCGACATAATCCAGCGAACTATGTTTCCGCCATTGGAGTGTGTAATAAGTGTTAACTTACTAATATTTTTAGAATTGATAAATGTTGTAAGTTGCTCCGCTAAACAACCTGATGCACCCGCATTCCACATAAACTGATCAAAATCACAATTAATAACAGTGTAGTTATTTGAGTTTGGTAATCCACTGGCCACTTTAGTTACAAATGAGCCTGTCCAATAGTCATTATAAGCATCGGTTTGCTTTCCGGTACCGTGGATTAATGCCACGCCCTCGTTCGCAAACGCGTTACAGCACAACATGCTGAACGCAAAAGCGTATAGTTTTAGTAGTTTCATGTTTTATCCTGTTGATATTATTTTTTATTATTGGGATCTTCGCCCCACAGGAAAGATAGATAAAACTGCGAATTTTGCAATATAATTCTAAAATAACAGCAAATTAGTCTAGAATTATTACTCTAATTAAGATTGGATAGAAAATTTTACCAATTACGTATTGAGCTATCAAAATGTGCTTTAACTGTTCTTTTTTATAAACAATTGGTAATGCTGGTTTTGGATTATATACTTGGGATAGATACCAAGGACTGGCTACTTTTTAATTAAAAACATTGGGGTAACTATGCAATACAATACATCAGAATTATGCGATACCTTCGCTGAACAAGTTGATGTGCTAGATCCACTTTTTGAACATTACGGCGGTATCACTTCTTTTGGTGGCCAAGTTCAAACCGTTAAGTGTTTCGAAGACAACGCCTTAATTGTTACCTTACTTAGCCAAGATGGTCGGGGGCGTGTATTAGTCATTGATGGTGGTGGTTCAACTCGCCGCGGACTCATTGATGCCGAAATAGCTGAATTAGCCGCTGAAAACAACTGGGAAGGCATCGTTTGTAACGGCAGCGTTCGCGAAGTTGATGCATTGGAAGACATTAATATTGGCATTCTTGCCCTTAACTCAATTCCAGTAAGTGCCGATGACGTTGGTACCGGCGAGGAAGATGTCGCAGTTAACTTTGCAGGTGTAACCTTCTTACCAGACGATCATTTATACGCTGACAGCACTGGTACTATTCTTTCAGCCGATCCGTTAGATATCGAATAATGTCTGATTACCTTCTTTATACCGAACTAAACGACATTGAGTCATTTCAAAACCGTCGAAATAACGAAACCCATGTGGCCGATGTTATTTTAATTCCTAAGCATGGATTATCACTCGTTGACAATCTTAAACATGCAAAAGAGCAAGGCGTTGAATTTGTTATATTAGGTATACCAGAAGATATTGGACCAAGAGCAAATTGTGGCAAAGGCGGCGCTAAAAACGCGTGGCATCAATATTTACCAACGATGTTAAGTCAGCAAGCCAATCAATTCTTTAATTGGAATTCAGTTTTATTGCTTGGTCAGCTCGACGTTAGCGATTTACAGAAACAAAGTAACGTCGCCACAATTTCTGACCACAAACTCAGTTCGCTTAGAGATTTATGCAGCCAATTAGATCAAAGAGTAGAAGAGTTACTCGCACCTATTTTTTTACTTGGCTTAAAACCGATAATTATTGGTGGTGGGCATAATAATGCCTTCCCCATCATCGAAGCACTTAGTAAAGCAAATGAAACTTCAGTGGCATGCGTTAACCTTGATCCGCATGCAGACTTTAGAGCAATGGAAGGTCGACATTCGGGTAACCCATTTAGATATGCCTACCATAATGGACACCTGAGCCATTACTGCGTATTAGGCTTGCATGAACAAAAGAACAACTCAGATACAATAAAAGGCTTACTTGACGCCGAGTTCTCATTTATTACCTATCAACAAATGTTTGTAGAAAGAAGTGTCCGTTTTGAAGAAGCGGTTGCGACATCTAAGTCTTATGTAAATAACAATAAAAATGCAGTGGGTATAGAGCTAGACTTAGACAGTATTATGCACATGCCAGCTAGCGCTTACAGCGCAACAGGCTTTAGCTCCGAGCAAGCTATGTATTATGTAAACCAGTTAGCAAGACTGCCGCAAAATAAGTATTTGCATCTCTGTGAAGGGGCTCCAGATGGCAATGAACCGCCAAACCATAAAAGTTTAGAAGTTGCGCAGGTACTGACTCAACTCACTTATAGCTACTTAATTGGCAATAATAAACTTTAGTCTCTGCGTTGCAGAGAACGACGCCATTGCTCTAACCAAATAGAAAAGCCAACCAACTCAAAAGGTTTACTGTAAAAAAAGCCTTGGCCCATTTCGCACTCTAAATCCAAAAGTTGTTGTTCAGTTTGCTCAGACTCAATGCCATGGGCTACCACAGGTATTTTTAGTGACTTAGCGACGCCGATTATCGCATTAGTATAGGTGTTAAGCTGACTACCTTTATTACTGTCAGAGATATGGCGACAGTCTATTTTTAAGTAGTGTGGCATAAAGTGATTAAATGTTTCTATCGCCGTAAAGTCTTTACCAAAATCATCAATCGCCACTTTAACCCCTGATTGTTGGAGCAATCTAGCCACTTTTAATGCTTTGGATTTATTTTCAGCAAAAGCAGACTCTTTTATTTCAATTATTAATTGCTCTGGTGGAACCATATACTCGTCTAACAAATTTAAAATAGACTCCACCATATGGGATTGTAATAACTCTCGGTTTGAGACGTTTACCGATAAGGTCTGCTCTAAACCATCAGCTTTCATCGAGGCCAGCGTTTGAATCGCCTTTTCTATTGTCCACATATTGAGTTGATATATAATTCCTGATTGCTCCGCTAAGCTAATAAACTCTTTCGCTGTAACGATGCCCTCTCCTTCCCGATTCCAGCGAACCAACAGCTCACCACCAATTATTTCCCTAGTTTTGATATTAACTTGTGGTTGGACATAAACACTGAATCGCCCTAAGTCGAAGTCTTCTTTTAACTGAACTATGATGGTTTTTTTATTGATGAGTTTGGTGTGCTGCGCAGTATCAAAATAAATAGAACTATTCGTTTCATGTGCTTGGTTCATCGCTAAAAATGCATTTTCGATTAAACTACTTACGGCATTGCCTTGTTCCGGATAACATGAAACTCCAAACTCTATACCAACATCCACTGCGGTAGAGTCCACAACGATGGGTTCGTTAACACTCCCGTTTAACAAACTAATAATATTTTCGGTTGCGTAATTATTTAAGTCTTCGCGTATTGCGACCACAAAGTCTACACCGCCAACGCTGGCGAAATAAGCCTCTCCATTATCATCATTTAGAAGAATAATCTCTGCGACACTTTCTAACTTTTTACGAATTCGGCTTACCAACTGAAGCTTGACCAAATCAGCATTGTTATGACCAATCAATCGGTTCAGCTCCGCAAAGCGAGTTAGCTTAAATGCAACGATATTGACTTTAACTTTAGGATTTACATATATCCATTTATCGATACGTTCTTCAAATCCGTTTTTATTCGGTAAGCCTGTAGAAAGATCAAACCCTACTTTAAATGACGCTCTCTCCAACTCATTACTCACGATATTTAACCGTCGAATCAGCGCTCCATGCTGATGGATACTTCTAAATAATATAATCGCAGACACTAAAATGGATGCACCTAAAAAGAGGACGATTTGATTTAGTAGCAGCTGATTAATCGTTAAAACGCCGACCACTATCAATAAAAACGTCCACTGATAAGCATGGTCTACAATGTTAAACAACATATCTTTCCAAATCAGGGGGATAGAAAACAGTGCGGCTGCAACAGAAGCTAACAGTAAAACAGGAAGGTAGTCAGGCGAAAGAATGCCTTGTGTGGCACAAAAACAATAACTAGCTGCTAAAATGTTGGATAAAAAGCCTAACCAATACTCATGTTTTTTTAAACATAAAATAAGCGCGAGTATCATACAGGCAATAACAAGATTAACGCCAAACAGAGTATTCAATAAACCCAAAAGCTCCATGTAAATTCCTAACTCACTTTTATTCGTTTTGACAAGCCCATAACATTTTTTTCTTCACTTTTTAAAAATTCTATCAACTTAGGCTCCGTAAGCGGGCGACTAAATAAATACCCTTGCATACGGTGACATCCCATAACATGCAACAAATAAGCTTGTTGCTCGTTCTCTATACCCTCTGCAACCACATCAAGTCGCAAATGGTGCGCCAGCTGTATAATTACCGATGCTATATTTCGGTCTTGCTCATTAAACTCTATTTCGTGAATAAAAGAGCGATCTATTTTAACTTTATCAATATCAAATTGTTTTAAGTGGCCAAGTGAGCTAAACCCGGTACCAAAGTCATCTAACGCAATGGTGAACCCCATGCTTTTTAAAATTGAAATGTTTTTTGCAACGGTATCCGCATCTATCATCATAGCGGTTTCAGTCAGCTCTAATTCGATATTCTTACAGTTACCGTTTACATCAGCGACTAGCTTTTTGATGTGACTGACAAATTCAGCTTGCTGAAAGTTTACTGACGAAATGTTCACCGCGATTCGGCCCCGCATCAAACCCAACTCATCCCACCGTTCAGCGGCGGCAAACGCCTCTTTTAATACTAAAAAGTCAACCTGTCTTATTAGTCCATTTTGCTCTGCAATGTGGATAAACTGACCGGGAGGTACTACACCTCGAGTTTTGCTATTCCAACGGACTAAGGCTTCAAATCCATATATTTGATCTTGTTTTGAATGAAATAAAGGCTGGTAGTGCACTGATAACTCATTTCCGTTGATGGCCGCTACTAACTCACTTTCAACGTTTAAATTATCCGAGGAAATATCATCCATCACATGGTCAAAGATTAAGGCATCGTTTCTACTGCTAATCTTTACTCGGTTTAGAGCGGTATCGGCACAGCGCATTAACTCATCACACTGCGCGCCATGGGTAGGGTAAATAGCCACACCTATGCTCGTAGTAAGGTTAACTTCATGATCATCTAATCTAAAAGTTTCGACAAAACATGATTGAATGTCATGAATAACTTTTTCTATATAATTAATTGGCTGACTTGCACACAATTGACTTGGCAATAGCAACGCAAACTCATCACCTCCTAATCGAGCGAGCGTAACACTTGCATCTAACTGCTTTTGTAAACGCTCTGCTACAAGCCCAATAATAGTATCGCCTTGCAGTAACCCTACGTTTGCATTAACTTTTTTAAAATTATCAATATCAATAAACACCACCGCAAAGTGCGGTAACGTCGGCTGAATTGTGGCGATAGAGTGTTTAATATATTCGACAAATAGTGTTCGGTTCGGCAACTCAGTTAATTGATCTCGTGTTGCAAGTTGATGTAAAGCCCGTTCGTTATATTTACGATCAGTCACATCAAACATCATGCCTACGTATTTTACGTCTACTTGGCCAGTAAACTTTTGTTCTGTGGCCACTCGTGTCACTGACATATCTACGGATATTCGATGTCCGTCTTTAGTTACAGTCCAGATTTCACCGTGCCAAAAACCCGTTTTTACCACTTCTTGCCAAATAATATTTTCAACTTCGTAATTTCGACCTTCGTCCTTAAAAACCTTAAAGCATTTACCCGTTGTTTCAGATTCATCAAAACCCATAATATCTGTGTAAGCAACGTTTACCTTTTCAATTTCTCGATCTTTGTTGGCAATCCAAATACCCTCTTTTGTATTTGATAGTAGTGAATCGATAAAAGACTGTTTGCTTGTTGCCTGAAAAGCCAACTTTACTTTGAGCCAACGACCGTACATTACAATTAAAAAGATCACTGCGAAAAATAAGGTAATTACGATCATGAATGTATCGTGAGTGATGAGTAAATTAATAGACTCCTCTACTTGTGGAGGTTCATCAGACTTTAGAAGTGCAGGCGCGACAAGGTCACTGCTGAAATGTAGTAGCTTGTAAAACAAGTTAAAAATTTGGTGGGGATTGATCAACAGCAAGGCACTCTTCCCGTACTATAAGCCAAATATACCGTCAATTAAGCATAGATGTAGTACAGTAAAGTGCCAAGTAAATAGCAATTAAATCAGTTTTTTAGCTTACTTTGCCCCTTCGTAGCCTAATTGGCGCCATGATTCATAGACAAATACCGATACCGCGTTTGATAAGTTCATGCTTCGGCTATCGGGTTGCATTGGAATTTTCACCCAATTTTGTTGACCAATCAAGGCCAACACATCGTCCGGTAGGCCTCTAGTTTCTGGTCCAAACACCAAACTATCGCCAGGCTTGTAAGCAACGTCACTATGATAACCTTGCCCTTTGGTTGTGCAGGCATATAAATGACTACCAGGGTTTGCGTCAACATAAGCTTGAAAGTTTGGATAGCGCTTTACTTTAGTAAATTCATGATAATCAAGTCCTGCTCGACGTACTTTTTTCTCATCAAGATCAAAACCCAGCGGCTCAATTAAATGAAGTTGAAAACCGCTATTGGCGCACAAGCGTACGATATTACCTGTGTTTGGTGGGATTTCTGGTTGAAATAAAACAATGTTAAGCATACTGCTCTCTTCACTAAATTTATAAGATTAACTAGCCTGTTGGCTCGAATTTTTGACATTATATGTTAGAACATGACACATTGCGTGCATTACTCAGTTAAAAGCAATAAAGGCATGCAGTATGAGTCAGTTTATTTTAGAGTTTAAAAATGCATTATCACCCGATTTCTGTCAGCAAATTATTAATCAATTTGAAAATGATGCCAATAAACACCCTGGCAGAACCGGCAACGGCGTTGATATATCTAAAAAGAACAGTCTTGATCTGACCATCAACCATCACCAAAGTTGGCAGCCTATCCAAAACGCCTTATCTCAAACTTTACTCAAGGCTCTAGTGCAATACGTACGCATGCATCCTATGTTATTAACTGGCGCGCTATCCACGTCATTTCAAGATCCACATACCGGTGAAGTTAAAACCTTATCCCACGAGCACGTTAACACTTTGTCAGACGAACAAATAAGCCAAATTGCTTCTAGAATTTACGAACTCGATATTCTGAATATTCAAAAATACCAAAAACAACAAGGTGGATACCCACATTGGCATTCCGAACACTTTCCGCATCCAACCGACACAACTCAGCGTTCACTTAGACGTAGCCTGCTCATTTTATTCTATTTAAATGACATTGCAGATGGTGGGGAAACGGAATTTTTTTATCAACAAGCCAAAGTTAAGCCCGCGACTGGCAGCCTAATATTAGCGCCTTGTGACTTTACACACACCCACAGAGGACTGACGCCAATATCAAACGACAAGTATGTTATTGCATCTTGGGTTATGTTCAGAGAAGCCAAGTTTTTGTACGAGTAAAGCCGTGTTATTCTCTTATAAACTTAAGCACCTTGCTCAGCGCCTTATTGCGTATAGTATCTTGTTCTATAAATATTTCGTGACGAGCACCTTTCATAACGATAGGCACACCTGTTTCACACTCGTTCCCGACTTCTTTTAAGCGTTCACAAAATTTATCTTGCGCACTGTTATCAACCACATTGTCATCGCCGGCTTGAAATACCATCACAGGAATATTCACCCGGTCTAATTGCTCATACGCTTTGTCTAAAGCGTTAATAGACGCTAATACCCAGCTGTAGGTAATACCGCCGAGCTTCAAGTCTGGATTTTTCTCGTAGGTATCTCGAAAATACTGATAGCGCACTTTGCAGTGAGTAAGAGGATTACTATCAAACGGTAAAGCTTCATAATCCATGCTTCCCACAAAGTAAGGGCTTTGTGGCTTAACCTGCTCAACCAGCCATGCCGCTGATTTTACCATAGGCTTTAACACCGTCGCAGGAATGGGTCCAGTCGGCAACCCCCACATTGGCGATGAAAAAATAGCTTTATTGATCTTGTGTTGATGTGTTTGCAAATATCTTAGTGCAATTGCAGATCCCATAGAATGAGCAACTAAAGACAAACTACCCACCACTTTCGGCTCAACAATCTCAGTTAAAAACTGATTAAAATCACTAGAATAATCGTCAAAGTGTTGTACATGGCCTTTTTCGCGATTTACTAATAGGCGAGATGATAAGCCCTGCCCTTGATGATCAATAATAAAGACTCTAAAGCCTTGCGAAACAAAATCAAAAGCGAGCTCTTTATATTTTAGATAACCTTCAACTCGACCCGGGGAAATCACAATTGTGTGTGACGCGTCATCGTTACCAACTTCAACAAAATGAATGGTTAAACCTTGACGGTTAATGAACTGACCTGGCGTTGCGTAACGCTCCCAAAAGGGCTCTATCGTCTCAGAGATAAACTTACTAAACTGTGGTTCACGCTTAAAATCGAGCATAAAATCCTTCATGTCATTTGATAAATTAGACAACGCTTGGCAATTATATGAGCTAAGCAGGGCAAATAGCCATAGAGATTGCAGAATGATTTTGATTAATTTCATATCATTGCCTTTTAACGCGATATCTTACAAAAGATTGTTATTTTTTGGTGGCATTTCTGTTTTGCAAGCTTCTAACGAATAACATACACTGCAGCCATAATTAGCAAGAGACCATACCATGACTATTTGGGTAGATGCAGACGCTTGTCCAGTGCCTGTAAAAGAAATATTGTTTAAAGCTGCCGAGCGCACTAAAACACCACTTATTTTAGTGGCAAATCAATACATCGCCACTCCTCCATCGTTAGTAATAAAAAGCATGCAAGTAAGTTCAGGTTTTGATGTCGCCGATAACTATATAGTTGAGCAAGCTCAGGAAGGCGATTTAGTGATCACCGCTGATATACCGTTAGCATCAGAAGTCATTGATAAAAAAGCCATTGCGTTAAACCCAAGGGGCGAACTTTACACTACTGAAAACATAAAACAGCGACTGAACATTAGAGACTTTATGGACACCATGAGAGCAAGTGGCGTGCAATCAGGTGGCCAAGCTAAATATGGCGACAAAGATAAGCAACAGTTTGCCAACCAACTCGATAAATATTTAGCTAAACATCGTTAAGTCGTAACCAAGACAATTAAAAAGCGGTAAAAAAGCTGTCTACCTGATACGTAAAAGCAAACACCTTGGTAATTTGATCACCCTGCACCACACGCCCAATTGGGCCACTATTATTCTGAGTTTCATCTGCTGGTTGGTAGTCGTTAATAATAGGCATTCCATCTAGCGTATTTAACTTTTGCCTAGCATAACGATAGAAGCTTTGCTTATTTGGATGGTGCGGTGCAACAACGTTTAAAATTGCCTGTGGCGATACTTCGTTATTCTTTATATCTTCAATGACAGTTTCAATTGAACCAACCACATCTTGTAACATCACCATGTTTACCGCTTCATTAGCATTCGTTTGGGTAATAGGTACTTTAAATCGTCCTGGATGACGACTACCGCCAATGAGTCCACCTAATCTTAACACCTGTTTATATTGTAACCTACTTTGTAAAACCGTCTGTTCCGCGCTGTGTAAGACCCTCACCTTATTTACAGACAAGTCGAGGTCAGTATTTTCATCATTAATACCGTCTTTAGAATAAATTCCAATTGAACTTGTAAAAATAACCTGTTTGACATTACTACTTTCGGCCTTTTCGACTAAGGATTTTATCTTGGCTGTATAAGAATCACCCATATCCTGACGAAACCCTGGGGGAATACAAATAACGAGTGAATCGACTTCAAATAAAGGATCCTCAGCTTTTATCGTGGACTCTTGAACATCACAATAATAATATTCAACCCCTAAAATCAATGATTCTGGCTTATTTGACCTAAAAGACAGCTTAACCTTGTATTTTGACTTGTTTAATGACTCTGCTAATGCTCGGCCAACGAAACCACCACCAATAATGCCTACTCTTTGATTCATTCTAGTTCGTCTTCTTTGTTGGAATAACCACATACTGGCCACTAAACTCTGCGACTTTCACTTGATCGTCCATCACATCAACTTGCACGTGAATACGCGCTTTTTTATTCTCTTTTAGTGGTTCAAAGTCTCCTTTAACATGCTCAAAATGAGCAATACAACGAGGTAGTTCAGTAACCGGCTTATGGTAATGAATGTTGGCATCGGCTAATACAATATCGCCGTCAACCTCATTTTCTTTCATGGTTAAGTGCACTAATCCCCAACCGGTTAAAGTAGCAAGTGAGTAAATACTTCCCGCAAACATAGTGCCATGAAGATTCATATTTGGATTGAGCGCGGCACGCGTTTCAAACGTATCACCAGTATATTGATACACTCTAATTCCCATTAACTGCGTAATAGGAATTTGTTGATGCCATATGTTTTGTAAATCTACGCACCATTGCGGATGGCGAATGATGACTTCCACCTTATCAAGAGGCTTGCACATTTGAACATGGGGAATAGAGCCGAAGATTTCTGGCGCATCACCCGTTACTTGATAACCTAAATTCTCGTAAAAATTAGTTGCTGAAGTGCGTGCATTTAAAATGACTCTCTCAACACCTTCTTGTCGACCTATGGCTTCAAGTGATTCAAGCATCATAGTGGCTAAACCTCGTCGACGGTGATCTTCAACCACCGCCATATAGCGTATTTGCCCTTCTTCATTGCTAACTAAGTGTAATCTAGCGACACCGACGACTTTGCCGTTATCATCTTTAACCATTCGGTGCCAAGCATGTTGCTCATACTCGTCTTTTTCTGAACCTCTCGGTTGTTGCAGCGGAGCTCTGAGTATTTGCCAGCGAATTTCATAATACTGTTCCCATTCTTCTTCAGTTTGGGGGGCGACAACTTGATACATATTTTATCCTCTAAATTTTCTCTGTTGCGCACAGGCAACTTATTGTTATGCTTAGAAGTATTAAAAATAGCTTACGGTATTTAAAACTATCTATGGATGCGACGCAAATCACCTACAGTTTCGCCGCTGAACAACAACTCTATTTTTATCAGTGTACTGACTTCAGATTAGAAGTCTTGCAAAATCAACACCATATTTGGTTAGAAATAAACGGCGTGGTTCAGAGCGCCTGCCAATTACACGCACCATATAGACCGGTTCTAGCCCATACCCTGACCATGATGTTGCCGCAAGTCCACCATAAAATCCCAACTTCAATACTAGAGCTTGGTGGTGGCGGTCAGTCTATGCAACGGTATCTGGCACTCACTCAGCCGCAAATAAATTTTACGAGTATTGAATATAGCCAAGAAGTTATCAACGCGGTAGTACAGTATATGCCTGAGTCTGCTGATCTAAATATTATTGCTGCCGACGCCTTTGTTTATATTGATGCTGCTCTCGCCAATGAGCAGAGCTTTGACTGGTTAGTGGTAGACTTATTTCTTGGTTCAAGCGAACCAGAACAAGTATTTGATGATTGTTTTTTTAAACGTTGCTATCAGTTAATAAATGAAGATGGATGGCTTATTTTTAATTGTTTAAAATCAGAAGGCGAGGTGTTACGAACCATAGCGCACAATATTGAACATGCGTTTAATGGCCCTGTTAAACTTTTTGCCGTGCCCGGGATGCTGAATCATATTTACCTTGCGCATAAAGCGCCTGCTGACAACACTGATTCAAAATTAACAGCATATGTATTCCCCAAAGAGATTGAGCAACATAACATTGCTGAACAAATCAAAAATAAATAAGGCCGACATAAGCCGGCCTTTATAGAAAATACAGTTATCTAGTTATCTAGTTATCTAGTAAGTCTTCAGCCTTCTTCATTAAGTCTTCAGCGCTATTTTCTAATTTTTCCATAAACTCTGATTGCTCAACAATTGTGCCGTTAAAATTAAGCCCAACAAACATGCCCTCGCTGCCTACTGCTACAATAAGCAAGCCCACTATTAATAATGGCGGAAGTAGCTTCAAAAACAAACTTATCACTAACCACACAATTACAATCGCAGCGACTAAGTGGTACATCCAAATCTGATCGGCTGGAATTTCTATTGATTGGTTAAAAAAGTTAGTTTGATCTATTAATTGATACAAATAACCGCTCATAGCCAAAGCTACTCCAGCGACTAATACAGTAATTAATTTTAAAAATCCCACCGCGCACACTCCTGTTTTATTATTATTTTTTGTTTTGTTTTGTTTTGTTTTGTTTTGTTTTGTTTTGTTTTGTTTTGTTTTGTTGAGGATTAGTCTTTATACCGATAATGAAAATGTCACAGGTCCGTCATTAACTAGTGATACTTGCATATCCGCTCCAAACTGCCCGGTCTCGACTGGCAGACCAAGTGTTTTGCAGTACTCGACAAAATACTCGTAAATCGCCTTGCCATGTTCAGGTGTTGCCCCTCGAGAGAAACCTGGACGATTACCTGATTTGGTATCGGCGACTAGGGTAAATTGCGAAACTACTAATAACGAGCCTTTAACTTGTTGAACGTTTAAATTCATTTTGCCGTTTTCGTCATTAAATATTCGATATTTGCTTATACGTTCTGCTAGCTTTTTTGCTTTTGCTTCATCGTCATCTTGTTCAACCCCAAGCAACACTAATAAACCACCGTCAATCTGCCCCGATATATCACCGGCTATTTCAACTTTTGCCTGACTTACTCGCTGAATTAATCCAATCACGTTACTACCACTACTTTTACTTTTTCTCGTTAATAAACCGAGCAACTTTTTGACTCGCTCTAATCAAACCATCCACAATACCAGGCTCAACTGAAGCATGTCCGGCTGCTGGAACCATTTCTAGCACACTTGCAGTCCATGCACTATTTAGCACAAACGCACCCTCGGGTTTGCATATCACATCGTTTCGACCATGCACAATATATCCGGGAATATGTTGAATCGCGGCTATTTCACTCAGTATTTCAGACTCATAAATAAAACAATGGTTTGTAAAATAATGGCAGTACAAAATAGCCATTGTTAACAACTCTTTATGAGGTGAATCATGGTGAGACAAATGATAATTTAACTCCATCATATTTGCCTCCCATGCGCCAAACTTTTTAGCGGCAGCAAGCTGTTCAAAATCATTATCACCCATCAACTTGTCTTTGTAGTACTCGAGCGTTTCTTCTACTGAATCGGACGGAACGTCTTTGATAAATTTTGCGTAGTACTCAGGGAATATTTGGCTCGCTCCTTCCGTTGCACCAAACAACCAATTTAGATCTTGCTGTCGACCCAAGAATACACCACGCAAAATAATAGCCTGTACCACAGCAGGATTTCGAATTGCATACAACAAGGCAACCGTAGTGCCCCAAGAGCCTCCAGTCACCACCCAACGAGTAATAGATAAGTGGTCTCTTATCGTTTCCATATCACGAATAATATGACTTATTGTATTGTTCCAAGTCGCGGTAATGTCCGTCGCAGCAAGAGGAGTTGACTGCCCACAACCACGTTGATCAAATAATATAATGCGATACTTTTCTGGATCGTAAAAACGCCTTTGTGTTGGCGAACTGCCACCGCCGGGTCCACCATGACAATGAATAACTGGAATACCCTCTGGATTTCCAGACTCTTCAACATAAAGGGTATGACCGTCACCTACATCAAGCATATAAGTTTGGTTAACTTTAATTTCTGGGTATAACGTTCTCATGACCTATCCTTTGAAATTAGTAGCGGTGATACGATAGCTTCTCGGCTTGTCCGAAGCTCAGATACCGTACTGAGCTCGATACGCTTCTACGCTTGGTAAAAACTCGGCAAAATCTGGGCTTTCTTTTAAGAAACTGACTACGTCGGTTAAGGTAACAATTGAAATTACTTTTGTGCCAAAGTCGCGCTCAACTTCTTGAATGGCAGACAGCTCACCTTTACCTTTTTCTTGACGATCAAGCGCAATTAAAACACCCGATAAGGCCGCGCCAGCTTGTTCAATAATAGTCATAGATTCACGAATTGCAGTGCCAGCAGTAATTACATCGTCAACCAGCATGATGTTACCTTTAAGCTCTGCACCCACTAAACTGCCGCCTTCACCATGAGTTTTTGCTTCTTTGCGATTAAAGCAGTATGGCGTGTCGTGATCGTGATGATCTGCTAATGCCACTGCAGTTGTCGTGGCAATAGGAATGCCTTTATAAGCAGGACCAAATAGAACATCGTATGAAATACCAGAGTCTACCAACGCAGCGGCATAAAATCGGCCTAAGCGTGCTAAGTCGCGTCCTGTATTAAAAAGTCCAGCATTAAAAAAGTACGGGCTAGTGCGGCCAGATTTGAGGGTGAATTCACCAAACTTTAACACTTGTTTTTCTAACGCAAACTCAATAAACGCCTTCTGATAATCTTTCACTTCATTCTCCTACTTCGAACTCTACTTTATCGTTTAATAAATCATAATCCAGATACACAAAAGTCGCGCATTTTATTCAAACGGCGACTTCTTAAAATAGCTGAAAAATTAAATTTTACAGTAAATTACGCCAACGCTTTTTTCTGCTCATCAACTAACTCGCCGATAGCATTTTTAGCTAGGCTCATCATTTCATTCATTTCGTCAAAGGTAAAAGGCTCTTCTTCCGCCGTACCTTGCACTTCAATTAAACGACCATCTTCAGTCATGATTACATTCATATCTGTTTCTGCTTCAGAGTCTTCTAAATACTCTAAGTCAGCAATTGGTGTGCCTTTGTAAACACCAACAGAAATAGCTGCAATCATATGCTTAAGTGGGTTTGTTTTAATGATGTTTTCTTTGCGCATGTAATTAATCGCATCAACAAGTGCAACACACGCACCTGTGATAGACGCAGTACGAGTGCCTCCATCCGCTTGAATCACATCACAGTCAACGGTAATAGTATTTTCACCCAATGCTGATAAATCGATTGCTGCACGTAATGAACGAGCAATTAAACGTGATATCTCTAGTGTACGACCCGACTGTTTGCCTTTTGCCGCTTCACGCTGATTACGCGTATGAGTTGAACGAGGTAACATGCCATATTCAGCAGTAACCCAGCCTTTACCTTGGCCTTTCATAAAACGAGGAACACCCGTTTCAACAGTGGCATTACATAAAACTTTAGTGTCGCCAATTTCAATTAACACAGACCCTTCAGCGTATGCTGTGAAGTTACGAGTAATAGTAACAGGACGAATTTGGGCTGTTGTTCTTCCGCTTGGACGCATATTAAAAACCTTTCTAAGAATCTGATTAAGTTGAATTTATTCAGTGTATTCTATTTGAGAAAACTAAAATAGAAACATCTATAAGTAATTACTACAAAGCAGCCCGAAAGCTGCTTTGATAGTTATTGTTTACACGCTGTGATTAGTCGCGAGGTTTGTTCTCTGAACGACGACCACGATGACCTTCGCCACCACGACCTCGGCCTTCAGCACCACGTCCACGACCTTCGCCGCCACGTCCACGACCTTCACCGCCACGTCCGCCACGATCATCACGACCGCGTCCACCACGCTCTCCACGACCACGACCTTCACCGCCGCGACCACCAACACCTTCGCCGCCACGTGGGTCAACTTTGATGTCTAATACTTGGTTACGAACTTTAGTTTGCTTTAACTTCTGTTGAGTTTCAGCAGGCATATCAGCAGGTAGCTCAACAACTGAGAAGCCAGGCATTAACTTGATGTTACCAATAAACTTCGAGTTAAGGTTTGCTTCGTTTGCAATTGCACCAACGATATCACGAGGCGTTGCACCGTGTTCACGGCCAACTTCGATACGGTAAGCTTGCATTTTAACGCCAGGATCACGATCTCCGCGTCCGCCACGCTCACGACCTTCACCACGACCACCGCGTTCTCTGTCACGACCACGGCCTTCACCGCGTCCGCCACGATCACCGCGGTCACCACGACTATCGTCAAATTTGTTGTTGCCCGGCATGCCACGGCCAGTCACAATTAATGGAGCTTCTGATTGAGCCATAAGGGCTAAGGCAGCTGCAACTGTTGCTACGTCTTGATTTGATTCTGCAGCAAACTCACTAATTAAGTTGTTGAAGAAATCTAAATCCTGCCCACCAATAACATCAGCGATCTTCTCTTTAAATGCAGCAACGCGTAATGCAGTTACTTCTTCATTTGAAGGTGGCTCATAAGGTAAAATTGTTTGTTTAGTTTCACGTTCAATCGTCTTAAGAAGACGGCGCTCGCGTGGTGTAGCAAATAAGATTGCATTACCTTTACGACCCGCACGACCTGTACGACCAACACGGTGAACATAAGACTCAACATCATATGGTAAGTCATAGTTGATTACGTGGCTTACACGCTCAACGTCGATACCACGTGCAGCAACGTCTGTTGCAATAATGATATCTAAACGACCTGATTTAAGTGATTCGATACACTGTTCACGGTGCGACTGATTCATATCACCGTTAAGCGCCGCAGCTGCGTGACCGCGTGCAGATAATTTATCCGCTAGCTCAGACGTGCTTTGACGAGTCTTGGTAAAGATGATCATGCCATCAAACTCAGTTAACTCTAATAAACGCGTTAATACGTCTAGCTTCTGGTTGTTGTTCACAATCCAGTACTGTTGCGTAATGTTAGAGTGACTTGCTGATTTAGGCTTAATGCGAACTTCTTTAGGATCTTTAAGATACTTCTGCGTCACTTTTAAGATTGGCGCAGGCATTGTTGCTGAGAATAACGCGATTTGCGCTGCATCAGGAACGTGTTCCATGATCCACTCAACATCATCAATGAAGCCCATGCGTAACATTTCGTCAGCTTCATCAAGAACAATTGTTTTAAGGTTAGATAAGTCTAACGTTTCACGGCGCATATGGTCCATAACACGACCAGGCGTACCAACAACAACGTGAACACCACGCTTAAGGGCACGAAGCTGCGTACGGAAATCTTGACCACCGTAAATTGGTAATACGTGGAAACCATCTAACTTTTCAGCATAAGTCGTAAACGCTTCTGCTACCTGAATCGCTAATTCACGAGTCGGGGCTAATACTAAAATTTGCGGCGAATTAATCTTTGGGTCTAAGTGGCACAAAGTTGGCAATGCAAAAGCGGCTGTTTTACCAGTACCTGTTTGTGCGATACCTAAAATATCATGGCCATTTAAAATATGCGGAATACATTCGGCTTGGATTGGTGAAGGGGTCTCATAACCTACGTGTTGAACGGCTTCTAAAACTGCTGGGGATAAACCTAAGTCAACAAACTTTGGGGTTACATTTTCTGTCATTTTATTACTCACATCTCTACCCCAACTTCACGCGTAGTCCATCATCACTCAATTACCATTTACGCCTGCAACCGTGTTGCAACGTGTTCAATTGAGCTTAGCCTGTCTGTGGGGGAATTCAAAAGGGCGCGAATCATACGCTTTTTTTAAGACAATAGCGACCTTTTTTGACTAAAAAAGCGACAAATTAAAGTAATTACTTAAATTTGTGTAATTCTTCACGCAGTGCGAACTCTATTTTAGGTAATAGACAGGAAATTTGCTTACTAATTACGTGAAAAGTTTGTAAGTCATATAAAATAGAATAGTTTACGTTCGGCGGGATTTCTTTTAGCCCACCTTTGGTTTTGTCAGATATAGGATAGATACCGTAATTAACCCGGTTTTCTTTTAGATAGCGTATGACATTTTTAACTTCATTCGTTGTAGTTAAGCGATCATCTCGAATCTGAGGGTAATGATCTTTTAGTCCTTTCGACATCGCAGTAGACACCACTATCGCCTCTGGATTATCGCTATTATTAAAAATACTACTGTCGCAAACCACCCCTTTTTGACACAGTAAAACATATGACATCGCCGTTAATGGCGGATACACGGGCAACACATTTGGTACTGTGTCGATGATATCTTCGGCAAAAGCCGCACTCCCCATCAGCTTATTCTCAGAAACTAATAATAAGTCTCGATAGGAACTGGTCACAACAAAATCAACTTCTATTCCTAGTCGTTTATAAGCACGCTTTAAAACGGGTTGAATGTCTTTTTGAATTTTTGGGTGTCTAAGCGAGGAAAAAACCAGTTGTTTTGGAACAGGACAGGATACACCGACGTCATTATCAGTATTTTTTATAATTGTGTTGCCAGTGTTGTTTAAGGTTAGAGGAAATGAATTGGCAGAGGCTACATAAAAACCCATAACTACAACAATGATTAATGTTTTATAAATACTAATTCACCCCATTACAGCAACGTTCTCAAAAATTTCTAAATTAACCTGTGAGAACCCATAAGTCATGTTTATACTATTCGTAAATTGATTTCAAATTAAAAGTTAGGGATTTGTTGTGATTCAAAGCATGACGGCATACGCAAGACAAGAGATAAAAGGCGATTGGGGCACTGCAGTGTGGGAGATCCGATCTGTTAACCAACGTTATTTAGAAACCTATATTCGTCTTCCTGAACAGTTTCGTTCGTTAGAAGCGGTACTGCGTGAACGCCTTCGAAAAAAATTACAACGCGGTAAAGTTGAGGTATTTTTAAAGTACACGGCAAATCCATCAGCCATCAGTCAACTCACGGTAAACAAAAAGTTAGCGAAACAGCTTATTGATAGTGCAAATTGGATTTTAACAGAAGCGTCAAATGGCGAATTGAACCCGCTCGATATTCTTAAGTGGCCAGGCGTGATGGAAGCTGAAGAAACCGACATGAACGAAGTTCAAAAGCAAATACTTGCCGGTTTTGATGGCCTAGTAAAAGACTTCATCGAAGCCCGTGGCAGCGAAGGTGCCAACCTTAAAGTCATGATTGATACCCGCCTAGAAAACATTCTTGAGCAAGCCGCGATAGTCGAACAACACATGCCTGCGATTATGGAATGGCAAAAAGAACGTCTTCAAAACAAACTCGCCGACGCTAAAGTCGATATTGATGAAGCTCGCCTAGAGCAAGAATTGATTTACCTTGCCCAGAAAACCGACGTAGCGGAAGAACTAGACCGCTTAAAGTCGCACGTGAGCGAAACCCAAAAAATAATGAAAAAAGGCGGCGCCTGTGGCCGACGCTTAGATTTTATGATGCAAGAGTTTAACCGCGAAGCAAATACATTAGCATCGAAGTCTATTAATGCAGACGTTACAAATGCAGCGGTAGAATTGAAAGTGCTTATTGAGCAAATGCGTGAGCAGATCCAGAATATCGAATAGAGTTTCCAACCGTTTCCATCAATTCATAAAACACTGAAAAACCTCGTTATTGCGGGGTTTTTTATTATATAGCGTTTCTTATTGTTGCCCTAAGTTAACAATTTAGTGGTTACTAAACTGGTTACTAGAACGGTTAGTAACCACCCTAAATATCAATTAAAAGAAATTAGTAACCACTGCATGGAATTATATGAACGATAAACAAATAAAATCTTTTTTGAAAGATCAAACGAAAGGGCGAAAAGCAGTCGCGGACAACCTTTACATCAGAGTTCAAACAATAGGGAAGGCCTATTGGGAAGTTCGTTATAGTATCAACAACAAAAGAAAGTTTATGCGTATTGAAGGTGGCTCCTATCCTGCAATGAGTCTTGCAACTGCAAAGCATAAATCGTCATCATTGATTCAGAAAGTTAGAGAGGGAGTAGATCCCTTGGCTGAAAAGGCTAGAGCCGATTCCGTTAAAATTCGAACTGTTGACGACTGGTATAAATATTTAGTTAGAAACTTAAAACACCCCGAAATAACAAAACGGTACTATGAAAAAGAGATACGGCCTCTTATTGGTGACCTAACAATTAGTCATGTAAATGCAAGGGACATAAAAGGAATAATAGACAAGGTGACAAAAAGCAACCGCCCTTCTATCGCAAATAAGACCTTGTTATGCTGTAAAAAGTTGTTTAACCATGCTTGTAAATTGGATTTAGCTAACAACAACCCTGCTACTGCATTTAAGCCAGCCGATGCTGGTGGAGTACAAAAAAGTCGAGCAATAGTCCTCTCTTTTTCTGAGTTGAAAACTGTCTTCGAGATTTTTCGACAAAACCAAGATATGTTTGTCAGGGACAATTACCTCGCAATATCACTGTTACTTAGTCCTGGGGTAAGAAAAACTGAACTTACAGCTGCAAAGTGGGAAGAGTTTGACCTAGAGAAAGGGGTTTGGAAGCTAGAAGAAGAGAGGACAAAACAGGTTCTGAGAATGTAATTCCTCTACCCGAGCTCGTAATCACCTTATTAAAAGAGCTTAAAGTCCGATCTGCTGGTTCAAGCTACTTATTCCCTTCTAGAAGAAAAAGTAAAAATAGAGAATATATTTCGGATGACACCATAAATCATGCTCTATCAAAATTATTTGGCCCCAAAAGCTATTCAAAAAAGAGCAATTATCCAAACTTTCTTGGTGACGCTGGAATTAAACATTTTACGGTACATGACTTTAGACGCACATTCCGCAGTTTACTTTCTGAATTAGGCACTGCTAACGACATAGCGGAGCGTTGCCTTTATCATAAGATTAAAGGAGTTGCTGGTGTATATGACAGACATGACTACTTTGAAGACAGAAAAAAAGCACTACAAAAACTATCGTCGGTAATCGAACCGATAATAGTTTAAAGATAGCGGATTTAAATACGTCTTGCTGACCTACATTAAATAATGTTTAATTTAAAAAATTCGATTTAAGCGTTTTAAAGGAATAATAGAGGATTAAAACATGTTTAATTTCAGTGAGTTAAGCATTAAAGAACAGCTTATTTTGGAGGAACTGTTCCGTGACATTGATTATGGAATGCTTAAGTATTTGCAAAATAGAGGGTCGACCGAAGCAATAAACAGAGCATTTAACTTAACTCGAAGGTCATTATCCACTCTTAGAATAAAAAATGCAGAAAAGATTCTACAATGGGCCAAAGCATATATCGGAAAGTTCACCCCTTCATTGATAAGCCCAAATAGAGATCCTCTTCACTTCGACAATATTATTTTCATCAAAAATCATATTAAATTTGCCCAGGTTTATCCTGGGAAGATAACCAATCAAAAAGTCAATGAAGTCATGGCTGAGGCAAGAGATTGGTTTTCTAAAAATTATTTTGACTATTATTATTTTTCTGATAATCCCTATATAAGCCAAGAGAATGCTGAAGTTTATGACAAGAAAATTACGCATAACACATATTTTTACGAGTCTAAATTCGGGCTAGTGGAACGTACTCAAAAGCCTAAAAACAAATCAGGCCTTAATAACGAATTAAGAAAAAACTCACCTGTACTAGAGCAACCCAATAATAAATCTAATAAGGATTTAGTTACCAGTCATTACGCTGAAAAGGCACTAAAGCCTAAGTCCCAACCAAGTTTGGGTGATGTAAAAATAGGCTATGGCCTCCAGCCTTCCTTTAAGGCTCCAAAAATCAGTAGGAATGACATAAAGGTTGATCAAAGAACTGTTAAAAGACAGGTTTCAGATTCTTCTATTTTGTATACCCCTGGCTGGTCACTAAAGACAAGTCAGGATGATTAACTTCGAGTTTCCACACAGAGATAGAGCTACTTTTTTGTTTTAATTTAAATGGTTAAATTTATTTGCCACTGTTTAGCCAACAATTGTTTGCTTCGGAACTAGGCGGTAATTTTACACAAAAGGAATGATGATGGATGATCTTCCCCTGAATTCATAGACACCTAGCTTGCCGATTTCAAAAAAAGGTTACTAACCCGGATACCAATTAACAATTCCATAATTTTCAATTTGTTGTAACTACTATTAATATTGACTTAGTTTGTAGTACTCTATGAGCTTACATAGAATATAGAATTGAGCTCTAAGTTTATAACTCTTAAACTTAAGTTTGATATTGCAATTGACATGGAAGACAGATCGTTATTGAAAACAACAGTCCACATACTTCCAGAATGGTATTAATTTCTCAAATAAGTTAATTACAACCGCATCAAATCATTATTGGGTCATACATGAATAATTTAGAACAGCAATTTTTAAAAGAACTCGATCAAAAGCTCTGGTCTGCAGCAGACAAATTACGCAATAACCTTGATGCCGCTAACTATAAACACGTCGTACTAGGGATCATCTTTTTAAAGTATGTGTCAGACGCATTTGAAGAGCGCCAACAAGAGTTGCGTACGTTGTTCACAAAAGATGATAGCGACGACAACATCTACTTTATGCCACGTGAAGATTACGACTCTGAAGAAGAATATAACGAAGCAGTAAACGCAGAGTTAGAGCTGCATGAGTATTATCAGGAAAAAAACGTTTTCTGGGTGCCTAAACAATCTCGCTGGGAGTTTCTTAAAAGCACCGCAGCAAGATCCATTGGTGATGACATTGAATTAGAGCATGGTGAAACATTTAAGCTTACTTCTCTATCCAAGTTAATCGACAATGCCTTAGAAGCAATCGAAACCTTTAAAGTTGACGACAAGCTGGCAAACCCAAAGCTAAAAGGTGTTTTGCCGAGAGTTGGACGCTATGAAGTATCAAATGAAAATTTAATCGCGTTAATTAATGAGTTTTCTAAGACTCAATTTCATAACCCAGTTCACAACGGCGAAAAGCTCGATCTGCACAGCAAAGACATTTTGGGCCATGTCTATGAGTACTTCTTGGGGCAATTCGCTTTAGCCGAAGGCAAACAAGGTGGTCAATATTACACCCCCAAAAGTATCGTAACCTTGATCGTTGAAATGCTACAGCCATATCAAGGCCGAGTCTATGATCCGGCAATGGGGGCCGGTGGCTTCTTTGTGAGCAATGATAAGTTCATCGAAGCTCATGCCGCTGATAAACATTACAACGCAGCTGAACAGCGCAAGCATATTTCTGTTTATGGTCAAGAAAGTAACCCGACGACTTGGAAGTTAGCCGCCATGAATATGGCGATTCGCGGTATCGACTTTAACTTTGGTAAAAAGAACGCCGATACCTTCCTAGATGATCAACATCCCGACCTACGTGCTGATTTTGTGATGGCTAACCCACCGTTTAATATCAAAGACTGGTGGCATGCTAAATTAGAGGGGGATATCCGCTGGAAATATGGCACTCCGCCGCAAGGTAATGCCAACTACGGCTGGATACAGCACATGCTGCATCACCTTAACGATAACGGATCAATGGGCTTATTACTCGCTAATGGTTCCATGAGCTCGAATACCAACAATGAAGGGGAAATTCGTAAAGCATTGATTGAGGAAGATCTTGTCGAATGTATGGTGGCCTTGCCAGGGCAACTGTTCACCAACACGCAAATTCCCGCCTGTATTTGGTTTTTAACCAAAAACAAAAAAGGTGGCACGGCACCAGGTCAAAAAGGCAAGCGCGATCGCCGTGGTGAAACGTTGTTTATTGATGCCCGCAACCTCGGTTTTATGAAAGATCGTGTATTGCGCGATTTTGATCCAACAGATATTAAAAGAATCGCGAATACATTTCATGCTTGGCAAGCTGGTACAGACTATGAAGACGAAAAAGGTTTTTGCTTCAGCGCCAAACTTCAAGACATGAAAAAGCATGATTATGTGCTAACACCAGGACGCTATGTGGGCGCAGCCGATGCTGAGGAAGATAGCGAGCCTTTCCCAGAGAAGATGCAGCGATTAACCGCGCAATTAAAATCTCAGTTTGAAGAGTCTGACCGATTAGAAAAGGCAATTAAGGAAAATCTGGCAGGGATTAATTATGAGTTTTGATATTAGAGAGCATAACTTGCCATTGCCAAAGGGATGGAGATATAAAAAAATTAGTGATGTAGCAACAGTTAATGCAAACACCATCAGAAAAAAAGATGCTCCTGACGAAATATATTATATCGATATCTCATCGGTTTCTAATGGTTCGTTCGAGCCTCCAAAACATATGATTTATGCCGATGCTCCGTCTAGAGCCAAGAGAATAGTCAAAAAGAATGACTTCATTATGTCAACTGTTAGACCAAATTTAAAACAGTATGTTTTTTTGGATGAAGTTCATGAAAACTGGATAGCCTCAACAGGTTTTGTTGTAGTTTCAGCGATTGCGACAGGAACAGAATGGTATTTGTATAGTGTTATTACTTCAGAACTATTTAACGAACATCTTGTCCGAGTTGCAGATGGTGGTACTTACCCAGCATTTAATCCGAAAGAAATTGAAGATGCTGTTATCTTCTGGCCAGATAAAGATAGTTTAAGGGTTATAAATGATTTGGCTTTTAACCTAAATACTAAGCAAAAAAACAACACCCAAACCAGCCAAACCTTAGAACAAATCGCTCAAGCAATCTTCAAAAGCTGGTTTGTCGATTTTGATCCGGTCAAAGCCAAAATTGAAGCTTTGGCAGCGGGTGGTAGCGCTGACGATGCAGAGCTCGCTGCCATGCGTGTTATTTCTGCCAAAACACTTGATGAGCTAAGCGGTTTAAAAGCCAGCAATTTCGAGGCATTTAACAAACTTGCCCAAACCGCTTCCCTATTTCCTGCGGCAATGCAAGACTCTGAACTTGGTGGGATACCAGAGGGGTGGGATGTAGTTCGAATTGGTGACATAGTTAAAAGATTAAAACCAAATAAACGATACAGCAAGAAACAGGTTGAGCCTCATGGCAAGACTCCTGTCTATGAGCAAGGAGCTAGTATTCTTCTTGGTTTTCACAATGATGATGCTGGCTTTGAAGCAAATCCCAAAGATCCTATTTTTATTTTTGGTGATCACACTTGTATAACACATTTATCTTGCTCAAGCTTCGATATATCTTCGAACGTTATTCCTTTGAAAGGATCTGTACGGCCAACTATTTGGACCTACTTCGCAATTCAAGGAAAGCAAGAGTTCCAAGAGTATCGACGTCACTGGTCTGAGTTCATTATTAAAGACATTGTTCTTCCATCAAAAAAACTGGCAGAAAGCTATACAGAATTAGTTACCACTAAGTACTTGATGATCGAATCATTGAGGCGTGAGTCTAAACAACTAGAGCTTCTTCGTGATGCGCTACTCCCTAAATTACTTTCCGGCGAAATAGACTTAGCGAGTGAGGTTGTTGCATGACAACCTCAACTTCTTATTGGGATAAAATCCCCCTATGGAATAGTGAAAGTCCAAGCCAAAGTTTCGAAATTACGGCTGATCACGTTAGTGGTCGAATTCCGGTTACTCGTGTAGAGCATTGGCGCGATTTTTCTTCTTTGCTGGAAAGCCCGTTTTTTAATCGTATTGACCAGCAATCTATTTTTCGTGGCCACCGTCGCTTTGATTGGGAGATGACACCAACGTTAGCTCGTGTTACCGATAATGGCATTGTAACAGAAGAGATTGCAAAACAGCAGCTAGATTTGTTCCGTAAGGCCATTAGAGGTCGTATTGCAGACCACTCATTGCTCGATGATGAAAATGAGCGTGAGCATGATGAACTATGGTCAATCGGTCAGCATCACGGTTTGATGACGCCATTGCTAGATTGGACCTACTCACCTTATGTAGCTTTGTTTTTTGCTTTCGCCAAAGAAGATCAAACAGACGAAAAAGACAACCCTTATCGGGCCGTTTATATCCTAAATAAAAGTTTTATATCGGATGATGAACTTTGCTCGGATATTCGTGTATTTGAGCCGAAAAAAGATGATCATGGGCGCTTGGTGAGCCAAGCAGGGCTGTTTACCTTTTCGCCTTATGACGCCACTATTGAAAACAAGTTAACCGAAGTGTTAACCAATGACGATTTTCCAGATGACGAACTAAAAACTGCGGCTGAGGGAGAGCAAGCGGGCATTCTCGCTAAATATATCTGCAAGGTGTACATCAAAAACGAAGAACAACAAGAGTGTTTAAAACACCTAAGGCGCATGAATGTTCACCATGCTAGCTTATTTCCTGATTTAATTGGTGCGGCTGATTATTGCAATATCTTTATGGCAGAGGTTGAGCGTGATAAAGCCTTGCAGAGCAAGCAAGTTGTGGCTGCCCGCGAGCCTGCGACTGAAGCATCGGCCCTACCAGAGCAAACAGCACTGCCTCTTAGCCAAAATGCTGGTTCCATCCTCGAATTACTAAAATCCACACCAGAAAGCCAAAAGGTAGAACCGAGTCGCGTTCAGCTAATTGCCGATGAGCTAAATAAATACCTTTCAAAGTCGATGGTTGTCGATTGGCAAGCCCGCGACACGGTGCAAGCCGAAATGAAAAATGCTACCCGCGTATTATTACGTAAATATGGTTACCCCGTTAATGCGAGAGATACCATCGTCGAGAATATTTTGGAAGTTGTTGGTGGAGGGAGTAACCAATGAACGAAGAACAACTAGAAAATCTCTGCTTAGACTGGTTCAACGAAGGTGGTTGGGATGTTTTGCATGGCCCTGATATTGCGCCAGATAGCGATAACCCACTGCGTAATGACTACGCGCAAGTGGTATTGGATGAGCAACTTAGAGCGGCATTTGAAACGGTTAATAAACACTTACCTGCCGCGCAGATAGAACATTGCTTCGAGCAGTTTAAAGCGATTGTTTTAAAGCCTGAAAGCTTGGATTTAATAACCAATAACCGCGCATTTCATCGCTTGTTATTGGAGGGTGTGCCTGTTGAATACAAAAAAGAGGATGGCGAGCCAGTAACTGACCATGCTTTTATCATTGATTTCGATAATCTAAACAACAACACCTTTTCAGTTGTCAATCAGTTCACCATTACAGGCACTAAACAGCCACGTCGGCCTGATGTCATTTGTTTTATCAACGGCTTACCGATTGCTGTGCTTGAGCTGAAAAGCCCAAGCGATGAAAATGCCGATATTTGGGATGCCTTTAATCAGCTGCAAACCTATAAAGATGAAGTTTCAGACCTTTTCATCTTCAATGAGGCGTTAGTTGTCAGTGATGGTTACACCGCTCGGGTAGGCTCTCTAACTGCTAACCAAGAGCGTTTTATGCCTTGGCGTACCATTAAAAATGAAGATGACAAACCGCTACTGGAGTGGCAACTAGAAACCATGGTTCGCGGTTTCTTTGACCGCGAGTTGTTGCTGGATTACATACGATTTTTTGTATTGTTTGAAACAGATGGTGAGACGATCATCAAAAAGATTGCGGGTTATCACCAGTTTCATGCTGTGCGAGAAGCGGTAAAGGCGACAGTCATTGCTGCTCAGCAAATTGATGGCGTAACAGAGAAGCGGGCAACCTATGGTGATGAGGTTGTACCTGGTAGTAAAAAAGCAGGTGTGGTTTGGCATACTCAAGGCAGCGGAAAAAGTATTTCAATGTGTTGTTATGCCGGTATGTTGCTTCAGCAAAAGGCTATGAATAACCCAACCCTGATTGTCGTTACTGACCGCAATGACTTAGACGGTCAGCTCTATGCCACCTTCTGCAACGCAGTAGAGCTATTGAAGCAAACACCTGTTCAAGCTTCTGACCGAGATGCGTTAAGACAGTTATTAGCTGAAAGAGAGTCCGGCGGTATCATTTTTACCACAGTGCAAAAATTTGCCCTGCTTGAAGACGAGAAGCATCATCCAATACTCAATGATCGTCACAATATAGTTGTTATCTCAGACGAAGCACACCGCAGCCAATATGGCCTGAAAGCCACCTTAAGTGCAGATGGTCAATATAAGTTTGGTTACGCCAAGCATATGCGCGATGCGCTACCGTCTGCTTCCTTTATTGGTTTTACTGGTACACCCATTTCACAAGAAGACAAAGACACTCGCGCTGTATTTGGTGGCTATGTGTCCATCTACGACATTCAAGATGCAGTAGATGATGGTGCCACGGTTCCGATTTATTATGAATCTCGCTTGGCAAAGCTTGATTTGAACCACGCCGAAATCGCTGAGTTGTCCGATCAAGTGGATGAAGTGGTCGAGGATGAAGAGGACGTCAGCAACCGTGAGAAAACTAAAGGGGAATGGAGCCGTCTTGAAAAGCTTGTTGGCGCGACTCCTAGATTAAGCCAAGTTGCGGCTGACTTGATCGAGCACTTTGAGACACGCAATGCCACTATGGATGGCAAGGCCATGATTGTTGGTATGAGCCGTGATATCTGTGCGCATCTCTATAATGAAATTGTTGCATTGCGTCCTGAATGGCATTCGGATGATCCTGAAAAAGGGGCGATTAAGATTGTTATGACAGGGCCTGCTTCGGACAAGCCATTGCTGCAACCCCATATCTATAACAAAAAAACCAAAAAACGCTTAGAGAAGCGCTTTAAGGATATTAACGACCCACTGAAGCTCGTCATTGTTAGGGACATGTGGTTAACGGGGTTTGATGCGCCTTGTTGTAACACTATGTACGTGGATAAACCGATGAAGGGCCATAACTTAATGCAGGCCATTGCTCGGGTTAACCGCGTATTCAAAAATAAGCCAGGCGGTCTAATCGTTGATTACATCGGAATAGCCAATGAACTTAAGCAAGCATTAAAAATCTATACAGACTCTAAAGGTAAAGGCGAGCCAACACTCAATGCAGAGGAAGCGTTTTCAATCCTTTTAGAAAAAATGGATGCTATCCGAGGCATGTTCGGTAAAACGCCAAAATCCGATGGTTTGGACATATCGGGTTATGAATCACAAGCGCACAAACTCTTGGTGCCTGCCGCTAACTATGTGCTCGGCTTGGAGGATGGTAAAAAGCGTTTCTTAGACTTAGTGTTGGCGGCAACAAAATCTTACTCACTATGTAGTACCTTGGATGAGGCAAAAGAATTAAGGAAAGAAATTGCCTTTTATTCTGCTATCAAGGCCGCTATCAGCAAATTTACCAGCGTTGATAAAAAGCTTACTCAGGAAGAAAAGAACTCGGCACTGAAACAGATTCTCGATAATGCCGTGATTGCCGAGGGCGTTGCTGACGTGTTCGCACTTTGTGGCTTGGATAAACCCAATATTGGTTTGCTATCGGATGAGTTTTTAGAAGACGTGCGACAGATGCCAGAGCGCAACCTCGCCGTTGAGTTACTTGAAAAATTACTCAAGGATGACATTAAAGCGAAAACACGTAATAACGTTGTGCAAGAGAAGAAATACGCAGACCGCTTGCAAGAAACGCTTAGAAAGTACAATAACCGCGCCATTGAAACAGCTCAGGTCATTGAAGAACTTATTCAAATGGCCAAAGAGTTTCAGGAAGAAATGATGCGCGAGGCTGAACTGGGGTTAAATCCAGATGAAATCGCGTTTTATGATGCTCTAGCCAACAACGAAAGTGCAGTACGTGAACTTGGTGATGAGATCCTTAAAAAGATTGCTGTCGAAATTACTGACAAACTCAGAAAATCGACCACAGTTGACTGGCAGGTTCGTGACAGCGTTCGAGCTAAATTAAAAATACTGGTGCGCCGTACATTGCAGCGTTATAAATATCCACCTGACAAAGCCGCTGAAGCTGTTGACCTGGTGTTAAAACAAGCAGAGTTGCTATCTAATTCATGGAGCAGTTAAATTGGAATTAACCTACGATGGTGGAGAATATTCTATTCCTCGTTATTAGTGTAAACAAAATGCTGAAGCGAATGCACAAAAAAGTTAAATAAATTTGCTTCAATTACATCTAAATGTTTACAAATATAAACGAAACAAGATTCCCTTGATATGATTTCGCCAGTACGGCCTGAAAAAGCGACATCAAGAACAGCTGAGAAGAATCTAGATTAGTAGTTCGATTCATAGTTCTGCTTAACAATATTAAAGCATACACTAGATATAATTATGTATTGGTTTTGCGAATTAGTTTTATAAAGTTTATAAGAAATAATAGGTACATGGATAATGCCAATTTACCAAGTAACAGACAACGAAATTAAAACAATTTCACGCACCACCTTCTCTGAATCAGGTTTAAAAGAACGTGAAGATTTACAACGTCTGCTAAAACATCAAATTGAGATAATTTCGCCAGACACTTTAGTTGTTGCTGAAGAGTTTGGCGAATGGGATGAAAGTCGCAGACGTATCGATCTACTAGGCATTGATAAACAAGCAAACATCGTTGTAATCGAACTTAAGCGAACAGAAGATGGCGGCCATATGGAACTGCAAGCGGTTCGTTATGCCGCAATGGTTTCTACACTTACGTTTGACCGTTTAGTTGATATCTATTCGGATTACTTGAAAGTAAATGACATAGATTTAGATGCCGAATCATCGATATTAGAATTTTTAGGCTGGGATGAAAAAGACGAAGATGAATTTGCACAGGAAGTAAAAATCGTTTTAGCCTCTGCTGAATTTTCTAGAGAGCTGACAACAACGGTCATGTGGTTAAATGACTATGGCTTATCAATACGCTGTGTACGAATGCATCCATATGAAAGTAATGGTAAAATTCTCTTGGATATTCAATCAGTCATTCCTATTCCTGAAATTGAAGATTACCAAGTTAAGATCCGTGAAAAACGCCAAAAGGAGAGAGCATCAAGAGAAAGCACAAAAGACAGAAGCCTGTATTCTATCAGCTATAACGGCGATGTAGTTCACTCTCGTATCAAGAAGGCTGATATAGGTTATTGTACCGTCAAAACTCTAAGTCAGAATAACTTAATAGATGACGAAGCCTTTAAGTTTTTGAGAGAGGATACTACATGTGCCTTTCAATTAATAAAACTCGAATCTGAAGTCACTGAAACAAATAAGAAATACAGAAAATACCGTGTATCACGTGAACCTGAACTTACTTATAACGGACGAGATTACTACGTTGCACGAAATTGGGGAAAAGAAAGTGCAGCTCAATTCGCACAGAAGGTGACTACGACTTTCCCTCAAATTACTTTTGAATTACATAAAGATTAATAGAAACAACAAAAAGAAAAGGAACAAATGTGAATCGCAGTACATGGAAGTCAATTCTTGGTTTTGTAGAGATAGAAAATTACCCAGATCTACCCTGCCCTCTCTGCAACTCTGTCTCTCTTAATTTTGACAAAAGTTCGATCCAAACTAGGCCATTAACTGAAAATTATAAAAAGCTCGCTTCTCGACATTACAAATTAGAGCAACAACGTAAACGGGTTGCTCAGGAGGCTAAGCATAATAATGTAAAAGAAATATATGAGACAAGCCCAGTTTTGGGGATAGTCAGCGGTATTTTCATCGGGCTTCAAGAGCTAAATGCACCAGAAATTAAATTTGAACTGTTTAATGCATTTTTAGTGTGTGACGCTTGTGATGGGAACATTTCATGTTCAGGTCTAAAACAGAAACATATTAATAAAAACGAAAATGAAAAAAAGAAGGCAGATATCTACAAAGTAGATTATTTCTCCATACCTATTCCTATTATCCATTTAGACAAAGAAGTCCCCAGCTCAATAAAGTCAGAGTTATACAATGCATTCAGTTATTTTCATTTTGATACCAACGGTTCTGCTCACAAACTAAGGAAGGCTGTTGAAGCATTCTGCTTGGAACTTAAAGCAAAACCTAATAGTTTGGCAAGACAATTAAAGGAACTATCTGAGGAGTATCCTATTGAAACCAAACTCCTACATGCAATCAGGCTTATTGGGAATGAAGGCACGCACTCCAATGGTGTTGAAGAAGAGGACTTATTAATTGCATTCGACATTGTTGAAGAGGTGCTTCAAATATTTAGAAAACTCAAAAAGCTGGAAGACTTGAAAACCCGAGCCAAACAACTCGTTGATAAGTTTGAACCAAATAAAGAAGTACCTAAAGTTTCCTAAACTCAAAGGCAAACCAATATGGTTACTAATGTAAATTTAGAAAACCTAAAATACACACAAATACAGCAAAATAAAGGACTTGAGAAGTCAAATCAACATTCAGATCCAAAATATTGAATAAACCCAAATACGTTTAAACACATATAAAAAGAGCCCAGTCATGCTGGGCCTTTCTATTTAAGCACTCATATTTAAACCTACTTTTTCGACTTACCTTTTCCTGCTGGTGCGCTGCTTTCAGCTTGAGCGCTGCTTTCTGGCGCGGGGTCGGCATCAAACATAGACACATTGTTAAGCGACACAACGTTTGTTTTGCCAATGCGGTGGCGGTAGATTTTACGTAAATAGTAAATCGCCTGTTTGACACTGGTGATGCTGAGTCGAATGTCGTTTATTGAAGTGAACTTACTTTCGTCGTGAATGAGCTCACGATACTTTTTCTCGTACATAGGTTTGATGGCAAACCAGTTGGTATCTAGAATCTTAGCTGGATTTTCAAACTCTTCTAACATGCCTTCTAACTTAGCTTCGTCAAACTCTGGCGCGGTGATAAATTCGATTATGGCTTTGTCTAAGGTTTCATCAAAGGCAAAGTTTTCTTTTGCAAAACAACGTTTAATGTACGAAACAATGAGGGTTAAGAAGTCGTCACTTAAACACGGGCTTTTAGCTACTAACGTAGTTAACGACAAATTAGCCGACGCACCAATAACCAATGCAAAGCGTTTAAGCGTGGTATTCGGGAACAAGCTATTTAGATGCAGTTTCAGCTTGTTCAAATCCATATACGACAATTTATAGTCTTTCGGTAAAGATACAATGGACACCACTGACGAACAGTTTTTGAAGAAGTGTAAATCTTTTAAATGTTTCGCATCATAACCACTTTCACGATACTTTTTAAGTGAGCTTTTATAACGCTCTGACTCTACAGGCAACAGGCTAATACCCTCGATTGCTGTAGTCTGTTTATTAAAGTGCGGTAAATCAATTGAGCGATAAAACAAATCATCAATGTCGAGCTCTTCACTCGATTTATCAAAAAAGCCCACTCTTCCTTCATGGGAATCGCGCACTCGCACGACCGACTCCGCATAAGCCACCGCAATAGGTCCCGCCAGACTCATAAATAAGTCGTTAGCGTCTAAACGTATCGTCTCGCCTATGTCGATTCCGGCACGTCTAAAATAATTTTCATCGTAATCCGTAGTCACGGCTTGTGCCGTTAAGATATTAAATATTTGCTGACTAATGTATTGGTTAGCATGTTTCTCCATAGCGTTGACATCAATAAACTGACCATTGTCATTTTCGCCAATATTTGAATCGTCGGTTTCTTCGGCGTAACGCATAATGTCATTAGAGATCAACATCATGGCATTCCAAGGACGAATACGCTTTTTAATGCTGTCCGAGTCACTGCCGTCATTATCCATGCTGTAAGAAAAATTCCACTCTTCCGACAAGTATTTACATAACAGTCGCCCCGCATTGATGTGTAAGGCTTCCGACATTTCAACTGTACGATGAGTAATGTTAGGCAATATACAAATACCGCTGGTAAATATTGGTTCAAATACAAAGGACTGGTTGTGCGCCTGCATTTCTTGTTCGGTACGAATATCAAAGGTTTTACTCATGTAAGAGTATTGCTGCGCAAGTCCAAATTCAGATGCCATACCCGAGCCGGTACCGCCTCCCGCACTGAATATGTAAAAGTACAAACGTGATTGGTTGGCTTTAATACCGCAAGAATCAATAAGGTAAGAATGAATGAACTTCCAGTCTTCGTTGCTAAATTTTTCCGTTTCTTTATTTAAAATTACTTTAGCTAAGTACTGGCCTAAAATTGGCGCGTTACCAGCACCGCCTGCATGAACTTCTGACAAGTCCATGATCTTTAATTTGGTATATTCGTTTAAAAAGTTAATGCCACCGTTTTTAGCCGAAAACTGAATTCGACCACGAATGTCTTTATCTAAATCGCCCAACATCACCAGAGGCTCAATTAAAAATACCGGCTGTAAATCTTCTTCTGGTTGAATTTTTAAACTGCGCTGTATCCAGTTAAGTGCTTTGCGGTTTTTTTCTTTGTGTTTGTCTTCTGCATCGTGAAAGTCATTAAGGTAAAATACCCGAGCGTTATGCACCAAGGTAGCCACGTCTAACGCAATGTTAGACCCACAGCGACCAAGCCCTATTAAACAAACAGAAGGGAAATTAGTCTCAACGGGCTCGGCGTTTTCAGCCACAACCGGCTTAGGTAAAACGTCGCCACGCAATACATCTAAGTTTTGAAGAATTTTGTTTAAGTCATCTTCCGTGAAATACTTATAGTCGCCTGGTGATTTTGCAACAACAGCATTGCTTTCAACTTGCGTTTTTACATCCGCTTCAATGGCGTCCTCTCTCTCTAAAACAGCATCCTCAGACAGGCTAGTGTTTGAATTAGTTTGATCTAGAGTAGGTTCTATTTTTGGCGACTTGCCGCCCGACTTTGTTGTATTTGCCATGACTTCATTCCCTAATGATTTTTCTCACGATTGTGTACAAAAATAAACCGATTAATAAAACCTAGTTTATAAATCAAAGAAATACTAATTTGGAGTGAGCTTTTTTTAGGGGAAACTAAATGGCTAATATATATATGTTATTTAAAAAAACCGACATCCATAAATTATCAGATGTCGGCGCTTTTTCTGACCAAAAATTTAATTCAAAAACTTCTAATATTTACCTTCCAATCTTTACCTTCTAATTTAAGGTTTTAAATTTAATCGCACTTGGGTATTTTTTGGTGTGATAAATTTTGTGGAAGGCACGCTTGAAATCACTTTCTTTCGCTTCAAAAATATTATCTACGTATTTCTGAGGATTGATGTCGATAAACGGGAACATGCTGCTTTGTATTTGAATTTGCAGCTTGTGGCCACGCTTAAAGGTATGCAGCACATCATAAAGTTCAAACTTCACCTGTGTTGGCGTATTAGGTTTAAACGGTTTTGGTTCGCTCATGCTGTCTCTAAAACGCCCACGAATCACGCCCCACCTAACGAGCTCGTGACGATTGCCCGTTGCACGATCCACTCTATTGTTTGTCTCATCTTTGCCTGGCTTTACGTCCACCAGCTTCACCACAATATCGGCGGCCGATTGCGTGGTTGAAAACCATAAGTCTAAATCAATGGCACCACTTAACGTTAAGTCGTTATCCAACACTTCGGTTTCAAACACTAAAACGTCAGGGCGGCGCGCTGCAAAGCGCTGATCTTCAACCATGTAAGGACGGTCCCAACCACGGCTTATTTTTGCAGAATGTGGAACCGGTTTGTTTGGATCGCTAATGTATTCGCTTGCACCAGAGTCACTCTTGTTTGCACTAAGAGACTCATTGCCACTTAAGTATAAGGTTTGAGCTTTGGCTTCTTTTGGCGGCCAAACATCAAACTTTCTCCAACGATTACTGCCCGTTTCAAAAATAGTCGCAGTGGCGATATTCGATGCCTTAGCTTGTTTACTATTTGTCGAGTTCGACGCGTTGCCTTTTAAGTGCTCTTTAAAAAACGGCAGCTGAATTTCCTCTTGAAACCATTTGCTGGTATCAAAACCAAAGTTGGCTTCGCCTAGCTTAGAACCGCCAGAACGACTGTTCCACTGACCATGATACCAAGGCCCCATCACCAGTTTGATATGGTCTTTTTTATTGTTATCCGACATGGTTTGATAAGTATAAAGTGGACCGTATAAATCTTCTGTATCGTACCAACCACCAACAACTAAGGTAGCAGGTTTGGTATTACCCAAATGCTGCAGTACGTCACGCGCTTTCCAATAATCATCATAATTTGGATGTTCCGTTAACTCGTTCCAGAAGGGACGCGTGCCGTTAAAATACTTTTTATTGACATTGCTCAATGGGCCTAGCTCTTTAAAAAACTGATAGCCGTCTGGTGTTACTGAGTCCATCCGTTTTTCGTTATGTGCTTGTGGGCCTGCTCGTTTTTTATCAAAGCTGTCAAAAAAGATAAACGCCATTGGCGTCACAAAGGCCCCATTACGGTGAAAGTCATCAAAAAACCAGTCTGCGATAGGCGCTTGTGGCGATATTGCTTTTAACGCTGGGTGACTGTTAATTGAGGCAACTGACGTGTAGTAACCAGGATAAGAGGTTCCCCACATCCCCACTTTACCGTTATTCGTCGGTATGTTCTTAACTAACCAATCAATACTGTCGTAGGTATCAGTAGCATCATCGGTGGCGCCTTTTCCGCGTTTGTAGGCATCTTGCGGTCGCATATTAACAAATTCGCCTTCCGACATGTACTTCCCGCGCACGTCTTGAAATACAAAAATAAACTTCTCTTTTTCAAACGACTCACTTGGCCCCAATGAGGTTTTGTAGTTATCAGCGCCATATGGCGCAACACGATACGGGGTACGTTGGAACATCATTGGATAAGATTGAGAGTCGTCGTTTGGTATATAAACCGAAGTAAACAACTTAATGCCATCGCGCATTGGAATTTGGTATTCATACTTAGTGTAGTTTGCGCGAATATAGTCCGCGCGAGGATTGGCTTTATCTGCTGCATAGGCCACAGAGGTCGTAACCATGGCACTTGAGACTAATAGACAAAAAATGACTAGTCGAGTGGTGAACGCTCGCATATTGATTCCCTTTTATTTTGTTTGCTGCAATGGTTGTATTATTTTTAATCAAACAACACAATAAAGATGAGACAACTGCGGGCTATCTTACGATGGGTTATTTCTTGAGAGAGTCTAAATCTTTGGTTTGGTAATCCAAAAATGCGGTTTCTAGTCGCTTGCCAGACAAATCATCAACTTGATTAACTAATGTTTTGACGCCAATAGAAAAGTTTAATTGATGACGATTAAGGTTGGAGATTGCTCTTATGTTTGGAAACTCAAATGCTTCATAAGGCACGCCACTTAGTTCGCTTACCTTATTCATAAGCTCGGCTAACTCACCTTGCGCTCTGCCTTCTTTATCTAAAAAAGCTATCGGCGGTAAGTGGACAAAGGCCCACTGCAATGCAAATGGTTGTGACTTGGTGTCTAACTTTTGAGTTGAGGAAAAAACAAGATCATGATGAAAACAGGTGTTAACAACAATGCCCTAGTTCCTGTTGACGTTAAACTCGCGTTATAAATAAACACCTGCATATTTTGCTCTCCCTGAATGTAAACTTAACATTGTCATACATTGTCGAATTTACTTTTTAAGCAAAAAAGACAGTCAAACGGAATTGTTCGACCAATTGCGGCGAACCAAACACATGTTACGTCTTGATTTTATAATGAACTTATTGTTCACTACCCAGCAAAGTCAATCAGAGTGATTGGCCTACTTATAAGGAAATAAAATGAAATATTTTGTTATTTTAGCGTTAGTTTTATTTAGTACCTTTGCTGTTGCAGGTAAAAAAGCCGTCACGGAAAATGGCGACGTGGTTATTCTTAACGACGATGGCACATGGGTTTATGAAAGTGCCATACCTCAGTCTGAGGCTGAGCTACAAATGAATCCGGGCACATTTACTAAACCAGACAGTGCCAGCTTTAAAATCAAAAGTGGCAAAACCGATGCAAACTTTTGGATAAACCCTAAAAAGTGGAAGTTTGAAAAAAACCAAGATGGTAACGCGCCTTCTGAGTATACGTTTCAGCTAAAAGGTGAAGACTTATACGCAATGGCCATTACTGAACGTCTTGCAATGAACTTAGACTCATTGGCAGATCAAGCGCTGGAAAATGCCAAAGATGCTGCGCCAGACACGCGTATTGTAAAAAAAGAATACCGCATGGTTAACGGCAATAAAGTGATTTATTTAGAAATGGAAGGCACTATCCAAGGCGTTAAGTTTAGATACCTTGGTTACTACCACTCAAATGATGCTGGCGTAACGCAATACCTAACCTACACAGGTGCAAATTTAGTTAAAGACTACCAAGATGAGATCGATAACTTCTTGAATGGTTTTATGGTTGCTAAATAGCTTGTTGTGAATAAACACACAGCCTTTTTACAACGACTCTATAAGTGAAGACTTAAACGTCTAAACTAAAAAGCTAACTAAGTAATTAGTTAGCTTTTTTATTGCCATGCTAGCTGTTTTTTAATGCCTCAATGCGTTTCTCAAGCGGCGGATGGCTGGAAAATAAGGCATGCACTCGTCCCGCATTAATTGCAAACGCTGCCATTTCATCCGGTACCGCAGGCTCACCTTTATGGCTTTGTAAACGTTGTAATGCCGCAATCATTTTTTGTTTGCCAACTATCGACGCGGCACCCGCATCAGCACGAAACTCACGATAGCGAGAGAACCACATGGTAATAATCATTGCCAACACACCTAAAATAAGCTCAGCGACAATAGACACTATCCAAAACGCTGGTCCATGTCCGCGTTCAACTTTAAACACAACTCGGTCGACAACGTGACCAATCACTCGTGACAAAAACACCACAAAGGTATTCATCACCCCCTGCAACAAAGTCATGGTTACCATATCGCCATTTGCTATATGACTCACCTCATGAGCAAGTACAGCCTCTACTTCGTCTTGAGTCATTTGTTCTAATAAGCCAAGGCTTACCGCAACTAAGGCATTATTACGATTCCAACCAGTTGCAAACGCATTTGGATCGCGACTTGGGAAAATGCCGACTTCTGGCATTCCTATTTTCATTTGTTTTGCTTGTCGCTCAACCGTACTGACCAACCAGCGTTCTTGCTGTGTTTGAGGGCGAGTTATAAGCTCGACTCGCATTGAGCGTTTTGCCAACATTTTAGACAATAACAAAGAAATAATTGAGCCAGAAAAGCCAAGTACCGCAGCGTATACGAGCAAAGCCTGTAGGTTTAAATCTACACCATTTTGTGCCAGCAATCCCTCTAAACCAAACAGACGGAACGTTAAGCCTAGCAATGCCATGATTGCTATATTTGAAATGATAAATAAACCAATTCGAAACATTTTTATTTCCTACTAATAAATCGTTGTTTTAGGTTACATACCTAGGATGAGTGGAACATATTATGTGTTGCTTGAATATTCAACAGAATCTTTACTTACCAACTTAATTTCACTATCTTTTATTAAATATAATAAAAATAGAGGTTAGCAAATGTATAAAAAAATTATTTGTGCCATAGAAGCCAGCGATGAAGGTAAAATTGTTTTAAAGAAAGCTCACACGCTAGCCAAACTCTGCGGCGCAAAGTTATATGTAATCAATGTTATCCCTTACACCATTCTTCCAAAAGACTACCAAAAGACACTGCAAGAAGAAGCATTGCCGGCCGTTAATGAGATAGCAACAGCCTTCGAAATTCCGCCGAAAAAAGTCTTTGTAAAAGTAGGCAAACCTTACGAGCAAATTTGCACATTGGCCGAAAAGAAAGAAGCCGACTTAATTGTAATCGGTACTCATTCTAAAAAAGGCATTCAGGCCCTTATCGGCTCAACAGCAAACGGTGTTGTTAACTACGCCAAATGTGACGTATCGCTAGTAAAAATCTAAATTACCAAGTTGGCGAGTTATTAAGTTCACATTTAGAACTCGCCCACTTCACTCCTATCTACTATCTCGTATCATCTATTACCTATTACCTAAAAAAACAGTAACATTTTGTACCTTTACGTATAAAAAGGTTTAAATTTAAAAACCCATCCCCACTTAACAACAACTTGTTTCTATATCCTTTACGGATTTTTATTTTCCTTACATACAGGAGTCTTCATGCTTAATTTTACGTTTAAAAACCAGACCGAGATTTTATTTGGTAAAGGTCAGATTTCACAAGTGTCGTCGAGACTACCAAGCGATGCTAGGGTGTTGTTTTTATATGGCGGTGGTTCGATTAAAAAGAATGGTATTTACGACCAAGTTTTAACGACCCTAAAAGATGCAGAAATTTTTGAATTTGCGGGTGTTGAGCCTAATCCGTCGTACGAAACATTAATGAAAGCGGTTGAAGTTGTTCGTAACAATGATGTTAATTTTATTTTAGCTGTTGGCGGCGGTAGCGTTATTGACGGTGCTAAATTTATTGCAGCTGCTAAAGACTTTGCTGGCGATCCGTGGGATATCTTAATTAAAGGCGCAAGCTTTGAAAACCCATTGCCTATTGGTGCCGTGTTAACCCTTCCGGCAACGGGCTCTGAAAGTAACGGAAATTCGGTAGTTACTAAAAAAGAGACGGCACAAAAGCGTGGTTTTTCTTCTGAAACGGTTCAACCTGTTTTTGCTGTGCTTGACCCAGAATATACGTTTTCATTGCCAGCTCGCCAAGTGAGCAACGGTGCCGTAGATGCCTTTGTTCATGTTATTGAACAGTATTTAACGTATCCTGTTAACGCCCCGCTGCAAGACAGATTTGCAGAAGGCATTATGCAAACACTTATTACCGAAGGCCCTAAGGCGTTAGAAAACCCAGAAGATTACGACGTAAGAGCCAACGTTATGTGGTCGGCAACCATGGCGCTAAACGGCCTAATAGGTAAAGGTGTGCCTCAAGACTGGGGAACACACATGATTGGCCATGAACTTACGGCCCTTTACAGCTTAGATCACGCACAAACACTTGCCATTGTTTTACCTGCGTTAATGAAGGTTCAAGCTGAATCTAAAAAAGAGAAAATTCTTCAACTTGGTGAACGTGTATTTGGCGTTACCGGCATTGACGAAACGATTCAAGCCGTTGTTCGCTTTTTTGAAGACATGGGCGTTGAAACAAAAATGTCAGATTATGACTTAAATGGTGACTCAACAGACGTAGCCATTGATAAACTTATTGCGAGTTTAGAAAACAATGGCATGACCGCGTTAGGTGAACATGGAGATATTGACCCTGCTAAAGCGCGCACTATTTTAGAATTAGCGGCTTAAGCCAATACCTTCCTGCTATTAAATGTTGCCACTCGGCGACTTCTCTTTTAAAAGGCGCCTAGTGCGCCTTTTTCTTATCATATTAAGTTGTTCATCTTGTAAGCACCTTTTGTTCCCACCTTAGTTTGATACACTTTTTTGTTTGAAATACGCGTTCGATTGCTATAAATTCAAGTTGAAAACACAACCTCTGTGTAATCAAACGGAAAATTAAAAGTTGAAGCCATTCAACACAAGGACCAAAATGAATACAAAAATTATACCTTTATCAGTGCTATCGGCTGCCCTATTTTTAGCCGGTTGCCAATCAACCCCTGCTCCAACAGTTAAAGCACCAAGTGTTGCGACTACTAGCCCGACTTTAGTACAAGATGAAAAAGTATTAAAACGCGTTGTTGCAATTTCTCGATTTACCAACGAAACCAAACAAGGTAAAAATTTCTTTTTTACTGACAAAGATGGTGACGTTATTGGTAAACAAGCTTCTGATATTTTATCAAGCCGACTTGCCTCTACTGGCAAATTCATTCTATTAGAGCGTCAAGAGCTAGGTAAATTAACTGAAGAAGCCGCCTTCTCTTCAGAAGCGATGGAAAAAGTAAAAGCTGATTATTTAATTGTTGGTTCGGTATCTGAATTTGGCCGTAAAAATGTCAGCGATGTTGGTGTTTTTAGTCGCACTAACAAACAAATCGCAACGGCAACCGTGAACATCCGTTTGATCGACACAAGCAATGGCCAGATTATCTATTCACAAGAAGGTACTGGTGAGGCTGAAGTTGAAGCGAGCACAACTCTAGGTGTTGGTGGTCGTGCCGGTTATGACTCAAGCATTAATGATAAGGCGATCTCAGCGGCCATTTCTAAAATGATCAGCGACGTTGTTGAAAACCTGATGGACAAGCCTTGGAGAGCTTATATTCTTGATAAACAAGACGATATGCTAGTGATATCAGGCGGCGCATCACAAGGTATAAAAGCGGGTAGCGACTTTGGTATCTTTAAACGTGGCAAAAAAATCAAGAACCCTCAAAACGGCTTAATGATTGAATTACCAGGTAAAAAAGTAGGTCAACTTACAGTTGTTCAAACTGTAGGCACTGGCGATAACGAAGTGTCGTTGGCTTCATTCACTAGTGAAAACCTGAACACTAATAACCTTAACGACTATTACATCATGGAAGAGGGTGAATAATGAATTTATTAAAGTCGATCATTTTAGGCATCTCGCTAACGTTTGTTACTGCATGCGGAACAGTTACACATACAACATCACAAGCCGAAGAAGCAGCTTACATAGTGGTAAAAGGTGATGTAGCTAATAAGACATACAGTGTAAACAACAGTACACCAGTGGCGTTCCCTGAATCAAAAATGGATACGGTGAGAGTACAAGTGCCATTAGGTACAGTGCTATTTCAAGTATATAAGGCGGATAAACTTATTTTAAACAGAAAGTTATTCTTATCGAATAACGACAACAGGGAAGTAACATTACCATGAAAAAAATATTAATCGCAGGTATGGCTTTGGTTCTTGCAGCTTGTGTTGCAAAACCAACCATGTATTACTGGGGTGACTATTCTGCAACCCTATATCAGTATAAAGCTGAACCTAGTGAAGAGACGCTTGCTCAACACTATGTGAGTATTCAAGACGTATTCAATAAGTCACAAGAATATGGCTTACGAGTGCCTCCTGGCGTAAATGCAGAGTATGCAACACTATTGTTAAAGCAAGGCAAAAAAGCCGATGCGTTAGTTTATTTCGAAAAAGAAAAAGCAACGTACCCTGAATCAGCATTACTTATGGATAGAATGATTCAAATGGTAGGAGCCAAATAATGAAATCAATAAAACTTTTTGGCATGTTAGCCTTCGCTATTTTTTTAACGGGCTGTCAATCAACATACGTCACTAAATCGGAAGCGTTTCCGAAGATGTATAACGAACAACCGGCTTCTATTTTAGTCGTGCCCGCGATTAATAACACAACCGCACCTGAGTCTACTGACTTCATAACAACAACATTAGCAGAGCCGCTGTCTTATCACGGTTTTTATGTTGCACCAATCGAGTTAGTCCAGAGTATCTTTCAACAAGAAGGCATTCTAGATGGCGCGCAATTAGCAAATGTTGATCCAAGCGTATTTGGCGAGCAGTTTGGCGTTGATGCAGTACTGTTTGTATCAATTAACAAATGGCAAACCAACTACTACGTAGTGTCTGGTAATGTTGAAGTTGCGTTGCAATATGAGTTGTTTTCAACTAAAACTGGCGAAAAGTTATGGTTTTATAACGACAGCCTAGTTGTTGATACATCTAGTAATGATAATAGCGGCAGTGTTGCTGGATTATTGGTAAATGCTATTGCTACGGCTATAAAAACGGCCACAACTGACTATGTGCCAATTGCTAAACGCGTTAACTTTATGGCGTTAAGCTCTGCACCAGTCGGTCAATACCATCAACAACATAACAAAGATCAGCAAACTCCTAGTGTGAACCGCTTTAAAGCGAAATAAAACGTTAGGAAGAGCCAGTCTCTTTGATGTAAATTTTTAAGGCGCTTTATGCGCCTTTTTACTGCCTAATTGTCGGCTCTGTTTTTTACTTTCATTGCCGAACTTTATTTTAATTTACTGCCGCCCAGTCACTCGAATTTGCTCGTTGCCAGTCTTGCTGAACAAGCTCTGGAATGGTGTTGATGTCCAACAAGCAGTTTTGTGTAAATAATGGGTATATTTCATGATAAGTTTTTACTTCGGTTGCACTTACACGTCTATTTACATGACTTCGCGTGATCTGACTAAGATCATTAATCCCGCAAGCACCAACCAAATCTAATAAGTTAGTTATCGTGGCCTTATGAAAGTTAAATACTCGGGTGCCTTTTAAGTCGATATCTAACAATTTATAGCGATTAGGGTTTTGTGTTGTGATCCCCGTTGGGCATTTGTCGTTATTGCAGTTTCTAGCATGAATACAACCAAGCGCTAACATCATGCCACGAGCCGAGTTAACCGTATCAGCACCAAGCGCCATTACTTTTGCGATGTGAAAAGCGGAAAAAATTTTAGCAGCTGCAATAATTCGAATTTTATCGCGAACACCAATACCAATTAGCGCGTTATTCACAAATACAACGGCTTCGGTCAGTGGCATACCAACAGAGTTAGTAAATTCGATTGGCGCCGCTCCAGTGCCACCTTCTGAGCCATCAACCGTGATAAAGTCAGGTGTAATGCCTGTATCTAGCATGGCCTTACAAATCGCTAAGAATTCATGTCGCTGACCAATACACAGTTTAAACCCAACAGGTTTGCCACCGGATAATTTACGTAACTGTTTAACAAACATGAGTAATCCAATAGGTGAATCAAATGCCGAATGCGCAGCCGGTGATATAACATCCTTACCAAGAGGCACATGTCTAATCTCCGCAATTTCTTTGGTCAGCTTCGCCGCCGGCAAGATCCCACCGTGACCGGGTTTTGCTCCTTGTGAAAGCTTTATTTCAATCATCTTAACAACATCAAGCGTCGCTTTTTCCGAGAAAAGGTTTGCATCAAAACCACCACTTTCGGTACGACAACCAAAGTAACCTGTACCTATTTGCCAAATCACATCAGCGCCATACTCTAAATGGTATGGACTTAACCCTCCCTCACCTGTGTTGTGAGCAAAACCGCCTTCTTTTGCCCCTTTGTTCAAGGCCAAAACCGCATTTTTACTTAATGCGCCATAACTCATAGCAGAAATATTTAATGGCGACGCCATATATGGCAAGGTGCAATCTGGCCCACCAAACTTTACTCGTGGGTTTTTGTTCTCTATATGTATTGGGTGCAATGAGTGAGACATCCATTCGTAACCCGTTCGGTAAACATCAAATTGTGTCCCAAAGGGTCTTGTATCAGACTCTTGTTTAGAACGCTGATAAACCAGTTCGCGATATTCTCGGTTAATCGGTCGGCCACTTAGATTAGACTCCACAAAATATTGCTGAATCTCAGGCCGAATAAACTCCATGAAGTACCGAATATGACCTAACAGAGGGTAATTGCGTAAAATCGTATGCTTGCGTTGGGTAATATCAACTAAAGCCATGATTAATAGTGCGACAAACACGGCAGTGAGCCAATAAAATTGAATAAGCGCCGAACCTAAAATTAATGCCGCTAAAATCAAAACCACCGTAACTCTAACGTTCATAAACGCTCCTTCAATTTGAATAAATCTATGTTTCCGTTAATGGATCCGAGCCTTTTTGCAACGCTTTTGAAGCCACTACGCCACTAGCGATACCTGCTACCGTGACACTTAAAATCTCTAACCAGGAAGCGTCTTTTTTTAACAGCGCCGTGCCTACGCCGCCAATAAGCCCCGACGTTATTCCCGCATAAACCTGACTAGACCTTAGCCCCAATCCCGTGACTAAATTAATAAAGTGCTGACAGTTTCGTTCGGTAACCGAGTAATCCCATTTGCCAATATGGCTGCGCGCCAAGGCAATACTTTTTGGTACCGGCCACAGGGACTTATGCAAAGCTTTGTAGGTATTTGCGCATTGAATAACTTCATGGGCGGGCTCTTCACATACAGTGCCGGTGCGCTCTGTAGCAGAAATCAGCATGTAAATGCCCTGCTCACAACGTCTGTCGGATACTAATGACCAATGCTGATAATCTATAGGCCCAAAACTAAAGTCACTCACCAAAATGTCTCCTGGCACTAACGAGGTATAGTCAAATACGGCGCACTTTTCTGCATCAGTTAACGTAAATAGTCCCATGCTTAGCTGTCCTTAAGTAAGTCCGGTTAAATCCTTTTAATTTACAAGACTACCAATAGCACGAATTTTAAACAAAGTATTCTATTCTTAACATGATTTGTGTTTGGAAAGTTAACGCTCTATAGTGAATAGCAATCACACAAGGAAATGTACTTATTTTGATTTACCAAACACTTAGCCATAATATTAATGAGCAGGCGCTGACGGTTTGTAATGAAAATGGTAAGCAATTAAAAGTACGTCCTAAAACGTGCCAGCTGCTAATTGTTTTGCTTAAAAGCGCTAACACGCCCATCAACAAACAAAATTTACTTTCACAAGTGTGGCCAAATACCGTGGTTAGTGAACAAGTGGTATTTCAATCTATAAACGAAATTAGACAGCTATTTCCAAATCAAGATGTAATAAAAACCATTCCTCAACAAGGCTATGTATGGTTACCCGAAGTTACTTCAGTTGAAAGCACAGAGCCTCAATCTCAGGCGCCTCAAACTGACTCATTAAACGCCAATAAATCTTCTATTTTTTCAGGTGTAAGGCTTGCTATTGCCTGCCTGTTCCTATTGACCGCTTTTGCATTTTTTACTTCAACAACGCTTTATCCTTCAAACAAAACCCCCGGCTCCATTGTTGTATTACCCACATTAAACCAAGTTGCCGGGAATGATCATGCTTGGGTCAGGCTCGGCATGATGGATCAAGTGATTAGTCGATTAAACAATTCAAACAACCACCAAGTTTTACAAACGGACTACGTTTTAGAGGTATTACAACGTGCCGACATTGCATTACCTGAAAGTAAAACCGCTGCTATCCGCCCTGCCGATATTCAGCAAATTTTTAAAGTCTCTGGTGCTGAGCTTATTGTGCATTCAACGTTGGGCGGCTCGGCTAGCGATTATCAACTGATTTATGTCTTTTACTATCGAAATGGAAATACCTCGGGCGCGTTAGTCAATCAAGACCTGCAGGCAATGACCGACAAATTCACTCAGATCATTGCACAGCAATTGGATAATCAAAACGAAGATAATCCAAGCCAACAACGCCGTTCTGACTTTGATAACGAGCTACTTGTTGCTGCTTTAGAAAGCAATATGAATGGAAATTATGAATTAAGTAAGTCTTTACTTACTAGTATTGTAATTAGAGATGAAAACAACCTCACTGCACAGCGTTTATTAGTGGATAGCTTTTTCAGATTAAAACAATTTGAACAAGGCAAAGCGCGACTAGATATTGCTATCCCTATCGCCGAAGCGCTAAATGACGATACCGAGTTAACGCAATTGCTATTTTCTAAGTCATTGTATTATTACGTGACAATGAATGACTCACAATCCTTGGCGATTGCTAAACAGGCGCTGAGTATTGCCACGAAAAATAATGATTGGCTGTATATGGCCTATTTAAAAGATCAAATGGCCAACATTGCGATTAATCAAAAAGACTACCAAGAAGCCGCACGATTGGTTCACGAAGGAAAAGCCTACCATAAGGTTTTACGCTGTCCCGTGGGAGAGTCGGCTTCGTGGGCTAAGCTCGCACAAATTGCAAAAATGAATGACAGTAAAAGTGAGTTTCATCACGCACTCGATGAGGCCATCAAGATATCAACTAGTCGCGAACTGCACTGGCAAACAGCGTTATACCAACAAACAAAAGCGCAATGGCTGTAACTATTTTATTTATTAAAAACAAAGACTTTAGATAATTATAGAACTTTTTATTGGTATTACTACTAGTGGTTAGCCTACAACATAAGTGCTTAATCAATTAAAAAGGAATAATTATGAAGCACTTAATATTTATCATGATATTCGTTATTTTTTCAGGCACTTGTGACGCCAATGAAAATCAAAACTCAAATGAACTGACTAACATTAAAGAGGTGATCGCTACTTTTGAGCAGTCGATTATTAACAAAGATAAAGACACGTTTTTAAGCTTATTTATAGATCCTGAGGCGCCCATGTATGGTATTGTCTCACCAAAAACTATGGTGTTACGACGAGCCGGAGTTGCAGAAATTAACAAACGCGATAATAAAAATTTTGTTGCCACCCGCTACTGGACAACATCTGCTAAAAAACTGATAGCAATGAGTTCAAATAACAAAGGTCCTGTAGAAGAAAGGATCAGTAATGTAAAAATACAAACTGATGGCAATATCGCCTCTGTTTTTTTCGATTATGAATTTTATAAAAACAACAAAAAGGTTCACTGGGGACAGGAAAATATGCAAATGATACAAACCAACCAAGGCTGGAAAATAGCCTCGGTGGTGTATTCATTTACTTCTGAACAATAACCTTGTAACGCTTATCAGGCTGAGCAAAGGCATTGTATTAACCTGCTGTACTTTATTTAGATACACCGGTATTTTGATTATCACGGTGGATTTTAGCCCACGTATTTGTCATTAAGCCGGTGCTGTCAGTTTGAATAGCAAACACTTTACCCGTTGCGCTCGACGACGATAATTCCGCTTCAGATAAGCCACCAATATACAAAATGCCTGAGCTGTCGATAACCGGAGATGACCAAGTGACATTCACTTTTAGGTCATACTGCCAGGCTAATGTACCGCTTGGAGTGTAGGCATAAAGCAAGTCAGTTTCTGATGCAAAGTAGATATTGCCGTTGTCGCCAATAGTTGGTGAAACGTATACATCACCCGGGATAGACACTTTCCATTTCACACTTTGGTCGTTCATGTCTAGCGCATAAAATTCACTGTTTTCGTTACTCTTTGTGCCAAAGTATAGCGTTTGTCTAGACTCATCAATCGCTACCGACGAGCGAATATGCGGCGCTTCAATAACGTTAGGTGTGGTTAATCTAAAGTCCCAAAGCAACTCTAAATTGTCATTAAACGCATATAAAATGCCAGCTTCAGAGCCTAAATAAACATTGTTGTTTGAGTCAACCGCTGGCGAAGACAATACTAAGTCTTGTGGAAAAGTTTCGATATCAGCAAACTCACCAGACACTTGATAAGTGGTTAGGTTTAATTTAAGTAACCTACCTTCATCGTAATAAACCAGCTCGCCGTTATTATTTAGCGCACCATTTACAAAGCGATCTTGGCGGCCACTGCAATTACATAAGCGCTCAAAAAGTTTAGTACCCGAATCTGCGTTAAAAACGAAAACATCTAAGCCGGTGTAAATAATTTGATCGCCCGTTGCCACCACTTTTGTTAAGCCTGAGCCAGTTTGGCTGCCGTATTCTGATACACGTTGTCGCCAAATTTCATTACCTGCGGCGCTTAATGCCACTAAGTCTCGATAGCTTTTATTAAATTCGGCAGTACGCTTATCAACGGTAAAATAAATATTGCCTTTGTGCACCACTGGGCTCGAGCGAACCTCTTCAGCATTAGGCAAGGTGTACTGCCATTTAACATTGCCATTTCGGTCGTATGCTGCCATAACGTCGTTGCCCGCTGATGCATTTCTAACATTCTTTGCAGTGCCTACATAAATCGTTTGCTCGTCTGCACTTAACGCAGGAGACGAGTAATAGGCAAAACTCGTCGTTGGCAGGGCAGCATCCCAAACCAATCGAGAACTTGAACCACTACTAGAACCGCCTGAACTGCCACCAGACTCACCACCAGAACTTGAACCGCCATCCGAAGAGCCACCTCCTCCACCGCCACAGGCTGCAAGCACAGCAGTAAAAGTCAGTATTTGCGCTAATTTAAGATAATTGTTCATTCGGGTGTATCCTTACGTTAGTATTCTTGGGCTTGTATTTATAAACGCCACTTTAGTTTATTATTTGCACAAAACATTGTATTTATTAACGTTTATAATAACTACTAAAAATTTACTTATTTGTCGGAAAGCAAATACCAGATGAAATATATTTTTTTAAGTTTGATGTTTATGGCACTTTTGTCGCCTTGGGTATTAGCCGAACAGAAACCATTAAAGCTTGAAACTGGTTTATGGGAAGGCATTAGCGACTCTGTGGGGTTGGACTATCACCTGTTACAAATAAATGAAGGTGGCGAGCATGCTTTTTTCACTGCCAATTTCTCCAGCGCATTTCGCGATGGTAAGCGCATACCTTTTACCAATAATGACATTGTCTGTACGCAATCTGAATGCACTGTGACTGTAACAAGCCCTAAAAACAACAAAAGAGCACTCCGTTTTATTATTGTGCCAGCGCTAGGCAATACGGACTCACTGCATGTTTTAGAAACCGCCTTTTCATATGAAAAGCCAGTACTTAGCCAAAGCTACCAACTGGAGAAAAAAAACGGTCCTTCTACCGTTCGTGAATTTATTAACCTATACAGCAACACACTCAAACTAATGCAAAGCGAGCGACCTGATTATGACGGAATCAATGGATTTTGGATTGGCGTTGCTGATTATCATAATAAAAAACAACTCATCGCTTTAAATGTTCAGCCAGGCGAGTCATCTGAATTTGTTTATTTTGCTAATGGCTCAGACGTCGTGATTAAATCGACCTTTAACAGTGATGACATCATACTTAATAGCGACAAAGATAACCCGTTCATTACAATTAAAACCAGTCACCCAACCTTTGCAAATCAAATTGTACTGCACCAGCAAAACAAGAATATGATAAGCGGCCACTGGTATTCATATCACAAGGGACAAGCGCTGGAAACGGCCTCGTTTCAGTTGTATAGGGTTGAGCGTTAGGGTTATTAATGGTGTTGAAAACACTAAAAATTACCACTCTCGCAATTGCTGCATTTCTTTCAATCGACCTCTTTGCATCATTAGTGCTTCAAATAAATCATCAATTGATGTGTTGTTTGAGTCTAACCCGGGTAGCGCAATATTAGCTTCTGCAAAAAAGCGTTGCTCGTATTTTTTTTCATCACTAAGCCACGCATTAATCCACCAACTCTGCATTCTATCCTTCGAAGCCTTTAACTTATGCTCCGTTGGTAGACGATCTCGCTTTTCGTTATTAACTTTGCTGTCACTAGGAACCAAATTCCACAAATCATTATTTGGCCATCTTGAAAACGGCATACTGTGATCTATGTCGAATTTTTGCTTAATTGCTTTTGCGGACCATATACATTCGACTTTTTGTGAAGCTTTTAAGGTTTCGACACGTTGCCGAACTTCTGTTGTTGTCCGTTTAGGTTCTAACCAGTCTAGCGCTTTATAAAGTTGATATTGGGCCTCAGGATGTGAATACTTTTCATTACCTTTGTAACTTGCCATGGTTTTTACCCACTCACTCACAAGTACAGGCTCAATCCAACAAGCATAACGATTAAATGCTAACCAAGTTGATTCAGGCAGTGAAAATTCACCCCACTGCTCAAGAGTCGTTAGATCAAGAAACAAGCTATCTTTGGCTTTCACAACTTTGCTTTCTACTTCGAACACAGGCGTTGAACTGTTGGGGAACGTAATATACTTACAAGGCATATTTTTTATATTTCGTAAGGCTGCCGACAGTGTTTTATGAAGCGCTTTGGCATCATCACCGTTAAATAGATTTCCTATCCGGTAGTCAGATGCGACTCGGTGAGTTAACTTATGCCACCCATCTTCCTTCATGAAACCCATATTAGCGCTTTTAGCTGGCGTTTGAAAAAGGCCATGTAAATCTATTAAATCTTTATATTGATGACACCAATAAAGCGCAACTAAACCTGCTGGTAATATTACTCGATCACCATCAGGCGAGGACTCTCTTCTTAAAACAGCTCCAGCATGACCGTCTGCGATTCTCAATAAAACACGCATCAGTGCCAATTTATGGGTCGCTGACTTTCCGTCATTAATCGCGACATGCCGAATAAATGGAAAAGCACCTGTACCGTCGTCAGGCATTGCCAAAACAACAGTTTGCCAACTTACATGGCCACGGCCTAATTGATCTTTGTCTAGTTCGGTTTCAAGTTTTACAAACAAGCCATGTTCACTGGCGAGCTTTTTTAGTTCGTCGGCGCTGACATCATACATATTACGATTTTTTCGTTCATCGTCGGTATGACCGTGGCGCAGTGAAATAACTAACTGGCCACCCGGCTTCAATATATTAGTGAGTTTTCGAAAGGCGCGAGCGCGGTCAGTTGGTGGTATGTGCATCCACACCGCACTGAGTAAAATAAGATCAAAGCTGATTTCGAGTTTGGTGGTATTTTCCAACGCTGGCAAGGTATCTTGCAACCAAGTTACACCTAAGCCTTTGGTAGTTTGCTCTCCCCATTTAGCTAGTTCGGCGGCGGGCTCAATGGCAAACACCTGACCTGTGCTTTCAGTAGACTGGCCTGAGCTTTGACTGCTGTTAATGTTTTGCAATTGCTCAGCAAAATATTTGGCGTCACGACCAGAGCCACCACCCACATCTAAAATTCGTACACTTGTTTTATTAAGAGTGGCTGGTAATAAGTGAATCCAACTTTGATGCACTTGCTCAAAGCTTTTACTTAGATACTGCGCTGACACTTCCTGTGCATTCAAATTATAAAACTCGTTACTCACTCGCGTTCCTTGTTTATTACTGTGAACATTAAAACTATGGGCTTCTGCTAGTTAGTTGGAGCCCGAGCCAACGATTCGAGCCCTAAAAAAGTTCCTTATTCAGTGGTGGGTTCTTGGTGCTCTTCTGGCATTTGGCTAGTTACCCACTCAAAAGACTTCGACAATATACATAGTTCAATAACAGCGCCGACGATGGACAACACTGATATTGCTAATTGCAAACCAAGAGGGTTACCTGAAACGTCACTCATCATGGTAGTAGTAAATCTATTTACTATCGTTGCCAATAGTATTGGCAAAAAAGAAATGACAAAAAATAGACGCAAAGCATAAGGCTTTGTTGCCGCCCATGAAGTATTAAAATTGAAGTAACGGCCAACCGCAGCGCCAGGTAAAATAAAGCTAATTCTTGAAAACACGTAACCAAATACAAGCATACCAGCCCATTCGGCTAGGTTGTATCCGAAATAGACCTCGGTTGGCACTAACTGTGTGTCGAAGATATTAACAATCATTGAGCCAAGACCAACCGTTAATAATAGCCCTACAATTAATGCAAATATTAACTTTAAACCAGCAACAAAGAAGTCAGCTTCAGAGCTCGCCCAACGGAATGTTGATAACTGCTTTACTTCTTCTTGAGGGCACAAAAATATTCGATGGCAAGCAACGCCTGCAAGTACACTGGTGGCAATTACAAATGGAAGTAAAACTATGTTGAAGGCACTGTTACCCATTTGAGTAGCCAATACAGGAAGCAATAATGCAACGATTAGATACGGCCAGCCCAAACGAAAAATTGTAGCGGCATTTTCAAAAGGTAAGCGCAAGCTAACGGTTAGTATTTGTATAACTGGCAGTGGTTTTAATGCGTTGTCATTGTGAGTATTCATAACGTCCTTGTTTTTATCAACCTAGCTATTAATTAAATATAGCGTTTAAATGTACTCACTGGACTATATACAACTACCTATACTTTTTCACCTAACAAATGAACAAATTCAATACCTTGCGGCAAGCTGGTTAATACGTTTTTGGTTGCGCCCAGTTGATTAGCTTGGCCTTTCACTTCTGCTAAGGTAATTCGTTTAATTGGGTGTTTGTTTGGGTTAAGCCCATGCAGCGCCATTATGCTTAGTGCACTTTGCAATGGTGACAAACTCGGATTGTAGGCACAATTCTCGGCATATCGACCAATAAATTTTGTGTCGCCATGGCATTCAATCATTACTGCACTTGGGTTTTTAGTGTAAGGCGCATACGACGAGTTCACCGCGTGCAACAGGTCTTTATCAATGTCAGTAAAAGCAATGCCGTTATTAATGGTATCAAACAACATCACATCGCTGCCTAATACTTCTGGCGAAAAGGGATCAGGCAGTAAGTCGTCTAAGCTCACGCTTTTACCTGCAATATTCATTGGCATTAAACGCGCGTCTCTTACTTCATTAATAAACTGTCGGCAAAATCCACAAGGTGCAGCGTTGATAACCATAGCAGTAATTTTTGATTCGCCATGATGCCATGCATTATTAATGGCGGCTTGTTCTGCATGAACCGTTAAGTTAAGTGCCTCACCAGCAAATTCTAAATTGGCGCCAAAATACAAATTCGCCACTTGCTGCTTGGTGTTGGTGTTTTCCACAACATCGGTTAACTGCCCTTGCGCTATAGCCCCAGCGTGAAACTTAGAAATAGGCGCGATAGCGAACAATTCACAAACCGGTAACAGCATTTCTTTTATTGTGTCAAAAGAAACGGCGTGCTGTGTCATTAACGACAAAACTTGATGAGATTTTAATACACCGCCTTGCATGGCGATAAGTTCGAAAAGGTCTTGTAACTCACATTGGCTTAGCGAGCTTTTTGGGTCTGTTGCGTTGCAATGATTCATACATAAAATGACGTTGCTTAAGGCACAGTACTATAAATAAAAATGCCTAGAGAGTGAAGTGAAAGTTTACCCATCACCTCTAGATTAAACGTGTTCGCGGGTTTTCTCGGCTATTTTTAATCAAACTTAATACTAGCGAGGTTGCAGAAGGTTAAGGCAATAGATGACAAACACCCTTTATATAACTATTGTTTTTAAAAATAACCTTCCTTAGTTAATGGTAGCGCGTTACTCGCTGTGTTGAACTTAAGGCTACACAAGTTTAAAACTAAGTGTTTTCACTTCCTATACATAAAATAAAGGTTACAATTTATTGAGTTTTATTTAACAAACCTTTTTACCAGCTTTTTCAAAAAGCTAGATACTAACTTTGGAGTCGGTGTGAATTTTATTAAACGTTCGGTCATGTTATCCATTTCACTTATTTTAATTACTACAGCAATGAGTGCCACAGCCGTCGGTACTGCCGTAAATTCAGCGGAGAATTCAGCAGAGAGCTCGGCTTGGTCTGAGTTTGTAAAAGTAGCCGATTATATTGAAATTAAAGCCGACCGTGTTGGTGGCTCAGAGCAAGAAAAACAAACTGCTGAGTGGATAGCGTCGGAATGGAAAAAAGCGGGTTACGAAGTCACAATGCAAGCCTTTAGTTACACTCTGCGTACTAAAAACTATAATTCTCAAAACCTGTTTATTGATATAAAAGGTCAATCGGACAAGTTATTAGTGGTCGGCGCGCATTATGACTCGGTAGGTGTAAAATCAGGCTCACAAGGTTTAATTGATAATGGTTCAGGTGTGGCGGCGTTGTTGTCTCTCGCTGACTTATTAAGTGCTAACGCTGCGTCTTCAAAGGAAAACACAACTTTACCTTATACCGTTCGACTCATTGCTTTTGGTGCAGAAGAACGCGGTTTGCAAGGCTCTGTCGCCTATGTAAATAACAATGACACCAGCAACATGATAGGTATGATTAACTTAGATACGATTATTGGCGGCGACAAGTTGTACGTACACAGCGCACACTCAAAACCTTATCGCTGTGACTACATAAAAGAAATCAACTACGTAAGCGGCACTGAGCTGCGTGAAGGTATTCGAGCGGTTTCAACACAACTTTACCCAGACACACCTCACTTATTACACCAAGAATACAAAGGTTACCCTGAGGGCGAAACTGGATCTTGGTCGGATCATTCTCCGTTTGCCTGCAGCGGCGTAACCACAGCCTATATTGAAGCCACTAACTTTGCATTAAACGGTAAACGAGGCAACGACGGTTATTCTCAAGTGGCTGATAAGGCTTACTGGGATTGTTTTGACGAGAAAAACTTAACCAGCTGTAACCGTGATGATGAAAAAGCCTGGGGCGAAATTTGGCACACTAAATTTGATAAAAAGACGGCGCTATTTCCAGTGATGAAAGAGCACTTAAAAAACCAGCAACAACAAAATGTGAAGGTGCTGCTGGAGTTTGTGAAACAAGCAAATAAGTGGGTTAAGTAAACGTTTGCTTAAAAGCGTCTTTATAACGGCGAGACAACATGAGTGTTTTGCCGTTTTTAAGTTTCACTTCACTATCGCCACTCGCTAATGGCGTAATAGATTCAACCATATCGAGCCGAATAGCGTGAGAGCGATGGATACGACAAAAACCGCGTTCACTCAGCTGTTTAGTTAAAGCCGTAAGCGTTGTTCTAATTGGATATATGCGTTGGTTAATGTGTAAATTAACGTAATTGCCCGATGACTCTAGCCACTCTACGTCGTCAATTTTTATTATAAATTCTTTGCCTAGCTTTTTAACGAGCAGTCGGTCTAGGTTCATGGCCGGTTTGTCGCTGTTGTCTTCGCCTTGAGCAATAGGATTAGCCTCACCTTGCAGCTGACCAACAATAAATTGATACCCTTTAATAACAATCACAAAAAAGATGAAGCTCCACAGATCTTTTCGATATTCGTATAGTAGTTCGAAACCCACTTGGCCAAAATCATAATCACGACTTACCAGCGCATAAGCAATCTCGCGCATGCCTACCATTAGGCCAACATGACTTAACGAGAACAGTATCGAAATTAAAAAATAAAATGCCAGTGAACGTTTTATGCTCTGCCATTGAAATGGGTATTTTTTTAGTAAGTAGACTATGGCGGGAAACAATAGTAACGAGCTTAATCCGCTAGAATATTCCCAAACAAAGGGCTCCCACAGACTAAAGGGTAATGCATCCGTCACTCGACTTTTTTCCATGATGACGGAGGTCGCCAACACCGTGGCATTAATTAAAAAGTACGCAATTAATGCGCTAACTTCATACCTGAATTTATAACGCTGAAAGTGAGATAAGTAGTTCATTTATTTTGTTCACAAGTGATTGACCTTATTACGATATATTATTCGGTCGCATTATTCCCTATATTCTGAAAGTAATTCATCACACTCAGCCACCGCTTGTCCCTATAGCCCGTCACCAAACACTTTTCCCACTTTATTCCGACAACGCTATGACAAACTGTCGTTATAGAAATTGATGTTGTAAAAGAGCATATGGAGCAAGCCCGTGATGAAATTTAGCATTAACAATTTATACCAGTTGTTCAACCATTACTTTGTACCGAGTCGCATTGATTTGCCTGGTCGCCGCTTTGATTTAGATTGGTTACGAGTTGGTGTATTTGGATTACTGATATTTTTTCATATTGGTATGCTTTATGTTGAAAATTGGGGCTATCACTACAAAAGCCAATATCAGTGGCAAGGTTTGGAATTAGCGATGTTGATGATTTCACCATGGCGTATGGCAATTTTATGGTTGATATCGGGCGTCGCTATTCGTTTTTTATTGGTGAAAGTGTCTATTGAGCGTTTTATTTTTCTGCGCTCAATTCGCTTGTTGCTCCCTTTGTTGTTTGGAATTTTGGTGATTGTGCCGCCACAGCTGTATGTTGAAATGACTCAAAAAGCCGCACTCGATATGTCCTACTGGCAATTCATGCTGGAGTTTTTCTCTGCTGACACCACACTATTTGACGACTTTCAGGCCGGGATATGGCCCCATGTCGATGTTAATCATCTGTGGTATTTACGATCGTTATGGCAATACTCTTTGGCGTTAGTTTGTTTATTGCCGTTACTAAACGCACACTGGGTTGAGCAACTTTTTCATTGGATATTGCGTCAACACTCTGCGGTGGCCACTGCAATAATGACACTGCCTATTTTTTTGTTGCAAACATTTTGGGATCCCGACACGGTTCGTTATCCACTGGGATTCACCTTTATGCTTTACGGGTATGTTATTGGCTGGTCACCGTTATTTTGGCAACGCTTAAAAGCAGGGTTGCCTTTGTTGCTCAAAGTCACGCCGATTGTTCTAATTAGTTTTGTTTGTTTTTACCAATTTATGTGGCTACCGTTTGGCGACGATTCGCACCCAGCTTTACAGATTTTGGGCCTAATTAGTTACAGTCTTTCTCGAACGCTAGGGGTATTAACGTTATTGTCGCTGGCCTATACCTACCTAAATGTAAAATCAGACAAACTCAACTATTGGTCTGAAGGCGTATACCCTTTTTATATCTTGCATCAAAGCATTCTTATTGTGGCGGCTTACTGGCTATCACGCGTCGATTTTGGTGGTTTTGGCGCGGTATTAGAGCCTATTGCTGTAGTCGTTATCACGATAGCCGGATGTTTAGGTTGTTATGAGGTGATTAGACGAAGCTCGCTTTTACGGCCTTTATTTGGCATGAAACAAGCGGTGGCTTATTCTAATCAAGCCCAGCGGCTTGGATATGTTTGCGCCAGTATTTTAATTTTACCACTGGCGCTAACCTTACTGCTTTAGCTAATTTGATTTGGTGCTTAAATACCTAGTGCTTGGTATTTACCTGTTAGCTGGTATTTACTTGGTAACTAGTTGTATTACTTGCTAGGTAGTTCAAAAGTTAACTTAAAGGTGACCGGAACCGATGTAGCAATTGACGGTAAGCCCGCAATTTTTTGCAAGGCGGCAATGCCATCAACCAGTCCAAACTGTGACGCATCCACTACCGCTGGTTTGGTGCTGTAAATCACAATTTTATTGTCGGCTATCTTTACCACGTCTGAATGAGCGATCAACTTTTGGCTTTGGCCGTGCAAGTTTAGGGTAACCGGTACGTGACGATGAAATGATTCACCAACTTTTAGCGCTTTAAGTGCATCTAGAGAAACCTCGGTTTGCACTTGGGCCGTGGTAAATTCGTTTGTGTTAAAAAGCATAGACTTCATGCGTTCGTTTCGAATTTCGATGCCGGTTTCAACGCTCGTTAAGTCTATTGTTATTGTCGCTAACCCTTCTTTATCGATGTGGCCATTTAACGACTTAAATTCATGAACTTCACCAATACTGCCGCTTTTTATTGAGAAAAACGTAAGTAAAGATTGTTTGCTTTTCAATTCGTAGACACTATTTTTATGATGGCCGGCTAATGCTTGAAAGGATGATCCAAATACTGACATAGCCAATACAGATGTAAGTAGTAGCGGTTTGATTGATAATAGGTTTTCGAGTTTCATTATGGATCCTTTAAATAATTGAATACCTGAGCAGGCACTAAAATAATTTTAATAGGAATACTAAACTTTAGCGACAAAAGATCAAACGTGTAGCCGTTGAACAGCAAGCAAAAATCAAATCGTGCATTATTTAACCAGAAGAGTATGCTAATAATTCTATCTGGCCATTAAGGAAAATATTATGCGCCTATTTAAGCTTAAATCAGGGTTGATACAGCTTTATACTGTCGTACTGCTTTTATCACTCTTTTCAAACTCAATTCACGCTAATACTTCTACTACTCAACAAAACCAAAATCATAGTGCGCGCATTAATGGCGTAGCCGACTTTTTATTAGAACGAGCACAAGACACTGCTTTGTATTTATACGAGCAAAGTATCCGTGATAACAAAAATTTACAGTGTTACTTTCCAACCACTTACGACACGCTAAACAGCTATCAACAAGGGACTTTAAAGATTTTTATCAGTTCTAAAGCGCAGTGGCAAAATGCGATTCGAAATGACATGGAAACCCTGCTGGTTCGTAGTTTCGCAAAAGAAATCGAAGCTAATGTTAACTTCGGCAACAAACAAGTGCCTATTGCCAATACCGTCATCGGTATTATGCAGCAACTAGATATTCGGTACACGACAACGACAGGCGCAACAGCTTATTCGCCATTAACAGTGACTATGTTTGACGCTGATTCTGAGTCACGCAAAAAAATGCAGGCCTTTTATCAACCTTTTGAGGAATTGCTGGCCAGTTTAGCCGTATTTAAAGCCTACACGCCTAGCGAGACTGGCAGTATTTGTAACTTACCTCGCTTTAACTATCTTCAATTTACCCAACAAATTAATGGCTTAACCGCCTTACCTGACACCTTAAAAACCTGGCTTGAGCACGTTAAAAAGCACCAAGCGGATTTACGCCCTTCTGCCCAATTGTTAACTAAGTTTCCAACTGAGTCTGAAGCTTGGCAAGCCGTTTGTGAAAAAGCCAATACTCAAAGTCCTCAAGCTTGTACCAGCCGTGAACATTTTGTTCAGCAACTGATCACAACGTTTAGTTTGCAACCCGGCTTTGATGCGCAGGCTTATTTGATAAATGACATGGCGGTACTGCCAGATTCTGGTGATATTGAAACCTTGTTGGCTGATTACAAAGCCTTAATCAGCCCAATTAAAAAACTTTATGACAGTGTAAAGGCTGTGCAATCAAATACTCAAAATAATCAACAGTCTACGTCTGAGTTAGCACAACAAGCCCTAGCTTTGATAAAAAAATGGTGGAAGGTGCAACATCCTAATGACACTGAAAACCAAGAATTGTGGAAACTATCCAAACATATTCAATTTTTTGCTTTGTTAAGTGATGCGAACACGGCTGATGAAGTTAAAGGGATTTTATCGACCTTTGCTCTGCCAGCCACGGGTTTTTGGCAAAAGCGAACACCGGAGCCGCACTTGATGGTCACCTCATATTTTGGTGCCGCGTACAATATGAAGTCTAATGATTTAGCAAGTTCGAATAGTGAAAGTCATAACAATGGCTTTTATGTGCCTATTGGTTTGGAATACACCGTTGATCGCGACTGGCTAGGCTTAAACGAAGGGGCACTGAGTATTATGGTTGCGCCTTTTGATTTTGGTTATCCCATCAACTTAAAGCTAAATGGTATTGAGCAAGACTTTGAGGTGGATGAAATATTTGCGCCTTCTTTGGCCGTTAGTTATGGACTACAGAAGTGGCCGTTAGTGGTTGGTGTTGCTTATCAAAAAGGCGCTAAATTTGACGAGCAAGCAAGCAGTGAAAGCAGAATGTTATTGTTTGTTGCCTTTGATATGCCCTTATTTAATTTAATGTAATCACTCGGCAATAAAAAAGAGAAGCCTTTGCTTCTCTTTTTTTATTTCATGATCTGCGTAATTACAAATTGTATTTAGCACTAAATTGAACGTAAGTTGATTCGGCGTTTTGTTCGGCCATTTCAAAGCTACCCACTTCTACGCCAATAGCGAGGTTCGATGTATAGTTTTTAAATACATTTACTCCCCAATGGGTTCTGTCTACGTCGGTTTTATCTGTGGTGATATTGCCATAAAAGACTGAGCTTCGAGTATCCTCGTTCCAAAAATGGCGATAAGCAACCATGTAGCTAGTCGACTCCTCAGCTTCTTCGCCAACTATGTCTTGCGCTGCCGTTACACCAACATAACGGCCTACATTGCCTGTGTGAATTTGGAAACGAAAATCGTCTTTGCCAGTTGTTACAATCTTACCGGCTACCGATATACCAAATGCTGTTTCGCTGTTATCCATTGGTGTATGCAGCTGTCTAAATAATCCAGCCACTGAAACATTACCCCAGTCGCCTTTGAAGTTATATTTTGCTACCACATCTGGCATAACATCTTGCGTTGGATCACCACCGTATGACTCTGGGTTTTCAATCGCAAACTGCCAATTACCATTGGTGTATCTCACTTGGTTATTACGAACAAAAGCCTCGCCTACCATTGGGCCTGCAAAGTCTGCAGTTTCAGCAAGTGCTGAGGTATTCATAAAGGTGGTCCACGTTTGACCAATTAATACGTCTTTGTATTTAATAAAGGCATGACGTAAACGCGGATGCGATGAATTTGAAATAATTTCGTTCCCGCCGCCACCAAAAAAGTCCATCTCGACAAATGCCGTTACGTCGCCATTGCTATATGTCGTATTAATACGTGACTCATTGGCAAACATTTTAAATTGCGATACATCTTCAGCCAAAACCGTACCGGAACCAATCCAAAAGTCTCGATAAGCGATATCACCATCAACATAACGGCCATCAATTTTTATATAACCACCAAATTTAATTTTTTGATCGTCACTAATTTGAATTTCGTAGGCGGCATTGGCTATCGTGCTAAAGCCCATTCCTAAGCCTAACATCGACACCAAAAGTAGTTTGTTCGCGTTTTTCATCCTGCTTCCCCAAGTTTATTTATTATATGAGGAGCAAGACCCAACTCTCACTTGCCTCCTCAACACTGCATCACAGTATCTATTGGCTATATAAATGCACAATTAGTCTTTAGTCTATTCGACTATGGTCTAATACCTTTTTTAGACCTAAAGCTTTAAAACAGTTACGATGAATTTAGGTGATAGTTTAAACAAAGGTAATTGACATGACTGCTAGCTTGTATCCCGTTGCGGATTTTGAATATAAACACGACAACGCACTTTCAATGGAAGAGTACAAAGTGCTTTATCAATCTTCTATCAATCACCCAAATGAGTTTTGGGGCGAACAAGGTTTGCGTCTTGATTGGATGAAACCCTATACCAAAGTAAAAAACACCTCATTTAAAAAAGACAACGTATCAGTTAAATGGTTTGAAGATGGCACGTTAAATGTTAGTGCCAACTGTATTGACCGTCACCTGCCAACACGCGCAAAAGACACGGCTATTATTTGGGAAGGCGACTCTCCAGGCGTTGATAAACGCGTAAGCTACCAAGAACTGCATGACGAGGTTTGTAAACTAGCTAATGGCCTGAAAAAACTTGGCGTTAAAAAAGGCGACCGTGTCATTATTTACATGCCAATGGTGCCTCAAGCTGCTTATGCCATGTTAGCGTGTGCTCGGATTGGCGCTATTCACTCTGTTGTTTTTGCTGGTTTTTCTCCTAACGCGATTGCCGACCGAATTATAGATTGTGGTGCTAGCGTTGTTATCACTGCCGATGTAAACAAACGTGGTGGCAAGCCATTACCACTTAAGGAAAACGTTGAAGAAGCGCTAGAGCGTGATGACGTTAATTGTATTAAACACACTGTTGTATTTAATAACGGTGCGCCAATCAATCCGCTCGCAACCACACAAGTGTGGTGGCATGACTTAGTATCAAACTGCGCCATGACCTGTGAACCAGAAGAAATGAACGCGGAAGATCCTTTGTTTGTACTTTATACCTCTGGCTCTACTGGTAAACCGAAAGGCTTAGTTCACACTTCTGGCGGTTATTTAGTGTGGGCGTCGATGACCCATGAAAAGATATTTAACTACAAACCTGGCGAAGTGTATTGGTGTGCCGCTGATGTAGGCTGGATTACCGGCCACACATACATTGTATACGGGCCACTGGCTAATGGCGCAACGACGGTAATGTTTGAAGGCGTGCCTACCTATCCAGACGAGCGTAGAATTGGTCAAATTATTGATAAGCATCAAATTAGTATTTTATATACCGCGCCCACCGCGATTAGAGCCTTGATGTGTAAAGGTGATTTAGCCGCACAAGATTCAACACGCGACTCACTAAGATTACTTGGTACCGTTGGCGAGCCAATAAACCCTGAAGCATGGCAATGGTATTACGAAAAAGTGGGCGAGAAGAAGTGTCAGATTGTAGATACCTGGTGGCAAACTGAAACGGGCGGCGCGATGATCACGCCACTTGCGGGTACGACAGATTTAAAACCTGGCTCAGCAACGTTACCATTTTTTGGTGTACAACCGGCACTCGTAGATAGTGATGGTAATGAATTAGAAGGCGAAGCTGAAGGTAACCTCATCATTAAAGATTCGTGGCCTGGACAAGCTCGTTCTATTCATGGCGATCACGAACGTTTTGGTCAAACTTACTTTTCGGCCTACGACAATGTTTACTTTACTGGCGATGGATGTAAGCGCGATGCCGATGGTTATTACTGGATTACTGGCCGCGTTGATGACGTGCTAAATGTGTCTGGTCACCGCTTAGGTACGGCAGAAATTGAAAGCTCTTTAGTGGCGCATGAAAAAGTAGCTGAGGCTGCCGTTGTGGGTTACCCGCACGATATTAAAGGCCAAGGCATTTATGTTTATTTAACGCCAATATCGGGCACGGAAATAACGCCTGAGCTGACTAAGTCGGTGCGTGATTGGGTTCGTCATGACTTAAGCCCTATTGCTACGCCAGATATGATTCAATGGTCGCCTGGTTTGCCTAAAACACGCTCAGGAAAAATTATGCGTCGTATTTTACGCAAGGTGGCTGCCAATGAGCATGATCAATTAGGTGATATTTCCACCTTGGCAGATCCGAGTGTTGTTGATAACATCATTGAGAACAGACTAAATAAATAGCAGTTTTGCTCAAATGGATCATTTATGGCTCACTTTTTAATTGCAGATGATCACCCTTTATTTCGTGAGGCACTTATTGGTGCCTTACGTTTGCAATTTGCAGACTTGGAAGTGGCCGAATCGGATTCGTTAGAATCCACCATTCAACAAATTGATCAAAACCCAGATCTTGATTTGGTGTTATTAGACTTACACATGCCGGGCAGTGGTGATCTGTACGGCATTATTCGTATCCGCGAAGACTTCCCTGACATTCCTGTAGCCGTTATTTCTGGCTCTGAACAGCTTGATGTTATTTCAAAAGTTATGGGCTTTGGTGCTATGGGATTTATTCCTAAGTCGTCACCGTCGGCGCAAATTGCTAGTGCTATTAACTGCATTTTAGACGGCGATAGCTGGTTACCTGAAGGCATGGCTGGGAAAATTAAAGCATTGAGCAAGGACGATCTTGATTTAGCCAATCGGGTTGCTGAACTCACACCACAACAATACAAAGTGCTCTACTTATTGCACGAAGGTTTGCTTAACAAACAAATTGCCTATGAGTTGCAGGTAACGGAAGCAACGATAAAAGCACATATCACCGCTATTTTCCGCAAACTTGGGATTAACAGCCGCACTCAGGCGGTATTGCTCGCTGAGAAACTCCAACTAACTCCCGTTGAGCCAGCCTAGCTTTTAACAAAGTATTTTAACAAACATCTTACCCACTTATCTAAGATAAGCTCCTAGCCAAAGAGGCCAACCAAATTAGTCTGCATCACGTTGTGCTTTTTGAATAAGGCTCTTTAACCACGATTTTAACGGTGCTGGTTTTAACGGTTTTAACATGTACCTTACCCCTAACGCATCGCATTGCGCTTTGAGCTCCTCATCTTTCATTGCGGTGACCAATGCGGCCGGTATCGCTTCTTGAAAATGTGAACGGATAGACTGAATAAGCTCTAAGCCGGTTATATTAGATGGCACTAGCTGATAGTCCACCAGCAATACATCGGGTTTGGTGAAGCTTGGGTTTGAGCTATCAGGCGCACAACTGGCTAAAAAATCACTGACTTGTTCAACGCTCGAAAAACATAAACATTGGCATTGCCATTTTTCGAGCAAGGTTTTAGTGGCGTCTAAGTTTTGAATTTCATCGTCAATGCAAATAACGTTAAGTTGATTAAACTGGCTCGATTCAAATTGTTCAAACTGATTATTTTGTATCGTTAGACTTTCTGATCCTAACGGTACGGTCACACCAAAACACGAACCTTTACCTAACTTTGAAGTCATTTTTATTGGGCATTTTAATTGCGAACTCATACGTTCAACAACACTGAGCCCCAGCCCTAAACCTTTGGCACTGCCGCTATGGGTTCGATAAAAGGCGTCAAACACGCGATCGTGCTCGGCTTTTGAAATGCCCTCTCCCGTATCCCATACCTCAATTCGTACACCTTGTCCACCCTTACGTAGCCCAACTAATACCTTACCTGTTTCTGTGTACTTAACCGCATTTGATAAGAAGTTTTGTAAAATACGACGCAAGTAGGTTGCATCGCAATGCACGGTAACATCTTGCCAATGCTGAACAAACTCTAGGTTTTTTGCTTTACATTGGGCGGAAATTTCATCACACAACTGTGCCAATATAGTACTTAGCTTAAAGTGGCTCAGGCTTGGTTTAAGCGCACCTTGTTCTAATTTTGAAATCTCCAACAAAGTGGATAACAAGTCTTCCATTGCCGATAGTGACTGATCGACTTTATTTAATGTGCCCTGCTGTTCTGCGTTTAGCGCATCTTCACTTAATGACGACAAGTACAAACGAGCTGCATTTAGAGGTTGCAAAACATCGTGGTTCGCCAGTGCTAAAAATCTCGATTTAGAAGCGTTAGCATCGTCCGCTTCTTGTTTGGCTTTTTTTAACTCTTCGGCAATTTCACTAATTTCATTAACGCGTCGTTGTACGGTATCTGTTAAATTGATGTTGGCATCCTTTAGGGCCTTTTCGGTTTCAACAAAACTGGTAATGTCGTTAAAACTCGTAACAAATCCGCCCGTTGGTAAAGGGTTACCCACCATCTCAATCACTTTACCGTCGGTTCTTCTGCGAATAAAGGTGTGACTCTTGCCGCTTTTAAGGTGCGATAGACGTTTATTGACTAAGTCTTCTAGTTCGCCATGTCCGCATTCGCCTCGCTCGGCATTAAAACGAATCAACTCTTTAATTGGTAAGCCAACTTGCACCATATGATCAGGATACTCAAACAGCTCTAAATATCTTTTATTCCATGCGACCAAATTCAAATTAGCGTCTACCACACTGACGCCTTGGCTAAGGTTCTCAAGAGAGCTAAATAAGATTGCCTGATTGTTTTTTAATGCTTGTGTGGTGTCATCAAAGAAGTTAACCACATCTTCCACATCAAGTTGCTTGCCGGACAGTACAATATTTACCAATGACTGGGCCGATGACGCACCTAAAACACCGCCGAGCATTCGTTCACAGTAATTCACAAATTGATGGGTTAAGTCGTCATCTTCGTTTAAGTTAAGCCGATGCTCTTGTTGGTACTCAACAAAAAGTTGGGCACTGCGTTCGCTGCCTAAAAACGTCATAAGTAAATCTTGTAAGTCTTTTACTCTGGCTTGAGTATGACGTAATTTTTGGCCGGACAAATCAGCACGGGTATTAGGATAAACAAATGCAGTCGCTTGAATTTTGTCAATGAGTCGTTCGCGAGCAAAGAAAAGATGTAATAACCTACGCTATTTGCAATAAGTGAGATGATGACACCTTGGCTAATCACCGAGCTTTGACTGCCTGGGTCTGTTGACGATGCAAGTGGCATTAACAAGAACATAAGCCAAGTTAAAAATCCCATAAGCAAACCTGCATATACACCATTGGCATGGCCTTTTCGCCAATATAAACCACCTATAATTGGTGGAAGCAACTGAATGACTAATGAAAAAGCAATCAGTCCAATGCTATGCAATGACGTTTGTTTTGCCCAAACAAAGTAATAAGCAAATGATAAAAACAAAATTGCGCCAATGGTCACCTGACGAAGTTGGACGATACGATGCTGATATTTTCCTTCAGCTAGTATTTTTTGCTGTTCACGCTTTAATACCAAAGGCATAAATACATCGTTGGTGATCATGGTACTCAGAGTTAGCGTAGCAACGATGATCATTGCGCTTGCTGCAGATATGCCGCCAATAAATACCAACAACGTTGCCCACTGGTTGTTTACAAACATTGGCATCTGCATGGTAAATATGTCTTTGCTAACGCCGCTATCTGCCAAAAAATGATGCCCTGCGGTTGCAATAGGCACTATCGCAGCAATGGTTAACAATAAATATAACGGAAATAGCCAACGTGCCGTATTTAAGTTTCTTTTGTCTGAGTTATCCACCACCATGACATGGAATTGTCTTGGTAAACAAAGTATTGCTGCTGCGGCCATAAAGGTTTGGACAATAAAATCCGTTGACGTCATGGTTGACCATTGCCACTGACTTGTGGAAACGGATACGCCCTCTGCAGCAGAATCACTAAGTAAGGTTACCGCGATTGAAGCAGAAATAATTAAGCCTAGTAGTTTAAACATAGACTCAAAGGCAATCGCAAAAATAAGTCCCGAGCGATACTCGGTCACATCGGCTTTTCGCGCACCATATAAAATGGCAAACAATGCAATAACAAAGGTCGCGACTAATGCAGAAGTGGCTTGTTCTGATTCAATATTGGATATCACCGAAAATGCACTAAAGCTGGCGTTAATGGCTTTAAGCTGCAGTGCTATGTAGGGAATAATCGCCAATGTGGCAATGATAGTGACAATAAGCGCCGTTTGCTGACGTTTACCGTAACGCGATGAAATGAAGTCGGCAACTGAGGTTACATTTTGCTTTTTACTTACTGTGACCAGCTTAGCGAGTATTGGATAACCAAAGGTAAATAACAGAATGGGGCCAAGTAAAATGGGCAGGAATTGCCAACCCTCTGTGGACGCGGTCCCTACGGCGCCAAAATACGTCCAACTGGTACAATAAATACCTAACGCTAAACTGTAGATAATCGGATGATGCGTTACTTTTTGAGATAATGTGCCACCTTTATCGCCCCAACGCGCAAGCATGAACATAATGCCGACATAAACAATTGAAACGGCAAAAATAGCAAAAGTCATACGGTTTCCTTGATGGTTGTTATTGCCCTACTCACGTTTATACCACCACATCTTTGAGGGTAAGTGACGCTAAATCTCGCTCTGACATCATGGCTAAATAAAGCTCGGCTGTTGCCACCGCATCACCTAACGCATTGTGCGCATTGTGATTTGGCAAATAATAACGCTGCCGCAAGTTGCTCAGCGTAAGATCACGAGGTTCAATAATAAAGCCTTTTTTACGCAACGACTCGTTGGCCAATAACAACGTATCTATCATTGGAAACTGCGGCTTTATGCCATAGAGTTCCCAACAGGCTTGAGTTAAAAAAGCTCGTTCAATTTTGTTAAAATGCACCAACATTACTTTTCCTGCAATCGCTAAGAGTAATTCATTAACCACGACATCTAGCGACTTACCAGCTTGACTTTCTTGTTCGGTAATTTGATGTACACAAACATTATCATTGTCTAATTGTTGTTCAACATCAATGATTTGATGATAGTGCTTGGCTAAAAATATTTGTTTTCGCATAACATCAACACAGCCGACGCTAAGTAGTTTGTCCCTTTGAGGATGCAGACCTGTCGTCTCAAAGTCCACTGACACGATCGGTACTGTACCAAGTGATGTTGATAAGTCGGGCAAGGGTGTTGATAAAAAGGCACGAATTCCGGCATATAAGTCAGGCTCAAAATCAATTATGTCATGGTGTGGCTTAGAGTCCTCCAAAACCATTTGAAACTGATTCTTTGTGGCTATTCGTTGGCTTTCGTACTGATACTTTTTGGGTGAAAACCACTTGGATAATAAACGCATTAATAGACAACCTGTCTTGCATCTTGCAGATCTTTTATGACTTTAAACGCGTCTTTTAAATAACTGCGCTGAAGTCTAGAAATATCTTTGGGTGATAAAAAGTTACTTGGTTTTTTATTGTCTTGTATTTGTTGAGCATTCAACTCGATGCGCAATTGAATTAAAAACTCATACGCGGCAATTAAGCTTCGACCCGCAGGTTTTGACAGTATGCTCGTTCCGGATGCTAGCTTTAATCGTTCTAACGTAGAATTATTCGGTAAGCCTAGCGCTAACGCGTAAATTCTTGCTAAGTCGACAATGGGTGCAATCGCGTTGTGTTTTAAGTCCATGGTTGATTTGTTTTCGCCTGATGGGATCAAAACAAAATCTCTAAAAAAACCCAGCGGTGGTTTATTTGCGATGGCGTTGCGACTTAAGTGCGCAATAAATAACGTGTTTTTTTTAGTTGCTGATAAAACTTTATTTTTGATATTTTTCAGTAATTGTTTTTCGCCATAAATCGCTTCCAAATCAAAAAATACACTACTGTTTAATAAGGCTTGTGGGCTAGGTGTAGAAACCCATTGATTAAAATAACCCTGCCACTTTGATTCGCTCTGACACCACTTTGCATTGCTCGCCATAATATCACCGGGACAAAAAACAAAACCGCAGTCGTTTAAACCATCACAGACCCAGTCGGCTAATGTTGCAAAATAGTGTTTGTCTGAATCCGTTGCTCCGTCACCGTATATCAACGCATTGTCTTGATCGGAAAAGGCTAGCTGCTCTCCACGAGCCTGAGAACCAGCGCATAACCAAGCAAACGGAACCGATGGCTGATCTAGGTGAGACAATTCCACTTCGCCCAGCTGTATTAATCTAACCGTAATGGCTTTTGAAAGCGCCGTTATGCTTTTGGCGATAGGCGCCGCGGAAATGCCTAATTTTGTTAAGTTAATTTGTAACTGGGGCAACAGCTGTGCAATTTGTGCAAGTTCGTTTGTTGATCCTGCCTTACGTATTGCACTTGTTAAATGTGCGGCATTTTGCCCTTCTTTATGCATTAAGTCGGTAAGTGTTAACATACCGTATAAATCATTATTTTTAGTAACCGGCAAATGATGAATACCCTTATCTATCATGATCAGTAACGCATCAAAGGCGATTTGATCTGCTTCTATCGTTGCCATTTTTTCGGTCATGATGTTACGGATGGGCAATTGAGGATCTAACGCTAAGGCGACACAGCGGGCTCTAATGTCTTTGTCGGTAACGATGCCAAGATGCGTGGTACTGTCGACGACCACTAAACTTGAGTACCCAAGTTCTGTCATCTTAATTGCTGCATTTTGAATGGACTCATTTTGCTCGATTGTCGCCACTGGACATTTCGCAAAGTCTTGTACCGTCATGTTATTCAGTGGAGAGCGCTCAACTTCGCTCAATTGCTGAGAAATAAGTGAGTCGTGTATGCGCTGTTCGGGGGCTTTTAACCAATGCGCTAAAATTTCTGGATAGTCCTTTAACTGCAGCTGCAATTTTTGAATATTGGCAAGATAAACAAGAGCGTCTTCTTCTACTTCAAGCTCACTCGCTAAAGCCATGCTATCTATAACAATAACGTCGCCATCACTATATTTGGCTATTACGTGGTTATTATTGTGCTGTGCAATAACGCCTTTTTTAATAATTAACATGACCGGCTGTTCTTGCACTAAGGTCGTTTCACACGTTTCTTGATGCCGAAGATAACTAATAGAAAAACAAGCAACCAGGTCACCCAATGCGGATTTCGGCAAAGGTTCGAATGCAGGAATGGCAGCGATAAACGCGATTTGCTCGGTCAATTCTGTATTCATGGCATCCTTTTTCACTTATTTTATTTTCTTCACCCTACTGTTTTAGGCGCTTTCAAGCCGAAATGCAACGAATAACCGAGGGTCTTAGACTAAAGTTTAATACCTTTGTAGAACGCCTTCTTGCTAACTTAAGCTCAGTCATTTGTATATCGATTAGATGTCAAACAGCAATTGGGTGGACGACGGTTGATGTACAAATTCTAACTTTGTTTAACAAAGATTAATTTGGAGCGTGTCGTGGAACATAAAACAACATATTGGCAGGAAAATCTGCGCTTAAATATTTATATGCCTCATCATATGGTTTGTTGTCTCATATGGATTTGGCATTTTGCTGGTTGAGCAACTCAACGAATTTAGACTTGGCGGTTACAAACTAGGATTCTGGTTTGCTCAGCAAGGGTCTATTTATACATTTGTTGGTTTAATTTTTTGGTATACAAGGCAAATGAATAAACTCGATGCCAAATACAAGGTGGAGGACGAATAATGGATGAATTAAAACTCTATACCTATATTGCGGTTTTTGGGTCTTTTGCTCTTTATTTCGCCATTGCATGGTGGGCTCGTGCAGGCTCAACCAGTGACTTTTATGTTGCTGGCGGTGGCGTAACACCATTCCAAAACGGCATGGCAATTGGTGCTGACTGGATGAGTGCCGCATCATTTATTTCTATGGCCGGACTAATTGCCTTTTTAGGCTACGGCGGCTCTGTATTCTTAATGGGTTGGACAGGTGGTTACGTCTTACTAGCCATGTTGCTTGCTCCCTACATGAGAAAACACGGTAAGTTTACTGTACCTGAGTTTATTGCTGACCGTTATTATTCAAAAACGGCACGTATTGTTGCTGTTGTTTGTTTAATTGTGGCATCGCTTACTTATATCATTGGTCAAATGAAGGGTGTGGGCGTTGCGTTCTCTCGTTTCTTAGAAGTTGACTACGATTTAGGTTTATACATAGGTATGGGCGTTGTTTGGGTTTATGCTGTGCTTGGTGGCATGAAAGGTATTACCTACACGCAAATCGCACAATACTGCGTACTTATTTTTGCTTACACCATTCCTGCCGTGTTTATTTCACTGCAGCTAACTGGTAACCCAATTCCGCAGCTTGGTTTAGGTAGTACCTTGGCCGATGGCAGTGGCATGTATTTATTAGACAAACTAGACCTGGTTGTAACGGATTTAGGCTTTAAAGAATACACCACTGATAATATGGGTGGCACTTTAAATATGTTCGCGTACACCTTATCGCTGATGATTGGTACAGCAGGTTTACCTCACGTAATTATGCGTTTCTTCACGGTTCCTTCTGTTAAAGCGGCACGTTCGTCTGCAGGTTATGCATTAGTATTTATCGCTCTGTTATACACAGTAGCACCTGCTGTTGGCGCAATGGCTCGTCTTAACCTTATGAACACGGTAGAGCCTGTTGCTGGTCAAAACCTAGAGTATGCTGAGCGTCCTCAGTGGTTTAAAGATTGGGAAAAAACAGGTCTATTACAGTTCGAAGATAAGAACGGCGACGGTAAAATCCAATACACAGCAAATGCTGAAACTAATGAAATGACGAAGGTTGATCGTGACATTATGGTATTGGCGAACCCTGCTATAGCAAACCTACCTAACTGGGTGATTGCTCTTGTGGCCGCAGGTGGTATTGCCGCGGCACTGTCAACCGCCGCTGGTTTATTGTTGGCAATATCCTCGTCGGTTTCCCATGACTTAATGAAAGGGGTGTTAACTCCTAATATTTCTGAAAAAGACGAGCTCATGGCCGGACGAGTGGTAATGACCATTTCCATTATTGTTGCAGGCTACCTTGGTTTAAATCCGCCTGGCTTTGCCGCTGGTACTGTTGCATTGGCCTTTGGTTTAGCTGCATCAAGTTTATTCCCAGCATTAATGATGGGTATATTTTCTAAAAAAATGAGTGGCACAGCTGCAGTAGCAGGTATGTGTGCAGGTTTAGGCGTGACTATGTTGTATGTATTCCAACATAAAGGATTCATGTTTATACCGGGCACTTCATTCTTAGGTGGCATGGAAGAAAACTGGTTCTTAGGCATTTCGCCTAATGCCTTTGGTGCTGTAGGCGCTATCGTGAACTTTACTGTTGCATTTATCATGCTTAAGTTTACTGGCCCTGCACCACAAGAAATCCAAGACATGGTAGATAACTTCCGTGTCCCTCATGGAGCTGGAAAAGCGCACGCACACTAAACATGTGTTTTTACCCTTTGGCTTCCCATTTGATTCTACATTTGGGAAGCCATTTTTTCTGGTAAATTGAGTTAGTTATTTAGTTATTTAGTTATTTAGTTATTTAGTTATTTAGTTATTTAGTTATTTAGTTATTTAGTTATTTAGTTATTTAGTTATTTAGTTATTTAGTTATTTAGTGAACGACTTAAATAAAGCAACCGAGGTTTAACATGAATAAACACACCAAAATGGCATTATACGTAGCGCCTTTTTTAATATTGGGTGGTTATATTTTGTCTGATATGTGGGTGGAGAGTCAGGCCGCCAAAGACAAAGTTGTGATCATGCAGCAGCAAGGTATATGCGATGTTCTTGAGCAAATCTGTGTTTTAGAAGCGGGAGATTTACAATTAAACATTTACGATAAAAATGGCGAAACCTACGTAAACTCTACGTTTGCATTAGATGCAGCGACTTTATTTATTGTTAATGATAACGGTGATGCTGTTGAATACTCATTAGCACAAGAGGACAACGCATTTTATTGGAAACTTCCCACCCCAATTCGAGCACAATTAACTAATCCCGGGGATTCACGAACTATGCGTGTAATCGCTCAAATAAAAGGTGGAAAATACATTAGCGAGTTTGTCACTAAAAGAACCTAATGCAGCCTAAGTCTTAGCTTACAGCTTCATGGTTAATGAAGGCTAGGTTAATTTAGGCTGCGTTAATTTAGGCTAATTTAATTCCAGCTACTCTAGTTTCAGCTATTATTGCGGTTCGTTCACTAACAGCACTTTGTATAAATCTTCACGGCGATCTTTTAAGTTTCGTACTGTACCTTCACTGTGCAATACCTTTAATTTGTCCATATCTAAGTCGCTAAACAGCAGCATTTCGGTATTAGGCGTTGCTTCATTTAATGTTGCATCATGTGGAAACGAAAAGTCCGACGGTGTTAGTACCGCAGATTGTGAATATTGTACATCAAGGCTTTCAACCTCTGGTAAATTGCCCACTGAGCCTGCGATTACAACATAACATTCATTTTCAATAGCTCGAGCTTGCGCGCAATGACGTACTCGTAAGTAACTGTTTTTCGTATCTGTCCAAAATGGCACAAATAAAATATCTAAGCCTTGTTTGGCTAAGATTCGTGACAGTTCAGGGAACTCAACGTCATAACAAATTTGTATTCCTACACGTCCTGCATCGGTATCAAATACGGCAATTTTATCACCGCCTTGAATAACCCAATCGTTTTGCTCATGAGGCGTTATATGAATTTTTCGTTGCTCATCTATTTTTCCGCTTCGATGACATAAATAACTAACGTTATAAATCTTGTCACCTTCAGCCAGAGGCATTGAGCCGGTAATAATATTGGCGTTGTACTCAATTGCCATACGCGACATCGCGTTTTTAAATGTTTCTGTATATTCTGCTAAATAACGAATAGCTTCTGTTTGATTACTTTGTTCAGTTAAGCCCATAAGTGGCGCATTAAAAAATTCTGGGAATAAAATAAAATCACTTTGGTAGTCTGATACCGTATCAACAAAATATTCCACCTGTTTCAACAATTCTTCAACTGACTCAACACAACGCATTTGCCATTGCACCGCTCCAACACGAACAATCGACTTGGTCGACTCAAGCACAGTGTCGGTGGGCTCAAACATGATATTGTTCCACTCTAATAAAGTGGCATAACCGACTGAGCCCTGATCTTCAGGCAAGTACTTTTTAAGTAGTCGCTTTACTTGGAAGTCATTAGATAGTTGAAAGCTCAAAATAGGGTCATACAATTCTTTGTGGTCTACTTTTTCAATGTATTCCGTTGGTGACATGTCGTCACTGTAGTTATGATAAAGCGGAATTCGACCGCCCGCTAAAATCGCCCTTAAATTGTATTGTCGGCACAGCTCTTTCCTTGCATCGTATAATCGTCGGCCTAGTCGCATGCCTCGGTGTGTAGGTGATATAACAACATCAAGGCCGTATAACGCATCACCTTCCTCATCGGAGTATACACGGTCATGACCATCAACAATGTCCTCATAGGTATGTGGGTTTGAAAAACGTGCGTAATCAACTTGTACGCTCAAAGCAATCCCAACTAACACACCATCATCAACAATGCCGATTTGCCCTTCTGGGAACTGATCTATTAGTCTAAAAATAGTGTGAGAAGGCCATGCTCCGCCAAGGTCTGGGTAAGCTCGATCCATTAAGGTCTTAATTTCCGGGTATTGCCCTTTAGTAAGGTTACAGATCTCTAAATGCGTTTTTTCCACAGACATACCTACTCCAATTATTAAAATATCTTTGCATTAACACGTTCAAATACTTAAACGCGTTTATTTTAGTTCAATAACAACCGTTTTTGTTCATAAAAAGCGTACCCAATTAGAGTACAAGTCATTGAAAAACTTAGCTTTATTGTCGACTATTTTTACACCAACCCAATATTGTTTTAAAAAACTCATTGAAATCAACGGTTTAAGTATTGGCTTTGTTTTTGCTTTGTCGCAACAAGATACATCATATTTTAAAACTCTAATAAGGACATCTTTTGAATGAAGTTTATTAAAACGTTATTTTGCGCAGTGGTGGTATTTTTTGCACTATCGCAAGAATCCAAGGCTGACGTTATCTTAACCGGCATGGGCGGAGAATTAGGGCTTGGCGTACAAGCTTTACCTCTTATTGATGACGGCTCTAGCAATGCATTAAACCTACCTTTTAATGTTAATTTTTTTAACAATTCGTATAACACATTTTTTGTGAACTCTAACGGTAACCTAACTTTTGGTAGTGGTTATAGAGACTTCACACCAGAGAGTTTTGAAACCGTCTCTAGTCCTATGATTGCACCTTACTGGGGCGATGTTGATGTATCTTGTGGTTCGGAAGAAGACCCTAGTTGCGGAAATATTTATGTTGGGTCGCCAGAAGAAGGCGTAACAGCTGTGACTTGGTATGACGTTGCAGAGTATGGGAATTCAGGATCTGGCGAACGTAATACGTTCCAAGCAGTGCTCATTGATCGTTCTGGCGATACTGGTGTAGACGGCGACTTTGATATTGAATTTCGTTACCAACAATTAGAGTGGGCCGATAGTGCACAAGCTGGTTTTGCCGCGGGCAACGGTTTTAATGGCGGTGGCCCAGGCGATGGTTGTGAAATCGACTGTGAATGTCCGGGTGGAGACTGTGAGTGTCCAAATGGCGATTGTGAATGTCCTGTTGAAGAATGTGGCCCTGTAAATTTTCCACAAAGCATCCCAACTCCTCAAGTAGTAGAATTAGCGTCTAGCGAACTTACTGTTGAAGGTATTGAGTCGGTAAATTATTACTCACTTCCAGGTGCATTATCTCAAGATGTTGTTGAGTTGGCTAATACTTCAAATACGGGTCAAGACGGTATTTGGACGTTTTCATTCCGTGATGGAACGTTTTTAGAGCCTGGTCAAACTCCGTCAAACCCAATTATGCCAATTTCTGAAGATGAAAATGGTTGGGGATTTGATTTCAACGTAGACTTTGGTGAAATCGTATTTATCGACCCTGATGTTGCGGTTGGTTATGACTACTTTGTTGATAACGGCTCTAGCTTTGCTTCTGTTATTTTACCTAGCGGCTTTAATGCAAACTACGAACTGTGGCTATTAGTTAACGGTGTATGGGAATTCTCTGCTTTCCTAAACGCAGACGAGCAGTACTTTTTTGGTGGATTAGGTGTTACTGAATTCCGTATATTAGGTATTGATATCTCAAATATGGTTGACCCTACAGACTCAAATGCATTTGTTACTGGCCTTACATTTACTGGTTCGGGTAATCAACAAATCCGTCAAGTTCCTATCACTGAGTTCGTGGCAGATGCCACCGATGTGAGTGAGCCTAGCCCGTTACTACTGTTACTTCTTGGCTGTGGTTTCTTAGCATTACAGCGTAAGAAAAAGGTAAATGTGGCGTAATCGCTAAATAGCTTTTAACTATTTATTGTTTTAAAGGGACTTCGGTCCCTTTTTTGTTGCAAACTTTTCTACAATTTCATGATCGATTTGCTTTAAATAATGCAAGTTAGCGTTATAAATGATAAAAACGACAGATACTCTGCGCCACTATTATTCTATTTACAAAATGAGATGGCGTGTGATGAATTTTAATAACAACACAATATTATTCTCCTGAGGTTCAATATGAAAACCCAACTTAAGCAAATAGCGTTTACAGCCATAGCTGCTAGTTTGTTAGTGGCCTGCTCTAAAGCACCATCTGATTCTGGAATTGACTCGAACGGCCAGCAATCCGTTGAATATATCGGCGAGCAATCACGACTAGATATTTATCATCCCGTTGAACTAACCGCTGATTTAAGCCACTTAAGTCAAAAACAACAAGAGATGCTGGGAGTTCTTATTGATGCATCTGAAATAATGGACGACTTATTTTGGTTACAAGCCTTTGGTGAAGACAAAACTGAGTTTTTAGACAAAATTAAAGATCCTAAAGTACGTGCATTCGCAGAAATTAACTACGGCCCATGGGATCGATTAAACGGCGACAAATTATTTTTATCTGGCTACAAAGAAAAGTCTCCAGGCGCTGAGTTTTATCCTGCGGATATGACCAAATCTGAGTTTGAGAAGCTAGAGCTTGATAATAAAGATGGTTTGTATTCAGTGATTAAACGCAACAAAAAAGGCAAATTAGAAATCGCGCCTTATCATCAAGAGTATCAAGGTGAAATGCGCCGTGCAGCTTCGTTGTTAATTACCGCAGCTTCTTATGCAGAAGATGAGGAGTTCAAAAACTACCTAACTATGCGTGCTGAAGCATTGGTAACCGACGAATATCAAGCATCAGACTTCGCTTGGATGGACATGAAGAACAACCCAATTGATGTTGTTATTGGACCTATTGAAACTTATGAAGACCAGTTATTTGGTTATCGCGCGGCATTTGAATCTTATGTATTGGTAAAAGACATGAGCTGGAGCGAGCGATTAGCAAAATACGCTGCATACTTACCAGAATTACAACAAGGCTTGCCAGTTCCTGCAAAATATAAAGCAGAAACGCCTGGATCAGATGCTGACTTAAATGCCTATGACGTTATCTATTACGCGGGCCATTCAAATGCGGGCAGCAAAACCATTGCGATTAATTTACCAAACGATGAAGAAGTACAACTTCAAAAAGGTACGCGACGCTTACAGCTTAAAAACGCTATGCAAGCTAAGTTTGATCACATACTAGTTCCAATCGCTGAGCAATTAATTGTGCCTGAGCAACGTAAAAATATCACTTTTACTGCGTTTTTTGCCAATACTATGTTCCACGAAGTCGCTCATGGTCTAGGCATCAAACAGGTCGTTGGTTCTGATCAAACTGTTCGAGGCGCGTTAAAAGAACACGCTTCTGCACTTGAAGAAGGCAAAGCGGATATTTTAGGTTTGTATATGATCCGTCAGTTACTAGAAAAAGGCGCAATTGATGAGGGTACGCTTGAAGACTATTACACGACATTCATGGCCGGTATCTTCCGCTCTGTTCGTTTTGGCGCATCAAGTGCCCATGGTAAAGCCAACATGGTTCGCTTTAACTACTTTAAAGAGCAAGGTGCGTTTAGCCGCGATGAACAAGGCTTTTACAGTGTAGATATTGAAAAAATGAAAGCCGCTATTGACGGTCTATCTAACATCATCTTAAAGCTTCAAGGTGATGGTGATTATGACGGCGTTGCTAAATTAGTAGCCGAAAAAGGTTTGATTAATGCAGACCTTAGAGCTGACTTAGCCAAACTGACTAAAGCGAATATTCCTGTAGATATTACCTTTAAGCAAGGTAAACAAGTGTTAGGCTTATAAACACACCGTTTAGTGTCAGTTATTTTTACAATAGCTGACACTTTTTAAAGTTTTATCAAACGCTTATGTATGGACACTTAAAATTAAAAACGCTCTATCATAATAAATTAGGGCGATTGGTCATAGCAGTGTAAATGATCTCTACGACAGCCCCTATATATGGCGTAAATCTTGCTTTTGGTGAGTAGAGCTCAAATTTCAATTAAAAGGACTTTTCCAATATGAAAAATAAATCCCTTTCTTTAATTGCAGGTTTAATGATTGGCTTGTCGCCATTCGTTTCAAATGCAGATCCTATCCTTACTGGCTTTAATGACGTTGGTATTGATGCTAACTCGGGCACTTACGGTAGTGAAATAATTAATAAGAATTATGACTATAGCGGTTTTTTTATTGGTAACAAAACCTTTAAATATCAAGATACTATAATCAATACGGCCTCACTATCAAAAGATGGTTACGTAAGTGCTAGACAAAGTGAAATCCCAACCCTTGAGATTCGCTCGCTTGACTTTTCAAATGGTGGCCCTACTGACTTTGGCATATTAGCGCCATTCACTAGCTCTGTGGATGTTAGTTGCGATGACTGCGGTTCTGTTTATTTTGGGATAAGCGACGACTATTCTACTATTGCCTATACGTGGGATGGAGTTGCCGAAGCAGGCAGTGAGAGCCAAGCACGAAATACGTTCCAGTTAGTTATTATCGACCGTACAGATCCAAGTAACGTAACAGAATTTTTCAATGATAGGCCTGTCGCGACGGACTATGATATTGAGTTCAGATACGGCCAATTAGAATGGGACGGTTCACTGGGTAGTGCTGAAGACATCGGCGTTGCTGGCATTATTACTGAAGTAGACGGTGTTGAACAAAGCACTTTGTTGCCTAAATCAGGCACTGTTGGTGTGACAGAAGAGTTAACCACTGGCTCAAACATTGGCGAAGCAGGTGTTTGGCGTTTTAGCTACACAAATGGACAACTTACAAACTCGTTAGATAACGTACTTGCTGAAGAGCCGCCTGTTCCTCAAGATCCAACAAGCACAGGAACTGGTTCTGGTACAAACGATGACCCGTTTATGCCTGTTGAAGGTGTGTCTGATTTACCAGGCTGGTTCTTCGATTTAGTGGTAGTGCCTGAACAAGTGGTGTTTATTGATCCGGATGTTGCTGTTGGTTATGACTACTATTCGGATTCTGGTGTTAATTTCTATTCTGTAGTGCTACCTACTGGATTTGACGACAACTTGTTTGAATTGTGGTTAATGACTGCCAATGGCTGGGTTTTCGATCAAATTCTTACCGGTGGTGTTGAGCACGTTTTTGCACAAGGTGGCGTGTCTTCATTCCGTATTTTAGGTATTGATGTTGACACTATGCTAGACCCGAATGATCCAGTCGCATTTGTTACTGGTGTTTCTTTTGTTGGTGATCCAGCGGGTGCTTCGGTAAATGCGCAAGTTAGACAGGTAGCAATTACTGAGTTTGTTGATGATTCTGTCACCTCTGTAAATGAACCAAACGGTTTAGCTTTAATGTTAATTGCAATGGGTGGCTTAGTTTTAGTTGCTCGCCGTAAGAAAAAGCTTCTGTAACATTAGAGCATTTCTAAATGTATTATGTTTAACTAAGGGGATTCGTCCCCTTTTTTAATGGAGTAAAAATGAAATTTCATACGTTATTATTTGGCTTTTTATTGCTTTCTAATTCAGCTTCCGTATTTTCCAATTCAGCACAAGCTACACCGGAGAAGTTTGGTGAATGGACATTAAGTTGTAAATCTAGTTTATGCTATATCCATCAATCGCTCGTTGCTGATAACGGCAAAAAAGCCGGTATCGTTGCATCTATTAATGTTGCTCTAATGCCAAAAAACATGGATGTCCTTTCCGTTAGACTTGGTAGTAATGCGTTAAAAGAAGCTGGTATCGGAATAAAAATTGATAACAACAAAGATATTAAAGCTAAAATTCTTGAGTGTAATGCGCAGTTATGTCAAACCAATATTGCCATTGATGAGCAAATGCAAAAAGAGTTAACCAATGGAACCTTGATGCAATTGGTTTATTTGGATAAGAACTCTAAAAAACAAATTACTTTGCCCTTTGGTTTAAAAAACTACTCTAAAGCGTACCAAGCCCTAAAAAATCATTAAAAACACTGTAAATTTAACCCTTTTTGTCGTAGGTTATTTCGTCGATATAATAATTACAAAAAGGGCTAAAAATGGGTAATCCATCGTCTTCTGTTATGCAGAGAATATTAAATAAAGTTGAGGTGTGGGGTAACAAACTACCAGACCCAGCAGCGTTATTTATCTCACTTATGGTTTTTGTTTGGGTATTATCCTGGGCACTGTCTGGCATAGATTTTAATGTTATTGATCCTCGCTCTGGCGAAGAGTTAATCATTAACAATCAGTTAGCCGGTAGTGCAATGACCCAGTTCTTCTCCGTTATGGTGACTAACTTCTCTCACTTTCACCCTGTCGGCGTTGTTTTAGTTGCAATGCTGGGTATAGGTGTGGCGGAGTATTCAGGCTTCATTAACGCTGGTCTTCGAGCTTTACTTTCTGTAACCGCTAAGTGGCTGTTGACCCCAATGATTATTTTAATTGGTATTGTTAGCCACTCTGCAGTTGATGCTGGTTATGTACTTGTTATTCCATTAGGTGGTGTAATATTTTATGCGGCTGGTCGTCATCCTTTAGCCGGTATTGCCGCCGCGTTTGCTGGCGTGTCAGGTGGTTTTTCTGCTAACTTTGTTCCATCAGCTCTTGACCCAATGTTACAAGGCATTTCCCAGGCCGGTGCTCAGTTGCTAGACCCTTCGGTTACTTTAAACCCGCTTAATAACTATTATTTTACAACAGCATCGTCAATTTTAATTACCGGCTTAGGTTGGTTTATCACTGATAAAATTGTTGAGCCTAAATTGCAAAATAATAAATTAGACGGCGACTTGTCAGACTTACCGACAATGGACCCGTTATCAGATAATGAGCGTAAAGCTTTGCGCTTAGCACTTGGATCTATTGTTGTTAGTTTAGCGTTATTATTTATCACCGCGTCTTTTGAGTCATCACCATGGCGTGCACCAGATGGCAGCTTGACTGCATTTGCAGCACCGTTGATGAAATCCATAGTCCCACTTATATTTTTACTATTTTTAATCCCTGGCGTTGTTTACGGCATTGCCATAGGCACTATTACTAACAGTAAACAGTTTATTGAAGGCATGAGTAAAGCGATGTCTGGCATGGGGTACTATTTGGTTATCATGTTCTTTATCGCCCAATTTATTTACGCTTTTGGCCAATCTAATTTGGGTATTTTACTCGCTGTTAAAGGTGCTGAGTTTTTGAAAGCGATGGCGCTACCAGGTGGCGTAACTATTGCTGGAATAATATTCTTAACAGGTTTTATAAACCTATTCGTCGGCTCTGCTTCTGCAAAATGGGCATTGCTAGCGCCAATATTCATTCCTATGCTTATGCAGCTTGGTATATCGCCAGATTTAGCGCAAGCCGCTTATAGAATTGGTGATTCAAGTACCAATATCATTACACCACTAATGCCTTACTTCCCGCTTGTTGTTGTATTTTGTCAGCGATACGTGAAAGGAGCTGGTATAGGAACATTGACGGCAATGATGTTGCCATTCTCAATATCTTTCTTAATTGCTTGGACAATATTTTTACTGGCTTACTGGGGATTGGATTTACCGCTAGGACTGCAAGCTAGTTACGATTACGTACCAGCAAAATAGTATATTTAAAAACGATACTTCATTGTTAACGACAGGTTTCTTGGCTCTAACGCTGGCGTACCTGGAGTATCGTTTCCATTCCCTCTTGCCCTAATTGGGTATAACCCATTTTCATTCCATATATTATTTACCAACAACATCAAGTTTAACGACTGGTTATATTGCCATTTAACCGAAACATTACCCCAACCTAAACCGGGCTCTGCTGAGTTTGTCCAAGGCGCCCACCAGCGCTCAAATAAAATATGCTGATAAGATAAACTAAATTTATTGTTCAGCTTTACAAATCCTTGATATCGCCAAATACCCTCTGGCATGCCGTTGGCGTTGATGTCGTCTTGGTTACCGGCCACTGGTGATTTCATTCCAAAATCGAAACCTTCTGCACTAACAACATCATGGGTACTGTAAGATAATTTATGACGCCAATTGTTTTTTTTCCAAACTGACGACAGCTCAATGCCTCGAATTTTTAATTCGCCTGGCTGATTTGCGTAATAAAAAACGCCCCCCCAGTCTCCAACCCGATCCGTTCCTATGGATTTCCCCGGGACTCCATTTCTAGTCGATAACGTCAGAATATAGTTGTTGATTCGATTATAAAATGTCGCAATTTCGTAACTCCAATACTTATCTGCCACCCCCTTCACCGAGAACTCGTAACTAGTCATAGATTCTGGTTTAGGAGGGCTTACATTTAGCATTGGTTCGCCTGTCGTTGAGGATGTCATCCCTGAACCTTCCAGCTGACTAAAGTTCTGCTCAGATAACAAGCCGTCACCTAAAAAGCCCCCAGTATAATGTACACCTGGTGGCCCTTTAAAACCGCGTTGATAAGTCAATCGATAAACATTCGCTTCTGGCTCGCTTTGATAGGTTAGACTCATCCGTGGCGTAAAATGCTCACCCCAATGACCATGATCATCATATCTAAAGCCAATATTCGCTTTTAATGCACTCTGCCATTCGCTGTTTAGCTCACCCAATAACGCTTTATTGGTATAACTATCTTCAAACAGCCAGGTATTCGTTTCATTTAAATTAGTCGTCAAATTCTCAGTTTTGTTTACTAAAAAATTATCCCCCTGCCAATTAGTATCACCTGTTTTAATGTGCTCTAATTCGGCACCGAGTAACCAACTGATACCTTGCTCGTTTTTTCTCGTAAACATCCTAACCTGCCCAAAAGCTCTTTGTTCGTTAGCTCCTGCTGTTGTTAAGCCAGAATAATGATCGTATAGGGCATAGTCATCATTTTGCCAGTTGCCGATTAGCTTGATAGTCAGCTCATCATTTATTGGATAATAATAGTCGCCGGCAATAATAGATATCCGCTGTTCAACCTGATCTCTATCTTTGGTCCAATTATATAAATCTCGAGTTTGTTGATGGTGTTGAAACCATATTTGCCAATCAAAGTCTGATACTTTAGTGATAAGTCTGGTCGATTCGATACGGTTTAATTTGTTGCCTCTGTCTGCGGGAAAAGACGGGTGTGATGAGTCGCTCTCTTTTACTTCGCTAGCCCAGCCTATGCTCGGTAAATAAAAACCGTCAAAATTGTGAGTAGATCCAATAAATTGATATTTTAAACCATTGTGTTCCAAGCTCGCTGCTGCACTAACCGAGCGTCCACCAAATTCACCTACGGATAAGTTTAGTTCGGCTCCCTCCGCTTCCTTCGTGACTATATTTATCACGCCCAGTTGTGCACCTTGACCTAAAATAACACTTCCCGCACCACGAATAACTTCAATGCGTTCAATAAAGTCTAAACCTAGACCATTTAATATACTGTCCGCTGGTCCCCAAAACCATTCTGCGTTTACTTTAACACCGTCTATTAACAGTAGTACTTTCGTATTATTGTCGGGTGCGAGTCCACGAAAAGAAGAAATAGTGTCGTCTTTATCTTCCGCTTTAAAGAAACCGGGAACATGCAAATTTAATACGTCGTTTAAAGTTCGACCGCCAGACTCAGCAATGTCATTGCTGGTAATGATAGTCACCGCTGAAGGAACAAACTGTTGCCTAGATTCAGTACCCGCACTTATATCTACTTTAATATTTAACAGCTGCTCTAAACTTAAATCGAAGTAGTCGACATGAGGTTTTTTATTTTTCACAGGGGTATCCGCTACTGCACTGATTGAATACAGAAGGATCGATATGAGAAGAGTAAATATTAAAAGTATTACCTTAAGAGGCAGGCGCAACTGCTTTACCATAAATCATCACTGGTTATTGAGGTTACTTTAATACTAGGAAACGATGCTAGTTTTACAATGTAAGTTATAGGTACAAACTTGGATAACAAAGGTAACCAACTAATAATTAATGCATTTATTATAAATTTAATTGCTCTTTTTTTAACCTCACTTGTCTGCTAGATTAAGTTCACAATTTCACGCTATCGCTTTACAGGTAGCTCATTAGGGAAAACTACATGAAACGTATTTCTAACTTATCAATAGTGGGGCTAGCTTTATTAAGCCAAACCGTTTTCGCGGACACACTTATTCATGCTGGGCGTGTTATTAAAGCTAACAATAATGACGTTAAAAACAACATGACCATTGTTATTGACGGTAACAAAATCAAAGCTATTGAATCAGGTTTTAAAACACCGACAAGCAAAGACACGGTGATTAATTTAAAAGACTACACCGTTATGCCAGGATTGATGGACATGCATACGCACATTAGCTCTCAGCATAATGGACTGGCGAGTTACTTAGACGGCTTTAAATTAAATGAGGCGGACTATGCGTTAAAAGGTGTTGTTTACGCAAAAAAAACGTTAGATGCCGGATTTACTACCGTTCGTAATTTAGGCGACAGTTACAACGTATCAGTGGCATTAAAAAAGGCTATCAATAATGGCATGATCGATGGTCCAAGGATATACACTGCTGCAAAATCCATAGCGACCACTGGTGGTCATGCCGACCCAACCAATGGTCGTGCAATGGCGATAACTGGCGACCCAGGTCCTAAAGAGGGTGTGATCAATGGCGTTGCAGAAGCGCGAAAAGCGGTTCGTCAGCGTTATAAAGATGGTGCAGACTTAATTAAAATAACAGCAACTGGTGGTGTATTAAGTGTTGCTAAAAGCGGCCAAAACCCACAGTTTATGACCGATGAATTAAAAGCCATTGTTGATACCGCTAAGGATTATGATATGACAGTAGCGGTGCATGCTCATGGTAAAGAAGGCATGAAGCGAGCAATTGAAGCTGGCGTAGACTCAATTGAACACGGCACTTTCATGGATGAAGAAATTTTTAAGTTAATGAAAAAATATGACACCTATTATGTGCCAACGGTTATGGCGGGTAATTGGGTTGCTGAAAAAGCCAAAATAGATGGTTTTTTTCCAGAATTAGTTCGTCCTAAGGCGGCATCTATCGGTCCATTAATTGAAAAGACATTTGCGAAAGCATACTTTTCGGGCGTAAACATTGCGTTTGGAACAGATTCAGGTGTTTCTGCTCATGGCGACAACGCATTAGAATTTGAATTAATGGTTCGTGCTGGCATGAAACCTATCGATGCGATTCGAAGTGCTACTTTCCATGGAGCTAAGCTTCTAAAAATATCAGACGAACTTGGTACCCTCGAAAAGGGTAAACTGGCTGACATTGTTGCGGTAAAAGGAAATCCGCTAGTAGATATAAGTTTAATGAAGAACATTAACTTTGTTATGAAAGATGGCAAAGTTTACAAGTTTATTAAGTAGTTAAATTTTGAATTAATTAGATTTAAAGGCGGCCACTCAAAGTGTGTCGTCTTTTTATAAGCTGCGCTTAACGTTTAGGTAATTTCCAATCGATAATTGGTTTTACTAAAGGCGTTTCACACACCCACACAATCACTTTTATTGAATCTTTTAATACGCCACTTTCGTTTTCAATTTCCGCCCAGTTATTTTCATTGAATGGTAATCCATTTAGACGAAAGTTTGTTGCAAGTGCATCCTTCGAGTCAAACTCCAGTTTTAATGATTCTTCCGTACCATAGCTAGTGTTAATAGTTATTGCTAAATGTCCGTTATCTCGCTGATATTTGCTAGCAACCCCTTGCCACGACGTAAGCTGATTTCTATCACACGTTACAAAATCTGGTACTCTTAACCTCTTATCAGCAGCATGTGCATCCTCAATAGCAAAAGTGCTCAAAATGATTAAAGCTAAAGGGATGACTAATTTTGTTAAATACATATCAAATACCACCATATTGTTAAGCAATAACGTCTCAAAGCTCATATTCTTACATTTTAGCGATTTATAAACTAAAAAAGGCACCTAAGTGCCTTTTAAACGCGTTAACAAATACTAACGATTATAAACCACGGTATGTGATTGACTGTTGGTCAGCACGTAATGCCTGTCCAAACGAAAACTCATACATACATGCGTCGTCGGTATAATCCATAAAGTTATTTATTGGATCCGCTCCAGCCGCGTTTTTCCCTTTTGTACAACTATCACGACCTGTTGGGCAACCATAAGCCGGACTTTTTTCTGCTGGCGTATCGCTTACGTAATCGCCACTGCCGCTACAGCCACCTTGGAACGTGTGATAAAGGCCTAACCAATGACCTACTTCATGAGTACCTGTGTCACCTTGGTTGTAAGGTGCTGCGTTTCCACCTGGTAAAGTTTCAAATAACACAACAACACCATCGTTCATTGGTCGAGACGCGTAGTCAGACGGGAACGTTGCCCAACCTAACAAGCCATCGCCCATGTTGTTGGTGTAAAAGTTAAGATCACCTGCGTCACCTTGACGAAGTGTCGACTTCATAGAAGTCTCTGCTTGAGTACCATAACCAGCTGTGAACCAAGCATCATTTGATACTGTTTGAGAACTTACTAAGTTAAAAGTAAATGGCGTGTTGGCATATGCATTATTTAATACATTCATTTGCGAAGCAATATCACCTGCAGACAAAGCACCGTTACCATTAGAATCCGTAATCACATGGAAGTAAACATCTATAACCACTGAACCGGCCGCTCTAGGTTGATCGGCAGAACCGCCATCACCACCACCGCTACCAGGTTTACCTTTACCAGCGGCGTTTGAACGTAAGTTTTTAAAATGCTTTTCTTTTAATTCCGCTTCTTTTAACGAAGGGTGTTTAGTACCACACCTAAGAAATGATGCATTTTCATTTGCATGAGAAAAAGCCACTTCGTTCGCACTCGCAGCGTGTAATTGTGATGTTGTTACAGCAGCGAGACCTAATGTCACAGATGCGAACAACTTTGCATATTTTAAATTCATGTTTACCCCTATTATTATTTTTTGAAAGCGAATTCAAGATATTGATTATATTGAGACCTGAATTGCTTAATTTGCATAGTAGCCATTCGCGCCAGTAAGGTAAACTTTCTAACAAAGGTTTTTAAGGCGGTTATATTTTTCATTAGATATTCTAATCTTGGCTAAAACTTTCAACCTTGATGTAAGAAGATGTTGCTGACTTAGGCGTAATGGTTACATTCACATTTTCATTAAAATAATTAGCCCCTCCCAATATCAATCCTTTTGCTAATGCCTCCATGTTATTTGGTGACGTGTATAAAAGTTCGATATGCCTTTTCGACTCTTCAATGGTTTCAAAGGTTGGCAGCTGAGCGTCTGGATAGAGTTTTTGAACTTCGACATGAACATTTGAGTCCAAAATAGATAAAACTTCTATTATTGATGTTTTGTTTTGAACTGCAGGAGGATGATATTCGGCGAGTCGTTGAAATAAAAAATAGCCAAAACGTTCAACTAATTCAGGCCCGGGTATGCCGGTGTGCTTCGACAATGTTGCTACGATAGAAAGAATTTCCTCTGGCGGGTAAAACCCAACACTGGTATAGCTACCATTTGAGGCTAAGTCAGCGTCGTCTAGGACTTTGCCTGTTAGTTCTAAGCCAACCTCTTGCTCCATCATCTCGATTAAATTAGTAAAAATAACTCCCAGCATTAGCTACCTCTTAACTTTATTTTTATATTAAGTGTAGACAAAAAAGTATTCGTCATGGCGATATTTATTGGGCGTCTATTATTGGTGATGTGTTAAACTACCCAATAATTTATAAACCTCACTTCATTAACGTTAAAGTATTTATAACTATGCAAGGTAATTTATTTGTTGTTTCCTCACCGAGTGGTGCGGGTAAATCCAGTTTAATCTCTGCACTTTTGCAAAGACATAATGATATGAAAGTTTCTGTGTCGCACACGACCCGCGCGCCAAGACCTGGCGAAGAAGACGCCGTTCACTATCACTTTACCGATGTTAACGCTTTTAAAAGCCTGATTGCAGATAATGGTTTTTATGAATGGGCAGAAGTATTTGGCAACTATTACGGTACCTCTAAACAAGCCATACAGGATCAACTAGACCAAGGCATAGATGTGTTTTTGGACATTGATTGGCAAGGCGCCCAACAAATGCGCAAAATAGTGCCTGAAATTATTACTTTATTTATATTACCGCCATCACGCGAAGAGTTAGAAAGCCGTTTAAATAAACGCGGTCAAGATAGCGCCGAAGTGATTGAAAAAAGAATGGCACAAGCACAAAGCGAAATGTCGCACTATAATGAATATGACTTTTTGTTAATTAACGATAATTTTGAAGAAACGCTTAATAACTTTGAACAAATTGTATTAGCGCACCGGTTAAAAACAAAAAATCAGCAAAGTAAAAACAGTCAACTGCTTACTCAGCTATTGGCTAAAAGCTAACCTTGGTGTAATATTACGCCCCTTAATATTTTTTTGCCTCATTGGAGATACTGAATGGCTCGCGTAACTGTTGAAGACGCTGTTGAAAAAGTAGGAAATCGTTTCGATTTAATTTTGGTTGCTGCTCGTCGTGCACGTCAATTAGCAACTCAAGGTAAAGAGCCTCTTGTTGACGCTGGTAATGATAAGCCAACTGTAACTGCGCTTCGCGAAATTGAAGCTGGTTTAATCACCAACGAGATCATGGATCGTCAAGATAACGAAGCTGAGACAGTTCGTGAAGCGGAAGAAATGGCAGCAGTAGCTGCAATCGTTGGCAACGAATAACGTACCAACGTACAATTTCTATATAGCCAGCATGTTTTTTTAACGTGTTGGCTTTCCTTCCTATTTTCCTTTAGTTTATACTCATCTCATATCTAATCGTTTTTTCTACTGAGTCGTTTGGTGTATCTATTTGAAGGTTTAAAACAACAAATTTCGGCCTATTTGCCACCAGAGTTAGTTGCCATTGTGCAAAGAGCTTATGTCGTCGCGCGTGATGCTCACGAAGGCCAAATGCGCTCAAGTGGTGATCCTTATATCACTCATCCGGTGGCAGTTACTGTGCTGCTTGCCAATATGAAGTTAGATCACGAAACCCTGTCGGCAGCCCTAATGCACGACGTTATTGAAGATACGCCAGTTTCCAAACAAGACCTAGCTGACGAATTTGGCGATACTATTGCGGATTTAGTAGAGGGTGTGTCTAAATTAGACAAACTTCATTTCAAAGATAAAAAAGAGTTCCAAGCAGAGAACTTCCGTAAAATGGTTATGGCGATGACGCAAGATATTCGTGTCATTCTGATAAAGCTTGCTGACCGTACCCATAATATGCGAACGCTTGGTGCCCTAAGGCCCGATAAAAAGCGTCGTATCGCTAAAGAAACACTAGAGATATATGCTCCAATTGCCAATCGCCTTGGTATTCACGAATTTAAAAACGAGCTCGAAAACCTCGGCTTTCAGGCGCTATACCCAATGCGCTCCCGTGCGTTAGAAAATGCCGTAAAGCAGGCTCGCGGTAACCGTAAAGAGATTATCCATAATATCCAGTCAGAAATAGAAACTCGATTAGACGAGGTTGGGATCCCCGGCGAAGTTAGAGGTCGAGAAAAACATTTATTTAGTATCTATCGAAAGATGTTAAACAAAGAATTAATGTTTAACGAAGTAATGGATATCTATGCATTTCGAATCATGGTTGATGATATTGACACCTGCTATCGAGTCTTTGGTGCAATGCATGGCTTATATAAGCCAATTGAAACTCGTTTTAAAGACTACATTGCAATTCCGAAATCAAATGGTTATCAATCTTTACATACGTCATTGATTGGCCCGCATGGTATCCCTATTGAGATTCAGATTCGTACTAAAGAAATGGATCAGCTGGCTGACAAAGGAATTGCGGCACATTGGGCGTATAAAGGCGCTGGCGATACAGCTGGAAACACAGCACAGCAACGAGCTCGCCAATGGATGCAAACTTTATTAGAGCTACAACAAAGCGCTGGTTCATCGTTTGAATTTATTGAAAACGTGAAAACAGAGATGTTCCCTGAGGAAATTTATGTATTTACACCAGACGGTAAAATTCATGAATTGCCAATGGGCGCTACACCGGTAGACTTTGCTTATTCTGTTCATACAGACGTTGGTAACACTTGCGTTGGCGCGAAAGTCGATCGTAAGCCTCATCCTCTTAGTCGCGCTTTAGACACTGGACAAACAGTAGAAATTATTACTTCACCAAATGTTAAACCAAACGCAAATTGGCTTAACTTTGTAGTAACCGCCAAAGCACGTTTAGGCATTCGTAATTACCTTAAACATCAAAGATCGAATGAAGCCATTAACTTAGGTCGACGTTTGTTAAAATCGGCGCTTGGTGAAGTTGAGATTGAACAAATATCACCTGAAGATATCATTAAGTTATTAACTGACTTTAATTTAAGTACCATAGAAGATCTTTATCGAGAAATCGGCTTAGGTAATTTAATGGGCCTTACTATTAGTAATCGCTTACTAAATTCAGACTCCGAGCAAACCAACAAAGAAAGAATCGATAAAACGCCTATTGTCGGCGCAAAAGGCATGTTGGTCACTTACAGTAAATGTTGCCACCCTATTCCTGGCGATGAAATTGTTGCTCACGTATCGCAAGGAAAAGGCTTAACTATTCACAGAGAAGACTGCCCTAACTGCCGGAATTGGGAAAAAGAAGCCGCTAAGTTTTTCAAAGTAAAATGGGATGACACGTCTGATAGAGATTATGTCACCACACTAAAAATTGAACTTATCAACCATCAAGGCGCGCTTGCTAAAGTAACGCATCTAATCTCAAAGAGTAATTCAAACGTAGAACATATATTTACCGAAGAAAAAGAATCAAATATATATGTAATCACCGCTGATGTTACCGTCAAAGATCGTATTCACTTGGCTCGCGTCATCAAAAAATTAAGAACTATGCCGGACGTGCAACGCATTAGCCGCAAATAGTTTATTCAACAGGAATTCAACATGACTCGTATTGTTATTAACACAGATGCGGCACCCGCCGCTATTGGTACTTATAATCAAGCTATTAAAGTAGGTACTACCGTTTATTTGTCCGGTCAAATACCGCTGATTCCAGAAACAATGGAAATTATTTCTGAAGACTTTGAAGCACAAGCCGAACAAGTATTTAAAAATCTGAAAGCCGTTTGTGAAGCGGCCGGTGGCTCTCTAGAAAATGCCGTTAAACTAAATATATTTCTTACGGATCTAGGCCAGTTTGCAAAAGTTAATGAAATAATGGCTAAGTATGTTGTGGAACCCTATCCTGCTCGCGCCGCGGTTCAAGTAGCAGCTTTGCCAAAGGGTGTACAAATTGAAATTGATGGTGTGTTAGAGCTTTCTGACGTTTAGATCGCACTTTATTCATATAATCATTTAGTAAAACTAGGTTTTTAAATATGACACCGGAACGTTTTAAACGTATTAGTGAGATCCTTGATAAGCGCCAGCCAGACCTGACCGTGTGTATGGAGCAAGTGCATAAAACGCATAACTTGTCCGCAATCATTCGTACCGCCGATGCAATAGGCATTCATAACATACACGCGATATATACAACTGAAAGTCGCTGGTTATCCGGTGGACGAGCGTCAGGTAGTCAAAAGTGGGTAAAGGTAACCGAGCAACCTGACACCGCAACGGCTATAAAACAGTTTAAAGCACAAGGCATGCAAGTATTAGCGACTAACTTATCTGAACGTGCGAAAGACTTTAGAGAGATTGACTACACAAAACCAACGGCATTAATTTTAGGCCAAGAACGTGATGGCATTTCCGATGAAGCGCTAGAGCTAGCCGACCATCATGTCGTTGTGCCAATGTTTGGTATGGTTGAGTCGCTAAATGTCAGTGTTGCAGGGGCGCTAATCATGTATGAAGCGCAACGCCAACGCTTAGTTGCGGGTATGTATGATAAACCTGTAATTAGCGATGCTATCCGCCATCAAATGCTATTTGAGGGTGGCCATCCTATTTATGCTGAACTTTGTGTAAGAACCGACACGCCATATCCTCCTTTAGATGAGGAAGGTCAAATTGATGCGCCTAAGTCTTGGTATACTGAATTAAAAGATAAATATAATCTTTTACCAGCCGATAAAAAATCTCGCCGTGTAGACTTTACTCATACCGATCAAACATTTGAGTTTGAGCCGGGCTCTGTAACTGATAAATGTAATTAATGGATTAATATGGCGCTAACCTCTCTTTCTTCAGTGCCAATTACAACGCTTAAAGGCGTTGGCCCCAAAGTCGCAGAAAAATTAAAAAAACTAGGTATCTTCTGTATTGAGGATGCCTTGTTTCATTTGCCGTTGCGTTATGAAGACCGGAGTCGTGTCTATCCTATTGCGCATACCGTGGTCGGTACTCATGTTGCCGTTGTTGGGCAAGTCACATCTTGTAATATTCAGTTTGGTCGAAAGAGAATGCTGGTTGTAAAAATCGGTGATGCTACCGGTGGTATGACTCTGAGGTTTTTCAACTTTTCTGCGGCACAAAAAAACTCGTTAGAAGATGGAACTTGGATAAAATGCTTTGGTGAAATTAGAGGCGGCAAATTTGGTCCAGAGATACTTCACCCAGATTATGTAAAAATAAACGGACCGAATGACGTTATAGTAGAAGAGTCGTTAACACCAATATATCCAACTACGGAAGGGGTTAAACAAGCGACTTTACGAACGATTACCGAGCAAGCGCTTTCTAGACTTGAAAAATATCGAGTCGATGAGCTTATTCCATTCGAATCATTACCCAATCAATATTCGCTAGTTAAAGCCTTACAGATATGTCATCGGCCTCCAGTTGATACTGACACCTCACTACTAGACTTAGGCATACATCCAGCGCAACAACGTTTAGCGTTTGAAGAATTATGCGCATATCAAGCAAGTATGCTCAATATCAAGAAAGACTCCCAACAAGTATCCGCAGTCGCGTTCCCAATTAAGAATGACTATATCGATAAATTTCTTCATTCGTTGCCATTTACTCCTACAGCTGCGCAATCAAGAGTAGTTGCCGATATAACAAAAGACTTAAACCAGCCATTGCCTATGATGCGACTAGTTCAAGGGGATGTAGGATCTGGTAAAACACTTGTTGCGGCTTTGTCAGCGCTAACGGTTATCGCTCAAGGATATCAAGTGGCATTAATGGCGCCGACGGAAATTCTTGCCGAGCAACATGCAAATAATTTTAGAGCTTGGTTTGAGCCATTAGGTATTAATGTAGCTTGGATAGCCGGTAAATCTAAAGCGGCAGAAAAACGTGACGCACTTGAAGTTATTGGAAACGGTGAAGCTAAAATGATAGTGGGCACTCACGCTATTTTTCAAGACCAAGTCGAATTTGCAAATTTAGCGCTCATCATTATTGATGAACAACACCGATTCGGCGTGCACCAACGACTGTCGCTTAGAAATAAAGGCGCTATTCATTTTGAAGACACCATTTTATACCCTCATCAGCTCGTCATGACGGCAACGCCAATCCCGCGTACGCTTGCAATGACCGCCTACGCCGATCTAGATTGCTCAATTATTGACGAGTTACCACCGGGTAGGACGCCGATTACAACTGTTGTAATCCCAGATACCAAGCGTGAACAGGTCATTGAACGAGTAAAACATGTTTGTATTACAACGGGGCAACAGGCTTATTGGGTGTGTACATTAGTTGAAGAGAGTGAAGCATTGCAGTGCCAAGCAGCTGAAGATGCGGCGATTGAACTACAGAGCCTGTTACCTGAGCTTAAGATTGGCCTTGTTCATGGTCGAATGAAAGCGGATGAAAAGCAAAACGTAATGCAAGCATTCAAAAATGGCGAGCTTAATTTACTCGTTGCTACTACTGTTATTGAAGTTGGGGTTGACGTGCCAAACGCGAGCTTAATGATCATTGAAAATCCCGAACGCTTAGGACTGGCTCAGCTACATCAACTTCGCGGGCGTGTAGGCCGTGGCGCTTTACAATCTCACTGCGTGTTGCTTTACCATGCCCCTTTGTCACAAACGGCACAACAACGCTTAGCGGTATTACGAGATTCCAACGACGGCTTTATTATCTCCGAAAAAGATTTGGAAATTCGCGGAGCAGGTGAAATATTAGGTACTCGTCAAACCGGCCTTGCTGATTTTAAAATTGCAGATTTAGACAGAGATGCCACACTATGTGAGCGCGCTATTGTCGTTGCAAATGATCTTCTTATTTCACAACCAGAGCGCATACCTATTTTAATTAGTCGCTGGTTAGGAGAGAAACAGCTATACGGCAACGCTTAACATTGCAATTTTTAAACATATAAACAATACTTTACAGCTAGATTATAGAAATGATTCTATTGTTAAAATGACTAGAAGCGGAGTGCATGAAGAAAATTCTAATTGTTGAGGATAGTCTGCCAATTATTGCATTGCATAAAAGTATTGCCATAAAGGCCGGATTAGACCCAGTAGTAGCAACAACTTTTGCGGAAGTAAAACAGCTTTCCTCTCAGTTTGATGACTTCTTTTGCGCTGTAATCGATTACAGTCTGCCAGACGCTCAAAACGGTGAAGCTATCGATTACGTTTTATCGAAAAATGTGCCGGGCATTGTTATGACTGGTATGCTCGACGATAAAATACGTGAGCACATTCTTAAACTACCCGTAATCGATTATATTACTAAAGAAAGTAAACAAGCCTTTCAATATTTACTCGCTCTAGTTATTAAACTACAAACTAATCATCATATTAAAATACTTGTTGTTGATGACTCTGGCATCACCAGAAACTACCTAAAGCAGCTGTTAACTCGTCATAACTTTACAGTTTTGCTTGCTGATTCTGGCTTATCTGCATTGGCTACACTTAAGGAAAACCCAGATATTAAACTGGTTGTTACCGACAAAGAAATGCCCAATATGGACGGCATAGAGTTATGCAACGAAATAAGAGCAAACTTTACCAAAGAAGAAGTCGGTATTATTGGTATTTCGGGTAATGCGTCACAGTCACTTACTGCAAAATTTATCAAAAATGGTGCGAACGACTTTTTACGAAAACCATTTTGTTTAGAAGAGTTTTACTGTCGAGTTGTACAGAATATTGAATACGTACAAAGTATCGACATTATCAGAAAACAAGCCAACACCGATTATTTAACGGGGTTAGCAAATCGTCGTTATTTCTTTGACACCGTTCAGCCAATAATCCAATCACAACAATCGGCGACCATCGCCATGATGGATATTGACAATTTTAAAGTTATTAACGACACATATGGTCATGATGCAGGTGATATTGTATTAAAAACGATCTCTGAGCTGTTAAAACAGCACTTTGGCCAAGATTATATAGTTGCCCGATTGGGAGGCGAAGAATTTAGTGTCTTTTTATCTGAAATGGACTTGACTGATGCAGCAGAAAAATTAGAGCGCTTTAGATCTGAACTTGCCAATAAAAATATTGATATCGGTGAGCGAACAATAAATTGCACTGTCAGTATTGGCGTTTGTAAAGATAAACGTGAGAGATTAGACGGCCTATTAATACACGCGGACCAACTTTTATATAAAGCAAAAGAACAAGGAAAAAATAAAGTGGTATACGATTAATACCACCCTTTATTTGTGGGCCTGTTACGGCCTAAATATAGCAAAATAAGCTTATTCTTTATTAGACACGCCGCTCTCTAATGACGCTTTTAGCTCAGAAACTTCTTTTTCTAACGCTTCTAATTTGGCACGTGTCCGCGCTAAAACCTGAGTTTGTACGTCAAACTCTTCACGACTGACCACATCGAGTTGTGAAAGTTTATTCTGCAATACTGTTTTAACTTTATCTTCAACATTGTCCGCCATAGTTTTAACACCAGCAGGCAATGCATCCGCAACTTGAGCAGCAAATTGCTCAATCTTTTTTGCATCTATCATTTTAGTACCTTAATCATTTTTGCTGTGCTCATTGTAATTGCTGCAATAAAAAAGGCCAGCATTGCTGACCTTTAATTATTGAAATACGGTAAGTCTAGGTCAATTTCTTAACTTAATCTTACGTTTGAATATTACCAAGTGATCATTGCTTGTAAACCACCACCAACATCATCTAACTCAGGTGAAGCTTGCAAACCTAGATCAAACTGAATGCCGGCTAAGTATAAGCCTGCGCCGACGGTAATTAGGCCATCACTTTCGTCTGATGTAGAGTTACCAACCTTATCCGCTAAGTTATGACGATAACCGGCGCGCAACTCTAAAAAGTCGTATGCATTTAACACTGCACCAAAACTGGCATACTGGCTACCGCGGAAAAACTGATCGCCATTAGCAAACTCAGGTCCTCTAGACTCAGTTAAGTCAATATCAGCAGCTAGCCGAATCCAACCTGCGTTATAACTAGTTCCAACTCGAATTTGTGGTTCAACTTTATAGATTAATGACTCTTGACCTGGCTTTAATGTTTCTTGACGAGACTCAATCTCTTCGCCAATAATATTTTTAACCGTTACACCGATACGCCACTTGTCCATGTTATCCATCGCCAAAATTGCGCCAAAATCAGCGGTAACAAAGTCTTTTGTACTGCGGTAATCATCACCATCAATATTATCTTCATCAAAGTCAGATGACGCTGATTGATAGTCAATAAACTCTAAGCGTACCGCTTTTACCGTCGCACCAACACTTAATGTTTTTTCTGATTCTAGCTTCCAGTTCGACGCCAATGTCACGCCACCTTCGGCCCAACCTATCGCGGCAAAACGCGCCTTTGAGTCTAGCTCATCTTCGTTAAATACTATGCTTTGACTGTTTTGATCAAAAATATCGCCATAGTCATTTTCTAACGTCGTTTGGTCTAACTTAGCGTCTTCAGCTAATTGTTCAGCTTGCGTGAAAAGCACTTCGGCTTCATCGGCAAGTTCTTGTGCTCTATTTATTTCATCTTGCGTTGCAGTACCGCTATTTTGTAAGGCTTCTAATTCAGCTTGTAGCGCTTCAAACTCTGACTCATAAGCTAAAGCTGTATCATATAACGGACGAACATTCGTTAACAACGTTTGGCCAAGCCCTGTGTAACGTCTTAATAAATCGATATCGCTCTGTGAGATGTCACCCGTACCGCCAACATCAAACTTAACCATCGCGTTAAATGAAATAGCAACACGTTCAAACGCCATACCAAAACCCGCGTTAAAGCCTAGTGTGCTCTGCAGGCCAGCACCATCTAGGTCTTCAAAGTTAGATACTATTCGATTGGCTGTATCTATAGTGTTTTGAAGACTTTGTACGTCGCCTTCAAGTAGGTCTAAGTTATCGAGGTCTTCAAAGTTAGATACTTCTTCCTCTAAACTTTCAAATAAATCTATGCTATCGCCGTCATCTTTTGTATCTGCAACACGTCCCGTTGCATTCAAAACAAAGAAAAAGTCGTTGTCAGTACCTGCGGCTGTGCCTAATAAGGCTGGATTATAATTTGCAGCAGATGACCAGTGAGCGTAAGTAAGACCAGCTCCACCGCTACCTAAGTTTCTTGCTGACTGAACAAAACTATCGACAGCGAATGCTGAAGTACTAAATAAGCCAAGGGTGATGGCCAAAGATACTGCTGATTTTTTCATGATAAATCCTCTTTTCATAGATAACAGCGAATAAGCCCATACATTGTAGTCGAATAAATGAACACTTCAAAAGCAAAAATTATTATTCGTTTGGGTACATTCTCTAATGCGAAACTCGCTGCTATTTTGTTATCATGTCGCGCTAATTTATAAGGTGCTCAAATTTAATGCGTTTAAACCCTGAACAAGAATCTGCTGTTAATTATGTAAGTGGCCCATGCCTCGTTTTAGCCGGCGCAGGTTCAGGTAAAACACGAGTAATTATTAATAAAATTACTCACCTTATAGAAAATCATGGCTACAACGCCAAAAATATAGCGGCGGTAACTTTCACTAATAAAGCCGCTAAAGAAATGCGTGAACGTATTGCCGCATCTATGGATAAAAGTAAGATCAAAGGCTTACGGATCTCAACCTTCCATACACTTGGCTTGGATGTCATAAAAAAAGAAATAAAAATACTAGGATTTAAGAAAAACTTTTCTTTATTTGACGATCAAGACTGCTTTTCGCTGTTAAAAGAACTGACAGAGCCTGAGTTACAAGAAGACAAAGAAAGCATTTATCAGCTTATTAATCGTATTTCGAGCTGGAAAAACGATCTTATTTTGCCTAAACAAGCCGTGGCCGAAGCGACTGACTCTGAATCTGCGTTATATGCAGAACTTTACATGCGCTATCAAAATCAACTAAGAGCTTACAATGCGTTAGATTTTGACGATCTTATTTTGATACCCACCTTACTATTTAAAACAAACGATGAGGTTCGTGCTCGTTGGCAGGACAAAATTCGCTACTTATTGGTTGATGAATATCAAGATACCAATACAAGCCAATATGAATTGGTAAAGTCGCTAGTCGGAAAACGCGCACATTTTACTGTTGTAGGTGACGATGACCAGTCCATTTATTCTTGGCGCGGCGCAAAACCACAAAATTTAGTTTTACTAAGCAAAGATTTCCCTAATTTAAATTTAATTAAATTAGAACAAAACTATCGTTCCGTTGGATGTGTGTTGCACGCGGCTAACGTATTAATTGATAAAAACCCACACGTATTCGATAAAAAGCTAAAAACAAATATGGAATACGGTGAGCCCATTCGTGTTATTCAAACTAAAAATGAAGACAACGAAGCGGAGCGAGTCATCGCTGAAATCATTGGCCATCGCTTTACTAATAAAACCAATTACGGTGACTATGCAATCTTGTATCGTGGCAATCATCAAAGTCGCATTTTTGAAAAGTTATTAACATCAAACCGCATTCCATACAAAATAAGTGGCGGAACGAGCTTTTTCTCTCGGGCCGAAATCAAGGACATCATGGCCTATTTACGATTATTGGTGAATCAAGATGACGACAATGCGTTTTTACGAATTATCAATACGCCGAGGCGACAAATAGGGCCAGCTACCTTAGAGAAGTTAGGCATATTATCAAATGATCGACATTGCAGTTTATTTGAAGCCGCATTTGATAACGCCTTCTTAGGCATGATCAACGGACCTGCGAAAAATGCGATTCAATATTTTACTCGCTGGTTTGTAGAGTTAAGCGATCAAGTGGTTCGTAGTGATCCAAAAGAAGCGGTAAAAGATCTAATGAAAGGCATTCATTACGAAGACTGGTTGTTTGAAACTAGTTCATCGCCTAAAGCCGCCGAAATGCGTATGAAAAACGTCAGTGAACTCTATAGCTGGATTACCCAAATGTTAGATGGCGATGATGAGCATGAGCCATTAACACTTGCTGAAGTGGTGAGTAAATTAACATTACGCGACATGATGGAACGTAACGAAGAAGAAGAAGCTAATAACCAAGTACAGCTAATGACGATGCACGCTTCAAAAGGCTTAGAATACCCATATGTATTTATGGTTGGTATGGAAGAAGGCTTACTACCTCACCAATCAAGCATTGATGAGGATAATGTCGAAGAGGAACGCAGACTTGCCTACGTAGGTGTTACTCGTGCCCAACAACGCTTATTTTTAACTTATGCAAAAGAACGGCGTCAATATGGTGAAACTATTACCACAGAACCATCTAGATTTTTAGAAGAGCTTGATCAAAAAGATCTTCGTTGGGAAAAATTAGGGCAAGCCATCCCTGAAGCCGAACGTAAAGAAAAGAACAAAGCAAATATTGCAAATTTAAGATCGCTACTAAAAAAATAGTGAAAAAAAAGCTCCTATATAAGGAGCTTTTTTGTTTCGATAAATTAGGGTCAACTAATAACCAGCATGCGCTTCCTATTTAGAAGCATCAACCATATAGACAATTGCCGCTTTAATTTCATCATCTGAACACGCAACACAACCACCTTTTGCTGGCATTGCATTAAAACCATTAATTGCATGCTGCGCTAACACATCCATACCCTGTGCAACACGAGGAGACCAAGCACCTGCATCACCCATCTTAGGCGCGCCCATGATACCGGCACCGTGACAAGCTGCACATGAACTTTGATAAACTTGCTCACCTGAACGTGGGCCTGTTGCAACCGCGGCTACGGGCTCAGCGCCGGCAATATAAACTTGGCCAACTGGCTTAATACGTTTTTCAATTTCAGTTTTTTTATCAGTTGATGCATTTGCGGTCATAACTGCAAACACTGTCACTATGGTCAAAAGCATTTTGATCATTTTGAATTCACCTTATGGGATAGAATTTTATACTTTGTACATTCTACCTATTGGGTAAACCCTTGCAATATATAACCTTAGTTATTACTGATAAATTTTAGGTAGACGTTAATTTTTTTCAAATAAAATATAGCATTGATCTTATTGTTTGTACCACAAATGATCCACGCTATTTCTACACAAACCTTTAAAAATGGGCGTTTAGTAGGCACTAAAATAGGATCCAAAAAAAAGATCAGTTTTTTTCTCTAAAAAACTGGATCAATTTAATATTCGAGTGTAAATTATCAATCCGCTCGAAATAAATCGATTTTGAGCTTTCTGAATGCCCTCAAATTTTCACTGGTATTCGCTGTAGAACAACAATAATAAAAGCGGAACACTGCGTAGTTTTTCTAGATAATGTTCCTATTGGCCAGCTAAGGATTAACCGCCTGATTGCCAAGGTTTATTGTACTTATCAACTAAGTTATCCACAGGAAGTGATATTTATTAACACTTGCTGACTTTCTGCGCACCTCATATATATGGCGACTTTACAATCTTTATGGCATTCTTATTCACCAATTTATCCAAAGCGACACGGAAACAATCCACATGACAAAACAAGACTTATCATCAGCTTATAAGCCACTGGTTTTAGTTGACGGCTCCTCCTATTTATTTCGTGCTTATCACTCGCCGCCACACCTAACAAATTCTAAGGGTGAAGCGACCGGCGCTATATACGGTGTGGTGAACATGCTGAAAAGTCTTGTAAAGCAATACTCTCCTGAACGTATGATAGTGATCTTTGATGCCAAAGGCCCCACGTTTAGAAACGAAATGTACAGCGAATATAAAGCGAATCGTCCACCTATGCCTGATGATTTGCGATATCAAATTGAGCCTCTGCATAAGATTATTAAAGCAATGGGGTTGCCGTTGATCGCTATTGAGGGCGTTGAGGCCGATGATGTTATTGGCACGATTGCAGATGAGCAGTCTAAAAAGGGTAATGATGTATTAATTAGTACTGGCGATAAAGATATGGCGCAGTTGGTTAATCAACACGTCACCTTAATTAATACGATGACAAATACTGTAATGGATCCCGATGGTGTCGTTGATAAATTTGGCATACCACCTGAATTGATTATTGATTACCTTGCGCTAATGGGTGATAAGGTTGATAACATTCCTGGCGTTCCAGGTGTTGGTGAAAAAACAGCTGTCGCATTAATACAAGGCCTTGGCAGTATTCAGTCTATTTATGAGAATTTAGATAAGGTTGCTGATCTTGGTTTCCGTGGTTCAAAAACCATGGCTAAAAAGCTCGAAGAGCACAAAGAACAACTATTACTTTCATATGAACTCGCCACCATTAAACTAGATGTTGAACACGGTATTACCGATGAATTAATGCATTTGGAGAAACCAAATAAAGACGAACTTGCCGAGTTATTTAAAGAATGTGAGTTTAAACGATGGCTAAAAGAAATTTTATCGGGACAAGAATCCCAAACATCAGCACCATCAAAGGGCAAGCCATCTAGTAAGGCTGATGCTACAAACTCCAGTAACCATGATGAACCAGCAATACAGGCTATAACGCTTGATCGTAGCCAATATCAAACCTTATTTTCTATTGAAGATTGGCAAGCTTGCCTAAAAGAAATTAAAGAGGCCGGTTTATTTGCCTTTGATACCGAAACAACATCTTTAGATTATATGGAAGCTGAATTGGTCGGCTTTTCTGTTGCTTATAAATACGAAAGTAAAATAAAGGCAGCTTATATTCCATTAGCTCATGATTATGAAGGTGCGCCTGAACAAATATCACTTGAAGATATTAAGCCTAGCTTAAAGCAACTATTAGAAGACAAAACCATAAGTAAAGTGGGACAAAACTTAAAATATGATATTAATGTTTTGGCTAAATACTCCCTAGTTATTGCCGGTGTCGTCGGTGATACTATGTTGCAATCATATGTATTTAATAGCACGTCTACCCGCCACGACATGGACAGTTTAGCACTTAAGTATTTAGGGCATAATTGTATCTCGTTTGAAGATATTGCAGGAAAAGGTGCAAAACAAATCACCTTTAACAAAATACCATTAGACCAAGCAGCACCTTATGCCGCAGAAGATGCTGACGTTACGTTACGACTATACAATTATTTTTCAGAAAAACTACGTAATGAGCCTAAATTAAATGCTGTATTTAATGATATAGAATTGCCGTTAATGCCAATTCTCTCAAAAGTAGAGCAAAACGGCGTATTGATAAACTCTGATGTATTGCATGAATTAAGTAGTGAGTTTGAAGGGAAACTACAAACACTTGAGCAACAAGCGCATGATGTTGCCGGTGAAGTGTTTAATTTGGGCTCCCCCAAACAACTACAAGAAATTTTATTTAACAAGCTTGAGTTGCCGGTTATCAAAAAAACGCCTAAAGGTGCGCCCTCAACAGCAGAAGACGTATTACAAGAACTAGCTCATAAATACGAATTACCAAAGTTAATTATCGAATATCGAGGCTTGAGTAAACTAAAATCCACCTACACGGACAAGTTACCGACCATGGTTAAGTCTGCCACTGGTCGTTTGCATACTTCGTATCATCAAGCCATCGCAGCAACAGGAAGATTAAGCTCTACCGATCCTAACCTGCAGAATATTCCAATTCGAAACGAAAATGGTCGACGAATTCGAAAGGCATTTATTGCTCCTGAGGGGAAAAAGGTTGTCGCTATCGATTATTCACAAATCGAATTAAGAATTATGGCGCATTTAAGTGGAGATAAAGCCTTACTTGATGCCTTTGCTAATAACTTAGATATTCATAAAACAACGGCATCTGAGGTTTTTGCTACACCATTTGATGAAGTAACAACAGAACAACGTCGTGCAGCAAAAGCGGTTAACTTCGGGTTAATTTATGGTATGTCAGCATTTGGCTTAGCTAACCAGCTAGATATTGCGCGAGGTCAAGCACAAGACTATATCAATAAATATTTTGAACGCTTTCCTGGTGTATTAACTTACATGGAAACTACACGACAAAATGCACTGGCAAATGGTTATGTTGAAACGGTATTTGGTCGCCGACTTTATTTACCTGACATTAACGCAAGAAATAATATGCGTAAAAAAGCGGCTGAACGCGCTGCGATAAATGCACCAATGCAAGGTACAGCTGCAGATATTATCAAAAGAGCCATGCTAACGGTTGATCAATGGATCATTGATAATGCACAGAATGATGTAAAGATGGTTATGCAAGTGCACGATGAATTGGTATTTGAAATAACAACAGAAAAAGTTGATGAGTTGGTGCCAAAGCTAATTGAGCAAATGGAACAAGCCGCAGAATTAGATGTCCCTTTAACAGCGGAAGCTGGCCAAGGTGACAACTGGGATGAAGCTCACTAAACACTCGTGACGTCATGCCGAATACGAGGGAGGCTAAAATAGCTCCTGAACTATTCGGCCACCCAACATGTAACCTAGTTACAAAAATGAAACTTTCCCCAAAAAGTTAATTAATTATTAGTATTACTGTTTAGTTAGCTTAAATTCGCCAACTTTTTTAGACTTAAAACGTTACCCACTACATAAACTAACTGATTGTTTGTAAAAACATTTGTTTAAATAAACAGCAAGAAGCTCGCAAAGCCTTATTATATATAACTAAAAAACTTTTAAAAAAATTAGAGTATATACTTTACTTTCATTCCTGATTGGTTATTATAGTTATGTCTCTCGAATGAGTTGACCCTGTTGATATTTGACATTTAATAGCCTCTCCCCTTTCGCTATGACCGATGCTCTTTGAGCGTCGGTTTTTTTTTGCCTGATATTTAACAATAAACATCAACTCTTTGTAAATTAGTTACAAAAAAAGAGCGTTTCCGCTCTTTTTAACGTATTTATCTATGACAATTAATCGGCTTTCTTGTCACCGTCTTGCGCATCAATAATAGTGGTCACGCTTTCTTCCACTACGACAGGTTCTAATTGTTCTTTAACTTCTGGTTCACCATCATACTCTGGGTTAGGCTCAACAAGCTCTGCCGCATTTAGCCACTTGTCTAACATCCTAGATAGCTGCACAATGCCCTGTTTTTTAAGTGAAGAAAATAGCTCAACAGTGACATCGCCTTGAAACGCCAATGCCGCTTCCCGTATTTTTAATAGCTCGGCTTTTTGTCTACCTGATTTAAATTTATCAGCTTTGGTCAATAACACTAATACAGGTAAATTAACTTCTACGGCCCAATAAATTAAATTTTGGTCGAGATCTTTCATTGGGTGACGAATGTCCATAAGAACAACTAAGCCTTTAAGACATTCGCGTTTCTCTAAATATTCGTTTAATGATTTTTGCCATTTTAACTTCATTTGCAAAGGTACTTTCGCAAAGCCATACCCTGGCAAATCTATTAGGCGACGGTCTTCTTCTTCAAGGCTAAACACGTTAATAAGCTGAGTACGACCTGGCGTTTTACTTGTTCTTGCTAAACCAGTTTGTTGCGTTAATGTATTTAACGAACTAGATTTACCTGCATTGGATCGTCCAGCAAACGCAACTTCGTAACCAGTATCTGGTGGAAGGCGACGAATGTCTGGTGCAGACGTAAAAAATGAAGCTTTTCTGTAATTAATAATCGATTTTGACACGGATAATCCTCTCGCTGTGAAACTGAACGTTAGAAATTCAACAACTTGTATCAAATATAACGTCGAAGAATCTTTCACATTGTGGCATTTGGTGTAGAATATGGCTAATTATACTCTTTGCGTGAACTGCTTCATAGCCAAAGGATTTAGAATAACTTAAATAATAGAGATACTAATATGAGAAATATTGCATTATCACTTACTATGCTATTCGGACTCATCGGTTCAGCTCAAGCTACAGACGGCGATGTTGAAGCAGGTAAAACTAAATCAGCAACCTGTGCAGCTTGTCATGGCCCAGATGGAAACAGCACTATTGGCATGTACCCAAAAATTGCAGGTCAGCATGAAGGCTACATATACAAGCAACTAAAAGAGTTTAAGCTTGCGATGGAAACAGGCGGCAAAGAGGGCCGTATGAATGCTGTAATGGGTGGTATGGTGATGCCATTATCTGATCAAGATATGAAAGACTTATCGGCTTATTTTGCGTCACAAACAATGACAGCGGGCTCAACGCCTGAAGATGTCATTCCAGCAGGTCAAGCCTTATACCGTGGTGGTGATATGGAACGTGGAATTCCTTCATGCCAAGCTTGTCATGGTCCTAGAGGCGTAGGCCACAGCTTAGCTGGTTTCCCTAAAATCTCATTCCAGAACCCAGAGTATATTAAGTCGCAACTAGAATTATTCCGTTCTGGTGAACGAGCTAACGACATGAACGGTATGATGCGTGATATCGCAATGAAGCTTACCGATAAAGACATTGATGCAATATCTAAATACGTTTCTGGCTTACATTAGGCCTCATATTTGAACGCCAAAAGCACCTACGGGTGCTTTTTTTGTATCTAATATTTTTGTTAAGCGAGTACTTTTTTGAATATCTACGGTCTACTTTAAAAAGAGATTTACTATTTTGAGGCGGTAAATAAAATTTTTATTACGAAAAAGATGTGATCAAAGAAAAATAATTACCGTATTGTATTAGTTAGAATAAAGCTCCATTAAGAATATCCCCCACCATTTGTGAGACATTGACCATTCCTACTATAAGCAATTTCGTAAAAATACAAGTGTATATTTACTAAGTTGTTGTTTAATAAAGAGTTCACTTTTTAACCAACATTGAAATGTAAAAAAATATTAATAAATGCTTGAGTAATAGATCAGGTCGGGTAAATTATACCTCGTTGCCACGTAATGGATAACAAAAAGGATTTAACCCAAGGAAGTGGGGTGGTAAATAATTTTATATTTTTGCTAAGTTGGCAAACATGGATGAACCAAAAAAGTACCATTGATGGTCAATAAATATATAAATACATACATGGAATGTTAAACAAAAACAAAATGGACAATTAGCAGTTGTGACAAGACAAGGTGTCGTGCGTTCGGAAGGATTTCGAAATTAAAATAGGAGAAGTGTCAGATTTTTATTTGAACACTTGCTAGAATTAGAGGCGATAGCGGTCACACTGTCGCCTTTTTTATTGCCTAAAATTTGGCAAATCAGTAGAATCCGCAATCCAAACTTCTTTCATCTATTTATCCATAACGTGGGGACTCCATGACTCGTCAAAAAAAGAGCAGAAAAATCGGTAGCATCGGCACCAGAAAACAAGAAACTCGTCCAGCTGACACTAAGCAACCACGTCGCAATAAAAAGCCTAAAGGACAGCCTTCAGGTAATAGAAATAGTCTTATCGAGGAAAACGTAATTAGTACACCTCAAAATCAAGACAAAAAAACAAATCCAAAGCTAGGAAGCAAAAAACCTATTAGCTTGCTTCCGGCTGACAAACCACAAGTAAAAGAAGTTAAACAGGTCGATCATTCTAAAACTAAACCTTCTGCTAAATTAACAAAAGCCGGGCCTGCTGTGCTTACGCCAGAACAAGAGTTAGCAAATATAGAATCAGATGAGCGTTTAATTGAGCTAGTCGAGCGCGTCCAGGAAGGCGAATTATTATCTGGCAAAGAAGCTAAATACTTTAATAAACAGATGGAAAGATTAGATCAGCTACTTGAAAAGTTAGGTATTGACCCAGACTCAGATAATGACGAAGATGAAGACGAACTTGATGCCCTGAGTAAGCTTGGTGGATCTGAGTGGGATGACTTATTAGATGACGAGAAATAATTAGATATGTGGTATGCACTTATAACAATTGCTGTTTTAGTAGTGTCTGGCTTAGCATTTTACGCTGGTCAGTTGTTGTGGAAAGTGAAGGCACAAGAAGAAGCGCAAAAACAGGAAAAAAGTAAGAAGCTTACTTATATAACTGAGAGTGTTTCACATATAGCAAAAGCAATGCATGCGAAGCAATGTGAGTACTCTGAAGGTGTTTTACGTATATGGGTTTTATTAGACCATTACAACGCTGCTCAAACTGCCCCTAAAGACTACAAGGCATTATACCCTGGCTTCGCTAACTTATACGAAGTCGTTAAAGACATGCCTACGCACGAAGCGCGTAAGAAATTCAGTAAAAAAGAAATTTTTGAAATGGATACCAAACGTTGGGATGCTGAAAAAGAGTTTGAACAACAAATCGAAACAGATCTAGAAGTTCTTTTAAAAGAATTTTAACCGCGCTTCAAATAAAGGGCTATCACTGCCCTTTTTTATTACCTATTTATCCGCGCGATAACACGATTTAGGATTTAGGATTTAGGATTTAGGATTTAGGATGAAGCTTGTTGTAGCACTCATTTTTTCTTTTCTGCTTGTTGCTTGCACCGCACCAACTACAGTGCATTTAAATGTAAAATATCTTGATCAAGACGCACAACAAAAAATAGTAACCGACCTAACCACAGCAGGGTTTAACGTTGTCACCAATAAAGTTGATTTTCCCGGCAATCATTTACAGCCCACTATTATCTACTCACCTCTTATAAAAAACACAGACTCAGTAAATACCGTACTATCCACCGTCAAAAAACGTGATTATCAGGTCGTGCAGGTTGATATGTTAGCCAACTCAAATCATTGGTATACCAAAGATTCAATTGGTCTCTATTTGCTTCCTGCCGACTTTAAACCGGCTAAGCAAACTATTAACGACAAAATGGTCGGTGACTATGTTACCCATAACTGTGAACACGACGCCTCACTGTCCATTAAACAATCAGGTGAATGGACGTATCAATATTCAGGCGGTGACGATGCAAAAGGCAACTGGTCAATACTAGACTCTACCTACTTATTTATTGAAAGAGATGAACCTTGGATTAACTTGTATTTTGAGTTTAGCTTTAGCCAACAAACTGACATGCTGGGCTCTGTTAATATTACTAAACTAGTTCCTCTGAATGACTCTAGTTATATAGTTAAATGTGGTTTTATTAAGGGCATTAGGCAATAAAAAACCTCAACACCTTTTCAGAGTTGAGGTTTTAGTATTGAGGTTTCAGAGTTGAGGTTTAAAAGTGAACTTTCAAGGAAAACGAGAAGCCAAAGTTCAAAATGCAAAGCTCTAAGTTAATTAATAATTATTGATTATTTAACTTGGCAATAAGCTTGTCTTTTTTAACCCAAACATCATTTAACCAGCCTTGAAAACGAGCTTTAAATGCATCGTCATTAAAGTAGTCACCTACTATCTCATCACTAACTTCGTGCACTTCTATTTTAACTTGTACTCGTTTTAGTTTACCCAGAAGCATGTCTTGCCCAGGAACTTTATTATCAGGGTAGTTGAGTGTTACGTTTAATACACCAGAAAATAAGTGACCCATAGCTGCTAATGTAAATGCAATACCACCGGCTTTAGGTGGTAATAAGTTTTCAAAGTCACTGCCACTACTCACATGCTTACTTTTTGAAAAACGTGTACCTTCTACAAAATTAATAATGGTCGTTGGAATGTATTTGAACTTGGCACAAGACGCTTTTGTGCTCTCAATATCTTGACCTTTTTTCTCAGGGTGCATTTTCAAATAACTGCTGCTGAAGCGTTTCATGAACGGCATGTCCATCGCCCAACAAGCCATACCGATAAACGGCACCCATTTCAGTTCATTTTTTAAGAAAAAACGAGGCGTTGGTAATTGATGTAATGCAACCTGAGCAAGTACTAAAATATCCACCCAACTTACGTGGTTACAAATCAGTAAGTACCAACTTTTTTTGTTAAAGTTGTCATCCGACTCAATTTCCCACTTAATTGGATTGGTCAAATTCATCGCTAGCAAATTACACAATGCCCAGCCACGAAATAAAAAGTTATTGATAAACGCGACCGCTAGAGACACTGGTTTTAACGGTATAAAAAACTTCACCAAACCAAACAAAAATATCGATCCACCTAAGACCATCGTTATAGTAAAAAATAGAGGTATTGTGATGAAAATTAAGATCCATCCTGGCAAAAATGACAACATATTAAATCCTTACTGCGTAACTTCTGATTGCTGCTTTAATTTCAGCAATGTTCTTTCTTTTTCTACCCACAGAGTATTAACCCACTGGTGCAGCCTCTTTTTATACTCGGCATCATTTGCATAATCACCTAATAAATCTTTGGTAATATCGTGCAAATTAACATGTAAATAAACATCTTTAATACGACCAGATAAAAAGTGATAAAACGTTGGGATCTGTTTTCCAGGATAATAGATAGTTACATCTATTACTTTATGAAGTTGCTCACCCATTACCGTTAAAACAAATCCAACCCCACCCGCTTTAGGTCTGAGTAAACCGTGATATGGGCTGTCTTGAATTTTGTGTTTCGCTGGCGTAAAACGAGTACCTTCAATAAAATTCATAACCGATACAGGCTTATATTTAAATCGTTCACACGCCTTTTTTGTGGTTTCTAAATCCTTACCTTTAAGATGAGGATACTTCGCTAAGAAACTCTTTTTGTATCGACGCATAAATGGAAAGTCTAGTGCCCACCAAGCTAACCCTAATACAGGAACATACAATAATTCTTGTTTCAAGAAAAACTTTAAAAATGGCACCTTGCCATTGAACATTCTCTGTAATATTAAAATATCAGTCCAAGACTGGTGGTTCGCCAAAACTAGATACCATTCTTTTTCAGACAGCTCCGCTTGACCGCTAACATGTAACTTGTAATCACCAAATAACTTTTGGATACCGGTATTGACCGTAACCCAACTACTGGCACAAAAATCCAAACCAATTGTAATGAGTCTTCTAACTGCATATATTGGAATAAGCTTAAATACCGCTAAAATAATAATCGGCGTGAACCAAAAGATTGTATTTACGGAATATAGTAAAAATGACAATAGCGCTCTTATCATTGTTCCCTCAACTAGTCTTCAAAATAAGTGTAGCCGGTCAGGCCTGCTTGTAATTCTGTAATAAATTGCTCTGCTTTTGTTACGTCTATTTGTGCGTTTTCGATTTGTTGCTCATAACTGCGCATCAGCTTTTCACTATCAAATTGAACGTGTTGCAATACATCTGCTACGTTTTCACCTTTGAGTGACATAGAGAACTCATACCCTTTTTCGCTATCAGGATTCAGTTCGACGTGAACCGAGTCGGTGTCACCAAACAGGTTATGTAAATCACCCAAAATTTCCTGATACGCTCCCACCATAAACATACCAATTAAATAATCATTGTTGTCGGTGTAAGGCGGTAACGCTAAGGTGCTTTCAATACCAGCGCCATCGACATATTGGCGGATTTGGCCATCTGAGTCACAAGTAATATCTTGGATAATCGCTCTATTTACTAGCGGTTTATCTAAGTATTTTATCGGCATAACAGGGAATAGTTGCTCAATACCCCACACGTCTGGCAATGATTGGAACAACGAAAAATTAACAAACAGCTTGTCAGCCAACTTTTCATTGATCTCATCGAGAACTTCACGGTGAGAACGAGAGCGAGGGTCTAATTCTTCACGAACTAAACTCAAAATTTTGAAATACAACTGCTCTACTTTTGCCCAATGCGTAAGACTTATTAAGCCAACTACATATTGTTGATGCGCATCGGCAAATAAATGTACGGCATCATGAAAAGACTCGAGCGCATGACGTCTATCTATCATTTGATAAGAACGCCAAAGTTCGGAGATTATTGTTGGACAGTCTTCGGTTGGCTCACTAATGACGTCAGGTACTGGTGCTTTTTCAACATCGATAACATCCGTGATCAACATAGCATGATGTGCAGTCATGGCGCGGCCAGATTCTGTAATAATATCTGGGTGTGGTAAATCAAATAGCTCACACGCCTCTGCAATTGGGTTTATTACATTTTTAGCGTATTCCGCCATTGTGTAATTCATTGAGCATGCACTACGAGAACCTGTACCTTCATAATCAACACCAAGGCCACCACCAACATCAATAATAGTGATTGGTACGCCTAATTGACGCAGCTCCACATAATGCCTAGCACATTCACGAATCGCATTATGGATATCTCGAATGTTAGCGATTTGTGAGCCAATATGGAAATGCACCAGTTTTAAATGCTCTATCTTCCCAGCTTGTCTAAGGCTATCAACCACTTGCAGAACTTGATTAGCGGAAAGCCCAAACTTACCTTTTTCACCACCGGTATTCTGCCACTTGCCCTTACCAATAGAGTTCAAACGAATTCGAATGCCGATAGTTGGCATACTACCAATTTCTTGTGCGGCCTGGACTAATGCTTCTACTTCCGTCATCTTTTCAATAACAACGTTAACATTATGCCCTAATGCTTGGCCAATACAGGCAAGACGCAAGAACTCACTGTCTTTATAGCCGTTACACACAATAGTAAGCGGTTTTTCAGACACACCAAGAATTGCCATTAGCTCTGGCTTACTGCCCGCCTCTAAGCCGACTTTATTAGACGGATGTGAAACTAGTTTTTTAACTACGGAAAACTGTTGGTTCACTTTAATTGGATATACCGCGGTATATTTACCCTGATATTCGCGCTCTTTTTTTGCTTTGGTAAAAGCGCTAACTAATGAACTGGCGCGATGAGTAAGAATATCGGTAAAACGCACTAAAATTGGCAGGGTTAACCCTTCCTCTTTTAATTGCTCTGCTAAGGTCGCTAAGTTGATGGTCGTGCCGCCCGCTTTACTCATTGGATTAACACACAGCTCACCGCTGTCATTAATATCAACGTAGCCTTCACTCCAACGCTTAACGTTGTAGGTTTTTTTTGCAAACTGCACTGCTGGATTAGCCATTAATTATCCTCGAAAAACAGAGCTCACGGTCGAATCAATAAAGCTAGAGACCGACGTAAAATAGATGGCGCATTTTAGCCTATAAATGACCACAAACAAAAAGTAAAAATTGCGCTAACGGCAATTATCAACGAAAATACTCTCATAAATAAACGCTTTTAATTGTTTTGGAGACTTGAGTGACTACTCAACACACATCTACACCTTCGTTAATGAACGACGAATGGTGCAACGAAATTAATAATGGCGCCGCGATCGGCTTAAAAACCAAACGTAAATTAGCCAGCAAACAATCTGACTTTCAGCTCGTTGAAATTTTTGAAACGGAAGAATTTGGCAATCTAATGATGTTAGATGGCTGTACTATGGTATCTAGCCGCGAAAACTTTCTTTATCATGAAATGATGAGTCACCCGGCCATGTTCTCGCATCCAAATCCAAAAAACGTTGTGATTATTGGTGGCGGCGATTGCGGTACTTTACGTGAAGTATTGCGCCATAAAGGGGTAGAGTCTGTTCATCAAATCGACATTGATAAAGTGGTTACTGACATGGCCGAAGAGTTCTTTCCTGAGCTCTGCGAGTCTAATAATGACCCTCGTGCACACATCATGTTTGACGACGGCATTAAATACATGGCCGAAGCTGCTGACGATTCAATTGACGTAATCATTGTAGATAGCACCGATCCTGTTGGCCCTGGCGAAGGTTTGTTTAATCACGCCTTTTACAAAAACTGTTTACGTGCGTTGCGCTCAGACGGTATTTTTGTTCAACAAAGTGAGTCACCACTATTGCACTTACCGCTACTATTAGACATGCGCCAAGCTATGTTAGATGTCGGCTTTAGTTCACTACAACACGTGAACTTTCCGCAGATGATTTACCCTTCAGGCTGGTGGAGTGGCACATTAGCTAAAAAGTCTGGTGAGTTTGACGGCTTCCGACAAGATGATGCAAAAGCATTGGCTGAAAGCTCGGCATTACAATATTACAACGAAGATATGCATGTTGCCTCACAAGCACTACCAAACTTTGTGAAACGCGCATTCTCTTCTCAAAAGTAATTACCATGCCTGGTAACTGGTAACTGGTAACTGGTAACTGGTAACTGGTAACTGGTAAGGATGATAAATTAGCGGCTTATTTAACTAGCCGCTTTTTTTGTGCCTATTTAATTCTGACCTTTCTTATTCTTTATTCGTTTTCTAATTACATTCTACTGAATTTTTGATCGCCACTTGGTTACTGCCGTTCAATCCAAACCGACTGCGAGTAATGCTCATAGTGAAGTAAAAAGCGCTCACCATTAAGTTCGTAATCCACTTGATGTCTATCCATTCCATAGTCTTCAGCACGCACATCAGCGCCAACATCGGCAACGAACTGAGCGGCAAATTCTTTAAAATCATCCCAGTCAGGCTCTGGTGAAATGCTAAGTTGGGTAATGTTAGTCTCATCGTTCGTTGTTAATGAGTAGGTAAATTTAGTCACCTGCTAGGTTTCCTCTTTATCGAAAGTAGTGAAAGTAGTGAAAGTAGTGAAAATAGTGAATAAAACGGTTTAGCTACGTATACTAAATTCAGTTTATCATTTTAACATTAAGCCACCAGCATGGACTTACAAAAACTCACTCAACAACTTGATGATCTTAGTCAATCCCCTCCCTTTGAAAAGTGGAACCCACCATTTTGCGGTGATATCGACATGGAAATTAAAAAAGATGGACGTTGGTTTTATATGGGATCGCCCATCGGTCGCATTAAATTGGTGAAGTTGTTTGCATCTGTATTGTTAAAGGAAAACAACGAGTACTTTTTAAAAACGCCCGCTGAAAAAATTCGAATACAAGTGGAAGATGCGCCTTTTGTTGTTACTGAATGGGAAGTAAAAAACACAAATGAAGGCGATGCCATATTGGTGACTACCAACATTGGACAGCAAGTTGTACTTGGTGAACTACACCCATTGATTAATGAAACAGGCGATGGTGAAAACGCCGAACCTAAACTCTATGTTGAGCTAAATAGAGGCTTAAGAGCAAGAGTTCATAGAAACGTTTTTTATCAGTGGGTATCGGATCAGGACAGTCCAGTTTATGAACAAAAAGGACAGTTGTTTTTACGCAGTGGAGAGCAAAATTTTCTACTCGGATAGCTTGTTTTACGGGAATACCTGTACTTACAATCGTAGTCACCCTCTAATCAACGAAATATTTTTTCAATTTTTTCTGTACCTGTTTTAGTTTACTTCTGCCACTACCTTAGTAATATCTTATTTAATTAAACGGAATTAATGACCTTTTCAACGCTGCTCATTGCAGTAACAAAGGGCCGTTATTAAGGATGAGTCATGACTTTGTTTCGGCAGCAGGCAGTTGCACACAAACATAAACAAATTTGGGGGGAGGTAGTAATATCACGTAGTGTAAAAAACAACACTATATTCTTATTATTTGCTCTCTTGTTTGGCTGTGCAATTGTATTTTTGTTTATTGGTCAATACAGTCAAAAAGAGACTGTCATGGGGTTACTCGAGCCAGCATCTGGTGTCATAGAAGCTCGGTCTCCAAAAAGCGGAATTCTACATTCAGTTTTCGTTCAAGAAGGTGAATATGTCCATAAAGGTACCCCTTTATTCAAAATAAACTCAGAAACCTTTTTAACATCTGGTATTAGCAATAACCAGATTCGACTTGCGCAGTTAAATCGACGTAGGGACATATTAGTCGACTTGAAAAATGCTAAACACATTGAAATCGTTGAAAATAAAGAAGCTTTGAGCTACAGACTCAATGTCATTAATAGCCAACAAGCCTTATTAACAGAAGAGTCACAAATTCTAGATCAAGAACTGGCTCTGGCAGCACAAGAACGATCACAGCAACTCGCCTTAGGCAAACATTCACTTACATCAAAATCATTACAAAATAGAGCCGAAGAAAAGTGGCTTGCTGTCAAAAGAAAAGTTGCTGATAACAAGATAAAATCTCTGAACCTATTAAGTAACTTATCCAACTTAAAAGACTCCCATCGCATTCAAACAACTAACTTAGAAAATTACTTAAAAGAATTAGATATTAAACTCATAAGCCTTGATCATGACATTACTAGTTTGCGATCAAACCATACTACGATCGTGACGGCACCAGCAGATGGTTTAGTCTCTAGTCTTAGCCTTGAAGTAGGCATGCCTATAAATAGCAATGAATACCTCGTCAGCATTATTCCAGAGCACCAGCCATTGGTAGCAAAATTATTTATTCCCACTAGAGCGATAGGGTTCATTGAAGACGGAAAACCGGTAATCATAAAACTCGATGCGTTTCCGTATCAAAAATACGGTCCTGTTAAAGGATCCATTAGCTCAATTTCAAAAAACATCATGCACGGTCAACGCAGCCACAATGTTTTGAGCTTTTCTGAGCCTGTTTATAAATCTCTTGCCCAATTAGATAATCAATTTATAACCATTAATGGTAAGCCGATTGACCTACAAGCAGGCATGATTTTTTCAGCTGATATCGTCGTATCGCAAAGAACAATAGCCGAGTGGTTATTTGCCCCAATTCTGGGGGCGATCGGTTAACATGATGAAGTCTATTTTACAGTCCGAAAGTGCAGAATGTGGTCTTATCTCAATTGCTATGATTGCTTCTCACTATGGTCAAACTCTATCAATTCATAGTCTTAGAGAGCAATTTCCACAAAGTTTAAAGGGCCTTAGTTTAAATCAACTAATTGATATTGCTGCAACCTTGGGTATGAGTTCTCGACCGCTAAAACTAGAGCTTGATGAGATATCTCAATTATCACTTCCCTGCATTTTACATTGGGAGCTTAACCACTTTGTGGTACTAAAAAAGGTAACTAAAACTCAGGTCACTATCTATGATCCTGCCAAAGGGATTTATAAACTGTCGCTAACTGAATTTGCGAAATTCTTTACCGGCGTAGCGCTAGAGTTGTCGCCAAATAAAGACTTTCATTCGATAAAACCATTGCCATCACTAAAGCTGACTGAACTCAATGTGTCTTTTAAGGGCCTATTTACTAGCCTTTCTCAGCTTTTTGTTTTATCTCTAATGCTTCAAATACTTCTTCTGTTAATGCCTTATTACATGCAAACCATTATTGATGATGTACTGGTAAGCTACGATACAAATCTACTAACCGTATTAGCGATTGCATTTGCGTTTATTGTTCTTTTTAAACACGCATTTTCGTTACTAAGAGGTTACTTAATCATTCATTTAGGTACCGAGGTTGGTCGACAAATTACCGAACTTCTATTTAATCACTTAATAAGATTACCCCTTGCGTACTTTGAAGCTAGGCATGTTGCCGACATCGTCTCTCGTTTTCAGTCCATTGAGCAAATTAAGCGAATGTTGGCTCACAAATTTATAGAAGCTTGTATCGATGGGCTTATGGCCAGTCTTACTTTAATCATACTTTTTATATACCAGCCAACGTTGGCTTTAGTGACATTGGCGACGATTGTTGTTTACCTTATTCTTAGGCTAATGTGGTACCGACCTTTTAAGCGCGTTTCCGAGCAAGTCATTAAGACCAATGCCGATGAGCAAGCCTTTTTCATGGAATCAATACGAGCCATTCAAAGCATAAAACTAATGGCGTTAGAGCCGAAGCGAGTCAGCTTATGGCTTAACAAATTTGTGAGTTCACTCAATCAGCGAATTAAAATAGAAAGGTTGCAACTTCATTTCGGACTCATTAATGGTTTTCTATTTGGACTAGAAAACATATTAGTGATTTATTTAGGCGCAACGTATGTATTAGAAAGTAATGAACAGTCCATTTTTACACTGGGCATGTTAATGGCGTTTATTTCATATAAAACCCAAGTGACCAGTCGATTTTCTGCATTAATAGACACCTTTATTGACTTTAAAATGCTTAGTCTTCATTTTACTAGAATTTCAGACATTGCATTGTCAAACGTTGAAATAGTAAATAACTCAGGTACTGAGGTCTCGTTAGATAAACAAACTAAAACGGCTTTATATGGTCCTAGCGGAGTCAGTAAGTCTGAAGATAATATCAGCCATATCAATATTAAAAACCTAACTTTTACTTACCCTCAAGAGTCTCAACCGCTATTTAAAAACCTTTCAATGTCTATCTTAGAGGGCGAGTCTATCGCAATTGTTGGCAAATCAGGTTTGGGTAAATCGACGTTACTAAAAGTGCTAATTGGGCTACTTAAGCCTACCGCAGGTGAAATTCTCTTTTACGGTCGTACTAGCTCAGATATCGACATAAAGTCCTTTAGACAGAATACCGCTGCCGTCATGCAAAATGATCAGCTTTTAACGGGCAGTATTGCTGAAAACATTGCCAACTTTGATTCTCCTATCAATATTCAAAAGGTTAAAGAGTGTGCGCACGTCGCGTGCATAGATCAAGACATCGCTGAAATGCCAATGCAGTATGATTCATATATTGGTGAAATGGGTAGCGCGCTTTCTGGTGGCCAGACACAACGAATTTTACTAGCACGGGCGCTTTATCATGACCCTTCAATACTATTTTTAGATGAAGCGACGTCCAATTTAGATATTAAGACAGAGAAATTGATTAACCAACGGCTTATTTGTCTTGGTATCACAACCATTTTTATTGCTCATCGACTTGAAACAATAAAACACGCCAATCGCGTATTTGAATTGACTCAAACGTCGCTTCAAGATGTTTCGCGAGACTACTATTAACAAAATCCAACACCCAAACATAAATAAGGAATATTAAAATGTTAACGATTAACCCAGATGAACTCTCAAAGAGAGAAAGAGAAGTGTATTCACATATCATTCAAGGCAAAAGCCAAAAAGAAATCGCTGATCGCTTATATATCTGTATTCGAACCGTCAAATTTCATTGCGGTAACATTTATCAAAAATTAAAAGTCAAAAATAAAGTTGATTTAATCAAACAATTAAACGGACTTGAGGCTAATGAAATTAAGCAAATAAGAATTGCAGAATCTGGACCTAAGTTCAGGTGATTATTAAAGATTATCTTCTATTCTTAAATATATCCGATGTACACAACTTATGAAAATTGTACATCTATCCAATCCAGGAGCAGCTAGTACAGTGCTCCAGGTAACTAAAATTTTTTAATCTATTTATGAGTAGGTAAGGACATGGAACAACACTTATTTGAACAAAGCCCATTGGCAACTTTGAATCCGGCTTCACTGCCGTGCCACAAGGTGTTGAACTATCAGCTGAATGGTATAGGTGACTTGCCGAACGTTAAAGTTAAAAGCTCACTACTCGATGCTACTGTTGATTCTGTCTACTCTTCAATTTTAAACTATATCTTACCTATTGGCTGTGTTCATATAGACTCTATCAATCACTTGAACGAGCCATACAGTGTCTCAGATAACACTGAAAATAATGGTTACGCAAGACATCAAGCGTTAAAAATAAAGTCGACTTCTTTAAGTGTTCAGCGATTTTTAAAGCACAGTGATCAATCATCAATGTCAGCCGCACATCGCCGCTTAGAAGCCTTTAAAATAAAACAAGCTTTTACCGAGTTAACTGAGTACTTCAAGTCTCACGAGCGCTTTGTTCTTTTTATTAATCGGTCTTTGGCCAATTGCGCTCAACAATTTGCGTTTTGTTTTATTCACAGAATATCTCATGGCAACATCAATAATGATGCCCTTAGTATTGATGGGAAATGGCAAAACAATGATGCTTGCAGCTTTTACTCCAACCTTGATAAAACCACTTTTAGTGCCGACAAGTCATATAAAGAGGCACATGACGCTGCGGCGATTTTTATTAAATGGGTTTGTTATTACAATTCTTTTAATGGTACAGATATCGAAGCAAATGAACTGTCAGAATACTTCTCGTCGTTATACAGAAAGTATATTGAATATTATGCAGTGACACTTATTGGTTTAACACCCGATGAGTTGCCGTTAAACACGAATATCCGAAGTGATTTCACCGACTCTATTAGACGACTGTACGAACAAGATCCATCTGAATCCCAATTGATCGCTTTTATCACAAAAACATTCATCAATTGGCAACTCAGTAAGTCAGATTCCTCACCATCTTGCTCTGAATTTGTCGGTCCAGATTGTGCGTCAAAACTGATACTTGATAGCGTTTTGTATTCAGAGCAACAGCATTACACGGAACAAAGTATATTGACTCGTTGCGCGATCATAGCGCTTAGAAAGCTGCTCTTTGGACATTTATTCAAGAACCAGCACATACGACAAAGTTTGCTTGTGCAATTAAATAATCGTCGCTTAGACACGATAGCAGGACTATCAGAGCAATATGAAAATTGCGCAAAGTGGTTGTATGGTAGCGAAGACAGTTTGGTTCATTCGGTAATTTTTAGTAACGCTAAACTGTTGGTTTATTTTGTCCCTATAACCCAGTCGTATGTCGTTGAGCACTTTAACAAAGGCCATAAATATTCCTTTTTAAATGCACGGGAGCTATCGATATATCTTCAAGGGCAATCAAAACTAGATTTTAATTTGCCTGGTGCGTTAGTTTGGAAAAACTTAATCAAATTAATCAACATATTAATAGAAATAGAAAGTTGCCAACTTGCATAGACTTGAACGGAACACACAAGTTGGCCATTAACCGCAATTTTCATTGCACTTAACTCTCCAACAAAGTTGGATAAGTCCAGTATACATAATAATTAAAATTTTGAAGGATCAGTTTATGGAAAATATCACCCGGTTAAAGCCTATAATTCAATGGGATTATATCACTCTAACAACACTACTTACGTTTATTAGTTTTATTGTGGCGCTCGTATCAATGATGGTCTTTGATACTACTGTACAAGAATACTTTGCAGAGCCGATTGCTGGGATAGAAAGGTTTGGAAGCGTCGGTTTTGTATTCTGCTTTATACTATTATTCCCGTTTATCGAGGAGTTTCTGGGCCGCACTGTCGCAGTGAGCGTTGGTGAACAATTGTCTTCTCCAATTTGGTTAACCGGCCTCTTTTCAGCAATCTCTACGATGTCATTAAAAGTGTATATGTTTGGTTCACCTGTATTGCACTTTGTTATCGGGCTAATTTTATATGGGCTTTATTTAAAACATAGGTCTTTATCTACCAACATATTTTATTCCGGTTTATTAAATGGACTCATCCTATTAACTTTATTTACTTTTACACAAATACCTAGCCCTGCAGTATAGCGCAGGTAAATCTCGACAACTTGCTTTGACTTGAACGGAACAACAAGTTGTTTAACAACCTTGCCAATAATGGCAAAACTTAACTCTCGACAAATGTCGAATAAGGAAACATTATGAAAACATTAACAAAAAATGAAACTAAACAAGTAAGTGGTGGTTTATTTGTAGCAACCATTGTTCTTATATATGAAGAGCTACTAATTGAAGCAATGAAAGATTTAGCAAAAGGCAATTTGGTTTCATTAGGTGAACTTGAAAATCGCCCAACAGGTACTCGCCCTTAAAGGCTATTTAAACCTTGCAACTAACAGTGAGATTTAGTTGCTGAGCTATAATTATAAACAAGCAGAATTTTGTAGTTGCTTGTTTAAATAATTTACCGTATTTAACATTACTCCTACTTGCCCCACTATTTAAAATAACCCGTTATCTTTTAAAAAATCTTAAAACTCCTCATAACAATTTAGCTATCGCTTCATAAATTTCAGCGGCTCTTGCGGGCGATAAGTTGCCCCTAATGTCGCCTTTGCCTAATGTGCTTGTAACTCGTATTTGCTCTTTGGCTATGTGGTTGGGCGGTTGTGTTGCAGTGGCTTGTTGGCCAGAAGAAATGCTTTGTTGGTTGTCTAATGCGGCAGCGGTGGGTATTTGTGTGACACGATCTATTACGTTGGCGGAATCAGTGCGTCCGACATTGTTTGACCTTTGAACGCGGGATTGTTCTATGCCCGCTGTGACGGGTGTGGATAACCCGAACTCTGCCATTTTTACATCTCCAACTTTCGCTAGTGATGGTTTAATTATAGTTAAAAATAAATTAAAGGAATAAAAAAACCGAGCAAATGCCCGGCTTTTACAAGTGATTTTTTTAGACTTTGTGTTTTAAAACTGACTTTTTAAAACAACTACAATCAGTTACAAGCCTTAGCTCATCCCTAATTTCTTTTCTAAATAGTGAATGTTAGTTCCACCATTTTGGAAGTGCTCATCGGCCATGATGTCTTGTTGCAGAGGTACGTTTGTTTTAATACCGTCAATTAACAATTCATTAAGTGCATGCTCCATACGCTTGATAGCAATACCGCGATTTTCACCGTAAGTAATTAGCTTGCCAATCATTGAGTCATAGTTTGGTGGCACTTTATAATTTGTATAAATGTGTGAGTCCCAACGAACACCTAAACCACCTGGTGAGTGAAAACGTTTAATTTCACCCGCACAAGGAACAAAGGTTTCAGGATCTTCAGCATTTATACGACACTCAATAGCATGACCACGAATTTGAATATCTTCTTGTGTAAACGACAATGGTTGTCCCGCTGCTATGCGTAATTGCTCTTTAATTAAGTCTACGCCCGTTACCATTTCTGTTACTGGATGCTCTACCTGAATACGAGTATTCATTTCGATAAAGTAAAATTCACCATTTTCATACAAGAATTCAAATGTACCTGCACCACGATAACCAATTTCGATACATGCACGCACACAACGATCACCAATATATTTACGTAGTTCAGGTGTAATACCAGGTGCTGGCGCCTCTTCAACTACTTTCTGGTGTCGACGCTGCATCGAACAGTCACGCTCACCTAAGTGAATTGCATTACCTTGACCATCAGCCAAAACTTGAACTTCAATATGACGTGGGTTTTCTAGGAATTTTTCCATGTAAACAACGTCATTATTAAAGGCTGCGCCCGCTTCCGCTTTAGTCATCTTAATTGATTCAACTAAGTCTTCTTCTTTGCGAACAACGCGCATACCACGACCGCCGCCGCCGCCTGCTGCTTTAACAATTAATGGGTAACCAATTCGGCGAGCAATGGCTTTGTTGGTATCTGGGTTATCACCCAATTCACCATCAGAGCCTGGAACACAGGGTACACCGGCTTTTTTCATTGCTTCAATCGCGGAGACTTTGTCGCCCATTAAGCGAATTGTGTCGCCCGTTGGTCCAATAAAAATTAAGCCACTTTGCTCAACTTGGTCAGCAAAGTCTGCGTTTTCCGCTAAAAAACCATACCCAGGGTGAATAGCCACGGCATCTGTTACTTCAGCAGCCGCTATAATTCTAGGAATATTAAGGTAACTATCCATCGCAGAAGGCTTACCAATACAAATGGTTTCGTCTGCAAGAAGAACGTGTTTTAAATTTCTATCCGCTGTTGAGTGTACCGCAACGGTTTTGATGCCTAACTCTTTACAGGCACGCAAAATTCGTAGGGCAATCTCACCGCGATTCGCGATGACAACTTTATCAATCATGATCAGCCCTTATTATTCAATAATGAATAGTGGTTGTTCAAATTCTACAGGGTCTTCGTTATCAACTAGTATTGCTTTAACAACACCCGCTTTGTCTGATTCAATTTGGTTCATCATTTTCATTGCTTCAATAATACAAAGCGTATCGCCTACTTGAACTGACTGACCTACTTCAACAAATGAAGGAGAAGACGGTGATGATGCACGGTAGAAAGTACCAACCATTGGAGAAACAACTTGATGACCCGTAGCGACTGGTGCCGCTTCTGGTGCTGGTGTTGCAGCAGCTGGAGCAGCGGCTGGTGCTGCTTGAGGGGCTTGCGCTGGAGCCGGCGCATATTGCACTGGCGCGGCCATTTGTACTGGAGTACCAGAAATACGGATTGACTCGTCACCTTGAGTGATTTCAATCTCACCAACGCCAGACTCTTTCACCATATCAATCAATGTTCTTATTTTACGAATATCCATTTTTTCACCTATTAATCTTTAAAATTTATTTATTATTAGTAATCGCTTTGACCGCATGGTCTAACGCATATTGATATCCCTGCGGACCTAATCCGCAAATCACACCAACTGCAATATCTGATAGGTAAGAATGTTGTCTAAAAGGCTCACGCGCGTGTACGTTTGATAAGTGTACTTCTACAAATGGAATAGCAACTGCTAATAATGCGTCACGTATGGCCACACTAGTATGGGTATAAGCAGCCGGATTTATAATAATAAAATCGACTTTACCCTGAGCCTGTTGTATCGCGTCCACCAGCGTTCCTTCATGGTTTGACTGAACGTGAGAAACCGCTACCATTTGTTTAGAGGCACTTTGCGTTAATGACGTCACAATGTCATTTAAGGTGGTATCACCATAGATGTTAGTTTCACGGCTACCCAGCATGTTTAAATTTGGGCCATTGATCACTAAAACTGTTCCAACTGTTGACATCTTGTCGCCTTCTATACTCATTTATACCTCTTCTCGAAAACAAATTAATTTTTACGGTGAAAACCATATAAAACTATAGTTTCGGAAGAATTAAAAGCCATTATAAAGAAATAAACGCAATTAACAGCAAAATACTGGTCTAATGACCGACGTTAGCATAGTCGACTTGTATAAAAGCCTTTGTTAAAAGCACCTTCAAGAACCTTGTTGATATCCGCCAAGCTTGTAATCCGCCAATTTTAAGCAAAAAAAAGCCTGAACAATTGTCAGGCTTTAGATAAATAGCAGTGAAACTAAAACTTAATCACCACCTATTAGTTAGCAGAAATCAATTCATCAACTGGCGTACGTTAAATGTTTTGCAAGTGAGCTAAAAACGTAGTCGCGTTCATGTATCCGGTTACCCTTTGATTTGTTAACTCACCACCTGTAGTGTTAAAAAATAGGATCGTTGGTAATCCAAGAATATCGTATTCTTTCATTACTTCGATGTCGGAGTCGTCGTTCTCAGTCATGTCAATTTGTAAAAGCACAAAGTCTGACATCTTGTTTTGAACCGCTTTATCTGAAAATGTAAAGGCCTCAAATTCTTTACATGCAACACACCAGTCTGCATAAAAATCTAACATAACAGGCTTACCCGCAGCATTAGCAATAGCAATTTGTTGTTTAATTTCAGACAAATCTGCTACTTTTATAAACTCAACTTCATGCGTTTCTGCCCCTACTGAAACCGTCGACGTTGGTAACAAAGGTTTTACCAGAAGTACAAAACCTAATAAGAAACTAAATAGTGATACTGCCCAAAAGCCACTTTTAGCCGTATTTGATTGCTGGCTTAAATACTGGCTATGGAAGTAAGCGCCCATCACAATTAATAATATACCTGCTAATGACAGTACCCACTGTAAATCAATAAAACGCTCTAACAAGATCAAAGGAATGGCCAGTAAAATAAAGCCGAATAGATTTTTAACCACGTTCATCCAGTTACCTGCTTTAGGAAGCAATTTACCACCGGATGCACCTATTAGTAATAACGGTAAGCCCATACCTAAACTAAGTACATACAAAGTAACAAAGCCAACCACTAAGTCGCCTGTTTGCGCAACGTAAAGTAATGCGCCTGTTAACGGAGCTGTGGTACAAGGTGAAGCAATAAGACCACTTAATAAGCCCATTACAAACACGCCCACTAAATTGCCCGACTTTTGCTTGTTACTTACTTGCGTTAATTTGTTAGTCCAAGACTGTGGTAGTTGAAGGTTATACCAACCAAACATTGCGCCAGCGAGTAATACAAAAATGACAGAAACCGTAATTAACACTGCAGGATGTTGCAGTGCTGCTTGGAATTGTACGCCCATGCTAGCAACAACTAATCCTAATAATGAGTAGGTAATAGCCATACCTTGTACATAAATAAAGGCCAGCCATAAGCCTTTTTTAACGGTCATGTTGCTTTGACCCGCTATGATACTAGATAGAATTGGGAACATTGGAAAAACACATGGCGTAAAGGCTAAGCCTACCCCTAAACCAAAGAAAATTAACAGTGTCCAAAGTAAGCTTTCATTTGCTAACGAATCTGCTAACGAATTTTGTTGAGACGTAACACTCGGTGATGCTGAAGCGCTATTTGCAGTTGATTCTGCGGTTGCAGTGTTCTTTGTGTTTTCCGTCGACAACAAACTAGTAATTTGTTCAGCTGAAATTGCATCCAGCGGAATTCTTTTAACGGTTGGATTGTAGCAAAAACCTGCTTTTGCACAGCCTTGGTATCGAACATTTAAGTAAGCATCTTCAGATATATCACTAAAGCTAACTTCAATCTGAGACTCAAAGAAATAAACATTAACAACACCAAAAAACTCATCTTCTATTTGAGTGCCATCTTGCTTGACTGTATCCAAAACGATTGCATTTTCTGCTTGGAATTGAAACTTGTCTTTATACAGATAATACCCATCAGCAATGGTCCAATCTAACACCACCTTGTTATCGACTTGTTTAAAATCAAAAATAAACGCTTCATCGACGGGCAGATATTCTGTTTGACTCGCAAACAAATCTTTTAACGGATCGACACTCGGCGCCGCGTTGCTTATTGTGGAGAACAGTGACAAACAGGCTAACGTAAACGAAAAGATCCAATTTGTTATTTTACTGCGTGTTTTGAACATTTATTTGCTACCTTGTGATGTCATTTCTTGTACCCAATTTAAATACCCTTTACTTCCATGATCAATATTAATCACCAGAAACTCTGGAACATCGTAAGGGTGATGATCGTGTATATAGGACTCGATATCTGCAACATTTCTTTCAATTGTTTTCAAAAACATTTGTACTTCAACATTTTGTTCCAGCTTTCCTTCCCATTTATACAGGGAAACAACTGACGGAATTAAATTTACACAGGCAACTAAGTTTCGCTCTAATAACCCTTCGGCTAAATGATGTGCCGTGGGTAAATCAGGAGTCGTCACCAAAATTAATTTCGCCGTCATTTTATTACCTCATTCAATGTATTAGCCCAACCTTAAGGAAAAATTAACAAATACTTACATACAATTAATCAACTTTACTTGAATACCAACGTATTGTCCCATACTTAACAAAGGTAATAATTGAATTAATATTAGGATTTTTATGCCGCTGTTTTTTATTTTTATTGTGGTTCCATTGTTGGAACTCATGTTGTTACTTGAAGTAGGCGCCATCATCGGCAGCGGATGGACTTTTCTAATTATTATTGTGACAGCGATTATTGGTACCAAACTAGTAAAACAACAAGGTCTTCAAACTTGGAGTAAGATACAGCAAGAGTTGGCAACTGGTTCACTTCCAGCGCAAGCAATGTTCGACGGTATCTGCATTTTAATTTCTGGCGTGTTATTAATCACACCCGGCTTTATGACTGACATTTTAGGCATGTTATTACTTACGCCGCCCTTCAGAAAGATTGTATATTCACAGGTCGGCCATCGAGTTCAAGTGCGTAGCGCTGGGTTTAACGCATCTGGTTTTTCTCATCATTCATCATCTTCAGGTCAAACTTTTGAGCACGATCTAAATCGCGATAACAATGCACATTCAAGTCATGATATGAATAATGGCACAAACAAAAGTTTAAATAATGAGCCTACAACAATAGATGGTGAGTACAAGAGAAAAGAGTAATCACCTGTAATACATTAGTAATATATAAAAGAAAAAAGGGCCTAAAAAGGCCCTTTTTTGTTGCATCACGTCAAAGTTCCAACACCCAAACAGAAACAACACTGCCACTTTATTCCACCTATTTTTGTTACGCAATAAAAATTTATCCCGAAATGGGATATCAGAACGTCACATTTATTGTGACGCTATGAATAAAGTATGGTGTGAAAAACAAGTTCGTTTTCGTCACTATTTAAAAGACCTTAGGCACAGCTCAGGCCTTACTCAACGAGAGTTAGCGGAGTTATTAAAAAAACCGCAAAGCTACGTCTCTAAATACGAAAACGGCGAGAGAAAGTTAGACTTCCTGGAAACAGTTGAGGTCTTTGAAGCATGCGGGAGATATGATGTATCACAGCTTATCGAAGCAATAAAAGATCCAAAAAATAAATAATTCCTCGTTATCGATATTTCTTGTTAATTTGTTCACAATTTTTTTACTTTTTCACTTGGATTTTATAAACCCACCCTCATATATCTGCCACTAACGAATTTTTAGTTCGTTTCGTGTAAGACTCAGTTAAAAAACAAGCTTCGCGAAACTTATTACAACCATAAAACTTGGAGATAATGACCAATGAGCATTCGTCCTCTACATGATCGTTTAATTGTTAAACGCAGTGAGCAAGAAACAAAATCAGCTGGCGGTATTGTACTTACAGGATCTGCTGCTGAAAAATCAACTCGCGGTGAAGTTATCGCTGTTGGTAACGGTCGTATTTTAGAAAACGGTGACGTTCGTCCTTTAGATGTGAAAGTTGGCGACACAGTTATCTTTAATGACGGCTACGGCGTTAAAACTGAAAAGCTTGATGGCGAAGAAGTATTGATTATGTCTGAATCAGACATCTTAGCAATCGTAGAATAATCTCATCTTTCGATTATTTATTTTCGAACACTTATTATCAAAACACTGATTAAAGAATAGGAATTTAAGATTATGGCAGCAAAAGACGTAAAATTTGGTAACGACGCTCGCAAAAAAATGTTAGTGGGCGTTAACGTATTAGCCGACGCAGTAAAAGTAACATTAGGTCCTAAAGGTCGTAACGTTGTGTTGGACAAGTCATTCGGCGGTCCTTCAATCACTAAAGATGGTGTTTCTGTAGCCAAAGAAATTGAACTTGAAGACAAGTTTGAAAACATGGGCGCACAGATGGTTAAAGAAGTTGCTTCTAAAGCGAATGACGAAGCCGGTGACGGTACAACAACCGCGACAGTATTAGCTCAAGCAATTATCAATGAAGGTATTAAAGCCGTTGCTGCCGATATGAACCCAATGGACTTAAAACGTGGTATCGACAAAGCGGTTAAAGCTGCAATTGAAGAGCTTAAAGAACTATCAGTTCCTTGTTCTGATTCTAAGGCGATAGCTCAAGTAGGTACTATCTCTGCAAACTCTGACAGCGAAATTGGCGATATCATTGCTAAAGCAATGGAACGTGTTGGCCAAGAAGGGGTAATTACAGTTGAAGAAGGTCAAGCTTTAGAAACTGAATTAGACGTTGTTGAAGGTATGCAGTTTGACCGTGGTTACTTATCACCGTACTTCATTACAAACCAAGAAAACGGGACGGTTGAATTAGACAATCCGTTTATTTTGTTGGTTGATAAGAAAATCTCTAATATTCGTGAATTATTACCGACACTTGAGGGTGTAGCAAAATCTGGCAAGCCTCTTCTAATTATCGCAGAAGATTTAGAAGGCGAAGCATTAGCAACGTTAGTTGTGAACAACATGCGCGGTATTGTAAAAGTATCAGCGGTTAAAGCGCCAGGTTTTGGTGACCGTCGTAAAGCAATGCTGCAAGACATCGCTGTATTAACGGGCGCGACTGTCATTTCTGAAGAAATTGGTATGGAGCTTGAAAAAGCACAGCTAGAAGACTTAGGAACAGCAAAACGCGTTGTAATAACAAAAGACGATACAACGGTTATTGATGGCGCGGGCGAACAAGAAAATATCGATGGTCGTGTTGCACAAATCAAGGCACAAATTGAAGAGTCTTCCTCTGATTACGATAAAGAAAAGCTTCTTGAGCGTTTAGCAAAACTTTCTGGTGGTGTTGCGGTAATCAAAGTGGGTGCAGCAACTGAAATCGAAATGAAAGAGAAGAAAGACCGTGTTGATGATGCACTTCACGCTACTCGCGCTGCGGTTCAAGAAGGTATTGTTGCTGGTGGTGGTACTGCGTTAGTTCGTGTAGCAGCTAAAATTGCTGGCCTACAAGGTGACAATGAAGATCAAACTCACGGTATTAAAATTGCGCTACGTGCAATGGAAGCTCCATTACGTCAAATCGCGTTTAACTCTGGTGACGAAGCGTCTGTAGTTGTTAACAAGGTTAAAGAAGGCGAAGGTAACTACGGTTACAACGCGGCAAACAGCACATACGCTGACTTAGTTGAAGAAGGTATTCTTGACCCAACTAAAGTAACTCGTAGCGCGTTGCAGTTTGCAGCCTCTGTTGCAGGTCTTATGATCACAACAGAAGCAATGGTAACAGATGCACCGGTTAAAGATGCTCCTGCAATGCCTGATATGGGCGGTATGGGCGGTATGGGTGGAATGGGCGGCATGATGTAATCTGCCCCAAATAATAACCCGATAAATAAAGAAGCACTGAGATTAATTTCTCGGTGCTTTTTTTTTGAAAAAAATAATCAATTATTCCAATCTTATAGCATTAAAAAAACGAGTATGTGATACTCCAAAAATATCAATATAAATAATGAAAGGATGCTTTTTTATGGCGTATGATTTTGGTGCACAAACGTTAGGGATAAAAAACCCCTTTAAAATTGAAGGTCGGTTTAAATCTGTTTCTGGCCTATTAATTACTCTTTTAGGTATATATGTTTTACTACAAGTACCTGATAATTTAAAACAAGACATCGTTTTTGGTTGGACTTACGCTGTTTTAGGTTTTGTTATTGCAGCTTCAGGCCTACGAACAATTGGTGCGGGCTTATTTCAACTTTTTAAATACTTTGTTGGCCGTTCTGTACCAATCTCACTCTCTCAAAACTACAGTAGAACCGAACAAGATGCAGCTTCGGCAGAAAGAGATGCGGTGTTTTACACAAGTAACGAATTGAACTCAATGTTATTAGGTCGCAAGAACACAACATTCGTTGAGCCCAAAGGTTGGTTGTCGCGCTTTATTCATTCCGTATTCCCCAAGTTAACCTTTTTGCCTTTTCCACTAAGAAATATGGCTGAAGAAATCTTTTCTGTTGTAATTAATACGCTTACCGCCATATTTGCATATGCAATTGCGTCCTTTGTTGTGATTTCAGGTCTTGCCGGCGAAAAAGCTGAATATGTGATGCTTCCGCTATTTTCGTTGATACTATTAATATACTTAATTGGAACGTGGCGCTCATCTGCTAGCGCACTAGAAAGTAGTAAAAATTATCACGCACGACACATTGGCGGAAGTTCAGTAATTGGTTTAATTGGTCTGTCCTTCTTGATTCCAATCATTACCGGTTTTTATTTAGATAAGTTAATTACTGCTGAATACCAGGAAACTTTTAATCAATTTACCGAAATAAATATTTTTGGCGCTTGGGGGAATTTGTCCATATTTTTGATCACTATTGTGATTGTATTGGGTTTGATTTTGCCTTTGTTGTTGCAAAGAATGAAAGAGGCAACACCAACAACAGCGGTGTCAGAATACCGAGATAACCTACAAGAGAATGTTCATCCAAAAGAAATTTTCATAAATATTGAAAATATCATTTTGGCGAATCGCCGTGTAAAAGAAATTCCTAATCGCGTTTACAAGGAATTTAATCCAGAACTTATAAAGGAAAGTGATAAAAAAGGTACTTTTAATGGCGAGTTGCTTATCGAAACACAGCCAGAACTATCGCAGTCCGACGTTAAAAATAAAACAGCAAAGTCATTGCTTACTCTAACGTCTCAAATAGCAATGCTTGTTTCAGCTGTTCTTCTCTATGTTCTCGTTGCTAACGGTTTATCTATTTATGAGTACATTAGCAGCGAAATTATTGAGCCTAGAGCGAAGTTTACTCTAGCGTTATTTACGCCTGTTATAACTGAAATAAATAATATTCTTTTTGTGTTGTTTGCTTGGCTTGGAACAAAAGCGGTTGGCCGAATTATGCAAATGTGTTCACACACATTTTGGGGCGAAATTCACTTTAGTTCATTATTGATGCATTTAAAAGTAGAGGGCACTTATACCGAGAGTAAAATGGCAACAGGCATGGCTATTAATGATTCTACTCGCAGTGAAAACTTCGTGGTTCGCTCTTCGATTACGCCTTGGTTAATTACGTCTCGAATTGACAGTTGCATATTTGCTACATCGGGGGCGAATAATTTAGAAACTCCTCGTTATGTCATGAATATGAATAAAAATGATTTGGAAATGGAAGAAATCGTTGGTGAAATTAAATCATTCTTAATTAATCGAGAAGTTATTGCCTCGGTAAGAAACTCAAAAGATTTAGATAACACAATGCAGATTCTAGATGTAAATAAAAAGTCTCGAGACTACATCGCATCGTCTCAAATTAGCATTGAAGAACAAGCTGGATTTGTAAAGCGCGAAGAAAATGAAACAGAAGCGATTACAAGTGGTGTTGAGGAAGAAGGCGACAGCGATATAGATCCAAAACCGTAAAGCCCGTAAAGCCCGTAAAGCCCGTAAAGCCCGTAAAGCCCGTAAAGCATAACTTCACGGGCTTTTGATTGAACTGTCCATTTTTTTTACAAAGCCACTGCCTTTCACCAAAGAAAACACCACAACCATTTGTTTTATATATCAATTTTTGCACTTTGCTTTTTTGGCCCACACTTTGCTTGAACAAAAAAAACACAAAAAGTTAAGGACTAACCATGTCAGTAAACAAACAAATTTCACCAATTTCGATGGGAGCCATCGGACTTACCCTTGGAATGAGTCTAGTAAACCCAGCTCAGGCATCAATTATTGCAGGCGACGATAGCGGCTTTGAGGTAATCAGCAGCCAAGATATTACGGTTGACGCAATGTTAGATCCCACTCCTAGCAACTATGAATACCAAAGTAGTGATGGGACTTATTCTTATGTTAACCAGTGGTTTAGACAAACAGCTTTTGTAAACATTTTGACTAAGGAAGTAACACTTTTCGAAAGTGGTGAAGACTACTTTGGTGAAGATGGTGAAGATTCTAGAGCTATTACCCTAGATCAAGTAGGGTTTTGGATATATGATTCATATTCAATCTTCTCTAATATTAACACTGACCCCAATAATTCTTACGTGACTAATGCTACTTCATTATACGGTGACGTCTACAGTAACAATTCTCAATTAATTTTTAGTACGTCCCCCTGTTCAAGAGTATTTTCAGGCGAAGACTTCTCTGGTGAAGATTGTGTAAGTAATTTGAATCAAGGTACTACCATTGACGCCAGTTGGTTTGACGGCAGTAATGCAAACTATAATTATGGGGGAAAATTATACGGCGAATGGGATAGTACACGAACCTATGAAGATGGCACCATAGAGGAAGATTCATCTAAATTTTCTAATTGGCTAGAAGGTGAGACCGGCTATATTGCCTTTGCGTATAATACATCAGTTGATGCTTACGAATATGCAGCGCCGAACTGGATTAACTCTTCCGATACTACATTTGGCTTTTTAGAAGTTACTCGTGGAAGTATTTCGGTTTCTAATATTGTTACGAGCAATGTAACCAGCGTGCCAGAACCAAGCAGTTATGCATTATTTACTCTTGGTTTATTTGGCCTAGTAGCGCGAAAGTTAATAAAAACTAAGTAACCACCCTAACTTTGTAGTTATAAAACCCCTTCAGTTCTGTACGAAGGGGTTTTTATTGATTTCTTTTTAATTTCCTAGCATATTACCATTCTCGCTGTATATATGGATTAGACACATAATGATCTCCCTTGAACCACAATGGATTGTGCTAGATGGCATGTCTTATGGGCTTAATCAGCCATCTATGTCTGGTGTTATAAACGTCCAACTATCAGAAAACTCAAACCTTAGTGTTTTAAAAAGAATAGTTCAGATGTGGACTGATGTTGATGTTGATGTTGATGTTGATGTTGATGTTGATGAAGCTAACCAGGCAGAGCTAATAATAAAACATATTTTGGTTTGGCAATCTAGAATTCAGCAACAGCATAAAATACCTACGTTTGAAAAGCACTTTATAAGAAAGCTCCGTCAACAAGACGACACAAAAACAACTAAACTATTCATCGTCATACCTTACTCCATACCTGAAGTTACTCGAGATATTTTGACTTGTATTATTCATGTGGTGAATTACAGCTTAGAGAATATTGACGTGCTTAAAGACTGCACTCAAACCGAGATAAAAGCCTATTTTGCAGAAGCAACCGTTCATCTTGATAAATTAAGAACGCAACTAAACAAAGTGCAACTTGCTGGAATGAATACCTATTGGTTTATTCATGCTGCCACTGAACTCGGTATCCATGTTTCTCATATCGCCCAAAACACATTTAGTTTTGGTACAGGTGTAAATAGTATTTTAATGGACAGTAGCTTTACTGAGAATACCAGTGTCATTGGTTCAAAACTGTCAAAGAGTAAGGCCTCAACCGCATTGTTGCTCCAAAAAAGTGGATTACCGGGTTCTGAACATGTATTCATAAGAAACGAAAAACAGCTCCCCGACCTCATAGAAAAAATGGGTTATCCCTTAGTTATAAAACCCGACAATCTAGATCAAGGTCAGGGTGTATTTGCATATTTAACAACATTTAAACAGGTTAAAAGTGCATTTAAAGCAGCATCAAAACTTTCTAAACAGGTACTTTTAGAAAAGCATGTAAAGGGCGATGATTACCGACTTACAGTATTGAATAATCAAGTAATAAAGATAGTACAACGAACCGCGGCAGGAGTGACCGGTGATGGTACACACAGTGTACGTCAACTATTAGAGATTGACCTGCAATCGCCTTATGCAAAAGAAGTGTTTAAACAAACCCAAAAGCCATTAATCTCTCTTGATAGTGAGGCTTTAGAGCTTTTAACCGCGCAATCCATTAAACCCGAGTCTATTCCTGAAAAGGGTCAATACATTGCTCTTAGACGTAAAAATAATATGTCTACTGGGGGAACCGTTAAAGAAGTAAAAATTAAAGATGTCCACCCCGATAATATAGCGCTGGCTATTAAAGCGGCAAGAGTGGTCAACTTAGATTTAGCGGGTATAGATCTCATCACTCAAGACATAAAGTCGTCTTGGTTACAGAACGATGCAATTATTTGTGAAATTAACGCCCAACCGCAAATAGGCGCCACTATAAAGCCAGAAACATACCAGACAATCTTACTATCCTTATTAAAGCAAAAAATTGGAATGCCAATTCATTTGTTCATTTTGCCCACAAAGCCAGATGAAACTGACATTACTGAGTTTTTATCAATAGCTGAAAAATATAAGGCGGACTCAGTATCTTCCCAACTTGGTATTTATATAAATAACAAAAAAGCATGTAAACCGTTTATCAATGGGTTTGTTGCGTTAAAGACGCTCACTCTTCAGAAAGATTCACACGGTTCAATTGCTCTAATGACCCACAAAGAAGTTGAATTAATGGGTTTGCCATTGGCAAGGTTTGAGTCGATTATATTTTGTACCCATGTCAACAAAGCAAGTGCCACAGAGCATAAACTCATTAGCATGGTTAAACCACATTCAGAACGCTTTAGGATCTTATCAAGAGACAAGCTTTATGAACTATAGCGATATTTTTGATCTGCGAGGCGCAATGTACAACGAAGCCATGCGCCGATTTCCTAACGCTAGAGATTTAGAGTTTCAATTGCCGCTTAACCTATGTGATCTCAACCCAAACGATACTCTAGTTGATATGCCAGCTGGCGGCGGTTACTTGCGTGATTATATCGACAGCCGTATCGAATTGATTTGCCTTGAGTCCTCTCAACAGTTTGTTTCGTTTTGTAAACTAAATAACTTAAATGTTTATCACTATAGTGACGATACTTTGCCTCTTAAAGACAATACAGCAGACGCAATTGTGTCTATTGCTGGGTTGCATCACGTGGAAAAAAAGACGCAAATTCTTTCAGAAATGCGACGAATTCTAAAGCCAGATGGCAGGTTTTGTATTGCTGATGTAGAAGAAGGTAGCAATGTTGCATTGTTTCTTGATGACATTGTGGACAAATATACAGAAACAGGCCATGAGGGCATTTATTTTAGTAAAGCTACTAAACAAGGTTTACAACTTGCAGGGTTTCAGTCTGTTCAAGTTAAAAGGCTTAAATACACTTGGAAATTTGAATCAACGGATGAAATGGTGGAGTTTTGTAGACTACTTTTCAGTCTGACCAAAGCAACGCCTGAAATGATATTAAATGGGATAAAAAAGTATTTAAACGTAGAGTATAAAAATAGCCAGGTACACATGGAGTGGGGCCTAATCGCTTTCTCAAATGAGAAGCCTGGAAAGAAACTTTAAAGCTAATTAAGAAAGCCGCTACAACACTAGTGGCTTTTATTTATCTGACTAGGTTAAAACAAGCTTTTAACCTAGTCAGTCTATATTTAAATGGCCGGATTGCCTTCAATATCCAATATTACCGGCTCTCCGTAACCAAACTCTTTCATTCTAGCTAACTGAGTTTCTGCATCTCCTACAACAACATAAATCATTTGTTGTTCGTTAAAGTGCTTTTCTATTACGTCATGAACGGTTTTTAACTCTAGTGACTTAACGTAATCTTGCTGCTGTTCAACAAAATTAGCGTCGCGGTCAAAGCGGCTCATTTGAGTTAACATACCCAACAATTGATTCAAGGTTTCAAACTTACGTGAGTTACCTTTTATGATCATATTTTGAGTCACTGCTAAATCATCTTCTTTATACGTCTCTTTGTAATTACCAATTAAATCTTTGAATATCTGTAGCGACTCCAAAGTAACATTGGTACGCACTTGCGAAGATGCGATAAACGGAGATTGATAGCCTGCACCACGAATATAAGAGTAAGCACCGTAGGTATACCCTTTTTGAATTCGCAGGGTTTGTGCCAGCCTTGCACTCATGCCACCGCCTAAGCGATTGTTTGCAACTTCAATCGGATAAAAATCGATGTCGTCGCCACTGACTACAGGTTTGCCCGCCATAATGACAGACTGTTTTGCTCCTGGAACGTCAATGAAATACAAGGTTGGTTTTTTACGCTGAGATACCTTTGGTTGCTGAGGTAACTCTACCGCTTCACCTTGCCAGTTGCTTAACTTAGCTAACGCTTTAGTGACTTGCTTCTCAGACACGTCACCCACCACATTAAACGTAGCCATTTTTGGTGACAAATTCTGTTGGTAATATTGCTTCACATCGTCCAGTGAAATATTGCTCACCGTTTGTTCCGTGCCGCCAACCGGGCTGCCCGCCACATGAAATTCTGTATATAGGGTTTTGTAAAACGCGTTTCTCGCGATGGTGCTAGCGTCACCTTTGCCCTGATTAATGCGAGTTAAGCGAGTTGATTTTAAACGGTCAAATTCGCTTTCTTGCCAACGTGGCGACATCAATACCTCAGACAGCAACGCAATTGTTGCCTCAAAGTTTTTCGCCAATGAACTGCCAGAGATAGTCACGCTTTCCAAGTCACTTGATACTCTTAAGCTAGCGCCTAAAAGACCAATGGCTTCTTCTAATTCTTGCGGCGTTTTATTTTGTGTACCTTCGTTCATTAACGCAGCCATCAGCGATGCTGTGCCGAGTTTATTTCCGTAGTCTAGTTGCTGACCACCTTCAATCACCAAGTTAAAGTTAACAATTGGCAATTCACTTTGTTTAATACCATAAACTTTTAGACCATTGCTTTGCGTGGTTTGCCAAACATCTGGGGTTGTTAGCGTTGGAAGTTCAGTAAGTGCGGGTTCGCTGCGGTCAAATTTGCTTGGTGTTTTCTCAAACTTAATGGCGTCATTCTCAACAAACTGTTGTTCTTTACCTTGCTCAATCACTTCTTCAACTACATTGGCTTTTACTGAGCCCGATACAATGAGCTCTTTTTGATCTTTTGGAACGAAGCTTGTAATAACACTTGGTTTGTTTTTAATGTATTTTTTGAATACTCGCTTTACATCATCTACGGTGACTGCCGTTATGTTTTTAATGTCCTGTTTAATAAACTCAGGTGAGCCTGCAAACTCATTATACTGACCAAGTTTTTGCGCTTTATCTAAAACACTTTCAATTTCATAGAAAAATGAAGTTTCCTGCTCCGCTTTTATCTTTGTTAACTGGGCTTCGCTAAAGCCATTTTTTTCAAAGTCATCCAGTGCTTCTTCAATTGCTTGATAAATAGTGTCGAGTTTGGTGCCTGCATTGCCACGAACCAACAGGGTAAATGTGCCGGCAATTTCCTCTGAGCTGTTCCACGCATAAACCCCTGGCGCTAATTTTTTCTCTTCAACAATGGTTTTATATAAAGGGGCTTGTTTGCCTGATGACAAAATTTCACCTAATGCATCTAGCGCATAAGCGTCTTTGTGGTAGCTCTCTACCGTAGGAAAGGTTAAACGAATTTCTGGGATTTTTGCGAAGTTGTCTAAGTGATAAAGCTTTTTAGTTTCTGTTAATGTCACCGGCTGTGGTGTCATTTTTCCTACTGGCTTACCGGCTTTAATTTCCCCAAACCACTGTTTAACTTTTGCTTTTGTTTCTTCAATTTCAATATCACCGGCAATCACCATGGTGGCATTAGACGGTACATAAAATTGGTCATAAAATTCGCGCACATCAGCTAGCGTTGCAGCTTGCAGGTCTTCTAAGTCACCAATGACCGTCCAGTTGTATGGGTGATCTTTTGGATACAATGCTTTTTTAACAACATGACCAACGTGACCATAAGGGCGGTTATCCACGCGCTGACGTTTTTCGTTTTTAACAACCTGCTTTTCACGCTCTAGTGTGCCTTTATCAACCGTATTGATCATGTAACCAAGGCGGTCTGAATCTATCCAAAGCAACTTATCAAAGGCATCTTTTGGTACTACTTCGTAATAGATAGTACCGTCACTCCAAGTACCGCCGTTTCGTGACCCACCTAACTCAGGGATCATTTTTCGGTTCGCGCCTTTTGGCACATTCTCAGAGTCATTAAATGACATATGTTCAAAAAAGTGGGCAAAGCCTGTTCGGCCGGGTTTTTCGCGGCTAGAGCCAACATGAACTATGGTAGAAATAGCAACGATAGGATCTGATTTGTCTTGGTGGAGAATGACTTTTAAGCCGTTGTCCAACGTAAATGACTCATAAGGCAGTTCAAAACCCTTCGGTGCTTCGGCTTGCTTTAGCTCTTGTTGCACTTCTTGTTTCATTTTTTTAACAAGATCGTCAGCATTTTTACTGTCCGATGTGGCAATGTCTACCTTACCGCAAGCAACTAAAACCATTGCTGAGGCTATAGTAAGTGCTAATTTAGTTTTCATATTCTATCCATTTAGTTTTTATTATTTCCAGCTTGTTCGGTTTATTTGTGTATCTGTTTGTGATGCCGTTGTTATTGCTATCTGCGTGTCATCTTTATTAACGGCAAAACCTACTATTTTATGCGGCATATCGATATACGTCGTTTCACCCGTTGTTAACTCGGTTCTCACTAACTGAGTATTTTTTCTATCATAAACATAAAAGTAGCGATTACTTAAGCTCATTAGCGAGTGATAAATATTAATGTTGGCTTTTATTTCTATGTCTACCGAGTTAGTCAGTCCAACAAGTCTACTCCCGGTTGTATAATAAACGTTGCCACTAGGATCGTTTAACATATGTGTTGCATTGGCGGGTATGAGCATCTTGATATTATTTGAGATTAAGTCGTATTCCCAAATCTGCGTCTTTTCATTAACTGAAATTACCGTATAGATTTTTCTTTTATCAGGGCCAATCGCAGAGCTGTTTATAAAATGTTCATCTTTATATTCAATTTTTCTTTTTACGCCCGTCCCTGCTTCAACAAGGTATAGTTCATATTCTGCCTGTAATAAGTAAAAGCTACCGTCATTGGCAATTCTAGGCGGATAAATGATCTTACTGTATTCCTTATCATAGGAGCTTATTTGTGATAACTCATCACCCGCTAACCAATATTGATATGCTCCGCTTCGGTTAGAGACAAACATAAGCTGATCATTAAAAAATCTCGGGAAAAAGCTTTGTCCATCTGCTTGAAACTTTCTGTCTTCAATAAGGTTTAGCGCCATATCATAAATAGAAATACTACTTTTTGACTCGGGTCTACTAACGGTAAGGGCTTGTGTTTTATTGATGGGTGATAAATTGTTAATTGGCTCGCCGTTAGTGATATTTAAATACGTTATTAGTCCAGTATCTAACTCTAAAGTTGTTAAACCTGAATCAGAAGGCCAAATTAAAGAGTTGCTGTCGGTATACCAGCTTACATTTTTTAATATTGTAAATTTTGGAAACTCAAAAACCTTTTTACTTTCTTTTGACTGAAAGTCATAGATATAAACATTGGTTGGCTTAGTGTGCTCTTCTTTAAGGTAAAACATTGTTTCACCATCTGGCGATATACCAAATTGAAGTATGCCTTTGTACAAGTCATTAGAAGATAAAAACATGCGAGATTGCTGAGCTTCTATATCCCACACAAGTAGGTCGGTGGCATTGTCACCTTTCAGTGAGTAATATAAATTCTGTCCCTGTTTATCTAATTCCATCTTATAAAAAGGCTTTTTGGGACAAGGCATAAGATTTTTTACAAATTCAACGGTGGGGAAGGCACTCGCATCAAAAAGCCCAATGTGGCAGGTAGATGCTTTTTTATCTCGCACATAAGCAATTAAATTAAAGGATTCTACTTGCCACGAAATAACATAAATATCTGAACTTTTATATTCTAACTGTGTATTTGTATTATCCAGTAAACTACCGACAAAACTTTTTGTGCCCTCGTCTGATGTATTTATATAAGAAAACAAAGAACTATCAGGTGATACTAATGGTCTGGACTCCGCACCAATCAACCAACTCGCTGGCAATGAGTTTACTTCGATGTCTCGTTCTAACCTTTTATCTTGATTGCCGTTATCACTGCTTGAAGTTTGATTGTTTGCAGCATCGCTGTTAAAGGAAACCGACGAAAAAGACGTGTACGCTATATAAAATGCAAGAAGCAGTAAAATGGCCACTATTATTGCTTTGATATTTAGTTTTATTGAACCAGCCTCTTTAGAAAAGCTACCCGCATTTAACTCGTCGACATTATCAGTTTTAACATTCGAGTCTGTGCTGGTTTCACTGTCTTTGTTGGAGTCGGTATTACTATTGTTATCGGTATGGCTGTTTTTATCGGTCTTGGTATACGTGTTGGCCGGAATTTCCACCGGAACATAGGTCAGGCTGTAACCTTTTCTATAATGTGTTTTTATATATATGTGATTGGAGTCGGGTAACTTCAGCTGTTTTCTTAGCTCTGATATTGCTCGATTGATTGAGTTGTCATCTACGTAGGCATGTTGCCATACATTGTCAATTAGCTGTTGGCGAGAAACAATTTTATTACTATTCGCGATGAAGTAATTTAATAGTTTTTCAATAAGTGGTTCTAATTCTCTAACGATGCTCCCACACTGAATCTCACTTTTTTCAGCATTGTATCGCCACGCACCGATTTCAAACACCATTACTAACTTCCATTTCCATTATTTTTACACCTACAGGTTACAAACTCCCAAACTAGATAGCAAGAACATTATTTACACAGCTATTTTTAATTTTAAAACCTTATGACAACACAAAGCAAACCATAATATTCGCCAACTATACTCTTTTATATCAACACCTTAGTGAAACACAAAAACAAATAACCTTATGAATTTATTGTTAAGAGTTCCATAAGCGACATATTCACTTTTCATCTCTAATCTTGTCACCACTGCAAACGAACACTCATCTCAGTTGATTCGAAATGCAGATATCTTTTAGCTGTATTTTAATTAACAAAATAGATTGGTTTAGCCAATAAGGATTTAAAAATGAAAAACGTAAACAAAAATAAACTAGCTCTACTTACTTGTGTAATTGCGTTATCTCTTTCTGAAACGGCACAAGCATCTGCTACTACATTTGCTCCAAGTAACCAACAGATTTCTTATAGCCAACTATCTAATAAGGTGATGGCTAACTCAAATGAGCGTATCGAAAAGCACTTTAACCAAAAGGTCAATAAAGTGAATGATGTGATGGCGACAAAAGTTTTGGCTCAATTAGAGCTCTTTTCTAGCTACTAATAGCTAGTTACTGAAAAGTTAAATGACTGAATTGAATAACTAAATAAATTAAATTATAAAAGGCAAAAAAAATGAAAAATATAATCAAAAATACACTTAAAGTCTCAGTTCTAGCGGGTCTTCTTACTACATCATTTTCTTCTTTTTCCAACTCTGTGTGGGAAGTTAAAAAAGGTGAAGATGTGGTTCATATTGGCGGTACGATACACCTACTTCCAATTACTGAGTACCCGTTACCAAACGTATTTACAGATACATATAAAGAGGCTGATAGCATAGTATTAGAAGCTAAGCTTCCCACACCTGATGACCAAACAGGCCAAATGGCAATGCTTAAAGCAATGGCATATGCAGAGGGAGAAACCTTAAGCCAACATCTGTCTGAACAAACAAATGAAAGTCTTAAACAGTACTTTTCTGCCGTTGGCATCCAATTTGATAAGTTGGATAAATTTAAGCCTGGGTTTATCTCTTCTATGATTTTAAACATTGAAACCCAAAAAGCAGGCATGGGTGGAGCCGGTGTTGATATGTACTTTTCACAACTTGCTAATAAAGACAATAAATCAATCGAATATCTAGAGACCTTAGACTTTCAGCTTAATATGCTAGCCAATATGGGCGTTGGTAACGAAGAGTACGTTGTTAAACATAACTTAGCAGAAGCGGAAAAAATAGTTCCAATGCTGAAAAAGCTTATTGCGGCTTGGAGAACGGGTGATGAAAACGCCATCAATGAATTAGCTTTAGTGCAAATGAAAGAGCAGTTTCCTGAGAGCTTTAAAACAATGATGACGGACAGAAACCTGGATTGGGTGCCAAAGATTGAAGCACTTTTTAATGACGACGACAAAGAGTTTGTTTTAGTTGGCGCCGCTCACCTTGTTGGTGAAGATAGTGTTATCGAGCAATTAAAGAAAAAAGGGTACGAAATTACCAAGTTGTAATTTAAGGTTGTAAACTAAAATTTTAATCAGGCGCTTTACCTAAAGTTACCTACACAAGTCTTTAAAAAACGGTCTATTTTCATCCAAAAATGATTATAGGCCGTTTCTGTTTTAACCCTTTCAATTCATTACACAAGCTAAACTCCAGGGCTTTTAACAATCTCAAAACGTAATGTAATTCTCACCCAATAAATTCATAGCATCGACTTATTTTCGAAGTATTATCCACCAAAGAACAGCCAACTAAAGACGATTTAATCAACTGCTGTATTTTCGAACAAAGGAGAGAAGTTTTTATTGATCAGTGCTAGAATGCGCTAGTAAATCCTTCCATTATTTTGAGAATCCATTTTGAGTCAATCTTCATTTTCCACTCTTGGGCTAAAGCCTGAGTTATTAAACACATTAGAATCGTTAAATTATACAGAAATGACGCCAATTCAGGCTGAATCGTTACCTCTTATTGTTGAGGGTAAAGACGTTATGGCACAAGCTAAGACTGGCTCAGGTAAAACTGCGGCTTTTTCGCTTGGTTTACTGCAAGCCTTAGACGTGAAACGTTTTAGAATTCAAGCTATGGTATTGTGCCCTACTCGCGAGTTAGCCGACCAAGTAGCAAAAGAAATTCGCACATTAGCCCGTGGCATTCATAACATTAAGGTTCTAACTTTATGTGGTGGCTCTCCAATGGGTCCTCAAATTGGCTCACTAGAACATGGCGCTCATATTATTGTTGGTACTCCAGGGCGCATCGAAGATCACCTTTCTAAAAACCGTTTAGATTTGTCTGAATTAAAAACTTTGGTATTAGATGAAGCCGACAGAATGTTAGAGATGGGTTTTCAGTCTTCTATGGACGCAGTTATTGATGCAGCTCCTAAACAACGCCAAACATTGCTATTTAGTGCTACATACGGTGATGAAGTTGCAGGCGTAGCTAACAAAATCATGATTAATCCTACGTCAATTAAAGTTGAGTCTAATCATAATAAAGAAACGATTAAACAAAGCTTTTATGAAATTGATGACAATGAGCATCGTTTGTTGGCAACTCAATTACTAGTCATGGAGTTTCAACCAGAGTCATGTGTCATCTTCTGTAATACCAAACGTGAAACACAAGATGTTGCTGATGAGTTATGGGATATGGGATTCGATGTTTTAGCACTGCATGGTGACTTAGAGCAACGCGAGCGTGACCAGGTATTGGTGCAGTTCTCTAATAAAAGTGGTTCTATATTAGTAGCAACAGACGTAGCAGCTCGTGGTTTAGACATTGAAGACTTAGACTTAGTTATCAACTATCAATTAGCACATGATACTGAAACTCACATTCACAGAATTGGTCGTACAGGGCGTGCTGGTCAAAACGGTCGCGCATGTAGCTTAGTAGGTAAAAAAGACGGTTATAAAATGGGGCTAATTGAAGACTATTTAAGCCGTACTATTACACCTGAAGCGTTACCGAGTGAAGCGGTATTAAGTAAAACAGTACCCGTTGCTGCGATGAAAACGATTCGTATTGATGGCGGGAAAAAACAAAAAGTACGTGCAGGTGACATTCTTGGATGTCTTACTGGTGAAGGCGGCATAGACGGAAGTGAAGTAGGTAAAATCCAACTTCATGACATGTGGGCCTACGTTGCTGTTAAAAAAGAAGTGGCGAAAAAAGCCGTTAAGAAAATTGAAACCGGTAAGCTTAAGGGCCGTAAATTTAGAGCTTGGACAATTAGGTAATTAGCCCCTTTGTTCTGGACACTTTCTTAGTTCTTAAATTTGATTTTCTATAGTATGAACCGCCAAGTTCATACTATAGAAAATATTAATGATATTAATTGGTTACACTGCACATTTTATGCGAAAAACATTTTTGTTGCATAATTTATATACAGCATTTATTGTGTGAATTCGTCATATATAAATGGACTTTTTTATGAACTATAAAGTTAATTGCCTTACCCTTTTATTAGCTACTAGTGTTTCATCCTCGGTACTGGCCCAAACATCTTTACCAGCTGAGACGGCCTCTTTTCAACTGACTAAAGACGATTGGCAATATTTACCATTCGCTGAAAACTTAACGGATTTGTCACTACTGCTGCCGGGCACAATCCTCGCGGATACTAGGCTCGGTTACTTAACTTCTATTCAAGGTAAAGCTGCCACTGACAATCAATATTTTTTAGATGGTGTAGAAATTGGTAATAGCATTACGAGCTTACAGCCCTCTCTCATTCCAGTTAGCCTGCTTAACACTGTTAGTTTAAATAACTCTGCTTTACATAGCTCGTTTAGCGATAGTTCTGGCCCACGAATCGATTTAACATCACGTGACTTTAGCGAAGGTATCACTTTATCTCTGAATGCGAGATATTCCGACAAATCAAACCACAAATATTTAAGAGTTTATGATCCTTATTTTACTGATTCGGCGAACAGTGTTGCGTTTGATGTGTTTAATTCAGGTTCATTTTTTAACAATCAGCTTTCTTATAAGTTACATTATTCAGGCCAAAGTCAAAAAGACAACCAATCTGTTTATCGAAATGATACACAAGCTAGAATCGACACCCTGACAAATACCGAATTGAATTCTGACCCAGAGACTTTTTATGGCAGTGTTCGCGGAATACTATTTGATGATCATACAATCACGCTGACTGGTTTTAAGGACAAAAATAAATCTGAACTTTCTAGCAACACGTTAGATGTTATTACTAATAAAGATCTCAATAATATAGTTTCAAATCGTGGCGGGCATTGGGTTAACTTCGCTTATGAATGGCAAATTTCAGAGTCAATACAGTTGAGCGCCACTCACAAGACTCAAGAATTATCTCATGAAGACTTAGACCCATCGGGTTGCGATTCTATCTTTGATTCTACAGTTACCCCATATCGTCAAATTGGTTGCGCATCCCTATATGAGTCCCCTTTGTACCAATCAAAAGAGAAAAGTAATACTATTCAAGCCGACATTAAATTAGGACAACACCAAGTCACAATCGGTTTTAAAAACTCTGAGTTCAATCATTCAAATTTACAAAATAAAGAAAGTTATTTTTATATTATTGACGCAGATAACTTAAATGCTCGCTACTCTTTCGCCGAACCGTTTGATCAAGACCTTAAGTTCGCCTCTTCTTTTTTTCTGGGTAGTAGTGTATTAAGAGAATACGCGAACGATAAAAAAACACTCTTTATTAACGACAACTGGCAAATTTCAAATGCAATACAGGTTAATTTAGGCCTGAATGCGACACAAGAAACGTTTACTAACGAGCGTTACGGATACGATGTCATACCGTTATTCACAGAATATGATAACGCTGATAATGGTTATAATATTAGTCCAGCGCTTAGCATCGATTGGCATTTAATGGATGACAAAAATACCTCATTTAACCTCTCAGCATCCCGGCAGTATGATTCGATACCTACTTCATTGATTCAAGGAACCGCTAACCGTTATTTTAGTGATCTGTATATTAGTTATCCTTATTGGAGAGTCACAAATGGCGTAGATAGTGATGGTAATCTTGATCTAGGTGATGTTGCCGCTGGTTTCATTCCAAACAATCCCGGCAGTTACCCGGTCGCTTTTCAAGCCTTTATGAGTAATATCGAGTCACCATATTCAAACCAGCTTTCTGCTAGTATGAATCGAGTCGTTTTCTCCGATTGGAATTTAAACCTTACGTACACCTTCGATGACATTCAAAACCCTATTGCTCTATTTAATATTGAAAATCAAGTGGAAGCAGGCACTGGATGGTATAACAATATAATTGGCAATGCAGGGACCACTGGATACCGGACGACGAGAGAATTCGGTATTACGAAGATTGGTCTCCCAGAGCTTACTCGAACAAACCATGCGATAGTAGCGCAACTCACTAAGCGAACGCCGACCTATTACATAAATGCAAGCTATCAATGGCTTCGTTCAAACGGTAATTACGAGGGCTTAACGGCTTCTCGTTCTAGTTTATCCGAGTATGGTCATCGCCTTGCACCAAACTACTACACGAGTGAACCTTATGTTGAGGGATTGTTACCTAATAACCGAAGCCACGTTATAAAGTTCAATGGCTATTATCATTTGCAAGAAAACTTAACGTTAGGCGCAAGTGCCAGATTCTACTCAGGTGTACCAACCACATCATCAAACACGGCTGTTCCAACAGACCCGAGTGTAGTTTATGATGAAACAACAGATGCTTTTGGAGAGATAGACCTTAAAGTGACATACAAAATCCAATTTGATTTAGTAGATGTAAATATCGACTTCAGTATTCTAAATGTACTAGATAGTAGTGCGGCATTGCGAGATGATTTGCGCTTTAGACCTGATAGACTTAACGGCTCTACGAGGTTTGGTTTCCCTAATGAAGCTTCGCAATTTCAATCTGAACGATCTGGACAAATTAAGGTCACCATTGATTTTTAATTTTGTCTAATAACCTTATATCTGATTAAACATCATCAGATCTGATATAAAAAAGGCTCAACTTTAGTTGAGCCTTTTTTTATCACTACATTAAAGCAAAACGATTAAATATCGTTAGGCTTTGAACGTGAAGCACGCTTACGTTCGTTTTCAGATAAGAATTTCTTACGAATACGAATGCTCTCTGGCGTTACTTCTACTAGTTCATCATCATCAATAAACTCAAGAGCTTGCTCTAGTGTCATTTGGATGTGAGGCGTTAGTGTTTGCGCTTCATCAGTACCAGATGAACGTACGTTAGTTAATTGCTTACCTTTAAGTACGTTAACGGTTAAGTCGTTATCACGGCTGTGAATACCAACAACCTGACCTTCATAAATGTCAGTTGCGTGTCCAATCATCATACGGCCACGAGACTGAAGGTTGAAGATTGCGTTTGTTAACGCTTTACCTGTCGCGTTTGCAATTAATACACCGTTCATACGCTGACCAATTTCGCCACCTTTGTAAGGTCCGTACTCGTAGAATGTATGGTAAATAAGACCAGAACCTGACGTTAATGTCATGAACTCAGTTTGGAAACCAATTAAACCACGGCTTGGCATGATGAAGTCCATACGGATACGACCTTTACCATCTGGTGCCATGTCAGTAAGTTCAGCTTTACGAAGACCCATTTTCTCCATGATTGCGCCTTGGTGCTGTTCTTCAACATCAATCGTAACCGTTTCGTATGGTTCTTGTTTTTCGCCATCAACTTCACGCATGATAACTTCTGGACGCGATACAGCTAATTCAAAGCCTTCACGACGCATGTTTTCAATTAAGATACCTAAGTGTAATTCACCACGGCCAGATACTTTGAATTTATCAGCATCATCAAGTTGTTGAACACGTAACGCAACGTTGTGAACTAACTCTTTGTCCAAACGCTCTTTGATGTTTCGTGAAGTAACAAACTTACCTTCTTTACCAGCAAACGGAGACGTATTTACTTGGAACGTCATTGTTACTGTAGGCTCGTCAACTGAAAGTAAAGGAAGACCTTCAACTTCAGATGGACAACAAATAGTGTCAGAGATTTTTAATTCGCCAAGACCTGTAATTGCGATGATATCACCAGCGCTTGCAGATTCTGCTTCATAACGGTCTAGACCTAAGTAACCGAATACCTTGCCTACTTTACCGTTATGAATTGGGCCAGCAGCAGTTTGAACTGTTACTTGTTGGTTAGGCTTAACCGTACCACGAGTAATACGACCGATACCGATAACACCAAGGTATGAGCTGTAATCTAACTGAGAAATCTGCATTTGGAACGGACCATCAACGTCGGCTGCCGGAGGTGGCACTTGGTCAATGATAGTTTCGAATAATGGAGTCATGTCTGTACCAGTTTCGCCTTCTTCATGAGAAGCCCAACCATTAAGTGCAGAAGCATAAACTACTTGGAAGTCCAACTGTTCGTCAGTTGCACCAAGGTTATCGAATAGGTCAAATACTTGATCCATAACCCAATCAGGACGAGCGCCTGGCTTATCAATTTTGTTGATAACTAGGATTGGCTTAAGGCCTTGAGCAAACGCTTTTTGTGTTACGAAACGCGTTTGAGGCATAGGACCTTCTTGCGCATCAACAATAAGTAATACAGAGTCAACCATTGACATAACACGTTCAACTTCACCACCGAAGTCCGCGTGTCCTGGAGTATCAACGATATTTACACGATAATCGTTCCAGTTGATTGCCGTATTTTTTGCAAGAATGGTAATACCACGTTCTTTTTCGATGTCATTCGAGTCCATAACGCGTTCGTCATGGTCAGTACGCGCATCTAACGTACCTGATTGTGCTAGTAGTTTATCTACAAGCGTAGTTTTACCGTGGTCAACGTGGGCAATGATTGCAACGTTTCTCAGACCTTTACGGACATTTGAGCTCATCAATTCTTCCTCAAAAAGGGTATTTAGTCGACAACAAAATCAACTGGATTCTATCTGGCGCGGGATTATACACGAAAGATTAGCAGAATGAGTGTATTTAATAAAAATAGCTCATTTTTTTTACAGCACAATATAGCAATTTGTTTAAATGTATTTAGAATAGAAATTCAACAACGGAGTGATAAATGAATACGGATTCGTTCAATTTTATGCAGGAAATATTCAGTACTGTTCTTCGGAATAGTCTTGATTTATTTGCATACGTAGACAAAAACTACAACTATCAATATGTTAGCGATAGCTACCTGCAGTTTTATGGGCAAGGTGGCGACTCATTAATCGGAAAAACACCGCTTGATGTGTTTGATTCTGAAACCTACCACGACTCAATACTACCCAACTTAATCCAATGTTTTGAAGATGGTAAACCGATAAATTATAAATCATGGTTAAAACCAAAAGGTCAAGACGAAGAACACTTCCTCTATGTTACCTACCTACCTCATTTTAGTGAAGAAAAGCAGCAAGTTGTTGGCGTTATTATTATTGCCAAAGACGTCTCTGAATTTAAACGTGCAGAAACTCTGCTTGCTAAAACGGCAAATACAGATGCGTTAACAAATATCCCAAATCGTTTATTTTTATCCAATAAGCTAAATGAGCTAAGCCAACAGTCAAATCGTCATACCGACCGATATGCATTATTATTTTGCGACCTAGACGGCTTTAAACTAGTAAATGATAAATATGGTCATGCAGTGGGTGATCGAATACTCCATCAAGTCGCTCAGCGCCTACAACAACAAATAAGGCAAGAGGACGTTATCGCGCGATACGGAGGCGATGAGTTTGTGATATTAATCACTGACCGTGCCACCTCCACAGCTTTAAATGCGGTTAGAAATAAGATTTTTAATTCTATTTATCAACCATTTAACTTCTCTGGAGAGAAAATAAAAATTGGCATCAGCATAGGTGTTTCAATTTACCCTGATCACGGTTTAGAACCCGATGCTTTACTTGAAAGGGCCGATGCGGAAATGTACTCTAGTAAAAATTCATACCGATAACAGTGGCTTTTTCTGCATTGAAAGGCTAACTTTATAGGTGTGAATATCACCCAGCCTTTAATTAACTAAAAGAAATTTGATCACTATGAATGTAGAGTTTATTAACCCTTTTCTTAGCTCACTAATGAATGTTTTAGAAACCATGGCAATGACGAAGCTAGAGCCAGGTAAACCTTCGTTAAAAAAAGAGGAGATATCTAAAGGTGATGTTTCCGGTATTATAGGTATGGCTGGGCCACAGACTAAAGGTTCTTTGTCAGTTACATTTGAAGAGTCATTAGCCTTGTCTATTATGGAAAAGATGCTAGGTGAAAGACCTGACTCAATTAATGAAGAAGTTACTGATATGGTTGGTGAAATAACTAATATGGTGACCGGTGGTGCAAAAAATATCCTAGGTGACAAAGGTTATGATTTTAACATGGCAACACCAACTGTCGTGTCTGGGAAAGATCACACGATTAGCCACCAGTGTGAAAGCTCAACGTTAATTATTCCCTTTACTTCTGAAAGCGGTAAAGCTTACATAGAAGTGTCATTTGATGTTTTAGCGAAATGATTTTCCACCGTTAAATCGTTGACGTTCGGCGTGAAAAGGTGGAGCTCCGAGTTTTCACCTTTTCCAAAGGTTGAGTCGTAACTATTAAATACTTCTCGTACTGTCATTACTAAGCGATTTCCAACAACATCAAATTTCTGTAATCGAGAACCTGCCGCTTTAACAGAAAAGACAACGTACGCTCTGCCACTTCCATTATAACTGCTACTCAATTGCAAAGGCGTTCCATGTTCATCTATTGTGATCACCATAGTGCCGTCAAAGTCGTCGACATATTCGCGTGTTCTTTTATTTGTAATTATAGCTTCCATTGGTAACCTAAAGTGCAGTTTTTGCGCGCCATCCATGTTACTTCCTACGCGCTCTACTCGAGTTAGTTTTGCAAACTTAAGCAAACGGTTTATTGAGTCGACTGGCGATAATAGGTTATTAATATTTGTCATACTAAAATCGTTAATGGCATCTATTGTTGGTGTAGGTGCCTCTTCGTTTTCGAGCAGTAACGCTGATTCTTGTTTCATATTCTCAACTATATCTTTTGAATATGAGGTGGTTAAACCGTTAATACTCTCCTGAACAGTCAAAGTAACTTGTCCCGACTTTTCTTTTAACTTTTTACCCTCACCCTGTTTGTCGTTAAAAGATACTACAATATGGCCTCCCACCGGGCGTTCACTGTCTAGTCGGCTTAATGCACGTGAAAGTTTTTCCATCGCTAAGCTTTGCGTATCACTTGAAGGATTTGCATTAACTTCAAAGCTGCTAATGCTCAAAGTACTAAACAAAATGGATGCAATGAAAAGTGTTGGTTGTGCAAGTATTTTCATTTCGTAATTCCTGTTTACAAAAAATAATCTATCACTAACGACCGTTTAATTTGTTATTCGTTCAATTAAATTTAAATCTAAGTCTAATAATATAAAATTAGCTCGACTTCCTATCTTAATACCACCAATAGTAGCATTTTGATCAATGTACTCTGTTGGATAGGAAGTAGCCATTTTTAATGACTCTTTAATTGATATATCAAGATGTTGATGTGCATTTTGTACTGCTGTTAATAAATTCAAATGAGCACCAGCTAGGGTGCCGGCTTCATTAGTCAAACGACCGTCTTGCACTAGTACCGTTTGATCAAACAGTTGAAAGCTATCAATTTGGCTTCCAATTGATGACATAGCGTCTGACACTAAGTAAAGTCGACCTAACTTGCTTGATTCTGAAAATGACATTGAATTATTTTTGATTTTCCACGCTAGCTTAGCGCTCGCGTAGTCGACATGGTAGCCATCAAGTATTATGCCGGCATAAGCTCCTTCATTATTGAGAGCAGCACCAACCGCGCCGGGCTCACGTCCTGTAAGTGGTGACATTGCATTAAACAAATGTGTAAAGCCTGATGCACCCAACTCTAGCGCCGAGCAGTGTGTAGAGTAGGACGCATTGGTATGGCCAATTGAAACAATACAGTTATTTTCAATAAGAAACTCTAAATCTTTTTCAGACAATACTTCAGGGGCAATTGTAACGAGTTTTATTCCAATATCTGAACGCGCATAAAGCGCTTTTTCTTGTTGGGAGAGTGGCCTTATAAATTTGTCTGGATGAACGCCCTTTTTGGGTGCACTTATATGTGGGCCCTCAAAGTGAATACCGATTATACCTTCTAAATTACTTTGCCGTGCCATACAAACTGCGTCAGCGGCACGCACCATAACATTGATATCGTCAGTAATTATCGTCGGTAATATATACTCGGTACCGTATTGCTGATGTGCCGTTAATATTTTTTTCAAGCCCAGTAAATCTGGCTCGTCATTAAATAGCACACCGCCACCGCCGTTCACTTGTAAATCGACAAAGCCGGGGCTTAAAATACCGTCCAATTTTATAGCCTGAATATTCTCAGACAGATCGTTGACCACCAAAATATCAATTACTTTTCCGTCATCAACTTTAACTACTCTATTTTCTAATAGTTCATGGCCATCGAATAAAAAGCGTGGAGTGTAATGAAGTGTCATAAGTATTAATTAGTTGCCGAAAAAGAATAGAATATACGATTGTGCGTTTTTTAATAGTGGGAATATACAGAGACTTGATTACGGCCATTAATTTTAGATTGATACAGCGCTTTATCTGCAAGTTTTATAAGTTCGTTCATTGAACGATCTGTTAAATCGCTCAGTACTAAACCAAAACTACAAGTTAACTTAAAGTCCATTTCTAAATTTAAAGAAAATGCACTTTCTTCAATGACTTGCCGTAGGTATTCTATTTTCTTAATCAAAATAGGCGGGGGCTCTCCTTCTAGTATAATGACAAACTCTTCGCCTCCTACACGAGCAACAATGTCTCTAGCTCTTAGGTTTTCTTTAAGTAGGTCGGCCAGACCTTTTAATACGACATCACCCACATCATGACCAAAGCTATCGTTTATTGATTTAAAATGATCTATGTCCATCATAGCAACAATAAAGGATCGGTTAGTTTGATAGGATGAATTTATAGCTAATGTACCGTGCTCTAGCAGCCCTCTTCGATTGTAAACCTCTGTGAGAGTATCGGTTTTAGCGAGTTTTTCTAAATTAAGCGTATTATCTTTTATTGCCGTGATGTCTCTTTCAATTGAAGCAAAATGTGTAACCACCCCTTTATTATTTTTTAGTGGAACGATGTTTAAATCCACCCAATAAGGTGTACCGTCCTTTCGATAATTGATAACTTCTGCACGTACAGGTAAGGATTGACTGAGACGGTCCATAATGCGCTTTGTTGTGATGGGACTTGTTTTTTCACCACTAAGTATGGCTGGAGTCTTGCCGATTACCTCTTCGTTTGTATACCCAGTTAAGCGTTGAAAAGCTTGGTTTACATATACAATTTCTGGTCCTTGTCCTTTCGTGTTGATAGCCAGGCTAACAATAACTGCATCATTGGCATTGGACACGATTTCTTTAAAGGGTATCACTTCTTTTTCTGTGGAAATATTGGTGAAGGTAACAACATAGCTATCAGCTTTATTTTCGGTATTATGCGCTATATAGGCATTACATAAAAACCACGTGTAGGCATGACTTGTTTGATTTAGAACACCAATTTCATAGTTAAATAAAGGCTTTTTCGTACGTGATACAATCACGGCGGGAAATTCTTCAACGGGTAACAGAGAGCCATGTTTATCAACAATCGTCCAATAAGGATCATTGATTAAATTGCCTGTTCTAGGATCAACATTAAGCCCCAGCCATTTGATGCTAGTTTGATTTGCATAATCGATTTTAAATTCATCATTAAAAACAATAATGCCGACTGTTAATGAGTCTAGAAGTTGCTCATGATTGATTAATAAATTCATTAGAACCGAGAGCGAAACGTTTTTCTACTCGCCCAGTCACCCCACATAACAATTCATACGGTACAGTTTCAGCATAGTCCGCGATTGACTCAATTGGCAATTTTTCTCCCCAAAGAATAACCTCATCACCTACCGAAACAGAGTCAGTGTTATTTATATTGATGGAAATCATATCCATCGATACTCTGCCTGCTAAAGGATATTGCTGCCCATTTACTAGCACGGGAGTGCCGTTCCGAGCATTTCGCGGGTAACCATCACCGTAGCCTATTGCAATCACAGCTAACGTCGTATCCTTAGTCGCAACCCAAGTTGCACCATAGCCAACACTCTGTCCTTTTTTCACTTCTCTAATAGCGATAACACTTGATTTTAACGTCATTACAGGTCGAAGATTAAAATCCGCGGCTAGTGTGCTTAAAACGGGTGATACACCATAAAGCATGATGCCAGGCCGAACCCAGTGATGATGGCTTTGCGGAAACGACAAGATTGCTGCTGAGTTAGCAAAAGAACACTCACCCGAATGCTGTTGTTTTAACTCGTTAAATACGCCAAATTGATAGTCGTTTAATGAGTGTTCAACGTCGTCGGCACAGCCAAAATGACTCATCAGAATGGGCTCACCTAATACGTTTGGATGCTGGTCGAGCTTGTCTAAAGCATCTTTAAATAATGATGGTGGTAAACCTAAACGGTGCATACCGGTATCAACTTTTAGCCATACAGTTACCGAGCGAGGAAGCTTGGCTTCAATAAACTGTTGAAGCTGTTGTTCGGTATGTAAAACGGTATCCAGTCCTAAGTTTGAAATAATTTGTAATTCGTCGACTTCAAAAAAGCCTTCCAACAATACAATAGGCTTTGTGATTCCAGCCGCTCTTAATGCAACAGCTTCACTCAACCTTGCAACACCAAAAGCGTCAGCTCCACTTAGGCTTTTTGCTATCTGTGTTGTGCCATGGCCGTAAGCATTTGCTTTTAACATTGCCAATACTTTGCTGTTTGGGGCATGTTGTTTAACGATTTTTAGATTGTGTTGTAGTGCACTTAAATCTATTTCTGCCACGGCAATTTTCATAACTAGCTATTAATCCTCTATGATGGCGTTGCCAGCGTAATTATCAAAACGAGAGTAATGTAACTGTGTGGTAAGCCGGATACGCCCTATTGGACCATTACGATGCTTACCTATTATTATTTCTGCCGTTCCTTTGTCTGCTGAGTCCTCATGATAAACCTCATCTCGGTATATAAACATAATTAAATCAGCATCTTGCTCTATTGAACCCGATTCCCTCAAGTCAGAGTTAACCGGTCGCTTGTCCGCGCGCTGTTCTAGTCCACGGTTAAGCTGTGCTAAAGCGATAATTGGAATATTCAGTTCTTTTGCCAATGCCTTAAGTGACGCTGATATGTCAGCAATTTCAAGGGTTCGGTTATCTTTAAACTCTGGCGAGCGCATTAACTGAAGATAGTCGATCATTATCATAGATAATCCACCGTGTTCACGAGCGATACGCCTCGCACGCGAACGAACTTCCGTTGGTGTTAATCCAGAAGAGTCGTCTATATAAAGCTTACCGCTCTCTTGCATAATACCAAGGGTACTTGCTAAGCGCGCCCAATCATCATCGTCGAGGTTACCGGTTCTCACTTTAGTTTGATCAATTCGGCCTAGCGACGCTAACATCCTCATCATAATTGAATCGGCCGGCATCTCTAAACTAAATACTAACGCTGGATATTCTGATGTTAATGCGGCCGTTTCTACCAAGTTCATCGCGAAAGTGGTCTTACCCATTGATGGACGTGCGGCAACAATAATGAGATCTGAGTTTTGAAAACCACTGGTCATTTTATCCAAGTCGGTAAACCCGCTTGTTAAACCTGTTATACCGTCGTTGTCGCTGCGCATCAATTCTTCAATACGGTCAACGGTCGAGCTAAGAATTGAGTTTAGATCTTTTGGGCCATCATTGGCATTTTCTCGCTGTTCCGCGATTTTGAATACTTTAGATTCGGCAAAGTCGAGCAGCTCTTCGCTACTTCTGCCTTCTGGGTTATAACATGCGTCTGCAACTTCATTAGCGGTCCCGATCAGTTCTCGAACCACGGCACGTTCTCGGACGATTTCTGCATAAGCGACAATATTGGCAGCACTTGGGGTGTTTTTAGCAATTTCACCTAAATAAGCAAAACCGCCAACCCCTTCGAGCAACTTCTCTTTTTCAAGGGCTTCAGATACGGTAATTAAGTCAATTGGATTGTTTTGCAATACCAAGCCGGCCATCGCGTTGAATATCGCTTTGTGCTGACGAAGATAAAAATCGCCTTTTACTACTTTCTCAGCAACTCTATCCCAAGCATTGTTGTCTAGCATCAAACCACCAAGTACAGATTGTTCCGCCTCAATCGAATGGGGAGGTAACTTGAGGGAGTCAACTTGAGCTTGTTGTTCTCTACTTGGTTTGTATGAAGATTTTGCCATGTATTGCTAGACCTAATTATAAAAATGTAATGCACTTTAAGTGCTAGGGCTAATCATTTTATGGTGAATAATGCCTTACCGCAATAACAATAAGCCACAAGATTTTTTATCTCATGGCTTATCTAGTTTTTCACTATTTTTGTGTTTACAACGGATTATTATTTAGCGTTTTTTTAGGATGCTTATATCGCCATTCACCGTGTTCATTTCAAATTTAATATGGCCGCTACCTGTTTCAAATTCCAGCGATTCTCCAGGGCCATATCGATTTTTAGTTGACTGCTGGTTTGTTAGTTTATTGTTAATGTCACCACCGGCATGTGTTTCAATATTAAACCTTGCAGAAATATCTGCTGGGACATATAAATCAATTTCACCACTTACCGCCGATATAACAACTTTACCTTTTTTGTCGTAAACATAATCAAGCTTGATGTCACCGTTAACAGTACTAATCTCCAACTCTTCAACTCCACTTAACGAAAGGTTCATGCCACCATTTACATTGGTAATCGCTAAGTCGCTAGAAACTATGTTGGTATTAATCTCACCATTTACAGTCGTAATTTCGGCCTCGCCTTGGCTACCTTTATCGTCTATTTCACCATTTACTGTAGTTATAGTTAATCGCCCTGATAACTCTCGACTGGTAATTTTGCCGTTAACGGTTTCGAGTTCAACTCGCTTCTCTAATTTAGTCGCCGTTATGTCGCCATTAACCGTATTGATTTTTGCGCCACCAACGATTTCTTGTGCATCAACGGAAACATTTACGCCTTCAAACCTCAACTCACTCTGCTTAGGAACGTAAAACGTGAGCTCACCACTTGTGTCTTTCCAGCTACCCCAAGTTTGTTTAGGCATCTTAACTTTGAATATAATTCGATTGCCATTGCGCTCAAATACATAGCCTTCAGCTTTGCCGTCTAATTCACCAATGACTTTTACTTCTGCCTTATCCCAGCTTTTTATGGAAACAAGGCCTGTCATAACCTCTATCGCAACCCGACCATCTTTCTCAGCTGCCAACGTCTCATCAATTCTTTCGCCAGCTAAAACACTCGCAGAAAACGCGATACAGGCGGCGACCAAGCTAAACTTTAATAACGCTTTTTTTACATTTATCATTTTAATTTCCTACTATTTTAAATTTGCAAATATTTAGGTTGATGACTTTTCGCAATAATTTCTAATTGTTGCTGGTAAACATGTGTGAGCATTTTCATCAACGCGGGATCTTCTGGTTGTGTCTTTAACGCTTTAATTAATGACTTTTCAGCAAGCTCTAAGTCTTTTAATGAATCTTGCCATTTCTGATTAACTAACGACTGGCCATCAACTCGCTTCATCAATAGTTGCTTTTGCATCTCAAAACTAGACGATATGGGTTTTAGCCAAGGTAAATCGTTCTCTATTGGAGTCATACTATTCATATAAACACCTGCTAAAAAGGCAATAGGAACAAAAGCCGCTGCAATGTTTTTCCAATTTAAATATGAAGCGGATCGCAGTTTCTGACTATCTTGTTGCGTTTTTGCTACGGCTTGCTCTATACCTGCCCATAAGTCACGCTTTGGGGTTAGTTCGTTCGGCAAAGCTTGTAACGCCTCATCTAGCAATTGGTTATTGTCTGATTGATTCATTAGGCAACAACTCCTTGGGTTTGATCTTCTAACAACAACGCTTGTTGTAATAGTTTTTTGGCTCTATGGTACTGCGCTTTACTAGAGCCTACTGCTATGGAAAGTTCTTTAGATATTTCTTCATGGCGCCAACCTTCGATAGCAAATAGTACAAACACAATACGAGCTTGTTCTGGTAAGTTAGTAATGTGTTTATCCAGACCACTTCTAGATAAGCTAAAGTCATGCTGCTCATCAGTAGTGGGGATCGCATCAATCATGGCCTCACCAGAAATACTATCTTTATCTACAAACCAGCTTTGCCACCATCGCTTTTGTTTACGCATATAATTTATTGCTTGGAAACTTGTGACAGAATAAAGCCAAGTACTAAATTGGCTATCACCGTGAAAATTTCCGATTTTTTTCCAAACCTGCACAAACACTTCTTGGCAGATATCTTCAGCAATTTCATTATTACCAGAGAGCCTGAAACAAAGCGCATAAACTCGCTTCCCATACTTTTCATAGATAGGCTTAAGTGCAGTTTGTTTACCCTGCTTTAATTGTTCAATCCAACTTTGCTCATCATCAACATCATTGACACGTTGCTTGAAAGCTTCTGGTTGGATAACGTTTCCAGTCACAATTTAGTGCTCTCTGCTTTGTTTTTATTTGTTATAGCTTTAGTAACTATCAAAACAAAAAAGGTTTAAATGGGCAAAAAAAAAGACCTTAAAAAGGTCTTTTCTTTATTTAGTAATAAGTTAACTGCGTATTTTCAATGTTTTTCTTGTTAACGCTAGTAAACCTAAAGCAAACAATGCAATTGAGGAAGGCTCTGGTACTTCATCAAATACTTCTTCCGATGTACCTTGAATTCCAACAGTAAAGCCATTCCACGTCTCGTCACTTAAACTTCTCCAAGACACATCAGTAAAAGAACCTGTAAACTGGATAGTTCCATGCGGTTCACCGGTACCCAATAATCGGTACTCAAAGTTGCCATTACCAAGATCTACCACTTGTTTATACGATGAGCCTGCACCGAAGTAACCATCGGCGTTACCATCTAACCCGCCGTAAGACAAAATATCGAAGTCTTGGTCAAAAGCGTAACCATTTAAATTTAAACTAACATAAGAAAAAACTAAGTTTGCTACAGACTCAGAAAAATTTAATGTTTGGCTTCCTTGACGATTCAGAGCAATCATCTCAGCCGCCGTTGGAGTGTTGTCAACTAACGCACTTGTGTATGGCGAGATAGATGGGTCTTGAAAGCTATTAAAGTAATCAATACCTGTACCTGTTTGAAGAAAGTGAATGCCCTGAGAATTAGTATAAGTTACGTCAATCACTGCTGTAGACGTTGTCATAGTACCATTAACCTCAGTGATTCTATTGATTGTTGGATCAACAGTGCCTGACTCCCAGTCAGCCCAGTAAATTAATTCAGCCTGTGCATTAGAAGCAGTAAATATTGTGGATGATAGTAGACCAATTAGGGCAAGTTTCTTAAATACATTCATGGAAGTTTTAGCTCTCATTTACAAAAATTAGGACGTTCCCCAATGTAAGCAAAAAACGAACCACGAAAATATTCATTTAAAATTATATAGATATAAATTACAAAGCAGAACTTGTAAAAATATCTGACACCTCTGGTTCAGGTGTTTTTTCTAATTATGAGCTCTAAATAAAAAAACACCGCACTAGGCGGTGTTTTTATTAAAAAGATAAATCTTTCTAATTATGCTTCAGCAATAACAACAACAGTTACGTTGGCCATTACTTCTGCGTGCAATTGAACTGCAAGTTCAAACTGACCGATTTCACGGATTGCACCTTCAGGCATTTTAACTTCAGCTTTAGCAACTTCAACACCCGCTTCAGTGATCGCAAGAGCGATGTCACGTGTGCCGATTGAACCGAATAGCTTGCCTTCGTCACCAGCTTTAGATGCGATAGTTACCGCTTCTAATGCATTTAGTTTCTCAGCGCGAGCTTGTGCTGCAGCTAGTTCTTCAGCAACTTTCGCTTCTAATTCAGCGCGACGTGCTTCGAACATTTCTAAGTTTGCTTTGTTTGCTGGAACTGCTTTACCTTGTGGGAAAAGGAAGTTACGAGCAAAACCCGCTTTAACGTTAACATTGTCACCAAGTGAACCTAAGTTGGCAACTTTGTCTAAAAGGATTACGTTCATAAGTATTAAACCTCTTAATTACCAATCTTATTGATGTAAGTCTGTGTATGGTAGCAATGCTAAGAAACGCGCGCGTTTGATTGCACGTGCTAATTGACGTTGATACTTTGCACTTGTGCCTGTAATACGGCTAGGTACGATTTTACCGCTCTCTGTAACGTAGTTACGTAGAGTTGATAGATCTTTATAATCGATCTCTTTTACGCCATCTGCTTTGAAACGGCATACTTTACGACGTCTGAAATAACGTGCCATTAGTAGTCTCCTAATTGAGTCTTTCTATATGTTGGGCGTGAATAGCAATAATGGCTTGGCCGTTTTTGCTTTCATGTCGGTTTAAAAAACCAGACACTTGAACTTCATCACCTACAATAAAATTTTTGATTAACTGCTGCTGTTGCTCACCACAAGTTACTACATGAAGTCGGACATACGCATTGCGATTAAAACCGTCTTCCTGTTGTATTGATTTATGTTCAATTGAAAACTGACCATGAATCACACCTGCAGGGCTGGTTGTAAACTTGGGTGACTTGCAAACTTGGCCGGTTAAAACCAACTGATTAAACACCTAAGCTAACTCCCTAAATTAAGCAGCTTGTTCTTTTTTCTCTTCTTTTACTAAAGGAGAAGCTTCAGTAACAGCAGCGTCTTTACGGATAGTCAAGCTACGTAAAACAGCATCGTTGTAACGGAAAGTCTCTTCTAATTCAGCAATAACTTCGCTCGTTGCTTCAACGTTCATAAGAACGTAGTGCGCTTTGTGAAGTTTCTCAATTGGATAAGCTAGTTGGCGACGACCCCAGTCTTCAAGACGGTGGATAGTACCATTTGCTTCAGTGATAGAACCAGTATAACGCTCGATCATACCAGTAACTTGTTCACTCTGGTCAGGGTGAACCATAAAAACGATTTCGTAATGACGCATCGTTAGATTCCTTATGGATTAGTAGCCTCATCGACAAGCTCAGCCAAACTTGAACAAAGGCAAGGAACAAAATTAGTAATAGCTGATTTGGGCGCGCAATTATAAGGATTTTTGCGCGTTACACAAGTTAATTGAAGGAAATTTGAACGGTTTTATTAATGTTATTCAGAATCGTCTTCTTCACCATCTTCAGACTCAGGTTTTGGTGGCGCTTCCATTTCTGCTTTAAGTTGCTCGTAAGCGACTCTAAGTTGCGGATCGTTAGGGTCAAAACCGGTATGTCGATAGTTAATACCACCCTCATGATTTACGAATACAGTCGTTGGAGTCCCTATTACACCAAATGCTTTTGCCACTTGATCGCCATCAACTAACACCGGAAGCATCAAGCCTCTTTTTTCCATTTCCTTTACAGGTTTTGCTCCGGGATTTTCCCACCAACTAACTGCGTAAGTGGGTATTCCTTTTTCGACGTAATCCACCGCAATATAATCTAAACCTGGTTGAAAACGCTTACAGTATGGGCACCATGTTGCCCAAAAATGCAACACATAAGGTTTTCCAGCCAGCATTGCCGACGATACCGTTTCTCCTTGCCCATTCACCAACACCCATTCCGGCGCAGTTTCTAGCTTTACAATAGGATTGCCGTCTTCGTCGAGCTCAACTTCAGGATCATCTGCAAGCACACTTATACTAAAAAATAAGCAAAATATTGATAAATAAAGGACAACTTTACACAACTTCAAAAGACAACCTTTTACTTTGTTTGAATTAATAGTAATTATAGACCAGTCTACTTTTTTTAATTAACCAGACTGTTAACTTCTTTGACGAACCGCTTCATATAAAATCACACCTGTCGCCACAGAAACGTTTAAGCTTGAAACGGAACCAGCCATTGGTATTTTAACTAATTCATCACAGTGTTCACGAGTCAAACGTCTCATGCCGGTACCTTCAGCACCCATAACTATAGCCAGTGGACCAGAGAACTTCATTTCAAACACATCGGCAGTGGCCTCACCCGCCGTACCAATAATCCAAACATTATTATCTTGCAACGTTTTTAAACTTCGAGCTAGGTTGGTAACAACGTAAAGAGGCATCACTTCGGCGGCACCACAGGCAACCTTTCTCGCGGTACCATTTAACTTAGCCGAACGGTCTTTGGGGACAATAACGCCATCGATACCAGCAGCATCTGCTGTTCGTAACACTGCTCCTAAGTTATGAGGGTCGGTGATTCCGTCTAACACAAGTAAAAATGGTGGTTTGTTTCTGCCTTCTACACTTTGCAACCATTGCTTAAGATCACCTTCATCTCGTTGCTTCGCTGGTCTTACACGAGCGACTACGCCTTGATGTTGTTCACCATCACATTTATCGTCTAACGTTTTTCTAGAAGCGTATTGAACCGAGAAACCCAATGCATAGGCTTGTTCTAAGATTGGTTTAATTCGGTCGTCTTCACGCCCTTTTAGGACAAATAACTCAATAACTCTTTCTGGCTCATGTTGAATAATGGCTGTTAAAGAGTGGATGCCATAGGCTATTTCAGAACTCATATTTATCTCTACTAATCACTTTTCTTTTTAGCTATGCGCTTGGCCGCTCTTGATTTTGGCTTTTTCTTAGGCTTTGTTTTGCCTTTTGTTGCGCTACTTTTTGATTTTCTTTTAGATTCACTTTTAGGCTTATCTTTTGCGTCCCGCTTTGGTCCACTTTTTGATTTAGGCTTTCTTTTTGAATCTTCTTTATCTTGCTGTCCAGGAATTTTACCTTTTTTAAGCTGCTCTCTGACACTTGGTTTTTTTGAGCGATTCGAATCAGTGTTCGTTGCACGGCGACGTCCGCCACTCACTCCTACTAATTCAAAATCAATTTGCTTGTCTTCAAGATTAACTGACACGACTTTAACTTCTAGCGTATCGCCTAAGCGGAAAACTTGTCGGCTATTCTCACCAATAAGCGCATTACGCTCTGGGCTATAATTAAAGTAATCTTTACCTAAGGCAGTGATATGAACTAAGCCTTCAATATGCAAATCCACCAGTCGGACAAACAAACCAAATGAGGTTACCGAGGCAATTACGCCTTCATACTCCATGTCGATATGGTCTTGCATAAACTCGCACTTAAGCCAAGACTCAACATCACGAGTCGCATCATCTGCTCTTCGTTCTGTCATTGAACATTGCTCACCTAACTGCTCTAATTCTTCTTCGTTATAGGCATATTGCCCTGACGTGGTTTGCCCTTGTTTCTTGATAATCGCTTTAATTGCTCTGTGAACAATTAAATCTGGATAACGACGAATTGGTGACGTGAAGTGCGCATACCCTTCTAACGCTAATCCAAAGTGACCAATATTATCAGGTTGATAAACAGCTTGGCGCATACTTCTAATCATCATTGTTTGAATTAATTCGCCGTCAGGTCGGTTTAAATATTTATTTACCTGGCTGCTTAATTCTTTCGGGCTTGGCTCATCGCTAAATTTAAGTTCGCCACCTAACTCCGCTAAAAATGCGCGAAACGTAGCTAGCTTGCTTGGATCTGGCTTGTCATGCACCCTAAATAAAGCATGGCCATTATTACCTTCAATAAACTTAGCTGCGGCAACATTAGCCATTATCATGCATTCTTCAATGATTTTATGGGCATCGTTACGTTCAACAACTTCAACGTGATCTATTTTTTGTTGTGCATTAAAAATAAATTTAGGCTCAATCGTCTCAAATTCAAACGCGCCACGCTCTGCTCGTATCAGCTTTAACGCTTTATATAATGCGTTTAGGTCTTGAATATGAGGCCAAACATGTTTGTATCGCTGCTGTAACTCCACATCACCTTTCAGCATTGATGCTACTTTGGTGTAGGTTAAGCGCGCATGTGAGTGCATAACCGCTTCATAAAATGTGTAGTCATTCAATCGACCAGTAGCGTCAATATCCATTTCCGCCACCATACATAAGCGATCTGTTTGTGGATTTAACGAACATAAACCATTGGACAGTGCCTCTGGAAGCATAGGAATAACTTTTGAGGGGAAATATACCGAGTTACCACGTTCTATCGCTTCTTTATCTAAATCAGAGTTATGTCTTACATAATGAGACACATCCGCAATCGCGACGTAAAGCGTCCAACCACCATCATCTTTAGGCTTACAATAAACGGCGTCATCAAAATCTCTGGAGTCTTCACCATCGATAGTAACGAGTGGCATTTGACGTAAATCTACACGACCGTTCTTATCTTTTTCTAACACTTCTGATGATAATGTAGAAACATATTTATCTATGCTTGGCGACCACTGGAATGGAATATCGTGGTTTCGTAAGGCTATATCAACTTCCATACCCGGTGCCATATGCTCACCTAGCACTTCAGAAACCTTAGCTACCGCGCTACTACGTTTAGTGGGGCGTTGGAGCAGCTCAACAATAACCATTTGGCCATGTCGGGCACCATTTTCTTGCCCTTTTTCAATAAGAATTTCTTGCTTTATACGACTGTCGTCAGGTACGACAACAGCCACTCCCATCTCTACAAAATAACGCCCAATAATTGGTGCTTCTCGACCTTGAATTACACTAATAACTCTTGCTTCGGTTTTACCTTTAAACTCACCAATTGGTTGCGCTAATACATAATCGCCTGGCAATAAACCACGCATTTGGCTATGGCTAATATACCAATCATTTTTACCCGTTACTTTGCCATCTGGTTGCAGAAAGCCGAATCCGTCTTTATGACCTAACACTTTGCCTTTGATTAATTCTTTTTCGTCAGGAATACCGTACTTCTTAAATTTATTGAAGATAAGCTGACCAGCATTTTCCATTGCTCGCAGTCTACGTTTCAGCGCGACAACTAGTTCTTCGTCGGTAATATTGCAAAGTTTTGTTAGTTCTTTAAATGTTAGGGGCTTATCGGCCTGCTTGATCGCATCGAGGATAAATTCGCGGCTGGCAATAGGGGTAGAATACTTTTCTTTTTCCCGAGCATAATTCGGGTCTTTTTTTGGCATTAATGTTCACTTTTTCAATTAATAAAATAAGCAACGCTCTTGCGCTACTTACTTTAGTATACCAACTGAACGAATTAATGTTCGATAGTTTTATTAAATATAATGCTTTTTATCGACATTTCTTTAATAAGCCGACTGTTTTGCTGCCTGTAGGGTTTTTGGATGCATCAACTTTTCGAGTTTTTTTAGTTGCTTTGAGGCTTCATTATGCTGATTTTGGTCGGCAATAACGGCATGGTGTAACCAACGATAAGCACTTTCATAATCGTACGGACTACCTAGCCCAGCTAACTGCATATCAATAAGTCGTATCTGTGCTTGCACATTTCCGAGTTCCGCCGCTCGGTAGATATAGGTATAAGCTTTTTCGTGATCCTTTTGAACAAAACGACCTACATGATAATAACGACCTAATTGCTCTATGGCGGCAACGAGGCCTTGTTTTGCCGACTCTCTAATATAAAACATGCCCAATTCGGCGTTTTGGTCGACACAAACCCCCCAAGCCAACATATCACCATACAAAAATTCATAAGCCGGCAGGTGCAGCTTTACCGCCCTGTCTTCAATATCTCGTGTAAGTTGACAACGGTCCAGTTTAACTCGCTCTAGGTGCTTGTTTTGTTTTATCAAATCCAAGAGCTCATCTTGGGTGTATATTTGTACCGCTTGCAATGGCTCGCCATCGTCCGCAAAGCTTTTATCAACCACTAACAAAAACGTGGCGAGGAAAATAAAAATTAAAGCATGCACTTTCATATAAAACCTTTCAGGAAAACCTTGGAACTGAATACTGTTACTCAATTCCAAAGCAAGTAATAGGCCATTATAAAAGCTTTTGTGCTTTTACAGGACCTTTTGTCCAATCGATTGTTTTCGACGCTTTTGATGTTTTAGCACCAAACACATCGCTAAGATTTTGAGCCCCAGAACTACAAGCACCGGTTTGTAAATAATTCAATCCTTCCGCTAACAAGGGATCTGATTCAACTCCCCAATCACCGGTGACTACCTCATCAACTCGACAATCAACCGGTAGGCCATCGAAATATTCACCTTCACCTTCTGAGTTCACAGAGTCAAAGTTAATCGCAAAAATAACGTCATCACATATTTGAGTTGGACTCATTCCAACCGGCTTGCCGCAGGTTTTATTACCTATAGTGACAACTTCAATATGAGGTTTTAAGGAGTTGATCACTAATTCGCTTGCTGAGCAACTACCTTCCGATGTTAAGACAACAACTCGGTCTAAGTTCATCTTCTCAATACCTTCGCCAAGACTAAATAGCAAAGTTTGATTACTATCACTTTGTTTGGAGTTATATCGATACTGAACAAAGGTTTCACCGTCAACCTTATCACCCGCAATTTGTGTACTTAGTTGATTTGCTACTCGAATTAAACCTCCGCCGTTGTACCTAAGGTCTAACACAAGCTCATCAATTGAATCGATTTTGAATAAGTCAAAAGCATCATTTAATTCTTGCTCAGAGACATTATCAAATGAGTTAAACACTAGATAACCAACATTTTTGTTAATGTTATCAACTTCTAGTTGTTTAACCTCTTTCGCTAATACGGTATTTGCGGTAATGCTACCTTTTGTTATGGTCGCAGACTCTACCCTACCAGTCGGCTTTTCAAATTTGATGTTGATAGAATAACCACTGACATTTGGTCCGAAATAATCGGCAAAACTCTTAGTACCCGCTTTAACTTCAGAGATTATCTGCGACATTGCAGTACCGTCAATTTCTATAATTGTATCGCCACGGCGAAGACCGCTTTGGGCTGGCGTACCCTCTTCATAAACATATCTAATTACAAGTCCGTCTTCTTGTGCGTTTACTTCATGTGAGAAGCCGTACCCAAAGAATACTGACGCTTGATAGTCTTCATATTGTGCTGTTGTCATTGAAAAACTAAATCGATCTTGCACATCTCTTAGGGCATCGATTGTTGCAGGTATATTTGGGTATGCGCCTGGATCGAATGTACTCGGTAAATTTTCTTCCCAGAAATACCAGTCTTGCATGTAACTATATAATCGTTCATTTGCATCTATTGCTGAACAATAACCGTTGTCTGCTAGATTATCTGAGTCAGAACCACCACAGCCTAACAACAAGCTTGATGTTAGAAGAGCCGTAGCAAGTTTAGTCGTTTTTAACATGAATCATTCCGCGTTAATGAATTTGGATATAACTCAGAATACAAAAAAAGCTGTCGAATGACAGCTTTTTGCAGGATTTTTTACCGTTTAGTCAGTAAATCAATTATGAGAACGGGTTTCTCAGAATAAATGTTTCACTGCGATCTGGACCAGTAGAAATAATATCCATTGGTATGCCAGTGATTTCTTCTAGACGCTTGATATAAGACTGTGCCGCTTGTGGTAATTTATCAAACTCAGTAACACCAAATGAGTTTTCAGACCAGCCAGGTACAGTTTCATAAATAGGTTTTGCAGTTGCATAACCTTCTGCTGCCATAGGCGGTACGTCAACAATTGAACCATCCGCTAATTCGTAACCAGTACAAATCTTTATTTCTTCAAGACCGTCTAATACGTCTAGTTTAGTTAAGCAAAAACCAGTAATTGAGTTTAATTGTACAGCGCGTTTCATTGCAACTGCGTCAAACCAACCACAACGACGCTCACGTCCAGTAGTCGCACCGAACTCATGCCCTTTTGTGCCTAAGTGATTACCAACTTCATCTTTTAATTCAGTTGGGAACGGACCCGAACCAACACGAGTTGTGTAAGCTTTTACGATACCTAAAACATAATCAATATGACAAGGACCGAAACCAGCGCCTGTCGCAACACCACCAGCAGTGGTATTAGAAGAAGTTACATAAGGGTAAGTACCGTGATCGATATCAAGTAACGTGCCCTGTGCACCTTCGAATAAGATTGATTCGCCAGCTAGACGAGTCTTGTCTAGTAAGTCAGTTACATCAACAACCATAGCTTTTAGCATATCTGCTACAGCCATTGCGTCATTGTATGTTTTGTCGAAATCAACCGCTTCAACACCGTAATAGTTTACTAGTGCAAAGTTGTGAAACTCTAAAACTTCTTTTAACTTTTCTGCGAATAATTCAGGATTGAATAAGTCACCTACGCGTAAACCGCGACGAGCCACTTTATCTTCATACGCAGGACCGATACCACGACCGGTAGTACCAATAGCTTTATTGCCACGCTTGATTTCACGAGCTTGGTCTAATGCAATGTGGTAAGGAAGAATTAATGGACATGCTTCAGAAATTAATAAACGCTCTTTTACTGGAACGCCACGATCTTCTAGCATTTTCATTTCTTTTAATAACGCTTCTGGAGATAGAACAACGCCATTACCAATAATGCATTTAACGCCATCGCGTAATACGCCAGACGGTATTAAGTGAAGAACGGTTTTTTCACCGTTGATAACTAGAGTATGGCCAGCATTGTGACCACCTTGATAACGGACTACATAAGAAGCCTTATCTGTCAGCAGGTCTACAACCTTACCTTTACCTTCGTCACCCCATTGGGTGCCTAAAACAACAACGTTTTTGCCCATATTTAATTCACTCAGAAAAAATTAGGCGGGGATTCTACCAAAAATCTGGTACAAAGATCACCCGCTTTTTAGAAAAATTAGAATAAAAACTACTAGACGACTGTTTTAACGATTAAAAAAACCGTTATCTAAACCACAGTAAAAGAATACCAATAGTAAATAAAACTAGACCAACTTGCCGAATTACCCCAACCGGTTCTTGAGATAATTTTTTAATATAGTTACGCCATGTTTTCGGAAATAATAATGGCATCATGCCTTCAATGATTAAAACCATCGCTATTACAACAAACCAATCTATGTCCATAACGCACCTTTAAAAATAATAAAGGGCTCCGAAGAGCCCTTTGAATGATATCAATTAAACGATAGTTATTTGCCTGATGTGCTCTTCATATATTTGAAGAAGTCACTGTCCGGTTGGATAACTAAGATATCGCTTTTGCTATTAAAGCTATTTTTGTATGCCTCTAAGCTACGCACAAACGCAAAGAACTCAGGGTTCTTGTTAAACGCATCAGCATAAAATTTTGCAGCTAGTGCATCACCTTCACCACGTAATGTTTGAGCTTCACGTTCTGCTTCTGCAAGCATGACGGTAATACGAGCATCAACATCAGCGCGAATAATTTCAGCCTTCTCACGACCTTCTGAGCGGTGAGCTTTCGCTACTTCTTGACGTTCAGTACGCATACGTTCAAATATTGAATTACTAACTCTAACTGGTAGGTTAATTTGCTTAACACGAACGTCTAACACTTCGATACCTAAATCGCTTGAACTTTTTGCCGCTTGAATCGCTTGCTGCATTAGTTCCTGGCGTTCTCCTGAAACAATCTCTTTGATCGTTCGAGAACCAAAAGCTGTACGAAGACCGTTATTTACTTTTTGCTCTAAAAGCGTTTCTGCATTTAGCTTATTTCCGCCTGTTGAAAGGTAGAATTTCGCAAAGTCAGATATGCGCCATTTCACAAAAGAATCAACAATTAAGTCTTTCTTTTCAACCGTTACGAAACGATCCGGCTCGCCATCAAGCGTTTGAATACGTGCATCAAGTGTTTTTACTTTTTCAACAAATGGCAGCTTAAAGTGCAAACCTGGTTCGTTAACAACTGGTGCTCCAGCATCATCACGCTTAACTTTACCAAATTGGATAACGATACTGCGTTGTCCTTCATTTACTACAAATAATGAAGAGAACGTCATGACCACAAATACTGCTACTAAAATTAGACTAAATGTTTTCATGATTAGTTTCTCCCATCATTAAAGCGGTCACCACGACTTGGGCGATTGCTTTGTGTAGGCTGCGTGGTTTTACCAGAACCTGTGTTGTAATCAGTTGCAGTGCGGTTATCTAACGAAGGCACTACGCCTTGATGTTGCATGATTTTATCCAATGGTAAATACATCATGTTGCCATTACCTTTGGTATCAACAAGTACCTTAGAAGTATTTGATAATACTTGCTCCATAGTCTCTAAATACAGACGTTGGCGCGTTACTTCTGGTGCGGCATTGTATTCAGGTAATAATTGATCAAATTTTGCAACCTGACCTTGCGACGCTAAGATCTTACCCTGTTTGTAGGCTGTTGCTTCTTGAACCATACGGTTTACTTGACCACGGGCACGCGGTTCAACTTCACTTGCATACGCTTTTGCTTCGTTCACATAACGAACTTCATCTTCTCGAGCTGCAATCGCATCATCAAATGCATCTTTAACTTGCTCTGGAGGACGCGCGTCTTTGAAGTTTACATCAACAATCGCTAAACCTAGTTTATAAGGTTCAATAATTGCCTCTAACTCTTCGCGAGTACTTTGACGGACTATCTCACGACCAGAGGTCAAAATATCATCCATTTTTGAGTTACCAATTACAGAACGTAATGCACTATCAGTTGCCTGACGTAAACTGTTAGTTGGATCTGGTACTGAGAATAAGAAGTTTTTCGGATCTAATACTCTGTACTGTACTTCCATTTCAACTTGAACAACGTTCTCATCTTGAGTAAGCATGAAACCTGATGCTGGTATCGTACGAACCGTTTGAATATCGACCGGTATGACTTTATCGATAAATGTTGGGTTAAAACGAAGGCCTGGTTCTTTTAATTCGGTGTATTCACCAAATCTTAGCACTACGCCACTTTCTGCTTCGCGCAACGTATACCAACCAGATAAGAACCAAATGATGAAGGCAACAACAAGTACTATCGTAATACCAAAGCCGCCAGCCCCTTTATTTCCATCTTTGTTTGATTTTCCACCAAACAAACCATTAAATCTATTGCCTAAATCTTTAAATAACTCGTCTAAGTCAGGTGGCCCCTGATCTTTGCCGCCGCGATTTTTCCACGGATCGTTATTGTTATTTCCCGGCTCATTCCAGGCCATAAGTTACTCCAGTTTCATTCAGAAAAGTTACTGTTTAATTTAGCAAAGTCGTCCACATAACTCTATGAAATTGAGTTAATACTGTGAACAAACTGCACTGTCTGTATATTTAGTGACTGATTAGCCATTTTTCAATGTCGTAGCCCAATTGTTTGTTTAACTTTTGTTGGTCTATTTTAGTTATACGAACAGATAAAACGAAGTGACCATTTTCATCTACTCGTTCATCTAGAATTCCATTTAGTTGATAAAGATCAGCTCTTAGCTTACCTTCACTCGGTGGTAATACTAACTCTACATCCCACATCGCTAAACCTAATCGCTCAGACATAGCTTGCAACAATAACTCTAAGCCTTGAGCTTTTTGTGCGGTAAGCCAAACAGAAACTGGCTTACCTTCATCGTCTCGCTCAATATGAGGTTCAGCATCTTTTAATAAGTCGATTTTATTGAACACTAAAAGTTGAGGAATATCATCGGCATCAATTTCTCGTAATACTTCTTCAACCTGAAAAATATTATCACTTCGACGAGGGTCTGCAACATCAATAACATGAAGTTGTAAGTCTGCTTCACGGGTCTCAGTCAATGTCGCTTTAAATGCTGCGACTAAGTCATGAGGCAAGTGTCTTATAAAACCAACAGTATCGGCAAGAATTGTCTCACCCACGTCTGCTAATTCAATTTTTCTTAGTGTTGGATCTAAGGTTGCAAAAAGTTGATCTGCTGCATACACATCTGAATCAGTTAACGCATTAAATAGCGTTGATTTACCCGCGTTAGTATAACCGACTAATGATACGGTTGGCACTTCGGCTTTTTTACGAGAACGACGCCCTTGCTCACGTTGTTTAGAGACTTTTTCTAGCCTGGATAAGATATGTGAAATTCTGGCTCTGAGTAATCGTCGATCGGTTTCTAGCTGAGTTTCACCAGGACCACGAAGGCCAATACCGCCTTTTTGTCTTTCTAAATGGGTCCAGCCGCGAATAAGACGTGTGGATATGTGTCTCAACTGGGCTAATTCAACTTGAAGCTTACCTTCATGGGTACGTGCTCGTTGCGCAAAAATATCAAGTATCAAACCGGTTCTGTCTAATACACGGCATTGAAATAATGCTTCTAGGTTACGCTCTTGAGAGGGTGATAACGAGTGGTTAAAAATAACAATATCTGCGCCTTCTGCACGAACTGTATCGGCAATTTCTTGGGCTTTACCCGTACCAACGTAATACTTTGCGTCTGGAGAGTGACGACTTGTCGTTACTACTGCTGAGGTAGACACACCGGCAGATGACACTAACAGGCCTAATTCTTCTAAATCTTCTCGATCGTTTTCCGCCGAAAAGTTTACATGGACTAAAACGGCTTGTTCGCCGCCTTCATATCTATCGAACAAATGAACTTCCTAATAGGTTGTGTTGCGTAAAATGCAAAAAAGGAAATACGTTAATACGTATTCCCTTTTAAAATCGGATTAATAATTAAATAAAATTATAAATACTATTCTGAATCGTCGTTGCCAGCATAATGAGGATTAGTCTGGAAAGGTCTGGCGGGCACGATTGTTGATATTGCATGCTTGTAAACCATTTGGCTTAACGTATTTTTAAGCAAAATGACAAACTGGTCAAATGATTCAACCTGGCCTTGTAATTTTATACCGTTTACTAAATAGATCGAAACCGGAATTCGCTCACGACGTAATGCATTTAAAAACGGGTCTTGTAAGGACTGCCCCTTAGCCATTGTCAATGTTCCTTCTCATTAGTTTTATTATTTATTGTTGTTAGGTAAACCTTGCACATCAGCGATAATACAACTTTGCTTAAGCTTAGCTTAGCGAGTTTATTATGCGTTGCAAGTTTTCTTTTTGTTTTCCTACTTCTAGGTACATAACGTTGGGCCAACTACGTAACCAAGTAAGTTGCCTTTTGGCTAATTGCCTCGTCGCTACGACTCCACGGAAAACCATTTCATTCCAGTCAAGCTCACCTTTCAAATGTTGCCACATTTGACGATAACCAACGGCTCTTATCGCTGGTAAATCTAAGTGCAAGTCTGGCCTTTTCATTAACGCTTCTACTTCTGCCTGAAAACCTTGCTCTAGCATAATATTAAAGCGTTGCTCAATACGTTGATGAAGTTCAGTTTTGTCCTCACACATAAAAGCAAACTGCTTAATATTATAAGGTATCGGCTGTTTTTCCTTTGCCATTAGCTCAGTCATCGTTTTTCCACTTATCAGGTACACTTCGTATGCCCGATTAATTCTTTGCGGATCGTTTGGATGAATTCGCTTTGCGGCGACCGGATCAACCTTGGCTAACTGGGCATGAACATATTCCCAGTCATGCTCCTTTGCCATTGCTTCAATCTCACTGCGCACTTCTGCACTTGCTTCCGGTAAATCTGAGATACCATCGATTAAAGCCTTAAAGTACATCATCGTACCGCCGACGAGTATAGGGGTTTTCCCGTTATCAAAGCTTTCTTCAATTGCTTTTAGTACGTCAGTTCTAAAATCTGCTGCAGAATAAACTTGTGCTGGATCCAAAAAACTAATTAACTTATGAGGATACTTTTCTAACTCTGCTGGCGTTGGTTTTGCAGTACCTATATCCATCCCTCGATATATGAGTGCAGAGTCTACACTTATCAAGTCCCCGTTAATTATATCGGCTAACTGCATCGCTAAATCGGTTTTTCCCGATGCGGTAGGACCCATAATTGATATTACGGTGTTATTGGAATTTTCGGTCATTAATATATTAATCTCTGGTATTTATTTCTAGATAAGATGATAGATGTTAGATAAATCTATTACCTTTGCGATTTTATTCCATTGCTTGTCAAAATCAGCATGTCCTTTAAGTATATGCAATTGTTTCAATATATTCTGATTATCACTAGGAATATCGTTTGATTCACTAATGAGTTTGACTATTGAGTTTTTAGTCCAACCACCACAACTAAATAAAGCATTGAAGAAGTCTGGTAAAAAACGACTACAATCGCGGCTGCGAATAATACTTGGTACTTGTTTAATAATTAAAAATGATTGATGTAGCTTTACATCAAACCCACAGTCATGAAGTTGCCTTTTACCCTCTTCAACCTGTTTAATTTCATCTTCATTAATTTTTATACGAATTGGCACCAGCAATGGCGCAGGTTGCAGCTGCGTGTCGGATAGTTTTGCAACGGTGTTAACATCAAATAATTCCGCTAAACTTATTAACCAAATTTTTGATTGGTGTTCCACCATAACAATCTGTGACTGAACTTTGATAATAGTAAAAGTGCTATTTTCAATGCTTGGTGCTTTGTCAAATTCAGCACTCACGTTTGACAAACTAACAGGCGTTAATCCTGAAAATGATTTTATAGGATCGGGTCGGTTTAGCGGCTTTAATTCTGATCGATTAAACGATGGCTTATCACTTGATGCTGTGACGTTAACGTTACTGTGTGCTAACCAAGCTGGCGGCGCCTGCTCAGTCACTTGTGGCGTTTCTATCGGTAGCGACTTATTAAAGTCTGCTAAACATTCCTGTATTGTGCCTACAATTAAATCATGTAGCAGTCGGGCATGATGAAACCTGACTTCATGTTTTGCAGGGTGAACATTAACATCAACATCAGTTGCTGGTAAGTCTACAAATAAAACGTACTCAGGCTGTTGCTCTGGGTGTAATGTGTCTGCATATGCTTGACGAATAGCGTGTTGAATGAGTTTGTCCCGCATCATACGACCATTAACAAAAGAGTATTGTGCCGGATTCACCGACTTACACTCTTGAGGTGACTTCGCCCATATAGACACAGAAATATTGTCGTATTTTGCTGTTCTTACACTGGAATGCTCGACAAATTGGCTATTAATGACTTCTGCGATTCTTGCTGACTGCTGTTTGATGGCGTTTGTATTTGCGGCTTGAGAACGAAAGCGTTTAACTACCTTGTTATTATGTTGCAATACAAAAGTTACATCAGGGCGACTCATTGCAATACGACGAATCAAACCTTCGATATGATTAAACTCGGTTTTTTCTGCACGTAAAAACTTTCTTCTTGCAGGGGTGTTAAAAAATAAATCTAAAACCTCAACACTTGTGCCATTTGGGTGAGCCGCGGGTTTAACGTCTACTTGCATATCCAAGCCTTCAGCAATCGCCGACCACGCTTCTGGTTGTGAAACAGGCTTAGACGTCATGGTTAGTCGCGCAACCGAACTTATTGATGCTAGGGCTTCGCCACGAAAGCCTAAACTAACGATCGCTTCTAAGTCATCTATATTGGTGATTTTGCTCGTTGCATGGCGAGACAAGGCAAGCGCAAGTTCCTGTTTTGGAATTCCCTTACCGTTGTCTTTGATGAGGATTTTTTTGTGGCCGCCCCGCTCAATGTCAATTTCAACTTTGTCAGCGCCAGCATCTAACGCATTTTCAACAAGCTCTTTAACAACCGATGCAGGTCTTTCAACGACTTCACCGGCAGCTATTTGGTTAGCCAGCTGCGGTGGTAAAATTTTTATTGTCATAAACGTTATTACGACTGAGGTATCGAGAGAACTTGGCCAACTCTTATCACGTCGTTCTTTAAACTATTCGCTGACTTTAGAGAAGATACGGACACTTTATAATTTTGAGCTACCAAAGATAACGACTCGCCAGGCCTTACTTTGTGTTGCACAGACCTATGAAGTTTTGCATACAAGGTGCCTTCAGGCGGGCGCTTTTTAAAATGCTTTTTAACGGCATTAACAATGGCATTGGCTAAACGATTTTGTTGCCACGCATTTGTTAACATCTTCTCTTCTTTGGGATTCGAAATGAAACCGCCTTCTACTAGAATTGATGGTATATCGGGCGACTTTAATACACCTAAGCTAGCTGATTGTGGTTTTCGCTGATGGAGTGACGTTACTTTTTTGAGTTCATCTAATACCGCATAAGCGACTGTAAAACCTTGATCTCTTGAATGATCCATAGACAAGTCAATAAAGGTTCTCATGAGATACTCTTCTGTCGTTGTATCTTTAATTGCTTCGGCAACACCGCCGAGTAATTGAGAGTGTTCTTCTTTTCTCTCTAGCGAGCGACCCACTTCAGTTGTTGCTCGCTTGTTACTTTGTACCCAAACCGAGGCGCCGTGAGGACCAGGTGTAGTAAAGGCATCAGCGTGTACAGAAATTAATAATTCAGCGCCAGATTCACGGGCTTTTTTTGTGCGCTTGTTTAGATCTAAATAATAATCGCCTGTTCTGGTAAGAACCGCCTTAAGCCCTTTTTCTTTATTAATTAATGCTTCTATTTTTTTAGCGAGCGATAATGTTACGTGTTTTTCAAAGGTTCCAGCTCGACCAATTGAACCAGGATCTTCACCGCCATGTCCCGCATCAATTGCAATAACTATATCTCTGTCTGTCTCAATAACACGCTTCGCCTTTTCGACCTTTTCTTCTTTGTCTAATAAATCAATGACCAAACGATTTCCGTATGGGCCTGCAGGGGGAAGCGCAAACAACATAGGTTCTATTTTTTTAACCAGGTCTAGTACGAGTCTTGTCGAGCCCTTTCGTTTTGGCGTACTTTTTCTAACCTTAGTAATAATTTGAGCGTCTTTTGCCAATCCGTTTAACGATGTAGCAAGTTTTGTATTGTTCAAATCAATAACTAATCGTTGCGGGTTACTTAATTGAAAGTAACTAAAATCAGCAGGACCGGATAAGTCTAAAACGACTCGAGTAGAATCTGGAGCAGGCCAAATCCTTACTCCGTTGATTTTATCTGAAGCATACGATGGAGTGGCCACTAGTATCATGCAGATGACGATAATAGTTTTTATAAATTTAGACACTGCAGTATTAAACCTCATAAACACTATTAATAATTAGACTCTATTTTTTTAACGGTTTCGTTACCCAGATTAGATAACGGTTTAAATCTTATTTCACGTTGTTCGCCAACATATGTCAAATATAACTCTAAATCGGCTTGCGGTAAAAAGTCTTGGCCCTTCTCTGGCCATTCAATTAAACAAACTGCCTTATCATTAAAATAATCTCGAAAGCCCATGAATTCAAGCTCTTCTGGGTCGGCTAAGCGGTATAGATCAAAATGATAAGCGGTAACATCAGCTAACTCATACGGCTCAACTAATGTGTATGTTGGGCTTTTCACTCTGCCTTCATGACCTAAACCTTGAATTATGCCACGACTAATCGTCGTTTTTCCGGCACCAAGATCACCATGCAAAAATATCGTCATACCGGGTGATAACGACTGAGCAATGACCTTACCCATGGATACCGTTGCATCTTCATTTTTTAGTAGCGTGGTGAAAGTGTTCATTTTCTTAAATTGCCTATTTACATCATAACAACGTCAAACTGGTCCTGATTATACATAGGTTCTGTTTTAACTTTAATTTGTTTGCCAATAAATACTTCAAGTTCAGCCAAGTTATGGTACTCATCATTTATCAGTGATTCAGCAACGGCTGGCGATGCATATACAACAAATTGGTCCGCTTTATATGCTCGGTTAACTCTTACAATTTCTCTTAATAGTTCGGCACAGATTGTTTCTACTGTTTTGACATAACCTCGGCCTTTACACGCTGGACAAGCTCCACACAATACATGCTCTAAGCTTTCTCTGGTGCGTTTTCGAGTCATCTCAACTAAGCCTAGGTTTGAAAAGCCATTTATTTTTGTTTTCGCTTTATCTTTTCCTAATGCTAAATCTAAGCTGTGAAGCACTCTACGCTGATGGTCGACACTATCCATATCAATGAAATCGATGATGATAATACCACCTAAGTTTCGTAACCTAAGTTGACGAGCAATAGCCTGGGTTGCTTCACTATTAGTATTAAAAATAGTGTCTTCTAAACTACGATGACCTACAAATGCACCTGTATTCACGTCAATTGTTGTCATTGCCTCAGTTTGATCGATAACGAGATAACCGCCTGACTTTAACTCAACCTTTTTATCTAAGGCTCGTTTAATCTCTGATTCAACATCAAATAAATCGAAAATTGGTCGCTCACCTGGGTAATACTCAAGCTTTGCTGACATCTCAGGCATAAACTCTTCTGTAAACGCGAGAAGCTCACCGTACATCAATTTTGAGTCAATTCGAACACGCTCTAACTCATCGGTAATAAAGTCTCTAATAACTCTAAAAGCGAGACTTAAATCTTCATACAGAACCGCTTGATTTCGAGTTTTTTTCTTTTTCTTTATTATCTTTTGCCACAATCTTTTCAAAAAAACAGCATCTTGCGCTAGCTCTTCAGTGCCAGCACCTTCGGCGGCTGTACGGACGATAAACCCGCCTTCACCTTCTTCATAATAAGCTTCAACAGCAGACTTTAAACGATACCGCTCTTTTTCATTTTCAATGCGCTGAGAGATGCCTACGTGTTTTGAATCGGGCATAAAAACCAAATATCGCGACGGCAATGTAATGTCTGTGGTTAAACGAGCACCTTTAGTACCTAGTGGATCTTTGACAACTTGGACTATGATTTTTTGACCTTCACGAACGAGCTCTTTTATATCTCGCGCAGTATTACTATTTTGTGTTATTTGGTCTTTTTCGTCATCATAAGTAATGATATCTGAGGCATGTAAAAACGCCGCTTTTTCCATACCAATATCGACAAACGCAGCTTGCATACCCGGGAGAACTCGACTTACTTTACCTAGATATATGTTTCCAACGATACCGTGTGTACTTTGTCGCTCAACATGGAGTTCTTGTAACATGCCATTTTCAACTGCGGCTACGCGAGTTTCGCTTGGCGTAATATTAATTAATAATTCGACACTCATACTACTAAGAACTCCTTTAACGTCGAGTCTAACTCAGCTAATGGCAAACCAACAACCGAGCTCACACTACCGTTAATAGATTTTACGAATTTGCCACCAATACCCTGAATAGCGTACGCACCGGCCTTATCTTGTGGTTCACCGGTATTCCAATACTCTACAACTTGTTGCTCTGAAATATTAGTAAATTGAACTTGCGTGGTTACTGTTTTAGTTATCGTTTTTGCTTTAGTGACAATACTGAAAGCAGTTAAAACTTGATGCTCTTTTCCTGATAGGGCTAACAACATTGCCTTACAATCTTCGAGAGAATCTGGTTTACCTAATATTTCACCATCATTAACAACCGTAGTATCCGAGCCAATTACTAAATAATTTTCCGGCCCAATAATCTTGTTAAAAATAACCATGGCTTTTTCATTTGCCAAACGCTCAACATAATCTACCGGCGACTCTTGTTCCAAAACAGACTCATCAATATCAGCGCTTCTCTGTTCAAAGTTTGAAACTATGTAACCTAATAATTGTTTTCGTCGTGGCGACTGACTTGCAAGTATAATATTCATAAGGCCTTATCGAATTTTAAAGCGACGACGATAGCCGCGAAGCACTGGGAATAGCCATAACCAAAAAAGACTGCTTGTTAACGCTGGATATAGATATTCTATGGAAAAAGTAACCTGAATTAAAAAACGATTACTCCAAAAAATCACGAAATGATACAAAATCAAGAATACAAAAATAATCGCCGCTTGTTGCCAGACAGAAAAGTTGCGTAATTTCTGAAAATTATTTGCAGATATATAAACCACCAGCGACATAGCTAAGGCGTGAACACCTAAAACCGTACCCAATAGAATATCTAGAATAAACCCGAGCATCCAGGCAACCCCAACGTTGACTCTATGCGGTAAAGCCATTGTCCAGTAGATTAACACTAATGCTAGCCAGTCGGGACGGAATGCTTTTAACTCTAGTGGCAATGGCATAATGCTCAGTATAAGCGCAACAAAAATAGTGATGCCAATAAACCACCAAGGTGAACCACCAACCTTCGCCATTATTCACTTTCCTTTTTTTCAGGCCATAACAACAATACATGCCTTAGGCGATTGACTTGCGCAATTGGCACAGCAGTAATTTTTAAAAAAGGCTGACTTAAATCTACTTTCACTTCGGTCACTTTTGCAACTGGGTAACCATCTGGAAATACCCCTCCTAAACCCGAAGTAATGAGTCTATCGCCAACTTTAATATCGGTATCATGAGGAATGTTATTTAAAACCATACGGTTAATAACCCCTGTTCCACTGACAATACCACGAATATCATTTCTTAAATTTCGAATCGGTATTGCATGTGTTTGATCCGTTAATAGTATGACGCGTGCAGTATTGTTGCCTGCTGATATCACCTGTCCAACTACACCTAATTCGTCAATGACGGGCTGTGATTGAAACACATCATCACTTAGACCTTTATCAATTAATACATTATGAGAGTATGGATGGCTAGCAACGGCCATAATTTCTGCGACAACTTTACGCGCTTCAATACGAGCATTAGTATCAAGTAAAGCCCGTAATTTGTTATTTTCATTCAACAGCATTTGATAACGCTGAAGCTTTTCATTTTGAATGAGCTGAAGGTTTTTTAAGCGGGTGTTCTCATCTAATATAAATTGTTTACGAGCGGCGTATTTTGAAACCGCATCGAAACTTTGCTGAGGCAAATCTGCAATATATTGAATAGGGGCAACTAAGCTATTTAGGGTGCTACGAATTTGTTTAGAGCTTTCTGTATAAACATCAACAGTCATGGCTACAATGCTAAGTACAAAGACAATGGCAAATCTTAACGAAAGTGCTGGCCCTGCGCCAAAAATGGGGTTCATACGGTACCTAAGTTATATCGTTTGTTAGCAAAACGGCAGTCGAAACTGCCGTAATGGTTCATGGAATGACGAGCCTAACAAGACGCTTTAGTCGTAACTAAATACATCTCCACCATGAACATCAATCATTTCTAATGCTTTACCACCACCACGAGCAACACAAGTTAGTGGGTCGTCAGCAATAATCACTGGAATACCAGTTTCTTCCATTAACAAGCGATCAAGGTCTTTAAGTAAAGCACCACCACCTGTTAATACCATACCGCGCTCTGAAATATCAGAAGCTAGCTCTGGTGGTGATTGCTCTAATGCCACCATAACCGCACTAACAATGCCAGATAATGGCTCTTGTAAGGCTTCTAAAATTTCATTGGAGTTTAGTGTGAATGAACGTGGAACACCTTCAGCTAGGTTTCGACCACGCACTTCTAATTCTTTTACATCTTGAGATGGATAAGCAAAACCAATCTCTTGTTTAATACGTTCAGCTGTAGCTTCACCAATTAAGCTACCAAAATTACGACGAACGTAGTTAATGATTGCTTCGTCAAAGCGGTCGCCACCTATACGAACAGACGACGAATACACAACCCCATTTAGTGAGATGATAGCCACTTCTGTAGTACCACCACCGATATCAACCACCATTGAGCCGGTTGCTTCAGAAACCGGCAGGCCTGCACCGATTGCTGCAGCCATAGGCTCTTCAATCAAAAATACTTCACGAGCACCCGCGCCTAAAGCCGACTCTCGAATAGCTCTTTGCTCGACTTGAGTTGCACCACAAGGGACACAAACCAACACTCGTGGGCTTGGACGTAAAAAGTTGTTGCTATGCACTTGTTTTATAAAGTGTTGTAACATTTTTTCAGTAACATAAAAGTCGGCTATTACACCATCTTTCATTGGTCGAATTGCTTTTATGTTGCCTGGCGTTCTACCCAACATTCTTTTCGCTTCGCCACCCACTGAGGCTACACTTTTAGGGCCACCAGCTCGTTCTTGACGAATAGCAACTACTGAAGGTTCATTAAGAACAATTCCTTGGTCTTTAACATAAATAAGAGTGTTTGCCGTACCTAAGTCGATAGACAAATCGTTTGAAAACATGCCGCGCAGATTTTTGAACATGGCGCTTTAACTTCCTTTGGAAAACTTCATCAAGATAATAACCACTAACTTTACCTAACGGTTATTGACTGAGCAAGAGTGTATTGTAAACAAATGCACTTTTCAGTGATTTAATTACAAAAAGTGGCTTTAATTTACCCCTCTTTACAATCTAACGCTCTCTTTTGTAAATAATTCGTTCATTACCACGGAATCGTCCGAAGGTAACTTTCGTTGTTGGTAAGTTTAAATCGAGTGCATCATCGATACCATCACCATCTGCATCAGTAAATGTGCCTGTACCGCTTGCATCCCAATCCCATCTCAAGAATGAATTATCTAAGCTTAAATCAACGTCTATATTTACACTACCTATGTTCAAATTCCCCGGCGCAGCAAATGGCAAAGATATAAAGCCTGATATCGCCGTTACGCTTGTTTGAGTTTCAAAATTAACTAACTGCGTTGGCGCATTAGTCGTGTCTAACGTGTATTTCGGTGGATTATTAATAACGTCAAACTGATTTAAACCATCGATAGTTATAGCGTCTTGCGAGAAAACGGTACAACTATCATTTTCTTGTCGCTGCCATAATCTACTTGAGTTGAACATTTGTAATTCCCCTCGCCATGGCAAATCTTGCAACTCTGAGCCAAATGCATTATCAACTTTCATGCGACCATAAACTAATTCGGGCCCTACAATATTACTAAAAACGACCGCCTGAAAGCTTGTATCTGTATTGTCATTTTTTATACCTATACCAAAACTATCAATGAAGGCACTGGCTGGTATTGTTAAATTAACATCTGCATTAAATGGTATATCGGGTGTTCGAGTTTTCAAATATTGCAGTAATTGATTGGAAATTTGATAGCTACGACTGCCATCAACTTTATCAAGGTCGATTTCTGCGATAGAAAGGTTACTGTTGTTCACGCCAATTGTGTTGTTGGCGTTTGGTGTGTTTTCAACGTAAGTATTGCCTATCATTCCAGTACTGATATCAGTAATGTTTTGTTGCCAATAATTTAAGACGTCTGCAAATTGCGTCACTTGATTAATAGCGTTTCGCGCCGTTAAGGTTACTTCCGGTTTAGTACTCCAATCAATTTCTTGTCCAATATAAGAAAACATGTTGCAAGAACTAGCTAGCGTTGGCGTATTGACTGATGCGCTGTAATGATTAATTGCAAAAAAACCGTCTAGAGCACTGTCCGTTGTAATACTTTGACCTAAATAGTCGGTGTCAGTAAATGTCAGTTGCAACCTTGCGGCCTCATCATAATTTAAATCTAGCACGTTAGTATTAGCACTTGCGCTAACATCAACTATGTCACCACTTGAGTTCGGTACAATATTAACGCTATTGGCGATAACTAAGTTCTCTAAGTCATTAGGGGTGAGAGAGGAATTAACCGACAGAATTTCAGCATCTGACGGCATGCTTCTATTGGCTTGAACTAAGTATTTTCCTGACGGTACATAGTTTTGCAGCACAGTGCCGTCTGCACACTGACCTGAGATCACGACTTGTTCATCAATAGCAGCTAAATTATTTGCATTGCCATCCGCCCATTGAGCAGATAGTTTGCTTGGTATGTACCCTAAAACTGCAGAAGTACTAGAAAGTTTACCATCCGCATCATTCACAACAATTGAAATCTGCCCGGCTTCCACATATGAAACATCGATTTGAGCTTGTGCATTGGCATCAAATGCTACGTTTACAGCAGACCCTGTTTGACTTGCAGTATGTACTTGACCTTGAATGTTTGCCGAGGCCGTATTCAAAACGGATGATCCATCTGGGTTTACATAACTATAACTAAACGTAAGTGGGAAGTTGCCACTTGCATACGCAGGCACGCATGCACCACCGACCCCCGTATCCGGAGATTTAACAGCCTGGATAACAAATGAGTTTGTAGTACATGATTGCGCGGTATTATTATTGCCGGACGTTACAATATAGCCACTAGCAGATACATTATAATCACATGAGTTGCTGCCTGAACTTGTATTTACACATTCGACATTAGTAGCCAAGGAAGCATCACCTGTGAAACTAAAGACACCGGTATTTGTCTCAACAAACTGAGCATTATTAAGTACACCTGTAGTGCCATCAATAGTGTAAGTTGCTAAATCCGTGATCACGCCGGCAACGTCCTTTTGTAGCGTAAAATCTATATTAGAGCCCGTATATAGCGCTGAACAGTCCGCATTTGCACAAGCTTTAAGGTTTACCGTATGCGCAGCGCAAGATACACCAGATCCACTGTGACTAATTTCAATATGATCTAATCCTGCAGCACAAGGTCGAGTTTGTCGCATCAGCTTGTTTATTTGACCTTGAGAGTATGCAAAAGGAATAACATTAACTTCATCAATACTCCCGTCAAATACTTTTAAAACTCTTGTGCCGGTGTATAGATTGCCGATGTAAAAATTAGAATTGGTATTTTGGATAAGAGTACTCGATTCTCGGTACTTACCATCTAACACACCATCCACATAAACACTGACGCGTTCGTTGCTTGGCAAGGAGCCATCAAACACAACTGCAACGTGATACCACTGATCCGTATTAAACCTAGTTTGTGTTGCAAAGCGATTATTGTGACCATCAATATCTATATAAAGCCTGTTATTACCGCCGTTTAAGAAAAACATCCCGTATGAGATATTGCTATTAAAGTCAGGTCGCTTCGATAATAGCCCTCTCGCATTAGTACCATTGGTTTGCCTAAGGCTATCGGCTTTGAACCAGGCAGATAATGTTATCTGCGAAGTATTGTCTAGGCTGTCACGGTCTTCAACTTCAATGTAATCATCCACACCATCAAATACCCCGTATCGACAAGTGCCAGGTGACCCTGCAATGGCGGAATCAAGAAAAGCCGTGTTGGCACCAGTTCCATTGCCAAAGCCTAGGGCTTTGCCATGAAACTCCGAACCTGAACTATCTAATACTTCACCATCTGAACCATCCCAACTAAACTCGTCAAGTCGCCATTGTCCAGACGCACAGTTTCCCTCTACTAAAGATAATTCGGCTGCTGCCGCGTCGCTGGAACTGCCATAACTCGTCATAGTATGCAGCCTTAAGTACTTGGCATTCGTCGAATCAAAACTGAAGTCTTGGAGACGTGTGGTATTTTCGCCTTTAAAAATATAACTTGGAGTAATTGCGGTGCCTAAAATTCTTAGTTCCGTCAAACCGGTATACGTTCGGTCTCCATGATTATTTATGGTGATAAATCTTACCCCCGTGGCGCCGGAAACCTTATCCTCATCATCTAAAACAATTTGGTGAGGTCCTTTTGATTGTGGCAAATAAAACGAGTGTGCCGGTGTTACAGATTGCCCCAATATTTCAATTTCTCGCGCACCTATGTAACTTGGATCACCATGATTATTTATCGTTATAAACTTTACATCTGTAACCTGATTCGCGATGTCTTCCGGATCCAGCCTAAAGGACTGTGGCGCTAGCCCCATTTGCGCTTCAAACGTCTTGCTTTCGGTAACCGACGATCCTCTAACTTCAAACTCTCTGGCCCCAATGTAACTACGATCGCCATGGTTATTTATCGTCACTAGCCTAACGCCGGTAACATTATTTACAACATCATTGGCATCTAGCGTAAAGGTTTGACCGGTATCTATTTGCTGAGCTTCAAAAATTGTTGTCTCAGATACGGCAGGCCCAATAATTTCAAATTCTTTAGCACCTGTATATGTTGGGTCACCATGATTACTAATTGTCCGCAGTCTAACGCCGATTACATCAGTTGGAACATCATCAGAGTCCAATATAAATTCCTGTTTAGCATCCGATTGAAGCGCAGTAAAAATTGTCGTTTCACTAATCGACGGCCCAAGTATTCTAAATTCAGCGGCACCTGTGTATCTTGGATCACCATGGTTTGTCACGGTTTCTAACCTAAATGCCGTTATGTCAGTTGGCAAGTTACTGTTGTCTAACTCAAAATATTGGCCGGCGGTGCTCATTTGGGCTTGGAATGAATAAGTTGGTCCAACTGTAGCACCTTTGAGTCTTATTTCTCTGACCCCTGTATAGCTAGGATCGCCGTGATTGGTATAAGTTTTAAAGCGCACCGCGGTAACATTTGCGAGCGGTTTAATTGACCATGTTTGTACATCATTGTTCATCGCCGCGTTAATCGTTTCACTACCATCAAGCAGTTGTGCGTTCTGCCAAGCACCGCCAGCTTGCTGGTATTGAATAGAGAAAGTAGCAACTGAGCGATCGTCAATACCATAGTTAATCAATTCAATTGTATCGAGATTAATACTATCACCTGATACGCCATCACGATCGGTATCAAACGTAAAGTCGATTTCGTTATCTTGTTTACGACTTAACCAGCGAGTTGAATAGTTGCCATCATGTATATTTTTTGAGGCCCAGCTTGTGCTGTTATATTCTGAATCTACACGTGATATGGAGCCACCATGAGCGGGCAAAACAAAGTCATAACCAGCGACTCCTGCAACACTATTTGGTACTTGGATATATTGCCAATTAGTATCCGTCAGCGTTTGGTAAGCTAATTGGAAGTCTTTAATTGATCGGTCGTCATTCCCGTAGTTCTTTATATACACTCGTTCCACGGTGAACCTATCACCTGCTTCCGCGATAACGCCATTACCGTTAACGTCAAAAACAAAGTCGAGCTTAGTATGGCTCTTTCTCGCAAGCCACCTCGTGCTCTCGTCGCCGTCATGAATGTTTTTTGCAGCGAGCGACGTCGTATTGTACTCTGACTCAATATAGCTTAGTTCAGCACCATTATTATCCAGTGCGAAGTTGAAGTTAGGGTCATTTATTGTCGCTCCAGGCACTGGAAGAAGTTTCCATAAACCTAAAGAATTAGCGGTAAGCACTTCTATTTGGAACTCTTTTATTGAACGATCGTCATCGCCATAATTCTGCAATACTAAGCGCTCAAACATAAATGGAGCTTCAGAAAAGCCAAACTCCAAAACATTATTACTTTTACGACTAAGCCAACGTGTTTGAGAATTACCATCATGTATATTAGCGGCGGCCCAACTCGTAGCGTTCAGTTCACTATCGATAGCATTTAGAGTGGTACCATTATTTACTAATGCAAAGTTAAAGTTTGCATCACCAATCGCAGCGCCTGGAACGGGGATATTCTGCCAAGTATTATTTGATGCTGTAGTAACTTGGATTTGGAACTGCTTTATTGATCGATCGTCATTGCCATAGTTGAGCATGTAAAACTCTTCAAAGGTAAATTGATCTTCTGGCTCCCCTGCAACGCCGTCTTCATTAGCATCAAAACGAAACGCCAATTGAGAGCTTTGATCTTGCGATAACCATCTCGTGTTTTGATCACCGTCATGAATGTTGTCGGCGCCCCAATTTGTGGTGTTTACCTGACTGCTAATTTCGGATAATAAGCCGCCGTGATATGACAACGCAAAGTTATAATTAGCTTCGCCTACTTGTGCGCCAGGCACCGTTAGTTTCTGCCAATTAGGGTTACTAAGCGTCTTTACCGCTACTTGAAACTGCCTAATGGAACGGTCGTCGTTTTCGCCGTAATTTATCAGCCTAATTTGATCAAGATTAAACAAGTCGTTTAGATCGCCATTGGCACCTGATATACCATTTCTGCTAGGATCAAAAGTAAATTCAATACTATTATTACCTTTACGACTTAACCAAAGCGTATTTTGATCACCATCATTAATGTGATCGCCTGTCCAGTTTGTATTGTTGTACGCACTATCAACAAGACCTAATATTCCTCCGTCAATATCCCTCGAAAAAATATACTCAGGATCGCCAGCCATAGAGCTTGGTACTTCTAGTCGTTGCCAAGTCACACCGTCCGTTGTGTACTCTATTTGAAATTCTTTTACGGCAATGTCGTCGGTACCAAAATTAAATACTTCTAGTTCGTCTATAGTGATCCCGTCACCCGTAGTGCCGTTCCAATCAGTATCAAAATTATATTCAATGATATTTCGGCCCGATCTCGATATCCATCGAGATGACGTATCACCATCATTAATATGTTCGCCTGCCCACGTCGTTGCGTTGTATTCTGCATCGATGCTAACTATGCGAGCCCCCTGCGCCCAGCTTAAATAATTGATCAGACCCGTGGGGTTTTGTTCCGCTACAATTGGTTGCCAGCCAGCCGTTCCAAAGTCACCAGCAAGGGCATCGTCAGAGGTGGTCAGTAAGGCAAACTCTTTTATATTGCGGCCGCTATTCGTGTAATTTTTTAATTTAAGCCCTTCAAAACATTTGGGATCGCCCGTTGAGCTTAAAAGAAAGTTAATATCGTTAGTTTGATCTCGGCTCAACCAGCGTGTTCTGTCATTGCCATCAATTAAGTTTGACGCTGCCCATGTCGTATCGTTGTATTGCGTTTTTACGCCGGTAACCACAGAGTCTTCAAAACCTTCGGCTTGCACCGGTTGAGCAAGCAGAATTGCAGCCGTAGATATCACTAACGAATGAAACATAATGGAAAAAAGCAATTTGTTATTCATTTGCAATTGCCTCAACTTCTATGGTTCTACTTACGCATAGCTCATTGGCTAAACATCTTGAATCGATTGACTGTTTATTGACATTGGATCCCTGTAATAAGGCTTTGCAAATGCCGGTACTTACAACTTGATAATAGCTAACATCCGAAACCGTTTGCTCTTTACAACTTGTGACTACGTTACAATGTAGCAATCCATCTGTATAAAAATAGGTTTGCTGTGTTGCCACGCAACTAGATACTACACCACTGATTGGGAACAATTGCTGTAGCGCAATTTCATTGCCACTCTCCGCTGCTAACAAAGCTCGCGTGCCTAATATTTCATTAATGTTCTGATCGGTACTAGACGAAATAGTTTGGGTGATCCCTAAACTTAAAATCGCAAAAACCACAATTAAAAATACAGCAACAATTAAACTACTGCCGCGTTGAAGCGCTTTTTTATTTGAACGGACATTAAGGAACATTTGGAATATGTACCTCTTGATTAAAAAACATATTTTCACTTTGATTTGCGGCAAATTCAAAATACAAGTTCACCACAGAGTTTCGATACAAAGCCCCAGGTCTATAATTAAAAGGTGGCTCTAGCGCTAAGTCATTCGTTAAACCTTCGGCCATTAAGTCTCCAAATGCCGCAACCACGTTTGCGGGAAAGAAAAAGCCTGATATCGACGGCTGCTCATATCGGTAAATACTATTATTAGCTAAACAATAATAAACCGACGTTCGCGCCGTATAAAAACGTTTATTTGGCGATGAAAATGGAAACGTATTATTCCTAGTAAGCGTTATACGATAGTTGGGGCTTGTAGGATTTGGTGTTGCAGTTGAAATAGACGCCCACTGAGTATCTGATAAATAAATATCACGAGATGTTTGCGGAAACACATAAAAACGATCATTTAGAGCATAACTGCCTGACCAACTTACAATATCAATTTCTGTCCCAGCCTTTGGTGAAAACGGCGGTTGGATAGCATTTGCATCATCTCGGTACGCCCCTGATGCTTTAATTGGTACAAAGTTTATACAGGCTCTATCTGGTGAAATCCTCACGCTATTTGGCACACTAGCTCTTAACTCTCTGGTTAGTCGCTCTACAACAAAACGACTTTTACTTAGTACATGTTGGCGATCGGTTGCTTGCAAATAGATTTGTGTGCCAAACACAATAAACTTTGATGTTGCAATTGCTAATATGCCCAGAATCACAATGACGAGTACTAGCTCTATCAAAGTAAAACCTTGGTTATCATCACGCCGTGCTAACTTGGTCATTAATAGTTAGTCCTGTATGACGTGTAACTGATAACTTCACCTTTTGGTGGTGTTACTGAGACCGTAATTCGTTTCGCTAATCTCGGATTTAAACCAAGGTCATTACCCGCATAAGTAACATAAACATTGACCGTAAATGCTCTATATACTTCCAATAAACTGGTGTTTTCTATGTTCGTGATTTGATCGCCCAAAAGGCTTAAACAATGAAAGTCGTCAATATCATCATAAACATCTCGACTGTTCTCCTCTACCCAATCGCGGGGTTGTCCCGGAGTTGGGCAAACAGGGAGCGCAGTTACGCATGCCGTTCCACCCGCCTCATCACAACGAATTAAGCTACCTCCAGTCGGAGAATTCTCGTCATAGCGACGTGCATTTATTTCATTCATTATAGACTGGGCTAATTCTGCTGAGCGTACCTGAAACCAAGGATTCGTACTTTTTTCTGCCTGTGGGACCAACACTCCAGTAAGTAACAGCAATGCCGCGGATAAGGCAACTATTCCGACAATAAGTTCAATTAATGTAAATCCCTTATTATTGACAAACATTGATATAACCTTGGTTGTTAATACACACCGCGTAATTAGTCTCTATTGTAATTTTGCAGCCTGGCTTTGTGCAATTTCCGACATTCGTAATGGCACGCCCCCAACTATCAAAATCTATTGTAGAGATGGCGCTTCCTTGACGGTTTGTCGCCGTATAACTTGATAGCTCTTCAATAACCAAAAAATCTAGTGTTTGATTATTGCTTGTATCCACAACGCCTGTAGCGCAACCACCGGTATTGGCGCCTGCCGTAATTTGGGCAGACAAGCCTATTTTATCGGCTAGAAATAAAACTCGGTGACATGTAAACGTATCATCTTGAGTGTTTTGCATTGCGCGAGATTGAACGGTTCTTAATAAAGACACCAGTTGATCGCGTTGGGAAATGAGTTGATATTCAGAGGTGCCTTGCAGTTTTGGCAATACGGTGATCCCTAATACTGAAATCAGGAGAATTACTACGATTAATTCAACAAGTGTAAAACCCGCTGACTTGATCAATTTGCTCCTCAATATCGGAACCTCTGATTAAAAAGAGGCAAAGATTTTGCCTCTATATATTTACAATCGTCTAACTTAACAACCGCTTGTTGTTAATGTTACAGATGCTGGAGTTATTACTGCTGGACTACCTGACGCAGATGCTTCTGTAAACTCTACATAACATGCTGTGTCACTAGAAAATGCAGCATCGCCATCATAAGAACCTGCTGGGTAGATTCGAGCCGCTGTGCCGCCAGAATTTACTGCAACTTCCCAATCAATGCCTTCAGCTACTGCCGAATTTGAAGCTGCTACTTGAGAAATATCTAAAATAGCGGCCATAGATTCAGCAGCTGGGTAACCGTAAATAACAGAAATAGCTGGATTTGTTGTCGTCTCAGTCGCAGCATTTGCTTTACCTTGCACTAACGCTTTTGAATAAACAATGTTCGATGCGCTTTTTAAAGATGCAGATAGACCTTGAACAGTAGAGGCTTTAGCATCACCCTGTAAATCTAAAAACTTAGGTGAAGCAGTAACGGCTAGAATACCTAAAATAACAATTACGATAATCAGCTCGATTAACGTGAAACCTTGTTGAGTGTTTTTCATCGTATATCCTTACTAGTTTTTGAATACTGTAATTTGACCGTTATCGGCATTATATTCAAAACCTTGACGATCAGCAGTTGTCGCACCGTTATTTACATAGGTTGCAGATATTGTGTCACCATTTTCTAAACCTTGAGCTAAGACAAACTGGCACTCATTGTTTGCAGAAAAACGGACAATGTAACGTTCGCCATCATAAGTGTTAGCACCATCTGCAATTACCGTTGTAGGCGCAGACTGGAACATGCTTTGGAATACAAACTCACAGCTTGAAGCTGTCATTGCTGACGCTGTTGCTTCATTTGAATTACCAGCAGGGTAACCTGAATCTGTTACGTCTAATGCAATACCATCGTAATTAATATTTGTATTACCGCTTGGACGCCCAGCTAGTTCCCATTCAGCACGAACAAGGCCAACTGCACTAGCAAATCCACCAGCAACACCTTCTACTGAAGCGTCACGTGCATCGTCTGTCACATCTAATAAACGAGGTACAGCAGCTGCACCTAAGAAACCAAGAATAATCACAACGATTACTAGCTCGATTAACGTAAAACCTTGTTGTCTTTTCATTTTTTAAAACCTCAGTAAAAATTTAAATTTAGTCTATATAAAAATTGTCGTTGTTAAAACAGTTATCCTACTATATCGGTAAATTTATCAGGAAATTAATGGTTCTGAGTCATTCGACCGACATGTACATCATATTCAAGTACTTTTTTATTAACGCCACCGCTTTGCCAATAGTAAGAACACGATGTACGTTGCTGTACAATTTCAATTGTTGATGCGTCACTTTCTATTAATTCCGTTTCGGCAAAATAAATCCAAAGTTGCTCGCAATTCAACAAGCCCGAATCTGTACCAATATTCAATGGCCAACCAGATTTATTCATCTGCACTTCAATTTCTTTTGAGCTGCTCGCAGTTTCATAATAATCGAGCGTCATAAGCGTTGGCTTGCCCGTGGTAATCCATTGTTGATGCATATGGCTAACCGACTTTACAAATCTATCCGCCATTAATGATGCTTTGTATTCGCCCACATCGTCATATACGTCTGACAAATAGCGACTAGCAGTAAAAAACAACACAGCAATTAGCATAAGTCCGATTAACACTCGAAAAAACCAGTGTTCTGTTAATGACTCTTCTTGTTGCCGCAGATTTTTCATCTACTAACCTTTGAATGCAGACATCATGTCCCACATAGGTGTAAATATACCGAGAGCTAGCACACCAACCATAATTGCCACAAAACCTATTAATATCGGCTCTATCTTTGCTGTTAAACTCTTTAAATCAAAATCAACTTCTCGTTCATAATAATCAGCAGCCTCTTTCAACAGTTCATCCACTCGTCCAGTTTCTTCACCTACCGCCACCATTTGTAACACTAATGGTGAAAACAAATTACTACTTACAGATACTCTCAACAAAGAGTCGCCCTTTTCTATGTTACGGCGCATTTCTTTGATTTGCGTTTCCATAAACTTGTTATCGACCGCCTCTGCAACTAGTGACAAGCCAGAAGTCATAGGCACTCCAGACTCTAATATCATTGAGAAACTTCGAGCGTATCGCCCTAATAGGCTTCGTTCAATAATTGAGCCAACAAAAGGTATCGATAATTTAATTTTATCCCAGCGTAATTGTCCCGATGCTGACTTTCGCCAGCTATTGAATATCAAAATACTGCCAATAATAAATATAAACAACCACTGCCAATAATTAACAAAGAAATTTGAAGTGCCAATTAAGATCTTGGTTGCTAAAGGTAAGTCTGCGCCTAGTTTTGAGAACATGGTCGCGAACGTTGGTATCACTAATAAATTTAATACAAACATAGCGATAACTATTACGACTAAAACCGTGGTTGGATAACGCATAGCTGACTTGATGCGCTTTCTCGTTTCTTCATCACGCTCAAAGTATTCAGCTAACTGTAAAAATGCATCTTCTAATCGACCGGTATTTTCACCTACATGAACAATACTTATCGCTAAACGCGGAAAGATTTTAGGGTGACTTGCCATCGCGGCCGACAACGAACGACCTCGTTCTAATTGTTGAGCAACATCTGCAAGTGTACGACCTAAAGCTTTATTAGTCGAGCTATCCGCTAAGCCTAAAATTGCTCTTATCATAGGAATACCCGCTTTAGTAAGCGAATACATTTGTCTCGAAAAAACAACTAGATGCTGAGTCGTGACTCGATCAAAAAGGTTATCGAATAAACCGGAGCCCTCTTCCTTTTCCTCAGTTAACGTAATTTTCGTCGGGTACTCCTGACGCGCTAATAATACGTCAGCGGCTGCACCTTCATTCGTGGCTTCAATCTGGCCTCGAATGCTCTTGCCTTTGGCATCTTTTGCTTCATACAAGAAAAATGGCATCGTTCAATCCAACCTTAGTACGTTGCAGTATCTGCAACTACTTCCGAAATTCGTAACACTTCTTTAATGCTAGTTATGCCTTCTTGAGCATAATCTAAAGCGGCTTGACCAAGCGTTTGATAACCCGGTAGTGCTTTTGCAGCGTTTGAGAATGCTTCCGTATCACCGTTACGTAACGCCGATATCAGTGTCTCATTAGTCATTTCTAATAATTCATAAATACCAACTCGCCCTTTATAGCCTGTACCGTTACAATTTTGACAACCAGTACCATGGCTAAACTTAGCGCCACTCATGTCTTTACGAGCAATATTTGAAACCCACGTTAACTCTTGTGGATCAGGAGTATAATCGGTTTTGCACACATCACAGACTCGCCTAACTAGTCGCTGCGCAAGTACTGCGCGCAAAGAGCTTGCAACTAAGTATGGTGCTGCGCCCATATCAATTAATCGTAATGCAGTAGAAATGGCATCGTTGGTATGTAAGGTAGATAAAACCATGTGTCCAGTTAATGCGGCTCGCAAACCAATTTCTGCGGTCTCTTGATCTCGAATCTCACCGACCATAATTACATCTGGATCTTGACGTAATGCCGTTCTTAATACAGAAGAGAATGACAAATTGATCTTGGTATTTATTTGTACTTGGTTAATGCGTGGTAGTTGATACTCAACTGGATCTTCTACCGTGATGATTTTACTCTCAGCATTATTAAGTTCACTCAAACAACCATATAGCGTCGTTGTTTTACCAGAACCTGTTGGCCCAGTAACTAAAAACATTCCGTTTGGACTTTTCACCAACTTTCTTACTTTCATAAGAATGTGAGGTGGCATACCCGTCGCTTCTAAACTTAATAGACCGGCAGATTGATCTAGTAGTCGCATTACCACCGACTCACCATGTTGAATTGGCATAGTCGAAATACGAACATCTATTTCATGCCCTTTAACTTTGATATGAAATCGACCGTCTTGAGGTAAACGTTTTTCCGAAATATCTAAGCCAGCAACTAGCTTCAAGCGCAAGACAAGGGCAGGTGCAATGTTCACTTCATTTAAGATGCTTTCCTGCAAAATGCCATCAACACGTGTACGAATTCGTAGGCTATTTTTATCTGGCTCAATATGAATATCAGATGCGCGGACCTGAACGGCATCCTCGAATAATGAGCGAAGTAACTTGGCAACAACTGTATCACCCTCTTCACCACCGTCCATTGCAGCAAAATCAAAATCAGCGCTTTCTTCATATTCCGCTTGCAGTTGGTGAGCAAATTGCTCAATTTCTTTTGTTCTGCGGTACAGTGAGTCAAATGCAGATAGGAGCTGACTTTCACGAACCGCGACAATCTCAATAGATTTAGAGCCAAACAGGTTTGATAGCTGCTCAATAGCCGACAAGTCTGCTGGATCCGACATGCCAATCGTCACGCTATCTTCTGTACTTTCTAGTACTAGCGCTCGAAGTCTGCGCGCGTGAACCTCAGATAGCTCGGAGGCAAGCTTAGGATCAATTTGTGCGTTAGCGATATTAATGAAACGAAGGTTTAACTGTTGCGCTAAAAAGCGTAACAACTGCTCTTCCGTTATAAAACCTGAGTCTATTAGTACAGAGCCAAGTTTTCGGCCAGATTCTTTTTGTGCCGACAGCGCCGACATCAATTGATCATTGCTGATGATTTCCTCATCAACTAACAGGTCACCCAATCGTTTCTTTAATTTTGGAGCCGCCATGATTACCCTTGTAAAACGTCAATTCTGTTTTGCGAAAACGACATTGATTGCGAAGAAACTCCGCCAACATCTAATACTTTTTTATAACTTGATATTGCATCAGAAGCTTTACCTAAACTGTCTTGTGCGATTGCTAAGCCAAGCCACCAATTGCCCACAAAAGGTTCAAGTTTGGTTAACTGTGCGTAAGCGGCTTCTGCTTTGGCAAAATATTTTAGCTCTCGAGCTAAATTTCCTTTTAAGGTATAAAATTCTTTCGATGCACTTTCTAGATTCACATCTAAATATGAAAAGGCGCCAGCTGCGTTGTTATCTTTGAAAAATATTTTAGCGGCCGTTACTCGCCACTCTTCTATTAATGGATATCGCTGTAATCCATCATTAATAATTGATATGGCTTTGTTACCCTCACCTCTTCCGTACCAAGCCGCCGCCAATAAGTTTCTCGCTTCTACGTTGCTGTCGGATATCGAGAGAATGCGAGTGAGCTGCTCAATAGCTTCTGTAACGTAACCTCTATCGTATGACTCTTTTGCTTTGCTGAGTAACTTAGCTATGCGCTCTTGTGGCGTTAACTCAGACGATGTTTTTTCAATAATAAAAACTGGTGGCTGTTCGGCAGTCGATGGTTTTGGTGGAGTTGTGACTTCAGCATTTTTAGCAGTGCTAGTTGAACTAGTGCTACGTGAGGATTCAGTCGCGACGTTATTTGATGAGTTTTCAGTTGAATCAGTAACTAAGTTTGTCGTTAATGAATTCGCTTCCTTTTCCGTTAACTCGTCCAATTCAGGCGTTGGCTCAGGCGCTGATTGAGCGGCGGGTTCCATCACGACTTGAACAGATTCTGGTTCTGCTGGTAATACATCAGTGGACTCTGCCGGCACCTGTTCAGCGACGTCAGGTATTTCAGGTATTTCAGGTATGTCAGATATGTCAGATATGTCAGATATGTCAGCTGCCACAGGCTCAGCGACAGTTGGCTCAATTTCAACAACAACGCCATCAATAACTTTTTGTGAACTTGGTAATGTCGATGTTGGTTGTGTAGTAACGGCAGGCGTTCCATTAAAAATTTGCCAACTTATGGTTGCTAACAAAATCACTATTACTACCAATAAAGCTATTGATCCCTTGCCAACCATTGTTGTGTTTGATGTTGATGACGAGTTCGCTGGTCCTGACTTAACCATTGTCTCTGGTTGCTCTTGTCGATTATCTAAATCTTTAAGCATTTTATTAATCACACTCACTGCATCCACTCCTGAACAGCCGGTACATCAATTACAAATAATGTAACTACTGCAGTTAATACCATTAGCATTGCAACAATCGCTATTGTTGCTACATCCACTTTTTTTGTCTCAATGGCATCTGTGTCTTGGGCGGCAAGCTGGATATGCTTTTTACTCACAGTTTGCTCCCCTTCGCCATAAACTAACATTAAAGCTTTATGACACATTACATTCACTAATCGCGGCACGCCATTACTGTATTTGTGCAATGCAGCAAGTGCCCTACTATCAAATAAACTATCCGAGTCAAACCCAGCTACTAAGAGTCTATGTTGAACATATTGATTTAACTCACTTGCGGTCAAACCTCTTAGCTGATACGAAAAAGTAATCCGCTGACGAAGTTGACGGAGTCTGTGCGTCGCTAACATTTTATCTAACTCCGGTTGCCCAAAGAGAACGACCTGAATTAATTTTCTTGATTCGGTTTCAAGGTTAGTAAATAGCCTTAGTGCCTCAAACGTCTCCCATGGAATGGTCTGCGCTTCATCAATTATTAAGACTACACCTTTACCTTGTTGATTATGTTCTAATAGTTTTAGCTGAATTTTTTGGCTTAACTGCTGTTGGTTGATCCTGCTTAGACCTTTAATACCCAATTCACTCGCCAAGGCATAGCGCATTTCTTCAGGGCTTAAAGCCGGGTTAGGAATATAAGCCACTTCAAAAGCATCAGGTATTTCATTAAGTAACTTTCTACAAAGCAGCGTTTTTCCTGTACCAACCTCACCGGTTACTTTGATAAAACCTTCACCCGTTTTTAGTGCCGTTAATAAAACCTGCATCGCTTCAGAGTGGCTTTGCAGCGGCAAATAAAAATTAGTGTTTGGGGTTAGAGAAAAAGGAAGTTCCCTAAGCCCAAAGTGGTACAAGTACATATTTACTCATCACCATACCAGCGTTTCAAAATATCTGCGCTGCGCTTCATTTGCTCTTGCCATGTACCTGTGCCTACAACCGTTGGCTTAATTAGTATAACTAACTCTTTTTTCTTCTCAGTATCCTGTTTAGATTTAAACAAGTTCCCAAGTACTGGAATGCTTCCTAAGAATGGTACTTTCGACTCACCATTTGACGACATCGTTTGCATTAAACCACCAATCACAACAATTTCACCACTCTTAGCACGGATCACGGTATCTGACTCACGAATATTGCTTTGCGCTAGTGGTAATATGTACTGTTCTTCGTTTAGCGTGACAACTTTTTGCTGTTCATCAATCTCTGTTACCGAAGGGTGAACATGTAAAATGACTTCACCTTGGTCGCTAATTTGAGGCGTAACGTCTAACGCAATGCCAGAGAAAAAGGGTTCTAAGTTAATTTCAGGTGTGGTGGACGTTGCTGTACCCGTTACAGTTGTTGTCGATACATCCGTTACAAAATATTCGTCTTTACCCGCTTTTAATACCGCTTTTTGGTTATTCGTCGCCGTTACCCTTGGCGAAGATAGAACTTGCACATTACCCTGGGTTTTTAATAAGTTAACTACGCCAGAAAAGTCTGTGTTAGTAAAACTTAAGCTGGTTAAGCCCCCAAGTGCCGCACTTAATTCATTTCCGAAGCTACCACCAGTGGTATTAAAGGTGAAATTCGTGCCACCATTATTTGCCATGACGTTTTGCCAATTTATGCCTTGCTGGTAATCATCGTCCAAGGCAACTTCTACTATTTTTGCTTCTAATATTACTTGGCGAGTTAAGCTTTGTTCTGAGCGTTTCACAAAGTCTTTAACTGCTTGAATATCCGAGGTTAAACCGCGAACGGTTATTAATCCAGACTGAGGACTTACAACAACATTCGCTATTGACTCATCGGTAGAGCGCATGATCATTTTTAGCGTATCTTCTAACTCTTTCCAAAAGTCGCTTTCTGAACTGGTTTGGATATTTGAACCATTTCCTTGCCCCATACCCATAGAGTTACCAAAACCATTTTGACCATTTTGCTGATTACCAAAGCTGCTATTCTGTTGGTTGCCAAAGCCGTTGTTGCCTTGAGTGCCATTCTGCCCGTTCTGACCATTTTGCTGAACAATGCCACCAGAGTTGATATTGGTCGATGTCATCCCAAAACGCTTCAGCATTAGGTAGTTAATTGCAATAGTTTCTGTTTTGATTGTTGCTGGATAAACCTGAATTACCTTGCCACGAAACTGAATGTCTAATGGATACAGGCTGGAAAGAACCTCAACAACCTCTTGAATTGTTACGTCTTTTAAATCAAGACTAATACTACCTTGTGCGCCAGGGTGAAAGGCAACACTGTACGGGGAGTCGGCCACCAAGCCCTGTAAGAACGGCTTAACAGGCACGCCGTTAGCTGCCACGTTGAATCTATCTTCGATTGCTCCAACATCGATAGGGGATGTTGTTGGCATCATTAAATCAGCACTGACTGAATCAGGAATAGCGAGTTCTTTTTGCTTAGCAACCGCTTGAGATTGTTCATTAAATACTTGATGAACTTCATCTGATTTACGTGGTGAATCATTTAGGCTACAACCAGCTAAAACACTTGTTGCCAGGCATGAAATTAATAAAGGTTTGATTTTATTCATTTTACTTTTCATATACATATAATCTTTTTTGAGAGCCTGACTTCAGCAGAACAATATTATTATTATTTATTTGGCTAATTTTAAAACCATTAACAACATCACCAACACGATGAAGTTTGCCAGATAAAATAGCCATTTTCGCGCCTTTTTTATTTACTATGCCTTGGAGCGATAAGGCTTCATTCGACATAGCTTGCGCTGTGTTATTGTCTGCTACATTTAAATTGATCTTTGGTAATGTGGGATCGTGAATCTTATCCGCCGAAACAGAAAGTGACCCTAACGCTAAAAATAGCGCCCCTAATTTCGATAGAGTTTTATAATCGAATAACATTTTTGCTATCACTTATCGTTACTAAGGTTAATGTTAGTTGCGCTTTTGGATGTTCATCGACTTCATAACGTAAATCGTCAACGGCAAACTGCTTATTTCTAGCGACAACTGTTTTAACAAAATTCATTAAAGGAAAGTATTCACCTTCCACAATTAGCTCAAATTTATGGCTGTACAATACAGGTAGCTCAATAGTGTCTTCACCTTCGACAAAATCCGCTTTAATAAGCTCAGGAGACATCGCTGACAACCCAGTCACTCGGATTTGTCGTTCAGTTTCCAATAGACGAGTTAACTCTTTGACCATTTTTTCCGGCGCGACGTAGTCATCCATTACATGACTAAGTGCAGATTCGACTTTGGCTAACTCTGCGTTTAATTGTTTAATCTGTTGCTTTAATTCTGCATTCGGATCTTGATTTAAAGCCTGCTTAATATTGGTAATTTGATTGCTAATTGCATCAACCTGTTTGCTAATTTGCTGCTTAGATTTATAAAGCGCATTTTGACTGTCTAAAGCAGGCTTCACAGCAATAAAAAATAAACCATATGTTACTAAAAAGATTACAGCTAGGGCGACTATCACCTTTTCACGTTGAGTCAATGCGATAAACTTATCGTTCCATGCTTGCCATTGGTTCATAGTCCAGCCTCCTGGCTATTATCGCCTACGGTTGTAGCAGCATTAAACTCTAACACTTGATCGTTAATAGCGTTTATTTTCAAAAGGCTAAACTCTCTACCGGTAAAGCTATTTGTTGCTTGAAGATAAGACATCCACTGCGTAACCGCTTTAGACTCTAATGCGTAACCGTGAAAAGTGACGTTGTTTTTATTAAAACGAAAGTCCTTTAACCAAAGGTTATGATCGTGGTGTTGCGTCAGTTCTTCCATCACAACAGAATAGTCAATTGCATCGGCTGATGACTGCGCTGAAACTAATTTATACAGCGCGTTCTTGGCCGTTAACTCGCGCTCCAATCCATTTTTTGCATTGGTAAAACGCGTTGTGTCATTGTGCTTAATTAATGCGGCTTGAAAATTTACTGACTGCTCTTCTTCAGAACTTAGTTCATTCTGTAGTGCCTGCTTTTGTTTTGCTAATTGACTATTAGATAAAGAAATTTGAGCAAACCATAACACCATTATCAAAAGAAAAATGCCAGACACAATCGCAATGTTAGTCAAAGTTAAATAATAAACTTTTGGCCTTAAGTCTTCGGTGTAAAAGTTAATATTAGTTTTCATTTTTGGCCTCCACCGCAATTTTAAGTGGCTGAGAGTACAAAGCCGCACCGACGGCAGCAATATAACTTGAGTCCAAATCCGATTGCCCATCAAGATTATCTAATGGTATGAGTTTTGTTTTTACTGGTAAAACTTGATTAAGTGCGTCAACTAATAAGTCGGCATTGTTGCCTTCCATTGCAAGGAAAGCATTTTTAATTGGCGGTTGTTTCAGTTGGCTTTCAAAATAGTCTATCGAACGCTGAATCTCTATTGCAATCATATCGCTGCCACCCATTTGAAGTTGCTCTGGGGTCATATCGATTGTGGCCGCCGTATTTCGAATTTTTCTGGCAAAACAAATCTGCTGGTTTTTCACAATAAGTAAAATGGCATCGGATTTGTGATGTTGTATAAAAATTAACTGCGCAGCATCTTGCGTTGTTTGCAATTTAGCAAGCGCAAATTGTTCGGTCGTTAGTGCATGAATGGGTGCACCTGCATCATGGAAGGGCTTTATAACTCGTTCTAAATAGGTTCTAGATACTGCTAAAACCTGTGTTTTTGGCTGTTGTCCAGTTGGTTGCAATGGCATGTCAATATAGTCACACACCATATCCTGTGGCGCTATGTTAATAAGCTCTTTAATTTTCCAAGGGAGTGTTGCTGTTACTTCTCTATCTGGAAGTTCCGAAGTATCTAATTGAGTGCTTTCAACTTTATTCGCTGGAAGAATAATGGTGGTTTCTGCAGAAACGAGTTGGTGTTTGTTAATTAGCGTCTCTAATGCTGTGATAGCTTGATCATCGGTTGTTGTCGAGACCACATCAAAGCCAACACACTGCATAGAGCCATTTACGCTCTCAACTTTCACCAATTGCACCTTATCGGGTAATATAGAAATGCCCGCACTAAAGTTCGTTTTTTTCTTTTGAAATATATTTAAAATTGAAGTTGGCAAAGTTAAACTCATTATTATTTTTTTGATACTCCCTGCTGATCGACTAATGTATCCTGATACGCCTCAACAATTCAACTGCAAAACCCTATGAATATTGCTTTTTTTGACAAATATGTGCGAACCCAAATAGATCTAGTTGAATATCAGCTTAGTATTGGTAAAAAAGTTCAATTCTGGGTTAAGCGGGATGATCTTATAGACCCCACTATTTCCGGTAACAAATGGCGTAAATTAAAGTTTAATATAAAATTTGCAGTCGAAAATAATAAATCTGGTATTGCTACCTTTGGAGGTGCGTTCTCAAACCACATTGCCGCGACCGCCAGTGCTGGTGCTCGAGCAGGCATGAAAACGGTAGGCTTCATTCGAACCCATAAAATTGATAAAAATAATCCGACATTAAACCTTGCTGCAAAAAATGGTATGGAATTGATAGCCGTAAGCCGCGAGCAATATAGGGCGCGACATACACCTGAATTTCTAACATCCCTAAAGTCACAGTATCCTAACTATCATTTCGTTCCCGAAGGGGGAACCAACGAGCTCAGCAACTTAGGAGTAAATGAACTCGCGACTGAGTGTTTAGAAGATGTCAATTATGATGTTATTGCTGTGCCACTAGGTTCGGGTGGCACGTTAAAAGGGCTCGCTAAAACACTGCCTAATAAAAAGTTAATCGGTATGGCTTGTGTGAATGACGAAAGGGTCTTTGATGAAGTTCAACCATATTTAAACAAGGCATCATGTATTTACAGCGGCGCCTTATTTGGCGGTTATGCCAAGTTTAATAATGAATTAATCGATTTTTGCTTAGACTTTCACGCGCAAACAGGAATAGCGATTGAGCCTATTTATTCTGGAAAAATGTTCTATGCGTTATGCCACCAGCGCGACGAACTTGGTTTAACGGATAGCGATAACGTTTTAGCTATTCATACCGGTGGATTGCAAGGAATACATGGCTTAATTTACGCTAAAAAATTATGTGCGAAAGCATGGGCGCCGGTACTCGACTCAATTTCTTTGGAAACAATCTACACCTAAATGTTTAAGCTTTTTAATTTGACTTTCGGATTCTATACCAGTAGCGATAACTTTTTGTTTCTGAGTATTGGCAACACCAACTAGACTTTTAATAAATAATTGATTTTCATATTTATTTTGCAACAGCCCCGATATACTCGGGTGCAACTTTAAACTATCAACGCTAAGTAGATTTAAATAACTCAAGTCAACAACATATAAGCCCACCTGGCTTACCATAACATTGCCATTATAACGCTTAACGATTTTAAGCAGCTGCCTGATTTGTTTCACATTATTAGTAAGCTCAAATTCTGAAATTTCTATTATGACTCTTGGCATCATCGTTGAGTTTTGTTTTAGAAATCGAACTAACCACAAATCAAAATCACGGTTTAACAGACTATCTATGTGCAAGCGCACTGAAATAGGTGTTGTTTCTAATTGCGCTAATTCTTCTAATGCTAACTCTAAAGCTAACTTATCAATTTCAGCTATCATCCCACTTTTGCGGGCCATTGGCATAAATATACAAGCCGCTATTAAATTTTGCTGTTCATCGATCATTTTGAGCGTAGCGTCAAATTGTTCAACTTTACCGGTGAAGGTATTAACTGGCTTTAAGTCGAGTAAAAAGTGTCTGCTTTTTAATGCCTTTTCTAACGATATTCGCCATCGAACTGAGCCTTTAACCTCAGACTCTGGTAAATAATTCGCCTCATACATAAACCAGCTCGATGGACCTTGTAACTGAGCGGCTCGAAGTGCTAAATCGGTTTCTGCCAAAATATGAAAAGACGTCTCGGTTTGATCAAACATTTTTACGCCTATGTAACATGACGTGGTTTGATCTAAGCCAAATGGTAAGGCAAGTCTCTGACTTTTATCGATTAATTCAGATGCTACTTTTTCAACGATTTTTGCATCTACGAAAGGGATTAAGATCGCAAATTCGCTGTAAGTAAGTCGAGCAACGATAGACTGCTGAGTATCGTCTAGGTAAGGTATTAATAAATTAGCGTAATTTTTCACATAGTAGGCAGTGGCCTTCTTTCCTTGAAGGTTTTTTAACTTATCAAGTGTTGCAAAGTTTATAAAAAAAACAGCACCTCTTACTTCACCTTCTTCTTGCAATAGAGCTTCAAGTCGATTGTCAAAGTAACGCCGGTTCCCTAATCCGGTAACTTGATCCAGAAACGCCTGACTGCGGATTAGATGATCGATTTCTTGACCGCTTTTTTTAGCTTCAATCCTTTGATTATTTAGCTTTCGAATGGTGTTAACTAAATGATATTTTTCACTAGAAATAAAGAATTTAAAATTATCATCTTTAGCCTGCCGGCTTGCCCACATTTCTAGTTGAATTAAAATCTTCCAGTGCTTAAATAGGCGTCGCTGGGTAAACATAATGCTTAAAATACAGATTAGTCCGTATAAGAAGTTATAACCGAGGAATGTCTTTAGATGAATGCGCCAGAAAGATCTAAACTGAACCTCCAGATTATAATTTTCACCTATTATCAATAAGCTAGTGCTATTAAATTTCGAGTCCATGCTCGCAGCATAAGCTTCGCTTTTATCTCTTACCAATGAGCTAATTATAAAATCACTCTGATTCGTCAATTTTGCGACTTGATTTTGAAGTGTCGTTTTATTAGTTGGGCTAGGTAAAACGCTATTTGATATTTGGGTGGACGCTGAAAGCAGGGCTAGTTGTTGTTTGATGTTACTTTGATAGACAGAATTCAAAGCGATGAATAATACGCTATTAGTAAAAATGAACAGCGACAAAATGATATAACCTGCAGAACTCATTAGGCCGCGGTAAAGCACTTTGGTTAACTGCATATTTTTTATACTTATTGTTATTCCGTTAAGCCAATGTACTGCCTGTTTTAAATACAATCAACCTTCGTACCCATTATGGTGCTCCGACCAGGCGACTTGCGTCAAAAGCCCAATTCATAATTCAGATTATTATTTAATAACAAAGAGCTTAAACAAAACTTTTAATAAAGAATCAACTTTTAAAATTAAAGTAATTTGCGCTGAGTCCTTCATCGGTAATCATTCATCCATGAATTTTTACATTGTTTATAACCTTAACATTTGAGTACGACTTGTTCCAACAAGTCGAGCATGATCAGTGTTGTATTCGATTAGCTTAGCAGGAAGGAGTTGCGGGTATTTGGAAAGTGAAGTGCAAAAGCCGCATCCATGCGGCTTATCATAGCTCATTTGGTTTGCCGTTATAGCATTGAGCTTTCTTTTTTCTTTTTAGCTCTTTCTTCGCTGGCTGATTGGTTATTGAATGCTCTTAGTAAGTCCGTATGAATATAATTCATCGTCATTTCAAAACTCATGTGCGGAGCATCTAATTCGATTTCAGTATTGCCATCCTTGTACTTAGCTGACTTGTTACCTACAAACGGGATTTTCTGGCTAACTAACTGATACTTGTTCGACAGTGAAGATTTCAGGTAATCAAACTTAGACTTTGGAAAACCTGTTAAAACAGCAATTAAAACACCTTCTTTGCTGAAGATTGCTGTCAAGCTGTTAAGACCATCGAAACCAATTTGTCCTGTGGCAATTTCATACATATCACCACCGCTATATTTGTTCTGCCCTTTATAAGTTACTGAATATTTGTTTTTCAATTCTTCAACTTTAGTCTTGCTAATTGTTAAACCAAAGACCGTAGGATCAGCTAATGCTGCATTTGAAATTAGTAACGCAAATAGCGCAAATATTGTTTTTTTCATTATTTATATTCCATTAATTATTATCGTAAGTGTGAATTGTGAACGTAGCCAAGCGAATTATTTTCAGGGAAGTAAACTTGGCTCCAACCTCGGCTGTTTGAAATAATATAAACTGTATCGCCACGACCTACTCTTTTTATAACTTGGCTATCAAAGTCCTGCTTAGCATATAAGCTAGACTCACTGACATTTATATACTTTTTAGTAACTCTATACAGGATGTTATTAAGACCTGACTGCGCCCCTTGATGGTTCTGCTGTGCCGCTTTAGCATACCAATAAACAGCTTTTTGAAAGTCTTTTCGAGTTCCTGAGCCGTCCTCATACATGCCAGCTAAGTTGTGCTGTGCTGTTGCACTGCCTTGTTCTGCTGACTTTTTAAACCACTTGAATGCCGTGTACTTATTTTTTTCAGTTGCTGTCCCACTATCATACATAACGGCAAGGTTGTTTTGAGCTGGTGCACTCCCTTTTTCTGATGCTTGGGTATACCAATAAAACGCTTTTCTATCATTTTTTTGAACGCCTTCACCATTTGCATACATCCAACCTAAACGAAATGTTGCACTCGCATCGCCTTTCTCAGCAGCTTTTGTATATAGCTCAAATGCTTTACTTAGTTCCTTTTCTAAGCCATACCCTCTGTAGTGATGTTCAGCTAAATAGTAAATAGAAGCAGCATGTTCAGCTAAAACCTTGCTAGAAAAAAGCTGATAAGATTTTTTATAATCTTTTTCAACGCCCAGCCCCAAATAATACATTCTTCCTAAATGATAAGTAGCGCTAAGGTCCTTTCCTGAATATGGGTTAAGAAGTGCAATCGCTTTATCTGTATCACTCTCAGTACCAATACCATACAAATAAAATCTGCCTAAAGAAATACTTGCATATTTCCATCCTTTCTTGGCTGCTATTTTCATCCACTTAAAAGCTTCTGATTTATTTACTTCAGTGCCTTTACCATCTTCATAGAGCCAAGCTAAGTTTCTTGCAGAATCTAAGTTCCCTTTCTCTGAAGATAATAAATACCACTCAATAGCCTTTTTGTAATCCTGCGTTACTCCATAACCATTGGCATGAGCTAGACCTAGATTAAAAGAACAATAGATATCAACCTCTGTGCAACGCTCATACCATTTAACAGCACTGAGGTATTCTTTCTTTTCCCAGTAATATTGACCAAGCTTTGCAGGGGCATTTTCATCCCCTTTTTCGACTTTTAACCATAGAGGAAATGTTTTTTCATTATTTGATAAAAATGATTTGGCTTTTTGTGAAGAGTTTTCAGAGGCTTTTTCTAAATAATCTTTAGATGCTTGGTATTTTTCTTTGCCATGAAGCCACATACCGTAATCATATTGTGCTTCTGCTAAATTTGAATCAGCAGCTTTTTGTAACCACTCTATATCGCTGCCTGAGGTTCGTCTCGCTGATGTGTATAGTCGGTACATAGACCTGACATCACCTTCCTTTGCTAGACTTTCCCAGTCTTTCCTTGCTTCGTTAATTTCCCCTTTTTGATATGACTTTTCTGCCGACTCGTAAGTGGCTGCACAGCCGCTTAAAAGTATCCCTATGCCTAATCCAATACAGGCTTTTACAACATCCATTAAATTACTACTCCGATTATAAAGTTGTTACAAAGTGTAAAAATATACAAAAATCCAATAAATAAATAAATAAATAACTTAGATTTTCTTCAATAAATCAACTAGGTAACTATTCCTTTTTGACGCATTACTTGGCACTTTAATTATGTCCTGAAATTCTGATTTATTTCCAACAATATGAACTTCTGCTTCTGCTCTAGTAATTGCTGTATACAGCCAAGCTCTATCTACAATTCGACCTTTTTGTAGGGCAATGATAATTCTAGGGAATTGTGAGCCTTGTGCTTTATGTAGGGTTATTGCATAACCCAGTTCCATGCAATCCAATACAGGTTGGTTGACCTCAATTACCTCACCAGTATCAAGGGTGACTGCGCCATAAATATCACCATAAAATTCAACATTGGTTAGTGTGCCAAGTGAGCCATTTTGTATGCCTTTGTCATAGTGATTTTGAGTAAAAAGAATTTGATCATTTAGTCTGAGGTTTTGATAATACTGCTCTCCGTGCATAGTGAACTCCAATAACTTACCATTAGAGTTAACTGCCTCTTGCGTTAACTTGTTTATATCAGCGACTAACTTCTTAGTTGGAGCCATGATTCGACTATCACTAGGGGATTGCTGGTATAGGTCACAGCAAACTCTAGCTATATCATCTCTTTCAGTTTGATGAAAATAGATTGCTCCTGATGACAGGTTGTCAGGAACAATTCCTTGATTAATCAACTTTGAATATTCAGGGATTCCTGTTGTGCCTTCTTTCCTTTTTACGATATCAAGTTTGGTATTAGCAATTGTTGATGTAATAAAACCGATAGACTCATGCAAACGCATAGCTGCTCTACCACTCAGAGCAACAGCGTGTATTTCAAATCCCATTTGATGATATGCACGCAATGCTGTTTTCAGTACCGTAGTTTCGCCTGTACCAGCCCCTCCTGTTATACAACTAATTGCTTTATCTAAGCACGTTGTACAGCCTCAGTTTGCTTTTGCGTTAATTCATAAGGTAACTCACTAACAGCTTTCAGGTAGGCACTGTTGGCTTTTTCATCATAAAGATCTGTTTGCTCAGATAGCTGTTTTAGTCGTTTAGCAACGACACTTTCCATCAGCAACTGAGCTGTTGGATGATAATTTCCAGTTTCAATGTTAAGGATGTATTGCGCTTTATCATGACCAGCTTTAAATGCTTGGCTAACAAGTTCTTTGTCTTTAAGTAATTTTGTTAGCCGTGGGCGCAGATCCGCTTGTGATGTATAGGTATGGCCTTTATCAATTTCCTTTCTTATTGCTATTTCTAAGGCTGCACTTAAGCGCTTGTCATTTTCTTTAGCAATAAATTTGATTAGCTGTTCACCTGTCTCCATGTCTTCGACTAGCCTGTTGCCTCTGACTGACCAGTGTTGACCAAAAATAAAAAACCCAGCTTTTACACTGGGTTTGGTTTGATATTTCATTAAAAAGCGATTTATATTTACACTTTTAAAATATACGTTTCCTAGAACGGAATATCGTCATCGAAGTCCATACTAGGTGCCGGAGCTTGTGTTGGCGCCTGACGAGGCTGGTTTTGTTGCATACCTTGGTTTTGCTGACCATAGTTGCCTTGCTGCTGTTGAGCTTGATATGGCTGGTTAGCAGGTGCTGATGTTTGTTGCGATGGCGCTTGTTGTTGCCCCATGCCTTGGTTCATATTCTGATTCATACCTTGATTCGGCTGCGCGAAACCGCCCGGTGTTGCTGCTGGTTTTTGAAAGCCTGCATTTGGTGCAGAGCCAGCATTATCACTACGTCCACCTAACATTTGCATTTGACCACCAAAATCTACAACAACTTCTGTTGTATACTTTTCTTGGCCACTCGCTTGATCTTGCCACTTACGAGTTTGCAATTTGCCTTCAAAATAGACTTGTGAACCTTTACGTAAGTATTCACCAGCAACTTCAGCTAATTTACCGAATACAACAACTCTATGCCATTCAGTTTTTTCCTGCATTTGGCCAGTATTTTTGTCTTTCCAAGATTCATTAGTTGCTAGGCTGATATTAGCTACTGCGTTGCCATTTGGCATATATCTAACTTCTGGATCTGTACCAAGTGTACCTATCAAAATAACTTTATTGACTCCGCGAGCCATAATAATTCTCCTGCAAACTAATTAAAATTGGTAATTAGCTGATTCACACTCACTTCATCGTAAGACTGCTTATCAACTTTTAAATAAATTCGGTTTTCATCTTCCACCAGCGTTGCTTCGATCACACCGGCACACTGACAAATATTTTCTATAAGGGACTCTAAATCAATTTTATTGTCAGAATCAAATGGAATAGATACTCTTTTTGAGCTAATTGGTAATACCATACCAGATGCGAAAACAAACCATAATACCGCAAGCGCCGCATTACTCGCAAACAAATAAGTAAAGCCAAATGTTTCTGCAACGTAACCCCCTGTTACACCGCCTAAAAAAGCCCCCATGAACTGGCTACTTGAATATACTCCCATAGCCGTGCCTTTTTGCCCAGCAGGAGAAATTCGAGAAACGTGTGCTGGTAAGCTTGCTTCCAAAAAGTTAAAGCCTATAAAAAAGATAAAAAGCATTGCAATGATATTGGCAAAATCTGTGTTTAACGCAAGAGCAAATGACGATGCTACTAATAAGCCAATTGCAAACAGGAAGTATGATTTTTCTTGTGACTTTTTAGCTGCAATAATAATCATCGGCACCATGAAGACAAACGAAAGCAGTAATATGGGTAAGTACGCCATCCAATGGTCTGACACTGCAAATCCACTTTTTGAAAACAACACCGGGATTGCGATAAACATGGAAGTCATCATGAGATGCAGTACCAACACACCAAAGTCTAATCTCAATAATTGGCGGTTACACATCATGCTAAAAATCTGACCTGAGCTCGCGGTTATTTCACCTGAGCGTGCTTTAGTCACAGAGCTAGGAACTAATGTCAAAACAATAATAATTCCAACAATTGCTAATATTGCAGTAAGGTAAAAAACACCCGACAAGCCAAATGATTCAGCAACCATTGGGCCAAGCACTAACGCCACCGAAAAGCTTAATCCAATACACATGCCAATGACGGCCATCACTTTTGGTCGCTGTTCCTCACGAGTGACGTCTGCAGCTAATGCGAGTACAGCACTGGCTATCGCTCCCATACCTTGGATTGCCCGGCCTATTGTCACTGTTACTATGTCTTCTGCTAAACCAGCTATCACACTGCCAACTGCAAAAATAACCAAACCTAAAACAATGATTCGACGACGGCCGTATTTGTCTGATAACCAGCCCATTGGGATTTGAAAGGCTGCTTGCGTCAAGCCATAAGCACCAATAGCTAAACCAATCCATAAAGGCGATACACCATCAAGTGATTGACCATATATAGCCATAATTGGCATCAACATAAACAATCCCAGCATACGGATTGCAAAAACTGACGCTAGCGAAACTGCTGTGCGCTTCTCAAGATTATTTAGTTTATCTGAATGCATAGTTCGATGTGTTAACAGTGCTTATGTGACGTTATAAGTTAGCCGGTTAGTATACTGTGAAAACACTTATTATTAAACGGCTAACGTAACTGTTCTAGCAACACTTTCGCTTCATTTAACCAAACATGAGACTTTGCATTTTTTATTGCAAACTCAAGTTCATTTTTCGCTTCGGTTTTACGGTTTAACTTTATTAGCACATTAGCAAGATGATAACGCACGGTTGGATTTGACGAGTCCATTGCAAATGCGGTTCTCAACGTTTGTAACGCTTCATCATTTCTATTTAATTTAAAATATATCCAGCCTAATGTATCTGCTATTGCAGAGTTAGCATCATTAATCTTGTAAGCTTTTATCGCGTACTCATAAGCTTTATCTAGATTCTCATCTAAGTAAATATTGGCCAAGTTATTCAGTAAATATGGGTCTTGCTGGTATATCTTATTGTTTAGTAAATTTAGGTATATAGGTAGTGCTGAACTAAAGTCCCCTAAATTTGTATAGTGATCGGCCAGTAATTTCTTACGCCACAGTTCATTATCATATTCTTCAGCTAGGGCTTTTAATTTTGTCGTCAATCGCGCACTATTTATGCCGTCTTTTGCTAGTTGATACAAATTCATTAACGCCATATTAAACTTGTTATCCACCTCAAATGCTCGCCAATAATAGTCAAACGCGTTAATTTTATTTTTTAAGAGCAACTCAATATCACCTAAAAGCAATAGTATATTTGGCTCATTTTTATGTGATTTAGTTAACGCAATGGCTTGTTGTTTTGCGCTATCAATATCTCCGCGCGCCATGCTAAGCCTAATGACTTCCAATTTCACGCGAAGGTTATTGGGTAGTAATTTTGTTAATCGACTTAACGTTGTACTTGCCCCTTCAATATCGTCGATCCCCCTTTGTGAAACGGCAATATCAAAAAGCAATCGACCATTATTCTCAGCTAATCCGTAAAGAATACCAAGCTGTTGTTTTGCTTCGGTAAATCGATTTAGCTTTTTAAGGGTTTGAACATATTTAAATAAGTATTCGACGTTATACAAGTTAGTGTTGGTAAGGTCTTTAATGATACGATTTGCTTGCGTAAATTCACCTAACTGGTAATAAATATCATATAACAGTTCTTTACTTCGCTGACCCGTAACCCCAAGAGTAATGGTCTCTAATAAAGGAATGGCTTTATCAAACTGTTTATTTATCGCATACGTTTCGCTCAACATATATTTAACATCATTATTCTCTGGTCTTAATTCAAATAATTCTATTAATATACTTTGCGCTTGAGTAACTTTGTTTTGCATTTTCAATGCGGTTGCTAAATTAAATCTAGCTTCAAAAAATTCACTTTTTTGTTCAATAATTTGCTCTGCAATCGCTTGAGCCTTTTCCGCTTGATTCTGTTTTATTAAAACTGCGACTTTAAAATTTAGTAATTCTAGGTTTTCGGGCTGGGCTTGTAATAATTGTTCCGCAATTAATGACGCATTGGATATATCACCACTTTGTAAATACATTAAGCCTTTGGCCAACGCTAACCTGGATGTCGTTGTATCATTTTTACTTTCAATGCTTTCGATTAAACGCTTTGCTTCCATGGAGCGACCAGCTTTGTTTAATAAGTTAACTTGACGTAAAAGAATATCAATTTCATTGGGATATTCGCTTTGCAGCTTAGATAGAAGTCTTTCTGCATCAAAACGTTTTCCATTTTTGTTGTAAAGATCAACTAATCGAATAGCTAAGTCTTTATTCTTAATAACGCTTGATTCATAACGCTCTAATAGCAATTCAGCTTCTTGTTCTTTTCCTAATTTTATATATACGTCAGATAACATGGCAATGGCGTTTGTATCACCAGCACGAACCGCCAAGTAACGAGTAAGATCTTTTGAGGCTTGCTCAAGGTTGCCTTGTAAATAAGCTGATAATGCACCGACAAATATTAAAGAAGGGTCTTCATTAAAAACATCCTCCGGTATCAAAGATGTTGCATTTGATAATGCTTCTAACATCTGAGCTGATTCCGCATCCTTTTTATCAATTGATAGTAGCCAGCTAGATAACAACATCATATGTGGATCATTTGGCGTCATTTCTAATATATTATCGATCAGGTTTTTCGCGTCCTTTAACCTATCAGCTTTAATATAAGCTCTAACGAGTGAGCGAAGTACAACAGGATCTTCTTCAACATCTAACAAGGCATTTTCAAAAGACTCTATTGCTGCGTCAATATCCCCCTTTTCTATTTGTACCGTGCCAAGTAAATGTAAGGTTCGATGATCATATGGTGTCTTCTCTAACGATTTTTTCACTAACCTTTCTGCCTCGGATACCTCTCCTTTGGCTAATAGAAATGCAGCGTAACTATTAAAAGCTCTAATATCCGCTTTGGCGTGTTGAATTGCTTTTTCATACGTTTGTTTTGTTAGCTCTGTTAAATCTAAGTTTTGGTAAGCTATGCCTTTATTAAGTAACAATTCATATTGGCTCTGTAAGTTCAGGTTATAACCATCCGAAAAACTTAAGACCTTTTTATATTGCTTGGCGAAGTTAAGCGCGCTTGCATAGTCGGCAACAATTAAGTTGATATCTGCTTTGTAAACCAACGCCTCTTCAAATTCAGTAATAGCCTCATCAAAATAACCTTTGTGCAGGTATATCTTACCCATCAATATTTTTGCCGGTAAGTTTCTTGGTTGCTGCTCTAAAGCGTTTTTTAAATAAATGAAACTGGCTTCATAGTTGCCCTCGTTAAATGCTTGTACAGCCTGTTCATAATAATTATTTGCAGAAAAAGAGATATTACTAAAGCTAAGTGAAAAGATGACAACGACAGGAAATAACAAGCGTTTAAGCATTTTTATGCCTCTGTAAAAGATAAATATAGAATTTGGAAAAATAAGATTATTAAAAACAAAAAAGATGGCAAACGCCACCTTTTTTATATTTGTTAGAAGAGTAAATCCTAAGCGTGAAACTGAAACTTTTTGTTAGATTTTTGCTGTCTTAAAAGTAACAATAGACCTAAAGCAAACATCGCAACCGTTGATGGTTCAGGCACTTCAGTAACGTTTGTCGGTGTAGTTCTTGAAGCAACAATACCGCGAAGTTTAAACGCATCATAGTTACCGCTTACTACTTCCTGAAACAAACCAACAATCCAATGCTTAGACGTGGTACCAGTTGTATTCCCGATTGAATAATAAACAACATTTCTACTATTAGCCACAGAGCCTGTAGTATTAATAGCGCTGGTCATAGAGTTGTCTAAAAAGCCACGTTTCCATGCTACGTTACGATCTTCATCTTCAATTTTGTTCACTGCGCGAGTAGACAATGTGCGTGTTCCGATGTTTAGTTCATCATTACCGGCACCATATGTTGACTCCCAGCCAACCCAAAAACCTTCTAATGCAACTTCTTCTGCAAACGACAGCAATACAAACTCTTGGTTTTCACCTTGGTTAACATTGCGATTATCAATTGCATGTTCGTTATTCGAATAGCTTTCATTTTGGTTAACAACGCCAATACCATAGCTACCCCATGAATAAATATCAGCTCCTACAGCTGTTAGTCTATCAGTACGATTTGGGTTTTCTACCATAGACCAACCACTAACCGTTAGAGCTTCTCTATCTGATGCTACCCAGCCACGACCTGCCATATGCTGATAACTCATTGCATCAAACGAGCTGTAGTCATTAGTAACTGAGTTATTTTCACCAGCAACCGTATTAACAAAATTAGATTGGTTTCCGAAGTCCCATCCTAATGTTGTTGTATCAGCCTGAGCATTTAATGCCGTACCTAGTACTAAAATAATTGATAATATTCTTAACACACTACTTCCTTCATACTCAGTGATGTACCGAGCAACTAAAATAATTCGTTTCCTAATTGTCGTATAGCAATCATCGGACTAGAATACAAACCTTTGTTTTTATTAGGAATATCCAAAACCAAAAAACAAAGTGTAAAAAAGCATGACAGCTAAAGCGTATTTTAACTGGTTGGTCCATTTTTGACCACATTTAATTTTGACTAAAGTGATCTTCTGTACTCGTTTATTCATACAGTGTTTTATTTACGCCTTGGGCGGTTTAGTGTCATACTGTCTGATCTAATGAATTGGTAAGAAGTGAATATGGATAAAATTGAAGTTCGTGGTGCTCGCACCCACAATTTGAAAAATATAGATATTGAAATTCCTCGCGATAAATTAATCGTAATCACCGGCCTATCAGGTTCGGGAAAATCTTCACTTGCATTTGATACCTTATACGCTGAAGGCCAGCGACGTTATGTTGAATCTTTATCGGCATATGCACGCCAGTTCCTTTCGTTAATGGAAAAGCCTGACGTAGATCATATTGAAGGTTTATCACCAGCAATTTCTATTGAACAAAAGTCGACTTCACATAACCCACGCTCAACTGTCGGAACCATCACCGAAATTTATGACTATTTACGCCTTTTATATGCTCGAGTAGGCACGCCAACTTGCCCTACACACGGTGAACCGTTAGAAGCACAAACGGTATCGCAAATGGTAGATCGTATTTTAGATTTGCCAGAAGGCGCTAAAATAATGGTTCTTGCTCCGGTTGTGAGAGACCGGAAAGGTGAGCACGTAAAAACATTAGAGAATTTATCTGCCCAAGGCTTTATCAGAGCCCGCATCGACGGAGAGGTGTGTGATTTATCAGATCCTCCTGAATTAGAGCTACATAAAAAGCACACTATTGAAGTCGTTGTTGATCGCTTAAAGGTTCGTGACGACATTCAACAAAGACTTGCCGAGTCTATAGAAACTTCATTAGAACTAAGTGGTGGTATCGTTAACATTGCCTTTATGGAAGGAGATACTCCACCATTAACCTTCAGTGCTAATTTTGCGTGTCCAGTTTGTGGATATTCAATGCAGGAACTAGAGCCACGTTTATTTTCATTTAACAACCCAGCCGGCGCTTGTACAAGTTGTGACGGTTTAGGTGTTAAACAGTACTTTGATTCAGATAAAGTAATAATTAATGACGAACTAAGTTTAACCGGTGGGGCTATTAGAGGCTGGGATAAGCGTAACTTCTATTATTTCCAAATGTTAAAGTCATTGGCTCAACATTATAAAATTGATTTAAGCCTGCCATTTAATAACTTACCTGCTGAACATCGCGAAGTCATATTAAATGGTAGCGGTGCACAAAGTATTGAATTTAAGTACATGAATGACCGAGGCGACGTTGTTGTTCGCAATCATCCATTTGAAGGTATATTGCCTAATATGGAACGTCGATATAAAGAAACCGAATCAAATACAGTACGAGAAGAGTTAACTAAATATATTAGTACACAGCCATGCCCAAGCTGTAGTGGTAGCCGTTTACGAGAAGAAGCTCGCCATGTATTTGTAACAAATACTAATTTGCCTACTATTACTGATATGTCAATTGGTGACGCGAGTCAGTTTTTTGAAAACTTAAATTTAAGTGGCCAAAAAGCACAAATTGCAGAAAAGATTTTAAAAGAGATACGAGAGCGTTTAGGTTTCTTGGTTAATGTCGGATTGACCTATTTGTCTTTATCACGAAGTGCCGAAACACTCTCTGGTGGTGAAGCGCAAAGAATTAGACTAGCAAGTCAAATTGGTGCCGGTTTAGTGGGCGTAATGTATGTTCTAGATGAGCCATCAATAGGACTGCATCAACGTGACAATGATAGGTTATTACAAACATTGGTACATCTGAGAGATCTCGGCAATACCGTGATTGTGGTTGAACATGATGAAGACGCGATTAGAGCTGCTGATTATGTTATTGATATCGGTCCTGGAGCAGGTGTTCATGGTGGTCAGATAATCGCCAAAGGCACTCCAGAAGAGGTAAAAAACAACCCTAATTCAATAACCGGACAATTTTTATCCGGTGCAAGAAAAATACAGGTTCCACAAAATCGAGTGTCTGTTAACAAAGATAAATGGTTATCGTTAAAAGGCGCCACAGGGAACAATCTAAAAGATGTTTCCATAGATATCCCTATTGGCTTGATGACATGTGTTACCGGCGTATCAGGCTCGGGTAAATCTACACTAATTAATGGTACTTTATTTCCTATTGCTCACTGTGCATTAAATAAAGCGACGTTGTCTGAGCCTGCACCATATAAAGAAATTACCGGCCTGGAGCAGTTAGACAAAGTTATTGATATTGACCAAAGCCCAATTGGTAGAACACCTAGGTCTAATCCAGCAACCTACACCGGAATATTTACTAATATTCGAGATCTATTCGCTGGAACTCAAGAAGCGAGGGCTCGAGGGTATAAAGCCGGTCGCTTTAGTTTTAATGTGAAAGGTGGTCGCTGTGAAGCGTGCCAAGGTGATGGCCTTATAAAAGTCGAAATGCACTTTTTACCGGACGTATATGTCCCATGTGATGTGTGTGGTAGTAAGAGATATAACAGGGAAACGCTTGAAGTCACGTACAAAGGTAAAAATATAAACCAAGTACTTGAAATGACGGTAGAAGACGCAAGAGAGTTTTTCGATGCTATTCCTGCAATATCAAGAAAATTACAAACGTTAATGGATGTTGGCCTTAGTTATATTCGGTTAGGTCAGTCCGCAACTACCTTATCCGGTGGTGAAGCGCAACGTGTTAAACTTGCTAAGGAGTTGTCGAAGCGAGATACAGGACAAACGCTGTATATCTTAGATGAGCCTACCACAGGCCTTCACTTCCATGATATTGAGCAGCTATTAACTGTAATCCATCGTCTTCGAGACCATGGTAATACTATTGTTATTATTGAGCATAACTTAGATGTTGTAAAAACGGCTGATTACATTATTGATTTGGGGCCGGAAGGTGGTTCTGGCGGCGGAACTATTGTCGCTGCAGGAACACCGGAAGACATATGCGATGTCGAAGGATCTTTCACCGCAAAATATCTTAAACCGTTACTAAATTAAATCGTTACAATTACTTATGTTGGCTGTCGAAATTTTGAAGGAATTCTTCAAGTTCGTCAGCTGGCATTGGCTTAGCATGATAATAACCTTGTGCCTCATCACACCCTAATTGTTTTATGAAGTCCTGTTGATAAGCCGTTTCAATTCCTTCAGCGATAACCTCTAAACCAAGCTTTTGGGCCAAGTTAATGATTGTCTCTGCTAAAATTCCGTCGCCTCCAAAACCAATATCTTTGATAAATTCTCGATCTACTTTTAGCCGATTGATCGGTAGTTTGTGTAAATAACTGAGAGATGAAAACCCAGTTCCAAAATCATCTATCGCGATTGTATAACCTAACTGTCTTAAACGTTCTAAGGCCGTTACAACTAATGTTGTATCGTCCATTACTACACTTTCAGTGATTTCTAACTCGAGATTTTCAGGCTTAACATTATGTTTTTCTGTAATAGATAAAACGGTGTCAACAAAAGTGTTATTCTTAAATTGCGGCATAGATACATTTACAGCTATGCGAATGTCTTTATACCCGAGCTTGTTACACCGCACTATCTCTAAACAAGCTTGCTCAATAACCCAACTACCAATATCAACAATAAGTCCTGTATATTCAGCTAACGGTATAAATGTTAGAGGTGAATAAAATCCACCATTACCATTCGGCCACCTCAGCAATGCCTCGGCACCTATAATCTTATTGTTTTTTAAATTTAATTGCGGCTGGTACCATACCTGAAGTTTTTGCGCATAAAAATCATCGGTGAGTTTACGAATCATATCTAAGCGCCATGCGGTCTCATCTTCCATCTCGGAGGCATAGTAACTTGCTCTATTCTGTTGACCTTTTTTAGCTCGATTTAAAGCTATATTTGCTTGTTTAATAAGTATTAAACCGTTGGCTACATTATTTTCACCTTTAGAAATACCAATTCGGACGTTGACTGGGATTAGGTGCTCGCCGGCCATAAATGGTAAATCGAATATCCGTAGGATTTCATTTTCGTCAAGGGATGTCGTCGTCGCTATTACGCCAAATACATCGGCAGCAACTCGATAAATCATCACAGATTCGCTAAATTCTGAACTTAACCGTTCTGCAACTGCGACAAGTAGCAAATTGCCATAATCCTGACCGAGGCCATCATTAATATCTGAGAAGTGCTCTATATCGATTAATGTAACTGACTTTATTTGTTTGTTCGATTTATGTAGAGAATCCAAGTCCTCTATAAACTTGGTTCTATTTGGCAATTTTGTTAACGAGTCCAGATAAGCGATGTTACTAATCTGTTTTAAAAGCAAAGAATTATCAACATCGGAGGCGATATTAGATACAAATGATTGAATAAGTTCCGGTCGAATTATGTTCGGATAAACATCAAACAGTATCAATATAACGCTACATGACTTTGATGGAATAAATAAAATCAAGTCAGAGCCGAGTGTATAAGAGGTTTGACTTAGTATAGTTTGCTTAATTTTAACAACAATATCGTCAGACAGAGCATCCTCAAAGTTTTGTCCTACAAACTGATGTGTGCGCTCACTGCTATATTCAATTTCAAATCGAGTAGGCTCGCCCTTCTTTTTTCCTTGATCTATTAATAATAAACCCGGGCCAGAGGCACTGAATAATTCTAACGAGTTATGGACTAAACATTGAACAAACGACGTAAACGTCGTTTGAGATATTAATTCACTATTCATGATAGTGAGTCGCTGCAGAAAGTCTCGCGCCTCGCTGATAATGCAGAGTTGTTGATAAGATCTGATAGCAGAACACAGAGACGTAAACAACTTACTCCGAGTCGTTTCAGTTTTCATTATGTAGTCATTAATTTCGTAATCAGAGATAACTTGTTCTTCAGGCGCAAAGCCAGGCTGTCCAGTGCGTAAAATAATACGCATGTCTAGTAACGCCAGCTTATCTCTTATACAGCGAATTAACTTTAATCCTGAATCATCACTTTCCATAACAACGTCTAAAATCGTCACGGCGATTTTATCTTGTTCTTTTAAAAGCTCTAACGCTTCCGCTGCGCTGTACGCATGGAAAAACTTGAGCTTTTTACCCGCAATTTTTACACCTGCTAGCGCCATCGTTGTAACTTGATGGATTTCTGGTTCGTCATCAACAATTAAGATATTCCAATGGTCCAAACATTCTTGTTCGTTAATGTTATCGTCAGCGGTAAGTAATTGTCCCGAAAAAAGAAAATCATCTTGGCTTTTAGTTTTTTGAGTTGGCATCGGCCAGCAACATCCTCGTTAGAAATAATACTTATAATTCATAAAGTCCAACCTAAGTGTAGAAACAAAACCACTTTTTGTACAAAAACTTACTATTTAAATATTGCCATTTCTTTGACTTTTGTTGATGTTTTCAAGATTATGAATAACTCGGTGATTAAGAATAAAAAATTAAATGACTAACTCTGTAGATTCACGAACAAAATACTTAAACCTCGTTAAGCAATTAACGGGTATAGATTTTGAAATCTCTACAACACATGACCAAGAGAACAAAGTAATCAATCGTCTCAAGAATGATGAAGTTGTGTTACTCCGAGACCCCGACTTAAGCATATCGCAGCGCATCAATAAACGAGATCAAATTACTGAAGCTAGACAGCAATATAATTTAGAACAAATATTTAGTTTGGCCCTAGACTATGTAAAGGGTGATGTCCTCATTGATAGGTTAGATTTGGATTGGGTAATGAAGTTTACTGATATGGCCAAATGTTGTTATACACCATCAATGCATGAACTTTGGGCAAAAATTTTATCTGTAGAGTTAGTTCAACAAGGTTCCTTTTCATACCGAAGTTTAAAAACACTGGCGGAACTTGGAACTAAAGAGGCAAAAATATTTTATAAAGCCGTTAAACTTATGTGTCGATTTAATGAAGAACATTCAGGTAGGATATTAACTGGCATATACAAAAAACCCACACTGATAAGTCTCTTTTCAAATACAGGGAAGATTAGTTTAAATTTAAATCAGTTCGGATTGTCTTATACACACTTAATTTCATTGGCAGAATTAGGACTTATACATCAACAAGAGATTGAATCCGCTGCTTACAACGTCAATGACTCACTGTCTATAGCGCAAAACAAACAAAGCTTTAATGTAACAATAAAACAGAAAGATATCGTTTTTACTTACTATAAGTTAACTCAGTCTGGTTACGAACTTAGTCGCTTGGTGAATGCACCTGATGACAGTGAATTTTTACAATATCTTCTAAACGACTTTACCGACTTATTCGATAGCAATCATCAAGTTGCCACAAAAGCATAGCTCAATTGAAGTTTAAAAGCGTACCCTCATTCCAGCAAAAGTCGCGTCTAATTCTTGATGGAAAATAACACCATCACCTGCGGTAAAGTCTATATTTTCATTTCTAAAGCCCACTCTTAAATCGACGTCTGGGATTAGATTATTGTCAAAAGTATAGCCAATACCACTCTGATATAGATGGTTATTGTCACCTTTGTTGAATTCAGCAAATACGAAGAACCCGAGTAATGGGACTCCGCTCTCTAAGTTTACATGCAACATAGGCACAATTTTATCGGAGTCGACCATTGACTGCTGAGTGTCTCCAATTTTACTCGTATTAATCTCCAACTTTTGGTAACGCGCCAAAAGTCCCATGTCCATTTTTAACAGTCTAAAATCGAGCATAGGATAAGAAAGTAACACGTCATGTATCTGAGTTTTATTTTCTGACGATAACTGACTGGCAACACTAAACACTTCTCCGCCTAAAACATAAGTTTGCGCAAGCGTATTATTAGCTGCTTGATCTGTCGATGACGTCGCATATCGAATATTTGGTATCAGTGGCAGCTTATGGCTAAGGGAAAGCTCCAGCTGTCGTGCTGTAGCACCCTCGTCTTTAAATTCAAGTAGATTATCACTGGCGACTCCATAAGTTGAGGGAGCATCATTCTTCCATTGATCAATTCCAAGTGAAAAACTGAAAATATCTTTTGCGTATAGAGGTGACGCAATGATTAACAAAGAGACCAACGCGATAATTTTCAAAACTGACACAAACATAATAGCTTAACCCTGCGTTAATAATGTTTTAAGGTCGATAATTGCAGCATTAGCTCTTGAAATATAATTAGCCATTACAAGAGAGTGATTTGCTAACACTCCAAATCCACTGCCATTTAATATCATTGGACTCCAAATAGCTTGTTGTGTCGCTTCTAGCTCTCGGATAATTTGTTTCAAACTCGTTTGTGCATTTTTTTTCTGCAACGTGCTAGCAAAATCGATTTCAACCGCTTTCAAAAAGTGCAATAGAGCCCAACTCGCTCCCTTTGCTTCATAAAAGACATCATCTATTTTCCACCAACTCGTTTGTACCATTTGGCTCTTAGCGGTTTGTGTGGATTGTATTGCTGCGGTGTCACCTGCTAAATCAATGTTAATACGATCTTGACCGACGCTCGCGCTTAATCTTTGACTCAAGCTACCTAGGCGTTTTTCTACTTCATTTAACCAGTCTTTTAAATTATCGGCGCGTGCATAAAATTGTGCCGAACCTTGTTGTTCATCGCTTAATGAATCACGATATTTTTCTAGAGCTTCTACAGCCATACGATAAGAAGACTCGGAGCTTGGTAAAGCCCACGAGTTATGATCAATACTGAATTGTGGTTGCGCGACTTTTAGATACGGGTTTTCTACCGATTGAGATTGAGAGCGACTGAAATCTCGACGCAAGGCTAATGCTAAATCTCTGCTCATTTCTAACGCCCCAAATTCAAATGCAGGGATATTGTCTAGAAATACCGAAGGTGGCGCTATGTCATTTGATAAATACCCACCCGGTTTATCCAGCAGTACTTTTGTTACTTCAATTAACGTATGCGTTGTTGTAAAGCCTGTAACCGGTGTTGTGTTTAATTGTTTTGCTTTTGAAAGGGCTCGCTCTTCTACAGAAAAAACATCTGGCATGAAACTCCAGTACTGTGCCAGTAAAATAGACAGAACGACAATAGCTCCAAGGCCTGCTGCTAACCACTTTTGCATTTTTTTGACCTTCTTTTAATGATGGTGATGTTTTACTTTTATTGACTCAACGTTAAACGGGATGGTGAACTTATCACCGCTTTTCGTTCCAAAGGTAACGTCTACGCTATTAGTACCTTTTAGACTAGGCTCAACGTCTAGAAACATTAAGTGTAGTCCACCAGACTGAAAAACTACTGTTTCACCCACTGGTATTTTTACTTCTTGCTGTTGATACATTCGCATAACCCCATCTGTCATTTCATGGTTATGGAATTCAAGTACTTTTGATGCGTTACTTTGTGCGCTTACAAGTACTACGTCAGATATACCATTATTGGTTAACTTCAGATATCCAACGGTATTTTTCATGCCTGGTATTGGTGCACGAACTGAGGCGTCAGTCGCAGAAATTGATAAATCAGCAATTGCATTTGTGCTCGCCAATAATAAACCTAATAAAAGTACAATTATTTTCATTTCAGACACCTAACAAAGTTATTTGATAATAATCATACCGTAACCTAGGTCTTGATTGGATATTTATTTAATGATTTTTCTCTTTTCGAGAAAATACTAAATAAGCGAACACAGCTAACAGAACAATTGGCCAAGTAGCCGTTAGACCCGCTAATATAATCCCTCCAACTATCATTGCGAATACAACAAATAATCCAGCGAACAAACTTATAAATGCAACCGCAAGACCAAAAAACACAATGATTGCGACTCCAAAGCCAATGATATTTTCTGTTATTCCACCAATACTTACCCAGTGATTAAACCCTTCCACATTGAAGTAAAAAGTTGGTAACAAGCTTAATATAAAGCATATACCTAGTAGATATAGAGTAACTTTAAAAAAACTAGCCATAACGCTCCCCCTTCAATTAGTAGTATTTTCGAGTTGGCATCAAAATCGATGCCAAGAGATAACCAAAAATGGCTGCAGATGGATAAAACAAACCAAATATCACGGTACCGGTTCGAACAGCCCAAACCGGTAGGTTGAAATGTTTTGCGATACCTGCACATACACCGGTTAACTTTCTATTTAATGCGTCTTTAGTAATTGGATTACCAATATATTCATTTTTCATAATTCGCTCCTAAGCTTTAGCTAATTTTTTCTTTAATTGTGCTAGTTGATCATCAACTTTTGACTCGACTTCTAGCTTCTTAAACTCATCTTGCAAATTACTTGATGTGTAATCATATGCATCTGCCTGGCTTTCTAGGTCATCCACTTTGCGCTGCAATGCTTCATAACGGTTACTGATCATATCAATCTTATTGCTATCCATTGCTTGTTGAGAGCGTTGACGAACCGATGCCGACTCATGACGTCGATAGGTACTTTTTAACTTCTCTTTTACTTCAGCTAGCTTTACATGCAATTGACTCGTGTCGGATGATATTGTTTCCAAATCCATTTCTATTTTTACCAACTGCGCCTTTAATACTTCTGCCTCACTAGATGTTTTTTCTTTTTGAACTAACGCGTCTCTCGCTAAATCTTCTCTATCTTTACTTAGCGCTAATTCTGCTTTAACTTGCCATTCATTTTGCTGCTTTAAGATTAAATCCAATTCTCTGGTGATATGTTTTTTTTCAGCAATTAGACTAGCTGCATGTGTGCGAGCTTCTACCAGAGCCTCTTCCATATCTTGAGCAATTAGCCTTAACATATGCTCTGGTTTTTCAGCCTTATCTAAAGCTGCATTCAGGTTCGCGTTTACTACATCAACAAATCTATTTAGTACACCCATGGTAATCTCCTGATCGTTTAGTGGGTTAATCAAAATCACTTTTATACTTTCAATCGTCATGCCACTCCAATGAACTTTATAAGTGCTTGTTTTTAATAACTATAAATTCAGAAAGGAAAATGAGTTGAATCTGAAACATTTATTTGGTGGTTAATTTGACTAACTTTTAATCAAACAAACACAACAAGATTAACGAAGCCATATAATTCGTATTAGCGCTAAAAACCATTAGTATGAAAATTGAAGCCGATTTATAAATCGCCGGCACATTAGATTTGGAATTTGGAATTTGGAATTTGGAATTTGGAATTTGGAATTTGGAATTTGGAATTTGGAATTTGGAATTTGGAATTTGGAATTTGGAATTTGGAATTTGGAATTTGGAATTTGGAATTTGGAATTTGGAATTTGGAATTTGGAATTTGGAATTTGGAGGATTAAAGCAACTAAAGCAAATTGACTACAAACTAATTTGCTTATTTATGTATGAAAAAACCGCGCTAAATAAATTAGAGGAGTTAACTGCGTTTACTAGTGCGTAAACTACTCCCAAACTAATTACTGGCAACATCGAAACAACTAACAGCGTTAACGAACTCACCATAATTATTCACTTGCTTCGTTGTTTGTACTACTCGCGCTTTTTACTAATTTCACTATATGTCTAGCTTGTAAAATGTCTGTGTCTAAAATAGACAATTGAGTGTTGTGGCGAACCTGTTTCTGCACGGTGCTAACTTGCTCGTTAATTAACTTATTTAAGTCTTGAGTATCAGATAACGAACTAATTGAAACTGGTGTATTTAGAACTAGGCTGCTGATTAAAACTAATGATTGCATGACTTATCTCCTGATGTTTTTATGTTTAGTCGGAGATACTATTACAAAGGTTGTGCCATACCTGAAATAAAAATGGCCCTATATTTAAAGGGCCACTTGAGGTTTGCAAGTACAAACAAACAAATTGAAGATTTTCAAGATATTGATTGGTTAGTTAATTTAACCAATTATTAGTCAATTCCCCTTTCTCTAAAGAACGAGGTTGCTTCTTCAACAAGTTCTTTACCTTTTTTGTCTGTTTTCACCGCATTTTCACTCAAATATCTACGCCATATTTTGGCACCAGGTAAACCTAAATATAAGCCCATCATATGGCGAAGCACATGCCATGCACGCCCTTCGTCTTGCTCATGTAGAGTGATATACTCGGACATCTCCGATAAAACTTCTGAGCGCTTTATTTTTTTTGTTGGTTCACCATAAATAGCAGCGTCAACGTCGGCCATAATATAAGGGTTTTGATAAACCTCTCTACCCATCATAACACCATCAACGTGCTCTAGGTGTTCAATGCTTTCTTCTAAGGTTTTTATGCCACCGTTAATTATGATTTCTAGGTCGGGAAACATCTGCTTGATTTTATAAACACGGCCGTAATCGAGTGGTGGAATGTCACGATTTTCTTTCGGGCTTAAACCAGTTAACCAAGCTTTTCTTGCGTGTATAATAAATGTATCGCAACCTGCTGCTTTAACTTTTGTCACAAAATCGAGTAAAAACTCAAAGCTGTCTTGGTCATCAATGCCAATACGAGACTTAACGGTAATGGGAATTGTGGTCACTGCTTTCATCGCCGCAACACATTCCGCAACCAATTCAGGCTTTGCCATTAAACAGGCACCAAACATTCCATTTTGAACACGATCCGAGGGACAACCTACATTAAGGTTTACTTCGTCGTAGCCTCTTTCTTCGGCTAGCTTGGCACAGTGTGCTAACGCTTCAGGATCACTGCCACCTAACTGTAAAGCGACTGGTTGTTCTCTCTCGTTAAACTTTAAAAAATCATTCTTTCCGTGGATGATTGCTCCAGTAGTGACCATCTCTGTATACAAAACTGAATGCTTGGACATAGTACGATAAAAATAACGACAGTGGCGGTCAGTCCAATCCAACATTGGAGCTACGCAAAAACGCCTATCTAGTTTTTTCTTAGTCACTTTGACAATACCTCATTAAATACATGACCTTACAGCACCCATATGGAGAATTAATAAAAGTCCAAAAACGGCGTTTTCCGGTATAAACACCCCTATTTCACCCCCTCAGGGGCAAAAAAACCCCCTCAGGGGCACCAAAATAGGATAAAAATAGTGGCGTATTATAGCATTTCAAAACATATAGCTAACCATCAAAGTGACTTTTTCTTTTTGTAACGCTTCTGGACTATAAAGGATTGATAATCTACCAAATCTTGGTAGGTGTGTTTGGTGATATTCTCTATCGGAGAGTGATAACTTACATCCCTTAACCACTCGATATTATAAGGGCATTTTTTGATCAATCTACGTAAAGTCTTTATAACATCATGATTTTGTTTATCCAATGTTAAGTAAAAAAGCGCTTCAGCGAACATGGTAGGAGTAACACAATAATAATTGGCTCCGTCAAACTTAAGAAAACGTTCGTCAAAAGAAGAGACTGCAAGATTAGAGTTTGGTTTAGGAATGTGTAGTGTCGTAATAGACTTAGTTAAGGTCTTACCGCTTGTTTGGGTAAAACCAAGTTTATTAAAATATCGAATTAAGTAGTTTCGTTGACCCACCGACAGGACATCATAATCATTCCGCACAAAAAAGTTATCGTCATAAACCGTAATCAATGGCAAACCATCGACCATGAACAAGTTGCTATCTTTGTTTATTGTGGAGGCATTAAATGACATAACTGTTCTCTTAATTTTGCTTAATAGGATGTTTGCACAATCGCTGCTTAGTCACCTTGTTCATAATTTAATACGAAAAATACCAAGCAGAGATCATTTACTAACACCGACCATTTATACAAAGGAACTGGATGCGCAAAGTCAGTAGCTATGTTTACTGTGATTTAATCTTTAAAGTTTTTAAACTGAAACGGTTGGCCAAGCTCACTCGTTCTTACCAGTTGCATAACCGCTTGTAAGTCATCACGTTTTTTACCTGTAACGCGGAGCTCTTCACCTAGAATAGCAACTTGAACTTTTAGTTTGCTGTCTTTAATTATTTTGACAATCTTTTTAGCTATGTCTTTTTCGATACCTTCCTTGATTGTCACTGTTTGAGAACAGGCGCGCCCAGAAAATTCTGCTTTGGAAATCTCCATTGCGTTTGGATCTATTTGGCGTTTTACTAGCTGGCTTCGCAAAATATCTACCATTTGTTTTGCTTGGAAATCACCACCGCATTTGATTTTTACTGCTGGAGATTTCCATTCAAAGCTAGCTTCAACACCACGAAAGTCATAACGGGTGCTTAATACACGATTCGAGTTTTCGGTAGCGTTACGCATTTCTTCTAAATTTACTTCAGAAACGATATCCATTGAAGGCATTATTTTATCTCTTTTAATTGATGGTTTTAAACCAAGTATAACTAAAACGGGGTGTGGATTAAATCGGAGGCAATAAAAAACCCCTCGCACATAGTGCAAGGGGTTAGTATGGGAGCCTGGCGGTGAGCTACTCTCGCATAGCAAATGCTACACTACCATCGCCGCAGCTGCGTTTCACTTCTGAGTTCGAAATGGAGTCAGGTGGTTCCACAGCGCTATTGCCACCAGGCAAAGCTGTTTGTAATCGATGTTATAAAAACACCGCTTACGTAAATTGTCTTAACAATCAGAAAGCTGGATATTCAACCAAAATAATTTTGAGTCTCTGTAGGAGAACACTTAAGCGTTGTATGGTTAAGCCTCACGGGCAATTAGTATAAGTTAGCTTAATGCCTCACAGCACTTCCACACCTTACCTATCAACGTTGTAGTCTTCAACGACCCTTTAGGACAGTTAAACTGTCAGGGATGACTCATCTCGAGGCTCGCTTCCCGCTTAGATGCTTTCAGCGGTTATCGATTCCGAACGTAGCTACCGGGCAATGCCATTGGCATGACAACCCGAACACCAGCGGTTCGTCCACTCCGGTCCTCTCGTACTAGGAGCAGCCCCTCTCAATCATCCAACGCCCACGGCAGATAGGGACCGAACTGTCTCACGACGTTCTAAACCCAGCTCGCGTACCACTTTAAATGGCGAACAGCCATACCCTTGGGACCGACTTCAGCCCCAGGATGTGATGAGCCGACATCGAGGTGCCAAACACCGCCGTCGATATGAACTCTTGGGCGGTATCAGCCTGTTATCCCCGGAGTACCTTTTATCCGTTGAGCGATGGCCCTTCCATACAGAGCCACCGGATCACTATGACCTACTTTCGTACCTGCTCGACGTGTCTGTCTCGCAGTTAAGCTTGCTTCTACCATTACACTAACCGTACGATGTCCGACCGTACTTAGCAAACCTTCGTGCTCCTCCGTTACTCTTTGGGAGGAGACCGCCCCAGTCAAACTACCCACCAGACACTGTCCACAACCCCGATAAGGGGCCAATGTTAGAACATCAAACATACAAGGGTGGTATTTCAAGGATGGCTCCACCTGAACTGGCGTCCAAGTTTCATAGCCTCCCACCTATCCTACACATGTAGGCTCAATGTTCAGTGTCAAGCTGTAGTAAAGGTTCACGGGGTCTTTCCGTCTAGCCGCGGGTACACAGCATCTTCACTGCGATTTCAATTTCACTGAGTCTCGGGTGGAGACAGCGTGGCCATCATTACACCATTCGTGCAGGTCGGAACTTACCCGACAAGGAATTTCGCTACCTTAGGACCGTTATAGTTACGGCCGCCGTTTACCGGGGCTTCGATCATGAGCTTCTCCGAGGATAACCCAATCAATTAACCTTCCGGCACCGGGCAGGTGTCACACCCTATACGTCATCTTTCGATTTAGCAGAGTGCTGTGTTTTTAATAAACAGTTGCAGCCACCAGGTCACTGCGACCCACTTCAGCTCCGATAGCAAGTATCTTCACCTAATGTGGGCGTACCTTCTCCCGAAGTTACGGTACCATTTTGCCTAGTTCCTTCACCCGAGTTCTCTCAAGCGCCTTAGTATTCTCTACCTGACCACCTGTGTCGGTTTGGGGTACGGTTCTTAATCATCTGAAGCTTAGAGGCTTTTCCTGGAAGTATGGCATCAATGACTTCATCACCTTAGTGACTCGTCTCGTATCTCAGTATTAGCCGCCCGGATTTACCTAAGCAGCCTACCTACATACTTTCACACGGACAACCATCGCCGTGCTCACCTAGCCTTCTCCGTCCCCCCATCGCAATGATTAAAAGTACAGAAATATTAATCTGTTTCCCATCGACTACGCATTTCTGCCTCGCCTTAGGGGCCGACTTACCCTACCCTGATTAGCATGGGATAGGAACCCTTGGTCTTTCGGCGTGGGGGTTTTTCACCCCCATTATCGTTACTCATGTCAACATTCGCACTTCTGATATGTCCAGCACACTTCTCAATGCACCTTCAGCCACTTACAGAACGCTCCCCTACCTAGCGTAATAAATTACGCTACCGCAGCTTCGGTGTTATGCTTAGCCCCGTTACATCTTCCGCGCAGGCCGACTCGACTAGTGAGCTATTACGCTTTCTTTAAAGGGTGGCTGCTTCTAAGCCAACCTCCTAGCTGTCTAAGCCTTCCCACATCGTTTCCCACTTAGCATAAACTTTGGGACCTTAGCTGGCGGTCTGGGTTGTTTCCCTCTCCACGACGAACGTTAGCACCCGCCGTGTGTCTCCCGGATATTACTTTACGGTATTCGGAGTTTGCATGGGGTTGGTAAGCCGGGATGGCCCCCTAGCCCAAACAGTGCTCTACCCCCGTAAGTATTCGTCCGAGGCTCTACCTAAATAGATTTCGGGGAGAACCAGCTATCTCCCGGTTTGATTAGCCTTTCACTCCTAGCCACAGGTCATCCCCTAACTTTTCAACGTTAGTGGGTTCGGTCCTCCAGTTGATGTTACTCAACCTTCAACCTGCCCATGGCTAGATCACCGGGTTTCGGGTCTATACCTTGCAACTTATTCGCCCAGTTAAGACTCGGTTTCCCTACGGCTCCCCTATTCGGTTAACCTTGCTACAAAATATAAGTCGTTGACCCATTATACAAAAGGTACGCAGTCACAGAACAAGTCTGCTCCTACTGCTTGTACGTATACGGTTTCAGGTTCTATTTCACTCCCCTCACAGGGGTTCTTTTCGCCTTTCCCTCACGGTACTGGTTCACTATCGGTCAATTGGGAGTATTTAGCCTTAGAGGATGGTCCCCCTATCTTCAGTCAAGGTTTCTCGTGCCCCGACCTACTTAATATGTCCAACATGGCTTGTCGTGTACGGGACTATCACCCACTATCGTTGCACTTTCCAGAGCATTCCACTAAACCATGCTGATTCGGCTGTTTCCCGTTCGCTCGCCGCTACTTAGGAAATCTCGGTTGATTTCTTTTCCTCCGGGTACTTAGATGTTTCAGTTCTCCGGGTTCGCTTCGCATAGCTATGTATTCACTATACGATACCCTAAAAAGGGTGGGTTTCCCCATTCGGAAATTCTGGTTTATAACGGTTTTTATCACCTTAACCAGACTTATCGCAGATTAACACGTCCTTCATCGCCTCCAATTGCCAAGGCATCCACCGTATACGCTTATTCACTTAACCATACAACCTTAAATGCTCTCGCAAATTCAGTCGCAGTTTATGTGTCATATTTATTGGTTACTTGGTTTGTATAAGACCAAGAACCTGACATAAATAACGCTTGAGTTTTCTCTTACAGTGATAATCAAAATTATTTTTTTAGTTGTTGAATAACAAATAAATAAACAATAATGTTTACCTTATTTTTTTATCAGCTTTCCAAATTGTTAAAGAGCATGAGTTTATAAAAAACTCTAAACGATGCACACTCACTACAATGTGTATGGTTTAGGGTTTTGAATCGAGAAACTGAGTGTCAGTATGGTGGAGCTACGCGGGATCGAACCGCGGACCTCTTGAATGCAAATCAAGCGCTCTCCCAGCTGAGCTATAGCCCCATACTGAAGTCACGTCATTAAAACGTTGGTCCAAATCGAAGATTTGGTAGGCCTGGGCAGACTTGAACTGCCGACCTCACCCTTATCAGGGGTGCGCTCTAACCAGCTGAGCTACAGGCCTATCGTTTATGCTACAAACTCTCGAATGCAGCTAACAGCTTGCAGCTTTCTCGCTCATTATTCGTAATTAATTATTTGTGTGAACACTCTGAAGGTGTAACTTCGTTTATAAGGAGGTGATCCAGCCGCAGGTTCCCCTACGGCTACCTTGTTACGACTTCACCCCAGTCATGAACCACAAAGTGGTAAGCGCCCTCCCGAAGGTTAAGCTACCTACTTCTTTTGCAGCCCACTCCCATGGTGTGACGGGCGGTGTGTACAAGGCCCGGGAACGTATTCACCGTGGCATTCTGATCCACGATTACTAGCGATTCCGACTTCATGGAGTCGAGTTGCAGACTCCAATCCGGACTACGACAAGCTTTATGGGATCCGCTTACTCTCGCGAGTTCGCAACCCTTTGTACTTGCCATTGTAGCACGTGTGTAGCCCATCTCGTAAGGGCCATGATGACTTGACGTCGTCCCCACCTTCCTCCGGTTTGTCACCGGCAGTCTCCTTAGAGTTCCCACCATTACGTGCTGGCAACTAAGGATAAGGGTTGCGCTCGTTGCGGGACTTAACCCAACATTTCACAACACGAGCTGACGACAGCCATGCAGCACCTGTCTCATAGTTCCCGAAGGCACTAAAGCGTCTCTGCTAAATTCTATGGATGTCAAGAGATGGTAAGGTTCTTCGCGTTGCATCGAATTAAACCACATGCTCCACCGCTTGTGCGGGCCCCCGTCAATTCATTTGAGTTTTAACCTTGCGGCCGTACTCCCCAGGCGGTCTACTTAATGCGTTAGCTGCGCAAGACAACTCTTAAGAGTCAAACTGCTAGTAGACATCGTTTACGGCGTGGACTACCAGGGTATCTAATCCTGTTTGCTACCCACGCTTTCGTACATGAGCGTCAGTGTCGACCCAGGTGGCTGCCTTCGCCATTGGTATTCCTTCAGATCTCTACGCATTTCACCGCTACACCTGAAATTCTACCACCCTCTGTCGCACTCTAGCCATCCAGTTTCAAATGCAGTTCCCAGGTTGAGCCCGGGGCTTTCACATCTGACTTAAATGGCCGCCTGCGTACGCTTTACGCCCAGTAATTCCGATTAACGCTCGCACCCTCCGTATTACCGCGGCTGCTGGCACGGAGTTAGCCGGTGCTTCTTCTGCGAGTAACGTCACACCTAGCCGGTATTAACGACTAAGCTTTCCTCCTCGCTGAAAGTGCTTTACAACCCGAAGGCCTTCTTCACACACGCGGCATGGCTGCATCAGGCTTTCGCCCATTGTGCAATATTCCCCACTGCTGCCTCCCGTAGGAGTCTGGACCGTGTCTCAGTTCCAGTGTGGCTGATCATCCTCTCAGACCAGCTAGGGATCGTCGGCTTGGTGAGCCTTTACCTCACCAACTACCTAATCCCACTTGGGCTTCTCTAAAGGCGGGAGCCGAAGCCCCCTTTGAGCCGTAGCTATCATGCGGTATTAGCAGTCGTTTCCAACTGTTGTCCCCCACCTAAAGGCAAATTCCCAAGCATTACTCACCCGTCCGCCACTCGTCATCTTCTAGCAAGCTAGAAATGTTACCGTTCGACTTGCATGTGTTAGGCCTGCCGCCAGCGTTCAATCTGAGCCATGATCAAACTCTTCACTTAAAAGTTTAATCGCTACCCATTGAATTCTGTTCAAATAAATTTCGTTCAGACACTCAATTGATAGTTACAAGTACTAAGCTGCCTTCCGAAGAAGAACCTTAGTGTGTTTTGTTACTACTCATCGGAGTGCCCACACAAATAATTAATTACAAATTGTTAAAGAACGTTCAGAGCCTTTCTGCTCTTGGTCGAGACCTTGTCTCAACCGGGATGCGCATTCTACACTTCCCTAATTCGTTGTCAACGTTTTTATCAAATCTTTTTCATTATTTTGAAGAAGTTTTCTAAACCGTTTTAAGTCAAATCAAACCACCTTTACTTAACGTTTCAAGCCGTTTGATGTCTCCCTGACAACGAGGACGCATTTTAGGGAGTTTTAGAAATAGCGCAAGCACTAATTGCAAATAATCCGATCTTTTTAGATCGTTTGAACAGATCTTGTTCGATCTGTGTAAAAAATGGATCATTCTGCTAAATTATGACCAAGAAATAACTTGTAAATCCCTCTGTAGGTAATAGTATATGCCTTACGTGAACGATCACGTGTTTACATTTATGTTTTTTAAAACTTTTTTGAGAGTATGGAATATGTCTTTTAATTCTTCGGTATTCGTACCGTCTATAGTAGTAGCAGTTATCGGTGCGGTTCTTTTTCATTTTGTTGGTTCTGAAGTCCCTGCATCTGCAGCCTTTGCGATTGGTGCGGTAGTAGCAGGTCTTGTTGCTTCATTCACTGGTTCTTCAGAAGAGCAGGCAGCAAATACAACAACGTTATATGTGGGTAACCTTCCTTATCGTGCAAACGAAGGAAGTGTTCGTGAGCTTTTCAGCGAATACGGTACCGTGTTTTCTGTTCGTTTATTACGAGATAAGCAAACAGGCAAACGTCGTGGTTTCGGTTTTGTAGAGATCGCTACGGCAGATAGCACTAAAGTGATCGACTCTTTGAATGACTTTGAGTTTCAAGAACGTATGCTTAAAGTACGTTTAGCAAACGACAAGTAATTCACACTTAACTTTAAGAAAAGGTCGCATTAGCGGCCTTTTTTATTGCCAAATTTAGTGTTTTAGTCATTTATTGAGTAAAATGCATCATTATGTCCATTATTATGAATTTATCCCTATGCCATTAAGTTCGATCAAACCAGAACAATACGACTCGTTACTAGACAAAAAGATCCAAATTGTTAATGAACAGTTTAATGAATTTTCTATTCCGTCTATAGATGTATATAAATCGCCGACACTGCATTACCGAATGCGTTCAGAATTCAGAGTCTGGCATGACGGCGACGACCTGTTTCACATCATGTTCGACAAGGAAACTAAAGAAAAGATCCGAATAGATCACTTTCCACCAGCAAGTGAGCTTATTAATAGTGTGATGAAAGACATCATTGACGAATTAAAGCCAAACGAAGTGCTGCGCCGGAAACTGTTTCAAATAGACTACCTTTCTACCCTAACCGGAGAAGTATTGGTGAGCCTGCTTTATCACAAACAGTTAGACGACGAGTGGATTGAACAATGTAAAGCCTTAAAGTCTCGCCTATCTGAAAAATACACCATTGACTTTGTTGGGCGTGCCAGGAAACAAAAGGTAATTTTAGATCGTGATTTTGTCATTGAAGAGCTAACCGTTGATGGCAAACCTTATATATATAAGCAGGTAGAAAATAGTTTTACCCAACCAAACGCTAAGCTATGTGAAGATATGTTGAGCTGGGCCAAAAACGCTAAAGCATATACAGGCGATCTATTAGAGTTATATTGCGGTGCTGGTAACTTCTCACTCGCTTTAGCTGACAAGTTTGATCGCGTATTAGCGACTGAGATATCGAAAACATCAGTACAAGCTGCTCAATACAATATAGAAGCAAACAAAATAGATAACGTTGATATTATAAGAATGTCAGCGGAAGACTTTACCGAAGCGATGAATGGAACACGTACATTTAATCGATTAGAAGGTATCGATTTAAAGAGTTACAACTGCAATACAATTTTAGTCGATCCGCCTAGAGCAGGTTTAGACGATGACACGGTTAAAATGGTTCAACAATATGAAACCATCATATATATATCGTGTAACCCTAATACCCTGCACGACAACTTATTAGAGTTAAGTAAAACACACGACGTTTCAAAGTTTGCTGTGTTTGATCAATTCCCATATACCGATCATTTAGAGTGTGGGGTTGTTCTTACGGCTAAGTCTTAGTCTTAGTCTTAGCCTTAAAGATCTTGCGATAAAAAAGCCCACTATGGTGATTTTCCCATATGGGCTTTTTGCTCTCTATATTTGATATATCTAGAACTCTCATTATAAAACTAATCTAAACCGTACTCTTTAATAGCATCATCTAAGTTAGCTACTCTGCGCTAAATCCCCAGCGATCCTTTTTTCTTTTAAAGATAGCCTCTGATATGAACTGTATATCAATGTTCTCGTTTGACCTTCTCGCAAATAGGCATCCATTTCAACAGTAAAAGCGGTCGATACCGGCACAATCTCTAAAATAATGCCATCACCTAAATTTGCGCTTAATAGCGTTTTATCCGAGAACGCAAATAACGTTTTATCTTGGTCTTTAAAGTCGCCATCTACGTATAGCTTAATACCTCTAATCCAGTTGTTACAAACTCGGATTTCTTTACCCTTAACTTCAAATAAAAAATCTTTACTAAACATATCTAATCCTTAATTTTGTTTACGCTAAAAACTTACCTAGAAGACGACCAATAGTGACACCTAATCCAAACAGATAGGTCGCCCCGACAATGATCGCTAAGGTCAAAACACCTGGTTCATCCCAAATAGACTTATACTCTTCATTACCTATTAATTGTTTCATGCTACATCCTTAACAAAAAGTACCACTAATCCAGCACCTATTAGCATCCCAGTTGAAAGCGTAACTATAAACTGCACGACTTTTTCTAGTTTTTTGCTACTTCCATCTGCTATCAATTCCATTTCAATCACAGGGTTTTCTGGCACAATAATCTCTGACTGTTGAATTTCAAAAACAGAAGCCAAGGCCATCACAGTTTCACTTGAAGCATTCCCATACCGCTCAACACGTTGAATAGTTCGTAGACTGACTCCACAAGCATCAGCTAAATGTTGTTGAGTCCAATTCTGACTTGTTCTTTTTGTTTTAATTAACTCTGCATTTATATCCATTTTAGTTCTCCAGAGTTACTTATCTAAAAAGTTTAAAAGTAAAGTCATACCAACAAAACCAGAAATGGCACCGATTCCAAACCAAAGAAAAAAGCCTTTAAAAAACTCCTTTTTCGACGATGTGCTTTTAGGCATAACTTTCTGGGTGTCGACATGTACCCCATCTTTAATCAGCGAACAGTGTAATTCCGACGTCAGTAAATTGACCATATTAAACTCAACTTCGTATAAAACGCCTTGATGTTCAAATGAATGCAATGACTTTCGCCTTAAGCTACGATTTTCTGAGACAAGATTTCCATCCAACGTAACCGACTCTTTTCCTGATTTACTCGACCCCCACGCTTCAATCTGGTGACCTCCTACCTCAAAATGAAATCTAAAACCATCTGAAAATAAACTGATGCCAGAGAGCTTCTTAACAGCATCGCTCTCAACTACTGGATTAACATTACTATTTTCAGAGTTGGTAGTTACAACCTTATTATTCTCAGCAAGATTACTCTCTAAATTATTATCTTTTTCCGAAGTCATTTTTAAAATCCTTATGTATTTGTGTTACTCAATGTGGGACTCAGTAAAACAAATATTTCCTAAACCTGTGACGACACTAACAGGACAGTCATGCGTTTTGTCATATGTCTGTGGTTAGTGTCACAATATGACAGTGAGGTGTCACATACCTGAAAGTCTTATCCTGACTAGCTTTGCTTCTAATCATCTATATTTTTAAGCAAATGGAATTAAACGTAAAAATAGCCATCTACTTTTTAGCATGTCGCATCGATTCCGAGCCTTTTGCAATAAAACGCATTTGACGAACCACTTTTATCGACAACAATTCTCGCTTTTCCTGACTTAAATCCAATGCTTCTGCCCCAGCATTAAAAACTATCGTCACTAATGCATCGGCTTCATAAAGTGCATCTTGATGATTTGAATTAGTTTTGGTTTGAATGTATTCCGTCAACTCTTCAACAAAGTGTTGAATTTCTCTGTTTACCGCCAGTCGAAAAGCTTTAGATGTGCCAGAGCGTTCACGAAGCAAAAGCCTAAACTCATTGCCATTAATTTCAACAAACTCCATAAAGGTAGAAATAGACGTTTGCACCACGCTACCTTTGCCCTTATCAATCCGAGCACGAGCCTGACGCATTAATTGTCTTAACATTAATCCCGCTTCATCCACCAGCGTCAAACCTAACTCATCCATATCCTTAAAATGACGATAAAACGAAGTCGGAGCAATGCCCGCCTCTCGAGCTACTTCACGCAAACTCAAATTAGCAAAGCTTTGATCTGGACTTAACTGACGAAACGCAGCGTCGATAATGGCGCGTCGAGTTTGTTCTTTCTGTTGAGCTCTTGTTCTTACGAGTGTTTGACCTGTATCGTTATTCATCGTTTACCTAATATTAGATTCCGGTGTCTCACAAACTTTAAACTTAATAACAACAAGCAATCGCTATCATTTATAAAGTTATTCGTTGCATTTATTATCGCATCTTCTAAACTCAGCGTACGTCTGTTAGCTAAGTATTAAGTATGTCAAAACCACCTATTTTATGGACCAACGTGTTCGTTTTTTTATCTACATTTTTAATTGCATTAATAGGTGTACCTTTATATGGCTACCATTATGGTTATCAAACCGAACATCTGGTTGCCACAATAATAGCATTAGGTTTTGCTGGCATGTCTATCACCGTTGGTTATCATCGCCTTTGGTCCCACCGAACGTACGAAGCACATCCAGCTTTACAATTTATTTTAGCGTTAGGCGGTGCATTTGCATTGCAAAACAGTGCATTACACTGGTCTTCTGACCACAGAATACATCATAAATTTGTTGACCAGAATGGTAAAGACCCATACTCCGCTAAAAAAGGGTTTTGGTTTAGTCATATCGGCTGGATGTTACGAGACCATCAACCAGAGCGATATGATGATTACAGCAACTGTCGAGATCTACAAAAGAACAAAATAGTTATGTGGCAACACAAACACTACCTGTTACTCGCAATGACGCTTAACTTCGGCATTCCTATTGCGCTTGGTATTATTTTTAATGATATTTGGGGCATGTTACTAACGGTTGGCGTATTGCGCTTAGTATTAAGCCATCACTTTACTTTCTTTATAAACTCACTGGCCCATATTTGGGGTAAACAGCCGTACACCGACAAAAATAGTGCTAAAGACAATGGTCTGCTTGCTTTTATCACCTATGGTGAGGGTTACCATAATTATCACCACATCTTCGAAAACGATTACAGAAATGGCATCAAATGGTGGCACTTCGACCCAACTAAATGGTTTATAAAAGCCATGACCTTTGTAGGCTTAACCAATAATCTTAGAAAAGTACCGGAAGAAAAAATAAAGGCGGCGAAGTGGAAAATGCAAAAGCAACTTGCCACTCAAAAGCTCGTCACTTTACAAGGTAAAACCGACTTGTTAAATAAACTGGACGCTGAATATCATCACCTCGTTGAAGAATTTAAACGATATGTTGAGATCAAATCGGCATACCTTACCGCGAAAAAACAAGCGATATCTGACGCCGCACTTGCAGAACTGAAAACTAATTACAAACTATTGCAGTCACAAATAAAAATGAGACAACAAGAGTGGCAGGCGCTCATTAACGAAATTCCGGCTTAAATAGGCTAATTAGCAATAAATTAGCTACATAAATACAAAACTTTTACTAAAATGAATAATTCTCTAAGTTTTAATTCTTTGTTAAACTTACAAGAATTAGATGATTGAACATCATTCCTTTTATGTTGAAGCGACAAGGGTGTATTTGTGAGCGATAAAAAACAAAAAAACCAAGCAAGTGAAAAACCACAAAAGTTCGATTACGATACGATTGTAATCGGCACGGGACCAGGTGGTGAAGGTGCTGCAATGAACCTGACTAAAGCAGGTAAGCGTGTAGCGGTAATCGAAAAACACACTCAAGTTGGTGGTGGTTGTACACACTGGGGCACAATCCCGTCAAAAGCGCTTCGACACTCTGTAAGTCGACTTATCGAATACAACAGCAACCCACTGTTTAATAAATCGGAAAAAGCAGCGTCGCTAACATTCGAAAACATCCTAGAACATACAACCAAAGTCATTCGTGATCAGGTTCGCTTACGTGGCGGATTCTATAATCGTAACGAAGTGGATATTATTCACGGTACGGCTTCATTTGTAGATAAAAACACGCTTCAAATAGTTTTGCTTGATGGTTCAATCGAACACCTTACTGCCGAGAACTTTGTAATTGCTACAGGATCTCGACCTTACAATCCTGTTGATGTTGATTTTAAACACCCTCGTGTATATGACTCCGACACGATTTTATCGCTAAAACACCAACCTAAAAACATCATTATTTATGGTGCTGGTGTTATCGGCTGTGAATACGCTTCAATTTTTAGAGGTTTAGGTTGTAAGGTAGATCTTATCAATACTCGAGATCGCCTATTGTCATTTATGGACGCAGAAATGACAGACTCACTAAGTTATCATTTCTGGAATAGCGGTATCGTTATTCGCCACGGTGAAGAATACGAAAAAATTGAAGCACAAGAAGATGGCGTCATCATGACGCTGAAGTCAGGCAAACGTATGAAAGCCGACTGTATTCTTTTTGCTAATGGTCGTACTGGTAATACAGATTCATTAAACCTTTCTGCCATCAATTTAGAAGCTAACTCTCGTGGTTGTTTAGCAGTAGATTCAACATACAAAACAGCGGCTGACAACGTATTTGCAGTAGGTGACGTAATTGGTTATCCAAGCCTAGCAAGTGCGGCTTACGATCAAGGCCGAATTGCAGCCGAATATATGTTGCATCTTCCTACTGAAGGCCAACTTATTGAAGATATTCCAACAGGTATTTATACCATTCCAGAAATGTCATCGGTTGGTAAAACAGAACAACAACTAACGGCCGCTAAAATACCTTATGAAGTGGGTCGTTCATCATTTAAACACCTTGCTCGTGCACAAATCGGTGCCACTCCAGTAGGTGGTTTAAAAATCTTGTTCCACTGTGAAACCAAAGAAATTTTAGGTATTCACTGTTTTGGAGAACAAGCGGCTGAGATCATTCACATTGGTCAAGCTATTATGCAGCAAAAAGGAAAAGCAAATACGATTGAATACTTTATTCATACCACGTTTAACTATCCAACAATGGCTGAAGCTTATCGCGTTGCAGCGTTAAATGGCTTAAATAGATTGTTTTAAGATCTACCACGGTTGCAGATTTCTAAATTCAGTAAATCTGCAATCAAGTGAATGTCTATAGCAGACATAAAAAAAGCGCCTAAGAGAAACCTTGGCGCTTTTTTTTATACGTTGTAATTGTATTGCAAACAAATAAAGCAAGCTACGTATTAGTCAACTTGCTAAAAGTTATTTTTATTTATGGTACTTCGGGCTGTAATCAACAACGGCATTAATAAAGGCACCCGCATTCTCAGGCGATACATCTGGCGTAATGCCGTGGCCTAAGTTAAATACGTGGCCTGTTCCTTTATCGCCGTAGTCAGCCAAAATAGTTTGTACTTCTTGGCGAATACGATCTGGCGTCGCATAAAGCATTGCTGGATCCATATTACCTTGAAGTGCTACTTTGTCGCCGACACGTGCTTTTGCTTCTGCAATGTTCATAGTCCAATCTAGACCTAGTGCATCACAACCTGTCGCCGCCATTTTTTCAAGCCACTGACCACCGTTCTTAGTAAACAAGGTAACTGGAACTTTACGACCTTCATTCTCACGAGTTAAACCATCAATGATCTTGCTCATGTAGTTTAGAGAGAACTCTTCATAGTCACGTGGCGTTAATACACCACCCCAAGTATCAAAAATCATTACCGATTGCGCGCCCGCAGCAATTTGCGCGTTTAAGTAGCTAGTAACAGAGTCCGCTACCTTATCCAACAATTGGTGCATCATCTTAGGCTCTGAATACATCATGCCTTTAACTTTAGAAAATGTCTTAGTCCCACTGCCTTCAACCATGTAGGTTGCTAAAGTCCAAGGACTACCTGAAAAACCAATCAATGGAATAGAGCCATTTAACTCTTTACGAATAGTACGCACTGCGTTCATTACGTATTGCAGTTCGCCCTCTGGATCAGGAATAGGTAATTTATCAATATCCGCTTTTGATTGAATCGGATTTTTAAAACGTGGGCCTTCACCCGTTTCAAAATATAAACCTAATCCCATCGCATCAGGAATAGTTAATATATCTGAGAAAAGAATTGCCGCATCTAACGGGTAACGACGTAATGGCTGCATAGTCACTTCACATGCTAACTCTGCATTTTTACATAGCGACATAAAATCACCAGCAACAGCTCTTGTTGCGCGGTACTCTGGCAAATAGCGTCCAGCTTGACGCATCATCCATACTGGAGTTCGGTCTACAGGCTCTTGTAATAACGCACGTAAGTAACGATCATTCTTTAATTCAGTCATCGGCTCTTCTCTAATAAATATGCTGGCGCGATTCTACCAGAACCCGCTAATTGTCTCTATAGATTGAAAGTGTATAAAAAGCGTTTTTTTTATTCGAAATCAATTTTAGGTTATTTCTTGCACACTGATCCATGCTTTGCTATAAATACTTCGCGCTCAAGAAAAACTATAATAAAAACTCATTTTAATGAGCTCACGCGCTAGAAAAATTCGACCACTCTTATGAGTGGTTTTTTCTTTTCTGCACTACTTATGTACCAATCTCTTTGTGTGCTCAATTAATTGCCTAGATATCGTTTTAAATGGTGGAACTGGTGGCATGTCTTCGCCAAATTCAAACCAATCGGCAGCTTCAATCTCATCATCGCACAAATTAAGTTCGCCAGAATCATACTCTGCAACAAATCCAACCATTAACGAATGCGGAAACGGCCAAGGCTGACTCTTAACATACTTAATATTTTTAACCTTAATCCCGACCTCTTCAAAAACTTCGCGATGTACAGCCTGCTCTAAGGTTTCACCACTCTCTACAAAACCAGCTAATACGCTATATATATTAGCCGTAGAGCGTTTATTTTTAGCCAATAAGATTTGTGAACCTTTGCGAATAGCAACAATAACAACGGGCGAGATCCTCGGATAACAACGGTGCTTGCACGGCTCGCATAATGTTGCGAGTTCCCAATCAATAATTTGCATTGGTGATCCACACTGTCCGCAGTATTGATGGGTTTTTAAAAATAACTGAACCTGATAAGCACGCGCTGCAAATTCAAATAACTCATTCTGCTCAAACAAAATACTACGAAGGCCAACAAATTCATCGAGTTCCAGATCCGATTCTGACGCAAGAATGTGCGTAGCATCTAAGGTGTACACAGGATCGCCATCATACTCACCAATTTGATGCACAACATCAGGTCTAGTTATATTTATTGCGAGATCATCAAAGCTACCAAATGGAATTTTATTCTTTGGGCCAGGCAAATAGATCTGATGAGTTAAAATAACGCACCACCAGCCTTCTAATTCAGGTGAAAATGGAATACTGTGTTGAATCATCATTGCTCCTTTAAGGTTCAAAACCACTGAGCACTAGTGTAAACCGAAACATCACATTTCCGTTATGCTAAATCTAAATTTATGTCTTATAATTTTATTTAACAGACGGAAAACAACTGTACTTTCAAAGAGGAAGACTCTAAATGTTAATTCGGCAGGAAAAAACTCAACAAAAATATGGCGGCGCAAATACGGTCATCGATGCATGGCTAGCTGAGCGACAAGAGCTGCTAGTGAAGTATTGTCAGTTGGCTGGACTTCCACCTTTTGAATCAGTGAAAAACTCATTACCAGACCATGTAGCGATCACTAATTTTTGCCAAATCCTCATCGACTACTTATCCGCAGGTCACTTTGAGATATACGATAGTATCGTTAAACAATGTTCGGAAAATGGTGCTGAAAGTGCTGCACTCGCTCAAAGGCTGTATCCTTTAATAACGGAGACCACACAGCTGCTCGTAGATTTTAATGACAAATATGCCAACCTTCCATCAGACAAAGAACTTAACGCTTTCGATTATGACTTATCTGAAGTTGGTACCACTCTTGAACAACGTATGGAGTTAGAAGACGAGCTAATTCATATTCTTCATAGTAAACATAGTTAGATTGATATAAGCAGTTGATATGAAGTTTTTGTTTAAGTTTTTTTTGGTGTTGGTATTCCTTGTAGTGATGGTTGCCGTTGCACTTATATCCTTTAAACCCATCACGCTCGAAAATAAAGTATTAACGCCAATGCAAGTGGCAGCGGCAAAATCTTCATTACAACGACTACTCACGGAGTTACGAAGTGAATCTGAAGTAATTAGCTTGGTAATGTATCAGTCCGAACTAGATGCACTCTCAGATTTAGCAGCGCACACTATAAATAATGCTAGTTTTGAGAATTACGTTTCTGGGTCTATTTATACAAGTGCAATTAGTTACAACCTTAGCCAATTGATAGACTTCTCACATAAAGACTTGTACTTAAATGCCTATTGCTCAATGGAGCAGCAAGCTGAAAAATTTATAATAGAGCACTGCAAGCTAGGCAGTATTTTATTGCCGCACTTTATTGCTGAACCGTTGGTATTAGGCACATTAAAACGAGCAATGAAGCCAAAACCGGCGCAACTTGTTCAAATGCTGTTTGAGCAAATACAAGTTAAAACATCATCGTTAACACTCACCACCGAACGGCCACCTTTATTAGTTCAATTAGTTAAAGACTCATTTAAATCATTAAAACAGCAGGCGACTGATATAGCGGTAGGTAAACGATTTAATGCAAAAAAATTCTATGACTATGTGACCTTGCTCGAACGAAATAAAGCAAACAGCGAAGAACTTTCCTACTATGTCGGATTAGTGTTTCAGGAGGCGCGCAGTAACCTCATAGCGCAACCATCTCTTAGTGCGGCGAGTGAGAATAGACATGCCTTATGGGCACTTGCGTCCTATTTTGGCAACAGTAAATTTGCAAAAATTGCTGGGCTAAATATTCCACCAGACTCTAAGCCTCTTCAAACACCAGTGGTTCACGGCCGTAAGGATCTTACCTTACACTTTTTATATTCGGCTATTTTAGAGCAGCTAGGCGGCCAACAAATTGGCCTCAACATAGGTGAAATAAAAGAGCTATATGACGCCAATGAAGGTGGCAGTGGTTACAGCTTTCCTGACTTAGCCGCCGATAAAGCTGGATTAAGCTTTAGTCAATTTGTTGTATACAACGAGCAACAAGCTCGCCAAGCACAACAGATGCTGGCCGGAATTAAAGATGAAAGTGTCTTTTTCCCTATGGTAGACCAACTTCCGGAAGGGTTAAGCGCTACGCAGTTTAAAGACGAACTAGGCAATAAGCACAGCATAGAATACAAACTTATAGAACAAGCAATCGATGACCGAATTCGTCGACTGCCCTTGTATCAATAATTTAGATATAAAAAAAAGCGCTTATAGCGCTTTTTTTGTGTGTTTAAAACTAGGTTTCAAACGATTATTCTGCTGCTGGTGCTTTTTGAATATCAAATAGCTCAACTTCAAAAATAAGTGTTGAATGTGGAGGAATTGAACCTGCAGCACGCGCGCCATATCCTAACTCAGAAGGAATGTAGAACTTATACTTAGAGCCTTTGCTCATGTACTGTAAACCTTCAGTCCAACCAGGGATAACTCGATTTAACGGGAAGCTAGTTGTTTGACCACGATCGACAGAAGAGTCAAATACTGTTCCGTCAACTAACGTGCCGTGGTAATGAACAGTTACTGTGTCAGCTGCCGCTGGCTTTTCGCCTTCTGCTTCAGATAAAACTTCATATTGAAGGCCAGACTCAGTTACTGTTACTTCACTGCGTTTTGCATTCTCAACTAAAAATTGCTTGCCTTCTTCTTGAGCCGCTGACGCCAACTTCTCTTGATGCTCCATGCCACGCTTACGAACATCAGCCTCTAAAGCATTCATAACAGTTTCAATTTCTTCTTCAGTAAACTGAACTTTGTCACCCAACGCGTCTTCAATACCGCCTAAAATCATATCTTTTTTAAGCTCAATGCCAATCTCAGCATTCTTCTCAAGATTATTATTTAGGTAACGACCCATAGATGCACCTAGTGCATAACTTTGCTTATCGGCTTCAGATTCAACTTTAACCTGCGCTTTTTCCGCATTACCACAAGCGCCTAAAAGTGCGACTGCCGCAGCAATTGCAGTTAGTTTTACTGCTTTATTCATGTGTTCTCCATTATTCTTATAAATCTAATGCTACATTTTTCAATTAGATGTAGCCTATACTAGCGAGTAACAATGTAAAGAAAAACCCTAAAACGCTAGAAAACCAAGCTAATAAATAAATCGAGGCTCAGTTTGCGAATTAAAATTCTTTTTGTATCTATCGTATTTATTGCAACTACGTTAATTAGTGGCTGCCAACCTGCTGGCGATAAGCCAAAACAACAGTTTGAGCATGCCCAAACCGGTGCCTTTGCGGCAAGCATCTCCAGTTCCGGAAATTACTCCGTCGTATCCACCTTATATCATGGGGTAGCTTTATGGGATCTCAATGCCAACGGTGCTAAATATCAATGGTCACACAATATTGATCAGCAACCACTTAGCTTCGATGATGGCGAAAGCACCTCAATCATGAGCAACAGCAATGTCATCTTTGCAACTTCTATTGCCGATAATGACTCTCATGCGGTATTGGCCGATAAACATAATTTTTCACTGTGGGACATTACCAGTGGTGAAAACGTAGGTTTTTGGCAAGTTAGAAAGTCAAAAGTTCAAATTAGTGACGACGATGGTTCAAATGCTTGGGTCAACCGTAATAATCCTGCCTCCGATTTACCAAAAGCCTCACAAATTAGCGTTATCGATCGCGACAAATGCATAGATGTAGACTTTGCGGCGGGAGAGCAATGTTTAGCGCTTGGAACAATACGCGCCATCGATGTTTCAAATAATGGAAAGCACATTGTTTTAGGTAAAAGCAACGGCATGATCACCCACATCACCATAGAAAGTGGACGTCGACTGGAGTTTTTAGGCCACCAGCGCAACCTATTAGATGAGCAGGGTGAGTCCGTACAAATTAACAATGCAATTAATAGTCTTGATATGGCACCAAACGGAAAGTATGTCTTGACGGGCTCTAGCGATCAAACCGCTTATTTGTGGGATACCAGCAGTGGCCAAGTCATACATAAATTTAGACATGCGAGTCGCGTCATATTTGTCGCATTAGACCCAAAAGCTCGTTATGCATTTACCGCAGATAGTAAAAAACAAGCTCGTATTTGGGACTTAAAAACGGGCCAAACGATTTCACAACTTGATTACATTAATCGCCAAGAAATATTTACCAGTGCGCGATTTAGTGACAACGGCAAATGGCTACTCACCGGAGCACCAACCCGACAACTTACATTATGGGATGTAAAAACCGGCAAACAGTTACAACAATGGCTTGTTACCCCTAGGAAAGGCTCGCGTCCGCAAAGTGCTGTAGTGTATAGTGCCAGCTTTATAAATAACGAAACCCAAGTCGTTAGCGAAAGTTCAGCTGGGTTAAATGAAATATGGGATATCGACAGTGAGCACAGATAAACTGCAAGAGCTAACTTTAAAAGTAGAGTCGCTAGAAAGCCAACTCGCTTTTCAAGAAGATACAATTGAACAGCTAAATGCTGAAATCACGACGCTAAATTTAGCTCAGGCGACGATGAAACGTCAGATTGAACTGCTAGCCCAAAAATTTAGCCAAGACAAAGGCTCGCCAGTGGCATCGCAGGCAGAAGAGACACCTCCTCCGCACTACTAAAAATAGCGGTACCAAAGATTACATAAAATAATCTAACTGTACCTAATCGCCAGGCGTAAACACACCAATGACTTGTTCAAATTGGCGAGTTGCGCCTTGAACGGCACCGTCCGGTTGCGTCATTTGATGACCACAAGACTTACACTCAACTTTTTCAACGTTATTTTCCATAAATAACATCATGGTATCCATCGCCTTACATTCAGGGCAACTTGCACCAGCAATAAATCTCTTTTTCTTTTTAGTCATCGTATGTTCCCAGTTACCTCAAGTGACTCTATTAACTTACGATAATTACCGAAATGCAATTAAGTTAGTTGAATAAAACCCGACGTAAAAAACCGTTAATTCAAAACAGGCGCTATTTAAACAAAAAAGCCGTCCTTTGGGTATACGTTTTGTTAAGCAACATATACCATTCCCACGTTAAAAATTTTAGGACTTTATATTCTCTATGCTGCAAATTTCACAACTCGACTTACAACTTGGTAACAAAGTCTTATTCCAACAAGCCTCTGCCACTATTTATCCCGGCCATAAAATAGGCATAGTAGGCGCAAATGGTTGTGGTAAGTCGACGCTGTTCAATATGATCCGTGGAGAACTGTCTAATGACGGTGGCGAAATCTCCTATCCAAAAGGTTGGCAGCTAGCGTGGGTAAAGCAAGAGACACCAGGACTAGACAAATCGGCATTAGACTACGTGATAGATGGCCACGAAAAATATTGTCAGCTTCAAGCAGCATTAGCAAAAGCCGAACTTGAGAATAATGGCCATCAAATTGCCCAAATCCATCATGATTTAGAAACGATTAACGCCTACACCATTCCAGCCAGAGCAGGTGAAATGCTAAATGGCTTAGGTTTTGATGCTGACGCACAACAACGTCCTGTTAAGAGTTTTTCTGGTGGTTGGCGAATGCGCCTAAATTTAGCCCAAGCACTTATGATTGATAGTGACTGCTTACTACTAGATGAGCCAACTAACCACTTAGATTTAGATGCGGTAATTTGGTTAGAAAAGTGGCTAAATAGATACGAAGGGACCATTTTATTAATCTCCCATGACAGAGACTTTATCGACAATATTTGCCAAGGCATTCTGCACGTAGAAAACAACAGTCTAAATAGTTACACAGGTAATTACTCAACATTTGAAACTCAGCGCGCAGAAAAACTCGCCCAGCAACAAGCTAACTTTGAAAAACAACAGCTTGAAATTAAACACATTCAATCTTTTATCGACCGGTTTAAAGCCCAAGCGACCAAAGCCAAACAAGCACAGAGTCGAGTAAAAATGCTCGAACGCATGGAGAAAATTGCACCAGCGCACGTTGATTCACAATTCCATTTCGAATTTCGACCAGCATCTAATATCCCAAACCCAATTATTAAAATGGACCAGGTAGAAGCCGGATACGGCGATACCGCTATTTTATCTAAAATAAGAATGAACCTAGTACCAGGCAGTCGAATTGGCTTGCTAGGTAGAAATGGCGCTGGTAAATCCACCTTAATTAAAACACTTTCTAGAGACATACCGCCTCTTTCTGGTGAATTTGAACATAGTAAACACTTACGTATTGGTTATTTCGCGCAACATCAATTGGATACCTTATCAATTGGTCAAAGTCCGGTTGATCATGTTCAGGCACTAGATCGCACCATGACAGAACAAATGGCTCGTGACTATTTAGGTGGATTTGGCTTTAACGGCGATCAAGCTCTAGACAAAATTGACAGCTTTTCCGGCGGTGAGAAAGCTCGATTAGTGTTAGCCCTTATCGTTTTTCAAAAACCAAACTTATTGCTTCTCGATGAGCCGACTAACCATTTAGACATCGAAATGCGTCAAGCCTTAGCAATTGCCTTACAAGGTTTTGAAGGCGCTATGATACTTATTGCCCACGATCGTCACTTATTAAAATCAACCTGTGATGACCTATACTTAGTTGATAGTGGCCAAGTCGCACCATTTGACGGTGACTTAGACGATTATCACAACTGGTTGCTTGACCAAGATCGTCAGGCCAATCAAGACAAAGACACAAGTAACGACAAGGTGAATTCTGCCGTTGCCAAAAAAGATCAAAAGCGAAAAGAAGCAGAACTACGTAAAGCCCTATCCCCAATTAAGAAAAAAGCTGATAAGTTAGTTGAGCAACAAGAAAAAATGACAACAAGGCTAAGTGAAATTGAAGAGGCAATGGGCGACACTGACCTCTATACTGAGTCAAGAAAGTCAGATTTAAACCAACTTTTAAGTGAACAAGCAAAATTAAAAAGTGAGCTTGAAGACATAGAAATGCAATGGTTTGAATATGAAGAACAAATGGAAGTGATGAGGAGCGAGTATGACGAATCTAATTGAGCCAACTGAGCTTTGGCAGTTTAGTGTAACCAGTTATCAGCAAGATGAGCTTCAAAACGAACTCTTAGGCTGGCAAAACAGTTACGATGGGAACGTCAACCTAGCGTTATTTTGTTTATATTGCGACGACTTAACCATTGAAATAAGTGATCAAGAACTCACTATTTTGCATAACTACATCAGTCAATTCTCTAGAAAATTTACTCAAGCCATTCGTGTCAATCGCGAGACGTTTAAACAGCAAAAAGCTCAAATCAATCATTACGAAGACATTCGTCATCACCTATTAGAAGCAGAATTGTTATTTGAGCAACAAGAACAATCGTTGCTGTGTGACATGATGAAAAGAGACGCCGCCGAATATCGAGCTGACGTCTCAGTACCTAATAACTGGGGACGTTATCAAGCTTTGTTAATACATACCTCTAATACCGACAACAAATGAGCGACTAGGTAACAAGGTATCGTTCTTTAAAAAGCTCGAATGAACTCGGGCTTCTTCGTCAAACAAGTTATTAATCTTAAAGAACAAGGTTGTATCCATTCCAGCTAACGGTAAGTAATGGTTAACTTTTATATCAACCATAGAATAGCTATCCGTTGTTGTTTCCATCGCTGCCGTTTTGTCTTGCTCAAAATGATGCATCACACTCAGTTCAATACTGGTATTTTCCAACTCGTAGTCAAAAGTAGTGCCTAATCTAGTTGGTGGAATACGCGGTAAATACTCACCTGATGTTAATTTTCCATTGATGCTGTCTGCCTGTACTGTGATCTTCAAGTCTTGGTTAGCTTGCCAAATCCACTGCGCTTCAACACCATAAAACTCAGCGTCTCTGGCCTCATAACGGTATACCGGCAACTCATCTAACTCTTCACCAGTATTAGCTTGATAATAAAAATCATCTACTTGATTAAAAAAGGCATTAACAACAAAACCCACATCGCCTTCAAATTTTCTAAGGCTCAACTCTATGTTATTCGATGTTTCTTCCACCATGTCCGACTCTATAAGAGATGTAGCTCCATCTATTGAGTCAAAAATCGCACCTAGTTCGAACGAACGGGTACCAATATGAGGTCCGTATGAAAGCAATTCGCCTGCAGAAGGTGCTCTAGAAGAATGAGTATACGACGCGGCTATGTTATAACCACTAGCAAAATCATAAACTAAACCCGCTGATAAGCTCACTGGTGAGAAATCAAACGAGTACAAATCTGAATCTATAGATACTTGTTCTGCACGGGCACCTAGTTGCACCAACACATTGTCAAAGTGCTTTTCTTCAAGCAGTCCAATAGCGTACGACTTAGTTTTTGATGGCGGTGTAAATGCCTCTTCACCTATTGCTTCAAAGTCAGATGATTTTATATCGAACGTTAAAGCGCCATGCCAATCGTTTAAATCAGCGAGTAACATATCACTACGAAGTTCCCATGCATCATTATTAAACTGAGTACCGACTTCTACGCCACCAATCCCATCAAACTCCAGCTCTTGGTGCTGATAATTTGTTACACCAAACTTAGTATTTAAACCTGTTATCCATGAATTTTTAAAAGTAAGCTCAGAAATTAACTGCACACGAGTTTGACGCATATCGCCTTTTACAAAGCCTTCTTCACCATGCTCATCGTGGTCATCGTGACCTTCATGCTCATCTGCGTGTTCTTCGTGCTCTTCATGTTCTTCATGTTCTTCATGCTCTTCATGCTCATCGTGCTCTTCATGTGCATGCGCGTGACCAGGTATACCGTACAAACGGTCTAGGTAACCTACCGAAACACCAACAAAGCCGTTATCCAATAACACACTTGCGCCAACAGTACCGCCTTTTGAACGAGAGGCACTATTCGCTAGCGTAAAAGAGCCATGACCATCTTCAGCGTGTTCAGCATGTTCTTCTTCATCTTCATCTACATGCAACTCAGGATCGGCAGGCACATCATAATCACTGCTGTCTCTATAAAAAGCATCAACATGCCAAGCAATATCTTTTCCTGACAAGGCTTGCTCTGCCCCACCGTTTAATGCAAACGACAACTCCGATTCATCTGCCACTGTGCCAAAGGAATATTGCCATTCAGAGCTTCGCTCTAATTCTCGTGGTACACGGTTATCAACCACATTCACGACTCCGCCAATAGCGCCACTGCCATAAAACAATGTTGCAGGACCTCGTAATACTTCAATTTGTTTTACGGTACTTGTTTCTGTCGATACCACATGATCTGGGCCAACTCTAGAAGCATCACCTACATCTAAACCATTTTGCGCAATAAGAACTCGAGGCCCATCTAAACCACGAATAATAGGCGTGCTACTTACAGGACCGTAATAGGAAGAATGCACACCTAACTCTGCTTTTAATGTTTCACCTAATGTTGAAGCATGTTTGTTTTTTAACTCTTGGTCACTCAACACAGAAATTGGCGTTGCAGACTCCAAAGTAGAACCGTGAAGTGGCGTCGCAGTAACGTCAATACGCTCAATTAGGCTAGGCGACAGTACAATATTGTAACTAGTAATATTTTCAGAAAGTTTAACTGAAGCATGATTAAATCCTGATGCAACCACGTGCAACTCTTCGATATGCTTCATTTGTTCAGTTAATTTAAAGCGGCCACTTTGATCTGTGGTAACGACTAAGGTACTACCATGTACAAAGACTTTGGCATTTTTGACTGGTGCGCCTTTCGCGTCTTTAACTAGTCCTTCGATACTATGTGCAGCGTACGCCGGACTTGCACTTAAAACACTAACTGCACACAAAGAAGTTGCAAAAAATCGATTTAAAAACACAAGCTTTTACTCTCTAAATTAATGATATAGAAAAATGATACACTATATCATATCAATGTAAATACGTTTGTTAGCGATTATTTAATATGATCTAAATCAATGTTTAATTCGCTTATTAAACGCACACCTAAAAAGCATGATCTAGATCATTATTAAATTACACCAAGGAGCTAAATTGAAGGCATAGAAAAAAGGAGAACGATTATGTTTAACGAATTTAATATTGAATCTATGTTTCGTGACTTTATGAGCGATCCAGTATTGTTTATGAGCTTTGGTATTTTAGCATTAACACTAGGCTTGATGATTTTTTACACTTGGTATTTCATAAAGAATGTTATGGACGCTGAGGCGCCAATGGAAGAAATGAAAGATGACGTTGAGTTAGATGTAACAACTAACCTAAATATGCATCAAAACGCGCATTAAAATTGATTTAAAATTGATAAGAGTACTGCACTTCCAACCGAGTATCTTTTCTATTTTGTCCAATTGAATTTCCGTCGTTATCAAAGCGGCGGATATTCAATTTTCCAGTTGCCTTTCTTGTTAACTTACGCTCCAAACCTACACTTGCTTGAAAGCCTTTTCTGTCGCCTCTTGTACCATTTGAATCAACGTCAGTTTGGTTTGCTGATGCATTAAAAGACGTTCGGCGCGACATTCTATGGTTATAGTTAATAGAAAAAGACTCACTGTCTTGTTCGTTACCAAACTCATCATTGTCACGTTCTAAAAACTGACGCTTACTTTTTGCATACGACAAAGTTAACGTACTCTTACGGCCTTTATACGACACAGACGCATTTAATCCCTTAGATAACACTAACTCTTCATCAATAAAAAAGTTCGGATCAAAGAACTCAATGTACTCACGTCTTGGGTCTGGTCTGTCTGGAATTCTTGATAACGGAATACAGTCCACTCTTTCTAGCGAAATAGGATTACAACTATAAATACCAGCAGAAATAGGATCGTTAACCAACCTAGACTGGCTCGTTAAATCTTCAGCATATCCAACATTAATATTCCAGTGGTTGCCCGACTTGTTGTATTTAAAGTTATGTGACTCACCGTAAAAACGTCGGCTGTTTTCATAACTTAGCGAAGTTCGTTTACTCGGCTCTAATACCAAACGATAGCCAACAAAAGTATCATCAAACTCCTCATCAGCATCACTAAAACGGGTTTGACCCTGCGTATCTTTATTGTAGGTTACCGCGATATATGAGCGTTCGCTGAAACGCCACGCTAAACCAGCGCCATAAAATTCATTATCCAAATTAGAGTCTTCAAAACTCGAATTTGCTATGGAGTTACGTGATGCTGAACCACTTAATACAAAATCAAGCGCCGACCACATAGGTAGTTCCAAATTAAAAGAGGCTGCTATGTTACTTTGCTTGCCACGAACATTTCTATCGTTACTATTTCCAGCTAGTCGAAACTCACCCTTTACTTGGTTTGCTCGTGAACCATATGCGAGCCGAACTTCCGCGTTCTGTCTATCGCCTTTAACCAGTTGCGTTGACCGTGTGCTGGTATTTGCTAACTGATCTTCATCAAAGCGAGTCGCCGAATACGAATAATTCAGACTATTACGCCAGTCGGAACCCGATTTGTTTTTTACGGTTAATCCTAATGTGCCATTATCAACATCGACGTATTCGCTTTGACCAAAAATAGGATCTGAGACACCAGCAAAACGGTTATCAATATTTTGGTTCTTGCGACTAGCATTCGCGGAAAATACCACGCGATCTTTAACAAAGTTAAATTGATTATTTAGCGAGATATCGCTGAAAGAGGTATTTTCAAAATTAGACTCTAGTTGCTCTATTTTAGTGTGCGAAACGGTCCATTGACCATTCCAAACAGCGCCACTAGCGAGCATTGAAATACTCGGCGTAAGCATTAAAGTTTGGTTGCCATCTTCAACCGACGAATCCAATTCAAAACCATTAAACTCCGGGTCAACAACATAGGTATATATCGACGTAATTTTAGGTTTGATTTCTATTTCAGTGGCGACTGCACTCGTTGTCACAGTTCCTAAACAAGTAGCAACAAACATGGCAACAGCAGATATAACAAAGTCATTAGCGCGACGTGATGACGCATTTTTAATTGCTCGACTTCTTTGATTCTGCTGTTTGCTCATTTGAAATTAAGCTCCTGAACCGTAATAGTAACCATAACCCTGAGTTTCAGTTGGGTCGGTCACTTTATTAAGTACAAACCCTACCGCCATCGTCTCTGGTAATAAATCAACGGCTTGTTTTACTTCCGAGACTTTTGATTTGTTCTCTTCTACCACAATCACGCCTTGGCCACATTGCTCTGCCATCAGTGCCGTTTCATTAACACCTAAAAGCGGAGGGCAATCAAAAATAACGATTCGGTCAGGGTAACGACTGGCAAACTCTTTACAGAGCTTGAGCATTTTATCGCTTGCTAATAATTCGTTTGATAAGTGATGTGGTAAACCAGCAGGAATAACCTTTAGATTTTCAATATTGGTATGATAAATAACAGATGAAACGTCTTTCTCTTCACCGGTTAAATATTCAATTAAACCAACGTTCGCGCCTATTTCTAAGGTTTTTGACACGCTCGGTTTGAGCACGTCAGCGTCTACTAGCAGCACCGTTTTGTCTTGTTCTAACGCAATGCTTAACGCTAAATTAACCGCTGTAAAGGTTTTACCTTCATTCGGTCGTGAGCTTGATACAAACACCAGGTTCGCATGATGAAGCGTTTTGGCCAAACCGCCATACGCGTTATTTAACACTTTCCGCTTAATGCTACGAAACTCTTCGTTTATTAACGTACGCTTACGAGATAAAGCAACAAAACCCTTGCTTTCAAGCATTTCAAAATCAATCACTAAGTCTTTATTGGTACTTATCGGTGAGCTCAACTCGGTTTGGTGATTATCCGACGGCAACACCTGATCTTGTTTTTTAACTTGTTCTGACTCTGGTTGTGCTACATGCTTTGACGCATCTGTTTGGTCATTAGGCGTTGCTGCTTGTTCAATCTCACCTTCAGCTGCTTTTGGTTGACCAAATTTAGCTTTTTCACCTTGGCGTTTCATTGCCTTTTCTATAGAGCTCATATGAATCTCTCCATTAACTGCAACGGTGTCTTTTTCATCACAATCTCTGAGAACATAAACACCAAATATAAACCAAGAATTACGGAGGATGAGGCAGCAAATACCCACATTCTGCGTCGATCACGTTTATTGATTTCTGCTAAGTTAATATCTGTGACTGCGCCTAATACAGGTCGGCCAGTAATTTTTGTTAAATGATTAGCATTGATGATTACCGGATTTAACTGGCTAAACAAAAAGGCCAAGGCTACGCCAGCACCAAAACTAACAATTAACACACCTGTGTATAACAAGGCACGTTTTGGCCCTGATGCCGCTAGTGGCACAACAGGCGGATCAATAATTCTAAATTGCACATCTTCAGCAGATAAGTCGGCCTTACGGGATAAATCTGCTGATTCTTTGCGACTGAGTAATTCTTCGTACTTTCGTTTGGTAATGCCGTAGTCACGATTTAACGCCGTACGTTTCGCCTCAATATCTGGAATCAACTCTAATTTTTGTTCAAGCACGTCTAGTTTTTCAACATAACTTTGCTTACGAACATTTAATGACGCGATATTACTTTCTAAATTGTTAATCACGATAGTGAGTTGTTGAACAATTGCATTTTCACTTAGACTGCCAGCGGCCAACTCACCATTTGACAGTCCTTTCATTAGCTGATCGATTTCCGACTTACGTTGTTGCTGCAATGATTCTAAACGCTCTCTTGTTTGCAGAACATCTGGATGTTTATCGGTAAAACGAATTTGTAAATCATCTAAATTTGCCTGCATTTGAGCAATGCGTTGATCGTACTGAGTAGCGATATTTACGTTATCAGGGTTGCCTTCATTGGTAGTACTAGTGGCAAATTTACTTTTTAAACTCTGTAATTGCGTTTGCTTTTCTGACAACTCTAAATTAATTGACTCAATTTGAGTTTTTAACTGTCCTCGTTGCTGGTAATAACCCGAACCGCCAGACTCTGGCAACAAGTCACCATACTGCTTTTTAAAATCAGCTAAACGCTGCTCTGAACTTGCCAATCGAGTAGCATATTCTTGTAACTGTTCATCTAAAAAGTTACTTGCCGTGGTGCTGTCCTGACGATTTTGACCTAATGCCGACTCAACAAATTTATCTAACGTTAGTGATACAACGCGTTTGGCAATTTGCGGGTCTGGGTGCTCAAATGAAATACTATAAATACTCGTACGACCCGAACTATTAAAAATAATTTTATTTCTTAAGTTCTCAACAATGCCCTGGAATTCTTGAGGCGTTTTAGCGCTAATGTCTAAATCTGCTTTACGAGCAATATCTTCTAAGTTTGGCGTTGATTTTAATGTACGTGCAATAGCATTAATTTCTTCTTTCGAGTCTGTTTGAATTGCTAACCCTCTTAGCAGTGGCTTAAGCATAGAACGAGTATCTGCGTATATCTTCGCCTTTGACTCATATACATCGGGCATTTTTGCCACTAAAAATAATCCCAGCGGACATATCAACCAAGTTGATATGATAATAAACCGCTTTTTAATCCAAATACCTTTTATATAATCCAGTATTTGTTGAATGGTGGCCTGCAGATCCTGCATTTAATAATCCTTTGCTTAACTACTTACTACTTAAAAACTACTTTTTACGCGACCAATTAGAACCAATCTTCCGGAATGATAATAATATCGCCAGGTAAAATATCTACATTTGCACTGATATCACCCTGCTTTATTAAATCGTCAAGCTCTATCTCAAATTCTGTTTGTCGACCGTTAATAACACGAACTAGCACCGCACTATTGCCATTAGCAAACTCAGTTAAACCGCCAACTTGAATCATAAGATCAAGCAGAGTCATGTTTTGACGATAATTTACAGCCATCGGGTTTGTTGCTTCACCAATTACACGAACCTGCTCGGTAAATGGCCCGACAAAGCCACCAACACTAACAGTTACAATAGGTGATTTAATATATTGCCCAAGCACAACTTCGATTTCGCGCGCTAATTGGGTTGGCGTTTTGCCGGAAACAGGAATGTCTTCGACAAGAGATGTGGTAATCATACCATCGGGGCGAACAACAAAACTGCCTGAAACCTCAGGGTTTCGCCAAACAAAAATATTAACCGAGTCGCCTGGGCCAATTAGATATTGATAGTCATCAACACTAGCAATTGCGGAAGGTTTAACCGTTGCCGGTGGCAAACGATTTGTTGAACAGCCAATCATGGCTAGTACACACATTAATATAATTAATATTTTCACGGCAAATTCACTCTTGTTTTTGTTGTCCATAATATGTATCAATAGTGATTGTAATCAAATCATAATAAATGTGAACTATTATATTTTTTCGAAATGACAGTATGCTTACAATCAGTTAAAGTATCTGTTACAAAAACAATAACAACTTTCACAACGACTAGGAACTGACTTGAAAAAGGTATTTCATCAAAAGCCTATTAATCAACGTAGTAACACGTTAATGATTATGGATTGGCTAGTTGCTCTATCTGTAGGTCTAATAGGCTTTTGGGCTATAGAAGTTTATGACTTACCACTATTGCCAGCTTATAAAGAAGTATGGTGGGTATTGCCAATAGCTATCGCTAGTTTGTTTATTGTTACCAACCTATCCGTTGGTTTATACGATATAAAATTACGAGACAGCCATATTGGTATATTTCGTCGGTGTCTAGTTAGTGGCGTAATGACCTTTGCCATCTTTGAAATTATTGTTTTTAATATTTTTACCTCTTCAGAAGTTCTTCCTCTTTTATTTGCATCATACGTATTAACCATTGTTGTTCTTGTTTTTACCATTCGTTATTTGGCCAGCACGTTCGAAATGTTTGGTATTACAAAAAAACGTGTAGTGGTAATCGGAGCAGGTGAAAGAGCGTCAATAATTGAAAAGCGTATGCGTCGCGAGTCAGACCGCCGTGGTTTTTCATTAGTTGGTTTTATTCCGTTAGCATCAGATAAAGAAGATGAATTAAAGCGTGAAAATATAATCAAGCTTGACTCCCTAGACAACTTACATGAGTTTATTCAAGAAAATCAAATTGATGAAATTGTAATTGCACCAGATGAGCGCCGAGGGTCACTGCCGTTAGAAGCACTATTCGACTGTAAGATGGGCGGCGTAGTCGTTAAAGACATTCTGGACTTTATTGAAGAAGAAACAGGGCAAGTTGCCGTCAACCTTATTTATCCGTCTTGGGTTATTTACTCGAACGGGTTCCAATCTCGTCACTACATCCGTGTTGCAGCCGATTATGTATTAAATGTTATTTTAGCCGTGTTTGTCTTTGCACTAACTTGGCCACTGATACTTATCACCATGGCACTTATCTATCTTGAAGACGGTCGCAAAAAAGGTGGCACTATCTTTTACAAGCAAACCCGTGTTGGTATGGATGGCCAGTTATTCGAAATTATTAAATTTAGAAGTATGCGCCAAGATGCCGAAAAAGACGGTGCACAATGGGCTCAAAAAACCGATGACCGCGTAACAAAAATTGGTAATGCATTACGTAAATACCGAATTGATGAATTGCCGCAGTTGTTTAATGTTTTTAAAGGCGAAATGGGCTTTGTTGGGCCTCGTCCAGAACGCCCGGAGTTTGTAAAAGAACTCATCAAAGAAATACCGTATTACAATCATCGTCACAACGTTAAACCAGGCTTAACAGGTTGGGCACAACTTAATTACCCTTATGGTTCAAGTGTTAATGACTCGCTAGAAAAGCTCAAATTTGATTTGTATTACATCAAGCGTCGCAGCATTTTGCTCGACTTATTGATTTTAGTTCGTACCTTCGAAATTATCCTATTTGGTAAAGGTCGTTAATTATGTCGGGCAGTAAGCCAAACAAAGCAACTACTCATGCGATGACCGTTGACGTGGAAGACTACTTCCACGTTTCTGCTTTTGACTCTTTGTTCTCACAAAAAGATTGGCCAAGCTTAGAACACCGAGTGAATGATAATACACGTCGCTTGTTAGACTTGTTTGATGCCCACAACGCAAAATCAACATTTTTTATACTTGGTGCCGTTGCCGAAAAGTTTCCAGATTTAATTACCGAAATTGACCGTCGCGGACATGAAGTTGCAAGTCATGGTTTTGCTCATCAACGTGCAACAACCCAAAGCCAAAGCGTATTCAAAGAAGATGTTTACCGTTCTAAATCATTTTTAGAAGACACCTTAGGCAAATCTATTGCCGGATACCGCGCACCAAGCTTTAGTATTAACGATTCAAATCAATGGGCTTACGAAATACTTGTAGAGCTGGGTTTTAAATATAGCTCTAGCACCTACCCAATTGAACACGATTTGTATGGCGTTCCCAACTGGCCACGATTTAAATATGAGCGTCCAGAAGGTATTATTGAAATACCTATCCCGACAATTCGCAAAGACGACGTAAACACCGGCATTGGCGGTGGCGGTTACTTCCGCTTATTCCCTTATTGGCTTTCTAAACGTCGCATTAACAAATTTATGGAACAAGAGTCTGCACCTTATAGTTTTTATTTCCACCCGTGGGAAATTGATCCAAACCAACCTCGCGTTAAAGATGCAAGCTTCAAATCAAAGTTTAGGCACTACATCAACCTAGACAAAATGGAAGGTAAAATTGCAAGACTACTCACTGACTATCAGTGGGATACGATGCAGAACGTATATTTAGAAGACTAATATGGATATTGTTAATACGTTAAGGACCAACAAAGCAATGCAACGCGCTGTTATCGAAGCAGTGTGTCTAGTCGCACTGCTTGTATTGTTTTATCTCGATACCGTAGCCGATATGGTTCATTTATGGATGAACTCGGAAACCTATAGTCACGGTTTGTTTATCGTGCCTCTCACCGCAGTACTGATCTTTTCGCGACTGCAACGTAAGCCTTTAAAAGTTAATGCATCACAGCCTCTAGCGGCGTTAGGTATTCTATTTTTTAGTGCCTGTTGGTTAATCAGCGAACTCGCGCAAATAAACTTACTCGCACAACTAAGCTTAGTGGCCATTATACCTTTTGTTGTGTGGGCTCTTTATGGTTTTAAAGCGCTGTGGCAACTAAAAAGTGCATTGCTGTTTTTATTTTTAGCGGTACCGGTAGGTGATTTTCTTATCCCTCATTTGCAACAAATTACTGCCGTATTATCCATTGCCATGATTGAATTTGTGGGAATTCCCGTTTACAGCGACGGGCTTTATATTTCCATTCCAGCGGGTAATTTTCTTGTTGCCGAAGCGTGCAGTGGTATCCGCTTTCTAATTTCATCTATTACCATCGCTATTTTTTATGCCCTGCTTTATATCGACAGCTATAAACGCCGTTTAGTCATGATATCGGCAGGTATTTTTGTGCCGATACTCGCAAATGGTATGCGAGTTTTCCTAATCATCGTTATTGCACATTTAGGCAATATTGAAGCTGCAACAGGGTTTGATCATATCGTTTACGGGTGGGTATTTTTTAGCTTTGTAATGATCATGCTCATTTGGCTTGGTAATGCCTTGTCAGATCAAATAGAACCGGTTTCTGCTGATGAAGAACAAAACGCTAAAGCAGAAAACAAAAACACTACTACCGACTCACCAAGAAATATTGGCGTCGCTTACCTAGTGGTGGCGATAGCGTTAGCCATTGCACCGCTGAGTGCCAACCTGATTAAACAAGCGCAACCTGATGTTGCTGTTGCAAGTAAACTCAGTGAGCACGTATCAAAAATAAATGACTTGTATAAACAACCAATGACACCTTGGGCGGTTTACTTTCCTAACGCGGATAGTATCGAATTAAATACATGGTCAAACAACCAAGCGGTAACAACATACAAAGTACTGTTTGCAACAGAAGCCGATGACAAAGAACTGATTAATTTCGAAAACCGATTATTTAATCCAGACCGCTGGTCTATCAAATCGAAAAAAATGAAACCTATCACAATAGGTGAGCAAATAATTGAAGTGCAATACACTCAAATTGTTAGCTTAGTTGGTAAAAAACGAAATATTCTAATGGTTTATAAAACCGATGGATTTGTGTCAGCGAACACGTGGAAAATCAAAGGTCATCAAGTCATCAATAAATTGTTGCAAACCGACTTTGGTGGACAAGCGTTAATCATGTCAGCGGATCAGGCCGATGTCAGCCAAGAACAATTAGAATTGTTATTTGGCCAATTTATTCAACAGGAACAATAGCCATGTTAGTGTCAGCCGTCATATTGTCATTTAACTCAGTTAACACCTTACCTCGTTGCTTAGACTCCTTGTTAGTGGCTTATCGCCAGTATGAACAGGGCTCTGAAATATTTATCGTCGACAACGGTAGCCAAGATGGCAGTGTTGAATTATTAAAGCAGTACCAAGCACAACATCCAGATATTATTAAACCCATATTTTTTAAAGAAAATACCGGTACGACTTTTTCAAGAAACAGTGCAATAAAAGAATCTACGGGCGACTTTGTGTTAGTTTTAGACTCAGACGCTTACATTACGCCAACTTGTCTTGACGCCTTGCTAAGCTATAGCCAGAAAAACCCTGAATGTGGCATTGTGGTCCCTAAACTGACTTACGCTAGCGGTAACTTCCAACTATCTTGTGATGTATTCCCAACACTTTTACAAAAAGCCAAACGCTTTTTATTCTTAAAAAACATAGAAGCCAACGAACACCCGCTTAGCAAAGTTACGGCCCCTGTTGATGTAGATTATGCCATATCGGCGTGTTGGCTGATTAGCCGAGAATGTGTCGAGAAAACCGGCTTATTAGACGAAAAAATCTTTTACTCACCAGAAGACGTAGATTACTGCATTAGAGTATGGAAAACGGGTTTTAAGATCACTTACTTGCCGCACACTCAAATGATCCATGACGCACAAGAGCTCTCTCGAGGTTTTAAACTCAGCAAGTTTCACTTTTCTCACTTAGGTGGTTTGTTTTACCTATTTAAAAAGCATCGTTACTTTTGGGGTTTGAGCGGGCTGTATAAAAAAATGGCTAGGCACAGCTAACCATGTGCGGATTTGTTGCCATCATTAGTCCTTTATTGGAAAAAAACACGGATTTGTTGCTAAAGGAAATGACGGCGACGTTAGATCATCGTGGCCCCGATGACCGTGGATATTTTATTAATAACCATGAAACCGTCGGATTCGGCCATACCCGCTTATCAATTATCGATATCGACAATGGTCATCAACCTTTAATCAAAAATGATGTTGCTTTGGTCTACAACGGTGAAATTTACAATCACAATGAACTTAGAGCATCGTTGATAGAGCTCGGCCATGAGTTTAACTCAAAATGCGATACCGAAGTGCTATTGCACGCCTGGTTAGAATGGGGCGAGGCCTGTATAGACAAGTTTAACGGCATGTTTTCCTTTGCGATTTACGACCAAACGAGTAATAGCGTGTTTTTTGCGCGTGACCGACTTGGTATTAAACCACTGTATTGGTCACAGCTACCCGACGGCACAGTATTATTAGGCTCAGAACTCAAAGCCTTACTTGCTTATCCCGGTATCGAAAAACAATATTCACTGTCTGCTGTGCATGACTACTTCTCGTTGGGATATGTACCAGAGCCTAATACTATTTATCAAGGCATTAACAAACTGGCTGCGGGTCATAAAGTCACCATCGAGCTCAACAATATTAGCGTAAACCCAGTGGAATATTGGGACTGTCTAAATAACATCAATACCAATGAAACGAGCACGAGTGCGCAAGAGCTCAACAACGGCCAGATGCTGTTAAGCGATGCCATTAACAAGCGAACCATTGCGGATGTTCCTGTGGGCGCGTTTTTATCTGGTGGCGTCGACTCGTCGATTATCGTCAGTGAAATGAATAAAAACCAAAACGTATCGACCTACTCCATGGGCTTTGACCGAAGAGAATATGATGAGTCCGCACAAGCAGAAACTGTCGCAACGTATTTAAAAACAAATCATATTGGCATTAGCGTATCGTGTAACACCTTTGATTACTTGCCCGAACTAATCGCCATGTTCGACGAACCCTTTGCCGACAATTCAGCCATTCCCACTTACTTGCTAACCAAACAAGCAAAAAAACAAGTAACGGTTATGCTCAGTGGCGACGGCGCCGACGAGCTTTTTCTTGGTTACCGTAATTACCGATTATTGCGCCTAGAAAACAAAATCAAACAACTGTTACCAAAATCCATCGGTAAACCTGTGTTTGCATTTTTAGCTAATGTTTACCCGGCAATGCCTTGGGCACCACAATTTTTAAGAGCGCAATCAACATTGGCAGCCTTAAATAACGATTTTGTGACTAATTTCCATCAAGCCATGAGCATTAATCCTCCCGAAGTTTTAGCACAAATATTTACGCCAGAATTCACGGCGTCACTAAAGGGTTATAGCTCAAAAGCGCATTTCGAGAAGTATGCGAGTAAAATAACGAATAAAGACGTTATCAAAAAAGCGCAATATATTGATTTTAAGACCTATTTGCCGGGCAACATTCTTACTAAAGTTGACCGCACTACAATGGCCAATAGTATCGAAGCGAGAGTGCCATTTTTAGATCATCGTTTAGTGGAACAATGGTTACCAAAATCAAGTGAGCAAAACATCAAAGGCCGAAAAGCCAAGCTACTGTTGCGTCAAATCGCTAGTCATTTATTACCTAGCTGGGTAACAGGGCGAAGCAAAAAAAGCTTTACCTCACCCATGGATGAATGGTTTAGAATGATGACCAAGTCCGAGCTCAAAAAGCGCATGCAATTAGACGTTTTAAAATCGAGCAATTGGTTTAATATGGACGGTATTGAGCAACTCATAGACTCGCATTATTCAGGCAAGCAGAACATTGGCATGACACTTTGGTCTCTCACAGTATTTGCCGAATTTTTGAAAGCCAATTTAATAAATAAAGAATCGTAAAATAATGAAAATTTTATACCACCATCGCATTGCTTCAAAAGACGGTCAGTTTGTTCACGTAGAAGAACTCACCAACGCACTTTTAGAGCAAGGTCATGAACTCAAGTTTGTGGCGCCACAAGTAAACGAACAGTCTGACTTTGGTCACGACGGTGGATTTGTAAGTAAATTAAAAGCCGCACTGCCCGCCTTTATCTATGAATTATTAGAACTTACTTATAGCTTATGGGTTTTCATTAAACTCGCCGTGGCGATAAAACAATTTAAGCCTGAGTTTATTTACGAACGTTACAATCTTTATCAGCCAGCCGGCATTTGGGCATCAAAACTTTTTAAAGTACCGCTTATTTTAGAAATTAATGCGCCGCTTGTTGAAGAACGCAGCCGTTATAGTGGTTTGTCATTAAAGTGGCTGGCAAAAAAAGTAGAAAACTATACATGGCGTGGAGCTGATCATTGTTTACCAGTAACCGACGTTTTGGCGGATCATTTGCGCGATGCCGGTGTAGCTGATAGCAAAATTACCGTAGTACATAACGGCGTACGTCAGCCATTTATTGACGAAATGCTCGCCTCGCCTATTGATTTAGAAAAAGACAACATAGTGATTGGCTTTACCGGCTTTATCAATCCTTGGCATGGAATGGACAAAGCCATTGAAGCCATTGCCGAGCATAAACACTTACCGTTAAAACTAGTGTGCATTGGTGATGGTGCTATTTTGCCAGAGCTAAAACAACAAGCTGCCGACTTAGGCATTGCCGACAAAGTTGAATTTAAAGGCTTAGTGACCCGCGACAAGGTACTGGATTTTGTAAAACAGTTTGATATCTCGTTGCAGCCAGACGTGACCGCCTATGCCTCACCATTAAAAATGTTTGAATACATGGCCGTTGGCTCACTGATTATTGCACCGCGAACACCCAACATAGAAGAAATACTCAGCGACAACACCGCCGTATTTTTTGAAAAAGGCAACCAGCAATCCTTTAAGGCCAGCCTTAACGAAGCCATAGAAAACTACGTAAACTACAAACACAAACGCGAAGCCGTAAAGCAAAGCGTCATCGACAAAGGGTTTGTGTGGCACGAGAATTCGAAGCGTGCGGTTGATATAGGCCAAAAGTTAGCACTTCACCAAAACCCGAGTAAAGGCTAATCTTATGCCAATTACCGCACTTGGTTTTTTAGCTGTATTTAGCATTGGGTGCTTAGTAGCACTCAAACGCCCGTACGTGGGCCTATTGTTATACTTTTTTGTTTTTTACATGCATCCACCTGGTAAGTATTGGGGTGCTTATATTCCTGAACTGCGTTGGACGTTTATTGTTGCTCTAATTACTTTGATGAGTACGTTTATGCACGAAAAAAACAAAAGCGAGTGGCTCACTGCAAAATCATCAAAATATTTACTCGCTTTTTTAGCGTTTGTAGCGGCCCAAACCCCTTTTGCAATAAGTCCTAGCTGGCATTCTGAATACTTAGTTTTACTTATAAAAGTAGTGCTTCTATACTTTCTGATTATTACCATCGTTAATTCTAAAAAGCGACTTATTTGGGTCATTATGACCAATATTGCCGGAGCAGGTTATATTGGACTCAATGCATTACAAACTCATTCCGGTGGTCGCTTTGAAAATGCAGGTCTGCCAAGTATCGAAGATTCCAACCTGCTAGCTATACACATGCTTCCTATCCTTATGATGGGTGCTTTTGTGTTTTTATCCGAATATTTTAAAAAGTATAACTATCTAATTTTTATCCCCCTCGCCTTTATTGGCAACCTAATTATTATGACCGGCAGTCGAGGCGCAATTGGCGCTTTAGCTGTTGCGGGTTTTTCAGCAATGTTTTTTGCCACCAAAGACTTTAGAGGTCGCTTATTAAAATGGGCAATTGTGGCCTTATTAGCCATATCAACGTTGTCCATCAACATGATTATTGACCGGTTTGAATCTATGACCGCAGATGAAGAAGGTCAAATTCAAGAAAGAAGCGCAGCATCACGTATGGTCATCATAAATGCCCAAATTGAAATGTTTAAAACAAACTTAATTATTGGTGGTGGTCATCGAACCACTCTGTTGTTGAGTCCTTATTACATTCCGACGGAATATTTAACTAAAACAGCGTTAGGCGGGGTACGTGGATCTCATAATCTTACTATGAGTATTTTCACCGATCACGGAATAATAGGCGGCTTTTTATATTTTATGTTGGTCTTAACCTGTCTTTTTACTGCGCTCAGGATAATTAAAGATAGAGACTATAGTAATCAAAACCGATTAATCGCACTAGGGCTATTAAGCGGTTATATGGGCGTTTTAGCTGCGAGTCAATTTTCTAATAGTAAAGTTATGGAAATATCGATATGGATGTTCGCATTTATTACCGCCTTTGATTTAATGCTTAAGAAAAAGGCCAAAGAATGAAGTTTTCAATCATTATGCCGGCTTATAACGCAGAAAAATTTATCGACATTGCGATAAAATCTGTCACTGCACAAGAGTACCCATTATGGGAATTGATTATTGTAAATGATGGTTCAACGGACTCAACACTCGATAAAGTAAAAGCTTGGGCAAAAGAAGAGCCACGAATTATCTATTTGAACCAAAATAACGGTGGTAAGCCAAGTATAGCCCGCAATAACGGCTTAAAAAGGGCAACGGGTGAATACATTTGCTTTTTAGATGCAGACGATACCTATGAACCGAGCAGGCTCGCCCAGTGCCAACAGTTTTTTTTGAAAAACCCTGTCACACCCCTTTGGTTCTCTGATTTCTCCACTATCAACGAGCAAGGTAATCGACTCGAAAACGCCTACTTAAATAATCGTGACTTTTTAGAAAAAGCACTAGAAAAACGATTTGATCACCTTGTGTCATACACGCCAGATACAGTGATTTTTAATAAGCAGTTTTTGCAATTTATGGCCTGCGAAACCACAGCTATACATACGATTACCATTTGTATTAAATCGAGTTTATTAAAAGACGGTTTTGGCTTCGATGACGATCTTACCATTGGCGAAGATTTAGATTTGTGGTTTAGGTTGGTGAGCAATAATCAGATAGGCTATTGCCCTCAAGCACTATCACAATACAGAATTAACCCGAATAGCATTACAAAACAAAACGAAAAAATGTTAGTTGGCACCTACGACTCACATATAAAAAATCTAACGCGTTATAAACAACTATTAACATCAACAACTCGTTCACTTTATAAAAAGAAAATTAGCCAACATGCGAGTCATTTAGGTTTTTATTATCGACAACAAAGGCTGCTTAAGACTTCTTTTCATTATTATTTACAGGCGCTCAAACTAAATCCTTCTGTTGCCAATATATTAAATATCATTAAGCTAATCTTATTTATTAAACGTTGATATGAAAGCACGTAAATAATCTTTAAGACTCGGTCCGTAATAAATACCTAAAGTCGCTTTAGACTCTTTTGAAAAGCTAATTAATTGATTTAAACCTAATAGTGATAACTGATAATAGCAATGCGCAAACTGCTGCTTAACTATGCCTTCTACATCAACACCATGCGCTTGTAGATACTTATAGTTTTTATTAAGCGCAAAGATACGCCCCATATGCACCACATGACGCTTCGATTGAGTAATGCTACCAGAATGTCTCAATACGATTGCTAATTCGTCATAAGTAAAAGCAACGTGCTTATCGCGCAAAACACGCATCAAAAACTCCACATCTTCGCCCGCTTTTAGGCTTTCATCGTATAACTCATCTAAATTAAAAAATGACTTGTTAAATACAGAGGCACTGCACGAAATAAAGTTGCCGTTCACTAATTTGGGAATAATCGATTCATTGAGTAAGTTAATATTTCCAACCAACTTGGAATAGCGACACTCTGTAATAGACTTTATTTCAAGCCACTCAATCATTTTTTGATCATGTTCATCAACCACTCTTTGATTTGCAAAAAACAAAGCAAGACCCGACTTAGCTTCGAAGGCAGAAAGTGCAGTCTCGATGAACTTAGGTTCATAACGATCATCGGAGTCTAACAGGGCAATCAGTTCGTAACTCGCAGCTCTTATTCCACAATTACGGGCACTAGACAGTCCACCGTTAGTTTTATCAATAATTTGAACGCTAAAATTAGTGTCGTTAGAGTCAAGCCAACTTTGAACAACGGCTAGAGTTAGATCAGTAGAACCATCATTAACCACAATAACTTCAGTTGGGCTTACCGTTTGAGCAGTCAAGCTATCAAGCGTCTTGGTGATCAAATTTTCCATGTTATAGGCAGGTATAACAACGCTTATTGGTGCAAACATAATTTGTTTCCTACAAATATTAAAATTTGAAAATACATTTAACTTGATAAAAATAAGCTGCAACTAAGTCCAGAATTAGCTTAGACAAACAAAACCTAAAGGAATATACAGCATACAACGCCTTCGGTTGTTTAGCTTTGGCATTTCGAGCACAAAAAAGATTCATTTACGTAATTTTTTATATATATTAATAACTTCAACTTTGGCACTATGATTTGTGATGTAGATTGCACTAAGCCATACTGCAACAACAATTAGAAATAAAGGTACTACAGCATTATAAAATTGAAAGTCTACTGAATAGAAGTTACCAAGCCAATATGGAGTTGTAGATATTAATGTTACAAATAAAGTTACCTTTATAGAGCGTAAAAAATCCAGAAACCCAATGCCGACAAAGCGCTTCAATAGCAACATTATATAGAACGCACGGAACATAGAAATTGCCAATAAAACATACGCAATACCAATTAACCCATAAGGACTAGCGAAAATAATTGAAATCACTTTGGAAACAAAAACAATAAGATTAAGCTTTAATAATACTCTTTCTAAATCTAACGAAATTGTTATTTCAGAAAAATAACGTGTCGATAGGCCAAATGCGGCGGAAAGTGCAAAAACAGGGATTAGCGGTATTGCCTCTACCCATTGCTCTCCAAATAAAGTTAAAACAACAAATTCCGCAAGCACAGCAATGTAAAAAAGGAAAGGAAGTGCCATCAGCAAGGTATAGTCAGTAATAAGTAAGTAGACTTTTTTTAAGTCTCCTCTTTGTCCACGTACTTTAGTAAAAAGCGGTAATAGTACATTTTGAATAGCTTTCATTAGCAACTGATTCAACATTTCAATGGCTACTAACGACTTATCCATAATGGCAACGGCCCCCTCTGAAAGACTCTTTCCAATAATAAGTGATGCCGAACGATTATTAAGCGTCGCTAATACATTCGCAAAACCAATTGTTGAAATAGATGGAAAAACGGTTGAGATTTCGCCCAACTTCGGAAGGTACCTTTTATTTTTTTTAACCAAAACATTCAGTAAAAGTAACGTACATATCGTAGCAGATAATGAGGCCCAGGCTAAACTTGATGCACCGAAGTTATGTAATGCTAATGACACAGCAACAACTAAATGAATTGTTTGACTGACCAACTCAATGCCACCTAGGGTTTTGAAGTTCATTTCTCTTCTTAGCAGTGTTTGTGCGACAGTTCCAAATGGGATTATCAAAATATTGACCGCCAAAATTTGAAAAATTTTGCTTAATTCAGGTAGCTTATAAAAAATTGAAATCGGGTTGGCTATTGTAAAAAGTATAAGTGCGATGGATGTACAAAGTATCCAAACAATAGCCAATGCACCGCTTACTTTTGCTTCAGAGAGGTTCCGTTCCCTAATCAAATAACTAGAGACCCCCATATCTCGAAATATTTGTCCGATGGCAAAAATTGCGCTCGCAATAGCAAAAGTGCCTATTTGACTCGGCGTTAACAGTCTAGCCAAAACAATAACCGATATAAAGTTTATGACAATGCCTAGATAATTAGTCGCAAAAGACCAGAAAAATGCTTTTTTCAAAATAATATTCAGTCGTTAAATAATGAGTTGAATTCAGATCGTTTTAGTCTTAGAACATAGAGCGCACTAATGATCCGAGAAGTATTTATAGTTAATAACCCCTTAAACACTTCTTTAATTTGTTCAATTTTGTTTTTAGATATTTTTTCTCTTGCTTCGTGTAAGCTTGGAATTAGGCCATTAGAGTACTTGTGGTAAGCCAAGCCCTTACCTTGTCGATCAGCTCTACCCATTAACCACTTTATCGAACACTGCTCGTCTCTAATCTGGTGTAAAACATATGGCAAGTGTAAGAACATCGCTTTATAGCCAGCCTTTTCTAGTCTATTCAGAAATTCAGTTTCACTTCCCATAACATAGTTATTTCCGTTAGGGCCAATAGCTTCATTAAATTTAAAGCCAGAATCGAAAATAGACTTTCGAACAGCCATATTAGGGCCCCAGATGTATGTAGGTCGAACCTTTTTGTCTTTTGTCGTTTTTGGCCGAATTACATAAGCACCTTGCATATAACTATTGGTGACGTCTACCCAAGATGGTAAATTTGGACCAAAAGGTAAAATTGCACCTCCAAAAACATCGACATTCACATGTTTTTCGGCTGCGTGTATAAAGTTACAAATAAAGTCTGATGAGGGAATTGCATCATCATCTGTTAAAACAATAAGATCTCCGCTTAAATAGTCTAAGCCTTTATTTAAGCTCGCATTCTTACCCGGCTTAGCACACTCGATATATTTAATATTTAGCCCTTGAGTTAAGTAAGAAGCAACCAATGCTTTTGTTGAAGGGAGTACTGCGTTATCGACTACCAAAACTTCAAAATCGGCACTATTTGAAACTAATTTTAAATAACCTTCTAATGTTTGCGTAAGAGCTCCATCTCTTTTAAAGGTCGCTAATAAAACTGATACCTTCATTGCTATTTGTTCCTTAACAGACTTTAAAAATAAGTATATTATCTTCACTCAAAGAAAGATAGAAAATCATACAACGCAAGAGGTTTTTATGGGGTTACCGTCAAATTGGAAAATGGATATTGCGATACCTCAATACAAAAACATCAAAATGTTGAAGCGATGCCTTTCCTCATTAGCAAATGTTAACATGCCTAATAATGTTGATACTATTTGGGTCGTAGAAAATGGGGGGAGGTGTGGTGCTCATTCTGTAGTAGAAAGCTTTAAACCCTTGATACCCGTTAAATATCTAAATTTAGATGAGGGTAATCTCTCAAAGGCAAGAAACTTAGCATTAGATACCTCAACTTCGGATGTAATATTCTTTTTTGATAATGACATAACATTCGATGAAAATAGTCTTGTTTCATATTTTAACTCATTAGAGCTATACAAGGGACAACAGATTGGTTTTTTCGGTGGCCCCCTTACTCCTCTTTATGAGCGCCAGCCAGCTAATTATTTAAAGCCTTATCTTCCAAAATCAGTAGTTGGCTATCACCCTTTCAAGTATGATCAGGTAATAGACAGTCCTGATTTTTTAGGCGGTAATCACGGTATCCTAGTTAATTTGGCGAAGTCAGTGGGAGGTTATGATGCCGGCTCTGCGTCTGGTAATAACTCAGGACTTGTAGGCGAAGAAACGCGACTAATGGAAAAAATAATCTCCAAAGGCTTCACCGGCCTTTTTTGTTTTGGAGCTAATGTGCATCACTACATACCAAAAGACAACTGCACCACAACATGGACTTTAAAGAGAACCTATAGACATGGCCTAACGGACTCTATTTTAGAAGGATCTCCAAAAGGCCGGATACTATTCAATATTCCACTATATCTATACAAAATGTTTGTGGTGAATACTTTAAAGTTTATACTCCCACGAGAAAGGACACGGTTTTTCCATATCAATAAAGTAGCTTTCTGTTTAGGAAAGATGGTTGGGTTTAGAAGAGGTTATAGTATAAGAAATGGATCTTAATAAATTATTCGAGAAACACAAAAACGAAACATTCATCTTTGTAAAACCTGGGGGAAACTGGGGAGATGATCTAATTTACCTAGGTGCGGAACATCTAGCTGAACAACATGACATTAGCTTCACAACTATGACTGCCGAAGAGTTTTTAACGACGTTCCATACTGATAAAGTTATTTATTTGCATGGCGGTGGCGGATATAACCCTTGGTGCACCGGTCGTGCATATAAGTGTTTAAAACACGCATGTGAATTCACCAGCAATATTGTTATTCAAGGACCATGTACTGCATCAAAAGACAAGCAGTTTCTTGATTCGGTCTTTACAGACTCGTTATCTAAACTAAATTGCAAATCGCTGTATTTTTATACACGAGAAAAAACAACTTTTAATTTCTTACAGAACTTTCCAACTTTAACTGACAATAGCCAGCTTCTACTAGATAAAGACACTGCGTTTTATACAAATATAAACAAACTAAAAAAGAAAATAGGATCTTTGAATGAACGTTATACGCTTCATGGATATCGCATAGACAACGAAGCATCAAATGTAGCGGGTACGAAAGATATAACAAAAATATACTTGGATCCGGCTGAGGAAGCTATTTCATTCGATCATTGGTTAAGAATTCATTCCAATGCAAAACGCATTATCACGAATAGGACCCATTCTAGTATTTTAGGTTTTTTACTAGATAAAAAAACATATTTATTTGGAAGTAAGTACCATAAGAACAGAAGTATTTTCGAACACACTATGTCAGCTCGCACAACATCAGTAACTTGGTTGAATGATGAAGAGGCGACAAAATTCACAAAGCGAAGTATTTTATCACGACTCATACCCTCCAATATACACCGTAGCTACCGTCTAACAAAAGCTATACATATTCTCAGAGGCATACCCGATAGGTAAATTTATATGTGCGGTATACTAGGAACACTTAATTACAATAACGCAGCGGATGCAGAACGTATTGCCGCCATGCGAGACACTATGCCTTATCGTGGACCTGATGATAATGGACTGTGGATTTCAGACGATAGCTATTGTGCCCTAGCACATTTACGTTTGAGCATTTTAGATCCTACTCCAGCTGGCCACCAGCCGCGAATTGAACAAACAGGTCGTTTTGTTATTTCATACAACGGCGAAGTGTATAACTACATAGAAATTCGCGCTGAATTAGAACAGAAAGGCTATACCTTTGAAACCGGAACAGATACCGAAGTTATTTTGCAAGCTTATGTAGAATACGGTGTTGAATGTTTGCATAAATTTAATGGCATGTTTGCTATCGCGATTTGGGATAACCAAACTCAAGAACTGTTTCTGGCTCGTGATCGCCTCGGTATTAAGCCTGTTTATTATTACCAAGACGACAACGAATTAATCTTTGCGTCTGAAACCAAAGCTATTTTAAAGGGCTTAGCTGCCTTGCCAAGCCTTAATATCGAGCTTATCGACGACTACATGAGCTTTGGTTATATTCCCGGCGAAAAAACCTTACACCAAGGCATTAATCGATTAATGCCGGGTCATTATGCCATTATTAAAAACAAACAAATGAGTATTACTCAGTGGTGGGATCTTAAGTTTGATAATACCCAAGACAAAGGTTTTGACTATTATTTAAACGAAAGTAAACACTTACTTGAGAGCGCTATTGACCTTCGACTTCGCAGTGACGTGCCACTAGGTATATTCTTAAGCGGTGGCATTGATTCAAGTGCTGTTGTTGGTTTACTGGCTGACAAAGTGAAAGAGCCACTTAAAACCTTCTCCATTGCTTATGACTTTGGTAAAAACTTCGATGAAACTCAATACGCTCGTATGGTGGCAGAGAAGTTTGGCACCGATCACCACGAACTTAAGATCACCCCACAACAGTTTAAAGACTTCATCCCAGAATACATTCAATTAATGGATGAGCCAGTAACAGAAGCGGCCGCAATATCGCTATTTTTCGTTTCTAAGCTTGCTAAAGAAAAAGTCACCGTTGCCTTGTCGGGCGAAGGTTCTGATGAGATATTTGCTGGTTATGACTTATACCAATACATGAATGTATTGGAAAAATATCGTGGTGTAGTTGGACAAAGCGGCAGTGAGTTTTTTGCAGGAATTTCAAACAAGTTATTGGGCAAAAGCCATAAGGTATCTAAATACCTAAACATGGCCACACAACCTATAGAGCAACGCTATAAAGGCATGTCTACTTATCCAGACGCCTCAAAAGAAGCCTTATATAAGCCCGAATTTAAACAACAGCTAGAATCAGAAAAAGCCAAAACCAATCATGGTGCATATTCAAAACAGCTATTTGAAAATATGCAGGGCCAAGACCAGCTCAACAAAATGCTCTACTTTGATACAAAAACTTGGCTAGTGGATGACTTACTAATTAAAGCCGATCGTATGAGCATGGCAACATCCGTTGAATTACGAGTACCCTTTTTAGACTATCGTTTAGTTGAGTTTGCAGCCACCATACCGTCGCACCACAAAATCAAAAAAGGCGAAGGCAAATACCCACTCAAAAAAATGATGGAAGGCATACTGCCAAACGACATCATTTATCGTAAAAAAATGGGCTTCCCAACACCACTAAAAATGATGTTCCAAAACGAGCTAAAAGACTACGCACAAGACTTGTTATTGTCGGACGATTCCAAGCTACACCAGTTCTTTAAAGTGGAACGAATCCAACAACTCATCACTGAGCACAATGCCAATAAATATGACCACCATAAAACGTTGTGGCAATTAGTGGTGCTAGAAGAGTGGCTTAGGAAGAATACGGACTAAATTAATATGGCCTATAAAAACATTCTCGCCATTAGCTACTTATTCCCAAACGTTGAGCGTCCAAATCATGGGATCTTTGTTTTTAATCGTTTAAAAGCAATGAGTAAATATGCCAATGTCACTGTGATTAACCCTATTCCGTGGTCTCCAGTTCATGGCTTTATACATAAGTTTAAACACTTAGCCAATATTCCATTTAAAACCGAACGAGATGGCATTACAATTTATCATCCACGGTTCTTTTCTATTCCTGGCCACTTTAAAGGTTTAGAAGTAATAACGTATAAACAAGCAGTAAAGAATGTTATTAAACAAATTGGTTTTGAGTTTGATTTAGTGGATCTTCACTGGACCTTTCCAGACTTACCAACAGGTGATTACCTTAGCAACTACTACAAAGTACCTTATAGAGTTACGTTACGTGGTATGGAAGCCTTCCACCAGCAAGACGGTGATGTAAGAGAAACTTTGGTTGCTCATTATCTTAGTAAAGTTGATAGCATTATTTCGTTGAGCGAAGAAATGGCCGACACGGCAGATAAAATTGCCAATACTCGTTCAAAAACTACAGTGGTTAGAAATGGTGTCGATACCGATGCGTTTTATCATATCGATCAAGCTGAATGTCGAGCCAAGCTAAACTTACCGCAAGATCAAAAGATCATTTTAGGCGTAGGTGCACTTATTCACCGCAAAGGCTTTGACGTTGTTATTAAAGCCCTTAAAAAGATCATTCTACAACTAGGACTAAACAACACACACTTTTATATTTTAGGCTCAGAAGGAGCCGAAGGTGATTACCGTAAAGAGCTAAAAGCATTAGTAACTTCCCTAGGCCTTAAAGACCATGTTCATTTTATGGGTGCGGTTCCAAATAATGAACTTATTACCTGGTATAACGCCGCCGATGTATTTTGTTTATCTAGCCGAGGTGAAGGTAGCCCTAATGTATTAACCGAAGCATTAGCCAGCGGTTGTCCTGCCGTAGCTACTAATGTTGGTAGCGTACCTGAGATTATGACTAGCGAACCCAATCTAGGTACCGTAGTTAAAGTAGACGACATTGATGCAATTACTAAAGACTTAAGCGACCTGCTGCTCACAGAAACAGACCGAGTCACTCAAGCTGCTAACTTAAACAAATACACCTGGGATTGGTGTGCTAAGCAAGTTTTATAAACGGAGTTAATAATGAATACTAGTAGGCTAAAAGAGTTAGATGGACTTAGAGGAATCGCCGCAATGGCGGTCGTTATTTATCACTATTTGTATCATTATAACCGCTTGTTTGGTCATGATTTTTACGTTAGCGAACTGTTTAGCTATGGTTTTTACGGTGTACAGCTATTCTTCATTATCAGTGGTTTCGTTATTTTCTGGAGTATTGGAAGAGTTTCTAATGTTAGAGAGTTTGTTGTTTCTAGATTTTCAAGGCTTTACCCCACATTTTGGTGTGCGGTTATTATTACCTTCATTGTTACATCTTTAAGCAATGTAGAGTTTTTACAGCTAAACTTTACAACTTTCTTAGCCAACTTAACCATGATACACGAGTACTTTAGATTTCAGCATGTTGATGGAGCATATTGGACCTTAACATTAGAAATGGCATTTTATGTCTGGATGGTTGCTATTTTTAAACTGAACTACCTTTCTAAAATTGAAAATATTTTTATTCCTTGGGTTATTATTGCAGCGTTAATTGCCCTATTCGACTTACCTATTCACAACGCTTTAAAAAAACTTTTTATAATTGATTACATTGAGTTTTTTGCAGCAGGAATTGTTTTTTTTAAAATCATGCAATCCAGTTACACTAAAAAAACTGTTGCATTACTCGTACTATGCGTGATTTCTTTATATATAAAAAACTCCATCCAAACTGCAATTGGTCTATCAGGCTTTTTCCTTATGTTTTTCGCCATAATTAAAGGACGCCTTCCGATTTTTAGAATTAACTTTCTTACCTATTTGGGCGCTATTTCTTATTCTCTTTATCTAGTTCATCAAAGTATTGGCTACGTTATTATAAATTACGGCTATCAACATGGTATACCGCCACAGCTTAGTATTTCTGCTGCGCTGATTGTTTCCTTGCTATTAGCTCATAACATTATGATTTATGTTGAAAAGCCAGCTTTAAAATATATCCGACAAAACTGGAAGAGCTAATCACAGAACGCTTCTTTAGTTTTTCCGACGGAAACATGAATAACTTTATTAGCAGATTCATAGATGTTGAAGTGTTTTGACCTCAATATAAGCTGTGCAGAACTACACCGCTCAGCTTTAAATTCTTTGACAAGTTTTCGTTTGTCTCCTCCCCAAAGAAAGGTAATTTTATCTATTCCTGCAGCCATTAACCTGCCGTCTAATTGCCAACTTGTTGCTGGTATAACAAAGCTCGGAATTAATACGTTTTCGGACATCGCATTTATAGCAAATAACGCTGTCTCACTTTTTCCAGTAACAATTACTTGCTCAAAATTTTGTGGCAATTTTGAAACTTCATGAGCAATATTATCTATTAGCGCTTGATCATATTTATATTGAGCATTATAAGCACTTCCTATTTGGTAACTAATTGATGTAACTATCAAAATGGGAATTAAGGCAAGTTTGTCTAAACTACTGCGATAGCATACAAATGCAACCAAAATTAGTGCAAATAATGCCATAGTGGAAGGCTGTGTTCTAAAATGAACTAAGGTACCATTAAGTATAAATAATGGACCAAACATCGACATGGTAATGATTAAAAGTGTTATACCAACAACGATAAGTGTGTTGGCACTTTTAGGGATAGACCGCCATGTTAACGCGAAACCAACAAGAGTCACCAACAATAACCCAACTAAAAATGCTGGCATGCTATAAAGCTTTGCTGCATATAAAACAAAGTTTTCTATATTATTCCAGGCCTTAACAAAGCCTTCCTGATTTAGTGGCACAATTGAAGAACGTTCTGTTCTACTTCCAACGACCAAACCTATGGTTAGAAAATAAGAAACGTAAGCACCTACAAATGTAAACGCACGTAAAGCTAGCACTTTGTAAACTTGTTTCTTTTTTTCCGAGTTTAAGAGTAAAACGACTTCTAGCCCAACGAGTGCAATAAACATGTTTACAACAGGCTGATAACTTGACAGTGCACCAAAAAGAAGACCAATAGAAAACAATACTTTAAATCTACTTTGAGGAAAAATTGTAAAAGACGCCGTGACTAAAAATACCGCAAGAGCCATACCTATGGCATCAAATCGATAATATAAGTTATATAAAAAATAAGGATTTAAAAAAAGTACGGTTGCCGTCAGAAGTATTTTTTGGTCATACTCTCGATGTATAAACTTTGATAATTGCAGTGACGCGTAGGCCAACAATACAAGTGAAACGATTTGAGTCAAAGGTGCTACGTCCAGTAGTACAAATCCACTACCTGACAGCACTCTAGAAGCCTCTTGCGCAGCGGGTCGACCTAATCCATACCAATCGTAATTTCCAGTGACAGCCCTGTATATGTCATCCTGATGATAGATATTACCCGTAATAACAGGCAGTCCCCATAATAAAAAAATTGCTAGTACGAGTAGCAAACTATTGATATTTGCAGTATCAATCCTAAAGTATTTAACTTCTTCAATAAATTCAGATTTGAAATTAGTCATTTACGGTTGCTTCCTTGTACACCCATTTTGATAAGAATAAAAAAGTCACTGCAGGTGTTAAAACAGCTATTGCTACAACAGCCCACTGCGGATTAAGTGACAGTACTTCTTTAATACAATACACCCAAAACGCATTAATTAAATATCCTAATATAGCAATGCTACAAAACTTAATAAAAACAGTTGCAGTAAATTCACTTTTTTTCAATTCGAACGTAATAAAAGTCTGCCCCACAAACGAAAATATGAACGCTATTACAAATCCAACAAAATTTGCTTTTTGGGCCGAGGCTAACTCAAAGGAAAGTGCACAACTGTACACACTTATATGTATAAAGGTTGCAAGCAATCCTATGCTAAAAAACTTAGAAATTCTTTTTAAAATTACGTATTTCATATTTAGCTTTCGTTTTATTTCTTATTAATTTTTGATGTCTGTAGTAGTCTACACTGGTAACTTAAATAAAAAATAGTTAATAATTAACATCACTATTTATAATAATTAATAATGACAAATGGATCTGTAAATTGAAAACTCTAAAACACCCCACTATTTCGCTAGTTGCTCCCATGTTTAACGAAGAAGAAGTGGTAGATATCTTTTTTGATGCTATACGAAAAGAGTTTTCAACACTTGACGCTGAGTATGAAATTGTTTGTATTAACGACGGAAGTTCAGACTCCACCATAGATAAATTAAAACTCGCCGCTCAATCTGATTTCAGAATAAAAGTTGTCAACCTTTCAAGAAATTATGGAAAAGAAACAGCGTTAACTGCTGGCTTGGATTACTGTACAGGCGACGCTGCCATTCCTATCGATTGTGACCTTCAAGATCCTCCTGAGTTAATAGGGGAAATGATTACAGAATGGCAACGTGGTGCGGACATGGTATTAGCTAAAAGAGTAGACCGGAAGTCGGATTCACAAGTAAAGAGAATAACGTCAAGCCTGTTCTATCGCCTTATCGATAAAATTTCAGATATATCAATTCCAAATAACGTTGGTGATTTTCGATTACTTGATAGAAAAGTAGTTGATGCTCTAAAAACGTATAGAGAAAGAACCCGTTTCATGAAAGGACTTTTTGCGTCATTGGGTTTTAAGCAAGTTACTATTGAATACACGAGACCTGAACGTGTTGCAGGTACAACAAAATGGAATTACGTTCAATTATACAGATTGGCCTTAGAAGGTATTATTTCGTTTACTTCGTTACCACTTAAGATCTGGTCCTATGTTGGTGGCGCTATTTCAATGTTCACGTTTATTTACGGTATATATTTGATTTTCAAAACCCTTATTTTTGGGATTGACACTCCAGGTTACGCATCCTTAATGGTGGTAACACTATTTATCGGTGGCCTCATTCTTATGTGCCTAGGCATTATTGGGGAGTATTTAGCTAGAATTTTTATCGAAGTTAAACAAAGGCCTCTATACCTTGTTCAAGATACTGATAACTTTGAATCTTCGGAGAAAAGCAACGAACAATAAGGCTGTTTGTCTTGTTAATAGTCATAAGAAGCTGTTTATAGCCGCTTCTTTATTTTGATTGGGTTTGTATAAAAAAGGTAATCAGCCTGACCTATTTGCTTATTTGTACCTCGCCACCTAAATATTAGTTTATCCGATGCCAATGTCATACGATGTTGCAATTTTATTTGTTTGTCTGTTTTGTGGTTCAAATCAAAGGTTTTTGATTTAATTTCATCTTCAGTAATTATTACTAATTCAACCTGATTAAGTTGAGGCTCATTTCCTTGCCAATCAAGATCCGCCAAATTGACGTTGAGCTCAACTAATACTTCTTCACCAAACTCAGCTACAACTTCTTCACCTATTTGTGCAACTTGGTTTTGTACTGTGGCTGTAAAGCTCAGTTTTTTTACAAAGCTACCATGTTGAGCCCAAATGTTTCCCCTTCTTAAGCCTGTAAGAATATCATTGTGACTATTTGAGCGAGACTTAACATGGGTTGAGGAAAACTCACAAGGCCAATAATCCATATCGGTATTATGAAAATCAGAGGCGGCTCTCGCGGCCCACACTTTATAGCCCTTTTGCAATAATTTATCCCACTCACCTCCAGTTCTCGCCACGCTAGGGTCCCAACCATTGATAGTTTTAAGACTATTTTCATAGGATCCATTTTTATCGTTTTTCATTTTTTGGTGGCCCGGAGCTCCTGAAAAACCCACAACCAAGTTAGAGTGTTTTCGCCAATATGCAAAGTCATGCGCATTTTCTGTAGTTTGAAAATCTTTCCTATTGGGGTGGTTGTATATTAGTACTGGTTTCGCTCCATTTTCACGATTTGATAATTGGTTTAACCAATTTAACCCTGTTATTGGCGACAATAGCTGAGCTTCATAGCGATTAAAGTGATCAAATTGCTTCCTGAAGTTTATGAGGTTATCTTGCAGATAGCTCGACTCCGGCAGTAATACTGTCACATGCTCCCTGCCATTTAGCGGTGGTATATTCCATTCGAGTCCAGGGATAATCGTTAAATACGGATGACTTTGTTGGGCATATTTTAAGTCTTCAAAAAACTCAATTGATAAAACCCTTTTCAAATCCAAGTCTGAATGGTCTGTAATTGCAACAGCCTCACAACCAAATTGAGCGGCTTTATCGGCAATTTGCTTAACGGTATAACCACCGTCTGAATACTTTGTATGAATGTGAGTATCAACTTTATGATAGAAATCTAATCCATATTGGTTAGGTTCAGACCATGTCTCTTGGAGGCTTTGCATATCTTTGCCTAAACCTGAATTATAAAGTTTCAGATTGTCTATCCTAGCGGATATTTCGTTTCTAATTTCTAAATACTGGCCAGAATATTTTGAGCTAAGAAGTCTTTTAAAAGTCGCTTCATTCAACCCTTCAGGAAAGTCATGTACAAAAGGAAAAAAAACATCTTCATTATCTACATTACTCAACAATCCCTGAACAGATAGAGCGTTGCGTTCATTTGAAGTTACAAATTCTGCAAATTGAAGTCCTGCGATATCCGCCGCTAAGTCGGCAAAACTATAACCAGAGCCACCTGACAAAGAGTCAAGTAGCTCTTTAGTCTCACCTATCGAGAAGCTTAAGCTAGAGTCGCCTATGAGCTGAAGAACTGCCGAATAAACGAAGTGCTTTGTAAGATCTTCTCTACCTCTCAGCTGAGGAAAAGGTTTATCTGCATTTCTTGGTATTTCTATCTCCCAGATACTAGAGAAGTGATGACTACCAAACTTTGCGCCTAAAGCCCAAATAGCGGCACTATTTTCCTTTACTGGATCGTTATCAATTGAGCGTTCAGCTGCTAATTTAAATAGTACCATTAAGTAATCATGAAATTGATTAGAATTAATCACGCTCAATTCATTGATATATAGTTGGATCAATGATTTATCTATATCTGATGTTTGTGAATATGACTTGGCAACTTCTTTAAACTTATATAGCGAAGCGTTTATGTTTTCTTTTAAATACCGTGATTTCTCACCATGTGTTGTAATTCCAGCCTCACTAAAAACTATATTACTTAACGCAATATCGAATGTTCTAACAAATTCACTCCCCACTATCACTTTTAATGATTGATACATAATTAACTTTACCAACCAACTGTTGACTGGAAGGGAGCCAACATAACACTGGTCAAACTCAACTGTTCCGGTTAACGAATTTGTAACAATACACCTCGTATTTAAATAAAACTCCCCGAGTAAATTCACTCTAGATGAGGTTGAAAGGAGCATTCCATATTCTGATGTCGCAATATGAGCGACGGTATGAGGCCAAAGGTGATTAATCATTTTTGCGGTGGAGTTTAACTCTATCGATGTTAAGCTAATGTTAAATGAAGATGAATTCGAACTAAGCTGTTCAGATAGAGTTTTAAAGGCGTTCTTTGCCTGATTAAGTTCTTCGGAACTAAGTTGGGCCTTATCTTCAATCAAGGAAGAGGATTGTAATAATAAAAAAGCACCCATCAAAAGTATAATAAAAGAGCCACTGCTGAATTTAACAAACTTAACTAGTACTTTTAAAAGTACTGCTTTTACATTATTCATGATCAAAATTCTATCGATTGCGTTTATTTAATAGACGTTAATATCTGCTCTAACTGCCTTGCCTTTTGCTCACGGTTATAGGCTGTTAGATCTCTTTGATATACAGTAACCTGACCCTGCTCATTTTTACTGCCAATTAGCTTTGTAATTCCTAATACCAACTCTTCTGCTGCCATGCCTGTTTCCACGCCATCAAATGATGAGGCTAACTTATAAGTTGCACCTTGTGAATCCGCTTTTACTAACATAGGACGTTGCGTTCGCAGGTATTCGTATACTTTGCCCGGAATTTGTTTGTTAAATCGGGCGTCTTGAATAAGCACTAATGCATCGGCTCGTGTCATGTTATTTAATGCGTTAATAAAGGGCACAGGTTCAATAAACTGAACTAAGTCAGTAATGCCTAATGTGGTTAGTGCATCGCTAAACTCTTCGCCATTGCCAGCCCCTTGAAATATTAATTCAAAGTTTTCCGCATTCACTAAACCGTCGTTGTTTAACATGGCTATGGCTTCAAAAATGGGTACCGGATCGCGACCATGTGCATATAAAACACCACTGTAATACATTGAGAATTTTTTTGAATCAAAGGGCGTATTCGCTCGCTCCACCGAACTTAATGCGGCGAGGCGTTCAAAGTTTGCTTCGTCAAAACCGTTTTCAATTACGGTGTTTTTACTTTCAACTAAAGCGCCATACTTAGCCTGGTATAAATCGCGCACTGCGGCTGTTGCGTAGGTAAGGTGTGCTGAGTTTCGCATCACTTGGCGGTCAATTTTTTTATGTATGAAGTCTAACCATCGCCCTGCGCTACCATTCATGTAATGACAAGGGTCACGATAATCGGCTACCCAAGGCAAGCCAGTTTGTTTTGATAATTTATTGGCTATGTAGTGTGTGCTTGGCGTTGGTGCTGAAGACCAAATAACGTCGGGCTTGTATTTTTTAATTAACTTTGCGCCCACTCTAACCGACGAAGGTATCCATGTAAGGCCCCAGCGATCAGGTGTTTCCATAATTGAAAAGTACTTACCTTTGTACGACAAGTCGCGCTGCACATCGAGTGCTCGAGTTCGGTAAATTTTATCGTCTGGCCCGTCTTGATAAGTTGCATCCACTTTTGAATATGCGCTCGGGTCTGCCGTTAATACAATAACTTCCCAGCCCCACTGTTTTAGGTATCGATAAAAACTCTCGATGCGTGGAACCGACGCGCCATTGCTTGGTGGAAACTCAAAGGCTATCATCAGAACGGTTTTAGTGGCGCTCACGGGCTGTTACTCTCCGGCTATTTTTAATATTGATAAACAAAACTGATTAAACTCTTTTCGATGTGGCATAAATCGTGGCAAAGCCGTCAAACTAGTTTTAGACGTAATACCACCATCATTTGTTGCTACACCATATTGAATGCCAAGTTCATTTAGCATGTGTTGATGCTCCGAGGTAAAGTCTCGGCCAAACCAACCATTTGGGTATGCAAATAGCGGCGGTGCTTCACCCAAAATATCAGTTAAATACTCCACCGACTTAGCCATTTCTTGTTTTGCTACTTCAGGCTTCTGCATCGCAAGAATACTATGAGAGTGCGTATGCGCGCCAACATCGTGGCCCAGTTTGGCTAGTTCATTTAATTGTTGTGCAGTCATCATGCACCTATCCGGCTCAAAACGACCTATCTTTTTGTAAATGGCGTTAAGTGCTTCATCACGTTCTTGATTTGCTAAAAACTTAATTTTATTTACTAAGTATAAGTATGCGTTAGCTTTTTCTTGTTCGGTATTAAGCACAAATGACTGATCGAACATACCAAACTGCGTTGCCATGGTATTTTTTAACGACTCGGCCAATTCATCATTCCACAAGTAACCTTGTTCAGTACCTTTTGTGGCAATAAAAAAGCTACCCTTTATGCCGAGCTTCTCAAAAACTGGCAGTGCGTTATCAAAGTTATCGGCATATCCATCGTCAAAGCTTAGCACTAATGCCTTTGGAGGCAACTTACCTTGCTCAATCAATGCCAGCGCTTGGCTTAAGGAAAATATCTTAAAGTATTTATTTAGCTTGGTGAGCAACACTTCAAAATTAGCAGAGGTAATGTCGTCGGGGCAAAATAATGACGGTTCGTTAAGAACGCGATGAAAGTACAATACCGCTAGTGGATGTTCTTTATGTTTTATTCTATTTATGCAGGCCAATAGGCTTAAACCAAAATGTAACATTTCTTTTGTATCCTTACTTATCAGCGCGATTAACAAGAGTACACGGAGTTGTTTTCTTTGTGAATAACCTAATGTGCGATAGCGATACATAATGACTATATTTATTGTGGCGCTAGTGGCAGAATAACAATCTAAATGCAGGCTACGGAAATTTAAATAGGCAACGTAAATGAAAAAGGTATTAACGGTATTTGGTACACGCCCTGAAGCAATAAAAATGGCACCTTTGGTTCATAAACTAGCCGAGTCAGAACATATTGATTCGCGAGTTTGCGTCACCGCCCAACACCGAGAAATGTTGGATCAGGTACTGCAGTTATTTGAAATTACACCTGACTACGACTTAAACATTATGAAGCCAGGCCAAGACTTATACGATGTTACTAGCAACATATTAGCGGGCATTAAGTCGGTTATTGCTGAATTTAAACCTGATATTGTATTGGTGCATGGCGACACATCAACGACGTTTTCCGCAGCTTTGGCGGCGTTTTACCAACAAGTTAAAGTAGGTCATGTTGAAGCAGGCCTTAGAACCGGCAATATTTATTCACCGTGGCCGGAAGAGGCAAACCGTAAGCTAACGGGCGCCATCACACAATTTCATTTTGCGCCAACTAAATCGTCACAAAATAACTTACTTAAAGAAAATGTAACCGCCAGTAGCATTTCGGTGACGGGTAACACGGTTATTGATGCCTTGTTATGGGTAAAACAAAAGCTTGATAGTGATACTTCTCTGGCTACTCAGTTTTCACAGCAGTTTGATTTTATTGACCCCACCAAAAAACTCGTTTTAGTCACAGGCCACCGTCGTGAAAGTTTTGGTGATGGTTTTGAACGTATTTGCCAGGCGTTAGCGAACATAGCGAAACAACGCCCAGACGTACAAATTGTTTACCCTATGCACATGAATCCTAACGTACGGGAGCCGGTAAATCGGTTATTGTCGGGGTTAGACAATGTGTTTTTAATTGAACCTCAAGACTACTTACCGTTTGTATACCTAATGAACCAGAGTTATTTAATTATTACCGATTCTGGTGGCGTACAAGAAGAAGCGCCGTCATTAGGCAAGCCGGTATTAGTTATGCGTGACACTACAGAACGTCCAGAGGCAGTAGATGCCGGCACCGTTATATTAGTAGGCACCAACAAGCAAAACATTGTAGAACAAACCCTACTGCTCCTAGATGATGAGCAGCACTATAACACCATGTCACAAGCGCATAATCCGTATGGCGATGGACTCGCATGTCAACGCATTGTGCAAACGTTAGTTGAGGAATTATAAACATGACTTTTGAAACAGTTTCGGTAATTGGTTTAGGTTATATTGGCTTGCCAACAGCAGCGGTTATTGCCTCTAGGGGTGTTAAAGTGGTTGGTGTAGAGATTAACCAACACGCAGTAGATACCATTAACGCCGGTAATATTCACATTGTTGAACCGGACTTAGATATTGTTGTTAAAAGTGTAGTGTCTACTGGTTTTTTACGTGCTACGACTCAAGTTGAAAAAGCCGATGCCTTTATGATTGCGGTGCCAACGCCGTTTAAACATGGCAACGACGATTCTCACTCGCCTGACTTAAGTTATATTGAGTCTGCAGCAAAAGCGATTGCGCCTGTTATTGAGGCAGGCAATTTAGTTATTTTAGAGTCAACGTCTCCTGTTGGCGCTACAGAAAAATTAGCGGGCTGGTTAAAAGAAGCCCGCCCTGACTTAACCTTCCCACAAGATGCTGGTGAACAAGCCGACATTAAAGTGGCTCACTGCCCAGAGCGCGTATTACCGGGTTATGTATTGCAAGAATTAGTATCAAATGATCGCGTTATTGGCGGTATCTCGCCAGCTTGTAGTGCAGCAGCCGTTGAGCTTTATAAAACCTTTGTTCGTGGTGAATGTATTGTTACCAATGCCCGAACCGCTGAGATGGCTAAACTAACTGAAAACTCATTCCGTGATGTAAATATTGCCTTTGCCAATGAGCTATCAACCATTTGTGACCAGCTTCATATTAACGTATGGGAATTAATTAAACTGGCGAACCGTCACCCTCGAGTGAATATTTTGAATCCAGGTCCTGGTGTTGGCGGTCATTGTATTGCTGTTGACCCTTGGTTTATTGTCGATAGTTGCCCAGAACAGGCTAAGCTAATTAAACAAGCGCGCTTAACCAATGATGCTAAACCGCATTATGTAGTGTCACAGATAAAAGAAGCGGCGGATCAATTTAAACGCCCTGTTATTGCGTGTTTAGGCTTAGCATTTAAAGCTGATATTGACGACTTACGCGAAAGTCCAGCTGTGCAAATTGTTCAAGAACTTGCGAACGCCAGCGTTGGTGAGTTGATTGCGGTAGAACCAAATATTAAAGCACTGCCAGATAATTTAGCTAGCCAAGGTATCGAGTTTGCAAACTTAGCGTCGGCTTTAGACAAAGCTAACGTTGTGGTGATATTGGTTGATCACAAAGAGTTTAAAGCAGCGGATAAAAATGCGTTTGCGAAAAAAGTCGTGATTGATACTCGCGGCTTATTATAAACAAGGATAACCTGATGCAAAAGACGAAGCACAACAATGGATTTGGCCAAAGCCTAATTTTATTTATTGCGCTGTGTTTTAGCTCTGTTTTGCATGCAGAAAAAGTTATCGTTGATGGTATGCCTTTTGACTCGTTAAAAAGTGCGGTGGCGGCAATTCAAGATGGCAGCACCGTTTATTTAGAAAAAGGCGTCTATAAAGACGGTGTATACATCACTAAAAATGATATTTCTATTTTAGGTGAGCCGGGCGTTGTTTTTGATGGTGCCTCCGCTGATGGTAAAGCTGCGTTAGTATTAACGGGTAAAAACGTGGTGGTTGAGTCCATTGAATGCAAAAATATAGCGGTGCCTGATGGCAATGGCGCTTGCATTCGATTTGAAGGCGAAAACATAACCATCCGAGACTTGTATGTACATGACAGTCAATCGGGTGTAAAAACAAGTCGCGTAAAAGGCTTTGTACATATCGAGTTTTCTAAGTTTGAACGCATTGGTAATCGCAATGGTTATTCACACGGAATGTATATCATTGCCGATGAGCTTAAGGTTCGCTACAGCCAAATATTAAGTACTAAAAGTGAGGGGTCTGGCATTAAATCGCGTTCTAAACGGGTAATTGTTGAAAATAGCCTATTGGCTTCTTTAGACGGTGTTGATAGTCGTTTAATCGACATGGCGGAATACGGCGAATTAATTGTTCGTGATAGTATTTTGCAACAAGGCGATAACTCATCAAACAGCCAACTCATTGCCTACGGACTAGAAAAGAAAGCTAGACAGTTTGCCGTTAACCGTATCGAATTGCGTAATAACTTAATCTTTTTTGATCGCACTCGGCCAAATGTGCTCATTTCAAAACAGTTAGACGATGAGTTTATTAATCGCGGTAATATGTTTATTGGCGATTTGAACCATGTGCCGCAAATGGTGCCTGGCAACGAGTGGTATATGAGCCGAGAAGATGCCAAGCTAGAAGCCTACCCATTTTTACCGAGCATTTCTGAGCGCGAAAAGATCATGGATTTTGTGCGTATCGCCGGTACTCCAAAAAACATTTAACATTATGGAAAATGCTTTGATTTCTGTTTCAATTTTACCACCTGATGAGTTTGCAGCTTGGGATAAGTATGTAAGTGATCACCCTCTTTCTAGTCTTTATCATAAAAGCGATTGGTTAAGTCTGATAGAAGCTTCATTTGGCCAAAAAGCATACTATTTTATTGCTAAAAATACCGACGATACCATTGTCGGAGTTTTGCCAATTATCAATTTAGACAGCTGGTTGTTTGGCAATTATATGGTTTCGATGCCTTATTTTAATTATGGCTCTGTATTGGCTGACTCAGTAGCGGTTGAGAACCAACTTATTTCTGCAGCGATTGAAGCAGCGCAACAAAACAAAGTAAGTCATATTCAATTTCGCGCCATAGAAAGCGCTGAATCATTATTAAAAACCATGCCGGTTTCGACGCAAAAAGTTAATATGATTTTGGACTTGCCAGAAACACCAGAGTTATTAGGCAAAGCAATTGGTTCTAAGCGTCGTTCGCAAATAAAAAGGCCTATACGTGAAGGTGTGTCTCATAAATTTGGTGGCGTAGAGTTACTGGAAGACTTTTACGAAGTATTTTGTTTGAACATGCGCGACTTAGGCACGCCGGTTTACAGCAAGACTTTTTTTAAAGCCATTTTAGAGACCTTTCCAGATAACTCGTTGCTGTGTGTTGTGTATTGGCAAGGCAAACCTGTATCGACTGGCTTTTTAATGCACTACAAAGACCGTATGGAGATCCCATGGGCAAGCACAGTGCGTTACGCCAACCGAATTTCTGTGAATATGTATTTGTATTGGCAAATTTTAAGTTACGCCATTGAGAATGATTTTAAACAATTTGATTTTGGCCGTTCTACCGTTGATGCTGGTACTTATAAATTTAAGAAACAATGGGGCGCAGAGCCGCTGCAATGTTATTGGTATCATTGGGTGCCAGAGGGTGGCGAGGTACCAAATCTATCGCCAAGTAGCGCTAAGTTTGATCTTGCCATTAAGGTTTGGCAAAAGTTGCCGTTGTGGGTGACTAAAATGATTGGCCCACCAATTGTGCGAAACCTTCCTTAACTGCTGGGATAGCAGCTAACTACTGATGCTGACTTTACGCTGTTTCTATTTGATATAGCCCTAAGTAGGCATCGACCATTTTATCCATGCTGTAATTGTCGTAAACCAGTTGGTGTGCTGTTTCAATTTTTTGTTCGCGCGCCGTTTGGTCTAACTTAATTTCATTCAATGTTTCTGCGTATTGTTCTACATTTTTACTTTCTACGAACCAGGCATGTTGCTCAGAAATAAATTTGGCGATTCCACCAACGTTGGTTGTGATCACTGGTCGCTTTAGTGCCATGGCTTCAAGTATTGTCATTGGCATGGCTTCATAATTTGATGATAAAGCAAATAAGTCGGTAGCCTTAAGAATGTCTGGAATGTCAGATCTGAATCCTAAAAAGTCGATATCATCAGCACTGGCTAACTTATCTTTAAAATCGACAAGTTCTTGGTAAATTGGGCCATTGCCTGCCAACTGAAGTTTTACATTTTCCCAATTAGGGTAGGTCTTTTTAGCCAAATCAAACGCCGACAATAATAACTTTTGATTTTTAATTGGGTCTAATCGGCCAACCGTTGTGATCATAAATGGCGGATTGCTACTCGCGGGCGTGTCTGAGGCATGATTTTCTGCTACGTATTTTTCAACTGTGACGCCATTAAAGATAAGTTGGACTTTGCTTTCGCTGATTTTTAACGTTTCCGTCACCCATCGATATAAGTCATACGACACCACAATATAGTGGTCGATAAATTTTGAAATGAGTTGCCTGAAGCGATTGTTAAATTTATTTTTTCCCGCTGGATCGTCACCACCACGGCCATGATCGCAATGCACGGTAACTGGCACACCAGCTAATTTAGCAACTAAATGATATTCGATGGTGCCGAAGTTATAAGTATGAAATGCCGTTGGTTTTATCCGCTTTAGCAACCGAAACAATTTAACATGACTCAATATGTCATTGCCCGGTTGCTTACCTAAACAATAGACTTCAACGGGAACGTCGATTTCCTTTGCTAATTCAAAGTCAGTCGTTAGTGAAATAAGTACATGTTTAACATTGTAATGTTCTGAGTTATTGATCAGGTTTACCACGACTTTTTCCAGCCCACCACAACCAAAACTTGGTACGATGTGGACGACCTTTTTTCTGTTAAGACAACTATTTATCGCTACTTTGTTCATATAATCATGGCATTCAATAAAGACTAACTTTACTATAACACCAGACTCATCAAAAATTCAGTAACGATATTGTTAAATCCTACGATAAAGGTTATTCCACTTAAGGAATATCCGCTTGAACAGTTAGAGCAAGAATGGATCGCTTTGTTTGAACGAAGTGCCGGATGCTTTTTTCTGTCTTGGAATTGGATTGGCAGTTGGCTGTCGATTTTGCCCAATTTTGACAATGTTTATGTGGTTCGGGCCGTCAGCACCGTTGTCAATAAGCCTTCGATGAATAACGATGCTTTGAATGACTATACATTGGACGACTATGCTTTGGACGACCTACTCGGCTTTGGTATTTTCTGTGAAACTCATGTTCGTCGCCACGGCTTTGTTACATCAAAACAATGGCATTTACATCGCACTGGTAACGATAAGCTTGATCAGATTTGGATTGAGTACAATGATTTCCTTCTGTCCAGTGGGGACGCGATTTCCAGCCACCAGATTAGAACGGCTATGTGGCAATCGCTGTTAACATCTAACTCTCGTTCGCAAAATGTAGATGAATATATCGTTAATGTCGCTGAGTCAAACTCTTATAATGCATTAAAACAGAGTTTGTTTAACCAAAATCATGCTCATTCATTTACGTTTGAACTGGACAGCAAACAGCTCGGATTTAAAACCGCATTAACCGACTCAAAAATACAAGATTACCCAAATAAGTTTTCCAAGTCTTCGTTTAAACAAATTAATAAAACAAGACTGGAATTGTCAAAGCTCGGCGACTTAGAGATTGAGTATATTACTAACCACGATGCTGCGTTTGAGTGTTTAAATTTTGCTAAAACTTGGCATATTGATAAATGGGCTTCTTCGCAAACCCCAAGTGGTTTTTGCAATGACGCTTTTATTCGTTTTCATAAAAAATTATGTGAGCAAAATAACAACGATCAAAAAGTGGTGTGTATTGTCGCGCGGTTAAATAATCAAGTTATTGGCGTTAACTACATATTTATTGATGCTACTACTGCATATTTTTATTTAAGTTGTTTAAAACCTCAGAATAATAGTCGAATAAAATTGGGCTTATTGCTTCATCAAGAGTCAGTTAAATATGCGCAATTTCAAAACCTTAACTATTACGATTTTTTAGCGGGGCAAAGTCGCTACAAACAACAGTTGTCCGATATAACAACCGAATTTGCCTGTTACACTTTGCGCCGAAAAAAAGCCAGCTTTGTCATAGAGAGTACTCTCAGCAAAGTTAAGGCTTATTTGGTTAGAAATTAATCACCACAGATGATATAAAGAGTCTGTAGATAATTTAATGGAATAATTATGAACTTATCAAAGTCTATTCTCACCACTTCTGTCGCATTAGCTCTTGTTGGCTGCGGGAAAAACTCACCGGAAGAGTCGATTATTGCAGGCAAAAGCTTTCTGCAGAACAATGATTATGATGCTGCTATTATTGAGTTTAAAAACGCGATTAAAGACGCGCCTAATGACTCTAACGCTCGATTAATTTTAGCTGATTTGTATTTAAAGCGAGGCTTTTTAGACGCGGCAGAAAAGGAGCTTAACGTTTCTTTGCAAAATGGCGCCCCTGAACAAGCGGTATTTCCCAATTTAGTTAGGGTTTTGTACTTACAAAATGATTATCAACAGATCACTGAGATTGACGTTACTGTTGACGTTGATTTAAACACATTTTCAGAACTTGAAACTATCCAGTTTAATACCTTTCGAGGTATCGCTTTTGATAAATTAAATCAGCCAGAGGGACTTGAGATCTTAAAAAGTGTCGTTGAAAGTAATGACAATTCGCCTTTTGTTGCTCTTGCTCACGCTTATATTACCTTTAAAGAAAATGAAGCGAATAAGCAGTATGATTTTTCTGAATCCATTAATATTTTAGATAACGTAATTACCCAAAACCCTGACTTTACCGATGGTATATTGCTTCGTGGTTATCTCTACAGCGCATCAAATAATTATGAAGCTGCACTTAAAGACTTTAAAACGCACTTAGAGTTAATGCCAAATGCGAATTTTATTCGCTTTCACTTGGCGCATTCTTATCTTCGTTTAGACCAAAATAATAAGGCTCTTGAGCAGGCTGACATCATTCTCAAGCTAGTACCAAACCACCCTTACGCAAATGAAGTAAAAGGGGTTGCGCTGTTTAGAGAGGGTAACTTTGAAAGTGCTCAACTTTATATGGAAAAGGCGATTCAGTCTGGTGAAGATAACGATACAAATCGAACTGTTGCTGGGTTAAGTGCGTACCAACTTAATAATTACAATCAGGCGTTAAATCATTTAGAAAAACTATCTAAGAAGCTAGATGGTACGCATCCTGGAAAGCGCGCGTTATTGCTGGCACAGATTAAATTAGGTCATAACGATGCCGCAAGCCAAGCATTATCAGATATTTCTGGTTCTGTAGAACCAGAGTTGCTGTCGCAAATTACTTATGAGTTTATAAAAGCTGGCAATGAGGCCGGTGCCAGTGAAGCGATTGAACTACTAGAACGTTCTTTGGCAAAACTAGAGCAGGAAGACGTATCTTCGGACTTAAAGCGCCAGTTAGGTACATTTAAACTCTCGTTATCGGACATCAGTGGACTAGAGGATTTAGAAGAGGCCGTAACCTTAGCGCCAGATTCTGATTTAACTCGTTCTAATTTAGCGGCAGCTTATTTGCAGTCTGGTGAGTATCAAAAAGCTTTAGATGTAGCGCAAGCATGGCTAAAAGATAAACCAGAGAGTGCGAGCGCTTATAGCTTAATGGGTATATCTCAATTAGCGATGGGCAATAAGCAGCAAGGAAACTCTAATCTTGAAAGAGCCTTAGAGCTCGACAAGTCAAATATTGCGGCACAAATGTATGCGGCTTCGAAAGCGGCTGATGCAGGTAACTATAACAAAGCAACGAACATTGTTCGTAATGTTTTAGCTATGCAACCTCAATACTTTCCAGCAGTAGAATTGTATTACTCGCTAGCAATGAATTCCGAAGACGCTCAGCTATCCGGTGTCATTGAGCATATTGAGACTACGATTTCGAATGCAAATAACCAAGCTCTTACTATCTTTTTAGCCAAGATATATTCACAACAAAAAGAGTATGAAAAGGCGTTAAGTGTTTTAGATAAGGTAACTAGCAAGTCGGCAGAGTTTTGGCAAATGAAAACTCGTCTATTGATTTTAACCAATAATATCAAACAAGCCTTAGAGGTAGCAGATAGTTGGATTAAGGCTTCGCCAAATAAACCGGTGAGTTGGGCCAACAAATTGCAAATCACTGAAACGCTTGGGTTACATAAACTGACTATAGAAACGGCTGAAAAGGCGTTGGCCTTATTCCCTGATAATTCTTTGTTTTTATTATTTAAAGCCTACCACGCAATTAACACAGGCAAAATAAAACTAGCAGAAAGTGTGATGGAGAATGTGACAGACGACATTCGAACTTCTGGTATGGGCCTTCGAGTGACAGGCCAAATTATCGCAATGAAAGGAAACTATTCTGACTCTTTACCAATTCTTTTGGAAAGCTACGAGAAATGGGATTCAAATGGCACTGCAGCGATTATTTACATTACTTACACAAAAGACAAGAATACAGATAAAGGTATTACGTTTTTAGAGCAACATGTAGAAAGTAAACCAAATGATGCAAATGCTACCTTTATTTTGGCAAATCACTTTATATATTTAGATAAAGTAAAAGCGTTAAAATACTACTCTAAGTTACTTACTCTAAACGATAAAAATTTAGTCGCATTAAATAATGTCGCTTATTTATATACTGAACAAGGCAAACATAAAGAGGCATTAAGCTTTGCATTAAAAGCTGCAGAAATTGCGCCAAACAATAGCCAGGTTATAGATACTATTGCTAATATTTATTTAAGTTTAAAACAAAAAGACAATGCAAAAGAGTGGATTGAAAAAGGCTTAGTCATTGCACCAGATCATGCTGGTTTATTGGAAAAGAAACTTATCGTTAGTCAGATGAACTGATGGGCGATAGTAAATAACAGACACAAAAAAACCAGTTGATTATCAACTGGTTTTTTTTATTTAAGCTAAGTCTTATTTAGCTTTACGTCTTGCTACACCAGCTAAACCTAAAAGGCTTAAACCGAAGATAGCTAACGTTGATGGTTCAGATACTAGACGTAAGTCAATAGAACCTAATGAAGTTGTTCTAGTGTACTTGTCATATGTAGTACCACCGATATCGTATGTACCAGCTAACACTGGAGCATTACTTTGATTTTGTAAGTCAGCGTTTGCTTTCATATTAAGTACAACATTTGCACCTAGTAGGTCAGCTAAGTCATTTCCGTTTGAGAAGAAAAGACCAGAAACTACGTCAACAATTTTAAACGTAAAAGTTAACGCATTTTGACCACCTGAAATAGGTGTACCGTTAGACGCTGTTAATTCAAGTTTAAGTACGTCGTCATAAACTGTATTATTGTATAAATTTGTTAGGTCTATGTTCGCCCAACCACCAGTAAACACACCAACATAGTTAGTTGTAGGAGTTGTTGCATCTGGAACTATAGCTGCAAAGCCTTCTAACATGTAATCAATGTCAAAAGCCCAACCAGAACCATATAACTCAGTGTTAGATCCGTTTTGAGTTGCAGAACCTAAGTTTAAGCCAATACCACGGTTTTGAACTAAGTCAAAAACATAGTCACCTGTTTGAATGCCAGCAACTCCGTTAGTATCAACGTAATTTGAAACGTTTGTGCTACTCGCGTTAATTGTTAGAGCCTCTACACCTGCAGTTAGTGAATTACCATCTGCGTCTAGTGGTGCTAGATCTGTTGGATAACCTGCCATGTATGATGTATCGATAACAATAGGATCTGCAAACGACGCGCATGAAGCAATTGCTAATCCTGTTGCTACTAAAGCTTTGTTAAATGTTTTCATAACACTTTCCTTAATGGAGTTGTAAGCTGTGTGATACAAAACGTATCGTACTGCCTAGTACAAAGCAAGTTACTTGCCAACAATATAATATGTTGATTTGTAATAACTTTTTTCTTAATTCACTGTTTTTAAATTATACTTTGTAAAAAAGTTAGACAGTCTATTTATTAACTATATTGTGCGCTATCTTGTACATTAGTCTCTGCTTGATACCGCGGTTTCCAAATGGCAAGTAGGTTTTCTTGAGTTTGTTGGTGTAACCATCAAAGTGGAGGCCATGCGGTGCGACAATCACGTCACCTCTGTTTAGTAGTACTTTTAATACGTTAGATGCTGCAACCGCTGCACAAAACATCACACCCATTATCGTAGAAGGCCCTTTTTTTGCTTTAAAATCAGCCTTTTCTGGTAGAACCAAATACTTACGTTGTAACATTGATGGTGACAGGCCAATTAAAAATTGGATTAATTGCTCATTTTCCGTTTGTTTGTCTTCAAACCTAAAATACTGCTCATAAGACATTTTACCTGGCATAAAGCACAAATAGGCACTGCCCATACCTAAAGGCGCTGCTGTTATAACGGGAATTTGCTTTTCTTCACATTTTTTAAAAACTAACTTTCGTGCTTCAAGCGCAAAAAAGTCTAAGCAGTCAACGTAAATGTCTACGTTGTCGAGAAATTCATCAACGTTATTTTCAAAGATTCCTGTTGGAAACTCTTTCACATCTGCTTCTGGATTAATATCTTTGATGACTTTGCCCATCACCGAGCATTTAGGCTCATCAATGGTAGACATATAAGCTCCGAGCTGACGGTTAAAGTTATGTACTTCATATTCGTCAAAATCAGAGATGTTAAAATTTCCGACACCTAAACGAGCCAGTGCAGTTACATGTGCAGAACCAACGCCTCCACAACCTGCAAAGGCGATTCTGCTGTTTTTTAGTTTGGCTTGTTCGGCCTCCGTTACCCAACCTATATTTCTTGAAAAAGCATCATCGTAATTAAACATAATTTGGCCCGACTTATGACTCAGTTTGGATTAGTTTTTTTGGAAAGGCATGTACACCTATTAATTCTGCATCGAAGTTTTCTTTGTTGTCCAAAGAAAGATCATTAATGATATTTTTAAATAATAGCTGAAATCCAGGGCTTAGTGTTTTATGCAACGAATAAGGATCTATGTAGTAAGGTGCTCGCTTGCCGTGGTAGTCAACAACAGGACCAATTTGTTCGAACTCTATCCCGACAAACTTTAAGCTTCGAGCTAATCTAGGCTCCATCATAACAAAGACATGTTTTACGCCGGCCTTCATAACCACACTCGCAGCAGAAAGATATAAACCTACCGCAATAAAAGGGAAGCAACGTAATTCACGTTCAGAATAAACTGTTTCATTAATTGCACCTGTCGCAGCACCTTTAAACTTATCTGATTGTCGACGTCTGAATTCTGAAGGTACTGCTAATCTCGAAATCTCACAAATTTCTTCGCGTTTAAATAGGTTTGGGTTTAGGGTTGGATGATCAATTGAGTCTAGGCAATATTTTTCTATTGGTAATAGTTGTTCAGGAGAGTTAGAACATACCATTCTAACCGTACCGGCATATTTTTCCGTAGAGCGGTGTTGTATGAGGCAGTGGATAGACTGCTTGTCAAATTCGTCATTTTCCAGTCTAGACTCTCTAAGCGGTTCAAATTTTAATTCCTCACAATAAACGTCGTGTCTTATTGCGAATGCCTTTTCTTTTTCAGATTCTGTCATTGCTACTGTTGGTTGCAAATACTCAGAGAAATGGTTAGCAATACTTTTCGCTTGTTGATTGGCTAACACTTGCATCAAATATCTAACCGCACCACCTATTACAGGTTTTTTAGATAGACTTTTCAAGAAATTCATAACAATTGTCCTAAACTGCGTTCCTTTATCACTTACACAGTGCCTTTAAATTTTTCATTTGTAAAACCATTTTAATGATGTTCTGTGCGTTATAAATTAGTAAAGCTTATTCCTCATATTTTGCCTTTAAAATAAGTTAAATAGATTTCAAAACCTTAATTACAAATTACGCGCATATTTGTATTTAATAAACCCGCTTTACTTAGGTAAATATCCTAGCGCAAAAGTTGGCATTTTATTTACTGTCAGGATATTTAACAATAGCTTCTAAGCAGGAATAAAAAACAAACAAAATCAACAAGTTAAAACACGGCCTATAAATTGCACAATTATGTTTATAATTTCGGCTTGTCTGTTTATAATTAAACAAAGCTCTGTAATAAATTCTGGTGGTAAGAAACATGGAAAATCAAAAAAACGACGTTAAGGGCGCATTAAAAGCCTCTAGACGACAGCTCCTGATCAAAAGTGCAAAGGTTGCCCCAGTAATAACGGCAATCGCGGCCGCACCTGTGTGGGCGACTGGAAATGCGAACTCTAGTCACCAATCTGCGGGAATGTCCTCTACTTCCAGAATCACGCGTTTTAACGGTTTTAGCCCTGGCTATTTCCATGAGCACAAAAATGACAAAAATAAAGGCCCTAAACGTTCGAGTTCATCAGCTCGCGTGACAAGCAATGACAACGAATGCCAAACATCAAAAGGCGGTAGCAAATTACCAGACTTTTACTACGACAAGTTTTATGGTGGTATTGGTGGTATTTTCCCGGGGTCGTTATTGGCAGCCCAAGTTAGAGATGTTCTTTCACCTAGCAACTGGACTAAAGGCGGCGAAACAGCCAATATCAATGGTCATTCAGTCACCCAGGTCGACCGCTTCATGCTAACAGCCTATCTAAATGCTGATCCATTGTATGGCGCAAGCGGTTACCCTTACACACAAGAAGAGATCCGTAACTTCTGTAGAGACTACGAACAAGGCCGAGTGTCGTATACTGATGCTAAGCTAATCTTAACTAACCTGATTCATGAAGGTCAGGAAGATATGAGTTGGGAAGCTGATACGGTTTGTTAAAGTTTTATCCTGGTATTGTGACCCGCACTCATGAGGGTCACGGTACTTATATCTACCACACCACGCATTCTGAAACCCTCTTTGTTCCCTTAGATAACCAAGACTTTTTTACCCTATTAAGTTCCGGCGCACCAGATAAGCAAGCCTTAGCTGCAACTATTATAAAAGACTACGGTTGTACTGAAGATGAAGCTTTGTCGGCTGTTAATAATACGGTAGACTCGTTACAAAAGAGAGCACTGATAGAGAGCTAGTCGTTGAAGATAAAGGAATTACCCCAATCACAGTTGAAAAAAGGAAATATTCTCAAGTTTGATGTCGGTCCTTTTTCTGTGTCTGTTGATAGTGACTTTGATGTTGTTTATCAAGAAATCTCAAAAATTTACTCCGAATTTACTGCTCTTCCCGACAATAGTTTTGTTGATTTTGAAATTAGGTTACGAACCTCCAAGTCTTTTATTAGACGCTTCGTAAGAAAACAATGCATTTTTTCGCTAGGCGATAACGAACCTTTTACACCTATTGGTGCCTCACAGGCTTTTCCCATGTTTGAGTGGGGATTAAACTGGTGTATTTCTTCCCATAGCCACCAATATTTAATTGTTCACGCTGCAGTTATTGAAAAAGAGGGAGTTTGTATCGTAATGCCAGCTCCGCCTGGTTCAGGTAAAAGTACCTTAACCGCTTTGTTGGTGTACTCTGGATGGCGGTTGCTTTCTGATGAATTAACCTTAATAGATACCGATTCGGGCTTAATACAACCTCTAGCTAGGCCAATTAACCTAAAAAACCAATCTATAGATGTAGTGCAAAATGCTTTCCCTAATGCTATCCATTCAGATATTGTTCGTGATACGCACAAAGGTGATGTATGCCTATTTAAAGCGCCAGATAGTGCGTTGCAAAACATTAACATCAAGTCCAAAGCCACCCATGTTATTTTTCCAAAATATGTCGTGAATACCGATATTTACTCAGAAGCCATGAGTCAAGATAAGGTGTTTTTTTCGGTTATTGAAAACTCATTTAATTATAATATTTTAGGTTTATCAGGTTTTAATACATTGACTAACTTTGTTGATGGCATTCAAGGCTACTCTTTGCAATATAGTGATAATTCAGCTGCCATAGACTGGTTTGAGAGTTTGCAATCATGAGTAATCTTTTAATCTCAATATATAATAACCCCGCAAAGATCGAGCATTTAACGCTAGATGAGTGGAGTAAAGTTGTCACTCATGGTCGAGATCAAAATATGCTTGGGCGATTATGGTGGCGAATTCAAGTGCATCATTGTGAAGAATTTGTACCAAATAAAGTAAAGATTCACTTCGCTAATTCCAATAAGTTTGTCGCTCAACAAAAAGTTAACATTAACAGAGAGCTTAACGAAATAGCCACTTGCTTGTCTGAGCGAAACATCCCTTCTACTGTTTTAAAAGGCGCGGCTTATATTGCGCTATCATCAGATACTAGCAATGGCCGAATTTTTAACGATATCGATATTCTTGTCGACAAGGCCCAATTGCGGGAAGCAGAAATAGCCTTGATGACGTTGGGTTATTTTCATAATAAAGAAACTGATTATGACAAACGTTATTTTCGAGAGTGGATGCATGAAATTCAACCTTTAGTGCACAACAAAAGGTTCACTACGATAGATTTACATCACAACATCTTGCCTTTGACGAACAAAAAGCACTTCAATGCAAATCGGTTAAACGCGGTATTGTTACCACAGTTAAAAATGCAAACTCTAGACGAGATCGATAGGTTTATTCATAGCGCAACTCACTTGTTTACTGAAGGTGAGTTTCCTCACGCTATTCGAGACATTACAGACTTAATTATTTTATATAACGAAATAAGCGACGCCAATGCATCTAGCCGGTTGTTAGACAGAGCTAGGGCGTTAGGACTAGAGACTTATATTGAGTTGGCGTTATACTTTGTATTACTAAATATTGGCGATAAAAAGGGTTTCGATTCTGTAGAACAGCTCATTAATCGACGCTTTATTACTGCGCAAGTTACCTTGCCGTCTTATCACTTTGTATTTAGCGCCGACACTGTAGAGCAAGATGGTATTAGACAACGCTTTGCATTATTTTGGCTATATATGCGAAGCCACCTCATTAAAATGCCAATACATATTTTAATACCGCACTTATGTCGAAAGTTTATATATAACTTTAAAGAACGCTATTTAGAAGATAAATCAAAGGATAAACAAAATGACAGGCTTGGTTAATCAGTTTTGCGGTTCTAGATCAGTCGTTGCATTGTATGCATTGCTATGTGTGATATTTACTCCTTTTTTAGTGTCTAATGCACAAGCCCACGAGCCAAACAAGCTCATTGAATTGGCCAACGCAACTAAGCAATCGGTTGTTGGTGTCGGTGTTTATAACCCGTTAAGTGCACCACGATATCAATTACGCGGTACAGGCTTTGTTGTTAGCTCAAACGCTACGAGTAGCATCATTGCGACTAATCATCATGTGGTTAATGGTGATGAATACTTGGCGGATAAAGCGCAGATTTCGGTGCATGTTGGTGAGAGTACTAAAGCTCGCTTTTATAACGCGACGTTGATTGCACAGGACGAACGTGCCGATGTTGCGATTATTAAAATAGATGCACCTCTACCCGCAATGCAATTAAGCGGTGCTAAATATAACGCGCCGGCTGGCAGCCAAATTATGATGGCCGGTTTGCCAATTGGTTCGGTATTGGGTTTGTTTAAAGCAATTAATATTGGTTATGTGTCAGCCTTTGTGCCTCAAGCGATTCCTCAACAAAATGCCAGTCAGTTATCAATTGAAATGATTAAAAGGCTTCGCGACCCACTTTTTGTATATCAACTTGATGTTACAGCGTACCCTGGCAATAGCGGTAGCCCGGTTGTTGAGGTTAAATCTGGAAAGGTCATCGCCATTATTAATAGTGTGCTAGTGAAAAAGACCCGTGAGAGTGTATTATCAGATCCTAGTGGTATTAGTTATGCGATTCCTGTTTCAGAAATACATGAGTTGCTTAAACAAGTGCCTCAGTAGTCAGTAGTCAGTAGTCAGTAGTCAGTAGTCAGTAACTAGCATAATAATTAAAACAGGAACTAGTTGTGGAAATCGCATATTTTATCGGCCTAACTTTATGTTTGCTTGGATATTTAACCAATGCTGCGCTTTTATTTGGTAGTCGAGCAAAAGGTCCGGTTCGTTCAATATTTTTACTTACCTATATAACCATGGTTATTTGGGTGATTGGTTATGCGCTAGGCGCTTCTGTATCAAGTTCACCGTTTTTCATATCACCATTGCTAGAATCTTTTCAAATTGCAATGTGGACGCTTTTGTTACTGGCAATATTAGACTCGCAGCACGAAAAGATTAGCAGTTTTATTAGAGGTAAGTTTGTACTAACTATTGGCTTTCTAGTTGTCATATTTAATATGGCGATATTTTCTCCACTTTTAAGTCCCGCTTTAGAACTGCAAATTATTATTGGCGCGAGCCTGCTTGGTAGCATCATTCAGCTTATTCTTATTGAACAAATTTATCGTAGTGCAGGTGACAATAAATGGGCTTATAAGCCTTTGGTATTGGGCTTGGCAATGGTAAACATTTTTCACTTAGTGATGATGTCGAATGCCTTGTTATTAAGTAATGTTGATATTAATTACTTAGCTTCGAGACCCTATATATATGCGATGTTAACGCCTTTCCTATTGCTGAGCATGAAACGAGTTTCGGCATGGAATTTACGCGTATTTATCTCTAGAGATGTTGTATTAAACAGTTCTCTCTTGCTGTTTTCAGGTATTTATCTGTTGATCATGGCGTTGACGGGCTACATTATTCAGCAAATTGGGGCTTCTTGGTCAGGAGTAATACAAACGGTATTTATTGCTGGAGCTTTAGTTGCTTTGGCTTATATCTTTATTTCAGAGTCACTTCGCAAATATTTCCGCACTTATATTCAAAAGCATTTTTACGCAAATCAGTTTGACTATCGCGAAGAGTGGTTAAAGTTAACAAATACCCTAAATGAAGCGGAAGGCGATAAAGACTTTTACGTTACTAGCCTTAAAGGGGTTTGTGGCTCGCTACATTATTCTACCGGTGCTTATATCGTGCGTAGACATGAACACTTAGAATTAACCACGCCCGATGTTTTTGGACTGTCACACAAAGGCATGCTTGAATTACATTGCCTCATTCCAAAGCTAGATAAAAGTCACTGGATTTTAGACTTGCCAGATTTTGACCGAGAAGAATATAAAACTCATTTTAGTGACTGCAAAGTCGAGGCGTTAATGGCCGACGGCATAGAAATAGTCTTGCCAATCTTTATTAATAAAGAACTACATGGCTGCTTTTTATTATCCAGTAAAAATGCCGACCGAATTAAAATTAACTGGGAAATACGAGACTATCTAACCGCAGTATCGTCACAGGTAAGTAGCTTTATTCGATCAGGTGAAGCAAAAGAACGGCTAGAAGAGAACGCAAAATTTGCTGCTTTTAATAGAATGTCAGCGTTTGTTGTACATGACCTTAAAAACGTTATCGCTCAAATCGGTATGATTGTTAGTAACAGCAAGAAGTTTAGAGATAACCCAGAATTTATAGATGATACCTTTGAAACGCTCGAGCACACTAAGGTTCGCATGGATAAAATGCTAACGCAGCTGAAGGACAAACAGCAACAAAGAAGCTCGGAGGCCCTGATAGAGGTTAATCGGACGTTATCGGAAGTTGTTGAACAATTTCAAAATGCTAAACCTAAGCCGTTATTTGTTGCACACCCAAACGAGCTATCAATTGCACTTGATAAAGACAGGTTTAGTTCCGTTATCGGCCATCTCATCGACAATGCCCAACAAGCAACAGACGAAAACGGATCTGTTCTGGTGAAGCTTACATTGGACAGCCATAAGCAAGATATTAAGATTATTATTTCCGATACAGGCATTGGAATGAGCCAAGATTTCATTGATAATCAACTATTCAAGCCATTTGAAACCACAAAAGGAAATGCAGGCATGGGCGTTGGTGTATACGAAGCAAAAACCTTTGCTGCAGAAAGTGGTGGCATATTAACGGTAAATAGTGATTTGGGAATTGGCACCACTTTTGTGATGTGCTTACCTCTGACGACAAGGGAAGACTAATGGACAAGTTATTAATTGTTGAAGACGACTTAGGTATTCAAAAGCAACTTAAATGGGGCTTATCTGATTATGAATTGATTTTTGCCGAGGACCGTCAAAAAGCTATTTCTCAATTACGCCGCCATGAGCCAAAAGTTGTTACGTTAGATTTGGGCTTGCCACCTGACCCGGCCAATGCTTCTGAAGGCTTAGCTATTCTTGCTGAAATAATGTCACTCGCGCCGAATACCAAAGTTATTGTTGTTACTGGCAACTCTGACAAAGCCAATGCATTAAAAGCGATTGAGCTAGGAGCTTACGATTTTTATCAGAAACCTATTGATATGGAGACGCTGTCGATTATTGTTGGTCGCGCTTTCCACCTTGCTAAATTAGAAGCCGAACATCGCTCGTTGCAACATGGCCAAAATCCGTTCGGTGGTATTATTGGAAATAGCCCTGATATTCAAAAGGCATGTCGTTTAGCAGAGCGAATTGCGAAAGCAGACATCACTACCTTATTGCTTGGCGAAAGTGGTACAGGTAAAGAAGTATTCGCACGCGCCATTCATGATGCTAGTCCGAGAAACAAAGGGCCGTTTGTTGCAATTAACTGCGCGTCTATTCCAGATAATTTGTTAGAAAGTGAGCTTTTTGGTTACGAAAAAGGTGCATTTACCGGCGCCGCTAAAACCACCAAAGGTAAAGTCGAGTTTGCGAACGGTGGCACTTTATTTTTAGATGAAATTGGCGATATGCCATTAAATTTACAAGCCAAGATGTTACGTTTTTTACAAGAGCGTGTAATCGAACGTGTTGGCGGGCGTAGTGAAATTTCCGTTAATGTTCGGGTTATTTGCGCGACACATCGTGATTTACCAGATATGTCAAAGCGTGAAGAGTTTCGTGAAGACTTATATTATCGTGTCGGTGAAGTCACGATAGAAATTCCACCGTTACGCGATCGAAGTGGTGATGTTGTTGTATTAGCAAAGCACTTTCTAAATATTTTTAATAAAGAGTTTTCGCAGAATGTACGAGGTTTCTCGGAAGATGCCATTCAAGCCATGATGAACCATAATTGGTCGGGTAATATTCGTGAGCTACAAAACAAATTAAAGTCAGCAGTAATTATTTCTGATGCTAATTTAATTACCGCTGAAGATTTAGGTTTTTATAATGTTGCTTCAAGTGACAATGAAGTGACCGAGCTGAATTTAAAAGCGGTAAGAGAAAACGCCGAAAGCCAGGCTATAAGAACCGCATTTGCACAGGCAAAGCATAATATTTCACGCACGGCTGAACTGCTTGGAGTAACACGCCCAACCCTTTATTCTTTGATTGATAAGTACAATTTAAAAGACATAAAGCCAGATTAATTCTGGCTTTATCTACTCATATTTTAATAACGTTGAATGCCTAATGCATGAATCGCACTTTATGATCAGTCGCCCTGGTTACTAGTCGCCCTGCCAGGTAAATAGATCGTCCAAACCAACATTAAACTCTCTAGCGATTCGAAACGCCGTTTCTAATGATGGTGAATATCGACGCTGTTCAATTGCTGCAACCGTTTGGCGAGTAACACCCACTAAGTCACCCAATTGTCCTTGAGTCATATTGCCATGGCGCTCTCTTAATTCTTTTACCGTATTAGCGATAGGAATTAATTTAGCCACACTTAAAACCCTCTTCGATATAAGACGATTTGCGCGATATATTCAGTTATTTGGCTAAATACTAAACTACCAAATACGATATAAAACAACAGGCCACCGTCGGCTAATACTAGATAATGAATCAAACCTGACACCACACCAAAGCCCAGAATAAAGCTAGACCAATGACTTGCCTTAACAAGAATACCTTGATCTCGTTCATCTAATGCAGAATTAGCGTCTTTAGGCGCCAAAATGGCAATAACGATTTGTCCCACTACCGATATCACCACGAGTACAATTGTGTACGCAATTAACATAGGTAATGAAGGTTCTATAAGATGACCAGCAACACTTGATAACCCAAGTAAGCTAGAAATATATAGTGCTGTTGTTATAGATAATGCAATTAACATTACCCAAGCTGATTTCTCGTGAAATGACATGACTTTTCCTTAGTTTGGCCTAATAGTTATGTTAAAAATACTTAACATTGATAATGGGTCAAATATAGGGCTAAAGATTTTTCATGTCAAATATTTTTAACATGGGAATTTGTGCGTAAATGTCAAATTATCGGTTTTCTAACATCAGCTAGCTAGTTAAGTTTTATTGTCAGTACTAGTGTCAGCTGAGTTTGCGCTTGATTCATTTTGAATTTTTAGCTCTTTTAGAATCTGACTTTGTACCAATAAAGAACGACGACTCATCATTAAAATAGACTCTAGTAGCGTTTCAATTTTTTCGGTATTTAGTCCACTGCCCATTAATGCAGAGTTAAGATCTGCAAGCTCAGACTCCGATGGCATAAAGTCTTTATCTCTGCCTGATAAATCAGTTTTATTACCACCAGCATTTGGATTAGAAGCCGTCGCTGGTATACCAGAATGTCGAATAGTTTGGACGTCATCTACCTGATGATTAAGCTCACTTGAAACCTCTTTGATCACGTCATTAATAACATCAACATCTATGGTATGTTTTTCTTCCATAAAGGTGAATAACAGAACGCGATCTAAAAAGGTATTGATTTTACGAGGGATTCCGTCTGTGAATTTATGTACTAAAGACACAGCCTCTTGCGAAAACAAAGGCTCCCCTTGCCAACCAGCCTTATTCATGCGGAAGTTTATATAATTATATAGTTCTAACTCACCGAGTGGGTTTAGGCTTGCAGATGCGATGACTCGTTGCCTAAACTGCTCCATGATTGGTGCACTCAGTACACCTTCTAGTTCCGTTTGACCGAGTAAAAAGCTTTGGATAATCGACTTACCATCAACCTGAATATTCGATAACATTCTCAGCTCTTCAATAGACTCAACCGGTAAGTTTTGGGCTTCATCTATGATAAGCAACATTCTGCGTCCCATCGCACTCAAACGACGCATATAGTCAGTTAACTCAGCAATATGAGCGGCTTTAGTATCGCCCTCTGGGTGTAGCCTAAATAACTTGGTTATAGATATTATTAAATCGTCTGGAGATAAGTTAGGCGTAACTAGCTGTCGAGCGACAATATTTTCTTCTTCTAACTGTGAAATTAAGTGATTGGCGATTGTTGTTTTACCTGTGCCTACATTGCCTGTAATAACAATAAAACCTTCGCTTTGAGTAAGGCCATATTGTAAATAGGACAGCGCCTTTTGATGACCTGTACTAGCAAAAAAGATCTCAGGATCTGGGGTCAACTGAAATGGCTTGCGTGTTAACCCAAAAAACTCCTCGTACATTACTTAATTTCTCCATCAAAGTAACTTTCTATGTTTATGTGCGAAAGCTTAACATACTCGCTCTAGCCTTTAACGAATTTGTGGCTAAGCAATTAAAATTATCAAACTTTAAGATTTATTATTACTGCTATTATTTACGCCTAGTTAAAATAAGCGTTAGGGCCGGCACCCAAATTAACGACGCTAAGGTAGTAAATGCTAACCCTGTAATTATTACGGTACCCATAGGTTGCCATAAATCACCACCATAGAGTGTTAATGGTAACAAACCTACCACTGTCGTTAATGAGGTAAGAATGACTGGCGTGAATCGACTCGCTACCGACGCGACCATCGCTTCTTTCGCTGAGTTAAAACGATAACGGCCTCGATTAAAACCATCCACCACAATAATTGCATCGTTCACCATGATACCAATCAAGCTAATTAAACCAATAAACGCCATCATGGAAAAACTTAAGCTAGTTATGAACATACCAAATACCGATCCGGCAAAGGCAATGGGTAACAGACTTATAATAACTAATGGCTGTGCAAAACTATTAAACTGAATAAATAGCAGCACAAAAATACTTACCACTACCACGATGAGTATTTGTGATAACCCACCAAAACTCTCTTTTCGTGCCTCTTCTTCGCCACCAACCTTATAGCTTAAGCCGTTATGCCACGACAAGCTTTGCAAGTAGTCTTCAATTTTTGCTGTGATTTCAGCCACATTGCCAGGCTGAACCACATCGGCAGAAACGCGAGCCATTCTAATACGTTGATAATGATAAAACGCCGGTTTTAAACGTGTGGCTTGTATCGATGCAATCGCTGATAAAGGAATATCAAGACCGGCATTATTTTTGATATACAGTGACTCTAACGCGTCTACCGATTCTTGCTGACTACGAATTAAAATTGGATAGGCCTGACCAAAACGGTCGTTAATTTCTGCTGCAAACTCGCCATCAATCATTAAACTCACTTGTTGCTCCGCCGAAGCAAGATCGACATTGCGCTGCTTTGCTTTAATTTCGTCTATTTTTATATCGTAAGCAAAACCAGACTCTGCCGTGATGTTGCGCACATCAAAAGTATGTTCAAGGCTTTCGATGTAGGCCTGTAATTCTGCGGCCCGATTAGCAAGCTGATCTAAATCGTCACCTAATATTCTAAACGTAATAGGCCTGTCGGTTACTGGACCTTGTTGAAATTCAAAGACGTTGATTTTCCCTAAACTAGAATTCGCATATTTAGTTCGTATCGTATTAATCATGCTTTGAATTTTATCTTTTTCGTAATTGTCAGCTATCACCATTAACTGTGCATAATTGGCACGCCCACGATCTGACGTATGGTTGTAGTATATGCGTGGACTTGTGGCACCGACGGTTGTCACCACATTTTTTACATATTTTAACTTTTGTAACTCTTCGCTTAGCTTTAACGCAGACTCTTGAGTAAAGGCAAGTGAGGACTGTACCGGCGTTTCTAAATTAACCACCAGCATGCTTTTCTCTGCTTTTGGAAATAGACTTACGCCCACTTTCGACATTAAGCTAATACAAGCAAATAACCCAACTGCAAATACCAAAAGCACCAAGATAGGTCTCACTAACAGCTTATTTAACAGTTTAGAGAACCAACCCTCGGCAAACTTATTTAACTTGTACGACAGTGTCCAACTCGACTCCTTTGAAACACCAAACACACTCATTAATACCGGTAAAACAATAAGAGCAACGACTAACGACACCAGTAATGAAATAGAGACAGATACAGGCAAGGCTCTCATAAAGTCGCCGGTGTCACTTTGTAATAGCAATAACGGTAAAAACGCAAATACCGTAGTTAACGTGCCGGACATTAATGGCAAACCAACATCACTAATCACCTGTTTAATTGCCTCAATTCGACTCGACACCTTATCTTGTACCTTCACAAATTGTTCGACGACTACTAAAGAGTTATCTACTAATAGTCCTAAGGCCACGATAAGTCCGGCGATGGTCATTTGCTGCAATACAAACCCCATCAAGTTCATAATCGTTAGCGTTGCAAAAATAGTAATTGGTAACGCCAAAGATACCCAAAACGACTGTTTGAAGCCCATAAAGAAAAACAGGCAAACTAAAATTAATAAAAGGCCACTCGCGAGATCTCTTAAAAAGCCGTTAATTCGATAATGAACACTATCTTCTTGAGCAAATATAGTTTGAGTTTGTAAGTCTGGATGAGATGTAGAAAATTCGGCAAGCACCTGCTCGACTTGTCCACCAAGTTCATAAATGTTGGCGCCCATACGCTGTTGAGCGGTGACAAAAACAACTGGTTTATCGGCTACAAACGCTAAGTTGTCAGGGTTATTAAAGTCTATTTTTACACTTGCTACATCAGCGAGGGTAATTTGCGCTGAGTCGTGCATTTTGATCACTGTATTTTGCAGTTGCGATATATCTTTATACTCACCGGACAAGTTTATCGTAAACCTAACTTGTTTATCATCGATATATCCTGCGTGTGTTGATTGACCTCTTTCCGCGACTGCCGCCATTACTTCTTGAATATTAACTTTATAGCGAATCAGTTTTGCAGGATCAACATCTACCGCAACGACTAACTGAGGCAAGCCCCATACTTCGGACTGTTGGATATTTGGTAACGCTTGCAATAGGTTTTTTAGTTTATTGGCACCGCGTTGAATGGTTTGCCAATCATTGTCAGGATGCGAAATAGCTAACTGTAAAACATTAACTGTGGTTGGGGACGCTTTAAAGAAGATGACATTCTGCACATCATCCGGTAGCTCTCCTCTTATTCGTGTAACCGCACGAACAATTTCGTCGAAACCATCTTCTGGGTTAGTTCCGTGAATAAACTTTATAATCATATTCACAGAGCCATGACGCGCTCTTGATTCTATCGTTTTTATGTTTTCAACCAGCCCAAGTGATCGCTCTATTGGTTCAATTACCTGAGTTTCCAAAAGTAACGGCGACATGCCAGGGACAATGACTTCGACAACATTTATCGGTAACAAAAACTGCGGATCTTCCGCCTTTGGCATGGTTAATAACGAGTTGCCCCCGAGCAAAAAAACCATCGCTAGCAACAAACCTAACAAGCGAATATTTTTTGACAGGTATTGGTTTACCGAGTGCAACATAGATGCATTAATCCATTTTTACGATATTGATTGACGATTGAGAGTCTGCTTTAACGTAAACATACTCTGAATTATGGTCGATGACTTTCAAACGCTTTGGTGTCGCTTTTTTGCCATCGTTGTTGAGCATTAAGATAGCCGTTTGATTAAAGTCTAGTTGTACATAATCGGCAGGGATCGGGTAAACCATGTTCATTGACTGCGTTAAGGTGACATTGTATAGCGAGCCAACTCGCGTATTCTCAGTATCAGTGATCATAATTTTTACAACAAATAGGCCTGTATTAGCTTCTGGCATTTGCGGTACGGTTTTAACTTCGCCTAAAAGCTTTGCGTCGCTGCTACGATTTTCTAACATAATTTTTTGACCAACGGCCAAATGCATCAACAATTGATCTTGTACTGCTACTTCAACCACTAAGTTATCTGCAACCGGCGCGATTGAAATGACGGCTTGACCGGCGTTAACAAATTCACCGGCATCGATATAACGACTAATTACTACACCATCAAACGGCGCAACAATTAGTGCAGCATCGAGAAACTCTCGTGTACGAATGATTTGTGCTCTAAGTTGTGAGGAGCGAGACTTCTGTCGGTCGACATCGCTTTGAGAAACGGCATTCACTTTTTTAAGTTTTTTGAGTCGTTCAATCTCTTTATTAACGAATGCCTTTTCTGCAATTAGTTGGTTTAATTCAGATGACAGATCGTCGGTGTCGACTTTTGCTAATACATCGCCTTTTTTAAAGGTTTGACCCTCTTCTAACGATAATTCAATGACGTTACCCGCTGACTTAAACGACTGTTGATAGGTCTTAAAAAACGCTAATTGACCAACTCTAGTATTGGTTTTGACATAAGGCTCAGCCTTGATTTCCATGGCTTCAGAGGCAATAGCCGACGTTGTCCAAAGGGCAAGTACAGCCAATAGAATTACTACTCGATATATCAATGTCGACTCCTTGTGAATTGAGACCCTTCAGTACCTAATATTCCCTTAGAAATACTGAAATATGTAATCTTGAATCATTATAGTATGTGAGGGGCTTTTTTTTATCCATTACTCTATAAATTATTTTCATCAAAACTGAAAAAAAGGTTCTAATTTCCTGGGTTTTTGTTCTAGTCTTGTGGGATACCCGAGCGATGACGCTCAGACACTTTTTCTTTAAAAATTAATTTATTAAGGCTACTAATGAAAATCGCCATCTTGTCCCGTAATGAAAACCTGTACTCTACACGTCGCTTAAAAGAAGCGGGTGAAGCACTAGGTCACGAAGTTGATATTATCGACACGCTTCATTGTTATATGGACATCACTTCAAGCCGACCGACAGTGCGTTATCACGGTAAAGACTTACCTAAATACGATGCTGTTATTCCGCGTATTGGTGCGTCGGTCACTTTTTACGGAACTGCGGTAGTTCGACAGTTTGAAATGACGGGTACTTTCTCTGTGAATGAGTCGGTAGCGATTAGTCGTTCACGCGATAAATTACGCTCGTTACAATTATTGTCGCGTAAAGGCATTGGCCTACCTCGTACTGGTTTTGCGAGTCGCCCTGATAAAATTAAAGATTTAATTAAAAATGTTGGTGGCGCGCCTCTCGTTATTAAGTTACTTGAAGGTACGCAGGGAATTGGCGTAGTACTAGCAGATACTAACAAGGCAGCTGAAGCAATTATCGAAGCGTTCATGGGCCTAGAAGCAAACATTTTAGTACAAGAGTTTGTTAAAGAAGCGGGCGGTGCGGACATTCGTTGTTTAGTGATTGGCGGCAAAGTGGTTGCAGCGATGAAGCGTCAAGGTGCAGAAGGTGAATTCCGTTCTAACCTACACCGTGGTGGTAGCGCAACTCTGGTTAAATTATCAAAAGCTGAACGTGAAACAGCAGTAAACGCAGCAAAAGCGATGGGCTTAAACTTCTGTGGTGTTGATTTATTACAATCGGCAAGTGGACCTATGGTGATGGAAGTAAACTCTTCGCCAGGTCTTGAAGGTATTGAAACGGCAACAGGTAAAGATGTTGCGAAAATGGTGTTTGAGTTTATTGAAAAGAATGCAAAACCAAACAACAACCGTACTAAAGGTAAAGGTTAATGGCGCAAAGCTCGTTGATTATCGATGGTAATGAAATTCTTCCTGGCACAAATGTTAAGTTAGAATTACCCGTTGCTAAACTGTACACAGACTCCGATGTTTCCTTGCCGATTCATGTGTTTCGTGCAAAAAAACCAGGACCGACTGTATTTGTTAGTGCCGCTATCCATGGTGATGAACTCAACGGCATAGAAATTATCCGTCGTGTAATTTCAAATCCTAAATTTAAGATATTACGTGGCACCTTAATCGCGGTGCCAATTGTTAACGTTTACGGTGTGGTAAACCAAAGCCGTTATATGCCTGACAGGCGTGATTTAAACCGTAGCTTCCCTGGCTCAGCCAAAGGCTCATTAGCATCTCGTGTTGCAAACAAGTTTTTGACCGAAATTGTTAGTAAATGTGATTATGGTATCGACTTGCATACAGGCGCGATACATAGATCTAACTTGCCACAAATTCGCGCTAACTTAGAAGACCAAGAAACGAGTGAGTTAGCACAGTTGTTTGGTGTGCCGGTAGTATTAAACGCTGAGATACTAGAAGGCTCACTGCGAGAAGCGGCCAGCCATACAAAAACTAAGATCTTGTTGTACGAAGCTGGTGAAGCATTGCGTTTTGATGAGTTTTCTATTCGTGCCGGTGTCAAAGGTGTTAAAAATATCCTTCGACACTTTGGTATGTTACGTAAAAACAAACACAAACCGGTATCTTGTGCCGTTGCCAAAAACAGCAAGTGGTACCGAGCTAATGCCAGTGGTATTTTTAATACTCGAGTGTCATTAGGTGACAAGGTTGAAAAAGGCGATGTATTGGCTGAGATTGGTAGTCCTTACGGTAACGTTATTAACAAAGTGATTGCCGAAAAGAATGGCATCATTATTGGTCAACAAAATATTCCTTTGGTGCAAGAAGGTGAAGCTATGTTCCACATTGCCTTTTTTACTGAAGAAGATGATGACATTGTTGAACATATTGAAAACGTTCAAGAACAATTATTGCCAGAGTTGTCTGGTGGCTTAGAACAGCAATAGAGATAAAAGCATGACTGATAAACTAATTGTTGGAAATTTAGAAGTAGTTGAATTACCAGAGCTCACAATTTCTGAGCTCGAAGTTCGTGTTGATACTGGCGCCAAAACATCATCTTTGCATGTTGATAATATTGTCAAATGCAAGCTAGATGGTAAACGAGCAGTACAGTTTGATATTCACCCTGATATTCATAACGTTAGTAAAATCGTATCCTGTAAAGCCGAGATACATGACATTAGGCGAATCAAATCGTCTAATGGCACGTCAGAACAACGTTATGTGATTAAAACTCCGATGGTAATTGGTGGATTAACATTTGACATTGAAATCACCTTAACGGACCGTTCTGACATGAGCTATCTAATGTTGCTGGGTCGCGAAGCTTTAGGAAGTCGTTTTTTAGTTGATCCTTCGCAAGTGTTTCTTTGCTCTGATAAATAATTTAAAAGATCTAATCACGCAGAATCTCCGTAAGTTGCTACAGTAAGGTATTAAGTAATCAAGGAGATTTTATGAGCGACTTACAAAAAGTATTATATACAGCCCACACTCACACTACTGGTGGCCGTGATGGTGGTACTGCAAAATCTGATGACGGTAAATTAGAACTATCTTTAAGCGCACCAAGAGCACTTGGTGGCAATGACGGTGACGGTACTAACCCAGAGCAGCTATTTGCCGCGGGTTATTCGGCCTGTTTTATTGGCGCCCTAAAGGCGGTTGCCGCCGGCGACAAAAAATCACTGCCTGAGGATACTTTTATTAATGCCAGTGTTTCTATTGGTCCAATTGAACACGGTTTTGGTATTGAAGCAGAGCTAAATGTGTCGTTAGGCGATATGGATAAAGATGAAGCAAAAGCTTTAGTAGAAAAAGCGCACCAGGTTTGCCCATATTCTAATGCGACTCGTGGCAACGTTAACGTAACTATTAACGTTTTATAATAGTAAGCTCGCTGAACTTTAATAAAAGTACAAGTAAAACGCCCTTCTTAAAAGGGCGTTTTTTATAGCTTATCCATTACCGTTAGTAACTATTTTTCTGGTTCAGGATCCGACGGTAACGCGCCATCTTTGATACTGCCTGTAGCTTTTGCCGCTTCAAGCTTTTTATCCGACGCAACTTTAGATGGGTTTAAAATTAAACTCACAATCTTCCAGCCACCTTTTGGTGCTGTCTTTTTATCTGACTTAAATACTTCAACACGTTTCTCACTAATACTGATCAACGGAATTAAGTCACGATCGTACTTGTTCAAATAGTCTTGGAAAGTAAAGTCTTCGCTAATATTCGTTGTTTTAATGACGGCCCCTTTTTTCATGGCACTCGCAAGGTAACCATACGTGACACTCTCTCCAAATAACGTTAATTTTTTAGCAAAACCTTCTGATATTTGATGGCTTTCCATACTGGCATTGTCACTAGTTGCTAAGCCTAAAATAGTAGCTTCATGACCAAACTCATGTTCAAAGTGCGTCATTACCATAGGATTTAACTGCCGATAAGGTGACAGTACTAGTAAATTACCAATTCCTGATAAATCCAAACGTCGAGATGCATGATCAGAAATAGGATTACCAAAGTAGGTGCGAGCATTTTCCATACGCGCTTTTTTAATTGCATCCCAGTTTGGATCGGCAATGGTTGTCGCAATGTTGTTATTCTTAAGTTCTGCCGCTAACGCTCTAGAGAAGTCACTCGCACCAAATAATAGGAAACCATTTGGCTCAGGCTCACGAAGTTTTAGGATTTCTGCAACTTTGGTCGAAGTTAAACTTTGCAAAACAACCGTGGCAATGATCACTAAGAATACCACTGGCACTAAAACGCTAGCTTGCTCGTAACCTTGCTCTTCAAGTTTTAACGAGAATAGCGCGGATACCGCGGCCGCAACGATGCCTCGAGGCGCTATCCAGCTAAGTAACATAAGTTCTTTTAATGGCAGTCCAGTACCAATTGACGAAATAAATACGCTTAACGGGCGAGCAATAAATATAAGGCCGATAATGACAACAATTGCACCAAAGCCCACCGCTTGAATCTCAGCAAAGTCGATACGACTAGCCAATAAAATAAACAAACCTGAGATTAACAGAACGCTTAACGTTTCTTTAAACTCTAAAATATCATCAACGTTAACATTCTTCATGTTGGCTAAAATCATACCGGCAACTGTCACCGTTAATAAACCAGACTCATGAGCCATTGCATTAGAGATTGCAAATACGCCCAGTACTATGGTCAACACAGCCGTATTTTGTAAATAGTGTGGGAACCAGTTGCCGCGAATAGCTCGACCTAAAAAATAACCCGCTGCCGTACCAAAGGCCAATCCTGACAATACGGTTTGTCCAAATGCCCATAATGTATGAGTAAAAGCATCTTGTTGAGTCATTAAAAACTCAAACACCAATACCGCAAATAACGCCCCTATTGGGTCAATTACAATGCCTTCCCAACGTAAAATATTAGCCACATTTCCCTTTGGTCGTACGGTTCTTAACATAGGCACTATTACGGTAGGACCTGTAACAGTCACAATTGCAGCAAATAAAGCCGCCAAGCCGAGCGATATGTCTAAACCAATATAGGCCAATGGTGTTACCACCAGCCAAGTTACTAGTACGCCAACACTACATAGGTTTCGTACCATAGCGCCATGCCCGCTAATGTCGGCTATTTTTAGCGTTAAGGCACCTTCAAATAAAATAATAGCTACCGACAGCGACACAACCGGGAACAGTAAGTCACCAAAAAGCTGATCGGCGTTAATTGTGCCTGTAACGGGGCCTACAAAAATCCCGGCAAGTAACAAAAACAAAATAGCGGGCAGCTTTACTCTATGCGCAAAAAACTGACAAGCAATTGAAATGATTCCCACTAATGCAAGTGCGAGTGTTAAATCTGACATATAAGTTCCTGTCCGTAAGGATGATTAAGCTCGACCATATCGAACTCTTAAGTGAACAACAATAACAAAAGAATAGTAAAAACTAACGATGTTTCATTAGATTAGGATCAAAAGTAATAAAAATCCCAATTAATTGCAGACTAAAACTAAAAAGCCTGAACATATATGCTCAGGCTTTAGACATTATAGCTTTTATGGAAAATTAATAAGGCAGAGGAATTTGCTGATCGTTAATCATGAATTGCATATCAAGTAAGCTAATTTTTGATACGAATTGTTTCTCTAATTCCACAATGAAACCTTGCTGAATTAACGAGTTAATTACGGTTCCTGATTGAGCTTGTGCAATTTCTTGAATTTGCTCTTCTGGCATACCTTGAGCTTGCGGATTTTGGCGAATCTGAGAGGCTACCATCAGTTGCGCAAAGTAGTTTGCTAGTCCTTTATCAATAAGCAACTCACCATTGGCTTTAGCGTGAGTTAACCAAAATTTAGGATCTGCAATATTCTCAGGTAATGCCGTAATATTAACTAATTCCGAGTCTAGCTGGCCATTAAAGCTGCCTTGTGCAAACGTACCATTTAATTTAGTTAAATTTACATGCGGATTTGCTTCGACTAATGCAAGAACGTGTTTACCAATAAATTCAGCTTGCAGCGAGTTATATTGTTCTGGATCGCTGTCGATCAGTTCATTTGCTTGTTTTAAGAAGCCTTCATACGCCTTTAAGAACTCGCTATCAATGTTTGTAAACTCAAACTCAACATCAAAGTCTTGACCATCATATTGACCATCTTTAAATGCTTCTAGGGCATAACCTATCGACATATTGGCTAACTGAGTTTTTTCGTCAAGTTGTGTATCTGTCGTTAACGCTAACCCAGTAAGTTCAACTTTTTGGCCTGTAAGGGCGTTTGTATAGGTCACATCTTCAATCAACATTCTTGCTGTTGAGTCGTAAAAGCCCATAGCAAACAATTGTTCCATTGATACATCGCCAGTGAAGTCGACATTCATGTTACCGAACATTAACTCACCTTCTGTGACATAAAACTCGGTTGCTAAACCTTTTCCTTGGTAAACAATACCTGAACTAGAGGTTTGGCCTGCACCTTCATATCCTTTGTATACGATTTTAAGAGGTTGCTCACAACCAACACAGTTGAATTCTAACGCAGGCATCATATCGTTAAACGAATGATTGCCCAATAGAGTCATATGATCGGTAATTTGGTATAAAGGTTGGTTATTTTCTGTCGTTATATTTTCAGAAATTGAACGACCATCAACACTGGCTGTCATTGTTAACCAACCGAATGTTGCTACATCATTAAAAAGTAGCGGTCCATGTTGCGCAGTTACATCAATAATTGACGTAATCGGCTCCATCGGCTCTTCATTTACATCGGTGTTTACTGAAGAGGCGTCTAAATCTAGGCTAATGCTAATTTTAGCGTCTGAGGCAAACCAAGAAGATTCAAACTCGGTGATTTCAGCCGTGTATCCTGGAGTTTCATTTAACTTGGCGACTTGAGCCTGCATTACTGACTCAAACTGAGAGCCAACCACTTTTGGTCCCACAACCGCTGTCGCTACAATTGCAGCAGCAATAATAGATAGACCTGTTTTAAGATTACTCATATTACGTCCTTGTTTGGATTTTTATTTTTTAGACATTTGATTATGCCAATTAACGTTGCCGATGTGTAATTATTTTGAATAAACAACGATAAAGTTAAAAAGTTTTTTTACACATTTTTTTAACAATCTTGTCCAGCTGCCCAGCCACTAGCCCAAGCCCATTGGAAATTATAGCCACCTAACCAACCACTTACGTCTAACACTTCACCAACAAAATAAAGATTTGGAACGGTTTTACACATCATGGTTTTTGATGAGATAGTATTCGTATCCACTCCGCCTAACGTCACTTCTGCAGTACGATAGCCTTCAGTACCATTTGGTTTTATCTGCCAGGCTTCTAACATATTGATGATTTGTGCAATTTCTTTATGCTGCAATTGCTTTAATGGTTTGTCCGTTAGCTTTTGTTGCTCAAGAAGTACCTCAACAAAACGCTTTGGTAACCAGGTTGCTAAGGTATTTTTCAAGCTTTGATTTGGGTGCTGCTGCTTTTGTTCATCTAAGCTTGCCGTCACATCCAAATTAGGGAGTAAATTGATACTTAACGCTTCACCCGGTAGCCAATAATTAGAAATTTGCAGAACAACTGGACCCGATAAACCTCTGTGCGTAAACAACATGTCGGCCGCAAATGTAGTGCCGTCGTTAGATTCAATACGCACAGGCAAACTCACTCCGGATAATTCAGACAGTGCATCCTTATCTTGTTGATGCAAAGTTACTGGCACTAAGCCCGCTTTAGTTGGAAATACTGGCAAACCAAACTGCTCCGCCACTTGATAACCAAAAGGCGTTGCACCGAGTTTGGGCATTGATAAGCCGCCTGTGGCAATGACCACACTTTCACATTGATAGTTCATCGAAGGTGTTTCAACCACAAAGCCTGAGTCTACTTTTTCTATACGTTTAATGTCGGTTCTTAAACGCACCGTTACATTGGCTGCGTCACATTCGGACATTAATATTCGAACAATTTCTTTAGCACTGTCATCACAAAATAGCTGACCAAAATCACGTTCATGGTAAGCCACATTATATTTGGCAATAAGACCTAAAAAATCCCACTGTGTATATCGAGATAAAGCGGATTTAACAAAGTGAGGATTACTACAGATGTAGTTATTTGGCTCAACGTCCATATTGGTAAAATTACAGCGACCGCCGCCTGAAATTAAGATTTTTTTACCTGCTTGTTTGGCATGATCAATGACCAGCACACGGCGCCCTCGGTAACCAGCTTGCGCGGCACACATTAATCCAGCGGCGCCAGCACCAATTATTACTACGTCAAAATCTTTGTTCATGTTTGTTAAATCACCAATAATTTCAGGTTTAGGTTAGTCAGAGCCTGCATCCACTCTAGAAACAGCGCGCATTTTCCTTGATTGACGCGATAATCACAACCCGTTAAATAAAAGAATAAAAAATATACAACTAAGTGCCTCAAACGGTAGAGTATTTAGCCTAATTAAATTACAATGCGCTCGCTCAAGCTCTCTGGTTTATTTTGGTGATTCATGGTTAAAACTTATCTCTGCATTTTTCTTTTTAGTGCCCTTCTTTTTCCGGCACTCACAAATGCAAAAACTTTACTACGCGATGATGATGACTTTGAGTTAGAACCTATGTTCAAAGATAAAACATGGGATATGTCTGCTGAGTTAGGTATTTTGATTACGTCTGGTACAACTCAATCTACGTCGTTTTTAGCAAAAGCTAATGCTAACCACGAATGGCAAAACTGGCGTATGCAATACTCGTTTAACGCACTTTACAAAAAAGATGACGTGTATGATGCCGAACAGCAAAAAGAAGTTTTTAAAACCAGTGCCGAAAAATACATTTTTAATTTGCAAGCAGACTACGAGTTAACTGACACCGATGCGGTGTTCGGCTTTTACAGTTATACCGACGATCGATTTGCTGCATACGTTGAATATGCGACCATAGTAGCCGGTTATAGTTTCCGAGCTGTAAATGAAGATGATATGGTTTTAGACCTAAACATAGGTCCAGGTTATGCTAAAGGCTTAACGTCTGAAGGCGAAACTGAACAAGGTTTAATCATTCGTGGTTCTGCCGCATTTAAGTGGGACTTCACTGATTACGCACGATTTGTGCAAAACGTTTCAATTGAAACCGCCGGATTTAACACCCGAACGATTTCTGAAACATCGCTAAACACTCGACTTACCAGCTCTATGCAAATGAAGGTTGGGTTTAAGGCAACACACAATACTGAAGTTGAAAGTAATATACCGAAGTTATCTACAGAGACTTCATTAACACTAGTAATGAATATTTAACGAGACGACAAGGAATTTATAATGACAAAGATTTTACCACTTAGCCTTTTAACAGCGGCTATTTTAGCGCCTTCTGCGTTTGCAAACGAAGAAGTAAACCCGTTAGAAGTATCTGCAGAAGCCGGTGTTTTAATTACCACAGGTAATACTGAGTCGTCTTCTTTCTTTGGTAATATTACCGTTATACAAAATTTAGAAGAATGGAAAAACACATACACATTCGACATTCTGAAAAAAGACAATGAAATTGTTAACGCTGCCGGCCAAAAAGAAACAGAAACTACCGATGACAGATTCACAATTTCTGCTCAAGGCGACTACAAGTTAGGTCCTAAGTCTGCACTATTCGTATTTGGTAGCTACACAAACGATGAGTTTGGCGCTTACGAAAAATACACAACTGTTGCAGCTGGTTATAGCTTCCGTGCATTAGAAAAAGACAACATGCACTTAGACATCAACGTTGGTCCTGGTTATACAAAAGCAGAAACTCAAGCTGGCGAAACTGAAGATGGTTTTGTTGGTCGTGCGTCTGGTGCGTACAATTGGAAAATATCTAAGTCTGCAACGTTTATTCAAAACGTAAGCTTAGAATATGCCGATTTCAATACGCGTACAATTACTGAAACAGCGCTTAAAGCAACGCTTACTGACATGATGAAAATGAAAGTTAGCTACAAGACAATCACTAACTCAGACGTTGCGCCTGGTTTAGACAAAACAGACACAGAAACAGCGGTAACGCTAGTTGTAAACTTCTAAGCAACCCGCTTAAAAGTTGTCTATACAATTTCATCTCATGCTTTTATTTTAAGAGTATGAGATGAGAGTTTTACCAAACATGGCGTCTCGCCAATAAACTCACCATCCGCTTCTATTTCAAGCCCATCCTTAATGATTTCACCTTGATGATCACTAGTCAGTATTTCGTGATGCACTTCTTTTTCGGCTAGATGTTTGCCCATTGTTAATTTAGTTAATAATGCTAACTTTCGATGCAAGGCTAACTTCGGCACTCTAATTAAATGTAAATTTGCGTCCATTGGATTTGCACTTGGTGCGATAGGTAAACCACCGCCAAAAAACTTGCTATTGGCGAAGGCGGTTATTAAATTTTTATACCTGTAGGTGTTAACGTTTATGTAATTGTTTGAAGAGCTACTTTCATTGCTGCTAAGCAACAACTCAGACTCTGGCTCACGATAAAAAGGAATATAGCGTGCGGCGGCCACCAAATAGCTCAACGATTTGAACATAGACTTTTTATGTACGAGTTGTTTGGCTATAACCGCATCAAAACCAACCCCTAGCACATTATGAAAGTAGCGCGTGTTACCGTTGAATGCACACTCACCTATGTATAATGTTTTCGTCTTGTCTGCGATTACAATATCGATTAATTGCGGGTTACTTAGTCCTTTCGGGTATTGCGTGGCATCATACCAACGTTTAGCAAAGTCGTTTCCTGTGCCAGCAGGCAATAACCCAATGGCAATATTAGTATTAAGGCCATCTTGCAACACGCAGTTGATAACAACGTTGAATGTGCCATCTCCGCCCAATACAATAATGTCGCTGAATTCATTTAGATGATGTTTAAAATAGTGCTGATTTGCCGTCAAATTAGCTTCGGTAGGATACAGGCTATATTGTAACTTTTTTACTTTTAATGCCGTTATCAACTGCGCTAACAATTGTTGTCGTTTGGTATTTTGGACTGGATTAAAAACAATTAAGAAATAAGGCGTTTTGTCTTTGCTGCCAGATTTCTTACTTAGGTTCAATCTCTATCACCTGCTCGTTTAAGCGAATAACTGAAGGGCCGCGTTGACGATCGTTGGAAAGGTTTTTACCCCCAAACTCAACTAGCGTGCCATTATATAAAGTATGATTCACATGGATTTCAATAACATCCATATAATCACGACGCCGTTGGATAATGCGCTTACGCTGATAGCTTAACTTGCTAACTTGTTTTGATAACTTAGCAATTTTCATTTTCAGTTCTTGTTTTTGTTCATTCGACATAAGCATTTTCAGCTTGTCTTTAAGTTTGTCTTGCTCTTCAGAAAGCGGATGAATTTTTTCCCACAACATATCTTCTTTTTGTTTAAAGACTTTATAAGTGCGGTTCATCGATATTCTAGTATCTGCCCCCGCAGGCGCTCCCAAATGACCAACTTCAATACCTTTACTGACTTCGATATTACCACCGATTAACTTGCCATTTGCTTTAGTGCCTTGGCCAACTCGAAGTGATGCAGCTACCACATTACAGTGCGATAATTGTTTATGTACAAACACATCACGCTTAGCACGAATATCGATTTGGTTTGCAAAGGCAATATTAACGCGATTACCAGCTTCTAATAAGCAGTTGTATTGGCGACCTGGCTGTTCTGGCTCTAGTAACTTACCAGACGCACCAGCAATAACAGTAATTTCACCTTGGCAACGAATAGATGCAGACTCGACAAATCCACCAACTACAACGTCGCCGGTAGCAACAACACGCATTTCTGGCGACACATCACCACTAATAATAACGGTACCGTTGAACTTGATATGACCTTGTTTTGGTGTCAGCTCGCTGATGGTGTAAACATTGTCGACTTCCATGCGTTCATCTATCACACGGGCTAATCCCTCACGACTGGCGACTAAAATATTAGGGTCACGTTCATCGATAATGGTACCTTGCGACAATTCTAACTCAGCGTCTTTACCAGGAGTGGGAGGCAAATCATCGCCAAGAATATTCCGACCTGGCTTGCCGTCGGTTAGGGGGATTTTTTGATATATTTTTTGGCCTGGCTTTACTGTCTCAATATCGCCTAAATCGCGTAAATCGACTTTCCCGCCTTCTTTCTCAGCGGGTTTGCGAAGTTTATCTGAAAATAATTCTACCAGCGGTTTGAAGTAGGCGTTTTTGCCGTGTTTAGGCTCTAGTCCAAAGGCGATGTCGCCTTCAAATATTTCACCGGGCGCTGCGTCAAAACCCTTTTCTAGCAGTTTTTCAACTTTAGAGCGCTTAAGACCAAAACGCACACCTTGTAATTTACACGCGGTCTTTACATCGTCGATAGACGGCATTTCACCGCCATAAGCACTAACAATTTTAAGTCGACCAACCATTTTATCTGGGCTAAGCGTTACGGTAAGTTCAGCATCACGTAATTCGGCAATTTTATGGCCAACATCTGCCGTTTCAAATTCACCTTTTTCTATTTCGGCAATTTTTTCGTTAACAAGTTCAGTGAAATTTGCTACTTCGTCGTGCAGTAAAAAGGCTTCAAAAAAATACGACTCTTCAAATGCATCTATTATGTCTTTCTCGCGCACAGCCTTTGTATCACGCTCACAATGCAACGCGATAAAAGTGTCTTTGCCTTCTTGAGAAAACTTAAAATTGTGCACAATACTTCCTATTACTGCTTATAGATAACGCCAACTGTGTTTGATTGTAACCAAGTTTCATGCCGAGATGTAACAACTTTTACACTTATTTTGTGGATAATTTATACTTTTCCTGCCCATAATAAGATATTGAAACAAGGAGATATAAAAATGTTTAAGATAGTATCGGCCGCAAGTCTTATTTTCATTAGTTTTGTTGTTTGGTCTCATGCCGAACACGACAAACCTAGATACGTGTCAACAACCGGGGTTGACGAAGGTCGATGCGACAAAGTTGCTACTCCTTGTAAAACCATAGGCTTTGCCGCTGCTCAATCAAACAAAGGCGATATTGTCTATGTCGCCGCAGGTAATTATTACCTTACCGACGTTTCCGACATTTTTTACCTTACTGGTTCTCTTATAACCGTTAAGGGTGGTTACTCTCCTACTGATAAATATAAAAGTCAAAGTGTTACTAAAAACCCAACTTACATTCATGGTATTCCAGCGGAGTATCACCAAGTATTAAGCGATAAAGGTTTTAATCCTATTTCTGATATAAAAGCCATGTCAGAAGAAAAACGCATCGCACTAGATGCAAAAATATCGGCGGTGAAGGCTTTAAGCTTGTCACAAAAAGACATGGCCTGTGTTGATAACATGGCTGGCGACTTTCAATGCAACAATATGGATCTAGTTGCACACGTACCGCTAACTGCAATGAGCAGTACACCTGGTGCAGGAAACGATGTGTGGGGACACGTCGATCTTAATACCGATACTGAATATGCCTTAATTGGCGTGCGTAACGGTGTTGCTGTATTTGATTTAAGTGATCCTTCTAATCCGATTGAAGTCGGCACGGTTATTGGCGTAAGTGCCTCATGGCGTGATATCAAGGTCTATCAATATTACGACAAAGCAAATGTTCGCTGGGCCGCTTACGCTTATGTGTCCACCGATGGGGCCAATGGTGGCGTTGCTATTATCGACTTAAATGATCTGCCTGAGTCAGTATCACTAGTTAAAACTGATCGCAGTAATGCCAGAGCGCATAACGTTTACATATCTAATGTTGATTACACCACGGGCGTAGCAATTAACGACTATGTTTCTCGTTTGCATGTCATGGGCTCTCCGTCTTATGGCGGTGCCCACCGTAGTTATTCGTTGGCTAACCCTGAAAATATTTCTTCGGCTTATGTACCGTTAGATAAATCGCGAAATGATTACACACATGACGGGACCTCGATGGTGGTCACAGATGAACGCGCTCAAGAGCAATGTAATCAAGCTTCTAATTTATGTGATGTGTTTGTCGACTTTAATGAAAATGAAATGCGCCTTTGGGACCAAACAGTTCCTTCAAACACCACAGAGCTTGGTTCGGCAACATATCAAGGTGCGCAATACGTGCATTCTGGTTGGTGGAGTGAAGATAAAAAATACATATTTTTGCATGACGAACAAGACGAACTTTATAACGGCATCAATACCACCTTGTACGTGTTTGATGTGCAAGATCTTACGCAACCTACCTATAGTGGTTCGTGGGTAGGCAATACACGGGCGATCGATCACAATGGTTATGTTCGTGGCAATCGTTATTACATGTCGAATTATGAAAAAGGCATTACCATTTTAGATATCACCAACCCAATTGCTCCGGTTGAAGTGGGTAACTTTGATACCTTTCCGGTGAGTAATAACAATAGTTTTAATGGTGCCTGGGGAGTTTATCCTTTTTTACCAAGTGGATTAGTTCTCGCTAGCGATATTAATTCAGGGTTATATATTTTAACCGACAATACTCGTGACGTAGCAGCCGGTAAAATCCAATTAACTGAGTCATCTTATGCTGCGGAAGAAGGTAACGCGGTGACCTTTGTTGTTGAACGAGTTGATGGCGCAACTGGCGCGGTCAGTGTTGATTATGAAACATTACAACTGTCTGCCGATGGTGATGACTTTACCGCTTCCACTGGCACTCTTACATGGGCAGATGGCGATACGAGTAGCAAAGAAATAGATGTTCTTGTTACCTTAGACACAGACGATGATGAATTTAGAGAACGCTTTAAGCTTAAGCTTTTTAATGTGACCGGTGGCGTAACGTTGGGACAAAACAAATCAGCTTATGGCGTTATTGCAGGCAAAGGTAATTATGGTCAAATTGACTTTACTGACGAGGAAGTAACGGCTTTTGAAGGTCTTACCGATGCACAAGGCAATAATCAGCTGAGCTTTAGCTTAACGCGCTCTGTGAGTAATACAGGTGCGGTTTCGGTAACCGTTGGCGTAGCGCCAACTACAAGTGCCAATGCGACTAATGAATTGACGTTTATTAATGACACTGTCAGTTGGGACGATGGTGAACTGGGCTCAAAAACAATTACCGTTGCGGTAAATAATGACGATGAAGCTGAATCGCTAGAACAAGTAATCTTGTCAATCACATCAGCAACACCTAGTGATGCCAGTTTTGTGTCAGAAGTTTTAATTAACTTATATGATGACGACTCCAACATCGCGCCTAGTTTTGCTGTGAGCGGTGCGTCTGAAACACTTTATAGTGACTATTCGCTAAGCTCTCGCATTAGTAACGTAACTGATGATGCTAACTTCCCGCTCACATATTTATGGGAAGTTACGGCAGGCCCAGACGGAGCGACCATAACTGATACCGACTCAGCCACGCCAACATTTAATGCGACAGCAGTTGGCACTTATACCGTTAGAGTTACAATCAGTGATATTTTTAACGCATCAACCTCAGCTGAATTTGATTTGGTATTAGAAGCACCACCAATTATTGTTATAAAAACTGATGACACATCAAGTAGTGGCTCAAGTATGTCGTATTTATTGTTGTCATTGAGCTTATTATTGCTAGTTTTTAGAAGAACAAGAAAAGAATTGATTAAACATTAAGCAATTAATAACATAGAAGCAAATCAGGGAGTGACAAGCAATTTAACTTTGCTTATACTTCCTGCGCTTCATTAAGCCCCCTTAGCTCAGTTGGTTAGAGCATCCGACTCATAATCGGCAGGTCCCCTGTTCAAGTCAGGGAGGGGGCACCATTTCACTAAATACGTGAGATATAGTAAATAACTACTTACTATTCTCTGATTTACCGTGCCAATCGCTATAACTTCATAATTGATAATTTGATGCTGGCTGTTCAAGTTCACCACTATGAAACGCTCTTTGCTTTCATGTTTCAAATGCTTAAACACTTGATAGAACCACTGTCTTAGCTTCTTAGGTTGTTTTACTCGTTTCTTCTCTCCGGTAATACTATCGGTTACCTTTTATGGTTGCGAATATCCAGTAACATTCTAATCAGTTTGTATTTCAAGACAACAAAAAAGGCGATCATTTAGATCGCCAATTACGGAACGAATAACTTATTAATTATTCGCCACATTCTCTCCAGTTTTCACCATCCGTACTGCACTCATATAATATCGTTCCATCTGCTTGCTTAGTTGCTCTCTGCCAGTTGTTTTCATTATCGACATCAATTTGTACATCACCTTCTTCTTTACGTTTACGCCAATATGCAGTATCAATATTTACTTCATCTTCCCACTTATAAGGAGTTAGCACTAAGATATCTAACATCTGCTGGGCATCAAGCTCGTTTTTACCTTCAAATTCTTTCCACTCAGACAATTCCGTAAAGCGACTTTGCTCTGCTCTAAAGTAGAACTCTGCACTATATATTGATTCACTGTCTTTATATCTAAGGTTATAGTTTCTCTCATAAGGATTCGAAAAATCATCAAAGTTACAATTTTCAAACGAGTCAGCTAAAACATCTGAATCAGAACCATTACCTAACTCATAATGAATCCCATCAACATCAAAACTGACTCTTTCGTTTTTCGCGCAGCGGTATTTACCGTCAGAATCTCTGTACGCGTCCTTTCTAACACTTAGCCAGCCATTCTTATCTTGATCATTCCACTCTTGGCCTAACTCATGAAACTTACTGGTGATGAAGTCAATTTTATCCAGCTTGTTTGTATCTTGTAGTTTGCTAAATTCGATAAAATCTTCCGTTCCCAGAAATACGATTTCGTCACGATACCAGCCGTTATCAACTTGAAAATATTCATCTAACTCTGGGTTTCGATGCACAAATACTCGGATCTCAGCATTTGGGTAATCTGAGTATTGTTCTCTTAAGTCAGTTTTACGCTTGTAGGCTGCTTTTAGTCCTTTCATAATATCTTGCGCAGCGTGAAAGGCTTCAGAGTCTTTATCCGCAATAAAGTCAGCATACATTTGATCCGCTGATAGGTTGTAAAACTGAACTAAACCATTAACTGCATCTTCAATTTCTTGTTGTAGCTCTTGTACAGCTTGATCGTGATTTTTCAGGTAATGGCAATGTTTAGCGTTTGAGGCACTATCATTCGGGTTGTTACCTTTGTTTTGTGCAAATGGTGGATAACTGCGCTCAATCGCTTCCCATACCACTGTAGTTAAAGGGGAAATATTTCTGACTAAACCGTTAGTGAAGTCTTCTTCTGTGATTGGTTCAAAAGTGGGCTGCAATACAATTTGATAGGGTTCAGTTACTTCATGAGCTTCAACACCTTCATCTTCAGAGCCTTCATCCCATGCACCTGCTGGCACATCGACAATGATTGCAGAATATGTCAAACACTCAGCATCTTCTTCAGGAACGTCTAGAGTGTAATCGCCACCTTCTTCGGTGTCTTTTTGTGGCTCATTGGGTTCGGCTTTACCGTTACCATTGATATCCAAAAATACCGTTCCACCAACGATATAACCATCAATAGCTTTGCCAGTTACAGTTAATACTTTTGCCGTAGGGGTTACGGATTGATTATCATCACCTGAAGAACTACCTCCACAACCACTAAGAACTAAGCCAAATGCCAGTGATATTGCTAAAGTCACTTTACTTCTTATCATCTTCATTTCCTTTTAATGTTAATACCCAGTTAGCTTCCAACCTGTTGGTAAGAAAGAAAACATAGGCTTAACCATATGAAATAAAATGACTTTAAGTGTTCACTCCACCGACAATTACTTGTACATTACCGACGAATTACTTGCTCAACATTATTGAAATAAAATTGAGTGAAGTTCAATCTACAAGGTTGGAGGACACCCCAACCTTTTAGATACAAAACTATTTAATCTTGCACTTTAATCCTTTCATAAGGATTTGATACACTTTCAGAATAAAGAACTTTCCCTGACACTAAGTCTCTAATTTCTAAAGATAAGACCTGTCCCCTTCTACCACCGTTTTGCGCATGAATTTCGAAGTCTTTGGTTAGCCTAAATTCATATTCACTTGATTGTGCGAGTTCATTTGGAGTCAATGTTACGCTCCGGTTGCTTGTTCTGTAACTCAGGCTACCATCGTTCCCCAAACAAACTACTAGCCTGCCATAACCACAAGAAAGGGTGGCTATATACGGAAACTGTTTAGCTATTTGCCTTTTTTCTGCAAGCTCTTTTTGTTCTCGTTCTAACCTCTCAGCTTCTTTCTTCTCTTGATATGCAGTCACCCAAGCTTTGCTTTGAGTTTTATTGAGGGTAAGTTCAATTTTTTTATGTTGAGGATTAAATAACTGCGAGCTATGAGGGTCTTTGCTACGATAAGCTAAAACCACTCTCTTTAACGTTGCAGTAGTTAAGTCCTTGCCATAATCAAAAATCATAAAGGGGTGTGATTCTCCCAATTTCTTTTTAATTAACTGCGCGTCTTTAGCCTCCGTTGCTAATTTCAAACTGATAAGGTGCACTCCAGAGACTGATGTTAGTTCTATTGTGAATGTTTCCGAATCTGCATCGTATAACACGGAATCAACAACGACTTTACCCACTGACTCACTTAAATATTCGGCTAACTTTTTAGGCAACACTCGCTTTTTTTCCAGTAACGATTGGTTAAATTTTGCAAGTTCGGTTTTATTCCGTTTTTTATATTCTGTAGTAGTTTCAAACTCTCCTTTAACTGGAGGTGTAAACACTTGAGAGTTCAACTGATCTAAATAAGTAAAATAGGAAGTGGTACCAAAGTAAAAGAGTTCCTGAATACCCTGCGCATCGCCATGAGAGGAAGTGTTGGATTTATCTAAAACAAAAGACAATTCACCGGTTTTTATTGATAGTTCAAATCGCTTTTCAAACTTGCGTTTTGCTTGATTTTCTTTCTTCAATTTTGCTAACAGATCTGCTTCTTTTTGTTTTGCGAGTTGCGCTTTTTGCTTTTTTCTTTCTTCTCTGTTCTTCTTAGCGACTTTATATTCTGTCACTTGTTCGTCATATTGAGCAGTAAAGTAATTTACGCAATTTTTCACACTTGCTTCGTCAAAGTTTGATTTAACGTAGCTTTCTGAGCCTGGTAATTTCAAGTTTTTTGCCATTACGCTGTTAGTGACGAAACAAATGCCAGGCAATTCAACTCTAGGCGCCGAATAATTTGTATCTAAGGGATAATTAGCAGCTTGGTAAACAGAGCTTTCACACATTTTTTTGATAGAACTGAAGGCTTCTGCTTTAAATTTCGTAATATCGTTTGGAAATTTTTTTTGGGCATTTTTTATATCAGAATGAATACCCAATAAGTTCCTATATGTTGCTTTAGCTAGACTGTCTTTTTTGCATGCAGTTTGCCTAATTGATTGCATCTCTTTTAGACCAAGTTCATTTCTTCTTTTGTTACCTCTACGACAATAATTGTAACTAACTTTGGAGTTACAACTACATTGAGCCGATGCGTTATATTGGCGTTGGTAGCTCCAGTTGTTTCCACCGCCCACTTTGTTGGTACATTCAGCGTCCATTTCTTGATCAAACATATAATCATTCAGAGGAGAATGTTGATCAAAAACGTCCCCCGTGAACTCACCGCTAGTAATTGAACGTTTATAATTATCTAATGAAGCCTTCCTTTTTAACTCTGTATCCAGTTTGATTTTATTCATTTGTTCTGGAGACAGTTTTGGATTGGAAGTAGTATTGCAACCAACCAACGTCAATAAAAATATAGTAAATAGTAATCTCACAACTCACCTTATAAATTTAGTTTCTTTTTATATAATCTATATAAATTAATAAGTTATGCTATGAACGAATCCGACAGAAAGATGTACATTGCCGACTTTTTGCTTTGTCGGCCATGTATTTTACTTAGGTGACTGAGTTATAAACTCTTTTGGTGACTGCCCGAAAGCCGTTTTAAAACTTCGGCTGAAATAACTTGAAGAATTAAAGCCCACTAAATCAGAAGTTAACGAAATGGATTTACCTGCTAATAAGAGTTCCTTTGCTTTTAGCAATCGGTAATTTCGAATGTACTCGGCTGGCGTTTGGTTAAATAGTGCCTTTAACTTTCGTTGTAGCTGCCTTTCACTCATGGCAATTGAATCAACGAGCTTTTCGACACTGAATTCATTATCAGCATAATTTTTTTCGACTATTAGATTGAAACGCTCAATGAATTTTTGATCGCGCTCACTAACGATATTTTCAACGGGTTCATCATGATTTTGCTGAGTTTTAAATCTTAGCTTCTGGCGCTCTAGTGTATTTTTAACTTTTAGGAGTAATTGACGAGCTTCAAAGGGTTTTGCTATGTAGTCTACCGCCCCCAATTCGAGCCCTTTTAGTTCACTTTCTTCATCCGCTTTAGCTGTTAATAATATAGTTGGGATATGACTGGTATTATCATGCTCAGCAAGGGCTTTAACTAACGAGAAACCATCCATTTCTGGCATCATGACATCTGAGATTATCAAATCTGGAATGTGTTCAATGGCGAACTCTAATCCTTTTGAACCATTGACTGCATTGGAAACTTTGTAATCACTTGATAATAAATCAACCAAGAAGCCACGAAGTTCATCATTGTCTTCGACAATCAGTATTGATTGTTGTTCTTGATTGCTGGATGCTACTTTACCAGCACCAAGTTCTATTATTTGCCTTTGAGCTGGAGACTCTTGGTTGCTTTCTATGCAAAAATCATCAACCGTTAAAGTAAAAGCGACTGATCCTGTTTTACTTGAGCAGGTTATCTTCCAACCATTTTGGCTACATATATCTCTTACCAGCGATAACCCCAAACCAAACCCTTGCTCAGAATCGGATTGCCCTAAGCGTTCAAATCGATCGAATATTTTGGTTGTTTGCTCATATGCTAATCCTGAGTGTTGATTTTCAACAATGAGCTGATATTTACCATCGACCAGCATTGAATCGAGTTTTACCCAACCTCCAACACTTGTGTATTTCAATGCATTGGATAGCAGGTTTTCAAGTATCGAAACCAGATCTTCTTTATCTGCTTCTATGATTGCATTACTACTAAGATGTTGTTGTAGTCTAATCTTCTTTTGCTGCATCAAAGGCCCAAAGGCAATCACATAACGTATAAGTAAGTCATCGATATTAATAGGCTCAACTTGCTTTTCTTTTTGTTCAACTTTACTCAGGTGCAATATCCGCTCAACCAATCCAAATAATCGCTTGCCATTATTCTGAGCCAAATGAATAAGCTTTTGCTGCTGCTCAGTTAAATTAGGTTGTTGAGCTAATTGTTCAATTGGTGCATTGATTAAAGTAATAGGAGTTCTAAGCTCATGAGATATATTGGCAAACAGCTGATTTTTTAGCTCTAACGTAGAAGCTAGCTCAGCCGTTTTTTCATCAACTGTTTTCTGAAGTTGCGTTTTTTGCCTTAATAGAAAGCTTGTTCGATACCGATAATAACCATAGCCTGTGAATATCAATAATAAGAAATATAGGGTGAGTGCAATATCTGACTGATAATAAGGTGGGCTCACCAAGATATTTACGTTGCTTTGTGCGTTATTCCATTCTATTCCATCGTGTGAATATTGGAGTTCAATGCGATACAAGCCTTTTGCTAAACCACTGAGTTGAATACTGCTAGCACTACCATTATTAATCCACTTCCCTTCATTTAAACGATACCTAAATTGGCGTTGTTCGGGTTGAAAGTAATCATCAACGAAGTACTCAAGTGCTATCGTGTCTGTTGACGCCATGAACTCTAAACTAAGTGCATCACTAACTAATGCTTTGCTATCGGGTGAAATCCATCTCAAACTAGCGGCAGAATCACCTTGCACTAATCGCTCGGGAATAATTTTTGAAACACCATCAATGCCTGAAAAATACAGGCTTCCATCGACGCCAGTTGCAACACCTTTGGTATTAAACTCACTACTTTGTAACCCATCGCGTTTAAAGAATGCTTTTAGTTGATTCGTTGATTTGTTCCAACGATACAGACCATTAAACGTCGATAACCAAAAGATGTTTTGCGACTCCTTGGTTATAGCCTGTATGTAGTGACTTTTTAACGGTAACGGATAATGCTTAAACGTATCTGAAGATGGTTGATATTGATAAACTCCGTTGCTGGTGCCAAGGTATAGCTCTGCACCATCGACATAGAGATAGTACACAGTAACTTGGGGTTGGATTTCGTTTAACTGTAATGAGTAGTGATGGATCATATCCGTTTCGATATCATACCGATTCACCCCATTCATTGTTCCAACCCAAAGTTGGTTATTTAGCCCTTCAGCAAGAGCATATATATTGGCGTTTGCTTTAATGCCTCGTGCATCACCACTAACACCCACTTGCTTAAAATCGCCCTGATATTCATCCACCAGCGTTGTTAATCCACCACGCCAATTCGCAACAAAGATCTGGCCTTGTGTAGTTTCAACTACATCTAAAACTGCGCCTTCCCCAGCAATATCAGGTATTAGTTTGGAATGGTCATTATGTGAGAGCGTATTCAGTTCAGCATCAAGATGATATAAACCATCATTTGTTGCCAGCCAAAAACTGCCGTCATGAGACGGTTCTATTTTTAGGGTAAAGGCATCAAGCACTAACTCTGCTTTACCCAGCCGACCATCATCTGAAATTGGGTAGCGATATAAGCCACCAACAGCGCCAGTCCAGAGATAACCATTGTTGATCATTAATGAATTTATATCATCTGATAAAAGGCTATTTTGAGCCTGTTCTGAATACTGATAAGTTTGAATTGCAAAACCAATAGCAGGAATGGCTATCACACCACCTTGAAAACTGCCCAGCCAAATAGTTCCATCACGACTTATAAACACTGAGCGAACATCGCGGGTGATATTGCCAAGCTCATAAGGTTTAAGCATTGGGTAATTGCTGAACGTTTGGGTTTTAAATGAAAATTGGCTCAGACCATTATTGGTTGCAATCCACAGCGAATCTGCGCCTTCAGCCAAGTTAGGTACAGTCAACTGCTGATACTCTGGATTTGGGTTAAATCGTTCAAAGCACTCACAATCTGCTTTAAATCGGCTTAAGCCACCAAGTACAGTGCCAATCCAAATTTCGTTCTCAGTCGTATTAAACAATGTATAGACTGTATCAGAACTCAGGCTGCGATCATCATTCGAATCATGACGGAAGTAATCAAAGCGTTTTAACGTAAGGTCATAGCGATTTAAACCGCCACCCCAAGTCGCAATCCAAATATAATTACCTTGTCTTGCCAATGAACGAATTGATTTATGATTGGTTCCATTACCATTATCACTGACAGGAAAAGTCGATACCTCTTGCGTAGTTATGTTAACTACATTTAACCCATTATCTGTGCCTAACCATAGCTCATTACCTACTTTCAGCACTGATTGAATATTGTTGTGAGACAGACCTTTTGAGCTATCATATCTGGTAAAACTATCTGACTCTTTATGGTATTGGCTTATCCCATTATGGGTCGCTATCCATAGAGAATTGTCAGGTGCCAGATAAACTTGATTAATACTATTTCCCACCAAGCTATTTGCATCTGTCGGATTATAGCGGTATACCTTGAAATTCTGACCATCAAAACGGTTCAGCCCATCCTCTGTACCAAACCACATATAACCATCACCGTCTTGAGCAATGGTGTATACCATACTATTTGATAAACCATCTTCAATGTTATAGCTGGTGTAGTTAGGGTTCGGTAAAAATTGCGCGGCTGATGATGCCGAATAGATGAATATAAAAAGTAAAACCGTCCGTAGTAACGCCATAATCAAGTTAAGTTTTTAGAATTATTATAATGATAAGCAAATCATACTTTATTTCTTACTCGGTCTCATACACTTAACCGACACACTCATGTCGGCATCCGACAAAACACCAGAATATCGTTGTCTCAAACTCGAAACCACAACCCCAATTCCACCGTCAAATCGACACAGGGAGGGGCACCATTTCCCAAGACTCTTCCAGTAAGCATCCATTAAAATCCACTGAAAAATATTGGCAATTAATCGCCTAACTTTTCGCTTGTTTTACTTTCGTCATAAAATTTGGGCTTTCTTCAAAAATAGCGCGTACCTCTGAGCCACAAAAAAAGCCCGTTTAAGGGCTTTATTTATTTTGGATTAAGGATAGCTAATTGTTGCTACACTGACTTATCGTTCAAGTCTCCAAGTAGGGCGTTCTAGCTTGATGTCTTTACCTACCGCTTTAATGATAAGCGGCACTAGGCGTTCTTGATCTGGGCCAACTAGTGAAAAAACATGGCCATTGATGTCATTTCGATTAATAACATTTTGCTCTTCAGGCGCCGAACTAAAGTTAGACTTGTTCTCGTCAACGATTTGCTTAGACAACGTTTGTTGCATTTCTTTAGTCGCCATAGCTTTTTTAGTCGCCAGCTTGTTTGTTTTAGTCCTTGCGGTACGACCTACTCGGTGAAGGTAGTCGTTATTGTTAACTGGCAAATCAAAGTTAACCACATAATATAAATCATCAATATCGATACCACGCGAAACAATGTCGGTTGCAACTAGGTAGTTAAACTCACCTGTTTTAAAACCTTCTAGTCGTTGCTGACGCTTTTTTTGTGAAATGTCATTGTGAATACCCGTTGTTACAAAACCTTGTTCGTTTAATAGCTTATTTAGGTAGTTCACTTCATGTTTGCTATGCGCAAAAATCAATACACGTGTGCTGTCTAGACGTTTTAACAAGGCATATAAATGTTCGTGTTTTTCTTCACGACGAACGCGATACATAGTATGGACAATCTGATCGAGAGCGGGCTGTATATCGCCACCTTTAATCAGCTTCACGCGGTTTTGGTATTCTTTACTAAATTTGTTTAGTGCTTTTGAGTCCGTGGCCGAAAACAGAACTTTTTGTGCTTTAGAAGGCATTAACGCCATCATATGTTTAAGTTCGCTATGAATACCCATACTAACTAAACGATCTGCTTCATCCATTACAAAAAACTGAATCTTTTCAAGTGAGATTGTTTTTGCTTTTAGCATGTCCATTAAACGTTTTGGTGTTGCAACCAAAATATCGGTTCCGCGTTTAAAACGATTCGCTTGCGATTGCATTCTAACGCCACCAAAAATACTAATAGTACGAAGGCCTAGCCCTTTACCATATAAGCCAATCGATTCTTCAACCTGCAAGGCTAGCTCACGAGTTGGCACTAAGAACAATGCTCGGATCGGTCTGACTTGCTCTTCGCTATAATCAACCTGACTTAACTCTTGTAAAATCGGCAATAAATACGCCGCCGTTTTACCCGTTCCTGTTGGTGCAATCGCATAGGTATCTGTACCTGATAGGACCGCGCCAATGGCTTTTTCTTGGATGTAAGTAGGCTTACTGTAGCCTAATGTTTTGGTATTGGATTGAAGGGTTTTGTTAAGTCCGAGTTTTGCGAAAGATGCCATGATGCTCAATTGTTGACGAATAATGGTTTTATTATACCTCAAGTCTGCCGAATTGGTGTGCAAATTGCGCACGTAAATTTTTGCCACTTGCTTCGCTATATTGGAGTAACTATTTCTGTAATTGAATTAACTATATTTTCTGGTAAGTTAGCGTAGAAATAAATGATACGCCGATATCTAAAAAATCGATTGTTAGGCTTTTTATAACTCCGATTGCCTAGCGTATATTTAACTGGAGTTTTACTTAAAAAGGATTTACCCGTGAAAAACATTTTTGTTTTTGATTCAATGTTAACCCCTAAAATTATCACTTTTATTTATTGGCTTATGCTTTTAGGCTGTGTAATTTCCGGCTTGAGCGCAATGTTTACTCAATATGGTGGCGGATTTTTTGCAGGGTTAGGTATCATTGTTTTTGGTTCTATCGGATCAAGAATTTGGTGTGAGTTACTTATTGTTTTATTCAAGATCCACGAAAACCTAAAAACTATCGCGGAAAAGTAACAAACCGTATTTAAATCAAATGAGAGACTAAGAACAGCTGTTTTTAGTCTTTTTCGGTACATTAATTTGGCTTTTCATATTGAAGCTAAGACATATTAATAACGCTCAATATATAAGGAAAGCCTTTGAAAACTCTATTCATAGTTACCCTGATTTCGCTTCTATCGTTTACCGCCCATTCACTGGAGCAACTTCACGCATACCCGATGTCTGGATTGCAATTACATGCAACTAATAACGTAACAAAAGTCGAGGCTGACGGGCCAAACGTTCGATTTTTCCTAAAGAATAAAGAAATATTCGCCACTGCCTTTATTTTTAGAGACACAAAAAACCCATACCCCTTACTACAGGCCTTTTCTGAACAGTTTCTTAAAAGTGCATATGCTAATAACGACTATCAGGTATTTCAAAATAGCGAGATAGAAACTTCATTCAAAAATGAAACGAGTCAAGGCGTAGAATACATGCTTGATGTAGATGGAATGAAATGCGAGTTACTTTTGGCAAACGCCGTAAATAATAAAACTTATATATTCATTAACATATCAAACGAGAAAACAACTTCTAAATGTGAAGAGTACAGTGAGAAGCTAACATCCTTTGCGAAACAGATAACTGAAAGTATCACCATAAATGTCATCTAATAATATTTCGCTGATAACGACAAAAGTATTTTTGATTTTATTACGAAGTGGCTATGACTATGAAACTTGAGCAAAAAATCCCTCCGTTAGTTCTATTGGCCATATGTGCGTTGTGCATGTTTTTAACGAATCATGTTTTCGCCGATTTGAATCTGACTTATTCATTCAATTTAATTGGGCTATTGCTGTTTGGGCTTATTGGAATATCTTTCGCGTTAGCAGGTGTCGTGGCCTTTAAAATTCATAAAACCACCGTAAACCCAGTCAATACTAAAAATGTTTCCACGTTGGTGAATTCTGGTATTTATAAACACACTAGAAACCCAATGTATGTTGGTATGCTGTCGGTATTAATTGGCTATTTAATATATTTGGCCAACCCGTTAAATTTTGTTTTTACTGCTTTTTTTGTGTTGTATTTAAATAAATACCAGATCATCCCTGAAGAACAGTTTTTAGAGAAGCTATTTGGTAGTGATTTTATCACCTATAAAAAAACAGTAAGGCGTTGGCTTTAACCTTTAGAAATGGTGCTATTTTCTTCACTTTACTGCTTTGAAGTTTGCTATCTTTGTTCTTTTTCTTATTAATCGCTCGAGCTGTCTGGTCCGTTAGATTCGTCATTAAAAAAATTAGGGCTGCCTTCAAACAGATCTTTGTTCATTTCGCTGTTAAACAGTTTAGTGTCCATATCGAATTGACTAAATCCCAAATGTGTCAGTTTATATACTTCGGTGTAAGCATCGTTCACTATATCAAAAAGACCACGCATGGCTCTCTCCTCAAGTTTTACATTTCGGTTAATAGTTACAGCTGGTGTACTTTTTTATAAGAAAGAAACGTACCACTTTGTCTATTTTTTGTACTATTCTGTTTTATAAAGCTTTATAATTCGTAGTGCCTTGAGGCATCTGTTGTCGTTGCACCAATTTGATCAAATCTCGGATGTTTTTGCACCAAATAGGTTCGCTTTATTTCTATATTACTCATCTAATTAAAAAGATTGCATCTGCTCGTTATTTGATGATAGAAATTTAGATAAATTATAAACAAACGATTTAGGAATGCGGTAAATGCAAGATCCGGCTCATGGTAGTTTTAAAGTATGGCTAGAAGGCCACTTGGTTTATTGTGACTATGCGGAAGGGTTTAACGCGGCTGGCGTTAGAGCCATAACGGAAGAGATATTGCGCGTAGCTGCGCCTGTAACAAAGTGGGTTATGCTGCAACGGCCAGAACCGAGTGCTGGCATTACGTACGATGCCATAGAGTTAATGTACCAAGCTTATGTGCAACTACAGCGAGCGGGCTGTTTAGCTGTTGGTTTACATGAAAATAGTATTTACGTGCATTCAGGTCGATTTAGAAAGGATGGCGAACTTACCATGCCTATTGTTATTGATAAGGACATTCCAAAGCTGATGGACTTTCTAAACCAAACCTTAGCGAAAAATAAAATTTTTTAAAGCATCTCGATAGTCAATTTACTCGGTTGTCTTTTTTGCAAGCACCTGTAACAAATCCAAGAATGCCTGCACCGACTTCACCGACGCTGATTCCTGCATCGTGTGGTACCCAATCGTTGGTATTTGTATTGTTGTGCCGTCAACCAACCCATTTGAGGCCGCGATAATTCGCCCAAGCTCAGTGCTTCCTAAAGAATGCGGAGGCTCACCTCGGCTCACTCTCAATGCATTATCGTCTTCGACATATTTATCTTTGTATATGTAACTTATGTTATTGTCTTCGCATAGCTTTGCAATCATCGCAGTGGATGATGAATTGAAGTGTGCATTCGCGTCTTTTTCTCTAAGCACCAGCAATTGTAAATTAGCCGTTTCTACATTTGGAAATGGACTTGTATCCACAACAAATAACTTATTGGTATTGCCACCAAAACGGCGAAACCATTCTAAAAGATAACGCCAGCTTTTGCCTGCTTCTTCTTGCGCAGTAAAAAATGCCGTACCTTGAAACCCTTGACTGAATAAGTGCACAAGTGCGGCTGCCGTTAGCACATTATCAAGTTGTCCTGATAATCGCTCTTCGGTAATTTTCAACTTGTCTTTAAAGGCGATGGGCGTTCCCGCCACGACGTCTTCTAAACCTTCAATTTCGAATATGAGGTTGTTGCGATATTCGCAGACGTAGCTATTTTTTATGACCCCATTACCACGATAAACACCAGACCAAGGTTCGTATGCATATACTGTTTCCGACTTAAACCGCTCAGTTACCTTAGTCATCAGCTCTTCAGAAACTGAGTTATTTAATAAGTCTGTTTTATTTGCCGAGATAAACGCCGCATATTGAAATTCATTAGGGCCAGTGCAAATCAATCCATGTCGATCAATGTGAGCAGAGAACATGGCGCTGAATGGATCCGAGCCTTGCGCAACAAGTAAACCCTCGTACCAAGTTACTTTGGCGCCTCGTTCTTCAAGTTCTCGTTGTAAAACCCTAAAAAACGAATGTTCTGCGCCAACCACACTGGGTTGTCTTATGATCGTTTTCAACAAATCGATAAAGTCATTGTCTAGCATTATTTCGCCTACGGTTTAGGTGTGGATCCTTGCCTATCAAGGTCCATTAGTAATGCTTTGAATATAAACCTGAAATGGCAATACAACTAGTTTTTTAAGCACTTTACTAACTTTGTAATATATTTTTAGCGCATTTTCACTTCGACCTGTTAGGGTATAAAAAAAGTTCGCTGTTTCTGCATCCAGTTTTTGTTTTGCGACGTTACAGAAATAACAACCAACGATAGGTCAAATATGGAACATGATGAATTATTGCCTCTTCTCAGTGCAACTGCGAAAGGCGACAAAAAGGCATTTGCTGAATTGTATAGTGCCACCAGCGGCAAGCTGTATGCCATAAGCTTAAAAATGCTGAAGAACACGGCTCTGGCCGAAGAAGCTTTGCAAGATGCGTTTATTAAAATTTGGCACAACGCGAGCGATTATCAATCCAGTAAAGGTGTGGTGATTTCGTGGATGATTAGCATTGTTCGATATCGAAGCTTAGATCTGATTCGCTACAATAAAGTGCGAAAGGAGCAAACCCTCACTGGGGAGCATAGTGCAGACTTGGAAAACGTTGAAGTTAACCATGAAACTGACTTAACCGTCGAGTACGAGTCAAACAGCGACAATAAGTTAGTCGACTGTATTGAGCAGTTAGATCAACAGCAGCGCCAAGCTATTCATTTAGCTTATTACAAAGGCCTAACCCATTATGAGTTAGTTGATCATGTATCGTCACCATTAGGTACGGTAAAAAGTTGGATTCGACGTGGCTTACAACAATTACAAAGGTGTTTAACGTTATGAATTATGAAAATCAAAAACTCATAGACATGTTGGCAGCAGAGTACGTGTTAGGCACTTTGGTTGGTTTAGCTCGTGATAGATACTCTAGACTCATGCTTACGTCTACGCGCGCCCGCGAGGCGACTTGGAAATGGGAGCAGCATTTAAACCGGCTTGCCAGTTCAATTGAGTCGGTGACACCTGATCAGCAAGTTTGGGAAAGGATCAGCCAACGAATTGATTCCAATGTGGTTGCCCTAAATATTCAAGCCCAAGCCAGCAATGATGAAGGCAATACAGTTAAAGAAACACCGAAAAAACAGAAGAGCAGGTTCCTGCAAGTTTGGTCTATGGCCGCGTCGGTTGCGTGTATCGCTCTTGCTGCTGTTATTTGGCAATCAGAAAAACCGTTGCCAGTTGATACCTTTGAAAGCAGTCAACTTGCTGTTTTTAAGAATGAAGCCAAAGCACCATTATGGTTAGTTGATGTTCAAGACCAAAACTTAATGGTTAAGGCAAGTTCCTCGCTAGAGGCGAGAGCGGACAAAGATTACGAATTATGGATGATATTAAAAGGCCAAGATGCGCCAATTTCATTAGGTTTATTGCCTAAAGATGGCGTAAAAATCTTAGTGAGGAATGGTCGTTTTAAAGCTGAAGATATTGCCTTGCTAGCCGTTAGTTTAGAACCACTAGGTGGCTCACCAACAGGATCGCCAACGGAAGTATTGTATACCACTGACTTAGTGGTTTTATAAAGAAAGACTATTTGAGCGGTTAATGGTTAATCAGGCCGCTTTAAAATATTTTGTGAATTTAGCCAGACTGGTAAAATAGTCTGGCTTTTTTGTGTCTGATTATCAGTCTAAAAAACTAATTTTTAGTTATTTCAATTAATTTCACTTTTTCTGCATCCAATGCAAAACCTCGCGCGTTTTCTTCATGACTTCTTAATAAAACAAAGGATAAAGTCATGAAATTGTTAACTCCATCTTTAGTCGCTCTGGCTGTATGCAGTACTCTTTTCAGCACGGCAAGTGATGCCTCGAGTCATAGAGAAGCACCAAACATTGCTCGATTTGCAGCATTAGACTCAACAGATTTTTACGCATTTAATAGTTACGAAGAAGGCCGTGGCGAGTACGTCACGCTAATCGCCAATTACATTCCTCTGCAAGACGCTTACGGCGGTCCAAATTACTTTGCGATGGATCCAGATGCTACGTATAGCATTCATATTGATAGCGATGGCGACGCCATTGAAGATATGACATTCGCCTTTAATTTTAAAAGCAAATTAGCGCAAGATAATGAAGGTATTGCCCTTACCGTTGGCCCAGAAGGCAATCAAAGAACCGTTGCAGTACCTTTAAAGAACATCGGTGGAATCGCGCCAGGCAACAACGCCGCGGTTAATTTTAGCGAAAGCTACTCAATGTCAGTTATTACCGGTCCACAGCGCACGGGTACAAAAACCACGCTCACCAATCCAATGACCAATACCAATGAATTTGGTAAGCCATTAGATTATGTAGGTAATAAAACATTCACATCAATGGCGAACTACCAAGCTTACGCTGACCAATTTGTCTATCAAGTCTCTATTCCTGGCTGTGACAACATGGCAAAAGTATTTGTTGGTCAACGTAAAGACCCATTTGTTGTAAACCTTGGTAAGACTTTTGACTTAGTGAACTATGTACCAGTTGAAGGTGACAGCGCTCCAGGCGCCGGTGATGGCGAAGGTTTCCCTGGTGGTATCACTCAGTCGGACAGTAATGATGACTTAGCGGATAAGAATGTAACTTCTATTGCGATTGAAGTACCAAAAGCCTGCGTAACAGGTGAAGGCAATGGCACGATTGGTACATGGACAACGGCGAGTCTTCCTCAAGCTCGTATCTTAAATCCAAATGCAACCTTTGAAAAACCAAGTGTCAGCGGTGGTGCGTTAACTCAAGTGTCTCGTTTAGGGAACCCTTTGGTGAACGAGTTAGTGATTGGCCTAAAAGATAAAGATACTTTTTCTTCATCTCACCCACAAAACGATGGTCAGTTTATCGACTACGTAACTCACCCATCTTTACCAGAGCTTCTAAACATTTTGTTTAAAGACGCGGTAAACACAACGCTAGGCACAAACATGGAAACGTTAGCACCAACTAACTTCCCACGTAATGACTTAGTTACGGCCTTTTTAACAGGCTTCCCTGGCGTGAATCAACAAGCAACTGTAACGGGCGCGGAAATGCTTCGTTTAAATACGGGTATCGCGGCCACAGGTCAAGCAGACCAATCGGCATTTGGTGTTGCGGGCAATGACTTAGCGGGATTCCCAAATGGCCGTCGTCCTGGTGATGATGTAGTAGATATTGCGCTGCGCGTTGTTATGGGTCGTTTATGTCACCCAGTTCCAGTTAATGGTACCGATACTGATTTAGGCCTATGTGCGCCAGAAGATGCAAATACAGGTTTAGTTCCGTTCACCGATGGTGCACCTCTAGATGCAACCATGATGGACGCGTCGTTCCCTTATTTAGCAACGCCTCTAGCGGGTTCAAAATAGGAGTACTGACATGAATAACATGAACTTACTTAGGGTTAGCGCTTTGGCCTCTGTGCTTGCTATTTCAGCTTGTAACAGTGACAACGACAAATCTAAAGTGAACTACAAACCACAGGCAGTTACCGCAAGCGTGATCACCCAAACTGAAGTGCCCGTCACCGACATGTTGTTGGCAAGCGACAAGGAAAATGACCCGCTGGCTTTCGTTTTGGTTACTGAACCTAAGTTAGGCACTGTTTCCGTTGCAAGCAACGGTAACTATGTTTATACGCCAAACATTGAAGTGACCGGCGAAGACAGTTTTGAGTTTTCCGTTTCAGATGGTGTAAACCAACCAGTTATAGGAACGATAAACATCACTATTGAGCAACTGCCAGTTGATTTTTCGACTCAGGTTAGATCAGCGTTTCGCCAAGAACCATCTAGCTTACCGCTTAGTGTTAATGGTCGTCATTATTTAAATACTGAAGTTGAGACAGACTTTGACGAGTTGCTCGTCGACTTTTAAATTTTTTTAAAAATCGAGTTCACTTTACATTGCCAAGGACGGCTTTTTTTAATCAACCAGTTTTATAAAAAGGACAAATAATGAAGACATTAGCGACGATTTTTTTATTGACGATTAGCGTAACGGCTAACGCCGAGTCTTATGTTCCTAAACCTGACTTTCTTGTTGCAAAAACGACCGTTCGCCACAACGAAGATCTATCAATTATTGAGTTAGAGAGGTTAGTGCTACGTAGCCAAAGTGTGGGTAAAACTGAAGTTAGTCAAGGCTTTCTGAAAACCGAATTAGCTAAGCGATATCAAGCCAACCCCACCGCTAAAGTCGGTTATTTGTATGCTCGTGTTTTACAAAGAGAGCATCTATTTAGTGACGCACTCACTGTTATAAACACGATTTTAAAATCCGATCCAAACCTTATTAATCCGTTATTACTAAAGGCAAATATGTTACAAACAAAGGGTAAATTTGAAGCTGCTAAACTCGCTTGTTTAAAGCTACTAGGACGAGCAAGTGTCGAAACGGTAAGCACCTGCGCACTCGATGCAGAAAGCCATAATGGAAAGTTGGAAACCAGTTACAAAAATTTGCAATCTATCGTTGCTCACAAGCCAACAAGCCAGGCAACCCAACACGTATTAGCTGAAATGGCGTTTAGACTTAACCAACCAAAACAAACATTAAAACATTTAGCCAATGTTGATTTAAATGAAGCGCCCGTAAGTATTCTCGTTTTATGGTCCGATGCACAGTTAGCATTATCAAACTATACCGCCGTAATAGACACAATTAGCAATTTGGTCTCAGAGCCAAATAACCTGGAAGATGCGCTGCTACTTAGACTTGCCCAAGCAGAAAAGCAAGACATTCAAAGCCAAACACCTAAATGGCAAGCCCTCATATCAGAACGCATTGAACTAAGAGAGCGACGCCAAGATACTTTCCATGCAGCCGATCTCGCATTGTATTATCTAACAATTGACATCAACAGTGATAAAGCCTTGTATTGGGCCACCATTAATTGGCAACAAGCAAAACTTGAATCTGACAAAATTTTACTTGCTAAGGCTAAAGCGAGATTCAAGGAGCTAGAAAATGAGTAATTTCAAAAGTAAATTTATTGTTTTTGTGTTTCTTTTATCAGCTTCTTTTTCATCATTTGGCCACCAGCTGAGCACCAGCTATCTGACACTAAAATCAGAATCTGAAAAACCACAAAACCTATTAGGTAAATGGCAAGTGGAAGTTAAAGACTTAGAACAAGTCATCGATTTTGATATCAACAACGATGGCAACATCACTTGGCAAGAAGTTACGCTTCAACAATCCGCCATTTCACAATTTATTAAACGTGTTTTAACCATTACGCAAAAAGAACGTCAATGCATTGTTTCTAGCCAAGGGCCGCTAAAACTAGATAGCCACTTTAATCTGCCTTATTTAGACATTCCTATTCTTGTTAATTGCCAAAGTACAGGTGCGTTTGCGATAAAATACGACGCTTTTTTTGATTTTGATTCTAATCATAAATCGTTAATTTCTATAAATAATACGAGCTTTGTCTACGATATAACGGACAGCGAAGGCTTTGTTGGGGTTGATCAAGTAACGGCATATTCAACCGCTGTTGAGTATTTGTATCAAGGAATTCTGCATATTTGGATGGGTCTTGATCACATCCTATTTTTAATTGCGTTATTACTCACTTGTGTATTGATACGTGAGCAAAACAAATGGCTAGCGAGTCCATCAAAAGTACAAATTTTGAAGCAAACCGCTTGGATTGTGACTGCATTTACGATTGCTCACTCTATCACCTTAACCGCAACGGCAATGGGCATTATTGCACCAAGTAGTAAATGGGTTGAAATAGGGATTGCGATCTCTGTAGTTGTTGCCGCTTTAAATAATATTTGGCCTGTTGTGATAAGACTAGGCTGGGTTACCTTTGGTTTTGGCTTGTTACACGGAATGGGGTTTGCAGGAGTGCTTGGAGAGCTAGGGCTATCTAATGAATACCAATTGCTCAGTGTCCTAACCTTTAACCTTGGTGTTGAAATTGGTCAGTTGGCGATTTTAGCGGTGACATTGCCACTATTAATACTGGCTCGGGAATTTAACTGGTATCAACGATGGTTAATGCCGGCTGGTTCGTTGGTTATTGCCATCATTGCTACACAGTGGACTATTGAGCGTTTTTAATGGCAACTAAAAGCAGAAAAAGCGCCGAAGTGTCTATCAATGCGCTTTTTCTGTTTGTTTAACCATGTAGCTTTAAATGCCATTTTGTAAGCAAACTTTGCAATACGCCTAGATCAATCGGTTTCGGTGTGTAGTCGTCCATACCAGCTTCAAAGCACTTCTCTTTGTCACCTTTCATCGCGTTGGCTGTCATAGCGATAATTGGGATACTTTTATTATGTTCGCCCGCTTCGCCATTTCGAATTGCTTGCGTAGCCTCGTAACCATCTAAAACCGGCATATGACAGTCCATAAATACCACATCAAACTCTCGTTGCTGTGACTCACTTAAGCGTTCTAATGCTTTAGCGCCATTAACAGCAACTTCAATGTCTAAACCACTTTCCGTAAGCATTTTTTTTGCAACCATCTGGTTAATCAAATTGTCTTCAACGAGCAAGGCTCGCATCGTAACCTTCTCAAATGGTTGCGCCTTTTCCACTTCTTTAAATAGTACATTGTCGGTGTTTGAACTAACACCTAACCGTGCAGAAAAGGAAAATGTACTGCCAACGCCAAGCTCACTGTTAAGCTTTATGTCGCCACCCATTAGCTGGCAAAGCTGTTTTGAAATGGATAATCCAAGTCCAGTCCCACCAAATTCACGTGTTGTCGACGAGTCTGCTTGAGTAAAAGATTCAAAGATAGAGTTTATTCGACTTGCCTTAATGCCAATACCTGTGTCTTTGATATGCCATATACATTCAATAGTGCTCTGATTTATAGGCTTTGTTTCAACGCTTATACTGACTTCACCTTCTTGGGTAAACTTTAACGCATTGCCAATAATATTATTCATTACCTGACGTAGGCGACTAGCATCACCTAATACAAAGGCTTCATTGACTTTCGTCATATCCAATGTAAACACTAAGCCTTGAGCGTCTGCCGCAGCTTTAAAGGTTCTAAATACCGAGCGAGTTAAGGACTCTATATCAAGCTCTTGTGTTTCAATTTCCAATTTTCCAGCTTCAATTTTTGAAAAGTCTAAAATATCATTTATCAGAGATAACAATGACTCTGCGCTATCTTTAGCGATGACAGCGTATTCTCGTTGTTGTTGTCCTAGCTCTTCTTTTAGCATTAAACTTAACGTGCCAATAACACCGTTCATTGGTGTGCGAATTTCATGACTCATGCTAGCTAAAAACTCTGACTTCATTTTTGCTGACTGCTCTGCACGCTCTTTGGCTTGTTTTAAATAGCTTGCAGTGCGCTGCTGCTCGGTTACATCATGCTGAAAGCCGATATAATGGGTGAGTACACCTGAATCATTAATAATTGGACTGAGTGTTAGATTGTTTGAAAATGGTGTGCCGTTCTTTTTATAATTTATGACTGTAATGTCTAATGTTTCTCGCTTAGATATCGCCGTTCTCATCGCCTCAATTTTGGTTGGGCTAGTTTTCGCTCCTTGTAGAAAATGACAATTTTTTCCTAGCACTTCCTCTAAAGGGTAACCTGTTAAATCTAAAAATGCTTCATTAGCGTAAACAATAGGCTGGTCACCATTTAGCATATCGCAAATAACAATCGCTGTACTTGCTTCATCTATGGCTTTGTTCTTCATCTGAAGTTCAAACATCAAATCCTTTTGTTTGGTTAAATCTGTCGCCACCAAAACAAAGCCAATTTCTTGTCCATCGCTAATATAATGATTCAGTCGCCACTCAAGCACTAGCGGTCTGGAGGTTAACGTACCGTAATTACTGTAATCAATTTCTACTCTGTTTTTTTGTTCTAGTTCTTGCCAAGTTTGTTGTGGGAAAATTAGGTTAAAATCATCAGGCAGGGTAACTCGGTACTCTAATCCAAGTTCAAACATACTGTTGTTTTGCAATACGCTATTAAAGTTATGATCTAATACCAGTAACGGCTCTGACATTGAATTTATGACACTTTCAAAACGATCTCGCGATAATGATGTATTTAATAAGTCATGTAATAAAAAGTTAACCGACGCCTTGATTGCAACTACTTCACTCGGCTCTCGACGAGATATAGGTTGGTTAATTGGACTCCGGCCTTTGCTTGCTTCACTGATACTATCGCGTAATGATTTTAATGCTTGGCTCGCTATTTTTGCCGAAATACGGGCACTATAGTTTGTCGCAAAAATAACAACCATCAGAAGAAAAAACACCATCACAAACAGCTGTAAAACATCTTGATAGGCTTTTGTTAGTCGTTCGACACTAAATGCTCGCCACCATCGACCTTCGGCTTTTACCGAAAATGTGCCTGACAATTTTTTCTCGCTAATGACTGTACCAAGCGGCAGTTGGTCTGGTTGAGAACTAAACATTACTTCGTATTCGTCATTCACTAAGACTTGAACACCTAAGCTTGATGAATACGAAATGACATCTTGTAACGATTTTATATAAACAACAATTGCGCCTTCTGCGGTTGCGCCGTACATAACAGGCGCAGCTATTAAAATACCGTGTTTTGAAACGTCTACATTAATTTGACCTTGTTCAAGCACTTCACTTCGCCAGTTAAAGTTTTTGTGATTCAGTTCGAATAAGGTCCAATTTTTTACTACAATCGGCTCTGCATTGAAGTTTAAAAAGCCAATCGCGATATCATTACTATTGGTTATTTTTAACGACTGGAAGAACACCGAAAGATAATTTTCTCGCTGTTCATAATCTATTAAGCTATTAATAATAAGGTCGTTTTTTGCTAGGTTGGAAACTTGCGTAGTGATATTGTCGATATTATTTACCGCAATTTTTTCAATTTGCTCTAATTGCGCTCGATGACGATTATTAAGTTGATCTTCAATAAATAGAAAAAAGCTGATGAATAGCACAACCGAGACAATCAAGGCCATCGACATGACCTTAGGCATCGCTTGCTGAATCAGTATTTTATATAGCGGTCTATTTCTTTGCATTGGCGTTTGGTACTAAAAATCCTGATTCGTTATATTTTGCCATAAAGTAATCTTGCGCCATTAATGCATCATGACGACTAGCGGTAAACGGCGGCTCATATGTCTTAACTAAGCCATTGTGCTTATTAAGTTTTTCTAAGTTTTTTCGTATACTATCAGAATCTACCGATTTACCTAGCTCTATAGCTCTTGCCAATAAATAAACTAGATCGTATGCATGCGCTAAGCCAGTTGCGCCAGGAATATTTTCTGCGGTTGCGTCGCTATCAAATCGATTTATGTAGGCAGATAACACTTGCTTGTTTAAAGTCTCATTTGTAGGTCGCAAAAAACTATAGGTTTGTAAAACTGAAATGTCGATTTGTTGCAATAACTCGACACCGACGCTTTGAACAAATTGACCACTTGCGATGCCCCAATGAGAATAAACAGCCAATTCTTTAAACTCTGGATTAGACGCTAACTCTCGAATGATAGTGGCCCCTTCTGGCGCATTTGCCACCAGCATAATGGCAGTTGCTCCGCTTTGCTTTATGCGTTGCAACTCCTTTTGCATCGACTTTTGACGCCAATTAAACCAAGCTGTATGAGTAACTTTGATGTTAGATAAGACGCTTTGCGACTCAATAGATATGCTATTAGATCGACCCCAAGCGGTTTGTTCCAGTAATAATGCAACTTTTTCGTGACCATCTTGTTTAGCCGCATTAACTAATACCGAGCCAGCTTCTGCATCACGGACCGATAAACGAAAAACAAAATTCGGCTCAAAGTCATTATCAACTATTGCCGTACCTGCAGCCCAAGGTACCAAAAAAGGAATTTTATGCTCATGTATTAAAGGTAACTCTTGCATAACCACTGGCGTATGGACGCCTCCAAGTAAAGCGATCACATTCGGCATGCTCGAAAATGATTTTATATTGTGCTTACCGCGTGCAGGGTTGCCACGATGATCTTTGCTTACGAGCTTTAATTTGCGGCCTAAAACGCCACCTTTTTTGTTAATTTCATCTATCGCTATTAGAGCGCCACGCTGTATTGCCTCACCGCCATCTTTTGCAACCGCTGATAAATCCGCATCCAGACCTATGATATAAGGCTCTTTAGCGTTTATAAAAAAGCTAAATGCCGCCAAAAGAAGCAATATTTTTTTCATGCCATACTCAGTGGTTTTTTATTTAGTATAATCAGGATTTAACGCGTTTGTAATCCAGTTTCCTATCAAACTTAAATAATTTAACCTTTTCATAGTGTTGTTGCATATTGCAAACCGTATCAAGTCTCCGTATTCTACGGCTACCGGCATTGGGATATGAAGCGATAATGATAAAAACAAATAACGCAAAAATTTTAGTTGTAGATGATGACGCGACTCAAATTCAAACAGTGATTAGTCACTTGCAAAGCATGAACTATGACCTTTTTATTGCCAAAAATCGTTCCGACACATTAAAAACCCTCGCCAATAACGATATTGATTTAGTCTTGCTAGATATTAATTTGCCTGATGGTAACGGTTTTGAAATTTGCCGAGAAATTCGCTCTCAACACGAGTTTAATGACAATCTCAGTATCGTATTTATGACAAGTCATCACTCAAACGAACGCGAAGCAGAAGGTTTATCTGTTGGCGCAAACGACTACATCTACAAGCCTTTAAACCAACAAGTACTAGTCGCTAGAATTAATGTCCAACTACAGCAATTACGTAAAACCAAGTTGTTGTCACATTATGCAAATGTTGATGCACTAACAGAACTAGGTAATCGCCGTGCGTTTGACGAGCAATTGCAGCAAGAGTTAAAGCGTGGCGAACGAGAAGGCGTGCCAGTCTCACTTTTGTCTTTGGATATCGACTTTTTTAAAGCTTACAACGACCATTACGGCCATCCGCAAGGCGACAAATGTCTCCGTGAGGTTGCCAATTGCATTAAAAGTGAATGTCGCCGTCCGTCGGATTTTGCTTTTAGAGTTGGCGGTGAAGAATTTGCCATTGTTTTATACAACACCCCTGCAAGTGGCGCCATGCTGTTTGCAGACAAAATTCGCAGCAAACTCGCTACAACTGCGCTTCAGCATGAGTTTTCTTCGGTGTCAGAATTCGTCACGATGAGTATTGGTGTTACAGATACACTAAGCGCATCTTATAATATTGTTGAGCTGATTGCCCAAGCTGATGAAATGCTTTATCAAGCTAAAGAAGGCGGTCGTAACCAAGCAATAGCGCATGATTGGTTAGCGGTTATTTAATCAAACACTGCTATAATTAAGCTCGAATTCAACTTTTAGGTTTCACCCATGAATACGTCATTCTCAAATACCAATGAGCCGGTTATGTCTCACCCTATTCTGTACCCAGAACAGTTACATGTTTTACAACCAAGCCTTGCCAGTATTAACGAACTTGGTCAGCCAGAAACTTACTTGTTAATTATTGAAATGTTTGTGCAACAATACGAATCTTTTAATAACGAAGTTCAACAAGCAATAAAGCTTAATAATGGACCTGAGCTTCACTCGCTAATCCATACTCTAAAAGGATCTTCTGGCGCCTTAGGCCTGCAACAATTAAATGAGATTAGCACCGAGCTAGACCTACAACTTACCCAAAAAGTGAATGTTGAATGTATAAACTTCAAACCACTTTATGACTGCGTCACAGCTAGCATTCACGATTGCCACCGGGTATTAGAACTAAATCAGGGCTCATCACCGTCGCACGGCCTAGAGTTAACTAACGATGGGGATTTATCAGACATGTTAATCACCTTAAGAGAAAAGCTACATAACCATGAGTTGATTACGCAGCCTTTCCTTAATTTATTGGTCTCTATTTTAGATGACAAGAACTGTAGAAAATACGATCAGGTTCTTGATTTAATTAAGCAGTTTGAATATTCAAAAGCTTATCAATCATTAATAGAATTAGATTAAGCGATATTTGTTCATTCTGCCGGTTAGTTACTCGGCGTTACATTTATTGGTTTTTTTCAAGTCGACGTTATTGTCTTTAGCTTCTTCAATAATGTCGATGTCTTCTAAAAATAGAAAGTAGCCTTCTTGCGCATCCGTCTGCAAAAACAAGTCGACTTCTAATTCCTCAAACTGCTCTAAATTACCAAAACAATTACTACTCATCGATATGGAAAAGTTGCCAGTCCCTTTAATGCCGTTCGCTTTATTTGATTTCGCAATCGCTAGTGTTTCTGCGATTGCTTCTGCATCGCTTTCTGACAGTTTAAGAATGGTAATACGCTCTCGAGGCTCAATGTCTTCTAGAAGAATCGGCGAAAAGTCCGCTTTAAGATCTGTTACGGCCTCAACTAATGCCTTATGCTCTCGCAACACTGGCGAACTTGTTTCGTCACCTGTGGTTTCATATTTCATTCGAATTTTGGCCGCACCCGTTTGTACATCAACCGCTTCATTCGTGCGAATGGCAATACGAACTTCCGCTGGTTTCATATCAATTGGAGAAAGTTGACTCATTTTGTACATGGTAGAGATAGGCATACTCATACAACCGCCAAGTGCAAACATAAAGACACCAGTTAAAAGAAAAGTTTTGGTTTTCATATACGTCCCTGAATTAATTTAATTTTAATTTGAAATATTTGATGAGCTTGTAGACTAAAGACTTGGTGAAAAGTTCGCCATTAGTTTAATAATATTTATGTAAAATTATATGTCGTAAACGTTTTATACCCCTTTCAAAACTAACTTTGTTTAAGACCACTATTTTCTTCGAAATACCAGACTAGACTGGAAAAATTGACGAAATTTTGTTTAAATCCCGCCCCTAAATTAATACTAATGTAATAGCCTTGTATTAATAATTATTTTACGGCGTTTATTAAGCGCTACTTAAGCACGACCCCAAGAGGAACTCAATAACGTGATCACTACTGCTAACATCACAATGCAATTTGGCGCGAAGCCATTATTCGAAAATATCTCGGTTAAATTTGGTAACGGTAACCGCTACGGTTTAATTGGCGCAAATGGATGTGGTAAGTCAACGTTTATGAAAATCCTTGGCGGTGAATTAGCACCTTCAAGCGGTAATGTAAGCTACGGTGAAGGTGAGCGTTTAGGTAAACTTCGCCAGGACCAGTTTGGTTTTGAAGAATATTCAGTGCTAGACACGGTTATTATGGGCCACCAAGAGTTATGGGACGTTAAACAAGAACGCGACCGTATTTACTCGTTACCTGAAATGTCTGAAGAAGACGGTATGAAAGTAGCCGACTTAGAAACGCAATTTGCAGAAATGGGCGGTTACGAAGCTGAATCATCTGCAGGTGAATTATTGCTCGGTGTTGGCATTGGCACTGAGTTGCATTACGGATTAATGAGCGAAGTTGCGCCAGGCTTTAAACTGCGTGTTTTACTCGCTCAGGCACTGTTTTCAGAACCAGACTTTTTATTGCTCGACGAACCAACCAACAACTTGGACATCGATACAATTCGCTGGTTAGAAGACATTCTTAACCAACGTAACTCAACTATGATCATCATTTCGCATGACCGTCACTTCTTAAATTCAGTATGTACTCACATGGCTGACTTAGACTACGGTGAGCTTCGCGTTTACCCAGGTAACTATGACGAATACATGTTAGCGGCTACACAAGCACGCGCTCGTATGATTAATGACAACGCTAAGAAAAAAGCCCAAATTGATGAGTTAAAATCATTTGTTGCACGTTTCTCTGCTAATGCTTCAAAAGCGCGTCAAGCTACGTCTCGTCAAAAACAAATGGAAAAGATTAAGTTAGATGAAGTGAAAGCGTCTAGCCGTGTTAATCCATTCATTCGTTTTGAACAAGAGAAAAAGCTTTATCGTCAAGCCGTTGAAATTGAAGGTTTATCAAAGGGTTTTGATGAAGGCCCTTTATTTGAGAACTTTAACCTTATGGTTGATGTTGGTGAGCGCATTGCCATTATTGGTGAAAACGGTGCAGGTAAAACAACACTACTTCGTACCTTGCAAGGTGACTTAGAGCCTGACTCAGGTTTTGTTAAATGGTCTGAAAACGTGAAAATGGGTTATTACGCGCAGGATCACGCAGCAGATTTTGAAACCGACATGGACTTGTTTGAGTGGATGAGTCAATGGCGTCGTCCAAATGACGATGAGCAAAGCATACGTAGCTTCTTAGGTCGAATGTTGTTTTCATCTGATGATATTAAAAAGTCTGTAAAGGTACTATCTGGTGGTGAACAAGGCCGTATGTTGTTTGGTAAAATGATGATGGCAACACCTAACGTGTTATTGCTCGATGAGCCGACTAACCACATGGATATGGAATCTATTGAGTCTTTAAACATGGCACTTGAGAACTACGAAGGCACGTTAATCTTTGTTTCTCACGACCGTCAGTTTGTTTCTTCACTGGCAAACCGTATTTTAGAAATCAAAGGCAACAAGGTCATCGATTTCCGCGGTAGCTACGATGAGTACTTGAAGTCAAAAGGCGTTGATCACTAGGTTGATCGCTAATTAAACCTAAACGGTTATCTAAACAGGCTCTAATTACTTAGGGCCTTTTTTATTTTTAGTTTTTAGTTCGGATTAAAGTAGCGGTATAACTGTATCCATAAATACCAGAAAATATAATACTCGGCGCTACCGTTAACCAAAGGTTAGGTGTTTGGTTTATGACATTCACCAGCGTGACTAAGCCACTTTGAATTAATAATGGCAATAATGGTGCGAGTAACGCGCCTGGAAGTTTTCTTCCCTCAAAGTATCGAGCTGATTGGTTTAACCCATGCATGAAGGCTTTTTTTATGGCTTGATTCTGCGTCGACTTAGAATGAAATTTACAAAGTATTGGCATCATAAACGCTAGTGAAAAACAGTGACCGTGAAACTTAGATACAGAACGTTCTAGCAACCAAGTAAATAATAGTGTCATTAAGCCGCTATACGCACCTTGTACAAAGGCAGCTTGAATGGTGGTACTCATTGGTATGGCGTCACTTAAATTAGCCCAATACGCCCACGCAAAATAAAAGCTAAAGGCCACCAGCGCCGAAATTAAAAGCCTCACGTTCGAACTACTCAATTTACTAACCCTTTGTTCATTCTTTAAACACCCTTTAATGATAATAAAGTTTTTGTTGGTATTGGTATTGGTATTGAAGTTAAAGTTCATTAGCGGTTCGATACTTACCTTTATAATCAAAGATTTTTTCTTGAACTTGCCAAACAATATGTGTTTTCGATTTTCGTTTTGGATCTTTTTTAGCAATAACAAAGTCTGGAATAATAAATCCCTGTGACTCTTTTAAGACCTCATTCAGCGACAAAAACTTTCGCGGTTCGCTAGAGTTCCTAAATCGTCTACCAAACTGCAAATTAAAAACAGCACGTTGCTTTTCAGAACTCAAATCAAAAAACTCTTTTAGCTCTGTACCGTCTTCATCATAGTAAACGATTTTTAGCGCCCCGTTGTGTTCCGAAAACGTCATACCACTACATCTAATAACCATTCGGTTAGTGAGCTTTAAGGCTTCTTTTAGCTTTTCATCGGGATCGACAAGCTGATTTTTACAATCGTGGCATTCACGGGCGGCAATATCATTTTGAGCATTACAAGTGGGACATTCTTTAAACCGGAAGCGGTAGTCACAGGCCATAGCCTCTTGATCTTCGTCGCTCTCTTCCGGCATTTCAAGAATGCCTTGGCAAGCTCTACCATAGTGCTCAAGCACTTTTCCGTCGTTGTCTGTTATGCCCCAAAACGTATTGGCAAAACCGCACGATGGACAAAACACTTGAACCAATTCACTTCTTGAGTCCGGTTTTTTCTCGCCTACTTCAGGGTGAAAGATGTTTATCCCATTTCCAGCGTAGTCAATCACTAAACAATCTTGTTTTCCTTCAGATAAGCGCAAACCGCGCCCTACAATTTGTTGATACAAACTCACAGACTGCGTGGGTCTAAGAATCGCAATTAGATCCACATGAGGCGCATCAAACCCTGTTGTTAATACCGATACGTTAACTAAGTACTTTATTTTCTGGGTTTTAAAGTCACGAATCAGCTGTGCCCGTTCGTCGTTTTTTGTTTTGGCAGTGATCAAGGCGACTTTTGAAACACCATCGACACTTTCATTTTTAGATTCAAGGTAACCGACAATTTCTTTGGCGTGCTTAACTGTGGCGGCAAAAATCATTACGCCCTTTCTCTCAACTGCTCGTCCATTTTCATTATTTTTGTCACGACTATGGAGATCACCTTGTGTAAGCAATTGAATTTGCTCCACGATGCCTTCTGTCACTCTAGGGTATTTACCCAATAACTCATTGACTTCGGCGTCATCAAATTCGCCAAACTTATTCGATTGCAGCGCAGAAAAATCATATTGCTCTACTGCTGCATCTATTAATTTTGGTGGCGTTAAAAAGCCGTTTTTTATCATGTAAGACAAAGGTAATTCGTAAATACATTTTTTAAATGGTGTTGCTTGTGATGATCTCACAAAACCGTGGTAGTGATATTGATAAATCCAACCAAGCCCTAATCGAAAAGGAGTGGCGGTTAATCCTAAAATTTTAAGCTCGGAATTGTGTGATTTTAATTGGCTTACAATTTGACTGTACTGATTGCTTGTTTTTGCCTTTACAGGCTTTTCATTGTTTGGATTTGTTCCCTTGTAGGGATTCAGCTTTTCTTGGGTTAACGAGTCCTGGTCTGAAGTTACTTTTAATTCTTCTTCAAAGTGGCTTACTCGATGACATTCATCAATAATGATCAACGAATATTCTTGCGCAAACTTTTCTAGGTTTCGTGCTACTGATTGCACACTTGCAAATGTAACTTGATATTTTGTTTCTTTACGACTCAAACCAGCTGAAAACACACCACTTTTTACGTCCATTTGCTCGGCGTAATCATGGAACTTTTGATGATTTTGTTCAACTAACTCTTTAACGTGAGTTAACACCAATATTTTTCGTCGGGCAATTCTGGCTAACTCAGCTATAACTAAGCTCTTACCTGCACCCGTTGGGAGCACGATAACCGCCGGTTCGTTAGTCTTCTGAAAGTGGCTGACGGTTGCGTCAACGGCTTCTTGTTGGTATTGACGAAGTTTATACATTGAAATTCAATTTTTATTTATAGATTAAAGGTTCGGTAGCAGGTTACTATTGCGTCAATAAGTTATAGATATTTATTAGTTTTTTCTTATTTGTAGGAAAAATATCACACATTTTCTTACAATTGTGAAAGCTCACATTCTGCTTGTAGTGTTTTAATATACTACACAAAGCTAGTTTAACTTTATAACTACCTTAACAAATTTTAAATGGATTAAGTCATGAGCAAAAAATGGTTAAAGATTGCAGCCCCTGTTGTCATATTATTAGGTGGCGCTGTTGCGTTTTATATTGTTCAAAGTAATGGCCCTAAACCGCCTGAAAAGAAAGAAATTGATACCCGTCCTACTGTAACCGTTCAACAAGTTAACCCAGAATTCCATCAAATAAGAATTCGAGGATATGGCGCGGTGACGCCACTTGAAAAAACCATGATTTCAGCACAAGTCTCTGGCGAAGTGGTTAAGTGGCACCCTAATTTTGTTGAAGGTGGTTTAGTAAAACGTGGTGAAGTGTTATTTGAAATTGAATCTGACACTTATGAAGTCGCCTTACTGCAAGCCGAATCACAATTAAAAACGGCTCAGGCCCAATTAATCGAAGAACAAGGTCGTGCCGAAGTAGCAAAGCGCGAAGCCAAATCGATGCCAAATGAGCGTGTTTCTGACTTATATCTACGTAAACCACAAGTAATGAGCGCTGAAGCCGCTGTAAAGCTGGCACAAGGTTCAGTTAAGTTAGCGCAACGTGATTTAGACAATTGCCGAGTACTTGCGCCTTACGACGCCCTAATCATTAAGCGTGACTTAGGTACTGGCCAATTTGTTAATCGAGGTACGAATGTCGGTGAATTATATAACGTTGAAAAAGCAGAAATTGTTTTCCCTGTTGCAGGCTTCGATCGCACTTTTCTTCCAAATACGTTAACTGGCTTACGTGCTGAAATATCGACTCGTGAAAAGTTCTCAAGTACACGCAATGGCACTATTGTTCGTGACACGGGCATCGTTGACCAAGCAACGCGCATGGGTAACATAGTGGTTGAAGTTGAAGATCCGTATGGTCTAAAAGCTGACTTACCTCGTTTAATGTTTGGCACATACGTTGAAGTAAGCTTTGATGGTCAAGGCTTGAATAACATAGTAAAACTTTCTCAAGATTTAGTAACAAATAACCGAGTTTGGGTATTAGGCGATAACAACACGTTAAAGCAGAAGAAAGTTGAAGTAGTTAAAGAAGAAGGCAAAACGTTCCTAATCAGTGGTGGTTTAAACCCAGAAGACCAACTTATTATGACAATTCCAGAGTACGCTCAGGATGGTATGAAAGTTAAGTTAGCGGGTGAGTCTGACAAAAAGAACGACAAGCCAGAAGATGATTCAAATGTAGTTCCAACGTCTGTTGCTCAAAGCAATAAGGATGCATAACGCTCATGTCTGAAATCAAACAAAAAAAAGAAACGGGACTCATTGCCTTTTTCGCGAATAACTCGGTAGCGGCTAACCTCATGATGGTATTTATCATCGTTATGGGTTTAATAAGCTATTTTACAATTCAGCGTCAGATGTTTCCAAATATAGAGATTAACTATATTCAAGTGAGTGCGGCCTATCGTGGCGCGTCTCCACAAGAAATTGAAGAAAGCATCTTGATCAAAATTGAAGAAGCGTTGAAGGACGTAACTGAAATTGAAGAGATGTATTCACGAGCGTTTAGAAATTCAGGCCAAGTTTCACTAGAAATCGACCCTGATAAAGATTTAGCCGAAGTGCTCGACAAAGTTAAAATGCGAATTGACAGTATCGCGACGTTTCCCGCCGCCATGGAGCCGGTTAATGTTAGGCAAATAGAATTTAATCAACAAGTTATAGAGATGTCTCTGGTCGGGGATATGTCCGTTGAAGAACTAAAACCCATAGCAAAACAAATTGAAGATGAGCTTTTGCAGTTAAATAACGTGTCGTTAGTAACCGTAAACGCTCCTGCTGAAGAAATTGCTATTGAAATTCAACCTGAACAATTACGTAAATACAACCTCACACTAACCGACATTACCCAAGCTATTCGTCGATATTCGGCAAACTATTCGGCCGGTCAATTACGTACTGACGCTGGTTTAATTGCGGTTCGAATTGAAAATCAATTTTATAACGGCGAAGAGTTTCGGTTAATACCTGTGAAGATTGGTGAGAACGGTTCTAAAGTTTTGTTAGAAGACGTAGCCATCATTAAAGATGGATTTACCGAAGGTGTTCGATACAACAAATTCTCTGGTCAAAACTCGGTATTTATCCAAGTAAATGCCACGAAAGATCAGAATTCAATCGCTGTATCAAATTCGGTTAATAGCTATATTGAACAGCGTAACCTTACGCTTCCAGCGGGCATGGAGCTAAAAGTATTAGTAGACATGACCTACTATTTAAAAGCTCGACTCAACATGATGCTATCGAATCTTTTTCAGGGCTCTATCTTAGTTGCCATAATGCTAACGATATTTCTCAGATTTAGACTGGCTTTTTGGGTGATGATTGGTTTGCCTGTTTGTTTCTTAGGCGCAGTCATGATGATGCCGGTATTCGGCGTAAGCATTAACGTTTTATCACTTTTCGCATTTATTATGGTGCTAGGGATTGTGGTGGACGACGCCATTGTCATCGGTGAAAGTGCCTACACCGAAATAGAAAAACATGGAGGCGGTGTAGAGAATGTCGTACGTGGCGCTAAAAAAGTCGCGACTCCGGCAACCTTTGGTGTGTTAACTACCATTGCGGTATTCGCTCCGTTTTTTGCATCAAGTGGCCCACAGGGTTCGTTCTTTTATAACATCGCGACTGTGGTGGTATTTTGTTTAATATTTAGCTTGATAGAGTCAAAATTAATTTTGCCTGCTCACTTAGCTCACACTAAATTTAGCCCGATTAAAGAAAACAGCCTTCGCCATCGCTTTAATAAGCGCTTTAATTATTTTGTAAATGTTAAGTACAAAAATTTCTTAAAAAAATGTGTTGAGTGGCGCTGGGCAGTGATGATGGCCTTTGTTGGTATATTACTGGTCAGCATCGCGATGATGGCGGGGAGTCATGTCCGTTTTGTACCTCAACCTAAAGTACCTCACGATTTCCCTGATATTCGAATTGAAATGAACCAAACGGTATCTGACCAACAAACCATTGACGCAATTCAAAAAATTGAAGCTATGGTACAAAGAGTTGACCGAGAAGTTGAACAAGAAACTGGTCAGAAAATGGTCCGTGATATATTAGCGTTTAACCAAGATCGCAGCTCAGGTCGCATCGTTATTCCTTTGGTTGATGAAGAGTTACGTCCATTTGATACCTTTGAAATCGCGCGTCGTTGGCGTGAACAAATGCCAGATATTCCTGGCATGAAATCTATTACCGTACAAGACCAACTAATGGGCGGTGGCGGTGGCCAAGGTGGAGGCGACTTCGGTTACCTGCTTTATGGCCCAGACTTAGAACAACTTAATATTGCAGGTCGAGAGTTCATTACGATGCTTTCACAGGAACCAGGTTTATTTGATATCAGCTCGACCATTGACCCTGCTAGCAAAGAGATTCAATTAGATCTTAAGCCGGTAGCCTATGACTTAGGCTTATCGTTGCAATCAATTGCAGGTCAAATTGGCGCAAGTTTCTACGGTGGTGAAGCTCAGCGTGTATTACGTGGCGGTGAGGAAATTCGTGTCATGGTGCGTTACCCACAATTAACACGCGAACAGTTCAGTGAATTGAAATACGCCATCGTGACCACGCCTTCTGGTAAAGAAGTGATGTTAGGAGATGTTGTAAGCCTTACTGAAAAGCCAGGCATAAGTTACATTCGTCGTGAGAATGGGTTCCGTAGTGTTTATATATACGGCTCAATTGATGAAGTTGTGGTGGAGCCAAATGAAGTGGTAAAACGCATCAAAGACGATCTGTTACCTAAGCTGAAATCAGATTTTCCTGGTGTTAAGACTGAACTTGGTGGATCCATTGAAGAAGAACAGGCACAGCAAAACGAGCAGATCATGTTCTTTGTCGCTGGTTTGCTAATGATTTACATTTTATTAGCCGTACCGCTGAAGAGTTATGCCCAACCATTAATCATAATGTCGGTTATTCCTTATGGTTTTGTTGGCGCAGTTTGGGGGCATTACTTGTTTGGCATGGATTTGAGCATGATGTCAACGTTCGGCCTCATTGCAGCGGCAGGGGTTGTTATCAATGACAGCTTAGTAATGACAGACTATGTAAACCAAATGCGTAAACAAGGTCAATCTGTGGCACGTTCAGTTATTGACGCTGGCTGTGTGCGCTTTAGGGCAATAACACTGACATCAATTACAACATTTGTGGGCGTATTGCCTATTATGTTTGAAACCAGCTTACAGGCACGAATTGTTGTGCCTATGGCGGTTGCACTTGGTTTTGCTGTTTTATTCGCGACGTTTGTTACACTGATTTTAGTACCTTGTTTATACATGGGCTTAGAAGACTTTAAGAACATCTTCCGTCGTAAGAGCAAAGTATCAACAAAAATAGATAGCACTGACTATACAAACTATACAAAACCAGTTGCTGATTCAGAATAAGCACTTTTACTCTAACTAGAGCAATTTAGCTTGTACCAAAAGCCCTCTTAGCGCCTGATACGCAAGAGGGTTTTTATTTGCCATTTTAAAATTAAATCACTACTCTAGCGTTTTTATTTTGCCAGTTCGTATACTTCAAACGGAGCCCTTTGGTGGTCGATTTAACTTTACTCGCGGTATTTATTCCTACCTTTTTTATTGTCAGCGTAACCCCTGGCATGTGCATGACATTAGCGATGACGCTAGGTATGACTATTGGAGTAAAACGTACATTATGGATGATGTTAGGCGAAGTCATTGGTGTTGCTATCGTGGCGGTTGCTGCTGTTATCGGTGTGGCTGCTTTAATGCTAAAGTTTCCAGCCTTGTTTACGGTGTTAAAATTTGTTGGTGCAGGTTATCTAGCGTGGATAGCCGTTCAGATGTGGCGCAGTAAGGGAAAAATGGCAATATCTGATAACCCAGACAATGCCGTTATTCACTCAAACGTAGGCTTATTTAATCAGGGCTTAGTAACGGCGCTCGCAAATCCTAAAGGCTGGGCGTTTCAGGTTTCGCTCTTGCCTCCATTTATTAATCCAGATCTTGCTTTACCGGCACAATTAACCGTACTTGTGCTTATTATTATGTGCTCTGAATTTGTATGCATGATGATGTACGCTACCGGCGGAAAAACCATAGGTCGAGTGCTAACCAAAAGCCAAAACGTGCAAAGACTTAATAAAATCTCGGGCTCCCTCATGATGATGGTCGCGGTTTGGTTGGCACTAGGTAATTAGCCGTTTTTAGCCTTATCAAAGTAACCTATTTAGTTTGGGTACGATGCATTACACCTTACCCATCATGTTTATTCAAAAAGTCTAACACTTGGGGAAAATGATCTTCTATCGCTGCAGGCGCGGTAAGAATATCAATGTGGTCGTAGTCTTTAGCGTTACCATTTTGTTTGGAAAGAAGTGTAAAACTGGCGTTCGGATTTTGGCATTCATCCATAAACAGCTTTACGTCGGTTTGGTGTCCCAATGAGTAATCTTTAACGCCCGTTAAGTGCCATGTCGGTGGCCAATTTGTCGTCTTAGCAGCCTCCGCATAATCAAAAGCGTCAACGGGATCGATCCATTCACTCTTTTTTACCCAAGCGATGCTTTCTATTAACGCTTGTCTTGGCTCTGAATCAGCTCCTACATTCATTTTTTTTGCATCTAAGTAGCCAGCTTTTTTTGTATACCAAGGCGCAAACCACTTCCAAAACAGATCAACTTTCAGTAAACGCTCTATGTTCATCACTGTCACTTGGCGCTTAGTACCAAACTTTACCATCGACTTTACTTTTTTGTGTAATTCAGGAAATCGAATGTAAGCACTTGCAAACATTACACCACCCCAAGAATGACAAATCACATGACATGCTTGTTGAGTTTCTTGAAAGACATAGTCTACCAACGCAGGAATGTCTTTTGTCGTCACGTCATGATAACCATGATCGTTTTTTTCTTTTACCGATGGAGTACTAAAACCTCGACCACGGTAATCCGCGACAAAAATATCAAATCCCTGTTTTGCTAGATAACCAGCTAAGCCTTTTCCTGACTTAGTATAAAAAATACGACCATTTTCGATAGAACCATGGAGCATTAGAATTGGAGTGCGCCTTTGCTCGGAATTTTCCGTATGAATTCGACGAACATGTAATTGATGGCCATGACACTCTACAAAATGTGAGCTTTGTTGGATTTGGGCTGAATGCAAAATAGATACTCCACTGGTCGGATGACGATAAGCTTAATCATAACCACAAGAATATCAATGTAAATTGTATGTTTACTTTTTTATGACCATCACTAACACTAAGGTATTGAACCAATAAGGATACACATGGCTATAGAACTGCAACGAGAAAAACTTAATGACGTTTTAGCTTATCTCAATAGCGTATTGTTAGGTAAACAAGAGCAAGTACAGCTAGCGGTGACTTGTTTATTAGCCAATGGTCATCTTCTTATTGAAGACTTGCCAGGTATGGGCAAAACCACCTTATCGCATGCATTAGCCGATGCCTTTGGCTTAGACTACCAGCGCTGCCAGTTTACATCTGATATGTTACCCGCTGATGTTATTGGGGTATCTATTTTTGATCAGCAGCAGCAAGCATTTACCTTCCATAAAGGTCCTATTTTTTCGCAACTACTGCTTGCCGATGAAATTAACAGAGCGAATCCTAAGACGCAAAGTGCGCTTCTAGAAGCCATGGAAGAGCAACAAGTTAGTATTGATGGAACCACTCACACTCTGCCAAATCCACATTTTGTTATCGCTACACAAAACCCTTCACATCAAAGTGGCACCTATCCGCTGCCAGAGTCTCAGTTAGACAGATTTTTAATGCGAATCCAAATTGGTTATCCACCAGCCGATGCTGAGTTTAAGTTACTGAGTAAGACTCGTTCGACAAACTTAAGCTCTAGTAGCGCCGCTGACCTCAACGATCCTAAGAGCATGGCGATTTTATCGGCTGATGACTTAGCCCAACTTCAACATGCTTCGCTTCAAGTTCATAAGTCGGACGAGGTCATTCGCTACGTAATGCGATTGTTAGCCTACTCACGTACAGAGAATTTATTCCCTAACGCTTTATCACCTCGAGCAGGTGTTGCGTTGATGTCGGCAGGGCAAGCTTTTGCTTATATTAGCGGTCGAGATTTTGTGACGCCAGATGATATACAAACCGTCTTTGGTCCCGTTGCCGAACATCGACTTCGGGCTGGACGAGGAACGATGTTTAACACTGACTTTAGCGCACAAATATTGGAAGCTGTGCCAGTTCATGACTAGCCTGTTTCAATCACCATTAAAAAGTTGGCTAACAAGACGGTTTCCGCCGTCAAATCAGATGTCATTAGGCCATAAAAACATTTTTATTATGCCCAATAGCCATGGGTTTTGGTTGTTGCTCTGTATTCTGGTTTTGTTTATTTTAGGAACTAATTACCAAAATAACCCTATTTTACTGGTTTGTTTTTTTATCATCAGTATTGGTATTTACGCAATTCATACCGGATTTAACAATCTAAACGGTCTTACTATAAAGTTACTAAGTGTTAATAATGTCTACGCGGGGCAACCTTGCACTTTGACCTTTGACATTTCTCATTCAACTTCAAACAACAAAGCCCAACATTTAACGGCAATAGTCGATGGTAAAAGGCACCTTCTTAAGCGTTCGGTAAGTCAGCCAACGATTTTTAGTTTATCTCTTAACCAAAGCAGTCGAGGCAAATTTACGTTGCCACCAATTATTTTTCGTAGCGACTTTCCCTTTGGTCTAATCAAAGCTTGGAGCTACTTCAGAGCGAGCTCAACCATAGTGGTTTACCCAACACCCGTAACCTCTGACTGGCAAATGATTGCACAAGCGGCACAGGATGATTTGGGGTTGGGCAATGATATCGATGTAATTAACAGCGGTGACACCAACTTTGAGGGCATAAAAAGCTATGTACCAGGTGCTAGTTTATCGCACGTGGCTTGGAAGCAAGTGGCTAAGTCTTCTGGTGATAATTTAATGCTAAAAGAGTTTGTAGATTCAGAACTGCACAGCGTATTTTTATCGTTGGAGTCAGTGCCCTCGTCATCATTAGAGCTTGCATTAAGTCAGCTTACCGCCGCCTGTTTAGAACTACATCAAGCTAATAAACCTTTTGGCTTATACTTGCGGCACAATGCATTTCCAACTATTACCGTTGCGCCAAGTGCTTCACAAGTACACCTTGATCATTGTTTATCAACTTTAGCCACTTTTGCACAATCGAGTACTGGCAATGATGAAAATAACTAATAATCGTTTGCCTCAGCTCGCCATAGTGTCATTTGGCGTCGCGTTGCTTGCATCTATTGTTTTGCTAAAAGAAGCATTGATAATTAGCATTATTTCATCATCGATATTGCTTGTGATTGGTAAGGTATGGTCTGCCTATCAAAGGCCAAACTTAACTGCCTTTTTTAGTGGCAACGTAATGAAAAACATTGGCGCACTGTGCCTCGCCTTGATGATAGTGCCACAAAGTATGAGTAGCGGGCTGTTAAATAGTATGGTGAACTTGTTATTTGCAGGCTCTGTGATGTGGCTATTTACCGCAAATCATAAAAAGACGACATGGAGTATTCAGGTTTTTATAACTATCGCACTGTTGGTGTCTGTTTCTTTTATCTATCAACAATCACTTGAATATGCGCTACTTGGTTTTGTTATTTTAATGGTGGGTATATTCGCATTATTTCAAACTCAACATCATTTGTTACAGTCAGATGTTAATGCGCCTTTAAAGTCTAACTTTGGTCTAAAATCGTTTTCTATCATGATCTTAACTGGTGTAGTTGGCAGTGGCTTACTATTTATTGTTATGCCTTCTCTCACCCCTTTTTGGAAATTGCCGCAACAAAAAATAACACCAACCGGATTGAACGATAGTATGACACCTGGTGATATTGCTAACGTTGCCAAATCATCAAGATTGGCCTTTCGCGCAGAATTTACCAACATGACAAATCCACGCCACGCAGACAGGTACTGGCGAGTTTTAACTATGGAGGAGTTTGACGGTAAATCGTGGCGTCAAGCAGAGAGACGTAAAACAACAAAGTCGAGTCGTGATGTAATTGAGAAATCAGCGTTAAAACAGCTCATACAAAGCGCCGAACAAACCCTGAACTATTCGGTTATTGCTGAGCCTAATCAGCGTTCATGGTTATATAGCTACGGCACCAGTGTTAGTAATAATCAAGACATATTTCTACTTAACGATACTCGACTCATTCGCAATAAAAATGTAACGCAACGAGTGAAGTACGACGCTAAACTGCTTGCTCAGGCCAACATATTAGCGTTAACCGAGAGTGATGTTGCTATTAACACAAGATTACCTATTTCTGCACAACCCAAAGGTAAAGGCTCAGCCACTTCGCTACTAAAAACAAAACAGCTAGCGGACGCTTTATGGTTAAATGCTAACGGCAATATTGATGAGTACAACCGTTTGATACTTAACTATTTTGCTGAAAATAACTTTACCTATTCTTTATCACCACCGCGTTTAACCGGTGATCACGTAGATCAGTTTTTATTTGATACACGCACCGGTTTTTGTGCGCACTTTGCCAGCGCTCATGCGGTTTTATTGCGTTTAAAGGGTATTCCTGCGCGTGTTGTCACTGGTTACCATGGTGGCGAGCTTAACCCTAATGGTAATTACTTTAATGTTTACGACAGCAGTGCCCATGCTTGGGTGGAATATTCAGCAAACAAGCTCAATTGGCAACGTACCGATCCTACCGCTGCGGTTTCTCCAACCCGCATTAACCAAGGTATTGATCAAGCCTTATCACTGACAAATCAGGCAACAAACGATGCACTGTCGATAGTAAAACAAACTCCTTGGTTAAACATGTTAAGGCAACACATTCAGTCTTTAGACTATTACTGGACAGTTTGGGTGTTAGACTTTGATCAGGCTAAGCGACAAAATTTTATTTCATCGATGACACAAAACTTAAAGTGGCATCATCTAGTGTTAGCGATAATCGCGATTATTGTCATGTTACTCTGCTGGTTTACTTTTTCTAAATTACGCGCCCGCCAAACCATGTCATTAACTGAAAAACTGATTAAGAAGCTGTATAAACAACTTTCACATAAAGCCGACAACCCGGAGTTGATCGCCTATTCAGATCATGCACAAAACACTCAAATACCAGCTTTTAATTCACTGACATTAATGCAACATAAAAGCCTGCTAATTGATAAATACCCTCAATTTAAAAATGAAATTAACGAGATTATCTCTGCGTTTAATCATTTCCTTTATGCCAAAAATTCCACCTTAAGCTACAAATATTTGTCTAACAAAATAGCCTCAATCTGAGTCTCATCTCCGTTAAGTCGTTTTTATTAAAACGAACACTTTGTCATCAAAGCGTCATCTTGCTTTCTTAAATCTGTCATTTTTATTCAGTAGATTGTGCTGCAGATATTTCAGATTAACTTTTTTATATACCTAAATTTAAATAAAACAGTTCGACTTTCGGAGAGCAAAATGGAACTTAAAAACATCTTTCGTATTTCACTTGTAGCAGCAGCCGTTTCTTTAACAGCATGTGGCGGCGACATTAACATTACCCCTACTGTAAATGACAACAGCACAGTGACTGATAACAGTGTAAACAACTCAAACAATGTTGCGGCACCTGAGCCAGTTGTTGAAGTAGAATGCGCAAGTTACGAGTCTTCAGTGGGTACTGTTGAAGGTGTTCAATCTGGCGATGACTGTTTATACAATGACTCATTCGCGAGCAAAAATATATCAATCATGTCAAACATAACGTTTGAAGCCTTACCAAATGGCGGTGTTCACGTATTTGATAACGCTCTTCAAATTGGTGAAGATGGCGATACAACTACGGGCTTTGTTGTGCCAGAGAATGGGCCGACAATGACAGTGAAACCTGGCGCAATGTTAGCGTTTAAATCAGGTGAAGCGATTATTCGTATTGCTCGTGGTGCTAAAATTCAAGCGATTGGTACTATCGATGCGCCAATCGTATTTACCTCTGCTAACGCTTTCCCTCGCTTAGACGATGCAGGCCAAGGCGCACAGTTTGCAGACTGGGGCGGAATCATCATTAACGGTAACGGTATTACTGACCAATGTACTGATGCAGAACGTGCGGCATCCACTTGTAACGTAGCTTCTGAAGGTATTACTTCTTACTTTGGCGGTAACGACAACGCTGACTCAAGTGGTTCTATCAAATATGCCAAAGTATGGTACGCCGGCTCAGGCCCTCGTGTAGGCGGTGAAGGCGACGACTTAAATTCATTAACGCTTAACGCAGTTGGCTCTGGTTCTTCTTTTGATTACATCCATATTCACCAAGGTTTTGATGACGGCATTGAGATCTTTGGTGGTGCAACTACGCTTTCACACGTTGCGGTAACTGATACTCAAGATGATTCATTTGACTTTGACGCAGGTTGGCAGGGTTCGGCTGAATTCCTATTTGTTAAGCACGGTACGGTAAATACGCGTGACGGCCAAGTTGCAAATATGGGCAATAACGGTTTTGAAACTGATGGTGAAAAGGGCGATACGTCGGCTGAAGCGCCAGTCACAAACCCGACTATTTCAAACGTGACGATTATTACTACCGATGCTAATTCAGTACGTGATGACGACCCTTCTCAAGCCTTTAAGTTTGATGATTCAGTTAAGTCTATGTACAAAAATGTATTAATTGTTAAAGAAGCGGGCGCCAATACTTCTTGTGTTGAGCACAAGTCTGATGGTGAGAAAAATGCGGATGCAATCACATTCAGCGGCTCAGTTATGGCTTGTGCATCTGAATTTGCGGGTGAGGCGACATTTGGAACAAGCGCACCTGTTTCACTGCAAGGCACAGCTAAAACAGAGTGGTTTGACAACGGTGGTGTTAACCAACGTATCGCAGCAAGCTCAGACGTATTAGCCGCTGACGGTTTTGCAACAAACACGAGCTCAACGGCTATTACAGTAGCAGCGGATGCAACGGGTGCAGCAAACTTTATTGGTGCGGTATCAGACCAAGACACAACATCTAATTGGTACAAGTGGGTTGAAATGGCAGTAACTGCTGCTTCTAACGACTAATCACTTGATTAATTAAATGGGCGCCTTATGAACGGAAATCTTCTACAGGCGCCTTTTTGTTGATGACCCAATTAGGATTCAAACATGTTAAATCGACGCAAACTCAAAACCATCAGCGCAGCGGTCACGCTTGGTTTATTGGCTCAAGCCAATATAGCCATCGCTGCCGATGAGGATGAAATAGAAGAGGTGGTTGCCGTTGGCACTCGTCTACAAGGCAGTGCCGCTGCAGTAATCGAAGAACGACGTGGGCAAGCATTTGTAGCCGATATTTTAGGTGCTGAGCAATTATCTCGTACTGGCGATAGTGACGCTGCTTCTGCTCTTCGCCGAGTAACAGGCCTTACACTCGTAGACGGTAAATTTATTTATGTTCGAGGACTAGGTGAACGTTATTCAAGCGCACGTTTAAATGGCGCGAATATTCCGTCGCCAGACTTAACCAGAAACGTAGTACCTTTAGATATTTTCCCATCTAGCATTATTGAGAGCCTTTCGGTTCAAAAAGCTTACTCACCATCTATGCCAGCGGCATTTGGTGGCGGTGCGATAAATATTCGAACTAAAACAGTACCAAAAGAATTTACCGCCGGTATTGAAGTTGGCGCGAGCTACGACACATCTGCGGACAATGGATTTACCTACAACCGTGATGACTCAGGCATATCTAGCAATCTAAAAGAAGCCATTTCTTTTTATCGTGGTGACTTTGATACGGCATCAATCGTCAATAAAAACGGGTTGGTGTCTGACGATATGAGTTCGGCTGGTGAAAAAGCCAATCTAATAAACCAAGAGCTATTAAAGTCTTTACCAAGAGAAATGGGCTTGTCGAAGTCTTCGCTTGATCCTGCTTATAATGTTAAAGCTCACATCGGCAATAGCTTTGTATTAGAAGACTACGATGTTGAATTAGGCTTTTTAGCCTCTGTGGCTTACGACACAACATGGGATGCATCAGAAAAGCGCACTGCGGTTCTTTCAAAAGATTTTGCTGATAACTGTGCAAAAGAGTTAAACACCGCTGATGATGCTCAAAACTCTTGTTTTGAAACGATGAAAGACTCTGTTGAAACCACGGAATCTGAGCGCATGAATGCGGTTCTTAACTTTGGTGTAAAGTACGATACGCACAGTGTGTCATTGTCTAATTTACTGTTAACAGACAGCGAAGATGAAACTGATGTTTCAATACAGCAAAGCCCAGGTGGCAGTTCAGTCTTTTCTATTGTGGGTGATGGTCGTGCAAATCGAAATCATGACTTTAAATTCGAAGAACGTGAATTACAAGTAACTCAACTTGTCGGCCAGCATACCTTGGTCGATATCAGTGGTATCGGCTTTGATTGGCAATATACACGCTCAAAAGCCACCACAGATATTCCGGTAAATACGACGTATCGCTTTAGAGATAATTATGAGGGTGGCGACTATGCCAACTCCATTATCACTGGCGACCAAAACCGAGCGGTGTACTCATACACGGACATGGAAGATAGAGTAACGTCTTACGGCGGTAACTTTACTTTACCTGTTTATGCGGGTGACTTTGAACTTGAATTTAAAGCCGGTTACGACTTTAGCGACCGCGCTCGAATTTATGAAACGTCTAGTTTTGCCGTCAATAATAACTCTGGTGTGGCTATTGAAATTAATGACGGTTCGCAAGACCCATTATCAAATAGCGAATATTTGACCGATGAGTTCTTAAACGGTCAAAGTATTTTGTTGTCATTTAATGAACCGACCGCCCCTGATGCCGATGATTACTTAGCGGCTCAAAAAATTGATGCTGGTTATGGCGCATTTGACATGATTTATCAAAATGCATGGCGTGTTAGTGGCGGTTTTCGCTGGGAAGAGTTTAAACAAAGCTCAATTGGTACTTCATCTTTAATTTTCACTCAAGAAGACTTAGATATCTTTTATGATGAGCAAAAAATTGCCGATGGTACTATTCAAGAAGATGACATATTTCCCGCACTTTCATTTACTTACATGGCCGGTCAAAACTATCAAGTTCGCTTAGGTTATGGCGAAACCATTGTTCGTCCAGACTTACGTGAAGTTGTGCCAGTATCCTACTTTGACCCACTTACAGACATTCGTACGTTTGGTCGCGTTGGTTTGCAAAGCAGCCCAATCAAAAACCTAGATTTACGGTATGAGTACTATGGTGATGCTGGCGATAACTTCTCAATTGCGGCTTTTTATAAAGACATAGAAGCACCAATTGAGACTGTGTTACGAATTGGTGATGACGATTATTCAGCAACCTTTACAAATGGCGAAACAGCCAAAGTTTATGGTATTGAGGCAGAATGGTTATACGACTTAACATCATTGTCTGATGGTTTATTTACATCAGGTAACGTTACTTTGTCAGATTCTGAAGCTGAGATTGACGCCGCCTTTGCGGGTAATTTAACAAACCCAGTTAAGCGTATGACCGGTCATTCAGAATATGTTGTTAACTTGCAGTTAAACTACGACTCTTCTGACGGTAACCACAGTGGCTCATTAGTTTACAACGTGTTTGGTGAACGTATCCTTGCTGCCGGTGTTGCGGGTCGTGACGATGCCTACGAGCAACCATTTCATTCGTTAGATTTAGTTTATACTTACTACCCTGACTTTAATTCTAAGATTAAATTTAAGGTTAAAAACCTATTAAACGAAGATCAAGAAGTGACCCAGTCAGACATTGTGATCCGTGAAAAAGAAGTGGGTATGGGAATTAGCATTTCCTATACTTACGAATTCGATTAATGACTTATTAACGTTAATAATTGAACGTTATGAAAGCCACCGTAAGGTGGCTTTTTGTTGTTACATTATTGTCATAATACATTCACTTAGCAGTAACCTATGTGTCACATTAAGTCGCTTTAATTGATTAACTTTTAATAAATAATATGTAGATCATGCAGACTTCTCCTGAGACCCGCGCCACTAGCGCACCAGCTCGTTCAAGTATTGAACCTAACATGGCCGTTGACGCCGCTTTGCATTCTGATCAATCTGTTGAACTTCAACAAGCATTAATACATTTAACGCAGTTGGTTCACCGACCGTCTGTGACTCCGAATGACGCCGGTTGCCAACAATATATTTCTAGAATATTACAACAACTTGGCTTTTCAATAGAGTCTTTTGAAAAGCAAGGTGTTAGCAACTTGATCGCTAAGATAGGTAATGGCCCTATAAGAGTGGCGTTTTCTGGTCATACCGACGTTGTTCCTGCACCTTACCCTGAAAATTGGTCCTCTGACCCTTTCACACTAGATATTGACGGTGAAAAAATCACAGGTCGCGGTGTCGCTGACATGAAAGGCGGCATAGCAGCAATGTTGGCAGCCGTTGAAATGGTAGTTACTCATTTAGACTTTGAGCAATTCACTTTCTATTTTTTAATAACCAGTGATGAAGAGGGTGAAGCTGAATTTGGTACCCAAGAAATTATCGAGAAGTTAGAAGATCGTAATGAGTTGCCACATTTATGTATTGTTGGAGAGCCTAGCAGCCAATCGCAGGTGGGTGATGTGTTGAAAATAGGCCGTCGTGGGTCTTTGTCTGGTGAAATTACTATTTTTGGCCAACAAGGGCATGTCGCCTATCCCACATCTGCAAACAATGCGGCACATAAAGCCATGACATTAGGCAGTTGGTTGAGCAGTTTGTCTTGGGATGAGGGTACTAAAGATTTCCCTGGCACGCATTTACAAATTACCGGTATAAACACCGGTGAATGGACCGATAACATTATACCGGGGCGATGCACGTTGCAATTTAACGTCCGATATAGCCACAAAGTTACTCAAGAACAAATCATTAAACGCATTAATGATGGTTTGATGCAACTTAAGCAGTTAACTAGCGATATTAATGTCGTTTGGTCTAGACCTTGTATTCCCTATCTAACATCAGTAGAAATCGACGATTCACAGTATATCGGAGACGATGTTGACTCACATATACAAAGCTTTGACTTAATTATTGAGGCAGAAAAAGCCATTTTCAGCGAAATAAGTATATTTCCTCGGTTATCCGTATCTGGTGGCACATCCGATGGGCGCTTTATTGCAAATAAGGGCGCTCAAGTTATAGAGCTTGGCTTACCAAATCACAGTATTCACAAAATAAACGAACATATTCACAAGAATGACCTTTTTCACTTGACGAAAATTTATAAACGCTTACTTTTAAATCTGATGACTAAATGAACTGGCGTTTCAATTTGTTGTGCGTAATTGTAATTCGCTTTTTGCAGTTAAATTGTTAGCATCTCCATTAATAACAATAATTTGGAAGGATACACCATGCAACTGAATACCGAACTCGTCAACAAAGCTATTGATATGGGCTTTGAATATGCGCCTAAATTAGGCTCAGCGATTCTCGTTTTAATTATAGGTTTGTTCATTGTTAAGCTCTTTAGTAAAGGCTTTGACAGCATGCTGAACAAAGGCAATACCGACGCCTCTTTAAAACCCTTTTTAAGTGGAATAGTAAATATACTACTCAAAGTACTCTTATTCATTACCGTGCTTGGTATGATTGGTATAGAAATGACTTCGTTCATTGCTATTTTGGGTGCTGCCGGCTTAGCAATTGGTATGGCATTATCAGGTACATTACAAAACTTTGCTGGCGGCGTGATGATCTTAATCTTCAAGCCTTACAAAGTTGGTGATTTTATAGAAGCGCAAGGTTTCGCTGGTACTGTTTCTCAAATTCAGATTTTTAACACAATATTGAGAACCGGTGACTTCAAAACTATTATTATCCCAAACGGCTCGTTAAATAACGCTTCAATGGTGAACTATTCTAAAGAGCCACGTCGTCGTGTCGATTGGACTTTTGGTATTGCGTATGGTGATGATGCTGATGTTGCAAAGCGCGTAATCAAAGAGTTATGTGATGCCGATGATCGTATTCTTAAAGATCCTGAAGTATTTATTGCATTACACTCATTAGCAGATAGCTCAGTAAACTTTGTAGTTAGGGCTTGGGTAAAATCAAGTGATTACTGGCCTGTTTATTTTGCCATGAACGAAAGCGTTTATAAGACATTCCCGAAAGAAAATCTTAATATTCCATTCCCACAAATGGATGTTCATGTTCATAAATCAGAAAGCTAATTTATAATTAGCTTGTATATACCGGCTCAGAAGGAACTCACTTCAAGTCTGTATGACGATTAAGTTCTATTAAAAGCGACATAATGTCGCTTTTTTTATGACGCCTCTATGACAGTTGCAACAAAACTTTAACATTCCTGTCGTCTAACTGACATTTATCCTACCTAGAATTGCTGCATCTTGATTTGATGGAGTAATTAAATGAAACGGTTCAATTTAGCGGTAATTACTGGCGCTTTAGCCTTAAATACTGTTTTTGCTGTCCAAGCTAACGACCTGAAACCCGTAATAAAAGCCGGTAAAGAAATATCTAGCCTTGCTGTGACTTCACAACAAAAAATTAATGGTATTGCCGATCAAACACAAACAAAGTTTCAACAATACCAAATGGTCAATAAAGAAATTGAAGGCCTAAACATTTACAACGCACAGCTTCAAAAGCAGCTTCAAAGTCAGTACGACGAAATGAAGTCTTTGAATGCCGATATTGACCGTGTCTCCGTTATTGAACGTCAAATTACTCCGTTAATGATCCGAATGATTGATGGTCTTCAGCAATTTGTTGAGCTAGACGTTCCTTTCCTACCAACGGAACGTGCAGAACGTGTTTCTAATTTAAAAAACATGATGGATAGAGCCGACGTTGCTGTTTCAGAAAAGTTTCGTCGTGTATTGGAAGCTTATCAAGTTGAAATGGGTTACGGACGTAGCATAGAAGCTTACTCCGGCTTAATTAACGTTGATGGTCAGGAACGTGATGTCGATTTTTTACGAATTGGCCGTGTTGCTCTGATGTACATCACTCGCGACGGTTCTATTGCTGGTGTATGGGATAACCAAACAAAAAGCTGGCAACAAGCCGAAGATGAGTTTCGTATGCACATCACTAAAGGCCTGAGAATGGCGAAAAAACAACTAGCACCTGATTTATTGGTTATGCCAATAAAAGCAGCGCCGTAACCACATAGTAAAATTAGAAAGGTTTATACAAAATGATTAACTTATTTAAACCAACTTTGTTGGCTATATTAGGCGCAGGACTTGCCTTTTCAGTGAGTGCTCAAGCTACACCAGCGGCTTTAAATTTAGATCAACTACTGCAACAACTTGAGAAAGGTAAGCTAAATCAAACTCAAGAAAATAAAAATCGTGAAGCTCGTTTTAATGCAGAAAAAGCAGCGCAAACGGACTTGCTAAATCAAGCGAATAAAGAAAAAAATGATGCATTAGCATTGTCTGAAAAGCTTGAAACCGAATTTGAACAAAACGAATTTAAACTGGCGGATGTTTCAGAAGCGCTGAATAAAAGAATGGGCTCTCTTAAAGAGCTGTTTGGTGTTTTACAGCAAGTATCAGGCGATACCGCTAGTAAACTTAAAACTTCTAACGTTTCTGCTCAATTCCCTGGAAGAGATGTATTTTTTGAAGAACTAGCTCAAAGCATGGGTGGCTCTTCAAAGCTTGCTTCAATTGAGCAAATTGAACAAGTTTGGTTCCAACTTCAAAAAGAAATGACTGAACAAGGCAAAGTGGTTCGTTTTGAGACTGATGTGGTTGAAGCCGGCGGAGCTAAAGTTAACAAAGAAGTGGTTCGTGTGGGTGCTTTTGCATTAGTTGCTGACGGGAAATACCTTACGGTGTCGCCAACAACAGGTACAGTTGCAGAGCTTGTTCGCCAACCGACAGGACGCTTTACTGATACCGCAGCCGAACTGCAGTCTTCAAACAATGAAATCGTTCCTTTTGCACTAGACCCTACAGGCGGTTCAATATTAAACCTTTTAGTTCAAGCGCCTAGCACTAAAGAGCGTGTAGACCAAGGCGGTACCGTTGGTTATATCATTATTGGTATTGGTTTAATCGCTTTCTTAATTGCCTTTGAGCGTTTTGTGTCACTAAGCCTAATCAGTGCAAAAGTTAAACGCCAAATGAAAACAGATACGCCTAAAGATGACAATCCTCTGGGCCGTATCTTAAAAGTTAAAGATCAGTATCCGCATGTTTCATTCGATACCTTAGAGCTTAAGTTAAGCGAAGCTATTCTGCGCGAGATGCCAAAGATCACTCGTAATCTTACCTTAGTTAAAATTGTTTCGGTAATTGCTCCGCTACTGGGCCTGCTAGGTACCGTAACCGGTATGATCAAAACTTTCCAAGCCATCACCTTGTTTGGTACTGGCGACCCGAAATTAATGGCTGGCGGTATCTCAACAGCACTTATGACTACTGTACTTGGCCTTGTTGTCGCTATTCCAACGGTTGTTTTATCTACCATGTTGAATACACGCAGTAAGAACATCTTGTTTGTATTACAAGAACAAAGCGCCGGCATTATAGCAGAGCGTTCTGAAAAGCAATCTAACGCTGAGTCTAAACCGTCTGCTTCATCGACGAGTGACAAACTGTAACGTATCGCAACCAAGGAGTGCACTGTGTTGTTTTTCACAGAGACTTTAGAAGCAATTAGAGAGTTTATGGACACGGGTGGCGTTGTTCTCAGCGCCATCGCAGCAATGATTTTTGTAATGTGGTTGTTAATTTTAGAACGCGTTTTATACACGCTTAGCGGTTACAAACAATATCAAGGCGAGTTAATTCGCCGCTGGAAAACTCGAAGTGAAAGAGACTCTTGGAATGCTGAGCAAATTAGACAAGCTTACATTGCCAGAGCAAAACAAAAATTAACGGTTAACTTGCCACTCATAGCAACACTTGTAGCCTTATGTCCGCTTATGGGTTTGCTAGGTACGGTAACCGGAATGATTGAAGTATTTGATGTAATGGCGATTAGCGGCAGCGGAAATGCACGCTCAATGGCGAGTGGTGTGTCAAAAGCCACTATTCCAACAATGGCTGGCATGGTTGGAGCATTATCAGGGGTTTTTGCTAACACATGGGTGCAACGCAAAACCAAACGTGAAATTGAACTATTAGAAGACCATTTGCCGATGGACCACTAGGGTCCAGGCATTTGTTAGGAGAATAAAATGAGAGCGCCATTAGCCAATTTGATGCAAGAAGAAGAGCAAGAGAACATTGATTTAACACCAATGTTAGATGTTGTTTTTATCATGTTGATCTTCTTTATTGTCACCGCTTCGTTTGTGAAAGAAGCAGGTATAGATGTTAACCGACCTGAAGCTGCAACCGCTGTTAAAAAAGAACGTGCCAGTATCTTGGTGGCTATTTCTGATAAAGGTGAAATTTGGATTAATAAACGTCAAGTTGATGTTCGTGCAGTACAAGCAAACATTGAACGTCTAAAAGCTGAAAACCCGCAAGGTTCAGTGGTGATTCAAGCTGATAAAAAAGCGACAACTGAAACGTTAATTAAGGTGATGGATGCCTCTAGAGCAGCGGGCGCGTTTGACGTCTCTATTGCGGCGCTAGAAAGCTAGGAAACCTATTATGTTCACTCGTATTTTAACGGCCGTTGTTATTGCAGCAATTATCACAACGGGTTTGTTTTACGGTATGCAGGCGCTGATTAAGTCGGGCGACTCAGCAATGACTGATCCGGCACAAGGCAGCGTTTTAGACTTTATTCGTTTAAAGCCTGAAGAAACCGTCCAAAAGAAAGATCGTAAACCGAAAAAGCCACCTCAGCCACAAGAACCTCCACCGCCGATGGAGCAACCTCAAATGTCTCCGGACATTGCAGATGCAGGTGACGCTGGTTTTGATTTTAGCGCAGATGTTAGTGGTGATATGGCTTTACAAAGTGGATTAGCACTCGAGTCAGGCGATGGTGAATATTTACCAATCGTTAAAGTATCGCCAGTATATCCTCGCAGAGCTTTACAGCGCGGTATTGAAGGCTACGTAATTGTTGAATTTGTGGTGGATAAAACCGGCGCAGTTAAGTCACCTATTGTGATAGAAGCAAACCCTGAAGGTTTGTTCAATCAAGCAGCTTTAGACGCAGCCCTTAAGTTTAAATATAAGCCTCGCGTAGTCAATGGCGAAGCAACGGAAGTAAGTGGTGTACAAAACCGCATTACTTTTGAAATTAACGGATAATTCGGAGCAACTACTGTGAAAACACTTATTACGTCCTCTCTCATCGCAACGGGTCTACTTTTAGGCAGCTCATTTGTTGGTATTGTACCTAGTGTTGATTTTGCCAACGCGCACGCGGAACAAAAGCGAAAGCGTACGCCGTCATTAAACTCACGAGTATATAGCCAGTTAGCAAGAGCACAGCAACTTGCTGATGATGGTGACGTAAAAGGTGGATTAGAAGTATTAGACTCCGTAAAAGCGAAATCAGGCAGTTTAAACAGCTACGAAACCGCCATGATGTATAACTTTTATGGCTTTATATATTACAACGCAGAGCGAATGGCTGAAGCAATGTCCGCTTTTGAACAAGTTATCGCTCAAGATCCTATTCCGGAATCACTAGAAAAAAGTACACTTTTCTCGTTAGCACAGCTGGCCATGGCTAGCGAAAAATACACGAAAACCATCTCATTTTTAGAACGCTGGGAAAGCATTAACGAAGGTGAGATCCCGGTTAAGAATAATGTACTTAAAGCCCAAGCAAGCTATCAAGGCAAAGACTACAAGGCTGCGGCTAAATATATAGATTTGGCTTTAGCGGAAGCAAAAGCTCAGGAAGTTGAACCAAAAGAAAACTGGTTTGTACTGCAACGCGCCGCCTATTTCGAGTTAAAACAACCTAAAAAAGTGGCCTCAATTTTAGAAGAAATGGTACGCCGTTTTAACAAGCCTGAATACTGGGTGCAATTAGCTGGCATGTACGGCGAAACGGGTGCCGAAGATAAACAACTTGCGGTATTAGAAGCTGCCTATCAGCAAGGTTATATTTCTAAGCAATCCGACTTTAGAAATCTTGCTCAAATATATTACTTTAATGGCTTACCATACAAAGCGGCCTTGGTAATGCAGCAGGGAATTGACCAAAATGTATTAATCAAAAACGTAAAAAACGTTAAGTTTTTATCACAAGCATGGTTAACCGCTAAAGAATACGATAAAGCTGTAGAGACTTTAGAAGTACTATCTGCATTAGAAGATACTGGTATCGCCCACCAGCAAATAGCCGAAATTAGACTTCAGCAAGGAAAATATAGGGAAGTGATCAGTGCTGCATTTGAAGCAGAACAGCGCGGTCAACTATCAAATCCCGGTAATTTATATCTCGCCCTTGGTATGGCTCACTTTAACTTAAAAGAATTTGAAGCTGCCATCGACGCATTAAATATGGCGGCGGAATATAAAAATGTTCAAAAAATGGCTACTCAATGGCTTAAGTTTGTAGAAAAAGAGAAGTCGACTAGCGAGCAATTAGCATCAAATCACAATCCCAGAACCAATAGCTAAACGATAATAATTACTTCGACAATTTATCGGCAACATTGCTTGTTTTTAACTATGCTTATGACAACTCCAATAAATAGGATTCGAAGTAATGAGCCTTTATCAATTAGTCTATATTAGCAGAGCAACAAAAGCCTTTAGTGACGAAAAGTTAAGTCAATTATTAACAAAAGCAAAAAGTAACAATACAAACTTAGATGTAACAGGAAACTTGATTTACAACGGTGGCGTTTTTCTCCAAGTTTTAGAAGGAGATATGAAGGTAATTTTAAGTTTGTACAAAAAAATTCAGCTCGACGATAGGCATCACAAAGTTAAAAAAGTTTACTTTGAACCAGCAAACTTCAGATTATTTAGTCGTTGGTCAATGAACATGATGAATCTGGATTGCGAGAAGCCAAAAAACCTACAAATTATAAAAGATATACTTGATGCAATTGATGAGGATAAGCTAGTGGACGGCATGTCACCGCCCATCAGGCTATTAAAAGAGTTTTCTAAAATAAGTTGATTTTAACAACTCTTAAATAAATTAATCTGTTCGGTTACATCAAAGATGAGTTTCTGATTACGCCTACCGCCAATCCTTCAATGGCAAAGTCTTGATAGTTTAAGTCTACTTTGATTGGGTCAAACTCTGGGTTTTCTGCATGGAGAATTACTTGGCTACCTTTGCGCTCTAGTCGTTTAACCGTTACATCCTCTTCAACTCTTGCTACAACAACTTGGCCATCTCTAGCAGTTTGCGTTTTATGCACCGCTAACAAATCACCATCTAAAATACCAATATCTTTCATACTTTCACCTTCAACTTTCAATAAAAAGTCGGCCATTGGTGAAAACATACCAGGATCAACATTTACATGTCGGTCAACGTGTTCCATAGCTAATATTGGCGAACCAGCCGCTACTTTACCCACTAATGGCAAACCAATATCGTCATTGGCCACTTCTTCAGTTAATCGAATGCCGCGAGAGGTGCCAGGAAGCATTTCGATAAAGCCTTTTTTTGCTAATGCCTTCAAGTGATCTTCAGCAGCATTAGCTGATTTAAAGCCTAAGGTTTTAGCAATTTCCGCTCGTGTAGGTGGCATTCCTGTTGAGGTAATTGAATCTCTAATTAAGTCTAAAATTTCTGATTGTCTTGCAGTAAGTGGGCGCATCATCTGTTTTTCCATACAGTAACATAACTGTCAGTATATACAGGCATTCCGGTTGTGCAACATAAAATTAATAAGAATGGTGGGATTTTAGTTAACCTTTGTTAAAATCCCCCGTTGCTTTCATTTTTGTATTAAGGTTTTTATGTCCATTTTAAATGTATTGATGTACTGGTTAACTCGTCCGTTTATCCGCACACAACTAGTCACAGACGAGAAAAATACCGAGAACGGTATTGATTCAAGCAAACCGATTTCTTATGTCCTTATGACTAACTCGTACACGGATAAGTTAGCCTTAAAACAAGCGGCTAAACGCCTTAACCTACCTTCACCATTTGGTAAAATCGACATTGAAGGTGAGTCAGTAAAACGCACTATTGGTGTAAAGCCCGTTGACTCTATTTTTATGAATGAGAAACACCATGCTAAACGCGCTTTAAAAACCGGTCAGGCAATGCTTGAGTTGGTTGAGCGCACCGGACAAGATATACAATTTGTCCCGGTAATGATTTGTTGGGGAAGAAACCCTGGCACGGTGAAAAACAGCAATCGTAAAACGCGCTTAATGGATATCATTACGCAAAAATTACAAACTACTCCATTTAGAAAAATGATGATCGTTCTTTTATATGGTCGTCATAGTTTTATTCGTATTAGTAAGCCGGTATCTCTACAAAAAATGGTTAACGACTTTGGTACGTCTGAAGATACAGCTCATAAGCTATTACGCGTGGCGCGAATTCACTTTGAACGCCAGCGAATTGTAGCAACAGGCCCAAAAGTAATGGCTCGCCAAGCCTTTTTTAATAGTATGTTGGCTAGCCCCGCATTAAAAAAAGCGTTACAGGAGGAAATGGAAGATAAAGACATTTCTCTAGATGAAGCCAAAGCTAATGCTAAAAAACTACTGGAAGAAATCGCAGGTGATTACAACGAAAATTATATTCGTATGGGTTCTCGCGTTTTAACTTGGGTTTGGAACAAAATATACAATGGCATTCGTGTCCACAATGCCGACAAGCTAAGAGATTTGGCGCAAAAAGGCCATGAGATTGTGTATGTGCCTTGTCACCGTAGCCATATGGATTACTTGTTACTTACTTATGTTATTTACCATGAAGGACTTGTTCCACCGCATATTGCCGCTGGTATTAACCTGAACTTCTGGCCTGCAGGCCCTATTTTTAGAAAAGCTGGCGCTTTCTTTTTACGACGCAGCTTTAAAGGCAACAAATTATATTCGGCGGTTTTCCGTGAGTATCTTTCACAACTCTTTATTAAGGGTTATCCGGTTAAATACTACACAGAAGGTGGACGCTCTAGAACTGGACGCTTGTTGTCACCTAAAACCGGTATGTTAGCGATGACGATCCAATCTATGTTACGTGGTGTTGATCGCCCAATCACGTTAGTGCCTGTTTATATTGGTTACGAACATGTGATGGAAGTGAATACGTATCTGAGCGAACTCAAAGGCAAAAGCAAAGAAAGTGAGTCTATTTTTGGTATTTTTAAAGCCTTAAAAAATCTTAAGAATTACGGACACGGTGATGTAAATTTTGGTGAACCTATCAGTCTAAATGAAATTTTAAATGATCAAGCTCCAGAGTGGCGTTCACTCATCAATCCAACTGATGTTGTAAAGCCAACTTGGTTAACGCCTGTGGTCAATCATACGGCAAATAAAGTCATGGGCTCGATAAATGATGCCGCTGTATTAAACACAGTTAATTTATCGGCGTTAGCACTGTTAACTTCTGACAGCCATGCGCTTCCTCGTGTTGAAATGGAGTCGTTAATTGAATTTTATATTGGCCTGCAAACATCAGTGCCATATTCAAACTTAGTTAAAACGCCAAGTGAATCAGCATCAGAGATAATTGATGAAGCTATTTTATTAGAAAAAGTAGACTCGGACAGTGATGAGTACGGCACAATCATTAAGTTAGACAATAAAAATGCGATATTGATGAGTTACTATCGCAATAACGTCGTTCATCTATTTGCGATCGCGGCTATCGTTGCGGCAGAGCTTACTCATGCCGGAAAAACAACTCGAGAGTTGATTCAACAAAAGGTTAAACATATTCTGCCATTGTTAAAAAACGAGATGTTTATTACCACCAGCGATGTTGATGGGTACGTAGAGAAAACACTAAATTACTTTACTGACAACGATATTATAGAAACGAAAGACGACTTTATTTCGATTAAAAACCGTTCTTCTATGGGTAGTTTGCAGCTGAGTTTATTAGCCAAAATAATGAAAGATACGTTGCAGCGCTATGCATTAACGTTCAACCGCATCCAACAAGTTCACGGTATTCAACGTGGCGAGCTAGAAAGCGATTGTTTGAAGCTTGCTAAACGACTATTAACTCTGCATGACATTAAAGCACCTGAATATTTTGATAAGAAAATCATCTCTAGCTTTGTGTCATGTTTAAAAGAGCAAAAATATGTGCATACAGATGAAGCTGGCCTTATGCACCTTACTGATGATGGCAAGTTAGCGGCAGATCAAATTAACTCGTTGTTAGAATCTGACATTTTGCAATCGTTGCAATCATTAGGTTAATTACTTTTAAATAGAACGGGTTTTAAGTTTAGCTACACTTATTACTGTTTAATAAAAAGCCCCAGACTATCAATAGTCTGGGGCTTTTTTGTATGCTAATTCTAATAATACTCAACGGTACTATTAGCAATCCCATGTTTTAGTTAGTTGAACCACTGGCACTCACTAATCTTTTGGAAACGCTTTATAGTCTCGAATAACCCCTTCTTGCATCGCCGAGGCTATAAGCTCACCTTTTTGATTAAAGAACTGACCTTTAACTAGCCCACGACCGCCACTAGCGCTAGTACTGTCCATATCAAACAAAATCCAATCATCCATTCTAAACGGACGATGAAACCACATTGAGTGGTCTAACGTAGCCACTTGCATGTCTGGCAGGATGTGACTGCGACCATGAGGGAATAGCGCCGTCGGTAAAAAGTTAAAGTCAGACGCATAAGCCAATAGATATCGATGAATACGCTCATCATCCGGAAGACTGCCATTGGACTTAATCCAGACCTGACGGCGCCCCGGCATTTTCTGTGGCGAAAACGGGTCATTTACTTGAACATGGCGGATTTCGATTGGCTTTTCACCTGCAATAATAGATCGCAAAGTGCCGGGTATTTTGTCGATGTTTTCTTGGAAAAACTCGTGTTCGGATTTTAGTCCTTCTGGACCCGCAACATTTGGCATTTCAGGGCTGTGCTCGTAGCCAACCTCTTCAGTTTGAAATGACGCTGTCATATAAAAGATTGGCTTACCATACTGTAACGCTCTTACTCGTCTGGTGCTAAATGAGCGACCATCACGAATATTTTCCACATCATAGACAATCGGCTTTTTGTCATCACCTGGACGTAAAAAGTAGCTGTGAAATGAGTGAACAAACCTATCTTCGACGGTTTCTTTTGCTGCACTCAATGCCTGCCCAATAACTTGGCCACCAAATACTCTACCAAAACCAAGGTTTTGGCTCTGACCTCTAAATAGGCCTTCTTCAATTTTTTCTAGAGCTAAATGCCCTAGTAAATCTTCTAACACTTTACTCATTTGTAACCCTAATTTATGGCGTGCTTACAGGCAGCGTGCCAATCTATTTCATTTGCCATAAGACGTTGTTTTGATACGTAGTGGATAACAGATCCTGGTTGAATTTCGAAATCGTTACTTGGGTTCAATTTCATTTCCATACCAATTCGATCTTTTGCTACCGCAAGTAAAATTGCATTATGTTGCTGTTTTAAATAATAGAATAATTGTCCAAATTGGCTAATTGGGGCATCAATTGGAACCTCAGTAGAAAACTGCGTTTCACCACACAACGTCGACATCATCTCTTCAAGCAGTTTGCTACTTCCTGGGTCTTGCATTGAGCGAACCAGCATTTCTGCGGTTCTTGACGAATTGGCTTCTACATTGGTTGTGTAGTTTTTTAGCATTTCTACCTTTTCATCTTCATCAAAATAAGCCGATATATGGCAGTCATCTGCAATGATTTTACTGAGCTTGAGTGCTGTAGTGAACGTCATATCATCATTTTCACAATCCACAATCACTCTGTCAGCATGATTAGCCGCAACACGATCTAACTCATCGTTGTCAGTGAAGGATTTAAGTTTAGCAAACTCAACCATACTGTTGTCATAAAATGGGTGTTGCATGTCTTGGGTAACACAAAGTAGTATTTTTCGTTGCATGCGCTTATTGTCACCTAATATATGCTCAATTATTTTTGGTGTTCGGCGCTCATGCCAACCAAAAATTAAGATATGTGTATCTAAATAACGAAAATCTTTTTCACCAGTCATAACTTGCCTCAACACCTTACTAATCGATTGACCCATTTTCCCTAACAGCGCTCCAAAAATCGCTAAACCAAGAGGGATTTGAAACAGTGCAACAATATATTTGCCAGCCTCACTCGCGGGGCTTAAATCGCCATAACCTACCGTACTGGTCGTTACGACGTAATAATATAGATACTCATGAAACTCAAGTAACGATAACTCATTTGCCCACCTTAGCAGTGTCCAACTAAGCGTGGCGTGCAACACAAGTAGTGTTATTAAAGCTGGCCAAGTGATTTGGCTAAATTGCTTCCATAAGAATCGGGTAAATTTATTTACTACCACGACAGATTCCTTTTACTCTCTAATTTTTGTTTACTGTATTGATGTAATCTTGAACTTGTCGTTCAAGCTGAGATAGTGTTACCGAGCCATTTTTCAAGACATGGTAATGAAAAGCTCTTACATCAAACTTAGCGCCTAATGCCTGTTCTGCTTTTTGTCTCTGCTTTTTAATCGTGATTTCACCGATTTTATACGACAAGGCTTGTCCAGGCCACGATATATATCTATCCACTTCCGTTTGGATATTATGTGCGGATAGTGCACTATTTTGAGTCATATAATCAATCGCTTGCTGCCTACTCCAGCCTTTAATATGCATACCGGTATCAACCACTAACCTTAAGGCCCGCCACATTTCGTATGTCAGTCGGCCAAAGTTTGAATAAGGGTCTTGATAAAATCCCACTTCGAGCCCAAGCCACTCCGAATACAGTCCCCAACCTTCTCCAAACGCAGAAAGATAATATGACGAGCGGTATTTTGGCGTGTTTTCAAGCTCTCTCGTTAACGAGATTTGCAAATGATGACCCGGTACGGCTTCATGAAGAGTTAACGCTTCAAGTTCATACAAAGGGCGTCTATCTAAGGCATAAGTATTTACCCAATAGTATCCGGCATCGATATCTTTTGCCGCCGAGACATATCGACCCGTCGTATATTTAGGGGCGATGTGTTCAGGCACAGGCGCAACGCCATAAGGTGTTCTAGGTAGCAATTGAAACAGTTTAGGTAATTCTGCATCCATTTTTTTAGCAATATAACTCGCTTCCATCAGCAGTTGTTTTGGCGATGTTGCATAAAACTGAGGATCGGTTCTTAAAAAGTTTAAAAATTCGCTGAAACTTCCTTCAAACCCAACTTGTTCTATCACTTTTGCCATTTCTAAGCGTATACGAGCAACCTCATCCAAACCAAGTTGATGAATTTGCTCTACCGTCAGCTCTGTTGTGGTGTAGTGTTTAGCCCGATTTTGGTAATACGCAATGCCATTTGGTATCGAATTAATCCCTATAGAGCGCTTAGCGTTCGGGGTATATTCATTAATCATAAAATCACGAAACGCTTGGTATGCGGGATTTACAAACTGTCTGATAACCGATTTCGCTTTTTGCTGATACTCTTGGCGTTCACTTTCTGCAAGAAAGTCCAACTTAGCGAATGGCTGGTAAAAAATGCTTTTTGAAGGGTCACTGGCAATCAAGCCATCGATACTTTGCTCATAGCCGTTTAGCACTATCTGTGGCTGCGTATAGCCAATTTTAATGCCTTCTTTCATCCAATATATGTTTTGCTCAAAATATACTTTGAAGGCTTTAAGTCTTTGCAGGTAATTATCTATATCCGTTGTAGACGAGAGTTTGGTATTGGCCGGTAAAAAAGCAAGTGAAGTATGAAATCCACCTTCCGCTGTTAATGGCATATAGTGGCTTTTGAACTTTATTTGATCTAAATCGTTTTGTAGACGATGAGTTAATATCTGTAAGTTAATTTGATTCTGTTCAGATAAAGCTAAGCGTTCAAATGTTTTTAATTCAGTAAGCAAGGCAATTAATAATTGTTGGTTTGCTTTGATTCCCTCAGGGGATAGGTCTGGCAGTTTTGCCGCACTATCAGAGTCTCCAAAGTAGCTTGCCGTTAACGGGTTTGCTTTTAGATAGGTTTGCCACACCTGATCGGCTGTAACTTGAAATGCTTTATTGCTGTTGCTAGCTGAAGAATTAACGGTAGCGCATGACATTAACAACATAGAGATAACTAATATAACGGCTTTTTTAAAGTATACAGACGTAACACCCGACTTCATTTTTACTCTCCTGTTAATTAACTTTTCGATGTTCCTAATAAAGACCGCCAACCTTTGCGCCTAGGCTTGTTGGCTTCGTTCTTGTCTTGAAAGCAATTCCAATGAGGAGCAACGACTTGTTCTACGTTTCGACAAAAGCTCTGCTTATCAGGGAGCTGAGTATCATACATAGAATCTTGTAGCCAGACCAATTGGATTAACTTTATTGTTAAATCAATTAGATCGGCATATTCATTTATGCGCACTGAGTCCACATTTATTAACGATATTTGTCGCGCCTTTTTTAACAGCACATCTCGACAGTTTTGATTAAATTCAGCCAACTCTTGTTTAGAAAGACTCGGCATTAGAAGCGCATCCTTCATTGCTAGTAGGCGACTAAACCTGGGGTTTTCTAGCCAATAGTTTACAACTGGCAAAAGGTGACAGGTTGATTTTTCAGAACCTTTAAATGATCGTTCAGGCTTTTCAACACGCTCAAAACTATTAACGCAGTCTATCCACAATTGTTCATATATATTTAAAAATATGCCTTCTTTTGATGAGAAATAAAGGTACACGGTCCCTTTTGCGACCCCGGCTTGGTTTGCTATTTGCTGGATAGAAGGAAGGTCACCTTGGCTATAAAGCTGATTGGCTGCGTCTATGATCGCTTGCTTTTTGGCTAACTTTTGAGCATCACTGCGCGCTTTTAGTACTGACATTTATTCTCTTATTGTGCATTTTGTAAAAATATAGAATTAAACACTGATTATTACAGTATTTCCTTGACCTGAAAATAAAAGGAATTTAGTTTACTAGCCTAACCTATAAAAATATTCTTGTGTAATTGAGATTGTATATACATATTCCACTGCAATCCCCATGAAGCATTTTAGTTAGTCGTTTCGGAGTCGGTACTTAATGAAATATCAGGATACTATGGAGCAAGCAGACCAAAAGCTTCAAAAAGCTTTGGGTTTTTTAAAGCAATATCGCTTGCCAGCTAGTCCTATAAACTACAGTGTGGTTTATGAATATGTCGCTGACTCGAACGCAGATTTAAATCGTGAACTTGATTCTGATATCAAATCTGGTCGCACAATCGACTCATTCCTTATGGAGTCTTTATTTCAAAGACACTTGCTCGTTGCAGATGATAACCAAGGCGCTTTAGTAAAAGATATAAATGCCGTTGTCGACGCAACAACCCGACACGCCTCGAAAGCGCAAAAAGACACGTCAAATTACATTACTATGCTTGATGAAGGTTTATTACTATTAGATAAAAGTGATATTCAAACGTCTCAACAAGTCATTGAACGATTATTAAAAGTTACTTCTTCGATGAAAAGTGCGCAAAAGGTTTTAGTGAATGCATTAAAGCAGGCGCAAAAGCGAACTGCAGCCTTACAACAACAAATTAACGAAGTTGAAGAAAGTCGTAAACTTGATCAGCTGACCGGCTTATTTGACCGAAGCGTAATGAACGCAACTGTTGATATGTGGTTAGAAAATGATATTACAAAAATAGCTGCCATTGCTATAAACCTAGATCACTTTAAACAGTTTAATGATAACTATGGCGTAACCGTCGGTAATGTCATCTTGTCCAAAGTAGCCCAGAAAGTTAAAAGTTATGTTTCAGATTCTGGTTTACCAATTCGAACTGGTGGTGAAGAGTTTTTGGTTCTTATTCCTGAGACATCAAAACAAGCGGCTAAAGAAGTCGCAGAAAAAGTTAGACTTGGTGTAGAAAAACTGCAATTTGTAAATGCAAAGAGCAAAGAAAAACTGCCTAAGATCACTGTATCACTAGGTGTTACAGAGTTTAATGACAAACTTGGCCTTGATGGCACAATACAACGCGCAAACTCTGCTCTTAGAATGGCAAAAGCAACAGGTCGAAATCGCGTTTTTGTTGACTAAATCTGTTCAAATATAGACACTGGTTTCGCGATTTTAAAGCCCTGAATACCAGCACAACCAACCTCTTGCGCCAAAGTCACTTGCTCATCAGTTTCGATGTTAGGAATAATTGCTTTCACTCCTAATTTGTCCACCAGCTCACAGATCATTTTTAAGTAATCACGATTAGTATTGGTCAAATCTTTCTGGATATAACGGCTATCAATTTTTAACCAATGTAGTTTCATATCTGAAAAACGTGACAAACTGCTAGAACCACGACCAAAATGATCAATCGCTAGTTCTACACCATTGTTGGCCAACTTATAGCTAATTTCACGCGCCTGTGTGGTGTGTGCTAAATCAATTTCATCAAATTCCATGATAATACTTTTTGCAACATCAGGCTCTTCAGACAACCAAGCAAAGAGCCAAGTTTGAAACGCCACAGAATGAAACGAGAATGCTGATACATTAATTGATATTTTTCCATTTAACGCACCAAGCTGAAAATGTTTCTGCACTTCTAATAGTATTTTCTTATCAAGGTTTTCCGTTACTTCATACTTCTCAGCCAGAATAAGTAGTTGAGGTAATGAGAGAGTCACTTCGTCGACAGAAAGCTTGGTATATAACTCAGTAAATAACTTTTCATTAGAAACTGGGTCGACAACAGGCTGAACAAAAAACTCTATTCGAGCTTTGTTTATTGCGTGAATCAGCTCTTCTTTGGATTTGAAAAGTGCATTGCTATTAGACTCGCCACTAGACTTATCCATGTAGAAACGTTTATCCGCCTTCTTAGCATGTTTTAACGCTTCATCCGTTCTTGTTGTGATTGACTGAGGCGTATCTTGCTCCAATATCTCACTGGCCCCTAAATAACATCCACCGAGTTGATTTAACGCTTCACAATCTTCAAGCTGCCTTACAATAAGCTTGCTGTATTCAAGGATTTCTGATGTACCTTGATGCAATAAAAGAAGCGCAAAGTCTTGTTCATTAAGCTGAAACAGTGGCGCATTTTTACCCATACCGGTTACGCGCTCAACCACCTTAATGACGTACTCGACCACCTCTTGGTAAGCAGAAAAGCTCTCTTCATGCCTAAGCTTAGTAATATCATGTAAGTGGATCATGACCAATCCACCCATTAATCGCTCATTTTTTCGATTAAGAAAATCGGATAACGTAAGTTGAAAATACTCACGATTAGGTAAACCTGAACTTGCTTCGTGGTACAAACTTTCTTTCAGGCTGTCTAATTGCTTTTGCTGCTGTGAAAATAGTGCTTTTACTTGATTTGTCATAGTGTTGTGCACTTCAATAAGTTGCTCAAATTCAGCAATTCCTGAGTGCTTAGTAATCTGCGGGTAGTGTTTATTGGTCACGGCTGCAGCTTGTCTTTTTACTGCAATAATAGGCTGCAAAACAATATTGATTAATGCAAAACCAAGTGCCCACGCAACCAATGCAACAAATACGGTAACCACGATAATATCGACAAATTGCTTCCAAACAAATTGATAAAACGCGAATGGATGAATTTGAACTTCTAAGTAGGCTAATCGATCTAACCCTTGGTATATCTCTTTTTTGCCTATAATAGGGTCAACCGGAAAAAGTTTTATAAACCAGATAGGAACTTGCGCGGTTTGATCTAAGTCGTTTCGTTCATACAACCTAGGCATTAAATCATCGTTACCAAAAAGTGAAATTCTAGAATAGTTACCAGAATCGTAATACGTATCAATTTTCGATTTGTAGGCCGCTTCATTACCTTCTATAACGGCTTGTTGAATGGGGGCAACTAAATATTGAACGGATGTATTAGATTGATTAACTAATTCTTGAATCGTTAACTGACGAATATTAAGTAATGAAAGCCACGCATATCCAATAACTAAAAGTGCAATGATGACACTTTGAATAACAACTAATTGCCGTGATAACTTCATAAATCCCTGCGATATTTATCTTAAATAATAGTGAGTTGTTGTGCACCATTTGTCACGCGAGCATTGTTACGGCTAGTTAAAATGTGTTCAGGATCAACAACAGATATGATTTCTACTTCTGATTGATATTTTTTTACTGAGCTTGAACGCTCAATAATGTCCGATGATGTTATTAATTTTACTTGATCGTCACCAAACCAAGCTAACCAAACCTGTCTAGACAAGTTTTCTTTATTTTGTACGTATACCAAGCGAAACTGCTCCGCTGGTAAACCAAGCTTCTTTGCCATTATCCATTTTGAGAAGGCGAGCTCGGCTTCTGTTGCTTCGCCACTTTCAAAAAGTTCTAGTGGGGTTTGAACAACTTGCGTTGGAGAATTTTTATTCAGCGAGATAAGTGAGCTTAATGCTTGGATACGTTCTAACTTTTCAGCGTCAGATAAAAGATTGTTTTGAAGCGAAAGCTGTTGCCATTGCACGCGCAACAAAGCCTGCTGATTTGCATCGGCAAGGGATATGCTAAACAGCATGGTTACAAAAACAACCAAAATTCGCATTCGTTCGCTCAAAATTTATTCGTCAAAAATAAGTCTAGCAAATAACTTTACAATTATTAAAGATATTTATTCTAAACCAAGCATAAACAACAATAGTATTACATTTCTTCGTCACTGTTATTTGGTATTCATCCAACATTTCAGTAAACTAACGACAACTTATTCCAGTATGACGTGAAGATCAAATGAAAACTGACAATGAATCATCAGGCAAGACCCATTTCGGCTACCAAACCATAGATAAAAACGACAAAGAAAAAATGGTCGCGAGTGTTTTTCATTCGGTTGCAGCTAAATATGACATTATGAATGACCTAATGTCGTTTGGCGTTCATCGTCTTTGGAAGCGCTTTACAATTGATGCTAGTGCCGTTCGACCTGGAAATAAAGTCTTAGACTTAGCTGGCGGGACTGGTGACCTAACCCGCAAGTTCAGTGACATTGTTGGTTCTACTGGCCAAGTTGTTCTTGCCGATATTAATGACTCCATGATTAAAGTTGGTCGAGAAAAATTACGTAACAAAGGTTATGTCGGTAACATTGAATACGTGCAAGCTAATGCTGAGGCATTACCCTTTGCTGACAATACTTTTGACCTTGTCACTATCGCGTTTGGTTTACGAAATGTTACAAATAAAGATAATGCACTTGCGTCGATTTTTAGAGTATTAAAGCCAGGAGGCCGTTTATTGGTTTTAGAGTTTTCTAAACCTCAGCAGGACTGGTTAAATAAAGCATACGACTTTTATTCGTTTAATATATTACCAACGATGGGTGGCGTTATTGCAAACGACAAAGATAGCTATCAGTACTTATCAGAATCAATCCGCATGCACCCAGATCAAGATACTCTTAAGTCGATGATGGAAACAGCTGGGTTTGAACAAGTTGAATATCACAACTTAACGGGCGGTATCGTTGCTTTGCACAAAGGATTTAAGTTTTGATTTTAGTGCAGCAGGCCTTATTTTCTATTGCGGAACCTGCGCTCAATAAAGCGCTCGCACATGATCATTCTGCTGCAGATAAACTTGGTTCGCTTGAGGGTAAATCATTAAGTGTTGAGTTAACCGACATCAAATTGTCTGTTAATTTGAGTGTTTATAACGGCAAACTTAGACTGTCTAGCGAAACCTCAATAAGAGATTGTTTTGTTAAAACTGAATTGTCACATTTAAAGAAGCTCTCGGATGCAACTCAAATTACCTCACTAATAAAGCAAGATTTGCTAGAACTTGAAGGTGAACTAAGTGTCGCCCAAAAGTTTTCAGCTTTGTTTATGGACAACGGTATTGATTGGCAAGAATGGTGCTCTTCTTATTTAGGTGACGGTCTCACACACAAGGTGTTCAGCTCGGGCAAAAAAGCTGTTGATACGCTTAAGCGTAAGCAAGTTGACCTTGACTATACTGTTCAAACAGCACTTACTGAGGAGCTAAAAGTGGTTCCAAGTAGTATTGAAGTAGAGCTATTTTCCAATCAAGTAGATTTAATTTCTGCGCGCACCGAAAAACTAATAGCATCATTAAACTCTATTAAGGAAAAGATGTGAGACTAATTCGCTTCTTTCAAATTTTTCACACTTTTTTATACTTCAGAATTTTTGCGCTGATACCTAAAAAACTTATACCTTGGTATGTGAGAGCTGGATTATCTTTGCTGTTTTGGTATCCGAAAGTGTCAGCGTCACAATCTGAACACGTTAATCTAAGACTTGCGTTAGAGCGCCTTGGTCCCGTCTGGATTAAGTTTGGGCAAATGCTTTCAACCCGCAAGGATTTGCTATCTGTAGAATTGAGTTTTGAACTGAGTAAGTTACAAGATCAAGTACCACCTTTTGACTCAAGTCTTGCCATTGATACGATAAAAAAGGATTTGCGCTTAGCAAATATCGAAGACTTGTTTACCGACTTTGATGTCAAACCTCTAGCTTCAGCCTCGATAGCACAAGTTCACACGGCGACGATTAATGTTGGTAGTACCGAAGAGCCTATTAATAAAGAAGTTATTGTCAAAGTTATTCGACCTAATATCGATAAGTTAATTCAGGCCGATGTTGCACTTATGCTTGGATTTGCAAATTTAGTCGATATGGCTCTAAAAGAAGCCAAGCGACTTCGTCCCGTGGAAGTTGTAGAAGAATATAAAAAGACCATTTTAAACGAACTAAATCTTCAACAAGAAGCCGCGAACGGACAACAGCTACGCCGTAACTTTGACCAGTCAGATGATTTATACATTCCAGAAATATATAGCGATTACTGCTCGCAGAATGTACTCGTGATGGAGCGCATTTATGGTATTCCTGTATCCGATATCGCGCAGCTTCATGCACAAGGGTCTGATTTAAAGAAGTTAGCAGAACGTGGCGTTCGTGTCTTTTTTACTCAGGTATTTCGAGATAGTTTTTTTCACGCTGATATGCACCCTGGTAACATTTTTATATCACGTGAAAACCCGTCTGATCCAAAATACATAGGTATTGATTTTGGCATTATCGGTACTCTTAACTCAGAAGATAAGCGTTACTTAGCCGAAAACTTTGTTGCGTTCTTTAATCGTGATTATCTAAAAGTGGCTCAACTGCATGTGCAATCAGGCTGGGTTCCAAGCCATATTAATGTAGAACAGTTTGAAATGGCCATTCGTTCTGTTTGCGAGCCAATTTTTAACAAGCCGCTTGAAGATATTTCATTTGCTCAAGTGCTTATTGGGTTATTTGATACTGCTCGCCAATTTGAAATGCAAGTTCAACCGCAACTTGTTCTACTCCAGAAAACATTACTTTATGTAGAAGGGTTAGGAAGGCAACTTTACCCTCAATTGGACTTGTGGGAGACCGCGAAGCCGTTTTTGGAAGACTGGGTTAACGAACAAATGGGCGTGAAAGCTTTCTTAAAGCATACCAAACAGAACCTACCATATTGGCTTGAAAAAGCACCTCAAATGCCAGAGTTGGTCTTCAGCAGTTTAAAAAGTATTGAGAGTCTTCCGCAGGTCAAACAAGACTTTGTGACGGAATATAAACTGATGCAACATCAACAACAGCGTTTTCTTACGCGTTTATGCATTTTTAGTCTCAGTTCTGTGGCAGTTTTGCTAATAACTTTATTTGCCGATGTGAACGGCGATATTAGATGGTTTACTGCAGACTGTTTACTAGCCATATTAGCGGTAATTAATGCATGGAAACTGCGTAATTAATTTAGTGAAATCCATAATGCGCTTCAAAACGGAGCGCAACACCTATATCCCGCTCAAAATCACCATAAATATGGCCATTTATTGGATCATCCACCAGCCTAGCTCTATTAAACTCTACAAACGGTTCAAATTCTAAAAATATCCAACTACGAATGGCTTTTTTTCTAATACGGACACTGAATTTGTAAAACTCCGGCCGATAATCGGGCTCTACAACTCCAGCAGCCGTCGCACCAATAATTAACGCTGTTTTATCAGTTAATGCTGAAATGGAATATATACCGTTACGCCAAGTCGCCGCTTCGTAACTTTCTCGGTCTTGAAGTAGGTAGCTAAACCTAAGCTCATTTTTTAGATTGATGGCGTAAGCAGTATCAATTAAAAGTCGCCCCGCTAGACCATCGGAATAATAGTATTCAACAGACGGTTGCAGATTTATGATCAGTTTATCTGACCAAAACTTTTCATTGTAAGTAATGCTAGATCTAACATACATTTGCCCATCGCCGGTACCGATACGCGAGGAGCTAGACAGGTGCTCTGTACTTGCATGCATAAACCGCACAGCTGCGCCAAGCGATCGCTGACTGGACTTTAGCGCCTCCGGACGCACTGTCTCATAAGGTAAGCTATTGAGATCTTCTTGTTCGTTATCCGACAATATAAGTTCTACTTTATTTTCTAAGTTAGGTAATTTTGCTCTTACTCTAAATTTTACCGGTAAATTCGACCATTCCCCCTGTCGAGGCTCCCAACCAATGTTTATGTGCCCCCATGCTTTAGCTTTGTTTTTGCCTTGCTCGGTTTCGGCAAATTTACTGTCGATCCAATTAGCCGTCCAATCCATAGATGAGCCAACGGTTTCCATCATTGAGTTCACGTCAACAAATAGTACTTTTAATCGTTCTTCTTTCTGATTTTCTTGGAATTTTCGGGACACATCATCAAGGGCTTGTTGTTCACCCTTTACTGCACTTTTTGTTAACTTTTCAGTTGCGGTTGGGCACGGATTCAAAGGGTTTTTATGGTTGTCAGTTTGCGATTCTTTAGGTGAGGAAATACATGTATCTGTTGAATCAACATCTACTGCAAAAAGCTGTTTTGATGTACTTTTGTTACAGAACAATAATAGAACTATAACTACCAATCCTTGTAGGTTATATTTATACATAGTATCCATTAATTATCAGCGTTAAAGTGAGTCATACACATATGATTTGGTCTAATATCACTTTATAATAGCAGGAATTTTTTAAAAGGGGTTTATTATGGGTTTTGGTGGCATAAGTATCTGGCAACTATTGATTATTTTAGCAATCGTGGTTCTTTTGTTTGGAACTAAACGATTAAAAAATATAGGCACAGACCTTGGTTCTGCCATAAAAGGTTTTAAAAAGTCAGTGAATGATGAACCCCCTATAGAAAACAAAGATAATGCGTCAGAACAACTAACTAAAGACGCAGACTTTAAAGCTGAAGCTAAAAAAGAAACGGATAAGTAGTAGTATATGGGCTTCTGGGAATTTATCGTTATAGCAATTGTAGGCACTATAGTTTTAGGTCCCGATAAACTTCCTGGTGCGCTTAGAAAATTGGTTGAAATGAAACGAAAGCTGTCACAAATGACTCAAGGTTTGTCGGCAGAGGTTAACGAACAATTGCGTATTCATGAGCTTCATCAAAATTTAAAAGAAGCAGAAAAAAGTGGTTTAACGGGGCTGTCACCTGAACTACAAAACTCTGTTGATGAACTTAAAGCAGCGGCTAAAAGTGTAAACCCCAACTTTATTGATGAGTCAGCATCAGTTGCTGAAGATAATGATAAGCAAATTATTAATAAGCCGAACGATCCAGTCACTAACACAAACGAACCTAAAGCATGACAACTCCAAGCTCTCCGCTGATAGAACACCTTATTGAAATTCGACAACGTTTAATTCGTTCTGTGCTTGCTGTATTAATTTGTTTTCTCGGCTTAGCTTATTTTGCTAACGATATTTACACCCAGGTGTCACAACCACTTTTAGACGTATTGCCCGATGGTGCCAGCATGATTGCTACTGATGTCGCAGCCCCTTTCTTTACACCTTTTAAAATGGCATTCATGTTTTCAATTATGTTGGCGTTTCCAATAATTCTTCACCAAATGTGGGGGTTCATTGCGCCAGGACTTTATAGTCATGAGAAAAAACTTGCTGGGCCAATACTTTTTTCGTCGGTTTTCTTGTTCTATGGCGGGATCGCTTTTGCATACTTTATTGTTTTTCCAATTGTGTTTGCGTTTTTTACCAGTGTTGCTCCCGAGGGCATTACCATTGCCACAGATATAAGCAGTTATTTAGATTTTATTCTAAAATTATTTTTTGCTTTTGGTTTAGCGTTTGAAGTCCCGATTGTTGTTTTTGTTTCTTGCTGGGCTGGTGTAACTACAGTTGCGAAATTAAAAGAAAAACGTCCATTTGTGGTGGTAGGCGCGTTTATTCTTGGGATGTTGCTAACGCCGCCAGATGTAATTAGTCAAACGTTACTCGCGATACCCATGTGGTTATTATTTGAGTTAGGTTTGTTTTTAGCTACTTTAGTAAAGCCTCGTAAATAATTATTAAGGGCGGCAAAAGCCATGCGTAACTTCGTTATCTTTATCTTTGTTGCCTTGTCATTTTTTTCGACGGCTGAACCCGTCCCGTATCAAATTGATTTAAACAAGGGCTCTGTCAATTTAGTTCCATATGTCGAGTACAACATTGGCAATGACGATCCTCTTGAAGCTCCACCTATAGAAGGTTGGAGCTCATTAACTGAAGACTTCATCAAGTTAGGTTACGATCAACGCGTTCATTGGTTTCGTTTTGGTTTAAACAACCGAAATCCTAATCCAACGTCTTTGTATGTTGAACTAGATAATGCCTTGTTAGACAACGTTACTTTTTACATTTTAAATAATGGCAAGGTACGCAGTGTTCAAAATCTAGGTGATAACTATAACTTTAAGTTGCGCCCTGTATTACAAGAATCATTTGTCATTCCAGTGTCACTCTTGGCTGGTGAAACGATAGAAGTATATATCGCGGTTCAATCGGAAGGGACTGTTAACTTTCCCTTAGTGTTGTGGCAAAAAGAAGTATTTCAGCAACAGGAAAACTATGACCGTCTGATGGCTGGCCTATTTATTGGTATTATTCTCGCTGCGATATTTGCATATGTCATTGTTTATGTTTTCAGTCAGTCTCAAAACGCGATTCTTGATGCGTTTCTAATGCTTTCTCTTTTGATGATTACTTTAACCATGAATGGTTATGCGTTTCACTATATATGGCCAGACTATCCGTTAATGCAGCAACATGCGGTATTTCTATTTAGCTGTATTGCTATGGGTTGCTCGGCTTTATTAGCGCGAAATTACATTAGCAGTGTCTATGAACAACACCCATTAACTCGTAGTTTTTTGTTTATTGCTATCGCCTCTGTACTGATTATCCCATTAACTTTTTATCTGAGTTACCAATGGGGTCTGTATTTAATAATGGCAGCCGCGATAGTTATTTGTAGTTTTCATATATATTCCGGATTTTGGCTCTGGAAGCAGGGCGTTCACGAAGATCAAGACTTAAATTTAGGGATTGCAGTGTTACTCGCAACCATGCTTTTTATAGCAGTAAATAGCTTTACTCAAGCTAACTTACCATTTACTAATTTAGACTTATTACAACTAGCTATGTTAGTCATCGTAAGCATTCTTTCTGTAAGCATGATTAAAAGACAAATAGAACGAGACAAAAATACCACACTACAAATTAACGACGTCGATGTGGAATTAACAGATGATTTGCAAACCCAGCTGGCAGAACAAAATTTAGAGTTACAGTTAACATTACGTGAGCTTGAAGATAGAAATACTGAGCTAGAAAAAATAAATACATTAGACGCTTTGTCAGGCATTCATAACCGTCGTCACTTTGACAAACGAATTCAAGCTGAAATAAGACGTTCACGACGAGAGTTGTCACCACTTTCATTGATTATGTTTGATATTGATCACTTTAAGTCGGTCAATGACAAATTCGGACACGTTGCTGGTGACGAAGTCATTAGAACGGTCGCTCACATTGCTGAAGAATTGCTAAACCGTTCTTCTGATGAAGTATTTAGGTATGGTGGCGAAGAATTCGCTATTTTACTGCCAAATACTGAAATTTCTGGTGCTGACATGTTAGCGCAAAAAGTTAGAGAAAATATCGAAAGTGCGTCAATCGCTACATCATCTGGTAACGTAAAGTGTACGGTAAGCCTTGGTGTCGCATGTACGGGGAAAGAGCATAACTTATCCCCTGAGCAGTTTGTCGAGTGTGCCGACAAGGCTCTTTATGCAGCCAAAAGCCAAGGTCGTAACTGCGTTGTAGTTCAAAAAATAGAGGAATAAGTAATGTTAGATAAAAGTACAGGTCAGTTTCCAAACATCCGCATGCGAAGAATGCGTAGCGATAATTTTTCTCGTCGCCTGATGCAAGAACATTCAGTTACAGTAAACGACTTAATTTATCCAATGTTTGTACTAGAGGGAACAAATAGACGTGAAACTATTGAGTCTATGCCTGGTATTGAGCGCTTATCCATTGATTTATTATTAGACGAAGTTAAAGAGCTGGTTGAGCTTGGCATTCCTGCGATTGCCATATTCCCGGTTACGCCTCTTGATCAAAAGACTGAACTTGCAGAAGAAGCCTATAACCCGCAGGGTTTAGCTCAAAAAACGATTAAAGCTGTTAAAGAGTCATTTCCTGATATCGGCGTAATCTCAGACGTTGCTCTCGATCCGTTTACCGTCCATGGGCAAGATGGAATCATTGATGATAACGGCTACGTTTTAAATGACGTGACAACCAAAACTCTGGTGAAACAAGCGCTTTCTCATGCCGAAGCGGGCGTGGATGTTGTTGCACCTTCAGATATGATGGATGGCCGAATTGGTGAAATTCGACAGGCTCTTGAGGATAACGGCTTTCATAATGTAAAAATCATGGCTTATTCCGCAAAGTACGCCTCTAGTTATTACGGTCCATTCCGCGACGCTGTTGGTTCAGCTGGTAATTTAAAGGGTGCGGATAAAAAAACGTATCAAATGGATCCTGCAAATTCAAATGAAGCTATGCGAGAAATAGCATTAGACTTACAAGAGGGTGCAGATATGGTTATGGTTAAGCCTGGCATGCCATATTTGGATATAGTTCGACGTGTTAAAACTGAGTTTGAAGTACCTACTTTTGCTTACCAAGTGAGTGGGGAATATGCCATGCATATGGCTGCCATTCAAAATGGCTGGCTTGCTGAAGAACCTGTAGTGATGGAGTCTTTACTCGCGTTTAAGCGCGCCGGCGCAGATGGTATTTTAACGTATTTTGCTAAATCCGCTGCAAAGTGGCTTAATAACAAATAGATATTTCTAATGTATTAGAAATATCTTCTTAAACTAGAATAAGTTGCCAGCCTTGCACCCCTTGATAGCTGGCTTCTTGTTGTAACTCTGCAGCGCTTAATGGATTTTTATCTAACCATCCCTCTGGTAGATGTATAGACAACTTCTCTTGCTCAACTGAAACCTTAATTTCTGGCAATACTTCGTCTGAACGACGTAACGATAATATAACTGCCAATCTAATAATTCTAATTAACCGCGTTGCAAGCAATACTGAGGTAGAAGTTTGCTGTGATATTGCATTTGTATCTATATCATCTCTGTGGTTTCGTACGATTGCCGTTAATAGCTTCTTTTGAGCTGACGTAAACCCTGGAAGATTGGAGTTAGCTAATAGATAACTGGCATGAATTTGTTGGTCTTTATAAGACACTTGTAACCCAATCTCATGAACTAAAGCTGCCGATCTAAGCATATCGATTGCTTCAAATTGGGCTAGGTTCCAGCCTGGTTGAGTTTGCTTTGCTATTGCAATACACACATCGGCTACCCTTTGTGCATGTGCCTGGTCAATATGGTACCGTGCGATAACACTGTTAATTGTTCGTTGTCTTACATTTAGCTTGGTGAGTTCTGGCAACATTGAGTATAACTGCCCCTCTCTTAATGCGCCGCCAGCGAGTGTCATACCATTTAGGCCAAGCTGTTTAAATATTGCGATTAGTATGGCAAGGCCACTTGGGAAAACATGACGACGCTCTTGAACAAGACCTTTAATCGCCAACTTTTCTAGGTGTTCGTATTCAATTGCTTGAGCCTGTATGGTTTCTAAACGCGCTAACGTAATAACTTCGTCAAAACCTTGTGCCATTAGTATTTCTTGAATTGCCTGTACTGTGCCTGACGCACCGACTTCTTCCTGCCAATTAAAGTCATTGTATTTATCTCTAACTTTATTAATTTCAATCTCTGCGGCAGCAATGGCATTAGAAAAATTTGCTTTAGACAATCGACCATTTGGAAAGTAACGCTCTAAGTAAGTGACACAACCGACATTGATACTACAAAATATCTTGGGCTCATGACCTTCACCGGCAATTAGCTCAGTGCTTGCACCACCAATATCGACGACTAACTTCTTTTTATCTGAACTTGAAGTATAAGCTGCACCTTTATAAATTGTTTGAGCCTCTACTTCACCTGAGATTATCTCAATTGAGTGGCCCAATATTCTTTCAGCGTTGACTAGGAAGGTATCTACATTGGTGGCTAAACGTAATGTTGCGGTACCAGATATTTTAATATTTTGTCGCGGGATATCTTGGAGTCGCTCTGCAAAAAGATTGAGACATTCCCAACCCCTTTGCATAGCTTCATCCGAAAGCATCATGTTACTGTCTAGCCCTGATGCAAGTCGGACTTTTCGTTTTACTCGGCCAATAATTTGAACACTACCTGCAATTACCTGAGCGATCATCATATGAAAGCTGTTCGACCCTAGGTCTACGACTGCATAGCTAGTATTATTGTCCATCTAATTACAGCCTCAACTGATATTAGGAGCTTCTGCGACGTTGACCATGATGATGTCTACGTTTTGTATAACGAGGCTTTGGAACATCATCTAGCAACGCTTCTGAATCATATTGGCTAACTGGTATAGCATGACCAATATATTCTTCAATCGCTGGAAGGTTATAAACATACGATTCACAAGCAAAACTAATCGCACTTCCGCTTGCACCTGCACGACCTGTGCGGCCAATTCGGTGAACATAATCTTCACGATCATCCGGTAAATCATAATTATAGACATGCGATACTTCTGGGATGTGAAGTCCACGAGCGGCAACGTCTGTTGCAACTAAGAAATCTATATCACCTTTGGCAAAGGCTTCTAGTATGGATAAACGTTTTCGCTGGTTCACATCACCAGTTAACAAGCCTGCGCGATGCTTATCTGCTTTTAACCAGTTATATACTTGCTCACACGAGTGTTTGGTATTCGTAAATACGATTGCTTTTTCTGGCCAATCATCTTCGATAAGAGAGAGAAGCAATAGTGGCTTTTTATCCGATTCTGGATAAAACAACTCTTCAGAAATTCGTGTACCTGTCATACGTTCAGGCTCTACTTGAACATGCGTTGGTTCATTCATGTGTGAATAAGCAAGTTCTTTAACTTTGTAACTCATAGTTGCTGAGAAAACTAAGTTTACACGTTCTGTGCTTGGAGGCATTTTACTAAACAGATAGCGAATGTCGTTAATAAAACCCAAATCGAACATACGATCGGCTTCATCTAAGACAACAGCTTGAATGCTATCTAAGTTGTAGATACCTTGTTTCAAATAATCAATTACGCGACCAGTCGTACCAATCAGTACGTCTACCCCTTGTTCTAATTGTTTGCGTTGACTTTCGTAGCCCTCGCCCCCATAAACAAGACCGAGTGTTAAACCAGAAGCTTCCGCAAACGCAACTGCGTCTTTGTGAATTTGAATGGCTAACTCTCGGGTTGGCGCTAAAATAATAGCTCTTGGTTGACCTTTTGCTTCTACATTGAGAAGTTTATTAAAGGTCGCAGTAAGAAATGCGATGGTTTTTCCGGTCCCTGTTTGTGCTTGACCAGCAATGTCGGCACCTTTTTCGATTAAAGGCATACACATAGCCTGAATCGGGGTACAATTTGCATAACCAGCAGAGGATAGGGCTTTTAATACATCTGGATGTATTGAAAAGTCGGAAAATTTTGTTTCAGTTAAATGTGTCTTAGTCATAACGGATAAGCATAACCTTTAGCCTTGCAATAAGAAACAAATTAATCACAATAGAAGTACATTATTTATATATTAAACGCGGAGTAAGAAATGAGCGACAAAATTATTAACATAACTGACGATAGTTTCGATTCGGTTATCAGCAGTGACAAGCCTGTTTTAGTAGATTTATGGGCAGAATGGTGTGGTCCTTGTAAAATGATTGCTCCTATTCTAAGCGAAGTTGCAGAAGAAATGTCTGACAAAGTAACGATTACTAAGTTAAACATTGACCAAAACCCAAATACACCTCCTAAGTTTGGTGTACGCGGTATACCGACTCTATTGCTTTTCAAAAATGGCGCGGTAGTCGGAACAAAAGTAGGTGCTTTAAGTAAAACTCAACTTACTGAGTTTTTAAACGACAATCTTTAATAATTTAGTTAGTCGTATATGTTATTAAGCTTGGCATTACCAAGCTTGTATATACAACAAAGACTTTATATTTAAATTCAGTATTAAATGGGAATAACATTAGTATTTTTATTTAGCTGAATTTCTTTAAGAAGAGACTCAACAAAAGCGAGTCTCTTTTTTTTATCCCATGGTTCTGCTTTACCAATTCCCCAAATAGGTCCTGGCCAGGTTAAGTCATCTTCAAACCTTGCCACTATATGCCAATGTAATTGCTCTACAACATTCCCTAAATTAGCAATATTAATTTTTTTACACTGCGTCACGGCTTTTAAAGCTTTAGCAACGGCATTGCTTTCTAATATCAACTGTTGAGCTTGCTCAGCCTTAAGCGAATGAATCTCTGTCGCACCCTCTATTTTCGGAACTAAAACTAGCCAAGGGTAACGTTGATCATCTTGTATTCTCAATTGGCTAATCGGCATATCTGCAATCAGAATTGAATCTCGCTCTATGCGATGATCTAAAGTAAACATATATGACCCTGTGTTAATTTAATTAATGAATTATACGCACTTTCTGAAAAACAAATAGATTAAGTACATACGAGCTTCGGCTACCGACAAAACATTAATACTCAAGAGCCGTGCATGCATGGATGCAGGAGTTAGAGCAACGCAGGAGCAGTTGCCGAGAGCGACGAAGTAGCAGTTGCCGAGAGCGACGAAGTAGCGAGCCGTGATGGTTGGGTATAAATCGGAGGCAATAAAAAACCCCTCGCACATGGTGCAAGGGGTTAGTATGGGAGCCTGGCGGTGAGCTACTCTCGCATAGCAAATGCTACACTACCATCGCCGCAGCTGCGTTTCACTTCTGAGTTCGAAATGGAATCAGGTGGGTCCACAGCGCTATTGCCACCAGGCAAAGCTGTTTGTAATCGATGTCATAAAAAACACCGCTTACGTAAATTGTCTTAACAATCAGAAAGCTGGATATTCAACCAAAATAATTTTGAGTCTCTGTAGGAGAACACTTAAGCGTTGTATGGTTAAGCCTCACGGGCAATTAGTATAAGTTAGCTTAATGCCTCACAGCACTTCCACACCTTACCTATCAACGTTGTAGTCTTCAACGACCCTTTAGGACAGTTAAACTGTCAGGGATGACTCATCTCGAGGCTCGCTTCCCGCTTAGATGCTTTCAGCGGTTATCGATTCCGAACGTAGCTACCGGGCAATGCCATTGGCATGACAACCCGAACACCAGCGGTTCGTCCACTCCGGTCCTCTCGTACTAGGAGCAGCCCCTCTCAATCATCCAACGCCCACGGCAGATAGGGACCGAACTGTCTCACGACGTTCTAAACCCAGCTCGCGTACCACTTTAAATGGCGAACAGCCATACCCTTGGGACCGACTTCAGCCCCAGGATGTGATGAGCCGACATCGAGGTGCCAAACACCGCCGTCGATATGAACTCTTGGGCGGTATCAGCCTGTTATCCCCGGAGTACCTTTTATCCGTTGAGCGATGGCCCTTCCATACAGAGCCACCGGATCACTATGACCTACTTTCGTACCTGCTCGACGTGTCTGTCTCGCAGTTAAGCTTGCTTCTACCATTACACTAACCGTACGATGTCCGACCGTACTTAGCAAACCTTCGTGCTCCTCCGTTACTCTTTGGGAGGAGACCGCCCCAGTCAAACTACCCACCAGACACTGTCCACAACCCCGATAAGGGGCCAATGTTAGAACATCAAACATACAAGGGTGGTATTTCAAGGATGGCTCCACCTGAACTGGCGTCCAAGTTTCATAGCCTCCCACCTATCCTACACATGTAGGCTCAATGTTCAGTGTCAAGCTGTAGTAAAGGTTCACGGGGTCTTTCCGTCTAGCCGCGGGTACACAGCATCTTCACTGCGATTTCAATTTCACTGAGTCTCGGGTGGAGACAGCGTGGCCATCATTACACCATTCGTGCAGGTCGGAACTTACCCGACAAGGAATTTCGCTACCTTAGGACCGTTATAGTTACGGCCGCCGTTTACCGGGGCTTCGATCATGAGCTTCTCCGAGGATAACCCAATCAATTAACCTTCCGGCACCGGGCAGGTGTCACACCCTATACGTCATCTTTCGATTTAGCAGAGTGCTGTGTTTTTAATAAACAGTTGCAGCCACCAGGTCACTGCGACCCACTTCAGCTCCGATAGCAAGTATCTTCACCTAATGTGGGCGTACCTTCTCCCGAAGTTACGGTACCATTTTGCCTAGTTCCTTCACCCGAGTTCTCTCAAGCGCCTTAGTATTCTCTACCTGACCACCTGTGTCGGTTTGGGGTACGGTTCTTAATCATCTGAAGCTTAGAGGCTTTTCCTGGAAGTATGGCATCAATGACTTCATCACCTTAGTGACTCGTCTCGTATCTCAGTATTAGCCGCCCGGATTTACCTAAGCAGCCTACCTACATACTTTCACACGGACAACCATCGCCGTGCTCACCTAGCCTTCTCCGTCCCCCCATCGCAATGATTAAAAGTACAGAAATATTAATCTGTTTCCCATCGACTACGCATTTCTGCCTCGCCTTAGGGGCCGACTTACCCTACCCTGATTAGCATGGGATAGGAACCCTTGGTCTTTCGGCGTGGGGGTTTTTCACCCCCATTATCGTTACTCATGTCAACATTCGCACTTCTGATATGTCCAGCACACTTCTCAATGCACCTTCAGCCACTTACAGAACGCTCCCCTACCTAGCGTAATAAATTACGCTACCGCAGCTTCGGTGTTATGCTTAGCCCCGTTACATCTTCCGCGCAGGCCGACTCGACTAGTGAGCTATTACGCTTTCTTTAAAGGGTGGCTGCTTCTAAGCCAACCTCCTAGCTGTCTAAGCCTTCCCACATCGTTTCCCACTTAGCATAAACTTTGGGACCTTAGCTGGCGGTCTGGGTTGTTTCCCTCTCCACGACGAACGTTAGCACCCGCCGTGTGTCTCCCGGATATTACTTTACGGTATTCGGAGTTTGCATGGGGTTGGTAAGCCGGGATGGCCCCCTAGCCCAAACAGTGCTCTACCCCCGTAAGTATTCGTCCGAGGCTCTACCTAAATAGATTTCGGGGAGAACCAGCTATCTCCCGGTTTGATTAGCCTTTCACTCCTAGCCACAGGTCATCCCCTAACTTTTCAACGTTAGTGGGTTCGGTCCTCCAGTTGATGTTACTCAACCTTCAACCTGCCCATGGCTAGATCACCGGGTTTCGGGTCTATACCTTGCAACTTATTCGCCCAGTTAAGACTCGGTTTCCCTACGGCTCCCCTATTCGGTTAACCTTGCTACAAAATATAAGTCGTTGACCCATTATACAAAAGGTACGCAGTCACAGAACAAGTCTGCTCCTACTGCTTGTACGTATACGGTTTCAGGTTCTATTTCACTCCCCTCACAGGGGTTCTTTTCGCCTTTCCCTCACGGTACTGGTTCACTATCGGTCAATTGGGAGTATTTAGCCTTAGAGGATGGTCCCCCTATCTTCAGTCAAGGTTTCTCGTGCCCCGACCTACTTAATATGTCCAACATGGCTTGTCGTGTACGGGACTATCACCCACTATCGTTGCACTTTCCAGAGCATTCCACTAAACCATGCTGATTCGGCTGTTTCCCGTTCGCTCGCCGCTACTTAGGAAATCTCGGTTGATTTCTTTTCCTCCGGGTACTTAGATGTTTCAGTTCTCCGGGTTCGCTTCGCATAGCTATGTATTCACTATACGATACCCTAAAAAGGGTGGGTTTCCCCATTCGGAAATTCTGGTTTATAACGGTTTTTATCACCTTAACCAGACTTATCGCAGATTAACACGTCCTTCATCGCCTCCAATTGCCAAGGCATCCACCGTATACGCTTATTCACTTAACCATACAACCTTAAATGCTCTCGCAAATTCAGTCGCAGTTTATGTGTCATATTTATTGGTTACTTGGTTTGTATAAGACCAAGAACCTGACATAAATAACGCTTGAGTTTTCTCTTACAGTGATAATCAAAATTATTTTTTTAGTTGTTGAATAACAAATAAATAAACAATAATGTTTACCTTATTTTTTTATCAGCTTTCCAAATTGTTAAAGAGCATGAGTTTATAAAAAACTCTAAACGATGCACACTCACTACAATGTGTATGGTTTAGGGTTTTGAATCGAGAAACTGAGTGTCAGTATGGTGGAGCTACGCGGGATCGAACCGCGGACCTCTTGAATGCAAATCAAGCGCTCTCCCAGCTGAGCTATAGCCCCATACTGAAGTCACGTCATTAAAACGTTGGTCCAAATCGAAGATTTGGTAGGCCTGGGCAGACTTGAACTGCCGACCTCACCCTTATCAGGGGTGCGCTCTAACCAGCTGAGCTACAGGCCTATCGTTTATGCTACAAACTCTCGAATGCAGCTAACAGCTTGCAGCTTTCTCGCTCATTATTCGTAATTAATTATTTGTGTGAACACTCTGAAGGTGTAACTTCGTTTATAAGGAGGTGATCCAGCCGCAGGTTCCCCTACGGCTACCTTGTTACGACTTCACCCCAGTCATGAACCACAAAGTGGTAAGCGCCCTCCCGAAGGTTAAGCTACCTACTTCTTTTGCAGCCCACTCCCATGGTGTGACGGGCGGTGTGTACAAGGCCCGGGAACGTATTCACCGTGGCATTCTGATCCACGATTACTAGCGATTCCGACTTCATGGAGTCGAGTTGCAGACTCCAATCCGGACTACGACAAGCTTTATGGGATCCGCTTACTCTCGCGAGTTCGCAACCCTTTGTACTTGCCATTGTAGCACGTGTGTAGCCCATCTCGTAAGGGCCATGATGACTTGACGTCGTCCCCACCTTCCTCCGGTTTGTCACCGGCAGTCTCCTTAGAGTTCCCACCATTACGTGCTGGCAACTAAGGATAAGGGTTGCGCTCGTTGCGGGACTTAACCCAACATTTCACAACACGAGCTGACGACAGCCATGCAGCACCTGTCTCATAGTTCCCGAAGGCACTAAAGCGTCTCTGCTAAATTCTATGGATGTCAAGAGATGGTAAGGTTCTTCGCGTTGCATCGAATTAAACCACATGCTCCACCGCTTGTGCGGGCCCCCGTCAATTCATTTGAGTTTTAACCTTGCGGCCGTACTCCCCAGGCGGTCTACTTAATGCGTTAGCTGCGCAAGACAACTCTTAAGAGTCAAACTGCTAGTAGACATCGTTTACGGCGTGGACTACCAGGGTATCTAATCCTGTTTGCTACCCACGCTTTCGTACATGAGCGTCAGTGTCGACCCAGGTGGCTGCCTTCGCCATTGGTATTCCTTCAGATCTCTACGCATTTCACCGCTACACCTGAAATTCTACCACCCTCTGTCGCACTCTAGCCATCCAGTTTCAAATGCAGTTCCCAGGTTGAGCCCGGGGCTTTCACATCTGACTTAAATGGCCGCCTGCGTACGCTTTACGCCCAGTAATTCCGATTAACGCTCGCACCCTCCGTATTACCGCGGCTGCTGGCACGGAGTTAGCCGGTGCTTCTTCTGCGAGTAACGTCACACCTAGCCGGTATTAACGACTAAGCTTTCCTCCTCGCTGAAAGTGCTTTACAACCCGAAGGCCTTCTTCACACACGCGGCATGGCTGCATCAGGCTTTCGCCCATTGTGCAATATTCCCCACTGCTGCCTCCCGTAGGAGTCTGGACCGTGTCTCAGTTCCAGTGTGGCTGATCATCCTCTCAGACCAGCTAGGGATCGTCGGCTTGGTGAGCCTTTACCTCACCAACTACCTAATCCCACTTGGGCTTCTCTAAAGGCGGGAGCCGAAGCCCCCTTTGAGCCGTAGCTATCATGCGGTATTAGCAGTCGTTTCCAACTGTTGTCCCCCACCTAAAGGCAAATTCCCAAGCATTACTCACCCGTCCGCCACTCGTCATCTTCTAGCAAGCTAGAAATGTTACCGTTCGACTTGCATGTGTTAGGCCTGCCGCCAGCGTTCAATCTGAGCCATGATCAAACTCTTCACTTAAAAGTTTAATCGCTACCCATTGAATTCTGTTCAAATAAATTTCGTTCAGACACTCAATTGATAGTTACAAGTACTAAGCTGCCTTCCGAAGAAGAACCTTAGTGTGTTTGTTACTACTCATCGGAGTGCCCACACAAATAATTAATTACAAATTGTTAAAGAACGTTTAGAACCTTTCTGCTCTTGGTCGAGACCTTGTCTCAACCGGGATGCGCATTCTACACTTCCCTAATTTGTTGTCAACGTTTTTATCAAATCTTTTTCGTTTTTTTGAAGAAGTTTTCTAAACCGTTTTAAGTCAAATCAAACCACCTTTACTTAACGTTTCAAGCCGTTTGATGTCTCCCTGACAACGAGGACGCATTATAGAGATCTAATTCCGTTGCGCAAGTGCTTTTTTGAAAAAGTTTTTTGTTTGGCTATAATAACTACAAACCGCATATTTATTGGCTTATTTGTTCAAAAAGTAGGATATTTAAGCCTTACCTTAGCCTTTGGGAGCTAATCATGAGAAACATTAAATCTTATAAAAATATAACGCCTACAATAAAAGAAAGCTGTTACATAGATGATAGCGCTGTTCTTTATGGTGATATCAAGTTAGGGGAAGACGTAAGTGTCTGGCCATTAGTTGCAGCTAGAGGTGATGTTAATACTATTTCGATCGGCGCCCGCACTAATGTACAAGACGGAAGTGTGCTGCACGTTACTAGAAAGTCTAAAAGCAACCCAACTGGAAATCCACTAATAATAGGTGAGGACGTCACAATTGGACATAAAGCTATGTTACATGGTTGTGAGTTAGGCAATCGTATACTCGTAGGTATGGGCGCTATTATTATGGACGGTGTTGTGGTTGGTGACGATGTAATTATTGGCGCGGGCTCTTTAGTTCCACCGAATAAAAAATTAGAAAGTGGATATCTTTATGTTGGCAACCCAGTGAAGCAAGCAAGACCACTAAAAGAAGACGAAAGGGCATTTTTAACAATTTCATCGAGTAATTATGTGTTGTTAAAAAATGAATATATAGAAGAACAAGCTAACTAATATCGACATTGCCATATTTAGTTAATATAAGGGCGCTACTTAAGCCCTTATATTAACTATTAACTATTAACTATTAACTATTAACTATTAACTATTAACTATTAACTATTAACTATTAACTATTAACTATTAACTATTAACTATTAACTAAAAAGTCTCTTATTTTTTCGGTATTGGGGCGAACTTTGTGCCAAACATAAAACGCTTCGGCCGCCTGTTCTACTAGCATACCTAAGCCGTCAATCACCTTAATGCCACTATTATTCGCCAACGCCCATTTTAAGAATGCATTTTCTTGTTGCGAATAAACCATATCATAGGCAGCTATGGCGTTTTCAAATACACAGGGATTCATTTCAGGTACTTCGTTATATATTGATAACGAAGTAGCATTAATAACGATATCGTAGTTATTTCTTACGTCCATCAAACTAATTGCACTTAGAGAGTCACTACCCATTTCAGTGACAATTTGCATAGCTTTGCCTTTTGTTCGGTTAGCTATCGTTATGTGCGCAGGCTTAACTTCTAATAGTGAAGGTATGCATCCTCTAACCGCCCCACCAGCACCAATTATAAGTATATGTTTATTCTGCAACTCTAATTTATTAAATAATAGATCCTGCACTAAACCCTGACCGTCGGTATTATCACCACACAAAACGCCATCTTTCATATAAAGAGTATTAACCGCTTTGGATAACTCAGCGCGCGCTGATACTTGATCACATAGATTGTAAGCTCGCTCTTTATATGGATAAGTAATATTGGTTCCCGAAAGTCCATCCGCAAACATCTTTTTAATTTCTACTTCAAATTCCTCAGACTCCAACAAGCACTTATCGTAAGTCATTTTAATATTCAACTGTTTCGCAAACTGTTGATGTATAATAGGCGACTTCGAGTGCGCGATTGGATTACCAATTACTAAAAACTTATTCATAGGTTTCTTATGTTAAATAAACTGAAATCAAAACTAATGGGCTCTAAATCGACCCAGTCTAATCAATATCATTCACACCTTTCGCCTAAGCAAACTCCTTATGAGCGAATGGGCAAAGATAAAGTGCTATTACTCGCAAACACCTTTTATGACCAAATGGAAACAAATGCCGAAGCGAAAGAGCTTCATGATATCCATCCAAAGCCTATGAACGCAATTAGAATTAAATTTTTTGAGTTTTTAAGTGGCTGGTTAGGCGGACCTGATTTGTTTGTTGAGAAATATGGACATCCGCGACTTCGAGCTCGCCACCTTCCTTTTGCTATTGACGATAAAATGTATCAACAATGGATGATTTGTATGACTAATGCTTTAGATATAGTTCTAGCAGACGACCCTGTACTAAAAGCTGATTTGAGAATGAAGTTTGATCAACTTGCTGCTCATATGATTAATCAGTAACAAAAAGGCACTCTATTAAATTAAGTGCCTTTATTAGTCATTTCGCAATATTCGCTTTTATAAATTCAAATAATTCTGTGGCTTCAAATACCTTTCATAAAGCTCAGCTTCTGCAGAGCCATCAGAAGGCGTGTATTGATATTCCCACCGAGCTAAAGGCGGCATCGACATTAATATAGACTCAGTTCGCCCTCCAGTTTGAAGGCCAAATAGGGTTCCACGGTCATAAACTAAATTAAACTCTACATAACGGCCGCGGCGATATAATTGAAATTGTCTTTGAGAGTCTGAAACGCTTGAATCTTTTCTACGCTCAACGATAGGCTTATAGGCATCTATAAAACCGTTACCAACCGCTTTAGTAAATGCAAAACAATTATCGAAGCCCCATTCATTTAAATCATCAAAGAATAATCCACCGACGCCTCGAGTCTCATCTCTATGTTTTAAATAAAAGTATTCGTCACACCACTTTTTATATTTTGGATAAACATCTTTTCCAAATGGTTTGCAAATATCAAAAGCGGTTTGATGCCAATGAACCACATCTTCTTCGATGGGGTAATAAGGCGTTAAGTCAAAACCACCTCCAAACCACCATACGGGTTCAGCACCTTCTTTTTCGGCAATAAAAAATCTTACATTTGCATGTGTCGTTGGTATATGAGGGTTACGCGGATGAATAACGAGAGACACTCCGCAAGCATTAAAACTGCGACCTTCTAGCTCTGGCCTATGTGCAGTCGCTGATGCTGGCATATTCGCACCAAATACATGCGAAAAATTAACACCCGCTTGCTCAAAGATAACGCCGTCTTTAAGCACTCGGCTTCGGCCGCCACCACCTTCTTCTCGTTCCCACTGGTCTTGTTCAAATTGACCACCATCCATGCTGGCTAGTTGATTAGTAATATAGTCTTGAAGTTCCATAAAAAAGGACTTCGCTTGTTCCAATAACTTATGTTCTTGCAAAACTTAACTCCTAAATACTTCGCCAGTGATTGAATGTTTAATAACTGAAGGCTTTTCACTTCCGCCTAAGGCCTCATCGACATAAATGGCAACTTGCGATCCAAACACCTTTATAGCTTCTGCCAAGTTTTTACAAACCGGCTCAGTTGTTCTATTGGCGCTAGTCGATACAATCGGTTTATTAAAGGTTCGACAAATTCGCTGAATAGTAGGGTGCGCACTGATACGAATAGCTATCATATCACTGCCGCCGGTAATCCACTTAGGTGCAGATGCTTTGGCTGGCAGTAACCATGTAACAGGGCCTGGCCAAGACGAAAAGATTTCTGGGCGTTTTTCAATTGGAACTTTATCAAAATCAAAGTAGTCATGGCACTGTGATAGGTTTTGTGCCACCAATATAAGACCTTTCTCAACTGGACGTTGTTTAGCTTCTAATAGCTTCATCACCGCATCTTCGTTATCCGGATCGCAGCCAATGCCCCAAACCGCCTCAGTAGGATAAACAATTAAACAGCCTTGCTGTAATGCTTCAATTTCATTTGTAGGATTTATTAACGTTGATTCAGTCATTTTCTTTGCTCAAATTGTATCGTATTAGTGACTTATTCGATTTCATAACTACATGTTTTAACTATGCAGCGTTTAGTATTATTTTTGTCTATTACAAGTATAGGACTTTCACACGAAGGGCAGATCTCGTTCAGAGGCTTATCGTTCAAAAGAAAGTCGCATTTAGGATATTGGTCGCATGCATAAAATACCTTACCCTTTTTTCCTGATCGCTGATGAAGCTCGCCTTTTCCACATTCTACGCACGGAACCGGTTCGTAATCTTCATCATCGTCTTCTTTAACAATAAAGTTACAGGTAGGGTAGTTCATACAACCAATAAACATACCGTAACGGCCAGATTTAACCGCAAGATCATCTTCGCAAATAGGACAACACACATCATCTAACACTTTTACAACTTGCACTTCTGATTGTGTTGACATTGGTTTAGTAAAATCACAAACGGGGTAACCAGTACAAGCCCAAAAAGCACCTTTGCTGCCAGACTTTATACTCAGCTCTGCCTCGCATTTAGGACAGTATTGTTTATTAGCTTGATTAGAAGAAAGGTTGAGCTTCGAGTCAGAAGTCATAAATACCAAGATGTTATGAAGACAATGGAGTGGATCTTAGCCACTCCATTTGTTTTAGCAATGAAATTTTATGTTAAACGACTATTTTTAGTGAATTAGACCTGCAGGTTCCTCGAACACAAGATTTTCCATTTGCTCAAATGCGGCTTCTTTACCTGGTACATTAAACAATACCATTAATACAACCCACTTTAAGTCATCAAGACCAATTTGAGACTCTTCAAGTTCCATAACGCGGTCAATAACCATTTCTCTAGTCGCTACATCTAACAGATTAATTTGCTCTAAGAATAACAAAAAGCCTCGACACTCAGTATCTAACTTCATTGTCTCTGCAACCGTATAAATACGAGTAGAAAGGGCGGTTTGCCCGATAATGAAAGGTGCTATATCGTTAGATTGCAGATCAGCAAGATCTTCTAACCACATCAGCGCTTTATAAATATCATCTTCATGAAAACCAGCCTTTTTAAGCTCTTTTGTAAGCTCGCCTTCGTCAACCCATAACTCTGCGCTATCGTTGACAATGTTTTCAAAAAGGTACAAAAGGATATCAAACATAACTTGCCCCTTTGTTATTTATTATTAAAGTTAGTGTTTACCTTGATATATCCGCCGGGCACGGCGTTTATATACCCCAAAATTTCCAATTCCAACAATTCTTTTAATACCTGATCCACTGGCAAATTTGAACGCTGTGAAATGACATCAACTGAGGTGGCTTCATGATCAACACTAGCTAACAATTGTGACTCTGCCAAGTTGTTTTTATCAATATTACTAAAACTACTTGAATAAGATACGTTTACGTCATGAGAGCAGATCAGCTGTTCATACTCCTCTAATATATCGGCCGGACATTGTACAAGCTTAGCGCCATTTTGTATCAGATTATGACAACCCGTTGATACAGGGCTAAATATATTTCCGGGCACTGCAAACACATCTCGATTGGCCTCTAACGCATATTTTGCCGTTATTAACGAGCCACTTTTTAAAGCCGCTTCAACTACAGCCGTTCCGTAGCTCAACCCAGCAATCACTCTATTACGACGAGGAAAATGAAAAGACTGTGGCGTATCGAATGGAAGAAACTCTGATAATAAAAGGCCATTTGTAGAAATTATATTAGCCGCTAATTGTCTGTGCTTTTTGGGGTATATATTTGCGTGTCCAGAACCCATAACAGCTATTGTATACCCACCAGCGTCTATCGTTGCTTGGTGTGCAACACCATCAATTCCTAACGCAAGACCACTTGTGACGACTAGTCCGCTTTTTACTAGAGCAGAAGCAAGATACTTTGTGACCTCAATACCATAAGCAGTTGGAGCGCGAGAGCCAACAAATGCAATTTGTGGTTGTGACAATAATTCAACATTACCTTGAGCGAATAAAACAATTGGCGGTCTTGATGTTTGTTTTAAGCTGTTGGGATAAAGCTTATCTTCTATGGAAACCAGCTTAATTTTATGGCTGATAATATAATTTTCAGTGTTAACGAGGTGATTAGGTGGATGCTTAATGCTTTGCTGTAAGAAGATAATCTGTTTTGAGGACAACCCCATCTTACTTAACTGATGTTCAGACTGGTAACACAATTCCGTTAAGCTGTTAAGCTCCTTACAAACCTTAAGAAGAGTTGCAACGCCCAACCCAGGACATTGCAACAGAATCAACCACTCTCTCATTTAATAAGCGCTCCATTTGGATCACCTACAAATTAGGAGTGTTAATCTTATCTCCAACATAAATAGGTGATGAGTTTTTTGTTATAATTCCATAACTTACTTTTTCATAAACTTTGAAAATCATGACTTGGCCAACTTCTTCATACGGCATGTCATATATACCTTTATGTTCATCACCTCTAAATAGGTTTTTAACAACACCAACAAACTTTTCGTATCTTGTTGCATCTTCTTGATATTTAGGACCAAGACCTTGATCAACAACAGTAGGTGATTTACGAGATATAGTAAGGATATTGCCCGCTGAAACCTGAGAATCTTGTCCTTTATTAATAATAACAACATCGTATTTACTTACGCCTGCTAAATCAGACGGCGTCGCTACAATAGTACCGTCTAGCTCAGTCGTAACTTTTGCCATTTTAAAAAAGGCTGGTAAGTCTTGCCCTTGGCGAATAGGCATAACAACGTCACTTGCTCTTACTTCTTGTTTGGCTGTTGTTATTCTAATTTTTCCGGGCACACCCTCTGAAGGGTCACCTGAATTAATTAAATCGGCTACTGCAACAAGCACAGCTTCATAACCTAAAATATCTTCTGAGTCTGGATCAACATACGCCTTGCCTTTACGGTATATGGCAAACTTACTTTCAGATTTTAAGTCACCTTTAATATAGAGTAAGTCACCAGGTAATGCTCTTTTTACAGTGCGATCTGTACCTAATACGTACGGCAAACCTTCTAACGTATCTTCATCAAGTGCCAGTTCATAACTCAGAAAGGATTCGATTGCATTTAAAGGGACCATTGGAATAGGTTCGTCTTTTTTATAGGCAATGCGTTTTTGCGGAGATAAGCTAAACGATCGTTTAGCCATGACCAACTTTGGCGAACCATCGGCGTCATAAACTAGTTTTAGTTGATCACCCGGGTAAATAAGGTGCGGGTTTTTAATCTGCGGATTGAATTTCCACAATTTTGGCCATAACCATGGATCGTTTAGAAATAAACTTGATATATCCCAAAGTGTGTCACCTTTCTTCACGACATATTCCGAAGGCGCATCTTTGCGGATCGTTAATGTATCAGCTATTAATGAAGATATGTGAAGTGAACTAATAACAAGCGCAAGCGTCATTAAGCGGATTAGTACACGCATTCCCTTTTTCCTATAATTATTATTATCAACATGTTGTTCTGTTAATAGTGAATCTAAACAGTTAAAATTACAAGTACACGATGTTATTTGGCGAGGCATAGATAAATTATGGCAATATTAAACGTATTACGTTTCCCTGATGAGCGATTACGCACAGTCGCAAAACCTATTGAAGTGGTTGATGACACTATAAAAACACTTATCGATGACATGTTTGAAACCATGTATGACGAAAACGGTGTAGGACTTGCAGCCTCTCAGGTTGATCAGCATGTTCGACTATTTGTAGCAGACTGCTCTGAAGACAGAGAAGAACCACTCGTATTTATTAACCCAGAAATCATTGCCAAAGATGGCAGTATGATTAATGAGGAAGGCTGTTTGTCTGTACCTCATTGTTATGCAAAAGTTGATCGTGCTGAAAAAGTCACAGTTAAAGCATTAGACCGTGATGGCAATCCTTTTGAATACGAAGCTGAAGGTTTATTAGCTATTTGTATCCAACATGAAACTGACCACTTAAATGGTGTTCTTTTTGTTGATTACTTATCTCCTCTTAAACGCGAACGCATTAAGAAAAAGTTAGCAAAAGAAGCAAAATTAGCAGCTCAAGAAGCCTAGGTATTATATGTCCTCAACGCCATTAAGAATAATCTTTGCCGGTACTCCAGAGTTCGCGGCAGAACATCTTTCACATCTTATTTCTGAGAAATTCGATATTGTTGCTTGCTACACTCAGCCAGATCGCCCAGCCGGTCGTGGTAAAAAGTTGCAACCTAGCGCTGTTAAACAAGTTGCGCTTGCACATGATATTCCAGTTTATCAACCGGTATCATTGAAAGATGAAGATGCACAACGCGAACTTGCTTTGCTAAACGCAGACTTAATGATCGTTGTCGCCTATGGCCTTATTTTGCCAAAGGTAGTCCTTGAACTGCCAAAACTTGGCTGTATAAACGTACACGGCTCTATTTTGCCACAGTGGCGGGGCGCGGCTCCTATACAAAGAGCAGTATTAGCGGGCGATAAAGAAACTGGCGTAACCATTATGCAAATGGACGTTGGTCTTGATACTGGTGACATGCTATTTATTGAAAAATGTGACATTTCTGATTCTGATACAAGCGGCAGTGTCTATGAAAAGTTACAGCAACTAGGTCCTAAAGCGCTGGTGTCTGCTGTTTATAAAATAGCGAGTGGCGATATCGCTCCTACACAACAAAATAACGATGATGCCACCTACGCACACAAACTGACGAAAGAAGAAGCGGTTATAAACTGGAACGAGTCAGCCGAGCAAATTGAGCGGAACATAAGAGGTTATCAACCTTGGCCGGTGGCGACCGTACAATTGAGCGGTAATACAGTAAAGGTATGGCAAGCCAAAGTGCTTGATGAATCATCACATGAACCTGCCGGGACCATTTTATCCGCCGATAAAAACGGTGTAAAAGTCGTTACTGGGAACGGAGTTCTTAATCTTCTTCAGCTTCAACCTCCTGGTAAAAAAGCCATGACTGCTGCTGACTTTGTTAACGGCCGAAGTGAATGGGTAACACCAGGAATATTGCTCAAATGAAAACTAATAATGTAAGAGCAGCGGCCGCAGAAACGCTACTGGCTGTGATGGATAAAGGAACTTCTTTATCCGAAGCTTTACCCAAAGCTCAATTAAAAATAGCAGCCAAAGATCACGCTCTACTGCAAGAAATGTGTTTTGGAGCTATTCGCTTTTTTCCAAAGTATGATGCAATTACCAATCAATTACTTACAAAAAAGTTAAAAGGCAAACAACGCGTATTTCATCACTTAATTATTATTGGTATTTATCAGCTTGAAGAAATGCGCATTCCACAACATGCTGCAGTTGCTGAAACAGTGCAAGCTGCAGTTAGCCTTAAAGCTCAGGGATTAAAAGGGCTTATCAATGCTTGCTTGCGCAACTTTATGCGAAATAGAGATGCGCTTTTTGCCAAAATATCAAATCCAGTAACCGACTTTAGCCACCCTAGTTGGTTCATAAAGCGAGTTCAAGAAGCCTATTCTGAAAATTGGCAAGATATCCTAAATGCCAATTTAGAGCGCGCTCCAATGTGGTTAAGGGTTCATACTAACAACGTATCAACGGCACAATTTTGCGATGCGTTAGAAGAAGCGAAAATTGAGTACTCTCAACCATTAGCTGATAAGAATGCCATTTTGTTGGCCTCACCCAAGCCTGTCGATAAGCTCCCAGGTTTTGAACAAGGTTGGTTTACTGTGCAAGATGGTGCGGCTCAACATGCCGCTCATATTTTAGCGCCTCAGGACAACGACGTTATATTAGATGCCTGTGCTGCTCCTGGCGGTAAAACTTGTCATATTTTAGATTTAGCGAATTGCCAAGTAACAGCCGCAGATATCGATCAAACTCGACTAGATAGAGTGACAGAAAACTTAACGCGATTATCAGAGCAAGCAACGTTAGTATGTGGTGATTTAACGATTCCAGCTACGTTACCTGATACGCTTTACGATCGTATATTACTGGATGCACCTTGTTCAGCAACTGGTGTTATAAGACGTCACCCAGACATAAAATGGCTTAGGCGTTCAGAAGACATTGATAACTTAGCTCACGTTCAAAAAGATATTCTTAAAACGTTATGGGCTCGATTGAAGCCCGGCGGTACTTTGGTTTACGCAACATGTTCTATTTTGCCGAGTGAAAATAGAGATTTAATGGCTGCATTTTTGTCAAGCCATGCTGATGCTAAACTTATCCCAATTGATACACCACTTAACACGCTTGAGTCGGAAAAAAATCCAGGCTGGCAAATTTTACCGAGTGAGCATAGTATGGATGGATTCTATTACTGTCGCATACAAAAACAACAATAAAATTGATAGGTTAGCAAGCCCAATACTATGAAGATAATTATCTTAGGAGCAGGCCAGGTTGGTGCCACACTAGCGGAAAATTTAGCTGGTGAAGAAAATGACATCACTATGGTAGATATTGACGCAGAGCCACTTCACGCCCTGCAAGATAAATATGACTTACAAGTTGTAGTTGGTCACTGCTCTCATCCCGATGTATTAAGGCAAGCAGGCGCTGAGCATGCTGATATGCTAATTGCTGTTACTCGCAGTGATGAAGTAAATATGATGGCCTGCCAAGTTGCATATAGTATTTTTAATACACCAAAAAAAATAGCTCGTATCCGATCTCAAGAATACCTTCTTTATCAAGAACAACTGTTTCAAAATAGTGACCTGCCTGTTGATAAATATATCGCTCCAGAAGAGCTTGTTACTAAATACATCCATCGTTTAATTGAGTCGCCGGGGGCGTTACAAGTCCTAGAATTTGCAAACGGTTTAGTTTCATTAGTTGCAGTAAAAGCTTACTACGGTGGTTTATTAGTTGGTTACGCCCTCTCAACGTTGAAAGAACACATGCCAAATGTTGAAACGCGCGTTGCTGCAATATATCGAAAAGGTCAAGCGATTAAGCCGGTCGGTAATACCGTGATTGAGGCGGATGATGAGGTCTTTTTTATTGTTGCGACAAAGCATATTCGCCAAGTTATGGAAGAGCTGCAAAAGCTAGAAGATAGCTATAAACGGATAATGATTGTAGGCGGTGGTAATATAGGTGCAGGTCTGGCAAAAATATTAGAAAAACGCTATCGAGTAAAATTGATTGAGGTTAATCAAGAACGAGCTGAACGCTTATCGCAATTATTAGAGCATACAACCGTATTTACAGGCGATGCGTCTGATCAAGAGTTACTCGCGGAAGAACAGATAGAACAAACCGACGTATTTATTGCCGTCACGAATGATGACGAAGCTAATATCATGTCTGCCATGTTGGCAAAAAAAATGGGCGTACAAAAGACCATGGTTCTTATTCAACGAAGTGCATACGTTGATTTGGTTCAAGGTCGAGATGTTGATATTGCCATATCTCCACAACAAGCCACTATATCGGCGTTATTAACTCATGTTAGAAAGGGTGACGTGGTTAATGTATATTCACTTAGACGTGGCGCAGCAGAGGCAATTGAAGCGATTGCTCACGGTGATAAAAATACCTCGAAAGTAGTCGGTCGTTCGATCCAAGAACTAAAACTTCCACCTCAGACAACCATTGGCGCGATTGTAAGAAATGCAGAGGTGATTATCGCTCATGACGATACCGTCATAGAAAGTGAAGATCACGTAATTCTATTTCTTATTAACAAAAAACATATTCATGAAGTAGAAAAGTTATTCCAAGTATCAGCGTTGTTCCTTTAGTTTTATTGGTTTATTCGATTTAAAAGAATAGAGGACTGCGCTCTAATAGCGCTGACTAACTCTTTTTCCCCAGAGAAGTTATAAGATTTAATTAAAACCTTGTTTGAAACACCTGTAATAAACTTATCGTCAATTAAGGCCGGTATTTCTGCATCGGACGATTCTGTAATTTTACGAATAGCCAATAAACAGGAGTCAGGTGAACGGTAAAACTGCGATAAACATCGTAAATCAGCGTGATTTTGTTGTGTTGACCAAGTTAGGTAATCTGAATCGCTTTGACGATACTCCCCTTGTGGTGACAGCTTTTGGCGATCAGACAATTCTCGCCACCCAACATCTACTTCCATTTTCAAGGTTTCATAAAATCGGGCGCTCCAGCGCTTGGCCCAGCAAGAGGTCGATTTTTGCAACGCTTTAAGCATTAATACACTCACCAAACCTGTACTCGCATCTGGCTTTAAGCCTAAACGCACTGTCATAAATTTACTTTTTTGCCAAAAGTTTATTACTTTTACATCGTACCCAAAACTAGTGCTTAAAAAGTCGATGTTCCCATGTTGCTTAAAATGACATTCGAGTTTGTTTAAAAATACGGTTCCAACACCCTTTGACTGCCAATGCGGGGATACTGCAATCCTAACAATTCTTGCATAATTAAAATAACCGGCATTTTTAAAACCACAATGTGCGATTAATGATTGGGGTGCTAAATGGCCTCTTGGTCGTCTAACACCTTGCCAAATAGACCCCATTAATTCCTTGTCATTATCTGCGTCAAAACCACCTTCTAAGGATATTAGTGCTGTAGCAGCTACCTGATTCCCTTGATAAAGCGAAAATATTTGAATACTTGGATTATCTAACATCGCCCGCAAGTCATTTGGCGTTGTTTGATAGTGTGCTTCGGTTAATAAACCAAATAGCTTGGCTACTTGACCGCTTTTCACTAAATCCAAAGGTACTTCACGTTTCAACGTTAAAGTATCTAAGGCTATATCCAGAGGGGATGTCTCCTGAATCCTCTTGTTCGTAGCATCTATATCCACACAAAAACATAGGCTGGTATTAATTATTCGCTCTAAATTATCTGATTCAGTCCAACGAATGGGTTGCTTCATTGTTAGGTGCTGAAAGAAACTAGAGTTTTTAACTAACCAGGGTTTCAGTTTGTACTCTAGCCCTCTACCTGTTCCTTCATATCCGTGAATAGTCGTTGCCAAAATGACTTTATTTACTTTATTTACTAGTTGTTGCACCACTGAAACTGGAATGCTAGCGGCCTCATCAATAATCAATAAGTCTATATCATCAATTTGTTGACTCCCTCGCTCAATAATATGATCGGGTGAATAAAAGACAGCACTATGCTTAGGGTTCGCAATTACACTCTCAAAGTGCTCGATCAGTATTGATGTCGACTCTTTGCTAGATGAGGTAACAACAATATTAAATTCAATATCAGCGGATACGTTATGGTTCACCCAATCCGCAGTGCTTAAACCAACCGCTGAAGACTTTCCTCGGCCTCGATCGGCACTAATTAACAATCTCTGGCCGAATGGCTGATCAGCTACAGGGTATCTACTCTGCAAACCTCCTAATAACTCGTGAATCTTACCAGCTACATATTTTTGATCTGCAGTGACATACTTTGAGTCGGTAGATACGTCAATATTTTCTAAATGGTTGGTTGTTGAATGTTTTGCTTTTGACAAAATACTCGAAGACGTTTTTTTTATTGGGCTTACTTCGGCCAACGACTCCGAGAGGTTTGTAAGATTATAAACATAGACCCCGTTGTTGAGGTTTTGTTGAAGTACCGACAATAAATGCAAAACAAAGTTATTCGTTAAATCTTTAGGTTGATAACGCTCTGCAAGAAATCGATATTGTTCGGGATCATCTAGCGTTAGCCATTTTTCATCTGATGGTGTTATCAGGACCAAAACACCACCTTGCCGAACAATGCCTGATAAAGCGGCAAACGCATCGGCATTAAACCCTTGGTATGCATCATAAATTAACACATCACATTCTTGGCCTAGATATTTTCGGAACTTCTTAAGTCGCCACTCGTTTTTTCGTTGTACAGACTGATCGTTAATTAAAGCAGGCTCTAAAAATGCTACGACATCAAGGTGGTCAATAGTTGGCAATGACTCTTTATAATCATTTTTTTTTGTAACGTGCTTTGGGGTGTTTTTTTCAGAGTTGACTGTAGATACTGTTAATAACGTACTTAGTTGTTGATAACACTCCGCTTGAGGACCACACAGGCGAACTAACCCGCGCTGTTTTTGCTGGATTAATTCACTGTGTAAATGCGTAATGTAATCGTCAAACTGAGTCATTTATATCGCTGTTAATTTCGCGTAAGTGGTAACCAACCATTTTGCACCAAACTGATCAAAATTAACTTGTATTCGTGCATGCTCTCCATCACCCTCACAATTTAGTACTGTGCCTTCACCAAACTTTGCATGCACAACACGCTGTCCAAGCGAAAAGCCAGTTCCTGTGAATTTAATATGACTCGTTGCCGCTTTAGGTTTTGGAGAGTATCCAGAACCGGAGCCATACCCAGTGGAGCTGCCATAGCTAGAGCTACTGCTTCGATAAGCTGGTTGGCTAACCGATGTGGTCAATTTTACGTGATAAAGACACTCTTCCGGTATTTCCGAAATAAAGCGAGACGGACGATGATGATGCTCCTGTCCGTACATCCGACGCACTTCAGCATAAGTAATAAATAGGCGCTGGCGTGCTCTTGTCATACCGACATATGCCAGTCTGCGCTCTTCTTCCAGTCGTTCTGGAGCATCAGCGCTTTGCTGACTTGGGAACATTCCTTCTTCCACACCCACCATAAATACAAGTGGGAACTCTAGTCCTTTTGCACTGTGAAGAGTCATTAACTGAACAGCTTCTTCATAGTCGTCAGCTTGCGACTCACCCGACTCTAAAGAGGCATGAGATAAAAATGCAGAAAGTATTGGCATTTCTTCCATGTTTTCGTCCGGCTCATACTGCTTACATGCCGTCACAAGTTCTTCTAAGTTTTCTACTCGAGTTTGGCCTTTCTCACCTTTTTCTGCTTGATACATAGCCTTAAGACCTGACGCCTGTATTGCTTGATCCGCTTGTTCGTGCAACGGTAGCTCTGATACGTCTGTTTCTAACGTTTCCACCAGCTCGATAAACTTTTTTAATGCTCCAGAAGCCCGAGGTGACAATCTATTCTCGTTAATTAATCGACCACTTGCTTGCCACATTGTAATGCTCTGGCTTCGCGCTGCATCTCTAATAGTTTGCAGTGTTTTATCACCAATACCGCGAGCGGGTGTGTTTATTACTCGCTCAAACGCAGCGTCATCATCACGATTTGCTAATATTCTTAAATAGGCCAGTGCATCTTTAATTTCTTGACGTTCGAAGAATCGAAGACCGCCATAAATCTTATATTTTAAACCTGCTCGTAATAATGCTTCTTCAAGTACTCGAGATTGAGCGTTATTGCGATATAAAATGGCGGTGTCAGAAAGACTGCCTCCATCTTCTTGCCACTTTTGAATATTTCCAACTACAAAACGAGACTCTTCTAATTCATTGAACGAAGAGTAAACCGCTATTGGATCGCCTTCTTTATCTTCTGTCCATAGGTCTTTACCTAAACGATCACTGTTGTTTGAAATCACTGCATTTGCAGCTTTAAGAATATTAGCAGTGGAGCGGTAGTTTTGTTCTAAGCGAATAGTCTCTACATCGGCAAAGTCTTTTTGGAAGTTGTGAATATTTTCAACTCTTGCACCACGCCAGCCATAAATAGACTGATCATCGTCGCCAACAATCATGACGTAAGATTGATCTTCGCCATCGGCTACGCCACCAGGGTGTCCGCCTGATATTAATTGAATCCAAGCATACTGAATACTATTGGTATCTTGAAATTCATCTACTAATACATGACGGAAGCGTTTTCTATAGTGGCTTAATACGTCTGCATGTGTTGCTAAAACTTCATGGCTACGTAACAGTATTTCAGCAAAGTCTACTAGGCCAGCACGATCACATGCTTGCTGATAAGCTTCATAAACCTTCAACATTACTTGTTCAGTCGGATCAAAGGTATCGATATGCTTTGGCCTTAGTCCCTCGTCTTTTTTACCATTGATGTACCACATGATCTGTTTGGCCGGATAACGTTTTTCGTCAAGATTAAGGCTTTTTAATAAACGACGAATCAACCTATGCTGGTCGTCAGAGTCGATTACTTGAAAGCTTTCTGGAAGTTTTGCTTCTCTGAAATGAGTTCTTAAAAAGCGATGCGCAAGACCATGAAACGTTCCTATCCACATGCCATGGTTACTAAACTGAGAACCAACCGTACCATGCCCCATTACGGATTCTAAACGATGGCGCATTTCGGTCGCTGCTTTATTAGTAAAGGTTACCGCCATAATCGAGTATGGTGATACATGATGCGCTCTGATCAAATAACCAATTCGACTAATTAAAACTTTGGTTTTTCCTGAACCTGCACCGGCCAATACCAGCATATTCTGCGGAGGAGCAGTAACAGCTTCGTGTTGACGTTCATTTAATTCATTAAGTTTGAGCGCGGCTAAACCGTGATGATCTGGTTCCTGATGAGGAATAAAAACGTCCATTATGTACTGAGGCCTTAAACTGGATATAAAAACAGGTTTTGATTATAGCAGTTGTAGTAAATCATCCAAGTCTGAATATTCAGCATTCGGTAATGAAGCACCAACCGACATGGGTTCCTTTGCAGGGTTATACCAAAAACTATTGGTTGTAGCATTTTGTGCCGACTTTAAGTCTGATTTTATATTGTCGCCGATGTGTAAAATTGAACTCAGTTTTACATCTAAGTGGTTGGCCGCCATATTGAGCATGTCTGGGTGCGGTTTCATTTTATTGCCGTTTGCACCAGCACGGTAGTAGCCAACAAAGTAATCGGCTAACCCAAGTCTATTAATATCGGCATTCCCATTCGTCACTGCAACCAGAGGATATTTACTTTTTAATGCATCCAGCACCTTAAATGTCTTATCTTCAATTTGAAAATTTGAACGCGCTTGGTAAAACACATTGAAGGCTTGTTCTATTAATTTACTTCTATCTAAATCATTTATCTTATATGGCGCTAAGCCTAATTCTATTGACGCTTTTCTCCACAACGTTACATCATGCTTTAAACTGGGATTTCGCGAAAGTGACTGGTGTTTTAGCAGTAACCAAGGGGCTATTCCCGCTGATTTAATATCTGGAATTTTACGACACAAGAATTCAAACTGCTTTTGTTCGGCTATGTGTATAACCTCTTCGTTGTAATAAAGAGTGTCGTCTAAATCAAAACTGAGCGCTCGAATGGGGGATGAAAAGTTACGGTAAAATTTTAAAGCCAAATCTATTCCTAATCTATAAAAGTTTAATCATCGGACTTATCACTTACACAATTTCGTCCAGAGCTTTTTGCATCATACATTGCCTTATCAGCTCTACGCAGTAAAATATCCACTGGTTCATTTGTCTGGTATTGTGCAATTCCAAAGCTGGCTGTTACTTTTATTGCTTTTTTCTCATGGACAATAGCGTGTTGCATAAGAGCAACTCGAAGGGAATTGGCTAATTGTAGTGCTTCTTTTTTTGTTGAGTCCGGCATAAGGATTGCAAATTCTTCGCCTCCTATTCGGCCAAAAATATCCGTTTCCCGAAGTCGATCTTGTATTACAGAAGCCACATCCACTAATACTTTATCGCCAACCTCATGACCAAACTGATCATTAATATGTTTAAATAAATCAATATCAAAAGTAATTATACTTAACGATGTGAATTGTCGGTCTGAACGTTTTTTCTCTCTACTCAAATGCTCCATGAAGCTACGACGGTTATCAATACCCGTTAACGCATCTGTCATAGCCAACCGTTTTAATTGCTCTTCTAATTTTTTTCGTTGCTGAATTTCTGTCTTTAATAATTGATTATCACGTTCTTTTTCCTGCTCTACAGACCATGCGATCCTAAAATTTTTGTTTATTGTGTAAGACATTGATAAACCGATTGTGTTTGATAGGAACATAAACGTTGTTGCAAAGCCTAAACGAGAGTCTTCAGCTGAGAACAAAAATATGGCTGCTAATGTATATAGTAGAATGAGAGCTAACGCGGTTACACATTGTTGAACTAAATTTAATGGTACAAAAATATAAACTAATATTGTTAAAAAGGAACAACATATTGCCAACTCAAAGAGCGTTGCGGGAGCAGTCATCCATTTGCTGTATATATAAAAGGTGATAAATAAAGCGGAGAGGAATAAACCTAAAAAAACATTTACAGTTTTATGAACAACACTCGGTTTTAAATTTCGAGTAATTGTCATATAACAAATCAAACCCGCAATACCAACAAACAGTTTAATAAACATGTTTATTAGCATTACCTCAGGCGCTAAAAACTCAACAAATCGATCAGATATTAAAAAAAGGGCAAAAAACAGCGATAAAACAAATATACCACGAGCAATCGCAACTGCATTTATAGCAAAACGTTCTCTATTGTATTTGTTTTCTAGATATTTATTTTCAAATATGGGCCACCAGCACTTAAGTTGGTAACCCGTTTGTTGCCATGACTTGTTCATAGTCCATATGTTTTTTTTATTATACCAATTGCACTATAGATTAATTTTTAACCAAACGCTCGTGTTTAATCAATTTCTAAACCTAGTTGGTTTAAGTAAGCTTCCATGAACTCAACTCGATGTTTTGCCAATAGCTTTCCATGTTTGGTTTTCATTGAATCCGCTGTTTTAAATAGCTTTTCGTAAAAGTGATCAATGGCAGAGGTTTTACTATTTGGTGTTCTTGTTTCGCAAAATGGATCATCCCAATGATATATCTTACTTCCAAGTTTGCCCGAAACTGCAAAACAACGGGCAATACCAACTGCGCCCAGGCCATCTAGGCGATCAGCATCTTGAACAACCTCAGCTTCTAACGTTTTAGTCGTTATATTTGCACTATAACTATGGGCTTCCACGGCATGAAATACCGACTCTAGTTTATGCTCAGGAAAGCCGTTTATTGATAAGAACTCAACGGCCTTTTTAGCTGCCAAATGACTTGAAGTACTATTTCTAGGATCATTTTTTGCGAAAGTGACACAATCATGTAACCAAGCTGCAGCTTTAACAACCCATAAGTCAGCTTTCTCAGCTTCAGCGATAATGGTCGCGTTTTTTACAACTCGCTTTATATGATTAATATCATGCGCAGTGTCATGAACAATTTGTTGCGACATGAAGTCATGGCAGACTTTTTCGAGTATTTCTAGCGAATTAATTTTTATTGCGAGCATAACAAACCTATAATCGGCTCTTAAAGTAAGTATTATGATAAATAAATTAAGGTCTTTCAGGAATTTTTATGTCTACTTTTAAGCGAATTAGTATTACTGACGCAAATGAAATGATCAGCAATAACCAAGTTGTGATAGCTGATATTAGAGATGAGCAGTCATTTTCTGCCGCACATGTTGAAAACGCGTTTCACCTTACAAATGGCACGTTAAATACTTTCGCCCAGAATAACGACTTCGAACAAACGGTTTTAGTCTTCTGTTATCACGGTAATAGCTCACAAGGTGCAGCGCAGTATTTAGTAGAACAAGGGTTTGAAGACGTGTATAGCGTAGATGGTGGATTTGAAATGTGGCGCCAGAACTTTCCATTTGTAAGCTCTGATCATTAGCCGATGAATTTTATTGGGCAATTGGGATCGCAAAGAGCGTGTTTAGCTTTTTGTGATTATCTCAAAGTAAATGGTTTATCTTTTCGTGTAGAAGAAGCACACGATAGTGGTCTCATTAGCTACTCTATTTATACATCTGATAGTGACTTAAAAAATGTTCAGTTGGCATTTGAACGATTTATTGCCGATCCACACCACGAAGATTTTTTAAGCGCATCTTGGCAACTTGCAGAGCCTGTAGTCTCAACCTCTAGCCAAAGTTTGGGGTTATTTACTATATGGTCAAGTGTTGGTTTGTTAACTCGTGCAATCACGGCTTTATGTATTGTCATTTTTGTCGTGTCATATTTAGGCTGGTATCGAGAAGTGTTTTTTGCACTTAAGTTTAACTGGACCTTGTCTGAACCATATCGATTAATTACTCCCGCTATTATGCACTTAAGCGCTGTACACCTTTTGTTTAATCTGGCGTGGTGGTGGTATCTAGGTGGAAAAGTAGAAAAAACTCTCGGTTATATCACTCTCTTTCAAGTTTTTATTATTTCAGCGTTAGTATCAAATGTCTTGCAAGCTTATTTGGTCAATGATCAATTTGCAGGCTTGTCGGGTGTCAATTATGCCCTTGCTGGTTTTGTTTGGACATGCGGTGCTATCCATAAGTCAACAAAGCTATTTCTTCCAAATAACCTGTTTATCTTTTTGTTAGTCTGGATGGCTGTTGGCTTTATTGACGTATTACCTATCCCAATGGCAAATTGGGCTCATTTAGGTGGTTTACTTGCCGGGGTAATGTTGGGCTTACTACTCGTTAAAAAGTTAAAATAAAAAAAGGGAGTCAAGCTCCCTTATTGTTTGATTATAAAACTTTCGCTTAGCTAACTACGTCACCTTAGCTATATAAATACTTAGTAAAGATTAAGTCTTTAATTACTGGGTGACCGGTTTCCTTTTCCATCAGCTCTTTTAGTTTTTCTAAAATCAACATTCTTATTTCTTCTCGGCCAGTCATCGATTTCACTTTTTGTTCTGGCTGACGAATCAATATATCTATAATGGCGTCGCGCAGTAACGGCGCATGATGTTCAACAACTGGTACATTTTGTACGTCTTCAATCATTAACTCTGCCGTAATTCTTACAAATCCGATTCGTCTTTTATTACTTACATAGTTTGTAATGATATCTGGCTCAAAACCATAGTAACCAACATTTGGTTTTTCATCCGCTGCCTGCGAGCCGAATGAGCTGGTTAATATAATTATTGCGATCAAAATACGTAACAAAACGTTCACCTTTTGTTTTTATCAGTTAGCGCTAATTTTAGTGAATTATATAGGTTCTACCAGCTTTTATTTTGAGAAGTTAAGATAATTTTTGCTACCATACGTTTTCGTACTTAAATGAGATGATTATTTTGTTTCCTATTGATTTACCGGAAAATTGGCAAACCGCCGAAGACAATGAGCTTTTGGCCCTGAAAAAAGGAATACAGCATTGGGTCTGTGCTGAAAGTTCATTAACTGTAAAAGTTAAAGAACTCGGTGTGTCTTTCTCAGTAGAAGTCATAAATCAATGTTATAAACCTCTTAGTATTACTACGAAAAAAATATTAAATACATCTGACAATGTTGCTCTTATTAGAGAAGTTGTATTAAAACAGGGTGATACGCCTCTTATCTATGCACAAACCGTCATGCCTGAGTCAACCATTATTGGAACAGAGGCAAGACTTGCCGAACTTGGGAATCAGTCATTAGGGCAGATTTTGTTTCAAAGCCATCATGCTAAACGTGGCAAAATTGAAGTCTCTCTAGTAGAAAAGGCCTCACATCTAGGCTCATATATTGAACAACACCTAAATCAACCAATTGTAGAGCCTTGTTTTATTCGCAGATCTGTCTTTCATCTTAATGATAAACCATTACTTGTGAACGAGTGTTTCTTACCTGCATTAATCATTAATATAGAGGACTAAAGCATTGCGCTGGCAATTATCATTCAACAATTTCAGCTCCTATCTACAGTTAATGAGAATGGACAAACCGATTGGTATCTATTTATTGTTATGGCCGACTTTGTGGGCGTTGTGGATAGCATCTTTCGGCGTTCCAAACTGGCACTACACTCTAGTATTTGTCTTAGGAGTGGTATTAATGCGCTCTGCCGGTTGTGTTATCAATGATTATGCCGACAGAAAGTTTGATGGCCATGTGTCTAGAACATCACAACGGCCGATTCCATCAGGCAAAGTCACACCAACAGAAGCACTTCAGTTATTTTTTGTACTTATCGTTAGTGCATTTTTCTTAGTATTAACTCTAGACATTTATGTTGTTATTTTGTCTATCGGAGGTTTACTTTTAGCGTCTATTTATCCATTTATGAAACGATATACTCACTTTCCCCAAGTTGTTTTAGGTGCTGCTTTTAGTTGGGCGATTCCAATGGCATTTATGGCAGTACAAGCTGATCTTCCTATTGAGATGTGGGTCCTTTATTTTGCAAATTTAACTTGGACAATTGCCTACGATACTTTTTACGCAATGGTTGATAAAGAAGATGATTTAAAAATAGGCGTAAAGTCGACGGCGATTGCATTTGGTAAAAATGATTTACTTATAATAGGTCTATTACAATTAACTACGCTTTGGTTATTTGTACAGTTGCATGCTTACCTAAGTTGGCATTGGCCAATGACTATAGCAATTGCAGCAAGTGCAACTATGTTTGTGATGCAATTATGGGACTGTCGAAACAGAGATAAGTCAAAATGTTTTAAAGCGTTTTTAGACAATCATTATGTTGGTCTAATTGTATTTATTGGTTTAGTTATCGAATATTGGATCTTTTAGGTGATAACTTTTTCAATCATTTTGCCACTGGCCATCATTTGCTTTTTGGGTTTTTTATTGGCTCGCTTTAAATGGCTTTCAAAACACCAGATAGATTCATTGTCGTCACTATGCTTTACGTTTTTGATACCACTCTTTTTATTCAAAAGTACATCTCAAACCGATTTATCGTCTGGCTTGTCATGGACTTGGTTTGCGGCTATGTATTTAGGTATATTGATCACCTTTTTTGGTTTATTTACTATTTTAAAAAAGGTGGGTCTGCGTAGTAACGCCAACGCGTCGGTATCGTCTCTCACTGGTACCTACTCAAATACAGTATTAATATCAATTCCAGTACTGATAGGTTTACTTGGAGAAAAAATAGCGGGACAGGCTTTTGTGTTAATAGCTTTTCATAGTGCGATGTTATTTATTATTACCGAACTTTATATCAACTCCCTTACGCTTAAAAACATCATAAAGAGCCTTAAAAATCCAATTGTAGTAAGTATTTCTGCGGGTCTGTTATTTAACCTATCTGGTGTGAAGCTTCCCAATCTACTGTTACAGCCATTAGATATGATATCGACCTCTGCAATTCCATTAGCATTGTTTGGGTTAGGTGCAGCGATGAATTACTTGCCGATCAAAGGTAATCGGTCTGAGGCGTTTGTATTGAGTGTTATCAAGCTAATTATGTTACCCGGTGTTGTTTATCTTTTAGCGACCTATCTGTTTAAGCTACCATCACAAGCGACGTTAATTGTTGTTTTGCTAACCGCCAGTCCTACAGGTGTTAATGCCTTTATTCTCTCTGCTAAACATAAGGTGCAAGAAGGCATAAGCGCTACGACAGTTGTTTTTTCTACATCATTAAGTGTCATTACTGTGACAGCATGGAGTTATTTTTTAACTCACTAGGTTATCTTACTAGTGATTTTTCAAAATCGAGTAATTTTTGTTTGTTATCCAAACCACCAGCGTATCCTGTCAGTGTGCCATTTGCTCCTATAACCCTGTGACATGGGACAACTATCGCTAACGGATTTTTACCATTTGCAGCACCCACGGCCCTTACAGCTTTAGGGTTATTGATAAAAGCGGCCAATTGACCGTAAGACCAGGTTTCTCCCAACGGTATTTTTGTCAGGGCATGCCAAACTTGTTTCTGAAATTTTGTCCCATAGCTACTTTGGAATTCTAATAGCAAATCAAAGTTGTATGACTGGCCTTTAAAGTAACAATCTAGCTGAGTTTGCGCTAAATCCAGCAAAGGGTGCTTATCATCATTATGCAGATTTTTTATTTGTTCTTTAGCTATAAGCTCTACATACCATAAGCTAGCATCACCCTTTTCGTCTTTGGTATTTATACCTATTTCAATAAGTCCGATTGGAGACTTTATCCACCTGGTTAATAAGCTTATAGGCATAGCTTGTTTAACGGCACTCATAACATATTCCACATATTAAAGGTTAGATAAGTCCGCCATGGGGAGGCGTTATCAGGTTCAATTAATGGAAATATATCTAATGCTTTCTTGATCCCCAAATCGCTCTCTAACCAAATATCAGTATTAGATAATCCACGCATTTGCGCGTATTCGACGGTCCAAGGACCAATGCCTTTTAATGTTAACCACATCTGTGGATCTGCCGTTGGATTGTCTAAACAATACTTTGCTAAACGGATAAGTGTTTGTTTTCTGGCATCCGGTATTTTTAAGAACAATAATCGAGATTTTGCTATTTTTTGTGGTGTAGGAAACCATCTATATTCAGTACCGTCGATAGTATCTTTATCACCTAGTTCTTCGACAAGTTGATTTAGTAAGTTTGTCGCTGCTTTAACAGAAACTTGCTGGCCTAAAATAGCTCGGACGCCTGCCTCAAAAACGGTCCAACAACTCGGTATTCGGATACCCGGCGTTACGTTGTGTTCTGGCAAGCCTGCGGTCATTAACGCTTTTGTAATCACACCTACATTGGCATTAAGATCAAATACTTGCCTTATTTTTTGAACAACCGAATAAAGGTATTTTGGATCGTCGATAACAATACTAACGTTAAATCCTTGCTTATCTGGCCGGTGAACAGCGTTAAAGCGTCCCTTGACGAAGTTATCCCCATCAGGCCATAAGAATGTACGCCCGTATGAACTCGTTCCCACGTGCTCCATTGAGGATATCTTTCTGAACTCTACAAAATTATGCCAGTGCTCCCAATCAAAAGGAGGTTGATAGTTAAGTTGTAAACGAATTGGATCATCGGTAGCAGGGTGTTTGCGGATTTCTGAAGGCGTTTTTGTTGTTATTTTTTTAAAACTATCGTTAAAACGACGAACATTATTAAATCCACTCGCAAACGCTACATCTTGAATCGGCATATGTGTCTGGTGTAGTAGGGACTTTGCAAATAATATTTGTTGGTGTTGAACATAATGTTTTGGCGACACTCCTAACTTCTCTACAAATAACTTTCTTAAATACCGATCTGTTATACCTAATCTAGTAGCCAAATCACCAAGTTTTAAGGCATGAAAGCCTTCTTCATGAATAATATTAAGTGCCCTTTGTACAGTGGTTTGTGTGCCGTTCCATGCCGGTGAGAATGGCGCTGATTCTGGCCTACATCGAAGACATGGACGATATCCAGAAACCAATGCTTCGTTAGCAGTTTGAAAGTATTCTACATTTTGTTCTTTAGGGGGAGTAGCCGGACAGATAGGGCGACAAAATATCCCCGTCGTTTTTACAGCAACATAAAATACGCCATCAAAGCGAGGATCTCTTGATAAACGAGCTTGTTGATATGATTGCAATTCCATTCTGATACCCAAATACAAACCGACTAGTTATTTGAGTCTAACGTATATTCTTTATAAAACTAGATGAAAACGGAAATCAATGTTTTAAGTTTTCTAAGTTGCTACCCTGAAATGGTAAATAGTATGTCGGTCAGGTTAACAACCCATTGATGATCTTTTAGATTTACTCTGCGACCTTTTACAGTTATACCATCACCCATTAATAAACTGCGTTGATTTATGAACTCTGGTGTTCCTGGCTTAAACGCTATTTCACCTGATGATCTAACAACTCGAAACCAAGGAACCGGCTGGTCATTAACACCATCTTTTGGAATAAATTGTAAGCTTTTCCCAACCAACCTGGCTCTACCTGGAAGTCCCGCTAAATCTGCAACTTGCCCATAGCTGCAAACCTTGCCTTCTGGAATTAGCTGTACTGTCGTCCAAATTTTGTAATAGGCAGTATTCATACGCGCGTAGAGGTTTGCTTGAAAATTAATTAAGTTCCATGTGGAACTAAACTATCAGTTTTACATAGACTTAAAAAATTCATATCGTTGCATTAAGTGCTCTTGCAAGCTTGGCTCAGCAAAGTGCTGGTGGATATACTTTATGATTTCTGGGCGGCTCATTAAGCCTCTTTTTTCTTTATAAGCCCAGAAAGACGCCATCAAATCGTGTTGAATAGCGTCTTGTTCGGCCTGAGGTTTTATCGCTATATTGTGACTCATATTAACCCTAGCATTTAAATTGATAGCGTTAGTTTACGTAAAACTTTATCAATATACAGCGATAATTTAATTAATCCATTGGTAAAAAGTTACTAGCTCCATCGTGGCGTGAAAGGAATATTCGCTCTGAACGCGCTTGAATTGCTTGCTTGTATTTACGCCAGGCTTTTACCGCAAAACTTTCACTCTCAATTCCCTCACATATAGCCTGTTGAAAGTGTAGCTCATCATCATTTTCTGGCGCTCTAACCTTTGCTTCCAACTCTCGCAATGTATGTCCATGAGACTCTAAATACTCAGCCTCTCTAATTGTAAATACGCCACTACGACGAAACCCATGCGGGAAGTTATGATCGTCGTAATAATTGTATTTGCCTGCACTAATGTTTTCCATATTAAATCCACCTATCAAATTAAAATAAACGAATCGCCAAATACTATTGGCTAGTTATATAGATTGTTTGCGACAAATCTGTGGCGTTTTTATTACATATTTTATAAAAAGGGAAGTTTTATTTGCACAAAAATTGGGCATAAAAAAACCCAGCATAAGCTGGGTTTTCAAAAACATCTGTAAGGAAGCTGAATTAGCCTTTACGAATTTGTTTGATAACACGTAATTGTGCGATAGCGCGTGCAAGCTGCGCTGCAGCTTCTGCGTATTCAAAGTCGTTCCCAGAGTCCTCTATATGCATTTCAGCCGTTTTCTTAGCTTCTAATGCCGCAGATTCATCTAGATCTTCCGCTCGAATTGCGATATCCGTTAACACAGATACACTACCAGGTTGCACTTCTAAAATACCACCGGCAACGTAGAAGAATTGTTCTTCGCCGTGCTGTTTAACTACGCGTACCATGCCAGGTTTAATGGCAGTAAGTAAAGGCGCGTGACCTGGGTAGATACCCAAATCACCTTCACTACCTGTTACCTGCAACGTTTCAACAAGACCAGAAAATAATTTCTGTTCCGCGCTTACTACGTCTAGGTGGACAGTCATTGCAGCCATTTTACGCTCCTATTTACGTATTCTTATTTAGCTTTTTCTAAAGCTTCTTCAACCGAACCAACCATGTAGAACGCTTGTTCTGGTAGGCTGTCGTATTCGCCGTTTAAGATTCCTTTAAAGCCAGCAATTGTGTCTTTAAGAGAAACGTATTTACCAGATGCACCGGTGAATACTTCTGCAACGAAGAAAGGTTGAGATAAGAAACGTTCAATCTTACGAGCACGAGATACAGTCTGCTTATCTTCTTCAGATAATTCGTCCATACCAAGAATCGCAATGATGTCTTTTAGTTCTTTATAACGTTGAAGTACTGTTTGTACACCACGTGCAGTATCGTAATGCTCTTGACCAATAACTAATGGATCAAGCTGACGAGATGTTGAATCAAGTGGATCGATCGCCGGGTAAATACCTTTTGATGCGATATCACGAGATAGTACAACTGTCGCGTCTAAGTGAGCAAACGTTGTTGCTGGTGATGGGTCAGTCAAGTCATCCGCAGGTACATAAACCGCTTGGATTGAAGTGATTGAACCAGTCTTAGTAGAAGCGATACGCTCCTGAAGTACACCCATTTCTTCAGCAAGAGTAGGCTGGTAACCTACCGCTGATGGCATACGACCAAGAAGTGCTGATACTTCTGTACCTGCTAGTGTGTAACGGTAGATGTTATCAACGAAGAAAAGAACGTCACGACCTTCGTCACGGAACTTCTCAGCCATTGTCAAACCAGTTAACGCTACGCGTAAACGGTTTCCAGGAGGCTCGTTCATCTGACCGTAAACTAGAGATACTTTATCTAGTACGTTTGATTCATTCATCTCATGATAGAAATCGTTACCTTCACGTGTACGCTCACCAACACCGGCGAATACTGAGTAGCCGCTGTGCTCGATTGCGATGTTACGGATAAGTTCCATCATGTTTACGGTTTTACCAACACCGGCACCACCGAATAGACCAACTTTACCACCTTTAGCAAATGGACATACAAGGTCGATAACCTTGATACCAGTTTCTAAAAGCTCAGTTGAGCTAGATTGTTCTTCATAAGAAGGCGCTGCACGGTGAATCGTGTAACGTTCTTCTTCACCAATAGGACCCGCTTCATCAATTGGGTTACCTAATACGTCCATGATACGACCTAATGTAGCTGTACCAACTGGAACTTCGATACCTTTACCAGTACTAACTACTTGCGCACCACGTGCTAAACCGTCAGTAGTACCTAGAGCGATTGCACGAACAACACCGCCACCTAGCTGCTGCTGAACTTCTAGCGTAAGACCCTCTAGGCCACCGCTAGTTACTTTAATCGCGTCATATACCGCAGGTACTGCATCTTGTGGGAACTCTACGTCCACAACCGCGCCAATGATCTGTACGACCTTACCTTGACTCATGACATTTCCTCTAAAATTGTTTTTAAACCTAAACCGCTGCAGAACCAGCACATATCTCAGAAATTTCCTGAGTAATGGCGGCCTGACGTGCCTTGTTGTATACCAATTGTAAACCGTCAATTAACTCGCCTGCGTTATCGGTAGCGGCTTTCATCGCAACCATACGCGCAGCTTGTTCTGACGCAGCGTTTTCTACAACGCCTTGATATACCTGAGATTCAACATAGCGAACCAATAACTTTTCCAATAATACTTTTGGATCTGGTTCGTAGATGTAATCCCATTTATGAGACATGTCTTCGTTTTCTGCTTTTGGTAAAGGTAGTAACTGATCGATCGTTGGTTGTTGAGTCATGGTATTTACAAACTTATTGTAAACCACGAACAAGCGGTCGATTTTGCCTTCATTATACGCTTCTAACATAACGCGTACTGCACCTACTACATCTGAAACAGATGGTGCATCACCTAAGCCTGTTTTAGCGGCTACTACTTTGCCACCAAATCGGTTAAAGAAACCTACAGCTTTAGTACCTATAGCTGCAAAGTCTACTTCAACACCGTCTTCAACGTATTTTTTCACGTCGTTTGCAACAGCTTTAAACTCGTTCGAGTTCAAACCGCCACAAAGGCCTCGGTCAGACGAAATTACCACATAACCTACACGTTTAACCTCACGCTCTTCCAAATATGGATGGCGATACTCAAGGCTACCGTTTGCAATGTGACCAATCACTTTACGCATTGTTTGCGCATATGGACGGCTTGACGCCATACGGTCTTGAGCTTTCTTCATTTTAGAAGCCGCAACCATTTCCATAGCACTGGTGATCTTTTGAGTGTTTTTAATACTCCCGATCTTACCTTTAATCTCTTTTGCGCCGGACATGTGATTCTCCGATTAACTTTCAACGAAAGAGAAAGCCGAAACTTTCTCTCAACTTATTTACCAAGTTTGAGTGGCTTTGAATTTTTCAATGCCAGATTTCAAGCTTGCTTCGATATCGCCGTTGAAGTTACCGGTCGCATTAATGTCATTCATTAGTTCAGTGTGCTCACTGTTCATGAATGAGATTAAAGCTGCTTCGAAGTCTAATACTTTAGAAACTTCGATGTCCTTCAGGTAACCTTTTTCAGCAGCAAATAATGAAACACCCATGTCAGCAATTGACATTGGAGCATATTGCTTCTGTTTCATAAGCTCAGTTACGCGCTGACCATGCTCTAACTGAGCACGAGTCGCTTCATCTAGGTCAGATGCAAACTGAGAGAAGGCCGCTAATTCACGGTACTGCGCAAGTGCTAGACGAATACCGCCACCTAGCTTCTTGATGATCTTAGTTTGAGCTGCACCACCAACACGAGATACCGAGATACCAGCGTTAACTGCTGGACGAATACCTGCGTTAAACATATCTGACTCAAGGAAGATCTGACCGTCAGTAATTGAAATTACGTTAGTCGGAACGAATGCTGATACGTCACCCGCTTGAGTTTCAATGATTGGAAGTGCTGTAAGTGAACCAGTTTTACCAGTCACTTTACCTTCAGTATAACGCTCTACATATGTCTCATTTACACGAGCAGCACGCTCTAGTAGACGTGAATGTAGGTAGAAAACGTCACCTGGGTATGCTTCACGACCAGGAGGACGTTTAAGAAGCAATGAAATTTGACGGTAAGCAACAGCTTGCTTAGACAAATCATCATATACGATAAGTGCATCTTGACCGTTATCACGGAAGTATTCACCCATAGTACAACCAGAGAAAGGAGCTAAGAATTGTAACGCTGCAGACTCAGAAGCCGTAGCAGCAACAACGATGGTGTTTTCTAATGCACCGTGCTCTTCCAACTTACGTACCACGTTTGCAATTGTAGAAGCCTTTTGGCCGATTGCTACGTATACACATTTAATACCAGAGTTTTTCTGGTTGATGATTGCATCGATTGCTAACGCAGTTTTACCTGTTTGACGGTCACCGATAACTAATTCACGCTGGCCACGACCAACTGGAATCATTGCATCAACAGACTTATAACCAGTTTGAACTGGCTCATCTACTGATTGACGTTCGATTACACCTGGTGCAATTTTTTCAACAGCTTCAAAACCAGCTGCATCAATTGGACCTTTACCATCAATTGGCTCACCTAGTGTGTTAACAACACGACCAAGTAGTGCGTCACCAACTGGAACTTCTAAAATACGACCAGTTGATTTTACTTTTGTACCTTCTTGTAGGTCCGCATAAGGACCCATAACTACTGCACCTACAGAGTCACGCTCTAGGTTAAGTGCGATAGCGTAACGATTACCAGGAAGCTCAATCATTTCGCCTTGCATACAGTCAGCAAGACCGTGAATGCGAATGATACCATCTGTAACAGATACGATTGTACCTTCGTTACGAGCTTCGCTGACAACGTCGAACTGTTCAATACGTTTTTTGATCAGTTCGGCGATTTCAGTTGAGTTAAGTTGCATGCTCAAATCCCCAATTACGATTGCAATACATTTGATAAACGGTCTAATTTGCCACGAACTGTCGCATCAATAACGGTATCACCCGCCTTGATTAACAGACCGCTGACAACCGCGCTATCAATGTTGCAATTCAGCTTAATTTTGCGTGCTAGACGTTTTTCTAAAGAAGCGGCCAATGTAACTTGATACGCTTCGCTTAATTCAGTTGCAGAAGTTACTTCAACTTCAATTTCATTCTCGTACAGTGCTTTTTGTTCAGCGAACAATTCAACAACTGCAGGAAGGGCAACTAAACGTCCATTTTCAGCCATAATCTTTACAAGATTTTGGCCTCGTTCATTCAGTTGTTCACCACATACTTTGATAAATAAATCAGAAGTAGTCTCTGGTGAGTGAGAGCCTGCTAAAAAAGCTTCGATGTTTTCGTTTTTAACCACTTCTGCGGTAAACGTTAACATATCAAGCCATTCAGCTACTGCTCCGCTTTCAACAGCGAAATCAAACGCAGCTTTGGCGTAGGGACGAGCTACTGTAGTCAATTCAGACATTTGCTCTATTCCTCTGCTTATAGTTCTGCAACTAGTTTATCTAGGATATCACTGTGGGCAGCAGCATCTATTTGACGCTCTAAAATCTTCTCTGCACCAGCAATGGCTAAAACAGAAACTTGTTGACGAAGCTCTTCTTTAGCTCGGTTACGCTCAGCGATAACCTCAGCTTGACCTTGAGCAATGATTTTCTCACGCTCTTCGTGTCCACGAGTTGTTTCTTCATCAACGATCTGCGTTGCACGCTTTTTCGCTTGCTCAATGATTTCAGCAGCTTGAACTTTAGCGTCTTTCAACTGTTCTTTTGCTTTTTCTTGAGCAAGTTCTAAGTCTTTTTCTGCACGTTCACCGGCAGCAAGACCATCCGCTATTTTATTTTGGCGTTCTTCGATTGCACCGTTTAGTGGTGGCCACACATATTTCATTGTGAACCAAACAAAAACGATAAATGCGATAGATTCGCCTAATAGAGTTGCATTAAGATTCATTAACGCTCTCCTTACTTAATAATATTGTTCGAATGAAAATGTTTGATTAAGCAAGTACGAACAACATGTATAACGCGATAGCTACACCGATCATCGCGATAGCGTCAATAAGACCCGCTACGATGAACATTTTTACTTGTAGCTGAGGTGCTAGTTCAGGTTGACGAGCAGCTGATTCTAAGAATTTGCCACCTAATAGACCGAAACCAATAGCAGTACCAAGAGCACCTAAGCCGATTAGTAGAGCAACAGCGATAAATAACATATGTATCTCCAGTTTTTAATGTTTAAAGTTTAAAGTTAAATGTAAAAAGTAATTCTTTGCGGGCTTCCTGCCCTTAACCCTTCGGGTCCAGCTAAGCTGTTCTAATTTTATCCCGAAAAATTAGTGTTCTTCGTGCGCCAAGCTCAAGTACACGATGGTTAACATCATGAAAATAAATGCTTGAAGCGGGATTACTAGCAAGTGGAACGCTGCCCATATAAAGTGAGCTGGTAATTGCCAAAGGCCCATTAAACCGGCTATCAATATAAAGATTAATTCACCTGCATATAAGTTACCAAACAAACGAAGCGCTAAAGACATAGGTTTCGCAAGTAGTGAAATAACTTCTAATATAAAGTTGAACCAGTACAACCAAGGTGTATTAAACGGGTGAGCGTATAGCTCTTTCATGAAACCGCCAAAACCTTTGATCTTAACTGAGTAATAAATCATTAAAACAAAAACACCAAGCGCTAAAGCTGCTGTCATGTTTAAGTCTGTTGTAGGAACAACCTTCATGTAGATGTGAGAGTTACCAGAAGCAATTGTTTCCCATGACTCACCACCAATTAAAGCAGCTAGCGTTGGTAACCAATCAACTGGAATAATATCCATAAAGTTCATTAGTAGAACCCATACGAATATAGTTAATGCTAGCGGTGCAATTAGAGGGTTTTTGCCGTGGAAAGTGTCTTTAACACTTTGACCAACAAATTCCACAATCATTTCAACAAAACATTGAAACTTACCAGGCACACCGACGGTTGCCTTTTTTGCTACGCTACGAAACGAAAGAATAAACACCAAGCCTAAGATGATTGACCATGCCAACGTATCAACGTGCCATGTCCAAAAACCTTCACCCACTGACGCATTCGTCAAATGGTGCTTGATGTAACCCTGAGTAGTGAGTTCACCAGACATTGTTTATTTCCCAAATGTTTAAAGTTTAAAGTTTTAATAAAACTGATTGTGAAAACTGACTTATTTTCATTATCAAAAAGCCTGCAAATAATGCCGGAAATACAACCGGTAGCAACTTAATGGCAAAAACAAATAGTGCGCCAGTGATCATTATCTTTACTGTCTCTCCGCGATACATCGACGCAGCAACTTGTTGAATTCGTTGTGCGCCTGTAAATCTAAATGCATATACAGTAAAGACAAAAGAGGGAAGTACATCTAACATGGCGCCTATAAAAAAGGACTGTCCTGTTCGCACTTCCCAAATAATTCCAATACAAAAGGCAATAACAACAGCAAAGCATGTTTGAAACGCTAAAAACTTAAAGGCGTTATTACGATGCTTGGTTGAAACGTGTTGTACCAAAGCCATTTTCCTACAAGTGTTGTCTATTTATAATCCTGCTAATCGACGACAAATCAATCATAGTGATAATTTCACCGTTAACTAGGATAAAATCAGGCGAAATTATACGTTTAAATAGAGGTTTTGCAAGTATGAGTGGCTTTTTACGAAGGGAATAATAAATGTGGTTGAACAATACTATTTGGTAATAAATTTACATGTAGAGTTATTGATGGATAGTTCTTTGAAACAAAAAGCTTAATTTATATTATCAATGTGTAATAAAGCTACTTTTCATAATTGAGCAGTGACAATAAAGTGTTGTTTTTTAATAATTTACTTTTTGTCACTACCACTTTTACAAAATATAATTATTTTTCGTTAGTTAAGTGGGCAATTATGCCATCTAACTCATCAAGCGATGTGTAAGATATAACCATTTTACCTTTACCTTTGCGGTTATAGCTTATATCAACTTTAGCACCTAACCGTTCTATCAGCTGTTGCTCTAGTAACTTAACGTCTGGGTCTTTTTCAACGATGGTTTTTTCGGCTTGTTCTTGCGTTAAGCTATTCACCAATTTTTCAGTATCTCGAACTGTAAGATCTTTTGCTACTACTTTTCGTGCTGCTAGAATCTGTTCATCACCAGATAAAGCAAGTAGTACTTTTGCATGGCCAAACTCTAAATCTCCATGCTCCATTAGAGTTTTTACATCATCTTCCAATTTATTTAAGCGTAAATAATTTGAAACCGATGTACGTGATTTACCAACAGCATCAGCTACTTCTTGATGGGTTAACTCAAACTCATCTTGTAATCGTTGTAATGCAATAGCTTCTTCCATTGCATTTAGGTCTTCTCTTTGAATATTTTCAATTAATGCTATCGCAACCGCAGCTTCATCTGGCACGTCTTTAATCAAACACGGCACCGTATCCAACCCGGCAATTTGTGAAGCACGCCAGCGACGTTCACCAGCTATAATTTCATATTGCTCTTCATTTATTGGCCTAACAACGATTGGTTGAATGATGCCTTGATTACGAATTGAAGCGGCCAATTCTTCCAGCGCTTCTGGAGACATGTCTTTACGTGGTTGGTATTTACCAGGAACAAGCAACTCTATAGCTAAATTGATTAAATTTTTACGTTCTGTATTTTCGTCAGTCACTTCTTGATCAGCAACTTGAGGTTGATTGTGCGCTTGAGTTGCTAAAAGAGCATCAAGACCTCGACCTAATCCACGTTTACGGGGAGACATATATATCCTTTACACTACAATTTAATTATTTATTTACGCCGTAGCGTTTTTATTTGATCGACGTAACATCTCACCAGCTAATGCAAGGTAAGCTTTTGCACCTGATGACGATTTGTCATAATACATAACAGGTGAACCAAAGCTAGGCGCTTCGGCTAATCTGACATTTCTTGGGATAACTGTACGATAAACTTTATCACCAAAGTGATGTTTTAACTGTTCTGAAACATCATTTGCTAGCCTGTTTCTTGGATCGTACATCGTCCGTAAAATGCCTTCTATTTTTAATTTAGGGTTTACGATACTAGCAAGCTGACTAATAGTATCCATCAGAGCGGTAAGCCCTTCAAGTGCATAATATTCACATTGCATAGGTACAATTACAGAATCCGCTGCGGCCATCGCATTTACAGTCAACATGTTTAATGATGGCGGACAGTCAATAAAAATAAAATCATACTGATCTTTGATTTTATCCAATGCATTTTTTAATCGTAATTCACGACCATACATTTCCATCATTTTAACTTCAGCAGCAGTAACGTCGCCGTTAGCGGCCACAACATGATACCCACCAGATGTTTCAGTTTCGACAACTTGCTCAAAAGGTACGTCTTCAACCAATAAATCGTAGGCGCTATATTCGACTTCGTACTTATCGATACCCGATCCCATGGTTGCATTGCCCTGAGGATCTAAATCAATCAACAATACTTTACGTTTTGTTGCTGCCATAGAAGCCGCTAAGTTAACGGCTGAAGTTGTTTTACCAACTCCACCTTTTTGATTGGCTATTGCTATTATTTTTGCCACGTTAGTCTCAATCCCTTTAATCAATCGTTACGTTTACTCAACACAACTAAATGACGCTCACCTTCTAATTCAGGCACGGTTAATTGAATAATTTCTTCAACTTTAACAAATTCAGGTAAAGCTTCAATTTCTTCTTGATCAAGTTGACCTTTTAAGGCGAAAAAACGGCCATCTTTTGCAACAAGGTGATGACTCCAGTGAACCATGTCAGAGATTGAAGCAAATGCTCGACTTAAAACACCTGAATATTCGCCATGGTGATCTTCAACGCGGCTTAACATTGGTGTAACGTTTTTTATACCCTGTTCGTGGTTAACTTGTGTAATAAATCTTATTCTTTTCCCAAGCGAATCTAACAAAGTAAACTCACTATCTGGGTTGGCAATCGCTAACGGCATTCCTGGTAAACCAGGACCTGTACCTACATCAATAAATTTATTATTTTTATTTGGTGTTTTCTGTAAGTAAGGACTTACCACCAAACTGTCAACAATATGTTTTATTAGCATTTGTTGAGGATCACGTACCGAGGTTAAATTATAAGCCTTATTCCATTTATTAAGCATTTCAACATAACCAACTAATTGGTTTATTTGTAAATCAGAATAATGTAAGTCTGTTTTTTCTAACAATTGAATAAGTTTATTTTTTAACATGGCTTAAATTTGGCGATTTTTAAAATGAGATAAGAAAGTATAGCGAGCAATGCTCGCCATACCTAGAGAATATTTTTATTATGTTATGGAAGAAGTTTACGCTGATTTTTTTAAAGCGTTGTGTTTTTTCAAATACACTAAAATCATTGATATTGCCGCTGGTGTAATACCAGAAATACGAGCAGCCTGACCAACGGTATCGGGTCTAGCATCTTCAAGCTTGGCAATCACTTCATTTGATAAACCGCTAATAGAAGCGTAATCAAAATCACTCGGGATTACGGTATCTTCATTTTTTTGTTGTTTTGCGATCTCTAATAATTGACGATCAATATAACCCTGATATTTGATCTGTATTTCAACTTGTTCAGCGGCTTGTTTATTTTCATTTGCAGGACCCACACCTTCAATGTTCATTAGATCTTCATAACGAACTTCTGGACGGCGAATTAAGTCTTCTAAACTTGCCTCACGCGATATTGGGGTTTTCAATAACTCGTTTACTTGATCTAAAGCAGCATGATCTTTATGGATCCAGTTTGATTTTAATCTTTCTTGCTCAACCGCTATTTGTTCAATTTTTTCATTAAATGTTTTCCAACGCTCGTCACATACAAGACCTAACTCTCGACCTTTTTCTGTTAAACGAAGATCCGCATTATCTTCTCTTAACAAGAGTCTGTATTCAGCACGGCTAGTGAACATACGATATGGTTCTTTAGTACCAAGCGTTGCTAAATCATCAATTAAAACGCCTATGTAAGCTTGATCTCGACCTGGTGACCATGCTTCTTTTTCTTGTGCATGCAATGCAGCGTTTAACCCTGCTATTAAACCTTGTGCACCAGCTTCTTCATAACCAGTTGTGCCGTTGATTTGGCCAGCAAAAAAGAGCCCATCAATAAATTTGGTTTCTAATGACTGTTTTAAATCACGTGGATCAAAATAATCATACTCAATTGCGTAACCAGGACGAGTGATATGTGCGTTTTCAAAACCTGCAATTGAGTGAACTAACTCTATTTGTACATCAAAAGGCAAGCTTGTAGAAATACCATTTGGATATAGCTCATGAGTAGTTAAGCCTTCTGGCTCTACAAATATTTGGTGCTTATCTTTATCTGCAAATCGAACAATTTTGTCTTCAATTGAAGGGCAGTATCGAGGACCTATACCTTCAATAACGCCTGAGTACATCGGAGATCTATCTAAACCACCACGAATAACATCGTGTGTTTTCTCGTTCGTGTAAGTTATAAAACAAGGGATCTGTTCCGGATGACACCCGTTTTTACTGATATAAGAAAAATTTGGTGTTGGTGTGTCACCTGGTTGCGCTTGCATGACAGAGAAGTCTACTGTTCGAGCGTCTATGCGCGGAGGAGTACCTGTTTTTAGGCGATCAACTCTGAATGGTAATTCTCTTAAACGATCCGCTAAAGCGATTGAAGGAGGATCGCCTGCGCGCCCCCCTGAATGATTTTCTAAACCAATGTGTATCTTTCCACCTAAAAAGGTTCCAACAGTCAACACAACGCTTTTGGCTTTGAATTTGAGGCCCATTTGAGTCACAACACCAACCACACGATCGTTCTCTACGATAAGATCGTCACAAGATTGTTGAAATATCTTTAAGTTCTCTTGGTTTTCTAAAGTTGTACGGATTGCTGCTTTGTAAAGTTGACGATCTGCTTGAGCTCTTGTTGCTCTAACGGCTGGGCCTTTTGAAGAATTTAAGGTTCTAAACTGAATACCACCAGCGTCAGCAGCAAGCGCCATTGCTCCGCCAAGAGCATCTATTTCTTTTACTAAATGACCTTTTCCAATACCGCCAATTGCTGGATTACATGACATTTGGCCTAACGTATCTACGTTGTGCGTTAGCAAAAGCGTATTTTGTCCCATGCGCGCTGCCGCTAAAGCAGCTTCAGTACCTGCATGTCCACCACCAACAACGATGACATCAAAATGTTCAGAAAAGATCATGATTACCTCAATACAACTAAAAAACGGATCCTTAAAAAAGGGCGCGTATTCTATCTTGGTTTGATAAGGATTGAAAAGGTTATTTTTTACTCAGGGAATGGTCTAAATTATAAGTTTCTGATCACTCTATTAATATAAGATCTATTTAAAGATCTTTTATTTTTATTACTATTAAGTATCTAGTTTTCTGTGTGTAAGCTATTTTTCTTTAATTAAAATAGGATCTTATAGCGATCAATAACTGTGATCTAACTTGGATCAAGTGTGTTTAAACCCTTGGATAAGTAGCTCTTTTATCCACAGCCAAATACGATGTAAAAGTTACCATCTGGATATCTCCAGTTAGATCAAACGATCTTAACGATCTTATGCACAGGAGATATAACTAAATAACATCTCTGTGTGCATATTGTTAGTAACTAGGATTAATCCTGTGATCAGGTTAATGATCGGCTAATTTGGCTATGTTGATGTGTATAAGTAGATCTAATTACCTATGTTAAAAAAGATCGTTATATTTTTTAGATCCAGGCAAATAAATGCGATCAAGTTTAAAATTAAATAAAAAAAGAGCCGTAATCGTTTATGATCTAGGTCTAATTTGTTATTTGGATAATCGGTTTTATGCAATTATATTTTTCTTTTAAGTCAGTTTCTCTGGTTTTTATTCTTTTTATAGCAGCCTGCTCAGTACCAGAACCTGCTAAGGAAGAGGTGTCTCCAACTTTAACTTTACGTATTATGGAGACTACAGATATCCATATGTACTTCGCTAATTATGACTATTTTAGAAAAACAAAGACGGAATCGATAGGTTTTGTTAACACGGCAACTTTGATCAAAGAGGCACGATCAGAAGTGCTCAATTCTGTTTTAATTGATAATGGTGATCTATTGCAGAATAGCCCTCTTGGTGATTATGAAGCGCAAATTCGTAGAGATAGCATATTGGCCGGCGATACACATGTTGCTTTTAAAGCGATGAATTTAATGAATTACGATGTAGCAAATATTGGTAATCATGAGTTTAACTTTGGTCTTGAGTTCTTAAAAGCCTCTATCGAAGGTGCAAACTTCCCTTATATAAGCGCAAACGTTTATGAGAAAAGTAAAAACGATGAAGTAGTTAACACTTTCTTGCCATACCTTATAAAGGCTAAAACGTTGGATGATGGCAATGGTCATACTTATGACATCAATATTGGTTACATTGGCTTTGTTCCTCCTCAAATAATGCAATGGGATAAAAGTCATCTTGAAGGAAAAGTATTTGCAGAAGACATCATAAAAACAGCACAAAAATTTGTTCCAGAAATGAAAGCTAAAGGCGCGGACATTGTCATCGCTATTCCTCACTCTGGTTTGTCGATGCAAGATCATAAAGAAGGTGCAGAGAATGTTGCCTTGATGTTATCTAAAGTCCCTGGCATTGATGCTATTTTGTTTGGACATCATCATCGATTGTTTCCGGGCGATCCTACTTTTGATGGTTTTGAGCATTTAGGTATAAATAATAAAACTGGTAAACTCAATGGTGTTCCTGCTGTTATGCCGGGCTTTTTTGGTAATCACCTAGGTTTAATTGATTTAGAGTTAACGTTAAGCGATAACGGCCAATGGTCTATCAAGGAGTCTACTGTTTCTGTCAGAGCAATCGCTAGTGGTTCAAAACGAAATGATACTTTTGTTGATCTTGCTGAAGCTGATAAAGCAGTTTCTGAAGCTATTAAGGCAGAGCATGAAGCTACCATAAAGTGGATATCAGAATCTTTTGCTGAACTTGCACATCCTATTAATAGTTATTTCTCTTTGGTGCAGGATGATCCTTCAATTCAAATTGTAGCTAACGCCCAAATAGACTGGGGTAAACGTTTTATATTAGGAACTGAGCTTGATGGCCTGCCTGTTTTATCTGCAGCAGCACCATTTAGAGCAGGTAGGAACGGCTCTGAGGACTTTACTTATATTGAAGCAGGAAAGGTCTCGTTATTAGATGTTGTTAGCTTATATGTGTTTCCAAATACAATTAGAGTAATAAAACTAACAGGACAAGATGTAAAGGAATGGCTAGAGCGTTCAGCAGGTCAGTTTAATCAGATAGACCCAACATCTTCAGAACCTCAGTATTTGTTAAATGATTCGTTTCCTAGTTTTGATTTTGATGTCATTGATGGTGTTACTTATGAAATTGATATCACGCAGCCTTCTCGCTATAACACAGAAGGGCATCTTCAAAACAAATCAGCTCATCGTATTGTAAATCTTAAATATAAAGGGATTCCAATTAATCTAGACGGTGAGTTTCTTGTGGTCACTAATAATTACAGAGCATCTGGTGGGGGCAAGTTTCCAAATATAGATGGAGTTTCAAGAGAGACGTTTGAAGGACCAGACGAAAACAGAACTGTATTAAGAAGTTATATTCAAGCCCAATCTAATATGAATAAAGGAGCCGGTATTAAGGCGCTTCCAGATAGTAACTGGCGTTTTAAACCAATTAAAACTTTGGCCAAATTAGATGTCTTTTTTACCTCTTCGCCGTCTTTAAAAGCACAAAAAGTATCGGAAAATATTAACGCGATTACTATTACGAATCCGGTTCGAGTTAATAAAGATGGACTTGCGTTTTACCAGATTGATTTAACTGCAAACTAGGTAAGGTAGTATAAAAAAACGAGCAGTGATGTGCTTTATGTATCGCTGCTCATTACATTGACGCTATCTTTAATGAAGACGCAAAATTGAAGATAGTTATGTTTAAGCTAATTTATCCAATTGAACTTTTAATAAAGGAAGAATGATGTCTTCTGGAAGTTCATCAGACATCGCGTCCGCTAAAATTGGTGCAAACATACGGGTTGCGTTTGCGCTAGATAACAATTCATCTAATGATATAGCTGCTTGACAGAACGTATCGTAACTGGAGTCCCCTAAGCCAATAACCGCAAACTTTTTACTCTCTAAGTTTGGGGCCGTTTTTAGCCACTTCTCAAAGTTCTTTAAATTGTTTGGAACGTCACCAGCACCATGTGTTGACGTGCAAATAAGCAAGGTTTCCTTATCGGACAGCGGTAAGTCCGATAGTTGATCAATCACTTCAGCATTTAAATCATGTTCATTTAACAGCTCTAAAACTTCATCTGCGACATATTCTGCGGTGCCGGTTTCTGTGCCAACTATAATCTTAATCATGGTTATTCTTCTATTTACCTATTTACCTATGCAGAACGAACTAAATATTCTGCCTAATAAATCATCTGAGCTAAATTCACCGGTAATTTCATTGAGGTGTTGTTGAGCGATTCTTAATTCTTCTGCCAAAATTTCACCGGCAATAAATGAATGAAGTTGTTCTTTTCCTTGAAGTAAGTGTGAGTAGGCTTTGTTTAATGCGTCAAGGTGTCTTCTACGAGCCATAAAGGTACCTTCCGTACTTCCTTGAAAACCCATTGCCGCTTTTAAATGTTGTTTCAGTTCTTCAATACCAAGCTGTTGCTGAGCTGAAATAGAAATGACCGGAATATCGTTAATCTCTGTTACTTGAGAAGTGCTTTCACCAATTAGGTCAATTTTATTTCGGATGATACTAAGAGGCATATTTTCTGGAAGCTTATCCATAAACTCAGGCCAAATATCATTTGGATCTATATTCTCTCCACTTGTTGCATCAACCATTAACAATACTTTGTCGGCATCATTAATTTCTTGCCATGCTCGCTCAATACCAATTTGTTCAACGGTATCAGGGCTTTCTCTAAGGCCTGCTGTATCGATAATATGTAACGGCATACCATCGATGTGGATATGTTCTTTTAATACGTCTCTGGTGGTTCCTGCGATGTCAGTGACAATCGCACTGTCTTTACCTGATAGCGCATTAAGTAATGAAGACTTACCTGCATTAGGCCTGCCTGCAATAACGACTTTCATTCCTTCACGAATAATTGCCCCTTGCTGGGCCTGATGTTTTACCGAGTCTAAATAGTCGATTATGCCATCAAGATCATTCGCTACTTTTCCGTCAGATAAAAAGTCGATTTCTTCATCTGGAAAATCAATGGCTGCTTCTACATAAATCCGCAGTTGAATCATTTTTTCAACAAGGCTGTTTATTTTGTTAGAAAACTCGCCTTGCAGAGATTGAAGCGCTGATTTAGCCGCTTGTACAGAGTTGCTTTCAATTAAGTCGGCAATGGCTTCAGCTTGAGTTAAGTCAATTTTGTCATTTAAGAACGCACGTTCACTAAACTCACCCGCTCTAGCTAACCTTAATCCATCTATCTTTGTGATTTCTTGTAAAATGAGATCAATAACAATTGGACCGCCGTGGCCTTGGAACTCAACAACGTCTTCACCAGTAAAGGAGTTTGGTCCTTTAAAAAATAACACGATGCCTTGATCAAGCGTTGTGCCGTCTGAAGACTTGAAAGACATATACTCAGCTTGACGAGGCTCAGGACAACGACCAACAATATGAGCTGCAATGTCTTTTGCTTTTGGTCCAGATACGCGAATAATACCTACACCTCCTTTTCCAGGTGCGGTTGCTTGAGCTGCAATTGTGTCATTGTTTTCAAATGGGCTGGTCATATCTGGTCTCTGTTGCGTTTAAATTGAAAAAGGCGACCCTCAGGCCGCCTTTAATTGTACTTTATTTTTCAGGTTAAGGGGTTAGCCTTTTTTGGCAGCCGCTTTTTTATCTATATTTTTGTATATAACTAACATCTGAATAATAGAAATTAAGTTAGAAACAAACCAGTATAAAACTAGACCTGATGGGAACCACAAAAAGAATACCGAGAATAATACTGGCATCCAGGTCATCATTTTTTGTTGCATCGGATCAGCTGATGGCGTTGGAGATAACTTCTGCATTAAGAACATTGATGCACCAAATAGAATTGGCAATACAAAGTACGGGTCTTTTGCTGATAAGTCTGTGATCCACAAGCCAAACGGCGCATGACGGAGTTCAACACTTTCTAGGAATACCCAATACAATGCCAACAGGATTGGCATTTGTAGTAACAGAGGTAAACAACCACCCATCGGATTCACTTTTTCTTTACGATAAAGTTCCATGGTTGCTTGACCAAACTTCTGACGGTCATCACCAAAACGTTGTTTTAGTTGTTCCATTTTTGGTTGTAAAGCTCGCATTTTAGCCATCGACTCGTATTGCTTTTTCGTCAGTGGATAAAGGATCATTTTCACGACAATAGTGATGATAATAATTGCGATACCCCAGTTACCAACTACGCCATATATAAACGCTAAACCAGAGAAAAGAATTTGACTAATAAACCATAAAAAACCGTAATCAACTGTTAAATCAAGAGTGTCGTGAATTTGACTTAATTCTTCTTGGTTCTTTGGACCTGCAAACAACGTTGAGTTTGTTTCTATTGTTTGACCTGGTTGAATACTAATAGCAGGTGACTTAACGCCAATGATTGCAGCGCCACCATTATTAATTACGCGAGAGTAAATATTGTTTTGATCCGTTTGTGCTGGAACCCAAGCACTAACAAAGTAATGTTGGATCATACCAACCCAACCGCCAAGCGTATTTTTGTTTAAGCGCTCATCGGCCATGTCGTCAAAGTCGTATTTGTCGTAGGCTTCGTCCGCAGTTGAGTAAACACCACCACGATAAGTCGGCATCATCATGCTACCTTCGTGTTCAACGATATCTTGTTTTAGCTGATAAAAAGGTTGAACCTGAGCAACTGTTGAATTGTTATTTGTTACTTTAAACGAGACATCTACCGAGTGTTTTGCACGTTTAAAAGTAAATGTTTTAACAACAGACAAACCGTCTTTAGATGTAAATGTTAACGGCACTACCAAGCTATTGTCTTGTAATAGCCACTCTTGTTGAGTTGCACTATAAACTGGACGGCCATCTGTTGAAGCATCTGGACCTTGAGCGCCAACTAAACCTGACATTGCAACATAAGCAGGGGTTTGTTGTAGTAGTACAAACTTTTCTTCAGACAAATGTGTACGGTCATATTCGAGTAACACGGCTGAAACAACGTCACCACCTCGAGGGTCGATTAAAACCTCTAGAGCATCAGTCGTAACTTTTATCAGCTGTGTAGAAGCTACTTTTGCAACTTCGGTTACTGGTGCCGTGTCTGACTCAGGTAAATCAGCAGAAGTGTTATTTACACTAGCTTTAGGCATACCATTATCAGTTATGACTTGTGTATTCTCAGGCGATGTTTGCTGAGGTACTGGCGTGTTGTAATCGACTTGCCATTGTTGGAATAGCAAAAAGCTAACCAAGGCTAAACCAATAACTAAGAACGAACGTTGCGATTCCATAGCGCTTACTTCTCTTTATTTTCTGTGTTAATTGATGTTGAGTTTGGTACTGGATCAAATCCACCATCACTAAAAGGGTGGCATTTTAGAATACGTTTGGCACTTAACCAAGAACCTTTTGCAGATCCATGCTTATCTAATGCTTCAATAGTGTATTCTGAACAACTAGGATAAAAACGGCATTTAGCCGGGAACCAAGGACTAATAAGGACTTGGTAGCCACGGACTATTTTTTTAAGGATTGTTCGCAACGGAGCGCGATTTTTTTCCATAATTTATTCAGCTGTTTATTTAGTTTCTCGTTGTCAACTTTGCCGATACCATCTCGAGCAATGACTACTATATCAATATTTGGCAATGCGTGTTGATTTAAACGAAAACTTTCTCGTGCTATACGCTTAATACGATTTCGACCAACGGCAGTTTTTTCTTTCTTTTTGGCAACAACAAGTCCAACACGAGGGTGTGTTAAATCGTTATATTTAGCAAGAAGTGTAAAGTGGTCTGAAACAGCTTTGACCGGGCGGTCAAATATGCGGGAAAAGTGCGAGGGAGTTACTAAACGTAACTCCCTTGTAAAAGTGAAGTTATCCACTTTTTACTTAGAAAGAACTTTACGTCCCTTCGCACGACGACGAGCTAGAACAGCACGGCCGTTTTTAGTTGCCATACGAGCACGGAAACCGTGTGTACGTTTACGTTTTAGTACGCTAGGTTGAAATGTACGTTTCATATTAAATCCATCCGATCGGTTATTACTACAAATTATCCCGCAGGTCGCGACCCCTGCAGGGCCCCAAAAAAGGACGCCGAATAATATAGATTGATCCTCTTTTAGTCAATGAAAATGATCTATTAATTTTTAAGTTCATATTTTATTCACAATACGAGGTGCAAATAAGAAAAAAATGTGGATAACATTGTTTTAAATGAAACGTAAAAGTCGTCTAATTCATCCGTCTTTTTGCTTTAAAACGTGATTATTAGGGACGCAATTACACCACCAACACAGTGATTAATATTTAGTTAAATTTAATACTGTTTTAATGCTCATTGTTGGTTGAGTTTGTGGATAAAATTAAGGCATAATAGCCGGTGCGCTTTTACAAAGTGTATTAATTATAACCGGACATCATAATAGGATATTCAGTGTATCAGTCTCTTTGGCAAAATTGCCTACAGGTTTTAGAACAAGAGTTGTCTCAACAACAATTCAATATGTGGATTAGGCCTCTGCAACTCCACAGTTCAGAACAGTTAATTACCCTGTACGCACCTAATCGTTTTGTATTAGATTGGGTAAGAGATAAATATATGAATCGTATTAATGAACTTCTTGTTCAATATAGTGACGGTTCTCCAGCGCCTAGTTTGAACTTCGATGTTGGCTCAAAAGTTAATACACAACCACAAACTATTTCACACGCAGCTGCGACAAGTAACGTTAATAGAACTCAGCAGCAGAGTGTACCTTCGTCGTCTAGTCCGTCTCCAACTTCTGTTCAGCAAGAGGCTGCAAGACCTAAGGCTGTATTTCGCTCAAATATTAATGACTCTTATACATTCGATAGCTTTGTTGAAGGTAACAGTAACCAGTTAGCTAGAGCGGCCGCAATGCAAGTAGCTGATAATCCAGGTGGCGCATACAATCCATTATTCCTATACGGCGGAACAGGTTTAGGTAAAACTCACTTATTGCACGCCGTTGGCAATGGGATCATCCAGAATAAGAAAGACGCTAAAGTTGTATATATGCATTCAGAGCGTTTTGTTCAGGATATGGTTAAAGCACTGCAAAATAATGCGATTGAAGAGTTCAAGCGTTACTATCGCGGGTTAGACGCACTACTGATAGATGATATTCAATTCTTTGCTAAAAAAGATCGTAGCCAAGAAGAGTTTTTCCATACCTTCAATGCATTGTTGGAAGGAAACAAGCAGATAATTTTAACGTCGGATCGGTACCCTAAAGAGATAGATGGTGTTGAAGATCGACTTAAAAGTCGTTTTGGATGGGGATTAAACGTGCCAATTGAACCGCCTGAATTAGAAACTCGAGTGGCAATTCTGATGAAAAAAGCACATCAGAGCAAAGTTAAGTTACCTGAAGAGGTCGCGTTTTTCATTGCCAAAAGGTTGCGTTCAAATGTACGAGAGCTTGAAGGCGCATTGAACCGAGTAATAGCTAATGCTAATTTTACCGGTCGACCAATTACTATTGATTTTGTTAAAGAAGCGTTGCGGGATTTACTTGCCCTTCAAGATAAATTGGTAACAATAGATAACATTCAAAAAACCGTTGCTGAATACTTCAAAATACGAGTGGCGGATATTTTGTCAAAACGCCGCAGTCGCTCTGTAGCAAGACCAAGACAAATTGCTATGTCTTTGGCAAAAGAATTAACAAATCATAGCTTACCTGAAATTGGCGACGCCTTTGGTGGGCGAGATCATACGACCGTGCTTCACGCTTGTCGTAAAATAAAAGAATTAAAAGAAGAAAGTCACGAGATAAAAGAAGACGTGCAAAACTTAATGCGAATTTTGTCGTCATAGTGGGGAATGGATAAATGCATTTTATTATAAGTAAAGATTCATTGTTAAAACCTTTAACTATGGTTTCTGGTGCTATTGAGCGTAAGCATACGCTTCCTATTCTTTCTAATGTGCTAATTGAAGCGTCGTTAGATTCCGTAAAATTTACTGGTACGGATATGGAAGTAGAATTGGTGGCGTCAACGACAGCAGATAACGTTATTCAAGCGGGTGCTATTACAATACCAGCTAAGAAGTTATTTGATATTTGCCGATCACTTCCAGGTGATGCGGAAATTGAATTAAAAGTAGATGGCCATTCGGCGGTCGTTAAATCAGGTAAGAGTAGGTTCAGCTTATCAACTCTTCCAGCAAGTGATTACCCAAATTTAGAAGAGTGGCAATCGGACGACCAGATAGAAATATCAAGACATACGCTAAGAGCTCTAATTGAGCGTATCAACTTTTCTATGGCAAACCAAGATGTTCGTTATTATCTAAATGGTATGTCTTTTGAGCTAGAGTCTGATGTTATTCGAACCGTTGCTACAGATGGTCATCGTCTGGCATTAGCCCAGCAGCCAATAGCCGTTGGGGTAAAAGAGCAGAAACAAGTGATTGTCCCTCGTAAAGCTGTTTTAGAGATTTTACGCTTAGTTGAAGACAATGATGAGCTATTACAAATTCACCTTGGTAATAATCATATAAGAATCATTGATAAGCAATTTGTTTTCACTAGTAAGCTTGTTGACGGTCGTTTTCCTGATTATCGTCGTGTATTACCTCAAGGTGGCGATAAGACTATCGTTGCAGATAAGAATATGCTTAAAGATGTCTTTCAACGAGTTTCTATTTTGTCTAACGAAAAGTTCAAAGGTGTGCGTTTAAACCTAAGTCACGGTGAATTATTGGTTAGCGCAAATAATCCTGAACAAGAACAAGCAGAGGAAACTGCGTTAGTAGATTACGCAGGCGGCGATTTAGAAATAGGCTTTAACGTTTCTTATATTATTGACGTATTAAACAACATTAATACTGATACGGTTAAAATTATGCTGGCTGACGCAAATAGTAGTGCGTTAATTGAAGGTTTTGACGACGCTTCAAGTTTGTATGTCGTTATGCCAATGAAGCTTTAGGCTCGTTATTTTAATGCTTGTAAAAAAAGTAAATGTTGTTGGGTTTAGAAACTTAAAAAACATATCAATTGATACAAGCGCTAGCGTTAACTGTTTTTACGGTAAGAATGGAAGCGGTAAAACGAGTTTACTTGAGGCTCTTTATTTTTTAAGTAGAGCAAGGTCTTTTAGAAGTAATAAACGAAATCATTTAATCAATGTCGATGAAAGTTATTTAGCAGTTGCTGCTCTATTAGAACAAAATGGTGAACACCGTTTAGGTCTTGATCTAGACGAAAAAGGAAATAGTCGATTAAAGCTTGATGGCGAGATTCTTAATAGGTTGTCAGAAGGCACGTCATTATTTCCAGTTCAACTAATAACACCAGAAAGTTTTGACGTGTTTTTTAGTAGTCCCAAAGCTCGCCGAGGTTTTTTAGATTTTGGGTTGTTCCACGTGGAACATGAATATCAAAAGTGTTGGTCAGACTATCAAAAGCAGCAGAAGCAAATAAACGCGTTATTAAAAACGGGTAACGCGGACCAGAGAGAACTTGTGTTTTGGTATAAAGGTTTGGTTAATAGCGCAGCGAAAGTAGAAGACTATCGAAACCAATTTATAGTAAGCCTACTGCAGCCAATGCTTAATGAATTGACTAGTTCGTTACAAAATCAAGAAACAGTAGAATTACTGAAAGCTATAGAAATTAAATATAAATCGAAAATTTTTGATGCAACAGATGACTTAGATAATGCGATAAGAACGCAAATATTTAAGGATCAGAAATATAGACAAGTAGGTTTCGGCCCAAGCAAGGCCGATATACTCTTTACCCAAAACGGTGAAGATATTACAAATATGCTATCTCGTGGCCAAAGTAAAATGTTGTTTTACTTACTGGAAGTCGGGATGGTTAGGTTGGTAAAAAACATAAGTAACAAAAATATGTTACTTTTGATTGATGACTTGCCTTCGGAAGTAGATGAGTTTACGCGTGAAACAATGCTTGAGATGTTGTTAAATTCTGAAGCTCAAGTATTTGTAACAGGGATAGAAAGTAAAATAGCAATGGAATTTAAAAAATATACTAATTCTGTGAATGTGTTCCACGTGGAACATGGAGCAATTAAACCAGAGAATATGGAGCAGTTATGTCCGTAGAAAATGAATATGGTTCGTCTAGTATTAAAGTCTTAAAAGGCCTTGATGCAGTTCGAAAACGTCCTGGAATGTACATCGGTGATACTGATGATGGTTCTGGCCTACACCACATGGTGTTTGAAATACTAGATAACTCTATTGATGAAGCCTTAGCCGGCCACTGTAGCGATATAGTTGTAAAAATTCACTTGGATGGATCTGTTTCTGTTCGAGATAACGGTCGTGGAATCCCGACAGAAATTCACCCTGAAGAAGGTGTATCAGCTGCGGAAGTGATCATGACCGTTCTTCACGCCGGTGGTAAATTCGGTGGAGAAGACTCTGGATATAAAGTATCTGGTGGCCTTCATGGTGTTGGTGTTTCAGTTGTAAACGCATTAAGTGACAAGCTTGTTTTGACCGTTCGTCGTGATGGCAAAGTACATGAACAAGAATATCATTTAGGTGAGCCTGTAGAGCCTCTAGCAGTAGTTGGTGAAGCAACCGAAACTGGTACTGAAGTTCGTTTTTGGCCTAGTGCATCAATATTTTCAGATGTGACTTTCCACTTTGATATATTGGTTAAACGTATACGAGAGCTTTCTTTCTTAAACTCTGGCGTTTCAATTCGTATTATGGATGAGCGTGACGAAGATAAGAAAGAACACTTCTTCTTTGAAGGCGGTATCAAAGCCTTTGTAGAATATTTAAATCAGAATAAAAACTCTGTTAATGAAGAGATCTTCTACTTCTCATTAGAAAAAGATGACGGCATCGTTGTTGAAGTTGCGATGCAATGGAATGACTCTTATAAAGAGCACATTTTATGTTTTACAAATAATATTCCTCAGCGAGATGGTGGAACTCATTTAAGTGGATTCCGCGGCGCATTAACTCGTACGCTGAACAACTACATGACATCTGAAGGTCTGAACAAAGGCAAAGGAAAAAGCTCTGTAGATGTTTCTGCTAGTGGTGATGACGCAAGAGAAGGTTTAACGGCTGTAATTTCTGTAAAAGTACCAGATCCTAAATTTTCTTCTCAAACAAAAGATAAATTAGTCTCTTCAGAAGTTAAATCGGCAGTCGAACAAGCAATGGGTGAAAAGTTAGGTGAATACCTAATTGAGAACCCGGCGGTTGCTAAAAACATCATTATGAAAATAGTGGATGCGGCGAGAGCGCGAGAAGCTGCAAGAAAAGCCCGTGAGATGACACGCCGAAAAGGTGCATTAGACATAGCAGGCTTGCCTGGTAAGCTTGCCGATTGCCAAGAAAAAGACCCGTCAAAATCTGAACTATATATAGTGGAGGGTGACTCGGCCGGTGGTTCTGCGAAACAAGGTCGCAATCGTAAAAACCAAGCAATATTGCCTCTAAAAGGTAAAATTCTTAACGTTGAAAAAGCGCGTTTTGATAAAATGATTTCTTCTCAGGAAGTTGGAACACTTATAACAGCTCTCGGTTGTGGTATAGGTCGAGACGAATATAATCCTGAAAAATTGCGTTACCACAATATCATTATCATGACCGATGCCGACGTCGATGGATCGCATATACGAACTCTTTTACTTACATTTTTCTATCGTCAAATGCCTGAGCTTGTAGAGCGTGGTTATATTTATATTGCGCAACCACCGTTATATAAAGTTAAAAAAGGTAAGCAAGAGCGCTATATTAAAGATGATGAAGTATTGACTGAATACTTAACAACACTTGCACTTGAGGGAGCTACGCTTCATGTAAATCAAGATGCGCCGGCAATAAACGGTGTTGAATTAGAAAAGTTAATCAAACAGTATCACAAAGCTGAAAACGGTATTTCTAGGCTTAAGAAAAAAATTAATATAGAAATATTACGTAACCTAATGTTCTTCCGTCCGTTGACGGATGACCAGTTGAAGGACGAAGCAAACATTACTGACTGGCTAGAGTCATTTGTTAAATATCTTAACGATAAAGAAACAGAGTCAGTAATCTATAATGCTGTTATCAACCGCGATGAAGAGCGTAATATTTGGGTTCCAACAATCCGTGTTCGTCAGCATGGTGTAGACCGAGACTATACACTTACAAAAGACTTTATTAACTCTACAGAGTTTAAAGAAATAAGTTCTGTTGGCGAAATCAATATTGATTTATTGGAAGACGGCGCTTACGTAAGCCGTGGTGAAAAACGTTTCCCTGTAGACGATTTCGGAATGGCCGTAGACTGGCTAATGAAAGAATCGAAGCGTGGCTTATACATTCAGCGCTATAAAGGTCTGGGAGAAATGAATCCAGAGCAACTTTGGGAAACAACAATGGATCCAGAATCACGTCGTATGCTGCAAGTTACAATTGAAGATGCAATTGGTTGTGACCAGCTGTTTACAACACTGATGGGCGATCATGTTGAACCTAGACGAGCGTTTATTGATCAGAACGCTCTTAAAGTTGCTAACTTAGACGTGTAACTTTTACATTAATTTAAGAAGCCTAGTCGTTCTAAACTGCTAGGCTTTATTTATTTAAGAGTTTGAACTTTTACGACAAAGTAAAATTGGTAAAGATAAATCATGAGCAAATATAATATCGATACATTCCAAGGTCTAATATTGGCGTTACAAGAATATTGGGCCAGACAAGGCTGTGTAATAATCCAGCCTTTGGATTTACCTGTTGGGGCCGGAACGTTCCATCCTATGACGTTTTTACGCTCGTTGGGGCCTGAGCCAATAAGTTCGGCTTATGTTCAACCGTGTCGTAGACCGACAGATGGTCGATATGGCGAAAACCCTAATCGTTTGCAACATTATTACCAGTTTCAAGTAATGTTAAAACCATCGCCAGCCAATATCCAAGAGCTGTACCTTGGCTCTTTAGAAGAGCTAGGTATCGATACTCTAGTCCATGATATTCGTTTCGTAGAAGACAACTGGGAGTCACCAACACTCGGTGCTTGGGGGCTTGGCTGGGAAGTTTGGCTAAATGGAATGGAAGTAACACAGTTTACCTACTTCCAACAAGTTGGTGGACTTGAATGCAAACCAGTTACTGGCGAAATAACATATGGTTTAGAGCGTTTAGCTATGTACTTACAAGGCGTAGATAGCATCTATGACTTAGTTTGGACTGACGGCCCTATGGGCAAAGTAACTTATGGCGATGTTTTCCACCAAAATGAAGTTGAACAATCAACCTACAACTTCGAATATGCGGACGTAGATACACTTTTTAAAGAGTTTGATGATGCCGAAAAAGCAAGTCAGCTACTAATTGAAAAAAGTTTACCTTTACCGGCGTATGAGCAAGTAATGAAAGCGTCACACGCATTCAACATGTTAGACGCTCGCCATGCGATATCCGTAACTGAACGTCAGCGCTATATCTTACGAGTTCGAGCTTTATCAAAAGCCGTTGCACAAGCATATTATGATGCTCGTGAGGCATTAGGTTTCCCAATGTGTAGCGATCAAGTTTCAAAATAGTAGGGCATTAATATGAAAGATAATTTTTTAATAGAACTAGGTACGGAAGAACTACCACCAAAAGCCCTCAAGAAACTAGCGGTAAGCTTTAAAGATGGCTTTGAAGCACAGCTTAAGCAAGCAGAGTTAAGCTTTGACAATATAGAATGGCTAGCAGCCCCAAGAAGATTAGCTATCCGAGTAACAAATTTAGAATTTAATCAAGCTGACAAATCAGTAGAAAAACGTGGTCCAGCGACATCCGCAGCGTTTGATGCAGACGGTAATGCTACAAAAGCTGCCCTCGGCTGGGCAAGGGGTTGTGGAATCGATATCTCTGAAGCGACTAGGTTATCGACTGACAAAGGCGAATGGTTACTTCACAAAGCTGTGGTACCAGGAAAAACGCTAAACGATTTACTAGAAGGATTTGTTAAAGCAGCGTTAAAACAGCTGCCGATCCCTAAACCAATGCGTTGGGGTTCAAGTGATTCAGAATTCATACGTCCAGTGCATACACTAATTACTATGTTCGGTAACAAAGTAATTCCAATTGAGGTACTTGGTCTTACATCTTCAAATCAATCGCAAGGTCATAGATTTCATCATCGTGGCAAAGTCACCATTACTAATGCTGATAGTTATGTAGAAGAGCTAAAGCAAGCTTATGTAATGGTTGATTTTAATGAGCGTCAAACCGCAATTAAAACTCAAATCGCACAAATATGTGAGGTTAATAATGCTGTTGTTAAAGACGACGTCGATTTGTTAGATGAAGTTACATCATTAGTTGAATGGCCAGTTGCATTAGTTGGAACATTTGAAAACAAGTTTTTAGAAGTACCACAAGAAGCCTTAATTTATACAATGAAGGACGACCAAAAGTACTTTCCTATGTTAGACGAAAACGGAAGTTTGTTACCGAAGTTTTTATTTATAAGTAACATTGAGAGTAAGCAACCAAGTGCTGTTATCGAAGGAAATGAAAAAGTAATTCGTCCTCGATTGGCAGATGCTGAATTCTTTTACAATACTGACAAGAAAAAGACCCTTGAATCTAGACTTAGCAGCTTAGAGAGTGTTTTGTTTCAAAAGCAACTTGGAACATTAAAAGAAAAGTCAGAACGTATTTCGGAACTGGCGGGTTATATCGCAACGCAAATTAATGCTAATACCGATCATGCTAAGAGAGCGGGTTTGTTAGCAAAAACTGATCTAATGACAGAAGTTGTTATGGAGTTTACCGACATACAAGGTGTGATGGGTAAATACTACGCACTAAATGACGGTGAAAGCCCAGTAGTTGCGGACGCGTTATACCAGCAGTATTTACCACGTTTCGCTGGTGATGAATTACCGACATCACTAGAAGCATGTGCGGTTGCCTTAGCAGACAAATTTGACACGTTAGTGGGTATTTTTGGAATCGGCCAATTTCCTAAGGGTGATAAGGATCCATTCGCATTGCGTCGCGCAGCGATTGGTATTATTCGTATCATGATAGAGAAAGAACTCGTTCTAGATTTTAAAGATCTTGCTACATTCTCATCAACGTTATTTGGCAATAAGTTAACAAATACCAATGTTATAAATGATGTGTTTGATTTCATGTTAGGCCGTTTCGAGGCGCACTATCGTGATCACGGTGTAACCGTTGAAGTTATAAGAGCTGTTGAAGTTAAAAAGCCTACCTCTGCATTAGACTTTGATAAACGCCTAAAAGCGGTAGTCGAGTTTTCTAAATTGCCTGAAGCAAAAGCGTTAGCTGCAGCAAACAAACGTGTAAATAACATATTGAATAAAAACGCAAAGACGAGTTTTGATGCAATAAATGAAACATTACTTTCTGAAGATGCAGAAAAACAACTCGTAAGTAAAATAACAGCTATCGCCCCAGGTGTTGAAGCTGATTTTACTAACGGCGATTATAGCAAAGGATTAACGGCGTTAGCCGCATTACAAACAGAAATTGATTCGTTTTTTGAAAATGTAATGGTTAATGATGAAAACGAAGCTATTAAAAACAACCGTTATGCGATTCTGGGGCGTTTACAGTCTTTGTTTATGCACACGGCTGATATTTCAGTTTTATAGCCTTACATTTGATATGAAAGCCCAGTTTAAACACTGGGCTTTTTTTTACTTGGGTATTTGGCCTCAATATTGCTTCGTATTATGACAGCTAATAATTGCCTAATATTAAATGGATTAGTAAAAACATGGCAAACACCAAAATAGTCATTATCAAACGAGAAATAAAATGAAAAACACATTCATAATTATTGTCACTATGCTGCTATCAAGTTGTGCAAATCATGCACAAAAGGACTCAACTGGAATTTATTTGCGTTCTGAATTTTCTTGGTGGGAAGCACAGGCAAAGTATGAGTTTAAAACGTTTGAGGATGGAAAAGCCAAAGTTGTGGCAGAGATTCAAAATGACGGTAAACCCTATAATATTAAAATTGCTGATAAGGCTTGGTCTGTTGGCCGGAACTGTGGTGTTTCCGAAGGAACGAATAAAGAGATAAAGTTAAATGAAACACGGTTATTAACTTGCACGTCGAAAAAAAATAACGATCGCTTAATGCCACTTACAAACGCTTTTACATTATTTCCAAAAAAGAAGGGCAGTTACACATTTACCCTTGATCTTGTACAAGGGCAAATCGTCAGTATCACCATCACAGAAAATTAGACACGATTAAGCTGGAAATTACTTTACTAACTTAGTTATTAATCGACTATTAATTAATGAGCTATAAACTTATTTAATGATAACGTTAGAATGCAACAACTCTATTTCGGCCTTGTTCTTTAGCTTTATACAGCCTGTCGTCTGCAGACTTTATAGCGGTACTAAAGTCATCGCTACTTGTGATTTCTGAAACGCCAAAACTACTTCGGATAGTTAATGGCTTACCATCTTCTAAAATGAGAGGTGTCTCCTGCAATGAGACCCTAATTTTTTCGGCTATCTTTGTTGCCTTATCGATACCCATTTGAGGTATACAAATTAAAAACTCTTCACCGCCAACACGGCACAGAACGTCAGTATTCCGCAATGCTTTTTTAATTACATTAACAGCATGTACGATGGCTTTATCGCCAACATCGTGTCCATAAGTATCATTTATTACTTTAAAATGATCTATATCCGTCATTATTAATGAAGCTGGCAACAGTAGGCCTGCGTTGGTCTTTAAATATGGAAAGTACGACGCTTCTAAAAAACGTCGATTCGGAATATCTGTAAGTGCGTCAGTATTTGCATCTTGTTTGTGCTTGATGGAAACCGTCTCAATTTTTGAATGGCTTTGATAACGATAATATTCGTTAATAAAAGAAAATATAATGATGACTAATGCAGAAAGTAAAAAGCGACTCTTCTCAGCGTCACCATAGCTGGCTATTACGATACCGTCTGTATATAACATATAAAAACTCATCACAACAAAAGCGCCGGAGAAGTACGAACCCCATTTGGGACCCATAATAGAGTAGACAATAAGGGGGTAATACATTACCCAATATAAAGCGGTGTTCTCGGTTCCACCTGAGTAAATTAAACAAGCATTAAATATCAATACGCCAGTGCAAAGTACAATTCTGCCGAGTTGTTTAAAGGACGTTAAGTAAAACAAAAACGCACTTATTAAAACCAGAATCAGTGTTCCGGCAAGAGACGACGACAGGAAAGGCGAGTATTTATCGTAATTAGCAATAAGTAGTCCAGATAAAACTACAATAGCCAATGAAATCATTGCCAATAACGAAGTGTTCTGGCGAACTTGTTCCACGTTCTGCACATTATCTGTGTTTATATAGCGATGCCACTTTTCATGCTTTTTTTGCATTACGAGAAATCCTTTAAAATGCCTTTATTTATGTTCCCTTTTTTAAAACAAAAATAAAAGGGGTTTCGTCAATATTTTGCTCGATAAGTTCATGCCCCATAAAGCGACAAAAAGATGGAATATCTCTCACTGTAGCAGGGTCGTCGGCTTTTACTAACAGAGTTTCCCCTATGGCCATGCTACGAACTTCTTTTCGAATCATCATTACTGGCTCTGGACAACGCAGGCCTAAAGCATCTAGGATCTTATCCGTTTCTATCATAACTATGTCTCTAATGGTTCTAGCTAAAATAGTTATTAATAGCTAAATGTAACAAAAGATGAATGGGATTTTATAGCGATAAAAAAAAAGTGCAATGAATCATCCCCATTGCACTTTAGTTTCATGATGTTAGTTGAGGTTATGGACGTTCAAAAATAGTCGCAATACCTTGACCAAAGCCGATACACATTGTCGCAAGACCATACTTAGCGTCAGCTCTTTCCATGTTGTTAATCAGAGTCGTCGAAATACGAGAGCCTGAACAACCTAATGGGTGACCGAGTGCAATAGCACCACCGTTTGGATTAATATCATCCATACGATTTTCAATGCCTAAGCCTTTAACAACTGACAATGCCTGAGCAGCGAATGCTTCATTTAATTCAAATTGACCTATATCTTGAATATCAATGTTGGCACGTTTAAGCGCTTTCTCAGTAGCAGGAACTGGACCCCAACCCATAGTTGAAGGCTCACAGCCAGACACACCCATTGCTTTAATCTTAGCGCGATACTTAAGACCAAGCTCATTGGCTTTTTCTTCGCTCATCACTAACATGCCAGAGGCACCGTTAGATAAAGCTGAAGATGTCGCAGCTGTTACTGTACCATTTACCGGGTTAAACACTGGACGAAGTGGTGAAACAGTTTCCATAGTGGTTTGTGGACGAATAACTTCGTCGTAATCGCACATGGTTAATGCACCGTTTTCGTCATGGCCTTCAACAGCAATGATTTCATTAGCAAAACGACCTTCTAGAGAAGCTTCATAAGCTAAACGGTGTGAACGAACACCAAACTCATCTTGTTGCTCACGGGTAATACCGTGCTTGCGAGCAAGCGCTTCAGCTGTTAGGCCCATTGAACCTGCAGCTTGTGCTGTGTTTAAGTTTAATCCTGGGTGGAAATCTAAGCCATGTGTCATTGGAACGTGAGTCATGTGCTCAACACCACCAATGATAAACATGTCGCCTTGATCCGCCATGATCTTGTTTGCAGCATCATGCAAAGCTTGCATAGATGAACCACATAAACGGTTAACCGTAACTGCAGGCACAGAAGTTGGAATACCGGCCAATAAAGCAGCTTGACGGCCTACGTTAAAACCTTGCTCTAGAGTTTGCATTACACAACCCCAGATTACATCATCAAGCTCTGCTGGGTTAACCTTTGGGTTACGCTCTAGCAAAGACTTCATTACTGCCGCTGATAAGTCTTCAGCACGTACATTTTCGAACATACCATTTCTGGCTTTTGCCATTGCAGTACGAACGCAATCTATAATCACTACATTTTTCATTTTATTCGCTCCTACTTACCTGTGTATGTGCCGTAAAAAGTTTGACCAGCTTCAGCCATTTGACGAGTTTTATCAGTTACATGATAAATTTCGCCTAGATCTTTGTACTTATCAGCTTTAGCTACAAAGTTAGCAAGACCTACCGTATCAACGTAACGGAATACACCGCCGCGGAATGGAGGGAAACCAATGCCGTATAAAAGCGCCATATCAGCTTCAGAAGGAGAGGCAACAATACCTTCCTCAAGACAACGAATCGTTTCGTTAATCATAGGGATCATTAAGCGGTCAATGATGTCTGCTTTGTCAAACTCTTTGTCCATTGCAGCAACGTCACCCAATAAAGATAGTGTTTCATCTTTAATTTGCTTTTGAGGACGTCCGCGCTTGTCTTTAGAGTGCTCGTAAAAGCCTTTACCGTTCTTTTGACCAAACATTTTGTTGCCGTAAAGAACAGAAATAGGGTCTTTTGCTAGCTTTTGCATTCTAGTTGGGAAGGCTTCAGCCATAACGTCAGTACAATGATCAGCAGTATCAATACCAACAACGTCTAATAACATCGCAGGACCCATTGGCCAGCCAAACTCACGTTCCATTACTTTATCAACTTGCGCAAAGTGTGCGCCGTCGTTAAGTAATAAGCTGAAACCTGCGAAGTAAGGGAACAATACGCGGTTTACGAAGAAACCAGCACAGTCGTTAACTACAATTGCCGTTTTACCCATCTTAGTCGCATATGCAACAGTAGCTGCAATAGTGGCATCAGATGTGTTTTCGCCGCGGATAACTTCTACTAACTGCATTAATGGCACTGGGTTGAAGAAGTGCATACCACAGAAGTTTTCTGGACGCTTAAGGCTTTTCGCCAAACGATTAATAGAAATTGTTGACGTGTTTGAAGTAATGATGGCGTTATCTTCAACTAAGCCTTCTACTTCAGCAAGAACAGAGGCTTTTACATTCGGGTTTTCAACAACGGCTTCAATAATAAAATCAGCTGACTTTAATGACTCGTTGCTCAATGATGGCTGAATGTTGTTTAGCGTTGTCGCTAATTTAACACCGTCAATTCGGCCTTTAGCTAACTTTTTGTTTAGTATTTTAGATGCTTCTGCCATACCTTGATCAAGCGCGCCTTGTGCGATGTCTTTCATCACAATAGGTGTACCTTTAGACGCAGACTGGTAAGCGATGCCGCCACCCATGATGCCAGCGCCCAATACGGCAGCTTGCTTAACTTCGTGGGTATTAACTTTACCCGCCTTTTTCGCTAAACCTTTAACATATTGGTCATTCATGAAATTACCAATCATGGCCGTCGCCGCATCGGTTTTAGCTAATTTTGCAAAGTAACGGTTTTCAACACGCATCGCTTCGTCACGGGTCATACCCGCAGATTCATACACACTGTCAACTGCCGCAACTGGAGCTGGGTAATGTTTACCCGCTTTTGCCATTACCATTGTTTTGGCAACAGTCACAGCATTTTCTAATTCAGTAGGGCTAAATTGAATAGGTGCTAGTTTTTGAGCTCGGCGAGCTTGCCAATCTAGTTTGCCTTCAATCGCTTGTAACAACATAGACGTTGCTACATCAATAATCTTATCGTTGCTAGTGAACGCGTCTACCGCACCCATTTTAAGCGCATCTTTTGGCTTTTTAGGACGGGCAGATGTAATCCACTCAAGAGCATTATCAGGTCCAATAACTCGTGGTAAACGAACCGTACCACCAAAACCTGGAATTAAGCCTAAGTTGTTTTCTGGTAAACCAACTTGTGCAGTTTCGTCTACAACACGGAAGTCAGTTGCTAGACAAAGTTCAAAACCACCACCTAACGCAAACCCAGAAATCGCCGTTAGTGTTGGGACTTTGATGTCTTCGATGCCGTCAAACATGTCAGAGCTAGACTTTACCCAATCTACAAGAATGTTTTCGTCTTGTTTAAACGTGTCTAAAAACTCAGTAATGTCAGCACCCACAATGAAGGCTGATTTAGCAGAACGGAACAACACTGCTTTGATTGAGCTGTCTTCATTAATCGCTTTTGTTGCATCTTTACAGTCTTGAATAGTTTGTTGATCAAACTTGTTGACTGAACCAGGGGCATCGAATGTAAAGTGGGCAATTCCATGCTCACCCATAGTTACATTGACAGTTTGGCCTTTAAAAATCATTGTTGTACTCCCAAAATTAAATGGTACGACCAGTTGATATTGTCTTGTGAGTGTCGCCTTAAATACCGCAAAAATCAATGTTTTTCCTTAAATAGGCATGTAAGGAAAAGTGCACAAATTAATATTTGCTCAAAGAATATTAAAAATAAGGTCAAACACTCAACGATTTTTGTTAAGTTAGTTTAGACTAAAATACTCAGTACATCTTTGGTGATTGTTCATGGCTGTAAAACTCGGTAAAAAAAGCTTTGCTTGTATTGTTCTTTTTATATCAGCACCACTGTTTGCAGGTGCTACAAACAAAGCGAGCAGCGAGAACATAAATTATACACCCGAACTTCTTTTTGAGGAGTTTGAAGACATCGCATCGTCAGGTAATACTGACGAATACTTACGCCTTGTAAACCACTTTAACTCGCATCCTTTATTCCCTTATGCGAAGGCTTCTTATTTAAGTAAAACATTAAGTATTGATAAAAAAGCGGTCATCAATGAATTTATTAATGAATATAAAGGTGCACCGTTTACCACCACTCTAGAGGTTAAGTGGCTGTATTATTTAGCCAATAACAATTACCGTGACGCGTTTTTCGATGCCTTTCGGTACGGAAAAGATCTTACTTTAGATTGCCAGTATTTGAGTTGGCAACTTGACGGCAATGCAAAGGTAACAAGTTTGCATAATGAGATCGTAAATATTTGGGTGTCTAACAAGTCGTTACCGAAACAGTGTGATGGTGTTTTTAACAAGTGGTTTGACAGCAACTTAGTAACGAGTGACATCGTTTTGAAACGAATAGAGTTGGCGGCATTATCTAAAAACTTTAATTTAGTGCGTTATTTAAAACGATATTTGCCCGATCATAAAAAATATCTGAGTGACTTGTGGATTAAAGCAGCGTCTAACCCTAACTCAATTTATCAGCGAGGGTTCTTTTTGTTGAAAAACAAAGATGAATTAGGAATTTTACTCACACAAGCCAGTAAGTTAGCGTTTGCAAACCCTGAGCGTTTTTATAAGTGGTGGGTGGTTAGTGGAAAGTCAGTGTTTTCAAAGGTTGATGGTAGCGTTTATATTGATAAAACGGTAGCGGTTGCATTGGCCGTGAATAAATCGCCCATTTCACTAACGCTTTTAAATAAACTACCTGACGACATTGTTGATGAAAGTGTTAAGCAGTGGCGATTAGCAAGAGCGTTAGCAACCAACAACTGGAATATCGTGTTAACTACAGTTAATCAATTACCGGAATTGTTTCAAGTCGATCCAGCGGTTGTTTTTTGGCGGGCACGATCAGAAATGGAAATAGGTAACCTGCAGTACGCAACTCGATTATTAAGCGAACTAGCAGAACGCCGAGATTATTATGGTTTTATGGCAGCATCTGCGTTAGACCAAAAACTTAAAATGCGACACGAACCGCTAGAAATTGAAGCTTCGGTAAAAGCTCAAATCGAAAACCACCCCACATTTCAACGAGCGTTAGCATTGTTCAACAATAATTCTCTTTTACGAGCGAGACAAGAGTGGAACTACTTAGTCAGCGATTTACCTGATGATTTGATGTTGGCAGCCGCTGAGTTGGCCGCCGAGTCTGGCTGGGTAGACAGACCAATATTTACCTTATCAAAAGTTGATTACTTAAATGACGTAGAACTGCGTTTTCCTTTGGCATTTCAAGATATTATTCAGAAGCATGCGTTGAATAGTGATTTACCCGCGAGTCTCATATACGCGATTATTCGTAGAGAAAGTTCTTTCATTGAAGATGCTTTTTCATCAGCGGGAGCCGCCGGTTTAATGCAAATCAAACCTGCAACTGCCTCAGTAGTGGCTCGTCAGCGTATCTCTAAGTACGACTTGTTCGAGCCAGATACTAATTTATTGTATGCCACATCGTATCTTGAGAAGTTGTTGTCAAAAACGGATCAAAATCTAGTGTTGGCCGCCGCATCATACAATGCGGGCTTTAATAGAGTTAAAAAGTGGTTACCAGAAACATCAATAAATGCTGACGCTTGGATAGAGTCAATACCGTATAAAGAAACAAGGAATTATGTAAAGGCGGTGGTTGCATATAAACAAGTTTACCAGCATCTTCTGAACGAAGAGACAAGTATTACAGCTGACATCACAAGTCTAACGGTTGAACCGGAAATTTAACGACTGCGCTTAATGTATCAAAATATCGGTGTTACACTCCTAACTACATACAAATAGGAGTATAGAAAATGACACTAATGAATAACTTAGCGGCGACATATCCAGCTCATATTGAACGTTTGCAGGCGTTAACAAAAGACATTGTACAAAAAGAGCGTTTAGACGGAATTGTCATTCATAGTGGTCAGCCTATGCGTCAATTCTTAGACGATATGTACTACCCATTTAAGCCTAGCCCTCAGTTTAAGGCTTGGGTTCCTGTTATTGATAATCCTCATTGTTGGTTGATTGTAAATGGCACTGACAAGCCTAAACTCATATTTTATCGTCCAGTCGACTTTTGGCATAAAGTACCAGATGAACCGACAGAGTATTGGACCGAATGTTTTGATATTGAATATCTGAAAAACCCTTCAGAAGTAGAAAAGTTACTGCCGTATGACAAAGCTAATTTTGCGTATTTAGGCGAATATGTAGACGTTGCTAAAGCACTAAACTTTGGGCATATTAATCCTGAGCCAGTTGTTAATTTTGTTCACTACCACAGAGCTTATAAATCGGATTATGAAAAACATTGTTTACGTGAAGCAAACCGATTAGCCGTGCTGTCTCATAATGCGGCAAAAAATGAGTTCTTAGCTGGTGGTTCAGAGTACTCAATTCAGCAAGCTTACTTAGCTGCAAGTCAGCAGATGGAAAATGATACACCTTATGGCAATATTGTCGCGTTAAACGAAAATGCAGCCATTTTGCACTACACCCACTTTGACCGCGCGGCCCCTAAACAACATCGTAGCTTCTTAATTGACGCTGGCGCGCAATGCAATGGCTATGCAGCTGATATTACTCGTACTTATACAAAAGAGCAGAATCAGTTCAGTGATATTATAAAATCATTGGATGATGTTACCGTTAAGATGGGTAACGCTTTAAAACCAGGTGGCAGCTACGTTGATTTGCACATTCAAACGCACCAACACATTGGCGCAATACTAAAAGAGTTTGGAATTACCAATGTAAGTGCAGATACAGCGGTTGAAAGCGGTTTAACAAGTACGTTTTTCCCACATGGTCTGGGTCATCACTTAGGATTGCAAGTTCACGACATTGGCGGCTTTATGGCTGATGAGCGCGGCACGCACATTGCCTCGCCAAAACAGCACCCTTTTTTACGAACAACTCGTACAATTGAAGCAGATATGGTGTTTACCGTTGAGCCTGGTTTGTACTTCATTGATTCACTTCTTGGCGATTTAGTTGGTACAGAACGTCACGCCATGGTTAATTGGGATAAAGTTACAGAGCTGAAACCTTTTGGTGGGATTCGCATCGAAGACAATATTATCGTGCATCGTGAGAAAAATGAGAACATGACACGAGATCTTGGTTTAGAATAACCAGACTGTAATTAAGAATAAGAAAAACAATGCAATATCGCGCCATTATTCGAATACTAGGCTTACTGGTTTGTATCTTCAGTTTAGCCATGTTACCACCGTCCATCGTTTCGGTTTTTTATCGTGATGGTGGCGCTTTGCCTTTTGTTCTCGCGTTTTTCTTTGCTCTTGGTGCAGGTGGTTTAATTTACTATCCGAATCGCCATCAAAAATCAGATCTAAGAGCAAGGGAAGGCTTCTTAATTGTTGTCTTTTTTTGGTTAGTTCTGGGCTCATTTGGTGCCTTACCTTTCGTCTTTTCTGTATCACCTGAAATTAAAATTGCCGATGCGTTTTTTGAATCCTTTTCAGGACTAACCACTACTGGCGCAACAGTATTAACTGGGTTGGATGAGCTTCCTAAGTCATTTCAATTTTACCGACAGCAATTACAATGGTTAGGCGGTATGGGTATTATCGTATTAGCTGTCGCTATTTTGCCGTTATTAGGTGTTGGTGGTATGCAGTTATATCGTGCTGAAACCCCAGGCCCAATGAAAGACAGCAAGATGACGCCACGAATAGCCGATACGGCAAAGCACTTGTGGTACATATACGTCATACTCACATTAGCATGTGGTCTGTGTTATTGGATTGCTGGTATGTCTATGTTTGATGCGATTTGCCACGCGTTCTCAACTATCGCAATTGGCGGGTTTTCGACTCATGATGCGAGCCTTGCCTATTTCAATAGTCCTGCAATCAACATGGTTTGCGTGGTGTTTTTGTTAATTGCAGCCGCAAACTTTTCATTGCACTTTGCTGCGTTTAGAAATAAGTCCTTGATGCATTACCTTAGAGATCCAGAATACAAAGCTTTTTTGGCAATACAATTAGCGTTAGCAATATTGTGTTTTTATATGTTGGTGGAGTATGAGGTATATGGTGGTCGCTTAGAGGCGCTAGACCAAGCTTTACTTCAGTCTGTGTCCATGTCTACTACAGCAGGTTTTGCTACAACGAACTTTGCAGCATGGCCAGTATTTTTACCAATATTGTTAATATTCAGCTCGTTTATTGGTGGTTGTGCGAGTTCGACCGGCGGTGGACTAAAAGTAGTTCGAGTTGTATTACTGTTCAAACAAGGTATGCGCGAGCTTAATCGACTGGTTCACCCTAAAGCGATATATTCAATAAAGCTTGGTAAAAAAGCACTGCCGGATCGTGTTGTTGAAGCTGTTTGGGGCTTTTTCTCTGCTTACACTTTAGTGTTTGTATTAATAATGCTGGCGTTGGTTGGAACGGGTTTGGACAACTTATCGGCATTTACAGCGACGGCAGCGAGCCTAAATAACTTAGGCCCTGGTCTTGGTGAAGTTGCACAAAACTACTCTAGTGTTACAGATACTGGCAAATGGGTTCTAATGCTAGCCATGGTATTTGGGCGCTTAGAAGTATTCACTTTGTTAGTTCTATTTACACCGGCATTCTGGCGCGATTAAAGCCAGTGCTTAGTACTGCTTTCCATTTTATAAGCACATAAGTTTAAGAAGGCACGCGCTTTTCTTTTTGGAAGAAAAGGTATTGTCTCTTTTCCATAAGGTAGTTGTAGTACAACGCTTGCTAAATTATTCCTACGTAACATCGGCGTTTGAACTTGCCCAATATTCTGAATTTTATAAAGCGGAATAATAGATATTTTTTGACCGATAAAGCCACTTCTTATTGCGACATAATCGTCATTAAACCACAACCCAAAACGTCGCCAACGGAGATATACCAGCAAACCACCTACAGGTGTACAGGCAATTAGCCAAATCCAAGACGTATCAAGGTGCATAAGTAGTAGCGCTGCTACGGTTAATGGTGCGAGCCAGAATACCGCGATACAGTGAGATAGATATCTAGTGCTTATACCTATAAAGCTAATCTGCTCGGCATCTAAATTTTCGTATGTTGTATGAACAACACTATGCCAAGCGTCAGGAGATAATGTTGGAATTGACAGATTGTTTTTATTCTTCGCATTTTGGCCGTGGGCAATGGCCAACTGATGAAATTGCATAGTGACGCGTCGTAGTAGCTTGAATACCCAATTTTGCTTGATAGAAATTGCTTGAACTCGATGTTTAGCAATTGAAATTTGATGCTTTTCAAATAACCCAGCAGTTCGCTTTAGTTGTTTGCCTTCGTCAAATAATTCAAAATTATAAAACTGAACAATAGAGGAAAGTACTGATAACAATACGGCAAATAAAATGACAACGGTGACAAAAAATAGGGTGGCAAAGACATTTAATAACGGGCTTTGAGGGAAGAGAACATCTAACAAGCTGACAATGTTGGGAACGATTGAAGCCTTTGCAAAGTCAACGATTGAGTCCATAAATGGTGCTAATACGGCTAGCAAAATAAAGGTCATATTTGACGACAAACCAAATCGAGCAATTTCACCAAGTGATAACTTAATTAGAGGGTCTGACGAAGTAAAAGCATCACTTTGCTCGTTTGCTTCATTAATGTCGTCATTAGACTCAACTGTGGATAGCTTCTGTTTGTAGCTGAATATATCTGCTCGAACAGTTTCAGCATAATCAATAGAAATACCGGGAAGACTTATCTCTTTCTGTGCCGAGCCTGCCGAGTCGAAAATGCAATTAACTAACTTTAATGGCTCAAAATAAAATGGTGTAGCAAGATTCACATTTTGTACTTTTTCAAAGGCTAAGGTAGTGCGTTCTTTATTTAATATGCCTCGGCGAAGAATAACTTGGCCTTCCGTTACGCGGTAACGAAAATTCTGATAGTAAAGAATAGAGTAAATAATGAGGCCAATCACAAATATTATACCTGCTATGCCCAACCAAAATAGTTTGTCTTCAACTTGAGTGATGAAAATAGCGAGCGCGGGTGCTAAGTTAATAATGCCGTCTTTTATAAAGCGAATCGTAAAATTAAAAATAAAGAACACAATAGAAAAGGGCGACAAGCGTTGCCAATCAGATTCACTTTTGTTTGTAGAATCGACTATTACATTAGTCATTATTAAATGCTTCCGAATTTGCCTTTTCTAAAATGAGCTGTCTTATCTGTGATGCTCTGTAAACGCTTAACCCATGGATAACTAGGTCTGAAGAAAGTCCGCCAGCACTAAATATTTTTATTGTTGCTAACCCCAGTTTACGTTCAAAAATACCACGTTGTGTTTCTATATGTTGTATACGATTAAAAGGGATAATTGTTGTGGTTCGCCAAATAAGCCCCCGACGATACAAAATATCTTGTTCTCTGAGGGCAATGCCTCTTTGTTTGTGACTCGCGAAAATATAGTAAACGACCCAGACTATAACGGCAGCAAAAGCGCCAGTAATGTACAAAATGATATCGTTAGGTATGCCAAGAACTAGCCAGCCTGTCACTAACACGGCTGCAACAATGAAAAAAGTGATTAACCATCCAATGAGCTGCTCTATAGGAGATTTAGGGTCCATCATTTGATAATCAACAACATTAAAGTCTGGAAGAAAATCAATATCAAGTTGTTCGTTGCTAAACATGTAAAGTCCTTTGGGCGGGGATAGTGTTAAATTTCGCTATCAAAGCGAGCTTGATATGAAAGTGCGATCATTTGTTTTAACACATCGACATCAATATCTTCTAATTTACTTATGTACAGGCAAGATTTACCTGTTTTGTGTTTGCCGAGTCGCTCCAGCAGGTGTTGGTATTGGCTAAACCCATTCATAATATATAAGGTAATATTCTGTTTTCTAGGAGAAAAACCAACTCTAAACCATTCGCCTTTACGGCCACTTGCGTATTGGTACTTATAGAGACCAAAACCAATGAGGCTATCGCCCCACATAGCGGGTGGTTGTTGAGTAATGTCAGACATAATCGTTAAAAGCGTATTAGCGTCTGAACGCTTTTTATCATCGCTAATCGAGCTTATAAACGTTGAGGGGCTTGCCTCTGTTTGTTTCGTTTTTAAGTCTGACATTACTAAATTCCTTCTCAGCTAGCTTTGGTTAATCCCAGTTTAAGATAACTTTACCTGATTGCCCTGAACCCATGGTATCAAAGCCTTTTTGGAAGTCATCAACGTGAAACTGGTGCGTGATCATTGGTGAAATGTCTAAACCAGACTGGATAAGACTCGCCATTTTGTACCAAGTCTCAAACATTTCACGGCCATATATGCCTTTAATGATTAGGCCTTTAAAAATAACCTGATTCCAATCAACGGCCATACTCGCAGGTGGAATACCTAACATGGCAATTTTACCACCGTGGTTCATGCTGTTAAGCATTGAGCTGAATGCACTAGGTACGCCAGACATCTCAAGGCCAATATCAAAACCTTCAGTCATGCCTAAGTCATTCATTACGTCTTTTAAATTTGTTTCAGATACGTTAACAGCACGAGTTGCACCCATTTTTTTTGCCAGTTCAAGGCGGTAAGGGTTTACATCTGTGATAACAACGTGACGCGCGCCCACGTGTTTTGCAACGGCTGCGGCCATAATACCAATTGGTCCAGCACCGGTAATTAACACGTCTTCACCGACTAAATCAAAAGAGAGAGCAGTGTGAACAGCGTTACCAAATGGGTCAAAAATAGAGGCTAGTTCATCAGAAATATTATCTGGAATTTTAAATGCGTTAAATGCCGGAATAACTAAATACTCTGCAAAAGAGCCTTCGCGGTTAACGCCGACACCGGTTGTGTTTCGACATAAGTGTACACGTCCAGCTCGGCAGTTTCGGCAATGGCCACAAGTAATATGTCCTTCACCAGATACACGATCTCCAACTGTAAACCCTTTTACTTCTTGGCCCATATCTACGACTTCACCAACGTATTCATGGCCAACAACCATAGGCACAGGAATAGTGTTTTGTGCCCATTCGTCCCAATTGTAAATATGCATATCAGTGCCGCAAATTGCAGTTTTACGAATCTTTATTAATAAGTCATTGTGACCCATCACTGGCTTTTCAGCGTCGGTCATCCAAATGCCTTTTTCAGACTTTAACTTTGCTAATGCCTTCATGATTAAATTACCTTAAGTTCTTTACCAACTTCCATAAAGGCATTAATAGCTTTATCAAGTTGCTCTTGCGTATGAGCCGCTGAAATTTGAGTACGAATACGAGCTTGACCTTTAGGAACAACCGGGAAGCTAAATCCAACAACGTATATACCACGTTCTAACATTTTGTCGGCAAACATAGAGGCTAACTTTGCGTCACCCAACATTACAGGAATGATGGCGTGATCTTTACCCGCTAAGGTGAAACCTGCCGCCGACATCTTTTCGCGAAAATAAGTGACGTTTGACCACAAGGTGTCACGCAGAGCTGACCCTTGCTCTAACATATCTAATACTTTAAGTGATGCCGTTACAATTGATGGTGCTAGTGAATTCGAGAATAAATATGGGCGAGAGCGTTGACGTAGCCATTCAATCACTTCTTTTTTACCTGAAGTATAACCGCCAGATGCACCGCCTAATGCTTTGCCTAATGTTCCGGTAATAATATCTACGCGGTCTAAAACATCACAGTATTCGTGCGTGCCACGACCATTTTCGCCAACAAAACCAACAGCGTGAGAATCATCAACCATTACTAATGCATCGTATTTATCAGCCAAGTCACAAACGGTTTTTAAATCACAAATAACACCATCCATTGAGAATACACCATCGGTAGCAATTAGCTTGAATCGTGCACCATCTGCGTCGGCTTGTTGTAATTGCTTTTCAAGATCGGCCATATCGTTGTTGGCATAGCGGTATCGTTTGCATTTTGATAGGCGAACACCATCTATAATTGAGGCGTGATTAAGTGAGTCTGAAATAATCGCATCTTCGGCACTTAAAATAGTTTCAAACAAACCACCATTTGCATCAAAACATGAGCTGTAAAGGATAGTGTCTTCGGTTTTTAAGAAATCGCTGATTTTAGCTTCGAGCTCTTTATGAATATCTTGCGTGCCGCAAATAAATCTTACTGAAGCAACACCAAACCCATGCTTGTCTAAACCCTCTTGAGCTGCATTTATTAACGCTTGGTTATTTGCCAAACCTAAATAGTTATTTGCACAAAAGTTTAATACTTGCTGTTGGCCAACGTTGATGCTGGACTTTTGCTGTGACGTTATAATGCGTTCTGACTTGTACAAGCCATCTTCTTTTACTTGATCGATTTGCTCATTAAGGTTTTTGAAAAATCCAGCTGCGCGCATTTAAGTTGCTCCAATATGAGTGTGGGTGGCTAACATAGAGTTGCCACTAAGTGTCGGCGATTGTACTGCTTTTATTTCAGCTCGTCAGCATTTAGGATAGACATCCGAGCAGGGAATGGTAAAAATAACCTTACAGAACATAATGAGTTGTGAGCGAATATGGAACACTTAGAAATTAATCAACGTGCATGGGATAGAAGGACTGAGATTCATGCCGAATCGTCATTTTACAATGTAACTGGTTTTATTAAAGGTGACTCAACGCTAAACTCTATAGAAATAAATCAACTCGGTGACGTAAAAGATAAGTCTCTGTTGCATTTGCAGTGTCACTTCGGGTTAGACTCGCTCTCGTTAGCGAGACTCGGCGCTAGCGTAACGGGCGTAGATTTATCCGCTGTAGCAATAAATAAAGCCAATGAGCTGGCATTAACTACTAACCTTAATGCGACTTTTATTTGCTCTGATGTATTACAACTTCGTCAGGTTGATAACCAGCAATACGACATGGTCTTTAGTTCTTACGGTGTTTTATGTTGGTTGCCTGAGCTGACAACATGGGCCAAGGTTATTGCAGACTCGCTAAAGTCTGGCGGTCAGTTCCATTTAGTCGAATTTCACCCGTTTCATGACGTGATGGCCGGATATCCGTATTTTAATACACACTCACCGTTTCACGAGTCGGAGTCAACGTATACCGAAAATAGTGGGGATGAGGAGCAAAATATCGTAACGTGGGCGCATTCAATTAGTGAGGTGCTAACGGCGTTGATCGATGCGGGTTTAGTTATTAGTCAATTTAACGAGCATGACTATAGTCCTTATGACTGTTTTGACGGCTTACAAGAAACGAGTTCTGGTAAGTTTCAACTTATCCAAAACAATGAACCTGTGCCTATGCTGTATTCTTTAGTAGCGACTAAGCCTTAGCCTGCGCAAACCAAGTTTCTTTTAGCTCAGTTAAATTATTAAAAACAGCATCTGCCGCTTTTGCTTGCTGATCCGAAAATGTCTGTCCACTTTCTACTAAGTACTTAAACTGGACGTTAGCGGATCTAGCCGCTTGCATGTCAGATTCTTTATCACCAACAAAAATAGATTGTGCAGGGTCAATATCAAGTTCACTTATGGCTTCTAAAATCATGCCTGGTTGTGGCTTTCTGCAATGACAAGAGCATAAATATTCCGGTAGTGCTTTTTCTGGGTGATGAGGGCAAAACTTTACTGCAGCGATATTTACGCCATGTTTGATAAACTCTTGATTCATCCAAAGGGTTAATTGCTGAAATTGCGCTTCATCATAATATCCGCGACCAATACCAGACTGATTGGTAATAACGACAATGAGAAAACCATCGTCAGCAAAGCGCTTTACAACGTCAAAGACATCAGAGATAAAGTCAAAGTTCTTAGGATCACTGACGTAACCGTGATCGACATTTATTACGCCATCACGATCTAAAAATAATGCTTTTTGTTTTGTTACGTTATTGCTCACAATGAAAAATCCTTAACCAAGCGGTCAAAGTTATGCTTTGCCATTTCAATAGTTATATCAGCCATTAGGTTTTTACCTTTAGCTCGAGTTCCCCATTTTAATTGCTCAGCCGGTTTCCCTTTTTGTTGTTGAATGTGTTTGTGGTAGACGTTGCAAACATAATCTTGATATAGATACGGCCCAGTGCGTTTGGGATTTGAATGAGCGTATAAACCTAAAACGGGTGTGTGTTGAGTAACAGCCATATGCGCAGGTCCAGTATCAGGGGCGATGACTAAGCTAGCGCGATTAAGTACAGCTAGCATTTGTTTTAGTGATGTTTTTCCAATCAAGTCCTGAATTGAACAGTTCGAGGCTGCGATAATGTCATTGCCGATACTTCTATCTAGCGGACCAGGTCCACCACACAAACTTACTTTAAAACCTTGTTCATCAGCATAGTCTGCAATTGCAGCGTAACGTTCTGCTAGCCAGTTGCGTTCTGCTTTGCTTGCAGCTGGTGCGATAACTATATGGCGCTCATTGTTAGGTAAGACACTTTCAGCAAATTCTATATCTTGGTCTGAAACTGGAATGTTCCATGTTAAATGATTAATCGCCTCACTTGGGACACCAACTTTTTCGGCAAATGCAAAAAAGCCTTCTAATACATGTGGCTCTTGCTGGGCTCTAATTCTTGAGTTAGTAAATAGAGCGTGCAATTCTTTGGCACGTCCCCAGTCAAAACCAATTTTTTGTTTTGCGTTTATGTATCGTGCTGCCCAGTTTGCTCTTAGTGCCACTTGCATATGCAATAACACGTCAAACTTACGATCGCCTAAGTCATGCTTTAATTGTGTATACGCCTGTTTGCCTTTGCTTTTTTCAAAAATAATAAACTCTACACCTGGCAAGTCTTTTAGTAGTTGGTATTCAACTTTGCCTATAATCCAAGTAACTTTTGCTTGCGGATGTTGTTTTTGAATAGCTTGAATTGCAGCAACGGCATGACATACATCACCGATGGCAGAAAGCCTGAGTATACATATAGACTGTAATGAAGAGGTCAAAAAAAGCTCCAAAAAACGAATTGGCGTAAATAGGTTAAGCTAAGGTATGATCTTAGCTAAATTCAGACTTAAAAGAAACGTGCAAAAAGTGTTAAAAAAACCAAATTCTTTAGAATCAAAACAAGCGAAGGTTGGCAACAGACACTTCAAGTTCCTGTCGGAGTTTGATGGTTTGATTAATGGGGATTGGTTTAATCCAGAATTTTGGTTAAAAGCGGGTAACGTATCAGGTACGTCAAAAGGTCGTTTCACCACTTATTTTATTCAGACACAAGATAATAAGCAGCAGCAGGTAGAAATGGTGTTACGTCACTATTATCGCGGCGGGTTGGTTAGACACTTCAACAAAGACAAGTTTTTCTTTAAAACTCTTTCATCGTCTCGAGCCGTGAGAGAGTTTGATTTATTAAGCCAAATGTGGAGTCTTAATTTACCAGTACCGAGGCCATTGGCGTGCCAAGTGGTTAGTCATGGTTTTGGTTGGTTTAGCAATGACATACTAATTGAGCGTATTGAAGGAGCAAAAGATGCTTATAACTTATTGCTTAAAAAAGATTTAACGCCTACTGTATGGAATGAAATAGGTAAAACCATTCGTCTTTTCCATGATCATCATGTTTTTCATGCAGATTTGAATATTCATAATATACTTATTTCAAATCAATCAGATATTACGTTGATTGACTTTGATCGATGTGCATTTAACTTGTCGCCAAATGATAGTTGGAAACAGGCCAATTTAGAGCGTCTGAAACGTTCTTTGGAAAAAGAAAAAACACTTAATACGATTTTTTATTATACAGAGCAAAATTGGAGCGACTTGCTGGTGGGATATCAAAAATGAAGCAATTGCTTGCGTTAACTTTTTATAACCTATTACTGCTGATAGTCGGTGGACTTCAGGTCGCCAAGTGGCTGCTGTTTCTATTGCATCGTTACACTATTCAAGTGTTCAACGCAAAAGCGAAAGCAAACGTCAAAATGGATATTGCTTGGGGTCAGAAATTCGGTTTAGTTCCAAAGCGTTTACCAAAACACCTAAAAAACAAGTCGTTGCTAATCCATTGTGCTTCAATGGGAGAGGTAACCGCAGCATCAGGTTTAATCAAACAAATTCTACAACAACACCCAGAACACTACATTGTTGTAACCACGAATACGTTAACCGGTAAAGAGCAGCTATCAAGAAAGTTACCCGATGAAATTCAAAAGCGAGTATTTCATACCTACTTGCCGGTAGATTTGCCTTGGATGATGTCGTCATTATTGAGAAAAGTTAAACCTGTGGCGACGTTAATAATGGAAGTTGAGCTCTGGCCAAATTTAATTCGAAGATGTAAGGCCAAAAAGATCCCAGTTGTTGTTGTTAATGCACGGATGACCGACTCAACAAAACGTGGTTATCAGCGCTTTAGTTGGTTAGCGAAACCAATGATAAAGTCTTTATCTAAGGTGCTAGCAAGAAACCAAGATGACTTTGACCGATACATTGAGCTTGGCTTGAGCGATCAGAACATTCAAATTGTAGGTAATTTAAAATTTGATATAGAGCTGCCGTCGGATGAATTAAGCCAGTTAACAAGAGCAGAATTTAACGTCGAAAATAGACTGGTCTTTATTGCTGGTAGTACACACCTTGAAGAAGAAGAAGTGGTTATATCTGCTTATAAAAAACTAAAAAAGCTATATCCAGAATTGTTACTTATTATTGCGCCAAGGCACCCAGAGCGCTTTCAACAAGTGTTGGAATATTTGATAGTACAAGACGTTAAAATAGCTCAACGAAGTTTAGACGAGCCGGTCACCGATAAAATTGATGTTTTGTTAGTTGATAAAATGGGTGAGTTAAATAAGTTATATGGCGCTGCAGATGTTGCTTTTGTTGGTGGTTCTATCGCCGAGAAAGGAGGACATAACCCCTTAGAGGCTTCTGCCTATGCTAAGCCGGTCATTATGGGGCCGCATATATACAATAATCCTGAGGTTTGTGATGAACTAGTTCGCGCAGGTGCGATGGTCATTGCTAACTCTGAGCCTGAGTTTTTAGAAGTGTTAAACGATTGGTTTGCTAACAGAGAGGTTCGTGAAGCAATAGGCAAAGCTGGCTTAGGTGCGATTATGTCGCATGCTGAAATGACCGCCACAATCACTACCGTTGTTTATGACATTATAAATGATCAATGAAAGCGGTATTTAATAAACCTCAAATAATCATTACTGGGCAGCTTTTATCTGATTACTTCACCAAAACCACTTTTTCTTTTGATGAAAATAAGTTTATTACACTTGCCAGTCATAATATTGAAAAACATGAATTAAAGCAGCGTAGCGAACAAATTGTAATTGCTCTGCAACAATGTTTGCCAACGGATCAATCAGATTCCGTTCGTGCGTTATGCAGTGTGCTGGCGCCAGTTAAAGATAACCATGACTTAAAAGACATCACAACCAACGAAAATGGTGTAGCAGGATGGATGGTTATGCCTTTTACCGAGTATGTTGGGCGACTGGATAACTATGATTTAGCGCTGGCATTAGATGCGCTAAAAACACTGACTAAAAGGTTTACCAGTGAATTTGGTATACGGCATTTATTGTTATCTCAGCCTAGTAAGTGTTTGGCGATTATGTTGCCTTGGTGTTCAGATCCCTGCCACCATGTCAGGCGCTTAGTAAGCGAAGGTACTCGTCCGTTACTACCATGGGCGATGCAACTTCCGGAATTTAAACTTAATCCAGATTGGGTAAAACCACATTTAGAAAAGCTTAAGTCCGATGAGTCAGAGTATGTTCGAAGAAGTGTGGCAAATCATTTAAATGACATCAGTAAAACGCATCCGGATTTCGTTGTAGATATCGCAAAACGTTGGTTATCGACTCAAGCCGATAAAAACACTCACCGTATGGTAAAACATGCGTGTCGAACTTTAATTAAACGAGGCAATATCAATGTTTTAGGTGTATTTGGTTATTGCCCACCAGACAATATTTCCGCTACGTTTAGCATTGATAAGTCAATGGTGAAAGTCGGTGAGTCGTTAACCTTGGGTTTAACATTACATAAAAATATTGCTGATAACGATTCAGTAGCGGTGTTAGTGGACTATCAAGTGCATCATTTGAGAGGACGAGGCCAACACATAGCAAAAGTATTTAAATGGAAAGAAACGATAATGATAAATAAGCAAGTGAGTTTCGACAAGGTTCACTCGTTTAAGCCTATAAATACAAGACGTTATTATAGCGGATTACATTATATAGAAGTGTTACTAAATGGAGTTGTCGTCGCTAAGCAAGCCTTTGAACTTATTGCCGATGAAAGCGAATAAGACAAAGGCTCGAAAATTTATTGCTTAATCTTTTCAATTATTTTGGTTGTAGAACATCCGTCAACAAACTCAATCACTGCAACGTCTCCGCCACTTAATTGAACGATGTCTGCACCAACAATGCTTTCAGGCGTGTAATCGCCACCTTTTACTAAAACATCCGGCGCAATAAGTTTAATTAGGTCATACGGCGTGTCATCAAATTCGTTACCGTTGACTTCACCAAATGGAATAACCCAGTCTACGCTGGCTAAGCCACTTATAACCGTTGCACGTTGTTCAAGCGGGTTCACCGGACGACCAGGCCCTTTCAAGCGAGTGATAGAAGCATCATTATTTAAACCAACAACAAGTCTGTCACCAAGCGCTTTAGCTTGTTCTAAATAATGAACGTGGCCTGCATGTAAAATATCGAAACAACCATTGGTGAATACTATTTTTTCACCACTTTGACGAGCAAACTTAATATGTTGCAACACATCATCAAATGGCGTTTGGTAATGTCGCTGCTTGGAGGCAAATAAATGCTTATTTACCACCCGATACAATTCTTCTGGTGACACTGTTGCTGCGCCTAATTTAGCTACTACAACACCTGCGGCTAAATTAGCTACTTTAGCTGCATCCGCTAACTCTAGTCCAGCAGCCATCATCATTGCGAGTGTTGCGATTACAGTATCGCCGGCGCCAGTAACGTCAGACACTTCTAATACCTGCGCAGCCATATCAACTTTGTCTGTTTTTGTAATTGCAGACATGCCTTGTTCGCTGCGAGTGAGCAATATTGATTCAATATTACACTCTTGCATAATGCGCTGTGCAGATTGAACAATAGACGTTTCACTATCAACAACACCGCCAGCGGCAACAAATTCTGTTTTATTAGGTGTTATAACTGAAGCACCTGAATAGTCTGATAAATCTTTTGACTTAGGATCAACTAACACCACTTTTCCGGCAGCTCGGGCAACTTGAATCATCTCACCGATGTATCTTAAAGACCCTTTGTTATAGTCGGAAAATACAACAAATTGGTGATTAGCTAGTTCTTGCTTAAATTGTTCCACTAATAACTTGGCATGGTCACTGGCAAAAGACTCTTCAAAATCCAAACGTACCACTTGTTGCTGGCGACTAATAACGCGTAACTTGGTAATAGTTGGCTGTGTACTTTGGGTAAGTAACTTTGCAGTGACTTGTTCATCTTTTAAAAGCTGTGTCAGGCGTTCGCCATTTTCATCTTCACCAATGATCCCCATTAACGTAACTTTGCCATCTAGGTGGGCGATGTTTCGTGCTACGTTGGCCGCACCACCTACTTTATCGTCTAGTTCTGATATTTTTACCACCGGTACAGGCGCTTCAGGAGAGATTCGTTGTGAATCACCGGTCCAATAACGGTCTAGCATGACATCACCAACTACTAAAATATTATTGTTAGAAAGTTGGCTGAATATAGAAAGATCAAACATTAACTATTCCGAATCTTAGTCGTTTTGAGTTACAAGTTCATCAATGGCTTCGCATAACCAGTGACCAATAAACATGTGAGCCTCTTGAATACGTGCAGTGATGTCATTTTTAATAATGATAGGAAGCTTAGCAATGTCTTTAACCGCGCCACCGTCTCTGCCTGTTAGCGCTACAGTATATGCGCCCAGTTCGTTGGCTGCTTCTAATGCTAAATTAATATTTTTGCTGGTTCCGCTGGTGGTTAATCCAATAACAACGTCTTGTTCTTTCACTAAGGCTTCTACTTGTCGTGAAAATACCGAATCAAACGAGTAGTCATTGGCATTGGCGGTTAAAATTGACGTATCAGTAGTAAGAGCAATCGAGGCTAAAGCGCGACGCTCTTTTTTAAATCGAACAACAAATTCAGCGGCTAAGTGTTGGCTATCAGCAGCGCTGCCGCCATTACCAAAGAATACTATTTTTCCGCCTTTATTTAACGCGTCAAAACAGGCGTTTGCTAATTCTTCTGCCTGTGGCAAATAAGCTTCCATTTGCTGAAAAAGTTCTAAATGTTGCTGAAGGTTAGCGTGATAACAGGCTTTTAAATCAAACATTATTTACCCTTAAATTAAGATTCAACGTTAGCTAAAGATTTATATCGAGCAGTCAGTTGACTAACGATCTCTTTAAACTCAGTTGTTACATATGGCTTAAACAATAGTAGTACTTTTAACAAGCCGTTATAAATTAATGCGTCGGTAATTGTGGTGTCTTCTTGGCTAGTTTTACAATAGCTAATCCAAAAAGTAACTTGTTGCTTAATTATATTCGCAAAATCTTCAATGTCATCATGCTCAATTTCTATAACTTTTGCGTTTTGCAAGCCAAGAACTAAGGCATGTATTTTATCCATCATTTTTACATGAATTTCTAAGTACTGCGTTTTGAGCTCAGGGTCTCTTGCCATGATGACTGGCAAGTTATCGTATAAAAAATTGAAGTGAAATAGAGCCGAAAATACCGCATCTAAATAGTTCGATAAAATCTCTACAGCGTCTTCACTTGGTTTTACCGGCTCAAATGAAACTTGCATGTGTTGTGCATATTTTTCGAAAATATTGCGAATGATTTCTTCTTTGTTTCTAAAGTGATAGTACAAGTTGCCAGGGCTAATATTTAAGTGCGATGCAATGTGGTTAGTCGTTACATTGCGTTCGCCCTGTGCATTAAATAACTCAATACTTGCTTGAACGATACGATCTTTGGTTTTCATATCCAGTCTCGGTTAATAGCTAATTGGCAAAAAGCGCCAGTTAAGCAGTCCTTTGTGAATCATCGATAAAGGAATCGGATTAATGGACTGTATTTAAACACAGATTAGATCATTAGCTCTAGTGGTTTTCGTGATAAAAGGGTTTAGAGTCTTTCAAAATGTAACTTTTTAACGCAAAACAAGAATGGTGTTATAGTGCCAAAGTATAGTTAACGTTTAGGAAACACATTAATGGTTACAGCAATTTATCCAGGCACATTCGATCCAATCACAAATGGCCATATTGACTTAATTCGTCGCTCAGCCAAGCTGTTTGATAAGGTCATTATTTCTATAGCGATGAGCTCTCGTAAGCAGCCTCTGTTTGACTTAGCAGAACGTGTTGAATTGGTAAAAGCATCTGTTTCAGACTTAGATAATATAGAAGTGGAAGGGTTTGAGGGATTATTAGCTGACTACGCTAAACAGAAAAATGCCACGGTCCTTATCCGCGGAGTTAGGGCTGTAGCTGACTTTGAATATGAATATCAATTAGCGAGTGTGAACCGTAAACTTAATGAAGATTTAGAAAGTGTGTTGTTAACGCCTAGCTCTGAAACAAGTCACATATCTTCAACAATTGTTCGTGATGTTGCTGCGCATTATGGTGATGTTTCTGCATTTGTACCTGACGTTGTAAAACAAGCCCTAATTAAAAAATTTAAGAAGTAGAAAATGAAATTACTAGCCTCTTTTTTGTTAGCGACTTTAGTCGTTTTTACCGTATCTGCCGAGCCTGTGTGGCAGGGAACTGGCGTGCACAAAGATGACTACTTAGTTGGTACTATCCACGTTGGTGACGAACGTATAAAAACGTTATCACCAAGAATGAAAGCTTTAATTGATGCGGTAGAGGTTGTTGCCGTAGAGCTTGATCTTTCGGATATTAGTCAGCTTCAGCAACAACAAGCCATACTAGAACTTGCTATGTTGCCTGGTGATACGACGATTACTCAGGTTATTTCGCCACTTATGGCAACTAGGGTGAATGGTTATTTACAACAATTTGGGGTCGATATTTTTCAATACGAAAAGTTTAAACCTTGGATGGTCGCCGTAATTATGGTGCAAATGTCTTATCAAAAAATGGGTTTAGTAGCTGAACATGGTATCGATCAGCAAATAATTGAATATGCGAAGCTCAAAAACAAACAGATTGTTGAGCTTGAGACTTTTTCACAACAACTTAATATTTTTAACCGTTTATTTGAAAGCGCTGACGATATTAATTACGACGACATGTTAGAAGACACCTTAGATGAACTAAATAATATGTCCGATATGCCAAGCAAAATGTTGGAAGCATGGATTAATAGCGATATTAGTGTATTTGAAGATATTTATAATAAGACATTAAAGTCGAGTAGCTATGATACACAGCTTGAGCAACTCTTATTAATTGAACGCAACCAAGCTTGGAAAGAGACGTTAAATCCTATTTTAGAGAAAAAGTCAGTGTTAGTAGCGACAGGTACACTTCATTACATTGGGCCTACAGGTTTACCTAAGCTCTTAAATGGTAATTTCGAAGTTCTTAAAAAATAAACACTTAGCTAATTGGGTGGTAAAAAAAGCTGACAACCTCGCGGTTATTTTCTACCACCAATTTTCCCCAAACAGTGCTATTCCCGATTTGATAAGGCAGAATTGCGCCAAATAAAAATTGGAGGAAAATCCATGGCATTACCATCATCAGCAGAAACCATTTGGTTTAACGGCAAACTCATTCCTTTTGGCGACGCGAAAGTTCACGTGTTAAGTCACGCCATTCATTACGGCTCATCAGTATTTGAAGGCGTTCGTGCCTACAATACGCCAGATAAAGGCACTTGTATCTTTCGCCTAGACGATCACACAAGACGTCTATTTGATTCAGCAAAAATTTATCGCATGACGATTCCTTTTACTCACGAACAAATGAATCAAGCGCAAAAAGATGTAGTGGTAAAAAATGGCTTTAAATCAGCATATTTACGTCCAGCAGCTTTTTATGGCGAAATTGGTTTAGGTTTAGCGGTTCCATTTAATACTGAAGCCGATGTATTAGTTGCAGCAATGGAGTGGGGCGCTTACTTAGGTGAGGAAGCGTTGGAAAAAGGCGTAGATGCCGGTGTTTCTAGCTGGAATCGTTTAGCAGCGAATACTATGCCAACCGGTGCAAAAGCTGGCGGTAATTACTTATCTTCGCAGCTTATATCTATGGAAGCTCGTCGACATGGTTACGGTGAAGGTATCGCACTAGATGTGAACGGTATGGTTTCTGAAGGTGCAGGTGAAAACCTATTTGTTATTCGTAACGGTATTGTAACTACGACCCCAGTTACAGCGGCAATTTTACCAGGGATTACTCGAGACACTATTATGACCTTGCTTCGTGATAGAGGTTATGAAGTGCGCGAGCAAAATATACCACGCGAAGCCTTATATCTAGCAGACGAAATCCTTATGTGTGGTACAGCTGCAGAAGTTACCCCAGTAAGAAGTGTCGATGGCATTAATGTAGGTAATGGTAAGCGCGGACCTATTACAAAAGAAGTTCAAGATATGTTCTTTGGTCTATTCAACGGCACGACTGAAGATAAGTGGGGATGGTTAACGCCAGTTAAGTAATTAATACTTAAACCTACTTAAATAGAAAAGCTGCATTGTGTTCAATGTGGCTTTTTTTATACCTATAAATTCAATCCGTTAAAACTTGTCTATACTCGATGTAGAGCAGAATAATTTGGCGGAAGTATGAAACGAGCAGCAATAATTACCTACTTATTATTGGCATCAGTGTCATCTAACTTACTTGCTAACGAAAAAGTAAAGTTAAGTGGTTTTGGAAGTATTGTGGGTGGCGTGGTCATTGATGGAGATGGTTATTGGGCTAGGCTACCTGACGGAGCAGGACAATACACACACGGCATTGAGTTACAAAGTGAGTCTAGGCTTGGCGTGCAGGCTCGTTATGCTGCAAATGATTCATTAAACATCATAGGGCAAGTTATGCTTAGAGGTGTTAATGATTTTGAACCACAACTTGAGTGGTTTTATGCCAATTACAGTGTGACACCCGATATTAATTTTAAAGTCGGCAAAATGAGACTACCGGTTTATCATTTCTCAGATTACATGGATGTCGGCGTCGCATACCCTTGGGTTCGAGTTCCATCAGATGCCTACTCATTGGCCGTTACCAATTATCAAGGTTTGAGTCTAGATATGAATTTAGACTTTGGCGACGTAACGTCAACAATTCGATTGTATGCAGGGCAACAAGATACCGATCCTAATAAACTGATAACCCTATTAGATAAATATAAAGGTGAGCAACTTTATGATCAGAACGGGACTTTTAGCGGGCTAAGAGAAATCCGCACAACAAAAAAGTATGAACAAATGAAAGGGATCGTTGTTGACACAAATTATGAATCGATAACGCTCCGGTTATCTTATCTTGATGGTAAAGAAAATTTCACCTCGTACGCAGAAGGGCAATACCCATCAAATCCGTTATTTGGCGGCGAATGGGTCGACACTCAATTTATCGATGTTTCACTTCAATATGACGCAGACCGTATATTAGCACTCGCTGAGTGGAATGATTATGACAATATTTACACATCTTGGTTTACTTCTTTTGCTTACCGACTTGATAAATGGACGCCCTATATTTACTACTCGGAATTTCAGGGAACTTTTAGGTTTATTGCCCCTGGTGGCATAAGTAATGGCTATGAAGATGGCGTTACAGGGACGTTGGATGATTATTATACCTCTGTAGGTGTTGGTGCAAGGTATGACTTAAGTCCCGCGACAGCGATAAAGTTTGAACTTTTAAAATTTAACGACAAAGGCGATGCTGCTGTGTTTGTCGACCAAAATCAGGATGGAAAAACAGACAGTAGCGCATTTTTTATGTCATTAGATTTTACTTTTTAACGGCAGGACCAATAATGAAAATTAAGCAGTTGGTTGTATCATTTATTTTTTGCTTCTCTTGTACATCGATAGCTGGAAATGTGGTGGTTATTAATGCCGAAAATACCGCGAAGATATCAACATCGGATATCAAAAAACTTTACCTAGGCAAAAAAGGCGCTTTCAGTAATGGCAAAAAAGCCACCTTAGCAACCTTGTTAGCAGGCAATTCAATTCGCGAAAGTTTTAACATTCAAGTGCTAAATAAGAACGAGTCACAATATACGGGTTATTGGGCAAAGTTGTCTTTTACAGGTCGTGGAATCGCACCGGTTGAGTTTACAAGCTCTCAGGAAGTAAAACGGTTTGTTAGTTCAAGGCCAAATGCTATGGGTATTATTGATGACAAGTATTTGGATAGCTCGTTAAAAGTAGTACTTAAGTTTTAGAAATTAGTGTACCCATCTCTCGCCCTCAATTTTTCTCTTAACTAGCAACTAGCAAAAAAAATAATAAGAAAATTAAAACTTTTTACAAACTCCTCACGACTATAGATACAAAGATGCTAAAAATGCATATGGCAACGAGTATTAGGGATAGTTTTGTTTTTAATTCAAGACGATAAAACATTAATCAAAAAAGCATTAGGCGGCAGTCAGTCTGCATGGTGCAAATTAGTCAAACGCTATGAAAAGTGTGTTTATGGCTATGCATTGAGAATGACAAATAATCCAGCTGATGCTTTGGATTTGATGCAAGAAACCTTTGTTTCAGTTTGTCGTAATTTATCAGACTTTAAACATCAAAGTAGCTTTAAAACTTGGTTACTGTCATTAGCCTATTATCGATGCATGGACTTTTTTCGTAAGAAAAAGCTTACTTTTAGTGATGATCAAGAGCTTGATAATTATGAGTCAGAAACCGTCGATAGTTGCCCGCAAATAAATTTAGAACAGTTGCAAAATAGTGCCGGCTTAATGCAGATGATGGCATCACTTAGTCTAGAGCAACGACTCATTATAGAACTAAAAATATTTCAACAACTTACATTTGAAGAAATCTCAGATCAAATGGGAATTTCGACAAATACTATTAAGTCCCGTTTTTACACCGGTCTTAATAAATTAAAGCTTTTAATTGAGGACAGTGATTATGCCGCATGAGAAAAATCAGTCTTTAGAGCAGTTATTCTTTGCGTGGAGCAATGGTGAGGCTTTATCTCCGTTGGAATTGGAAAAATTGATGGCGTCGTCTGAATACCAAGAAAAAGTGCATCTAATAGAAATGCTAAAACAACAAAATGAGCAGATTGAACAACGTTTTGATGTCCCTAAGTGGGACAGAAGTTCGACGTTTGTTTCTCGTCCAGATAAAACAAGTCATTGGTGGCAACAAAGCGCAATGTCAGTGTTGGCCGTCTCATTTTCTTTCATAGTTTGTGTCATGTTTGTTTTTGATTTGAAAGTGCAATGGCATGACGGCTCCGTTCAATTATTAACGGCACAGCAACAAAAGTTACTGTGGCAAAAAGAACAACAAGTCTTCATTCAAAACCAAGTTGCCTTATGGAACGAGCAAAATCATCAGCAAATAAAGGATGCCATTACACAACTAGAAGAAAATCAAACGCAAAGAACGGTGAAATTAGCGAATTACTTAATAGATAGCAGTCGTACAGAGCGAAAAGAGGATTTACAACGCTTTGTAACCGCAATACAAGAGCAACGAGCGGCTGATCTTAGGTACTTTCAATCCGAGCTGGGCGAACTGCAATATAAATTTCAAATGGTGGCGCTTAATAGCAGCAACTACAACGCAAATAACAGCTCAACTTTAACAACCGCTGAAGACTAAATACTGTAGGAGAGAGTCATGAAAAGTAAATTAAATAGCGCAATAGTAGCAATGATATTAAGCGGATTCACATTAGCGTCATTGTCTGTGAGCGCAAAAAATGAATTACCTGAACAACACCTGAACAACGTTAAACGTGATATCAAAGTAATGTCGACGATTTTACAAACAACGTTAAAGGATAAGTTAGGTCGAAACTCCGGACAAGTTTCAGCTAGTTACCTTGCCCATCAAGGTATGCTATTTGAAATTAGTGCGAATAATCGATTTGCCGCACCGAACATATTCATCAGCAAAAATGGCAATGTTTTCTCCTCAAATAGTGATTCAGCGTTTGTTCCACCGCCACCACCAAAGCCGGGCACACCCTCCACGTCGAAGCTTGAACGCGACCTAGAAGAGCTTGTTGAAATCCGCATGGAAACGGAAAATACCGAACACTTTTTTGAAATGAGCCATAGTGATATTGAAGACATTGAGTTTGAAATACACAAAGCAACAATGCTTGCTGAATCGCTTGGTGGCGACAACATCAAAGCACGCAAAGAAATGCGAGAGGCAAAAAACGAACTTCGTAAAAAGCAGCGAGAGCTGTCTAAACAAGCAAGTAAGTTGGAGCGCAAAGCAAGACAGGTTGAGCGAGAAATTAGGGATGCTGAACTAGTCAGCGATATTAACAATGGTGAATCTGATCAGCAGATTAAAAAATTAGAAGCGGAAATGCAGGGCTTAAAAACGCAACTAAAAAATATCAATAACGAAATGGTTAAGCATCAAAAAACAGTAAGGGAAGCGGCTCAAAAAGCAAAAGAGCAAGTAAGAAAGCAACAGCAAGAACTGGCGAAAACCTATGCTTTTACAATTAGTGAGTTGGTATGTGATTTTGGTTCAGGACTAAAAAGCCTCAAAGAAGATAAGTTTATGACTTTTTATGTGAATGATGCATCACAGCTTTATTATGTTTTTAAACAAGACGATATTGAAAAGTGCAATAAAGGTAAAATCAATTATCGAGCTTTGTTAGATAGTGCGGTTAAATATTCACTTTAGATTATTTAAACTTGAATTGAGCTAAATCAAGTTCCATTTCACTATTATTAAATACACTGCTCTTATTCTGATAGCCACTTTTAAAGGTGGCTCTTTTTTTAAGAGAGATAGTGATGATTACAGAGCAACAATGGCTAAAAAAGTATAACGTCAATGGCCCGCGGTATACGTCATATCCAACCGCACTAGAATTTAACCAATCTATTACTGACAATTTTCAACTTGCAGCAGCGAAAGGTTCTGAAAATAAACATCTGTCGTTATATTTCCATATCCCTTTTTGTTTTGAGCTCTGTTTTTACTGTGGTTGCAACAAAATTGTCTCTAGGCATCAAGAAAAATCGAATCGCTATGTCGAAATGATGCTTAAAGAGCTCAGAGCACGGAGTGTGGCGTTAAGAAACAAACCTGTAAATCAAATTCATTTTGGCGGTGGTACACCAAACTTTCTGACTAAAGAGCAATTTCAACAAATATTTAAAGCCATAAATGATGATTTTATTATTGAAGATAAGGCTGAAATTAGTGTTGAACTCGATGTGCGACACGTGTCTTTTTCACTATTAACAACGCTCAGAGACTGTGGTGTAAACCGACTAAGTTTTGGTTTGCAAGATACTAATGAAGAAGTGCAAAAGGCGATTAACCGACAGCAGTCCAATGAACTAGTATCGAAAGTATTAGAATGGTCAAAACAGCTGGGTTTTGAATCCATAAACGTTGATTTAATTTATGGCCTTCCTCATCAAAGCATTACTATTTTTGAGCAAACATTGCGCGATGTTGTTGCATTTAATCCGGATCGAATATCGCTATTCAGTTATGCACATTTACCTAGCCGTTTTGCCTCTCAGCGAAAAATTAAAGACGAATGGTTACCCACGCCACCGCAAAAACTTGAGTTGATGTTATTAGCGAACCAGGTTTTATGCGAACAAGCGGGTTATGTCGCTATTGGATTTGATCATTTTGCTAAGCCGTCGGACCGTTTAGTTTCTGCACAAGAACTTGGAGAGCTGCATCGAAATTTTCAAGGCTATACGTTACTAGCCGACTCGGATTTATTAGCCATAGGCGCATCGGCAATTAGTTACATAGGCAACGTATATATGCAAAATCCCAAAAAGATCTCAGATTATTACGATGTCTATGACACACAAAACTTAACAACGGCATTTATATCAAATATTGAAAAGCCTTCTGGCTACTCAAATCCGTTTCCGAAGTTACCTGGGCGTATTTTGACGCATGATGACTTAGTAAGAGCAGACATAATTAAACATTTAATGTGTAATTTTTTAATTAAATTTGAATACGTTGAGAGTAAATGGGGTGTTGATTTTTTGAGTTATTTTTCAAAAGAGTTACTTAGCCTGGTGCCATTTGAAGAAGATGGCATGTTACGTTACTCCGACAGCGAAATTGTCATTAACCCAAAAGCAAGGCTGTTTGTTCGTAATATTTGTATGACCTTCGACCGATATTTGGCCAGCCAACTAAATCAAAAACGCTATTCTCAAGTAATTTAAACAAACTCAGCTTTTGTCATTCCATTTTTATGGTGAGGTAGGCACAATGACAAAATAATTTACTTTGCAGAGAAGTGTTTGATTCGTGGAAAATTTTGACCTCCAATTTGGCCAATCCGATATTGTTATCGGGTGTTTAGTTATTGTTTTACTAATCTTGTTAAGAGCTGTATTTCGTGGGAAAAGTGAAATACAAGCCTTGTCGATGCAATTACAAGAAGTGTCGTTAAACTCGCAACAAAATTTAGCTAAAGTAGCGGAATTGGAAATCGCGGTAAAAGAGCAACAAGAGCGTGCACTAAACTTCCAAACCCAAACGCAATTATCTCAGCAGCAAGTCGCCTCGCTAAAGTCAGAGGTAGAAGGTTTACAAACCCGCATAAACGAACGTAATCAAACGATTAGTGAGCAAAAAGAGCAAAGTGCTCAATGGCAGCAACAACTTCATTCAAAACAGCAAGAATTGATGCAACTTAACTCTGAGTTAACAGAAATAAAAACGAGCTTAGTTGAAAAACAGCAACATTTTGAGCAGCAGCAGGCACAAGTCGAGCAGCAACGTACGCAATTAAAAATGGAATTTGCTAACTTAGCTAACAAAATACTCGAAGAAAAAAGCCAATCCTTTAGCCAGTCTAATAAAACAGAATTAGATGCAATACTGCGCCCATTCAAAGAGCAAGTTGAAGGCTTCCAGAAACGAGTAAACGAAGTTCACAGCGAGTCGATTAAAGGTCAGGCGACGGTGAGTTCAGAATTAAAAAAAGTGCTTGAAGTCGGTATGCAAATGACCAGTGAGGCGAACAACCTTGCAACGGCACTCAAAGGTGATAAAAAAACCACAGGTAACTGGGGTGAAATACAATTAGAACGTACGCTGCAATTAGCCGGATTAATGAAAGACGATCACTACAATACACAAGAGAATCTTGTGGATGAAGAGGGAAATCGTCGATTACCAGATTTTGTTATTAAACTACCCGATGACAAGCATATTGTTATTGATAGTAAGGTATCGCTGGTGGCTTATGATAAGGCGATTGCGGCAGAAACTGACGCGGAAATGAACAGCGCGCTTGATGAACACTGTAACGCAATTAAAAATCATATTAATGATTTGTTTAAAAAAGACTATTCGAACTTGATAGGGTTGCGAAGTCCAAGTTTTGTATTAATGTTTATGCCTATAGAGCCAGCTTATATTGAAGCTTTAAAGCATAAAAAAGACTTGTTTAACTACGGCTACGAGAAAAACGTAATTCTTGTTTCACACACAACATTAATGCCTATCTTAAAAACAGTCGCAAACCTTTGGCGTATTGAACAAGGTAACGCTGAGGCAAAAGAGATTAGTTTACGTGCCGGTGATATTTACAACCAAGTTTGTATTGTTGCTGAGCGGCTACAAAAATTAGGCAAGTCATTAAATACGGTTAGTAACCAATACAATGAGACTGTAAAAGGGCTTGCCGGAAAACAAGGTTTGGCTGGTAAAGTAGAGCGATTTAATCAGCTCTCAAATAAAGTGACGAAAAAAATGCCACAAATTGAACCAAACCACTCGGACTTTGAACACGAACGGTTAGACTTAATTGCTGAGCCGGTTTCAGATAAATCTAAATTAAATGATGTAAAAGGCGACTAAAATGCAAGACCAGCATGAGGCGTTTAAGCAGAAACGAAAGTTTATTGTTCGTTTAGGCAAAATGCTCCACAAATATGGGACACCTGCATATCGATTAGAGGCGCATTTGATGACGCTTGCCGATGGTCTGGGCCTGCGCTCGTCATTTATAATTTCGCCAACGTCTATGACCTTTGTATTATGGACTGAAGGTCATGAAGATGAATATACCCACGCAGCGCGAGTTGAACCAGGCGATCTTGATATGGGCTCATTATCACGAACGGATGATGTCGTAGATTTGGTGCTTGGTGGTGAACTAAGTGTTGAAGAAGCACAATTGCGCCTCGATGAAATTGAGTTTATGCCGAACCCGTATGGGCGTTTGGCAACCGGCTTTTCATTTGCTTTGTCGGGTTGTGCTTTTGCAATGCTAATGAATACCAGCTGGAACAACGCATTATGGTCCGGCTTACTCGGTATTGTTGTTTACTTATTTATATTGTGGTCTGAGCGATCAAAAGGCATTGCCAATATGCTAGAGCCACTAGTAGCCATGATGTCTGCAATGGGCGCTTGTGCAATTGCTGCTTATTTGGATCCGGGTATCAATATTCGACTCGCGGTATTGTCATCTATTATTGTCTTGATTCCAGGTCTAGCCTTAACTATAGGCTTGCAAGAATTGTCGGCACGTCACCTAGTATCCGGTACAGCAAAAATCATGGATGCGGTAATGATGTTATTTAAGCTGTACTTTGGTGCGTTTGTAGGCGTGGAAATGGGTCAACTTATGTTTGGTGAGGTTGAGTTTGTGCAGTCTGAGCTGCTACCACCTTGGACGGCATGGTTAGCAATTTTCACATTAGGTTGTTCTCTTATAATCGCATTTAGAACTCGACGTCGTCATATAGTTTGGTCACTGCTCATTGGCTTTATTGCCTATGGGTCAAGTCATTATGCCGCTCTATCATTTGATTTAGGCATTGGGGCGTTTTTAGGCGCGTTCATGGTCGGTATTTACGGCAATCTGTTTTCTCGATTAGCGAATGCGCCAGCAGTAATTGTTACCATGCAGGGACTCATTGTTCTCGTTCCCGGCAGTAAAACATTCATTAGTTTGAACTCATATATTGCTGGTGAAGGTTTTGCTTCTGCAGAAACGGCTGGTCAACAATCGCTAATTATTCTGATGTCATTGGTTGCAGGCCTTATTTTTGCTAACTCTGCGCTCCCTCCAAAGAAAAGTCTCTAGCTAATTGCCCAAAGTCGACTGTTCATTTTATGTTCAGTTGGCTTTCTTTCATCGATTAAAATTTGCACTCCTTGGTTAAAAGATATACGTTAATTTAGTTGAATAAAAATTAATCTAAATCAACGTCGGGTTACGCTAAGTAACTTAGGACTATAAAAATAATAATTAAAAAACATTCGGGGAGAACTGTCTAGGGCTGCACTAAGGTTGTGCGATAAGTCCTGGCTGGTACTGAGTTGGGTCGTACAGAATCCCTTATTGTTTTTCATTATGGAGGATTCTGTGTGACTGCTAAGCAATTAAGTTGGTTGGTACCAACTGCCGTATTTGCTAATTCCGCAATGGCGAATGATATGCGTCTTAACCTTACTAAAGGGGTAACAGACGTGAGTGCAAATGTTTATGATTTGCACATGATCATTTTTTACATCTGTTGTGTGATAGCGATTTTGGTGTTTGGGGTAATGTTCTATTCAATGCTCCATCATCGAAAATCAAAAGGCGTAACCCCTGCAAATTTTCATGAAAGCACCAAAGTTGAAATTATATGGACAGCGATTCCATTTATCATCTTAATCGGTATGGCTTTTCCTGCTACAAAAACACTGATTGAAATGGAAGATACCAGCGATGCTGATCTTACCGTTCAAGTCACAGGCTCTCAGTGGAAGTGGCATTACAAATACTTTGATCATGACTTGGAATATTACAGTTTATTGGCAACTGCACCCGAGCAAATAGCAAATAAACGCGCTAAGTCAGATAATTATCTCCTAGAAGTTGATCGCCCCCTCGTTATTCCTACCGGTAAAAAAGTACGATTCTTAATAACATCAGATGACGTTATCCACTCATGGTGGGTACCAGAATTTGCTGTTAAAAAAGACGCAAACCCAGGTTTTATTAACGAAGCATGGACAAAAGTAAATGAGCCAGGTGTATACCGAGGTCAGTGTGCTGAGTTATGCGGAAAAGATCATGGTTTTATGCCAATAGTGGTTATTGCGAAAGAGCAAGGTGACTTTGACGCTTGGATGAAACAAGAAGTGGAAATGGCGCGCATTGCTAAAGAAGAAGAGCAGAAATTACTAGCTATGAATATGTCTTACGACGAGTTAATGGCGGTTGGTGAAAAAGCTTACATTGCAAACTGTGCCGCGTGTCATCAAGTCTCAGGTGAGGGTATTCCTGGTGTTTTCCCTGCATTAAAAGGCAGCAAGATTGCACTGGAAGACTTAGGGGCACACATTGACATTGTAGTGAATGGTAAGGCTGGCACGGCTATGCAAGGTTATGGCAAGCAACTTGGTTTAAAAGACTTAGCTGCTATTGTCACTTACGAGCGCAACGCTTGGGGTAATAATACCGGCGATGCAGTGCAAGCTGCACAGATCAACGCTTATCTAACAAGTCAATAAGGAGGCATGTCATGAGTTCTTTAGAAAGTAGTGCAACAGATCATCACGACGACCATGAACACCATGGTGCCCCAAAAGGCATTATGCGTTGGTTGTTAACAACAAATCATAAAGACATAGGTACACTATATCTTTTATTTTCCTTGCTAATGTTTTTCATTGGCGGGGCGATGGCCATGGTTATTCGTGCCGAGCTATTCCAACCGGGTTTACAAATCGTTGAACCCAACTTTTTTAATCAAATGACCACGGTTCACGGTTTAATCATGGTGTTTGGAGCGGTAATGCCAGCATTTGTAGGCTTGGCAAACTGGATGGTTCCTATGATGATTGGTGCGCCAGATATGGCGTTACCAAGAATGAATAACTGGAGCTTCTGGATATTACCATTTGCGTTTTTAATTTTACTTATGTCGTTATTTATGGAAGGTGGTGGCCCTGCGTTCGGTTGGACTTTCTATGCACCATTATCAACGACCTATAGTGGCGACAGTACCGCGTTTTTTGTGTTCTCGGTTCATATCATGGGGATCTCTTCGATTATGGGTGCGATTAACGTCATCGTAACCATTTTTAATTTAAGAGCGCCGGGCATGACCTTCATGAAAATGCCTCTGTTTGTTTGGACTTGGTTAATTACTGCGTTCTTACTGATAGCGGTTATGCCGGTATTAGCTGGTGCGGTAACTATGGTTTTAACCGACAAGTATTTCGCGACGTCATTCTTTAGTGCAGCCGGCGGTGGTGACCCAGTATTGTTCCAGCATATATTTTGGTTCTTTGGTCATCCTGAAGTGTACATTATGATTTTGCCAGCTTTTGGCATCATCTCTCAAATTGTTCCTACCTTCAGTCGTAAGCGCTTATTTGGCTATTCCTCTATGGTATATGCGACCGCGTCTATCGCCATATTATCATTCATGGTTTGGGCACATCACATGTTTACCACTGGTATGCCATTAGCCGGTGAATTGTTCTTTATGTACTTCACTATGCTTATCTCTGTGCCCACAGGCGTAAAAGTCTTTAATTGGGTCGCTACTATGTGGCGAGGAGCGTTAACGTTTGAAGTGCCTATGATGTTCTCTATTGCCTTTATTGTGCTGTTTACTATAGGAGGTTTGTCAGGGTTGATGCTAGCCATTACACCAGCGGATTTCCAATACCATGATACTTATTTTGTGGTTGCGCATTTCCACTATGTACTAGTAACAGGAGCGATCTTCTCCATTATGGCCGGTGCCTACTATTGGCTGCCTAAATGGACAGGTCATATGTTCGATGAAGGTTTAGCCAAGTTACACTTTTGGTTGTCGTTAGTTTCAGTAAACGTGTTGTTTTTCCCAATGCACTTTGTTGGTTTAGCTGGAATGCCTCGCCGTATTCCTGACTACGCGACACAGTTTGCTGACTTTAACGCGATTATAAGTATTGGAGGCTTTGCATTTGGTTTATCTCAACTTCTGTTTGTTGCAGTTGTTTACAAGTGCATAAAAGGTGGTGAAAAAGCAACTGACCAAGTCTGGGAAGGTGCCGAAGGGTTAGAGTGGGAAGTTCCTTCTCCTGCGCCTTATCACACATTTGAGACGCCACCAAAAATCAAATAGAAGAGTGTATTCTGGAGTAGGTATATGAGCGTAAATGAAGCGAATAAAACAGCCCAAACCAAACTGATTAAGAAGTTGGTATTAACCGTTGTCTTTATGTTTGGCTTTGGTTTTGCGCTCGTGCCTTTGTACGATGTGTTTTGTGATATTACCGGTTTAAATGGAAAAACGAGTAATCAAGCTGCGACCCAATCGACAGTCATTGATATGAATCGAACCGTAACGGTTGAGTTTATCGCTCACACACAAGGCAATTTACCGTGGACTTTTAAACCAGAAGTAAAACGCATTAAAGTCCACCCAGGCGAACAACATGAAGTTAACTTTTTAGTTTCAAATCAATCAGCAGGCGACATGGTGGTACAAGCTATTCCATCGGTAAGTCCGGGGCTTGCAGCAACGTATTTTAATAAAATTGAATGCTTTTGCTTTAATCACCAACCGTTGGAACAGGGTCAACAAGCAAGCTTAGGTTTGCAGTTTTACATTGATCCTGAACTACCACCGGAATATAGCACTGTCACACTGTCATACACATTGTTTGATATTAGTGACAAATTAGAACCGTCTGCGTTTGCAGACTTATTTGCTGATTCAGAATAATAATGCTCACAGAGAGGGCAAAAAAAATGTCGAGTGAATATCAAAAATATTACGTCCCAGCACAAAGTCCATGGCCAATTGTCGGCGCAGTGGGTTTATTCTTTATTGCATTTGGTGCTGGTGGTTATGTTAATGACGTAACAAAAGGCGAGTCTGGTTTTAGCGGTTATTTATTACTGGCCGGAATTTTAACTATCATTTTTATGTTGGTAGGTTGGTTTCGAAATGTAATAGATGAGTCAATGAAAGGGATGTACAGCGCACAAATGGATCGCTCATTTAAACAGGGAATGAGTTGGTTTATTTTTTCTGAAGTCATGTTCTTTGGTGCTTTTTTTGGTGCGCTATTCTACGCACGAATGTTTTCGGTACCTTGGTTAGGTGGAGCCAGTAATAACGTTAGTACTCATGAAGTACTCTGGCCGGCGTTTGAGGCAATTTGGCCACTTATAAAAACTCCAGATGGCACAACAACAGAAGCAATGGGTTGGACTGGTTTGCCTCTATATAACACCATAATTTTATTAATATCATCGGTTACCTTGCACTTCGCGCACGTTGGTTTAGAACAAAATAAACGTACTCAATTAAAGATTGGCTTGGGTGTCACTATTTTACTTGGCTGTATCTTTTTGGTCTTGCAGGTTGAAGAGTATGTGCATGCGTACCGTGAAATGGGCTTAATGTTATCAAGTGGTATTTACGGTAATACATTCTTCTTGTTAACCGGTTTTCATGGCTTGCACGTCACGTTGGGCACGATAATGTTAATTATTATGTTTTTTAGGATTGTACTTAAAGAGCATTTTACCCCTGAAAACCACTTTGGATTTCAAGCGACAAGTTGGTATTGGCACTTTGTTGATGTTGTATGGGTGTGTCTATTTATCTTTGTTTACATCTTATAGGTGGGTTTAAACCTTAGTGTAAGGGCTTGGATTTGGTTCAATAATACCTAGCCCTAACAATACTAGCAGCAAGATCATAAGGACAGCGGTAAAGGCTAATCTTCTGCCAATAAAGTGAGACATAGGTGGTGCATTTTCATCGCCTTTTAACATAGTAAACATCGCCTTAAACAAGTTAAAGATGATGCTAAAAAGTAATATAACGATGATGGCTTTAATCATAAATTCCATTGTCTTACCTATAATTTTGTCGTTTGTAGTTCGGTAATGAAAAGTTAATGCAAATATTAAAGCGTTTTAGTTTCACACCTCTGTCGATCATTCTTACTGTGACGGTATTTTTGATTTTGTGCAAGTTAGGCTTTTGGCAATTAGAGCGAGCCAAGCAAAAGCAAGAGTTATTAGCGCAACAAAGTGCAGAACGAGTGAGCCAAACGGAGTTTTTAGCTCGACTAAACACAGGAAAGTTAGCGAGTTTAAACTTTCAAACCACCCAACTAGACTTGGAGTTGAAAACAGATTTTGTTTGGTTAGTTGATAACAAAATATTTAATGGGCAAGTTGGCTACGATGTCGTAGTACCTGCTCAAGTAAAGTTATCAGAAACTATCATCTTGGTTAACTTAGGTTGGTGGCGGGCACCAAAGCAACGCGCAGAATTACCGTCAATTGACTTGCCCTATGAATTAGAAATTAATGGGTTACTTAAAACAACCGATCTTCAACAATTTACGCTCAGCGATGTTATTGAAGGAGACACGTTCCCTAAACGAGTTCAGTCGGTAAACGTGATTGTAGATTTTAAATACAGCAGTGGAATGACCGTTAAACCGGTATTTTTATACGCTGATACCAATAGTGTAGCCGGGCATCCACAGTTATATAAACCGGTCGTGATGCCTCCTGAGAAACATATCGCCTATGCGGTCCAGTGGTTTTTGTTGGCGTTCGCGAGCTTAGTTGTATTTGTGTTCGCAAGCGTTCGTAGTACTAACATAGTTAAAGAGAAGGAACACCAATGAAGTCTAAGTCTTTTTTTGGAATATTTGTAGCAATGGCCACCGTGCCGCTAGTGTTAGCATATTTGGTTTTAAAAATGGGATGGTACACGCCAGCCGCAACCAACAAAGGCGAGTTTTTGCAAAAAGAAGTGGTGGTTAAAATTAAAACAGAAACCCCCATGTGGAGCATTGTATATCAACCGCAAACTCAACAGTGTGATAGCTTTTGCGAAGAACAATTGTACGGACTAAACCAAACTTATCTTGCTTTAGGTAAGCTTCAAAAACGCGTTAATGCATGGGTGTTAACGGACTCGTTACCTTTAAACAATTACCCGGCAACAAAGACCTATTCAGCAAATAATACCGACCTAAGTGGCGGCTATATTTATGTAATTGATCCTATGGGTAAAGTCATCCTTCGTTACCAAGGAAGCGCTGACCGGGACAATACGATAAAGACAAGCAAAGACATCCTGTCTGATTTGAAAAAGCTATTAAATTATGCTCGTATGGGTTAATAATTGAACACCCCAATAATAAAAATAAGAAGGGCTCTGATGTTAAATTTTCGTTATAAGCTATCACTACTGTCTTTGTTAATGGTATGTGTCGTCATTGTATTGGGCGCTTACACACGACTTACTGATGCTGGTTTAGGCTGTCCAGATTGGCCTGGATGTTATGGTTTTTTAACTGTTCCAACAGAAGCCGCACATATAGAACACGCCGAAGCCGCCTTTCCTGAACGTCCCGTTGAATATCATAAAGCGCGAAATGAAATGGTTCATCGCTATTTTGCGGGTGCTTTAGGCTTGTTTGTATTAGCTATGTTTATACTGAGCATAAAAGCTCGGCAGCATGTGAAATTAACCGGATTGCTGCTAGCTACAGTCAGTTTTCAAGCCGTATTGGGCATGTTAACCGTAACTATGAATCTAATGCCGCTTGTTGTAATGGGACACCTTTTAGGTGGCTTTACGACCTTTTGTTTAATATTGCTATTGACGCTGAAACTGCGATCACAGTGTTTAAGCCAACAAGATATTCTGCATGACATTCCTGCCTCAATAAAGATTACGACATTGCTAAGAAATTTTGTCAAAGTTGGCTTTTTATTAGTTGTGCTTCAAATTGCGCTTGGCGGTTGGACCGCTGCCAATTATGCGGCAGTGGCTTGCACAGATTTACCTATTTGTGAGCCTGGTTGGCAACAGAAGTTTGATCTAGATAGCGCATTATCTGTGCCGCACGGATTTGAAGACTATGAATATGGCGTCTTCCCTTATGAAGCAAGAATGACAATTCACGTTCTTCACCGAATAGGAGCCATGGTTGTTACTGCGTTTCTTTTGTTACTGGTCATTAGTCTATATAAACAAATTCAATTACGGCCATTTGCAATTGTGATAACGCTGATAACAGCGGTTCAAATCTCATTAGGTATATCGAATGTTGTTTTTCATTTACCACTGTATGTCGCCGTCGCACATAACTTTGTTGGTTTGATGTTAATGGCAAGTTTGCTTGTATTGTGGCATTACCTACATCGCCAAAGAAAGCTACAGCAGCAGGCACACTTTAATCAATCGGCGCCGTCTACTAGCCCAGATAGCAGCATTTTAGTACAACAAGGAGCGTAATCATGCCTTACATTAATACTATAAATAGCTCGTTTTCGTCTTTTACCGGTTTGTTAAAAGACTTGTATGAAATAACTAAACCAAAAGTCGTATTTATGTTGGTGATTACGGCCATTGTTGGAATGGTGTTAGCGCAACCTGGCTGGCCCGCGCTTGATTTGCTATTGGTGTCGTCAATTGGGATTGGGTTTTTATCTGCAGCCGCTGCGGCCATGAATCACATAGTAGATCAAAAAATAGATGCCAAAATGGCACGTACGTACAATAGACCGATTGCTAAAGGGCGGGTTTCAAATCAACAAGCGATTATTTTTTCGTTTGCCTTGGCTGTGCTTGGTTTTGTGATTTTGTATGCCGCGGTCAACCCATTATCGGCTTGGTTAACATTAGCGAGTTTATTTGGTTATGCTGTTGTATATACCCTAGTATTGAAGCGACTCACGCCACAAAATATTGTAATTGGTGGATTAGCCGGTGCTATGCCACCGTTATTAGGCTGGGTTAGCATGACTGGAGAATTACACCCAAACGCATTTTTACTTGTCATGATCATATTTACTTGGACTCCACCACACTTCTGGGCGTTGGCTATTCATCGAAAAGACGACTATGCGCGAGTTAATATTCCAATGCTGCCTGTAACCCATGGTCTAGCGTTTACTAAAAATGCGATTGTGCTTTATACAATATTACTAACTTTGGTCTGCTTTTTACCTTATTTAATCGCGATGACGGGGCTAATTTATTTAGTTTCCAGTACAATACTCAATCTTATTTTTCTTAAATATGCATGGCAATTAAAAGTCAAAGACGATAAAAACATTGCAATGGATACTTTTAAGTTTTCAATTTGGCACTTACTTATTTTATTTGTTGCTTTGTTAGTTGATCACTTTTACATCATTAGATTTTAAAACATGAAAAAGACTCAGATTTTTTTAATAGCAATATTGGCGCTTATGGCATTCTCAGCGGGCGTTTACTTTTCTGTTGAACAAGAAGTAGGGGTTTCAGAACAAACTCACTTGTATAAACAACCGAGAGCTATCGATGACTTTGTGCTAACAACGCAAACTGGCGCGTCCTTTTCTAATGGTGATTTAGAGGGTAAGTGGAGCTTTTTGTTTTTAGGTTATTTGTCTTGCCCTGATGTTTGCCCAACAACCATGATGAAACTAAGTGGCTTGATACCTCAACTTGAAGAAGTTGCTCCCAATACTCAAGTGTTGTTTTTATCCGTCGATCCAAAAAGAGATAAAGTAGAAAATATAAGGGATTATACCAATTACTTTCATCAATCTATTTTAGGGTTACGAGCTGAACACAAGGCTCTATATCCATTCGTTCGCAACCTTGGTTTGATGTACTCCATCCCGCCGGCAGAGGTCGAAGACGGTTATTACGTTGATCACAGCGGTTCAGTTGTACTCATTAATCCACAGGGTGAAATTCACGCTATGTTTAAACCTGAAGTTGAATTAGGCCAGGTTCCCTCCATTAATCCCACCACAATGTTAGAAGACTTTAAGCTCATCTCAGTAAAATAAAAATCGGTAATAAATTTAATTATCTGGAAATCTGAATATTTCCTACTAGGCTAAAATTAAACGATTTTTACTAAACGCTATTGAGCAGATGAAATTAGCATCGAAATTACATATCAGTGAAGCTGAACAACTCAGCGCATCACTTCTCAATCTTTTGTCTACAGACCAGAAAATCTGTATAGACATTAGCGAAGTGAATGATGCCGATACGGCTTCCATTCAAGTGTTGTGTGCGTTGCAAAAGTCTCTTTCTGCAACTAACAACGCTATTTCATGGCAAGGCAAGAGCTCTGTTTTATCGAATATAGCGCAACAGCTTGGAGTAAAAGAGTTTCTTAATTTACCAGATTAAAAATTTAGCTTTGTGGGGAAGGTGATTTTATGAAAAAGATTTTGGCCGTTGATGACTCAGCGTCAATGAGGCAGATGGTAGGCTTCACTTTGAAAAATGCCGGCTACAATGTGACAGAGGCAAAAGACGGCGTTGAAGCACTGGCAGTTGCAAAAGATGCAGAGTTTGATGTGATAATATCAGACGTGAATATGCCTAATATGGACGGCATAGAATTGGTCAAAAACTTGAGGCAACTACCACAGTTTAAATTTACACCTATCTTAATGTTAACAACAGAATCTGGAGCCAATAAAAAGGGCGAGGGTAAGGCTGCCGGGGCAACTGGTTGGATTGTTAAGCCTTTTAATCCCGAACAACTGTTAACGGTTATAAAAAAAGTAGCTCGATAGTTCTGTTTTACTAATAGGTAGACCTGAGTATGAGTATAGATCTCTCCCAATTTTACGAAGTCTTCATCGATGAAAGTTTTGAAGGCCTAGAGACTATGGAATCTGAGCTCCTTAACTTGGAACCAGGCGATGTAGACAGTGAAATAATCAATAACATATTCAGAGCGGCCCATTCAATCAAAGGTGGCAGTGGCACCTTTGGCTTTAATGCGATTGCAAACTTCACGCATGTTATCGAAACACTTCTTGATGAAATCAGAAATGGTGAACGTGCATTAGAGTCAAATCACGTTGACTTGATGCTTAAGTCCATTGATTGTTTAAGAAATATGCTGGCGGCCATTCAAAATAATGCACCTCAGGAGTCGGAAGAAGCAAATGAGCTGAGAATCAAATTTGAGAATATTCTTAATAGTGACAATACATCACAGCCATCACCGGAGAATCAAACAGATAGCAATTCTGCGGCACAACCGGAAGCGCAACCGGATGAAAGTCCGCACAAGATACAGTTAACAAACTTCTTTGAAATTACCTTTGTACCAGAACCTCATGTTTTTAAAACTGGCAACGAGCCTCTGTTCATATTTGAAGATTTGCGGGAGCACGGAGAGTTATCTGTCCAGGCAAACATAAATAACGTACCAGAATTAAGTAATTTGATACCTGATGACTGTTACTTAGGCTGGACTATCTCGCTTGATACAACCAGTGACGAAGAGGCAATTAAAAGTATATTTGAATGGGTAGAAGATGATGCTGAGATTAGCATTAAGCTCGTTGCTCAATTTGGTGATGAGGTCGCGCCGGATGAAGAGGTAAATGCGACTGCACCGCCTGCTCCGCCTCGTGAATTAGATACAGTTACAGAACCTGTCGTATCTACGTCTAAAGAATCGACGCCCGAAGAACTTAAAAACAAACCTATATCTGATGATAAAAACAGACTCAAAGATGGTGACTTTAGACCAGTAAACACCAAACCCTCTGTTAATAAAAATGAATCGACAAAACAGGAGTCTAGCTCTATTCGAGTTGGCACAGATAAGGTGGATTCACTTATTAACATGGTGGGTGAACTCGTTATTACGCAAGCTATGTTAAATGAGCTTGGTGAAGGTGAAGACTTTGATCACGCTAAGTTATTAGCCTTGCGCGAAGGTTTAGCACAACTTGCCCACAACACCCGTGATTTGCAAGAAAATGTGATGCGGATCAGGATGTTACCAATAAGCTTTGTGTTTTCAAGATTCCCTCGTTTAGTCAGAGACATCTCTCAAAAGCTTGATAAACAGGTAGACTTAGTTCTTAAAGGTGAAGGTACTGAGCTTGATAAAACTGTGATGGAAAAAATCTCAGATCCTATGGTGCACCTAATCCGAAACTCGCTTGACCATGGCTTAGAAACTACCGCTGAACGTATTGCCGCTGGCAAGGGTGAAGTAGGGCAAGTAATACTTAATGCGTATCATCAAGGTGGAAACATCGTTATTGAAATCATTGATGATGGTCGAGGTCTAAATACCGAAAAGATAAAAAGTAAAGCGATTCAAAATGGTTTAATCCCAGAGGACGCGAATTTATCTGATCAAGAGATTAATGAGCTTATTTTTCAGCCAGGTTTTTCTACCGCAGATGAGGTCAGCGATATTTCTGGTAGAGGCGTTGGCATGGACGTGGTTAAACGCAACATCAACGCATTAAATGGATCGGTTGAGGTTGTTTCTGAGCCCGGGTTTGGTTCTACTTTTACGATTCGATTACCACTAACACTGGCAATTCTAGACGGTCAGTTGGTCAAAGTTGGCGACCATATCTACATCATTCCTTTAGTCTCAATAGTAGAGTCGTTGCAAATAGATATACGTAAAGTTAACTCGGTTGGCGGAGGCATCGACGTATTAAGGCTTCGCGAAGAATATATTCCTATCTTACGTATGCACCAACTGTTTAATCACCCCGAAGCCTGCCAGTCACTTAAAGACGGTTTGTTAGTGGTTGTAGAAAGTGATAACGAAAAAGTAGGGTTATTAGTTGATGAACTGCTGGCACAACAACAGTTTGTTATTAAAAGTCTTGAAGATAATTATAAAAAAGTAGATGGCATATCAGGCGCGACCATTTTAGGTAGCGGTAGCATCTCTTTAATTATCGATATTTCAAGTGTTGTTAAAATGGCTGGGCTTAAAAAAGCAGGTCAAGCAGGTTTAGATTTTGAAAAGCCTTTGTCGGAGGCGGTGTGACATGAATGAAGTAATCATAGAAAAGCACGAACACACCTCAAATGATGCAGATTTAGTTCAATATTTAACATTTATGATGGATGACGAGGAGTACGGAATAGAAATACTGTCTGTACAAGAAATTAGAGGCTGGGAAAAAATGACGAGCATTCCTAACGCCGAAAATTACGTCAAAGGAGTGATTAACTTGAGGGGAACTGTTGTACCTGTTGTCGATTTGAGGCTTAGGTTTAACCTTAAAAAGGTGGAGTACAACGATCTAACGGTCATCATTATTGTAAAAGTGTTAATAGGGCAAAAAAGCAAGATCATGGGCATTGTTGTTGATGCGGTATCAGATGTTTATAACATTGAAAAACAGAATGCCAAAAAGGCACCTGATGTGGGTGACTCAGAAACAAAAAATTATATAGAAGGCCTAATTAACGTAGGCGACAAAATGGTTGTACTTTTGGACTTAGAAAAAGTGTTATCAATATAACGAGGCAGGTGATGGTATGGGTTTGTTAAACAAATTAATAGGTACGTCAAGTTCGACAGAAAAGTTGGTCCTTGAGGCGTTAAGTAAGTCTCAAGCGGTAATTGAGTTTAAACCTGATGGTACGATTAAAACGGCCAATACCAACTTCCTAAATGTGGTGGGTTATAGCCTTGAGGAAATTCAAGGGAAGCACCACAGCTTATTTGTTGATCGAGATTATGCGGCGAGTGATGAATACCGTAAGTTTTGGCAAGATCTAGCTAGAGGTGAGTTTAAATCGAATGAATTTAAGCGTTTTACAAAAAGTGGTGAAGACATATGGATCCGAGCTACCTACAACCCAGTTATGGATAGCACAAATAAAGTATTTAAAGTCGTCAAATATGCGACTGATGTTACTGCAGAAAAGAAAAAAGCCTCTGAGTCAAACGAGCAATTGCTAGCCATTCACAAGTCTCAAGCGGTTGTTGAGTTTGAACTAGACGGAACCGTCATAACTGCAAATAATAACTTTCTAAACACATTCGGTTATACCTTGAATGAAATCAAAGGTCGCCACCATAGTATGTTTGCACCAGAAGGTGTTGCACAAAGTCAAGAATATAAAGACTTTTGGGCAAAGTTAAATCGTGGTGAATTTGATAGCGGTGAATATAAGCTTATTGGGAAAGGTGGTCGAGAGGTTTGGATACAAGCATCTTACAACCCAATACTTGATTTGGATGGGAAACCACTCAAGGTGGTTAAGTACGCTACAGACATAACCGAGCAAAAGAAGCTTGAAGAAGATGCTAAAAAAGCGGCTAATTTGGCACAAGCATTAACACTTTGCCAAGCCAACGTGATGATAGCAAATAATGACTTAGAAATTGTTTATATGAACAATGAAGTCATCAAAATGTTTAGAAAGAGAGAAAAGCAATTAAAGACGGTTTTAAGTAATTTTAATGTTGATAGCCTCATTGGTACTTGTGTTGATGACTTTCATAAAGATGCATCTCATCAACGTAGCATGCTGAAAAAATTAGCAGAACCGTATCAAACTAATATAACAGTGGGTGTTTTAACGTTTGAACTGTTCGCTTCTCCTTGGTTTGACTCGGCAGGCAACCGCCTTGGCACTATTGTTGAGTGGATAGATAAAACAGAAGAAATGAATATTCAAGGTGAAATAGCGAATGTTATTAATGCAGCTACTAACGGTGATTTAACCGTACGTATATCAGAAGCGGACAAAGAAGGTTTCTTTAAGCAACTTTCCGTGGGCTTAAACCAAGTCGTTGGTATTGCTGAAGGGGTTATTCAAGATACGGTCAATATTTTTGAAGCCTTAGCGCACGGTAACTTAACGCGACGAATTGAAAAGCAGTATCAGGGTTTATTTAACAAATTAAAGCAAGACGCCAATGCAACGGTAGATAAATTGACCGAGGTTATTGGTCAAATCGATCGTTCAGCTACGACAGTGTCTTCGGGGGCGGAAGAAATCGCGCAAGGTAACGCGGACTTGAGTCAGCGAACTGAAGAGCAAGCATCTTCGCTTGAAGAAACCGCATCAAGCATGGAGGAGATGACCGCAACGGTAAGACAAAATGCTGATAATGCGCAAATGGCCAACGATCTAGCGGAAGAAGCGGCGAGTAAAGCAGAGTCGGGTGGCAGTGTGGTCGGTCGCGCTGTTGAAAGCATGGCGGAAATAAACGAAGCAAGTAAAAAAATCGCTGACATCATTGGCGTGATAGATGAAATCGCATTCCAAACCAATCTACTTGCATTAAACGCTGCCGTTGAGGCTGCTAGAGCCGGTGAACAAGGTAGAGGTTTTGCTGTGGTAGCGGGTGAAGTTCGTAATCTCGCACAGCGTTCTGCAGCGGCCGCAAAAGAAATTAAAGACTTAATTAGAGACTCAGTATCAAAAGTAGAAGACGGCACTGCTTTAGTTAATCAGTCGGGTGAAATGTTACAAGAAATAGTAATGGCGGTGAGAAAAGTAAACGACACGATAGGTGATATTAGTGTTGCGTCGGTAGAACAAACATCAGGCATTGAGCAAGTAAACAAAGCCGTCTCGCAAATGGATGAGATGACGCAACAAAATGCGGCACTAGTAGAACAAGCATCAGCGGCCGGCGAGTCTATGTCTGAGCAAGCTCGTTCAATGAGAGAATTACTGAGCTTCTTTAAGCTGTCCGACTCTCAGCAGGGACGTATGCCACAAATATCCAATAACGCTGGCCCAGCCAATGCAGACAACCAGAATCAGCTCAATATTAAATCGCCGGTATCACCGACACCTTCGTCAAGCGATGAGGAGTGGCAGGAGTTTTAGCTAAAACCGATAGATAGTGAGGTTTCCATCGTAACGTAAAAGGAGTAGGTAGTTGGAAAATAAAGAGTTCCTAATGACTGATAAGGATTACAGCTTTATCAGCCAAAGTGTTTACGAGGCATGTGGCATTGTATTGTCGGAGCAGAAAAAAGACATGGTATACGCCAGAATATCTCGACGTGTTCGAAAGTTGAACATGACGACATTTGCGGAATATATTAACTACCTAAATGACAACAAGGAACAGGAATTTGGCGAGTTTATAAACTCAATTACCACTAATCTCACATCTTTTTTTAGAGAAAATCATCATTTTGAGTTTTTAAAAAATACGGCATTGCCCGAGATGATAGCTAGACATAAAGACGACCATCGCATTCGTATTTGGTCTGCCGGATGTTCTTTAGGAATGGAGCCCTACTCTATTGCGATGTGTATAGGTAATAAAATTCCAACAAATTGGGATTTTAAGGTATTAGCAACTGACCTAGATACAAATGTTCTAGCGACGGCTCGAGAAGGTGTGTATTCAGAAAGTCAGATGTCGGGTGTCGACTCTGCCAACTTAAAAAAATACTTTTTGACGGATGGCAATAGCAATCGTTATAAAGTGAAAGATATTTTAAAAAAAGATATCAGTTTCAAACAGCTTAATTTATTGCACGAGTGGCCAATGAAAGGCCCGTTTGATGTTATATTTTGCCGCAACGTTATTATTTATTTTGATCACGAAACGAAAATTCGTCTTTTTAACCGATATGCCGAGTTACTGGCGCCAGGTGGCTATTTAATATTAGGTCACTCAGAATCTATGGGACGTGAAAACAAGCAATATAAAGGCTTAGGTCACAATATCTATCAGAAGTTAATGCCGTGACAACTCCCTTATTTACGCCTACTCTTCCTGGCTTTGAACAGATCAAACGATATGTTGATACGAGTCGCAATATAGTCGTTGCGAAGATATTGCCCGGCGAGTTTTATGTAACGAAACAAAATGAAGCGATTGCTACGGTTTTAGGCTCTTGTATTTCAGCATGTATATGGGATGAGGTTGCTGGAGTTGGTGGTATGAATCATTTTATGTTGCCACTAAAAGGGAATGACCATAGCCAAAATAAATGGGAATTTCACGATAGCTACAGCTGTCGGTATGGCATTTGGGCGATGGAGTGCCTTATCAATGAAATTATTAAACATGGCGGTCACCGTAATAGAATGAAAGTAAAGCTATTTGGTGGCGGTAATATTATTAAGGATATGCAAACGCCAATCGGTGATCAGAATATTTCGTTTGCTAAGGAGTTTATTGCCAAAGAAGAATTACCAATGCTGGGTTCTGATGTTGGCGGTCCATGGCCACGTAAAATCCTATTTTACCCGCTTGAGGGGCGATGCATGGTTAAACGTTTACAAAGTATGCACAACGACACAATCAAACTGCGTGAAGTGAAGTACCAATCCGTGATTGAGACGCCTTTACATGCTCAATCAGACATAGAATTGTTTTAAAAGGTAAGTTAATGATCAAGGTATTAATCGTCGATGACTCTAAATTAATTAGGATGATTCTGACTGAGATAATTAATGCATCTCAGGACATGACGGTAGTGGGTGAAGCGGAGGATCCGTTTCAAGCGCGTGATTTAATTAAACTACTCAACCCAGATGTGCTCACTTTAGACATTGAAATGCCTAAAATGGATGGCATAACTTTTCTTAAAAACCTGATGAGATTACGGCCAATGCCTGTGGTTATGTTGTCAACCTTAACCGCCGATGGCGCGCCCATTACCCTTGAAGCCTTGTCTATTGGCGCTGTTGATTTTTTAGAGAAGCCAAAGGTTGACGTTCAAGACAGCTTAAGCCGTTATGCCGATATTCTAAGAGACAAAATTAGAGCCGCAGCCAATGTAAATCTTAGCCAAATATTGAGAGCTAGAAAACGGGACAGTGCAACACCACCTGTTATTCCCAGTCAAAACCTTGAGTTTAGAAAAAACCACTTAATTGCGATTGGCGCATCCACTGGTGGCACAGAAGCAATCAAAGACGTTGTCATTAATTTACCAGCCAATTTTTGCCCTATTGTGGTGACACAACATATCCCGCCGGTCTTTAGTAAAACCTATGCAGAACGCCTAGACAAAGTGTGCCAGATGTCGGTGCACGAGGCCCAACATGGTCAAATTATTGAACCAGGCAATATTTATATTGCTCCTGGAGATAAACACTTAACGGTGTTAAAAAGAGGCAGTAAATTGTTTTGTCAGCTGGACGATTCAGAGCCGGTTAACCGCCACAAACCAGCTGTTGATGTGCTTTTTGATTCTGTTGCCGCATATATGGGGAAATACAGCACAGGCGTAATTTTAACTGGTATGGGTGCCGATGGCGCCAAAGGTTTACTTAATTTAAAGGCATCTGGCGCTTACACCATCACGCAAGATGAAAGTTCGAGTGTGGTTTATGGTATGCCTCGCGCGGCCAAAGAATTAGGAGCTGGTATGCAAGAGCTCCCTTTAAACAAGATCGCTAACCGTTTAGCTGAATTAGCGACCCGAGTAGTGTAAATAAATTCTAATTTTCGGTTTCGTACTTAGATTTAACGTTAGTCGCCATATCGTCTGGTAAGGTTATCCATAATTTACTCATCCAATAAAAGCGACCACTGTTGTTTATGGAAGGCGCGGTACAATTGTACTTAACTCGCCCTGTTTGTAGGGTTTTAGGTGCGGCAATTTCAAATTCTAGTTCTGATTTCCAAGTTGGCTTTACTGCGCCTGATTGACCCGTAATAAAACACGCTAATTGGCTCTGGTAAAAGTCTTTATTTGCCAATTTTACTTGCCATAGAGGACCTTGTTGTTCAGGTATATTATCGATATTACTAATAAGCGTTTCTGTTGGCGTTTGACTTTCAATATCAAATGCTAAGCTTTTTAATTTCGCTTTAAGAGTTTTTGGGTTTGCATAAATACCGTTGGCTGGAAAGCGAGTGAGTGCTAACAAATCGCTATTGTTTCCAACTGCGCCAGAATGTTGTGCAAAACCGACAAAACCAAGCTTATTTAAAACGCCTTTTATCTGATCAGAATACTCACCAAAAGGATACGCTACCATTTTGTGGTTTTGGCCTAGCTGCTCTTTGATCATTTCCTCAGCAACTAATAAGTTAGTCTCAATTTGTTGAAGAGAAAGGCCATCTTGAACTAAATTTTCATGCTCAAGTGTGTGATTCATGATGTCGACACCATGTTCCGTTAAGGTTTTTAGCTGTGACCAATCCATATATAGTTTGCTTGGTTTTACCATTAATGGATTTACAAACACGGTAAAAGGCCAGTTGCGTTTTTTAAGCATCGGAAAAGCAGTGTCATAGACATTTCTAAATCCATCATCAAATGTAATGGCAATCCAATTTTTATTCACAGGTTGCTGTAATTTAATCGCATTTACGATTGTTGTGAGGGGAACGACCTCTAAACCTAACTCTTCAATCATTGTTAAGTGTGCTTCGAATTGTTCTGGAGAGACACTTGTAGATTTAGGAGTACTCTCACTCACATGGTGGTACAGTACTACCGTTGCTGCTGTTACTTTCTGATGCCAAAGAGAGCTCAAAAGGGCGGTTAAAAATAAAGTAAACCCAATAGGTTTTAATAGTAAATGTTTCATATGATATCTCTTTTTCAATCCTCTGCGTGGTCAGGTACCCGCATTAATATAAAAATCTGGCATTTAGCTTGGCCCATGATTCTAGCAAATATTAGCATTCCTATGTTGGGATTTGTTGATACTGCCGTAATAGGTCACTTACCAGATAGTCATTTTTTAGCGGGCACAGCGTTAGCTAGCTTATTTATTTCCGTCATTTTTTGGTTGCTTGGCTTTTTACGAATGTCGACAACAGGCTTAGTTGCAAAGGCGAGGGGAGAGAAATCACCTGTGTTGGCAGTGACTCATCTGTACCAAGCATTATTGCTAAGTTTTATATTGGCATTATTACTCATTTTACTCCAATCACCGTTATTTAGTTTATTGCAATGGTTATCAAGTGATGATCTCTCAATGCAAGCAACTTACGAGGCGGCTAAAACCTATTTTGATATTCGTATTTGGGCGGCACCGTTCGTTTTAGCAAATATGGCATTAACAGGATTTTTGATCGGCTCTGGTAAAACTAAATGGGTTTTGAAAGCACTGATTGTCTGCAATCTTGTTAATTTGTTTGCGGACATATTGTTTGTACCTGTGTTGTCGCTAGGCGTTGCCGGAGTGGCGTATGCATCGATATTAGCCGAAATTGTCCAGCTGGCGATGATCCTATATCTAATATTGCCTGAGCTTAAATTGGTGTTATTAAAGAAGCAGGCAATTTTAAAGGGCTGGCTCAAATTACTCCAAATGAACGGCAATTTATTTGCTCGCAGTGCACTACTGCAAGCCTGTTTATCATTTATGACTATTTACGCCACGCAATTTGGCAGTCAAACGGTCGCCATAAATTCACTACTAATGCAGTTCTTTTTGTTTATTAGTTTTTCTTTAGACGGTGTGGCTTTTGCTTTAGAGTCATTAGTTGGAAATAGCTTAGGTCAAAAAAAACAAAAGCGACTAGTCGCTTATATAGTGCAAGGCATAAAAATTGGTTTTTGTTTTGCGCTTGCTTACACCGTATTTTATTTTTTGACCGTAGACTTAATCATCTGGATGCTAACCGATATTAACTCATTAAAATTAGCACTAGCAGATTATCATATTTGGATAGTTATAATGCCGATGAGCTGCTTTCTCAGTTTCTTGTTTGATGGTGTTTTTGTTGGTCTTGGCTGGGATAAAAAAATGAGAAATAGCATGCTGATTGCAGCGTTGGTGTTTTTCTCGGTGATTTTAATATTTAGTCAATACGAGTCTATTTTTAGTAACCACGTATTGTGGGGTGCTTTTACAAGCTTTATGTTAGCCAGAGGAGTATCTCAAGGAGTTATGTTACGAAGGTCACTCTAGGTGTTTGTATTTTTCTTTATTTAATTGCGCTTGATGACGAAAGAACGCAAGGCGGTTAGCAACGATGCCAACATAACCATAGAGCGTCACTAAAACACCAATGATCATTAGTGCGATGCCCGGTATTTGCCACCAAATCCACGCACTTGCCCCTAAGTAAAGACCTGCAATGCCAAGCACAAAGCAAAATAAACCCGCTAAAAAAAAGCGAACACTACGCTGAGGATTCTCGCCTCGTCGCACTAGTATTCGCTGTAATTTATCAGGTTTATTCATCTAAATAGCTAATCAAGGATTAGTAATAAGAATGCTCGCCAGCCTGATGCTCAGTGATGTCTTTAACACCAGTCACTTCACCTTCAAATTGTTGTAACATCTGCTTTTCGATGCCATCTTTTAGCGTTACATCAACCATAGAACAGCCATTACAACCACCGCCAAACTGAAGTATCACTGTGCCATCTTCTGTAAGCTCAACCAAGTTTACATGGCCACCGTGGCTTGCGAGGCCTGGGTTAACTTCAGATTCTATAAAGTACTGTAAACGTGCTTTTAAAGGTGCATCATCCGATACTTTACGAGCTTTAGCATTAGGGGCTTTTAGCGTTAATTGTGAACCCATTTGATCAGTAACAAAATCAATTTCAGCATCTTCTAAAAATGGCTGACTTTCTTCGTCTACTGCCGCTTCAAAGCCATTATATGGAATCACTTTGTCTTCTGGCTCTAAAGAGTCTTCAGGGCAATAACTAACGCCACATTCTGCGCTACTTGTACCTGCATTTACTACAAATACACGAATTCTTGTGTTTGGTGCTTGCGTATCTAACAACTTTACAAAGTGTTGTTGAGCCGCTTCTGAAATCTTTATCATAATTAATATCTGACTAATTTACTCGGTTATTTGCAATGATACGTCTATCGCTTATTTACTGCAACCTTGACGACTTTTCCTAGTCTCTATGTGAGGGCAAATCTGAACAAATAAACCCCTAAATACTGCGATTCAACGACTAAAGTTTAGACAGACTTGTTGTTTCGTGTACTTAATTGATATGTTTAGCGTATTAAAAGAAAAATGGTGACGACAAAACACAATGACAAAAATAATTTCCTTGCTAACTGTAGCGCTGTTCTTCGTTGTATCGATCGCAAGTGCGGTTGCCTCAACGTCGTTAAAAAAAGACATTAGCTTTTACCTACCGAACGAGCAGTTCGACAAAAATGTACCAACGCCAGAGTCAATTTTAGGCTATCAAGTTGGAGAGTGGCATGTTCGTCACGACCAACTGGTTTCGTATTACAAAGCATTAGCTGCCGCAAGTGATAGAGTTTCTGTTAAAACGATTGGTTTTTCTCATCAGCATCGTGAGTTGTTGCATGTAACCATCACACACCCTAATCGCCATCAAGAATTAGAAAAATTAAAACAGCAACGATCACGCTATTTCTACAACAATGAAAAAAACGAGTCGAATAGTCAGTCAGCGCCATTAATCGTTAACTTGAATTACAGTGTTCATGGCGACGAATCGTCGGGCAGTAACGCATCATTGCTGGTGGCCTATTATTTAGCGGCTTCCAATAGTAAGCAGGTTCAGGCGTATTTAAATGACATGATAATAATTATCGACCCTAGCCTTAACCCAGATGGCCTAAGTCGATTTGCGTTATGGGCAAATCAACATAAAGGTAAAAACATCAACAAAGATCCAAATAATCGTGAACACATTCAAGGTTGGATCCGTGGTCGAGTAAATCAGTATTGGTTTGATTTGAATCGTGACTGGTTATTGCTTCAACATCCAGAATCTCAAGCGCGTATTGCCGAATATCAGCAATGGCGTCCACATGTATTAACCGATCATCATGAAATGGGTACGAACAGTTCGTTTTTCTTCCAGCCTGGCATCCCATCAAGGAAAAACCCATTAACACCAGATAAAAACGTAAGCTTGACCAAAGAGTTAGCGACTTATCATGCCAAAGCATTTGATGAGGCGAATAAATTATATTTTACCGAAGAAGCCTTCGATGATTTTTATGCAGGAAAAGGCTCAACCTACCCAGACTTGCACGGCAGTATCGGGATTTTGTTTGAGCAAGCATCAAGCCGAGGTCATATTCAAGAGTCCATTAATGGTGACTTAGACTTTCCAACAACGGTAAAGCATCAGGTTATGTCGACCTTCTCAACTCTGGAAGGCAGTTTGAATAACGCAGATAAACTAAAAGCGTTTCAAGATGAGTTTAAAGATAGCGTTAAAAAGTTAGTCAAATCGGCAAACTATGATGGTTACTTGTTAACAGAAACTCATGACAAAACACGGTTTAACAAGCTGCTGAGTTTACTTAAACAACATAATATTAATGCCTATCCGCTTCGTGAAGACACAAAATTAAATGATAAGTTAGTAAGTAAGGCGGATTCTGTTTTTATACCGTTAAATCAGCCACAAGTAAGGTTAATACAATCAGTATTTTCTACACAAACCTCGTTTAACGACAATACCTTTTATGATGTATCAAGCTGGAACTTAGCTTACGCCTTTAATATCGAATTTGAAAAAGTGAAATCAGCAAGAAAATTAAAGCTTGAAAAAACGGCATGGAGACAACCTTTACAAAACATGAATGCCGATAAGGAATTGCCAAGCAACGCTTATAGTATCGCGATTGACTGGCACGACTTTAACGCGCCGGCCTTGGTTTATCATTTACTAAATGACGGTATAAAAGTGCGCTCTGCGTTAAAAACCTTTAGTGCCGACGCCCAAGTAAAAGGTAAATTCCAAAACAAACAATTTGCTGCAGGCACTATGCTGATCCATGCTGGTATCCAAACACAAGGCTGGCAAAAAAAGCTGGCCGCAGCATTAGTTAAATTTCCGGTACCAACTTATGCGATAAAAAGTGGTTTGACCGCTTCGGGGATCGATCTTGGTAGTCGTTTAATGATGCCTGTCACCTTACCGAAAGTGTTATTGGTAGGCGGACCGGGTACCAATCTATATGAAGTGGGCGAAACATGGTACTTGCTTGATAGTCATGTTGGTTTCTCTCCCACCATTGTTGAAAAAAGTCGCCTACCTTATGTTGATTTGACTGAATACACGCATGTGGTATTAACAGACGGTAGTTACTCTAAAAAAGACGAAAGCTTAGCCGATGATTTAAAAGAATTTGCTAAACAAGGCGGTATTATTTGGGGTCAAAAACGCGCAGCTTTATGGTTAGCGCAACAGAGCTTATTACGCGTGGATACTATTTCGCAAAGTGAAATGTTCAAACGTTTTAATGCCGAAGAGCTGGTCTTTTCAGATAAAGAAGCCTTAGGTGGCAAGCAACGTGTGGCAGGTGCATTTTTTGAAGCTAAACTAGATCTAAGCCACCCGTTAACATTTGGATTAAGTAACGAAACCATTCCGTTATTTAAAAATAGAACAGATTTAATGCTTGAAACTAAAGTGCCATTTAGTGGCGTTGCCTCTTATACCGAAACACCATTGTTGTCAGGTTATGCCGACAATACAAATGTAGAAAAAATAGCAGGGGCAAGTAGCCTTGTATCCCAAACTATGGGTCGAGGTGTTGTTATTGGAATGACTGACAATCCTAACTTTAGAGCAATCATGTATGGCTCAAGTCGGTTATTTGTTAACATCCTATTTTTGGCACCAGCAGTAAGATATTAATTAACTAACCTTATGGCGCCACAAGCAGCATATACACGTGTGGCGCCTGCATTTTTTAAGGCAATGGTGGCTGCCTTTAACGTTGCTCCGGTCGTTAACACATCATCAATTATTAATACGCTTTTGCCATGAATGGGTATGGTTGCCACAAACGCCTCGTCTAAATTCGATAATCGGTTTGCTCTATTTTGTGTTGATTGAGCCTTAGTATGTCGGCGTCTTAACAAGCCGTTGTACATGGGAATATCTATTTCTTGTAAAAATTCAGTCAAAATAACCTGTGATTGATTAAAACCTCGAATTACCCAGCGTCTGTAATGTAGTGGAAGGGCGCAAATTAATTCAATTTTAGGCCAGTCTTGTTGTTCAACCTGGCGCGCTAATAGATAACCAATGAGGCGACTAAAGTGCAGTTGCTGGTTAAACTTCAGTTTTGTTAGCCACGCAGACAATGGCCATTGGTAAATGCCGATTACAGCAATACCATCGACATTTCTACACACTAACTGCTCCGCAACAGAGTTCTCTGTAATATCTAACCCGCAAGGCAATATAGAAAGGGTGGTATTGCATATTCTACAGATTAGAGGATTGGTATAGCTGGATGTGCGCTTGATTTTTCCGCTACATAAACAGCAAGGTGTTTGGCTTTGAAACCACGCTCTGACCAGAGTAAACTGCATATATATCCTTATTATTCAGACTAAAAACTAGGTATAAAACACAGATGAACAATGCGCCAATAATCCTGATCCATGGTTGGGGAATGAACAAGCAGGTTTGGAATGGCGTAATTAATGCCTGTGAGCCCTCATTGGTGCATCGGATTAAGGTCTTGGATATGCCTGGTTATGGTGACAACCTCAATTGTCCTAGCCCTTATGATATCGAGGCACTGGTTGCGTGGTTAAAATCAGAAGTCCGCGAGCCTAGTCATATAATTGGTTGGTCGTTAGGTGGTTTGCTCGCACAAAAATTTGCCAACATATACCCAGCGCAGACGTTATCTTTAGGATTAGTTGCAAGTACGCCAAAGTTTGTAGCCGAGGGTAATTGGCCGGGCATAAAAAGCGAGGTACTTCAGGCATTTTCGAACCAACTTACCGTCAGCCATGAACAAACGGTAAAACGCTTCTTGAAAATTCAAGCATTGGGCAGTGAGTCGATTAAAAAAGATTTGAAGGACATTCAAGATTGGGTTTTTTCAGCCAATCCACCGAATCCTAAGGCGTTAGTTGCTGGCCTTAAAATGCTAGAAGAAGTGGACTTACGCGATACTTTAGCAACAATACAACCGCCTGTTTTTGCCTTGTTTGGTGGCCGAGACTCTCTAGTTCCATTGACGACTGCGCAAAGACTATCGGAAAAGTTACCAACAATACGAATTAGCGTTCAAAATAAAGATTCTCACGCGCCATTTATATCAAACAAAGATGAGTTTATCCGTTGGCTGCGAACTAACTTTAATTAAATATGTCTATAAACTTAATTTCATATAGCAAATAATCATTTTTAAAATAAGTGGTTTTGGTTAATAATTAAACACAAGAAGTAAGCTTTAAAACGGAGGTCGATATGGAGTTAAAATCAATTCCAAGTGCGATTCAATCAGGTTTAAATGGTTATCAAACCGCAGAAAGAGGCTTAGCTGAAGCAGCGAATAATATTAGTCGTTTAAATACGGACAATACGTCAGCGGTTAACGCTACTGCATCGGCAGTTGAAGCACGACCTGAAGTAAGCTTAACAACGGAGGCCGTTAACTTAGTGGTTAATGAGCATTTGGCAAAAGCGAATATAAAAACGATTCAAACAGCCGATGAAGTTATTGGCACGTTAATAGACACAAAAGTTTAATGATAAAAAGTTTGGTAGTGTGTTTTTTGAGCAATATATAGTTAATCAACGAGGTCACATTTAGTTATGGCTTTAAATATTACGCCGCATATTCCACAAGTTGTTGTGAATGCATCAGTGCCATCTACTGAAGCGTTGGCGCGTAGTAATGCCATAAAAGAGGTTGTGCCAGCTCCAACGCAAGTCGAAGCGAATGTACCGCAAAAATCGCGTGAACAAGACACCCGTGGCCCGGCAAACGATAACGTAACTTACGACCGACTATTTCCTAAAAGTAACGAAGTCATTCCTGAAGACCCGCAGGGTCAAAGTAATGATAGTGACTCGCAACAGCAGGGGCAGTCACAAGACAGTGAGCCTAAGGATGACTCAGGAGTACCTGAAGGCGCTAGTACAATAATTAACCCAGGTGACAATGCTGACGCTAGCGAACCTGATGAAAAACAAATAGAACAACAAGAACGAGAGCAAGAGCTTAAAGAAATACAGCAATTATCAGCCCGAGATGCCGAGGTGAGAAACCATGAGCTTGCTCATGCAGCGGTAGGCGGCAGTTACGCTGGCTCCCCAAGTTACGAGTATGAAACAGGGCCAGACGGCAAAAAATACGCAGTAGGCGGTGAAGTCTCAATTGATGTGTCTGAAGGCGCAACGCCACAAGAAACAATAGAGAAAATGCAAACGGTTCGAGCCGCTGCACTAGCTCCTGCAGAACCATCATCGCAAGACCGTAAGGTCGCTGCGCAGGCAAGTCAAAACATCGCTGAAGCCCGTGTTGAACTAGTGCGAGAATCAGAGGAAAATAGAAAAGCCGTTGCCGAGTCAGTATCCGCGTCTTTCGAACAAAATACAGCTCCTGAAGACATGTCAGTTAACGGCGACAACATACAAACTCTAGCGTCATCCCCGAATGTTAGTGATCAGGTTGCAAAAACCGCTAGTGTTGTCTCTCAGCGTTACAACAATAGCTACATAAACGAATCGAACACGATTGAGGCTTTTACGGCGGTCGCTTAACCGTTATGTCGGCGGGAAGTAGATTTCATTATGATATTGCTTTAACCATTTCTTCGTATTTTCACACTCATTACAGTATTTTTTATTTAAAGACCAAAATGCCTTGCTATGATCCATGTGCTTTAGGTGGCAAAGTTCATGAATGATCACGCAATCAATTTGCTCTTTCGGCGCCGATAGCAATAATGGGTTGAATATAATCTTGCCACTGCTGTAACAACATCCCCAGCGCCATTGGTAAAACTTGAAGTCTAACGACGTACTCACTAACCCTAAACGACTTTCCTGCTGTTTCACTATTTTTGGTAAATAGCGCGAGGCTTGATACATGTAAAAGGCATGTAGTTGCGCTCTAACGTGTTTAGTTACGTCCTTAACCCTATGAGACACAGAAATCGTTATCACTTCTGAATCCTGATTAAGATACCAAGCGGTTTTTGCGTCTCGTATTATTTCAAGTTGAAGCTTTTGGCCGAAAAACCAGATAGGTTCACCACTTTCGTAAGCTCTTTTAAATGCAGTAGAAGTTGCTGAATGACGAAGACGTTGTTTCAGCCACTGCTGTTGTTGAGACATGAACGTCTCTACCATAGCTTGGTTGCAATGAGGGGGAACCTTTACTACAACAGTACCATTATGTATTTCCATCGCCGCATTTTTTCTGCGCTTATGGACTTTTACATGATATGAAAGGGGGTGAGGAAAGCTATCGAGGCGAATTTCAAATACACCGGGTTGAACACGCTTGTTGGCCGTCAACCACGGTGTAATTAAATTAGAAATCAAAGACTAAATCTTATTTTTTTTCTACTAATTGTAATGCGGCACTTTCTAACTGTTCAAAAAGTTCGCCATAGGTACGAGCATCAAAACCCTGGTTAATGATTTTGTATTTACCATTAACAATAAAAGTAGGAACGCCTGTTAATACACGTTTTTGTGCATATTCGTTTTGAAGCTTTTTCATACCTTTCGCTTGTGCTTTTACCGCGAAACTATTGAATGTTTTATCAAACTCTTCACCAGTTACACCATTAGCGATAAATAATTGGCGAACGTCTTTTTCACTAGTAAATACCGAACGGTTTTTGTGAATGTATTGAAATATTGCGTCGTTCACGCCAGGTTTGTTCAGCTTTTCAGAAGCAACTAAAGCCTTAGTAAGCATAAATTGAATTTCTGGGCCCGCCGCTCTTAAAAAATCAACATGGCTTTTTTCAAATTTAAAGTCTGAATTTTTTGCTTTTTCTGCTAAGCGTTTTGCAAGTGGTTCAAAGTTTAAACAGTGTGGACAATAATAAGAAAAGAACTCTCTTACTTCTGGAGTTTTGGTTGCTGTCTCGCTTATAACTTCGTAATGAACGCCTTCTTTTAATGTTTGCGCTGATACCGAAAGAGTAAAAAAGCAGGCTGCGAGTAAAGTAAATATCTTCTTCATTAAATGATTCCCTTGTGTTTTTCACAATTATTGCTGTTACGTATTTTGATTACAACACTAAAATAACGATTAAAAACCTAATTTAAGATGTGGTTGTTGAATTGCTGATAGTTGCTCTTTTAGTGCCAATACCTGTTGTTCCCAGTATTTGTCTGTATTAAACCAAGAAAAGTTCCTTGGAAATGCAGGATCTGACCATCTTTTTGCAAGCCATGTCATGTACATCAACATTCTGCGTGCGCGAAGCGGTTCAATAATTGCGAATTCTGCATGGTTAAATGGGCGAAACATCTCATAACCTTCTAGCAAGGTATCTAATTGAAGAATTTGTTGTGCTCTGTCACCACTAAGCATCATCCAGATATCTTGAATTGCAGGACCTGTAATACAATCATCAAAATCCACTAAGATCGCGTCATCGGTATTTGAGCCAGTGCGCCACAAAATATTACCGGTATGACAATCGCCATGCAGACGTATATTTTTTAGTTGCGTCGGTAGTCGCTCACAACTCAGCTCAACGACCTTTTGTAAGTCTGGAAAAAAAGCGGCATGTAAATAACTTGGCACAAGGCCACTTTCTTTAAGATATGAAGCGGCCTCGTTTAAATCAGTCGCGATATCAATCTTATTTCGATGCTGAAATTCACTCGCATCACTAACACTATGTATGCGACCAAGTAACTGACCGAGTCGCTCTAAGTGATCAAGATCATCAAGCTCAAACATTCGACCGCCAACGCTTGGAAATACGCTAAATCTATGACCGCCGTGCTCTAATAACGTCTTACCATCAAACGATAGTGGCGCCACAGCTTCAATGTCTTGATCTGCTAACTCAATTGAAAAGTCGTGCTCTTCAATAATTTGTTCATTACTCCAACGCTGTGGTCGATAAAATTTTACAACGTAACGTTTTTTATCTTCGCCTAAAAACTGATACACCCTATTTTCATAGCTGTTTAACGGCAATAAACCAGACTCAGGATATATCCCTGTCGACTCTATTGCATCTAGAATCAAGTCTGGACCTAGCTCTGAAAAATCAAATTGTGGCATTAACGTCCCTTAAAGAATCGTGTTTCCTCCGAAACTTCTAACTCACCGTCATCGCTTCGAATAATTATTTTTATGTCCGTTACCGGGCGTTTTAATTCATATGGGTCAACCGCTATACTCACAGGTTGCTTATACACTTCACCGGCCGAGACAGAAAAAGAAGTTTCACCATAAAATTGGTATTCATTTAGCCCTTCAATAGTAATTGAATAACTTTGGTTCGTCTGGCTTTTGTTCAGAACTTGCAAAGTGAAGGTGTTTTCTATCAAACCATCGTTATTAGTGCGATATAACACGTTCCTATCGCGTTCGATATTTAACTCCAACGGTACACGCGACGCGACTTGCCAAACAAACGCAACCGACATCACTACGGTAACGAGTAAGTAGCCAATTAACTTTGAGCGGAATTTTTTAGTCGGCTTGCCTTCTAAGCTATGCTCCGTCGTATACGAAATTAGGCCTTTTGGATAATTCATTTTATCCATTGTTTCATCACAAGCATCAATACAAGCGCCACAGTTTATGCATTCGTACTGCAAGCCATTACGAATATCGATACCGGTAGGGCAAACCTGCACACATAAGTTACAGTCAACACAATCGCCTAAACCAAGCTCCTTAGGATCAGATTTTCTTGGACGAGGTCCTCGTTTCTCACCTCGGGCTGCATCATATGTCACCGTGTAGGTATCTTTGTCGAACATTGACGACTGGAAGCGTGCGTATGGACAAATATGAAGGCACATGATCTCGCGCATCCACCCAGCATTGGCATAGGTAGCGCCAGCAAAGAATAAAGTCCAACCAACCACCATAGCCGAAGACTCAAAAGTGAAAAAGTCGATAAACAATTGATCAATCGGTACAAAATAGCCAATAAAGGTAAGCGATGTAAGTAATGAGACAATCCACCAAGACGTATGTTTTAGTGTTTTTTTCCATACCTTGTCAAAGCTCAATGGCATGGAATCTAATTTTTTACGTTTGTTTGCGGAGCCTTCAATTTTTTCTTCAAACCAGATAAACATAAAGGTCCATACTGTTTGCGGACACATATACCCACACCAGACTCGTCCGTAAAATGTGGTTACTACAAAGAGTAAAAAGGCAGAAACAATAAGCAGTGACGAAAAAATGGTTAAATCTTGCGGCCACAGGGTCAAACCAAAAATATTAAATTGCTGGTTTACAATGTCGAGCAAAATAGCTTGCTGTCCATTCCAATTTATCCACGGCAAAACGGCAAATAGCCCTAGGAAAAAAATGCCCATTTTTCTACGAATAGCTTGGTGCAAGCCTTTTACTGCTCGCACATATATGCGACTTCGTAGGTTATAAGTTGCATTTGCTTCAACTTTAGGTTTGTATACCTTTACGTCGGCAGGAATGTTCTTAATATCAATGCGATCGTTCATTGCGATACCTGTTATTTTGCCTAATATCAATTATATGTCAGAAACATAAATATAAATGAAACTAAATTGTAAAACCTTGATCTAATTCTATAGATCGACGCTTTCTTAAGTTTGATGCCCAAAAGGCAGTTGTTCAAATTGGAGTTACCATGAAATTTTTAATCTTTGTTATATTAATTATTACGCTACTAACCGTAGATCAGCCTCAAATTAATCAGATGAGAGTGTATCTTGCGACGTTAATTGGCCAAGCTGCCGAAAGTGAATATTCTCGCGGCAAAGTATCAAAACGTATTTACGACGAAATCAGTACCCAGTTTGATTCATTTAAGCCTAATGAAGAAGATTACGTGAAAGAGATCACAAAAAGTTCTCGTGAGTTAATGGCTTTTTACGGGACGTATTGCCAAAACGGCGAATTTAATCCCAAAATATCTGCTTATAATCTTCGCTTCGTTTGTAGCAAGGTCGATGAGCAATTTACCGACTTAGAAAATGAAATTATTCGTCAGCGTAAATAATTAAAAGTCGTCATATGGGGCAATTTCAATGCCCTGCATAGTATAACCGACCTGAGCAAGTTCACCTTTCCATGTTTCAGTGGCAATTTTACCAGTTACCCATATTGGGTCATACATAGACGAAGCGGCTGCTCCTTTCTTAAAGGTAACGTGAATAATTTGATTTGATGGCGGTGGCGGTACATGAACACAGGCACCAAAATAAGGAACCAATAAAAACTCAGTCACTAGCTCATCATCACCTTCTAATGGCACAACAAAGCCGGGTATTTTTACCGTTTGCCCATCTAACTCTTTAACAACAGGTGCATTGATAGATTGAGGCCCAGCCATCGCATGTCCAATTTCCTCGATAGTAGGTATTTTCTGAACCATATCTTTAGGTACTAAGTCTGACCATTCCAATTCTTTTGCGTCATTTGACAAGCTAGAGAAAGGCGCGATAAATAAACAAACAAGAAAAGCGGTACGAAAAAATTGACTCATAATGATAAACCTAATTAGATTGTTCAGAAGCCCGCAGAATAACGCACTGCTCACTAAAAAACCAAGTGTATCTATTAATTTTGCGATAAACGTGATTACATTATCGTTCAGTGAAAAAAATAAGTAGCAGAACATGACGGATTTAAAAATTGACTGGCAAATTAAAGCGTTTTCACAATTATCGGTAGGTGAGCTGTACGATATTTTACAAGCGCGCAGTGATGTATTTGTGGTCGAGCAAAATTGTATCTACTCCGATATAGATGGCGTAGATAAGTCCAAAAATTGTTATCAACTGTTTGGTTATCATGGTGATGAGTTAGTTGGCACTTGTCGTTTGATGGCGCCTGGTTTGGCTTATGAAAACTATTCTGCCATTGGTCGCGTACTAATAATGGAAGATTATCGAGGCAAGCGACTTGCGGCACCAATGATGCGAGCCGCCATAGACGCTGTAAAGCAATATTGGCCTGAGGTTGAATGCAAAATTTCAGCACAGCAGCATCTAGAGAATTTTTATCAATCTCTGGGTTTTCAAACCGTAACAAAAATGTATCTTGAGGATGATATTCCTCATATTGGAATGATTTTAAATTAATCAGGGGTAGCTTTTTTTATTTAAATCAATAAAATGGCGCCCGAACACCAAGGGGTGTATGCGCGAAATTCGCGACATACTGAGACGTTAATCGAACCCTTAGAACCTGATCCGGCTTGTACCGGCGTAGGGATGGTAAATCCAGGACTACTCGCTTACGACCGGGTCTTTTGTTTATTTTATCTACAAGAGATCCAAAATATGAAACTTAACATTACTGCAATTGCAGTTTTATCTGCACTACCGTTTGTTTCTTTGTCAGCTAATGCTGAATCTGAACCTACCACTAATATCGAAACTATCGAAGTAAAAGGTGAATTACTGCCTACGCCAGAAAGCAAGGCGGCGAACTCACTACAAATCCTCACCCAAGAGAGCCTAGAAAAGTCAGGCGCCAGTCATTTCCAAGATGCAATTCAACAGTTAGGCAATGTTAACTTTGCCGCAGGAGCTTCACGTGCGCGTTTTATTCAAATTCGCGGTATTGGTGAACGCAGTCAATTTGTTGATCCGATAAACCCATCGGTTGGGATGGCAATCGACGGAATTGACTACTCAGGTATTGGTACTTCAGCCTCGTTATTCGATATTGGCCAAGTTGAGGTATTTAAAGGACCGCAAGGTAGCAGCGTAGGCGCGAATGCAATGGCTGGCTTTATTAACATGTACAGCTCACAGCCAGAAGAAAGTGCACCGAACAAATTCCGCTTAGAAGTCGGTAACTATGGCCTAATGAACGTAGGTGTTGCGGCAGGTACTGAGCTGTCAAAAGATGTACAAGGACGCTTCTCGTTAAATAAATTGTCTAGCGACGGGTATGTTGAAAACATTACATTAGATAGAGACGATACAAACAATATAGACGAACTTTCGTTTCGCGGATTATTAGACGTAGAATTTAATAGTCAACTTTCTACTCAATTTGTACTTCATCATTTTGATATTAACAATGGTTATGATGGGTTTTCACTCGACCAAAACCGCAATACATTATCCGATGAGCCGGGCAAAGATAAACAACAAACCACAGCGTTGGCAGCACGAACTCTTTATCAAGGGTTCGACAACGCCGATTTAACCGTATTTTTGAGCCACAATAATACTGATTTAGCCTATGGTTATGACGAAGACTGGTCTTATGTTGGTTTACATCCAGATGAATACTCTTCGACCGACAACTATTTACGTGACCGCGTTGCTAATCAGGCAGATGTTCGCTTGGTCGGTAAAGACCAAAGTTGGGTAGCGGGCGTATATATTCAATCAAAAGACGTTGATTTAACAAGAGAATATACCTGGTTGTCCAACGACTTTACGAGTAACTATGAGCAAACAAACTTTGCGGTCTATGGTGAAACTCGTTATGAGCTTGAAAAAGACATTAACCTGTCGGCTGGCTTGCGTATCGAGAAACACGATGGCGACTATAACGACTCAAATTTAGTTTCACAAAACACATCAGATACTATGTTTGGTGGTCACTTAACGGCGACAAAACAATATGATGAATCGTCGATGGCTTATGTTCGATTAAGTCGCGGTTTTAAATCTGGTGGTGCTAATGGCGAAGCATTAAGCAAATTAAATGAGCCTGGTTTGGAGTCTTACTATTTGTTGCTTAGAGAAAACGGTAGTTTTGAACCAGAAATTTTGAATAACGTTGAACTTGGTTTACGTTATAACAATCGTGATAAAGGGCTTAAAGCTAGCGCAGTATTGTTTTATTCAAGTCGTCACGACATGCAGATTAAACAATGGTTTACCAACGAAAAAGAAGTACGTGAGTCCGGCGCGCAGCCAGAGTTTGTTGGCTATGTTTCGAACACGCCGACCGGTAGCAACTATGGCTTAGAAAGTAACGTTGAATATAGACTAAATAATGATGTAACGGTTTATGCAGGTCTGGCTTTGCTAAGTACTGAAATAGACGATATGTACCGTTTGGAAACCGATCCTGATACTTGGGAAGATGTTCGAGTAAACATTAATGGGCGTGAACAAGCTCATGCACCTGGTTATCAATATCAATTAGGTTTTGATTGGCAGTTAATGGATAACGTACGTTGGAACGCGTCAATTAACGGCCGTGATGATTATTTCTATTCGTTTAGCCATGATGAAAAGTCACAGGCTATTAATTTAGTTAATACATCAGTCACATACCAAGCTGAGCAGTTTGACATCACTCTTTGGGTGCGTAACTTAACCAATAAGGACTACGGCGTAAGAGGTTTCTATTTTGGTAATGACCCTCGTGATGGATATGAAGCCAAGTCATACGAACAACTTGGTGAGCCAAGAGTGTTTGGTATTAAATTAGACGTGTTCTTTTAGGAGCTATATTTATGAAACTAAGTGTAGAAATAAGTAAGTATCCACTAACCGAAGATGATTACGTGTCAGCGATTCAAGACTTTATTGATAGGATTAATACTTACAACGGTATAAGCGTTATAACAAACTATATGAGTACTCAACTGTTTGGCGACTATGATGTTGTAATGGCTGCATTATCTTCAGAGTTAAAACTGAGCTTTGAAAAGTACGGCACTAGTATTTTTGTTTGTAAATTTATTCCAGGAGATTTACAGGCAAAGTATGGCAATAAGTACGCAAGTAACTAGAACACTATGATTGAACAACTATTTAGTGGTTTTAATGCTATGTCCATATGGGAATATGTAGGTGTCTTTACCGGCCTACTATATTTACTATTGGCAATAAAGCAGAGCAGCTGGTGTTGGCCAGCTGCGTTCATCAGCACTCTTATATATATGAACTTGTTTTGGCAAGGAGCATTATTATTGGAGAGTGTTTTAAACTTCTATTATTTGCTAATGGCAATTTATGGCTGGTGGCAATGGAATGGTGGCCTAGAAGATAACAGCGAAAAACGAGTTCAGTCGTGGTCGTTAAATCGACATTTGAAGATAGTAATAATTCTTACTGTAATAAGTATTGTTGTTGGTTATCTTGCTGATCAATATACGCCACAAAGAATGGCTTATTGGGACTCTTTTACCACCTGTTTTGCTGTATATACAACCTATATGGTAACCCAAAAAGTATTGGAGAATTGGATTTACTGGTTTGTTATCAATCTAGCATCCATATACCTTTATTTTGAAATGGGCTACTTACCAACAGCCGCGCTGTTTGTGCTTTATACTTTTTTAGCCATCAAAGGTTATATAGAGTGGCGAGACGAACTGCCTGAGCCGAAGAGAGCTGCAACGGTTGGATAAGTTAGCAATAAAACAAAAGCTAACTGAGCTTTTTGATAGCCCAGTTAGCTCTTTTCAGCTAGAAAAAAATGCCCGTAATTTGGTATATAAAGCTCAGCTTGAAAATAATCGTGTATGGTATTTAAAACGAATCGCAGAAACTAACTATGTGCACGAATTATCAGTGTCATGTTTAAATCTATCTAAGCCTTCACCTATAGCAGTACCTCAAGCTTTAGTGATAGAGCATGGCAATATTAGATACGCAGTGCTTAGCGACGTACCCGCGATTTCACCGATTATATATAGTACTGACAGAACTAACCTAATCACTTGCTTGAGGCACGTTCATTCATTTGGGCGTTGGCCCGAGCTTCAAGATTTACAATTACCTAACCCCGTTTTATTGCTTGAAAAATACTTACCGAACAGTGGCATGCCCGTTAAAAGTAAGTTATTTGACTGCTATAACACGTTATCAATTAGTAAATACCGAGGAGTGCTACATGGTGATTTATCACTAGGCAATATTTACCACAGCAAATCTGAAAAAGTAGGAATAATAGATTGGGAGTACGCTAGTTTTGGTGATGTTCGTTGGGATTTGGCAGCGTTTGCAATTGAAAACCAGTTGACGCGACATGAGTTCCATCAAATATTGGCAGACTATGCTAAGCAGGCTGGGTTTAGTTATGTCGATTTTTCTTCTGACGCAGATATTTGGCTAGTATATTATTGGCTAGTCACCGTGGATTGGGCCGAAAAAAATAACTTTAAATCACAAGAGTATCGAGATCTGCACAATAACATAACCTCGATAATCCAGCAGTTCTAAGCGCTAGGGGTATCACTCAGATGCCACCTAAACGCAACGCAATTTCTTTGTATTTTTCTACGTCTGCTTTTTCAAACAATGGGTTTCCATCATCATCTTTATCCGCTGCATTTAATAAATGCTCTCTTTCTAAACGAATAACCCGAACATCTTTAACACCTAAAAACTCTGCAACTTGATCCACCGTCATTAATGACATTGGTTATCTCCTGAACATAATTAAATAAAATTTAGTAAAACTATAGCTGATATTTACGAAACTATAGTAAAAGGCACGAGTTTTTTTAACATAATTTTGCCGAGAATAAAAATTAACCGTCTAAAAACCAACACGCTAGACTCAATCTTTTAAAGTGCGTATGATTCCCCACATCTTAACTGCTCCCGTAGTGAAGTGGATATCACGCGACCCTCCGGAGGCTACGCCATTTGGCAACTCCCAAATTGAGGGTTACGCCGTTTTGGCACAAATGCACCAAATTTGAAACACCTCGACGCAAGGTCGAAAATACAAAAAGTTAGTAAATGCTCCCGTGGTGAAGTGGATATCACGTGGACCTCCGGAGTCTAAGTCACAAGTTCGATTCTTGTCGGGAGCGCCATTCTACAAAATTCCAATCTTTAAAATGTCCGTAAACCTTGTGACCAAAAATCGCTGAAAATTGGCTCTGTGACCAGATTGTGACCAAAATTTTTTTGAACCGCCCAATAATTTAATCCGCATTTTTTATCGCCGCTATTAATCTTTAACGATAAGCCAATATTGAATGTTCAACGTATTAAAGTTAGTACGAGTTGACGCAACTACTCTATAGGTCAGCATTGAGTGATCTTCGGAAGGTCACACTGACCGTGCTTGTTTTAAGGATCTCTACCTGCAATAACTAGAATTACTTCATTTAAAGTGTTAAAACATTAAACGCTTTTATTTTTATGTGCAGCCTAGGTGTTTTTAAGTGGCTGATTTAAAGAGAGTGCTGGATAATACACAGGTAGCTACCTAGGAAATTATGAAGAAATATCAACTTGTATCTCCACTATCTGAAATAGTAGATCAGGCAGTATATGAAAAGTGGCTAGCCAGAAAAGCAAGGGCACACGTAAAAAGGGATCGTGAGCGCGGAAATGACTCTGCAACAGTTGCAGAATATAAAGTAGAAATTCATCGAGCTGTTATAGAGTCTGACGGACTTGACGCATACACTCTAGAAAAACTTGATTGGTCTTTACTCAGTAAATATGACAATGAACAATCTAAGCTTCATGGAAGAAACTATAAAAAATTATTTGCTATGCTGCCATCTGTTGATCATGTTGATGATGGGTTAGGAAAAGCAAATTTTAAGATATGCTCTTGGCAAACTAATGATGCCAAAAATGATTTAGCATATTCTGAGTTTGTTGAGTTGTGTAAAAAAGTTGTGCGAGTAGCAACTAACAAGCCAATAAAGCGGGACTGCTAACGCTAGGCTCGGTTCGGCTTCACTACACAAGCTTAGCCGATAATTTTCAGCCCTTTACTTGGGGTTTACTGCCAAGGAGTATGTTTTGAGAACGGTTTTAAATGGACTTACTGGTGCAAAAGGGAGTGCTACTGAATTCGAAGAATCTCAAATATCTGATGAGACCATAACTGAGTTATACGTTGGTGGCCGTTTACCTGCTGTGATTTTGATTCCTGATTCCCTCGATGACCAAAGTAACCCCAATAATGAACCTCCTATTGCAATTGTACTTGGTAACTTTGGTGCCGAATTAAGGCTTCATAAAGTTGTAAGTAATGATCAGGAACGTTGGGGAATGACTCTTGGGATGGAAGATATTTACGGAGAATATTCATACTCTGTATTTATGCTGAAAATAATGTCCACAGACCCTGTAAAGTACCCTATAAACTCTCACATAGAAGACGATAATGGAACTATAAAGCATATTAAGGTCGTAAATTTTGCAACAAAGTTTATTGAAAAGTTTATCTATCTTTACAAGGTTATGAATGATTCAACAAAAGATTGGATTCCTGAAGTTAATGTTTCAAGACTGAGTCCCTGGCACAAAATGCGTGGTAAAAATATTAAAGGAGAAAGTGTATGGGAGATGGGAGTTTATGATAAGCGTGGAACAGGGGTTATGCTTGGCTGTGACATGCCTAAAGACAAAATGCTCTCATTACAAAACGCTCTAACCCAAGGTTATTTAGAAGATCCCTCTACAAAATATAGACAGCTCGCTAATAAATACAGGCGACAACAAGATTTCAATACTTTTTGTGTCTTTGCTGTTATTTCTTTTGAACACTGGGTCTTTAGGGAAGTTAGACGAGCATTATTAAATAGAGGTATTACAGAACAGCAGATAGATGATCAATTTTACTTAGAGACTAAAGGTAAGAAGAAAAATATTAGTAGGGAAGAAGCAATTGCTCTTGTTACAGGTAATAAAGCCTTTAAAAGCAATAAGCATTATCAATCTTTTATTGATATTGTATTAGATTGTAGAGACTCTATTGTTCATGGAAGAAAAGTTGAAATTACCGAAGAGTGTGCAGATAAAATGATTTATATAATTAAAGACTTGATGGAATATTTAGCTGAAACAATCCATCCAAACAGTACTCTTAACATGAGGCTATAAATCAAAGGTTGTTAATGGCTCTAAGCCGTCCTTTGACTCCAAAACCTCTTTCCACAAACAAGCTATTAAAGAATTAATACTTTTTAATCAAAGGCTCCAATAACTTAGCGACTGAACGAAAAACAGGCACGACAACGGAGTTACCAAATTGTTTGTAAGCTTTATTGTCGGCACATACGATTCTAAAGTCAGTATCAAATTCAGATTGACGGTATTTTTCGGGTTTTTCGAACCCCATAAGTCGTGCGCACTCTTTGGGCGTCAATCGGCGAGGGGTTTTGTAGCTTGCGTCAAAAGATGGTGAATATCTTCCCTTTTCTTGGTCATACGCTTTTTCTGCTTCTTTTATCCAAAGCTTATATTCATCAACTGTGCAGTTAGGTTCTGATTCTTTTTTAGAGTTCGCATATTCGACCGCAAATGCTTCGCGTTCTTGATTCTTTTCAATCGCGGCAGGTTTGTTGTCATCTAAATAGTCTTGTTCAACGCCATTTTGATTGATTAGAATTTCAGAACCATCTTTATAATATCTAGCAGACAGTGTTCTTGTTGTTGCGTTTGGGTCTGTTGGGTCAACCATGCCGAATCCGAAGCCATTACCTTTTGTCTGGTGCTTCAGAGCGTAATGGTAAAGATAGCTCCAAAGATTTTCAGTAAGTGTGTACTTCTTGCGTTGCTCTTCTTTTAACTCACATAGGACTTCAGCGAGTGTCAATCTCGACTCCGGATAAAACCGTGCAACATCTTTCAATGAGAATTGAGCAAATTCCGGCTTGGATTTTAATAAGTCTTTTCGTATACCTACGATGACAACACGTTCTCTGTGTTGGGGAGTGAACTTTGCTCCATCAATAATAATTGGTTCAGGTTTTCTTTTTCGGACGACCGCAATTGCTTCTTCAATATTAGAACCTTGGTCAGTAACATCAGATATAAAATAACCAAGCTTGTCTAATGCTCTAATGATAGTTGCAAAAGTATTGCCTTTATCGTGATTCTTTAAGTTTTTAACATTCTCTAATACAAAAAACCTTGGCTTCCGAGCTTCTAACACCTTCTCTACATCGAAAAATAGTGTGCCTTGAGTTTCACATTCAAAGCCATGCGCACGACCTAAACTATTTTTCTTGGAAACACCAGCTAATGAAAACGGCTGGCAAGGAAAGCCTGCTAGCAATACATCATGTTGTGGAATATGTTTTAGGATGTGTTGCTTTCGTTCATCTTCGTTGAACGCATGGTCAGAACTTTTTGTAATTTGCGTTATGTCCATGAACGACTGATTCTTATCAGGGTTTTCTTCCGGAGTGTCTACAAAGTAGGGTAATTCAGACTCATCTACAAAGTGATTAGAAAGGTACGTTTTTCTTGCGTCTGCGTCCCACTCACTAGTAAACACGCATTTACCACCTATTTCCTCAAACCCTTTGCGAAGACCGCCAATACCAGCAAAGAGATCAATGAATTTAAATCTCGGGTTGTCCCAGTGAGATGGCTTTTGCGGTAGAAGGGCGAGTTTAATTTTTTCGATTGTATCTTCGTTTATTAATATATTGCTGCTAGAAGGGGCTTTCTTCCACGCGTTAAGTTTTTCACGTGAAATTTCTTTTAATGATAACCCTGTTTCTTCGCAGTTAAGCTTTAGAGCTAAAGTCTTTTGATCATAAATAGTTAGCAATAATTTAAGCAGTTTATCAGTTTCATTCTTCTGTTGATGAATGCGCTCTTCAGCAACTTTATCTGCTTGGATGATTTCTTTAACGTACATTGCTAGTTTTCTACTTCGGGGATTAATAAGTGGAATCTATCACACATTACTCCCTTTTTTCCACCTAGATCTGATTTTTTATACAGTATCTTATTTTTTAACTATTTCTACTTCTTCATACAACTTTTCAGCATCTTTAAAAATATTGTTTAGTCGCCATTGGGAGCGCTTTTTAGTTTTAGACAAGTCATGCTCTACAAATTTAGGGGCAGGATCAAAGACGATAGTCCCATCGTAAATTGCATTAAATAAACGAGAAATATCGGTTCTTTTACACCAAAGTACTTCATCAGAAAATGTAACTTTGTGTTTGAAGCCAGATGTAATCTCATCGTTATCTGTGTTGTCAGTTTTTGTTGCTGGAACATAAACGGTTTCATTATGTTTAACGCCCCATTTATTTAATAGCTTCTCAAATGACCAGCTTGCAGCATCGTTTCCTTCAGAGTCAACGAGTGAAACTCTGAGTGATTTTACTTGTTCATTAATATTCCGGTTTGGGTCGTATTCAGCGTCTCGGAATGTCTTCGTTTTTTTATCAACTAGGACCTTACAAAGAATTTTCATAGTTAAGCCTGTCTTTGGCGTAAGGATGTTGCATCGGTGTATGCCCGTGAACCTAAATACACCTTGCTCCTTTTCATAACCATACTTTCTCATGAATGCTTTGAAGTCTTGTTTATATAGTCCACCGTCGGGTTCTGGTGTAAATAAAGTCACTTTCTTTTTAGATATTGCTTTGAGTTCAATTCCGAAAATATCACCCTCTCCATCAGCATTTGGTACTATTCCTAGTGCAGCTTCTAAGGTGTAGCCGCAAACTTGTGTGCTATTAAAAGGGATCTCTTCACCAGCGGTATTAAGACGACAACCTTTCATTGTTTTTCCGAGAGCGTGTTGGGTCAAAGCACTTTTAAGTTGTTCACTTCTGTTATCTGAGCGTCCTAGATTAGAAAACTTAATAACTCCAGATGCAACCGCGTCGTCTAGCTTTTTGTATTCGTCATTAAAAGGCTCTTGTGGATCCACGACCATTATCGCGATAGCTGCACCGGATTTAGTTGCACCGATAAATAGATACCTACTCTTCATTTCAGGCCGCTTTGTATATTCAACCGACATCGAGCGTGGCATTTCTCTTATTTCGGTTTGAAATCGAGAAAGGCGGGTTTCAGGGTATTGTGCATAAAGTATTGCTTTACAGTCATTTACTTTATGAAGCGAGCCATTGACGGAAACCCAAGAAAAATCATTAAAGATGGCCTCGGGAATTCGCTCTCCTGGCTTTGACGCATATTTTGTAACACTGGTGCTTTCATCGCGTTCATTGAACGTCAGGTCAAACATGGAATTGAAAACACTTATATCTTTGTGAATATAAACCTGGTTTTTATCGTTATTGTTTTTCGCCAGCTTCTTGATAATTGCAGTTTCACAATTGTGGCTTTTTAATATTTGGAAAACGTCTATTACAGATGAGAGCCCAACATGGTCTAGGTGGTTTAAATCGTAGTTCACTAATAAATCCGTTTACTTATTGTTTATAAATAACATTTTGATAATGTGAGATTAACAACGATTATCGAGCAATTAAAGTCGTTTAAAACCGAAAGTCTTACCTTTGCATAAATCTGTGATGGGTTTGAAATTGGATTTTAAGACAATAAATTTGGCGTCCATGTGCTCAAAAAGGAACAAATAAATTAATAACAAATGTGGAAAAGTTTGTTGTTAGCGATATGGTTGTAGTTTGATATTTCCAATGCAGAGATTCTACGTTAGCATCTATGCGCCAAAGAGTTGGGGAAACCAACCACAATAAATCATAACATTCTCTAATTAGGTGGCCAAAATCACTGTGTCACTACAGAACCAGTTCAGTGTTATTGCGTCGATCCGATGGAACGCATTTCAAAACTCATTACTGGAGATAAGCTTTTAAGTTTTAGCTATATATTAATCAATCGCAATCAAATATAAGTCTAATTTAATTACCTGTACTAAAAGCTATTCTTATGTTTCCATAACCTCTAAAATATGCATTCATTAGAATAATGAAATAAAATAATATCAATAGTTTACATTGCATATTTCAATTGATATAAAAATTGTCATCAAAATTAGTTGTACTAGTATAAGGAAGTAACAAGTGCAGAAAAGTGCGTTTATAGAAGCTCGTGAACAATTAATTGAATATTTTAGAAGTCAGCTAATAGGGCCTCAAGGGGGCCCTGAAGAATTAATCAAAGACTACCCACACAAACGTTATTTGATGGGTACGCTGTTTCCTCCAGCGGCGTGTACCGATGAATCAGATGAAGATGATAGTGAAGGCTCGACAACCGAAGCATTAAGTAATGACTTTAAACCTTCATCTATGGCTCTTTCATTTGCAGTTTCGCCTGATACTTCTCTAAAAATAGATGTTTGTGCGGGTAAGTATTCTAAGGGGCAAGACAATCAGTGGCGAAGAGAACCGTTGTCTTTTTCACTCGATATTAAGTTAGATGAAAGCGGAAATAAAAAACACCCTCTATTCAATGGAAATGCAAGACTAGATGTAACTGTCAGGCGCTATTTGAGTGGAAATATAGTTACCATTGCTTTTTCGAATCAAGCCTCATCTGGAGAGCGCTTGAACCCAGAAGATTGCTTGTTTCAAAGTAGCATCAAAGTCAAAACCCTGAAAGGATGCTTTAAAGAGTACCCTAGCAGCGATAGGTTTAAGCTAGATTATGAACAAAAAGAGCTAGAACTAACATACAGAAATAGGGTTCCATGGGCTGTTGGTCACGGTATAGCGGTAGATTGGGATGATATTGAGCTTCCGAGCGAACTTCGTACCCAAGCCATGCCTTCTCATGAAGTTAAAGGATTTACTACTGAACTAGATTTACCTGACAGCTCAGGCCTAACATCGGAGACTTTGAGTATTCACCGCATTGCTGATATTGAAAATTACTCCTCAAAGTCTTTATTGAGTGATTATGAACTATTAGTAGATGCCTATCGAGAATGGATCGATGGCCTTGACGGCACACTTCTTGAGAAGAGGTTTTCAGAAGCAAAAAATAAAATTATTAAACAACTTAGAAATACTGCTGAGCGGATGGATTCTGGGATCTCGATGTTGAGAGCTAATCCGTTAGCTATGAAAGCATTTCGTCTAGCGAATAAAGCTATGTTGATGCAAATGATCCATTCAAGTAGTGATTATGCAGGAAAATCAAAACCAAAAAATTGGGGTTACAATACGCCAGATTATTTTGGCAAGGAAAAGGTTGGTAAATTTAATTGGAGGCCATTTCAGTTAGCGTTTCAATTGCTTGTCATTGAGTCATTGATTCCAGACAAAAATGGAAATTTTTCTTCATCCCATAATCAAGTAGATTTACTATGGTTTCCTACAGGTGGTGGTAAAACAGAAGCCTATCTTGCTGTAGCCGCTTGGGAAATGATATTTCGTCGCCTTACATTAGCTAGTCAAGGAGGCGGAACAGCAGTAATTAAGCGCTACACTCTTAGATTATTAACTTCACAGCAGTTTCAACGTGCTGGTAGTTTAATTTGTGCTTTAGAAATATTAAGAGATTCCGATGAGGAAACATTTGGTAAAGAGCCTTTTAGTTTAGGATTATGGGTGGGTTCTGCTAGTGCTCCAAACTCCTTTAAAGATGCCTATAAAGAATTCGCTCGAGAGCGCGATTCTGATGAACCTGAAAATCCATTTCAATTGCAGGCTTGTCCATGGTGTGGCACGAGCATATTTCCTAATAGCCATAGCGAAGATTCAACAGACTATGGGGTGAACTGTAACCCTAGTAGCTTTTTTAGGTTCTTCTGTCCAAGTGAAAAGTGTGAATTTCATTCAAAACTACCAATTCAAGTTGTTGATGAAGCCTTATACCAGCAACCCCCTACATTATTAATTGGAACTATTGATAAATTTGCTCGTTTGACTTGGAAAGCAGAAGCACAATCATTTTTTGGCTCCAACAAATCGAAGCCCCCAAGTTTAATTATTCAAGATGAATTGCACCTAATTTCAGGGCCACTTGGTACCATTGCAGGAATTTATGAAGCTGGTTTTGACAGCATTATGAAAATTAAAGGTAGTGAGCCAAAAGTTATTGCTGCTACAGCTACAATTCGAAGTGCAGAGCAACAAGTAAACAAATTGTTTGGTCGCAGTGTGAATATTTTCCCTCCGTCAGGGACAGATGAATCAGACTCTTTCTTTTCTAAAGAAGATAAAACTAATCCAGGCCGCATATACTTAGGTATTATGCCGTCGGGGCATACAGGGCAAACAGCAATGGTTCAAACCGGTGCTGCAATGTTGCAATCGCCGATTGAGCTAGGGTTGCAAGATAAGATATTAGACAGTTACTGGACATTGCCAATATATCATAATAGCCGCCGTGAGTTAGGTAAAACCATGACGTTAGCTAGGGATGATATTCCAGCACGTATAGAAGTTATTGCCAAAAACCATAGCGAATGTAGAACAGTCGACTTAGTCGAAGAGTTAAGTGCCAATGTCAAGGGATCTCGTATTCCTGAAGTACTCAGCAATTTAGAGTGTACAGTTCAACATGGGAACCCTGTTGATGTTTTACCTTGTACCAATATGATTTCAGTTGGTGTTGATATAGGACGATTAGGCATGATGCTTATAGGAGGGCAGCCTAAATCTACAGCTGAATACATTCAGGCGTCAAGTCGAGTAGGGCGTGATAAAAAAAGGCCTCCTGGAATAGTTGTAACCCAATATTCTCCAACAAAACCTCGAGATAGATCTCACTATGAAACTTTTAAAAGTTACCATCAAGCATTGTATCGATTTGTCGAGCCTACTAGCGTAACTCCGTGGGCCTTACCTGCAATAGAAAGGGCGTTGCACGCCTCGCTTATCTCTATAGTTAGAGTAACTGGGTATTTACAACGTAATGACAGTGCACAGTATTTTGATAAAGAATCCTCTGAATTTCAAAAAATTTTGAAAGTCTTTATTGAAAGAATAAGGCAATCAATGTTCGGGATGGATCCTAAGGAGTGTGACGTAGTATTCGATTATCTAGATAGTTTAGTCGATGATTGGCACGAGCGAGCAAATAGGAAAGATAAGCCAATTAACCGATATGAAGCAAGTAGCGGCCATCAGCACCGTCCTTTGTTTAAAGCATTCGATAGTGAAAAACATAGCGAAGCATGGAAAACTCTAAACTCTATGCGTAATGTTGACACTGAAACACATTTATTGGTCCGAGGTGAAAAAAATGACTAATTTACAGAGAAGCTATCGTAGCTCGCAGCTTATTAGCCCATTTGGCCCTGGTTCAATTATAGATATAGGTGACGAATCTCTAATACTTATGGATATTAGTCATTGGCCTAGGAATTTAGAAGAAATCAAACTAGATCGTTTGACGAAAGAAGCAGGTGTTTGGTCCTTGAAGAAGCCTCCTGTAGTTAAACAACGTTGGGGCCATGTGCACAAAGAAAATTCATTAACAACTTATAGGTTCCCTAGGTGGATGTTTTGTCCTAAATGCCGCTATTTAAAGCAATGGAAAAGAGAAGATACAACAAATGAAAATGGCATTCCTATATGTGGAAACAGTGCGTGTACAAAAAGAACTTTAGTCCCAATGCGTTTTGTTGCCGCTTGCAACAAAGGTCACTTGCAAGATGTCCCTTGGGATTTGTGGGCTCATATGAAACAAGGAAAAAAATGTAGCGCCCCAAAAGAGCATTTATATTTTCAGACAGTAAAAAATCAAGGCAGTGGTCTAGGCTCCCTGAAGGTTACATGTCGAAATCCAGGATGCGGAGCAAGTAACTCTCTTGCAGATATAATGAATGAAAAAGCACTGCCTATACCTTGTTCAGACAGGCAGCCTTGGGAGTTTAAAGAAGGTCACGAACGTTCTTGCGATGAGCCATTACATGTCCTTCAACGAGGGGCAAGTAATTTGTACTTTCCTGTTATTAGGTCTGCATTGGATATCCCAATAACTGTTTCATCTACAGGTAACCCAATAATTAATATTATAGGTGAAACAGATGATTACTTTGATCTTAAAAGAGCACTCGAAAATGGAAAAGAAAAAGTAGCAAGGAGTTATGCTGAAGAGTTAGCAGAAGAATTCGATTTTAGCGTAGAAGAAATAATTAACGCCGTCAGCAATAATGGCGAAGCAAGCAGAGAATTTAAAATACCTAAAGATGAAGACTTACGACTTGCCGAATGGGAAATTTTAAGTAAAGGCGACCCTCGAAGTTTGCAAACAACAACCTTTAAAGCTCGAAAAGCAAAATGGGAAGGAGAGAAAACGTTTGGTTGTGAAAATTTAATAAAGCAAGTTGTCCTATTAGACAAGCTTAGAGAAGTACGAGCATTCTGCGGTTTTGAAAGGATTAGTCCTAGCGATGACATTATACCAATGAAAGATACAAGAACTAAATATTCTTGGTTACCTGCTTGTGAAGTCTATGGTGAAGGGATATTCATTGAATTTAATGCAAATGCGCTGAATGAATGGGAAAACCTAGAAAGTTCGTTTATAACTCCAAGACTTCATGAGGTGGAGCGACGTTGTGGAGAAATGAAATCAACTTTCTTACCTTTTCCATCTCCTAAATTTATAATGTTGCATACTTTTGCCCACCTACTAATTAGACAACTTAGTTTTGAAAGTGGCTATTCAAGTGGCTCTATTAGAGAAAGGATTTATTCTTCAGAAGGTCAAGCAGGGATTCTTATATATACGGCGGATGGTGATTCAGAGGGGAGTTTAGGAGGGCTTGTGCAACAAGGAGAAGCCAACAGGCTTTTCCCTGCAATAATAGCTGCTTTAGAAACTGCAAATTGGTGTTCTAATGACCCTGTTTGCAGTGAGTTAGATTCTCAAGGGGTTATGGGATTGAACAAGGCCGCTTGTCATTCATGTACTCTAATTTCAGAAACAAGCTGTGAACACAATAACCTTCTCTTAGATAGAAAATTATTGATAGGAGAGAATGGGGAGCATGGCCTTTTCAGCTCGATTATGAATCAAGTCTCTGAGGGGCATTATTGATGCAAATGCCAAATGCTAGACAGATCAGTGAAGAGCAACAAGATATTTTTGAAGACGCGCCTATTGATGGGAGTATACTAGTTACGGGCCCACCAGGTACCGGCAAAACAGTGATAGCTTTCCTTCGTGCTCAAGTTATAGCAAAAAGGAACTCTAATGCTGTAGTTTTGATGTTCAATCGTGTCCTTAGGAAATATACGGAGAATGTTGCTTCGACTATGGAAGGTAATATACATTCGAGTACATTACATAGCTGGCTCCCTAAATGGTGGAAAGAGCATAAAATAGAAAGGGTTAGTGATACGTACAACCCTAACGATGAAGCTCCTATCTACCTTGATATAAGTTATGCCGAACGAGAATCAGTTAAAGTTTTGGGAGCGCGTTTTGATGGTAATTATAAAAAGTGGTATGTGAATTCTAGTAATTTTAAATCGCAGTGCTGGAGAGAATTTGACGATAAAAAAATAATATTTCTTGAAAATACTTTCCATGATAGAAAACAAGTAAAAATGGCTGGCGCCCGATATGAGCCATCAAAAAAGAGTTGGTGGATTACGGCAATGCAGCTTAAGCAAAGCCCTAATGACTTCAATAAATGGCTACCTTCAGAAACTACGATTGATCCACCTGAAATATCTAAGTGGGTATTTCATTGGGAGCAAATGTTAGATATGTACCTCGAGTCTGATAAAGGCAATCATATTGATTGGGGACACCTAATAATAGATGAAGCGCAAGACTTCAGTCCAAATATGTTTAAATTTTTAAGGTTGGCTGCTAAACAGTTAAATGAGGGTGGCCTTACTATTTTAGCTGATGAAAACCAAAGATTAGAGGAAGGCAGTAATTCATCAATTGATGATATTAGGAGTGCACTGAAGATAAAGAATGAGCGCGAATTTAGCCTTACAAAAAATTTTAGGAACACTAAACAAATTGCAAAATTATCGAGTTACTTTTACGTAGGGCTTGACACAGGGATGCCTGAATTGCCTGAGCGAGAAGGCAGTGTCCCGAAATTAATTACAACAAAAACAGATACCGAACAAGTAAGTTACATTAAGGCTTTTCTAAAGTATAGAGGGGCTCAAGAAGTAGGTATCATAGTTGATTCCGAAGAGGATCGAACATATTTTGTAAAGATGTTGACGGAAGAAATCAGTAATTATAAGGTTCAGTCATATACGAGCAAAAATGCAAAGGAAAGTGAATCTCTTTCATTCGATAAGAAAGGGATAATAACTGTATTAAATAGAAGGAGCTGTAAAGGTCTTGAATTTGATATAGTATTTGTCCCTCAACTTCAAAATTTTTCATTTAATGATACAGATTTGACCTCTTTTAAGATGAATTTGTATGTCATTTGTTCTAGAGCTCGTTCAGAATTATTTTTAATGAGAACGGAATGTGGAAGGTGTGAAGGTTCAATTCTAGAGCATATTCCAAGCATTGACTCAGGACTGATAGAATACAAAGCAATGGATTAAATTTAATGAAGCACCTTGCCGAAGAAGTATTCGTACTTCTACCCAAAAAGTATTTTAGTCGTTATGTACTTGCTTATGAGGTTATTCCAACTTCATTTTGTATAAACGTATCCGGTAATTTAGCCGTCGACTTTTCAACATTGATTTCGATGAAATCTATGGGGGTATTCAGTGATGACCTTGTTGCACTCAAACTGTGTGAATACAGTCCTGATAGATTTATATCGTTTTCTTTGGTGGACAGAGTCGTCTTTCCGTCTACTGAATCGTTAAATACTTTTCTTGAAAGACATTATGAGAATTTCGATATAAATAACTTGATTTGTGACGTTATAGACTCATCGCAAGAGAACAAGTTAGCGCTTAAAATAGAAACAACTTATCCAAAAGATGTTAGCAAACTAGAGTTCACTAATGAAATGATGTTTGAAGATGGTGTTACTTTACTCGTTCATCGCAAATCTCTTGTTGAAAAATCTAACCCTGATTTTCGAACCAATCTTTTGGAGAGAAGTTGCAATAAACAGGATTTGATTAGCTTTTTACTTGAAGTTAATGGTGCAGATAAAGAAAATATCGAACTAGCATGTACTTTTTTTAATATCTGTTTAAATAATGGTGTTGATGCGGGATGGGATCCTGCGTTGATATATCAACAGATAATAAATAACTCTCCAGCTGAGGTGCAAAACTCTCCTAAATTTAAGCGATGGACCTCGATAGTATCAAGCATTCTGGAAGGAAGCGATATTAATCTAAAGTTTACAGATGATGGAGTGACTTTATTAAGAGCTATTATTTTAGTTCTGCTAAACCCCACTATAGAAAGTCTAGGCGCTATCAAAGAACAGATGAAAGAAAATATTGGTCAAGAAGTTTTTAATTTATCAGAAGCTTTTGTCTCCATAAGGTTTGGCTATAGTTTTTTGAGTTCGACGGAAAGAGAAAATTCTAGTCATTTTCGTTCTTTTATCCAAGACTTTCGAGCTGGATTGCTTAATAACTCATTATCAGAGTTAATTTCTTCATCCAAAAATAGTGCTTCTGCAGAAAGTGCACCTAAGGCTAATAACGATTCCAAACCTCAAATAGATTTATTTGATGACTCTTCTACTGAAATAAAAGCTCCAGCCTGTATTAGCGATGAAAGTTCTAGTTTTGATATATCAAAACTTGATTGGTTAGAATTATCTGATAGAGATTTAGGTAATTATAAAAGCTATATCATCAAAAATTTAAAGGCAAAAGCTGGCTTCGAATTAAGCTTGTTGTGTAATAATAACTTGTCAACGCTTTCAATTTGGATCTTAGACTTTACAGATGAGGCTAAATCCAAAAAATATAGTGGCCCGATGGCAAAAAATATTATTGCGGTTCAACCTTCATTACCACATGGGGTTAGGTTTGAGATCACCGAAATTGGGTTGATAATTCAATTGCCTGCAACTTGGTTTGATACTCCTAATCTAAAACAAGATTTAAAACACTTAATAACCTTATTGAAGCCTTTAGATATTTTCCTAAAGTCTAATAAGTTTTGTGATTAATTTATATCTAATTTGAAGGCGTATCATGGATGTACAAGTTGCCATTTCAATTGAGTGTATGAATGCTTTTGCCTCAATTCCAAGAAATGCTCAAAATAGGGTTTTACAGTTTTTCTCTAAGTTTATGAGAAACCCTATGTCTAACGGCATCAACTATGAAAAAATAAACAATGCTGCGGATCCATCATACCGTTCAGTACGAATTGATCAAAACTTCCGAGGAATAGTAAAAAAGCCTGATTTCGGACATACTTTTTTATTGGTATTTGTAGCTAAACATGATGACGCATATGACTGGGCATGCAGAAAGAAGTGCCAAGTCAATGAGTTTACGGGCTCAATGCAAGTTTTTGAAGCTAACACAACACATATTGAAGAAGTTCCACTTTCGCCGAATATTTCGAATCTAGATAATTCGGCCAAAATTTCGATAGGATTAACTCAAGAAAAGTTGCAGCTGGTCGGAATACCAAGTGAATATATATCTGCGCTACTCAATGTTACTACCCTAAACCAGCTAGAAAGCTTTCAATCAAAACTACCTGTGGAAGCCTACGAAGCTATATATTTATCCGCTATGGGTGAAAGTTGGGAAAATTTAAAGCAAGAGTATTGTAAGAAAAGTGATGAAGCTGTTGATATCAACGATTTTGCAGCAGCGCTGAGCCGTGATTATTCTCAACGTTTTTTTAAAGTTATTGATGGAGAAGAAGAGCTAAATAACATGCTTTCAAAGCCATTAGAGCATTGGAGGGTTTTTTTACATTCTTCCCAACGACGATTAGTGGAAAAAAATTGGAGCGGTCCAGTACGCGTTTTGGGGGGAGCAGGTACAGGCAAAACAGTAGTTGCTATGCATCGCGCAAAGTGGTTGGCTGAGCGGTGTGCTAGTACAAATGAAAAAGTACTTTTAACAACATATACAGCGAACCTTGCAGCAGATATTAAGAATAATTTGTCAAAAATTTGCTCAGCAAAGATACAAAGAAAAATTGAGGTTCAAAATATTGATAAATGGGTCTTAGAGCAATTAAGGAAAACAAAATATCCATATAATATATTATTTAATCACACTCAAGATTACATATTTTTTTGGGAAAAAGCCTTTCAATCGGTACCTCATGATCTAACATTTCCAAATATTTTTTATCAAGAAGAGTGGGAAAAAGTAATAGTTCCTCAACAAATTAATTCCGAAGATGATTACATTAAAGCCTTTAGAACAGGCAGAGTAACTAGGCTTAATCGCCAACAAAGAACTCAAATTTGGCCGGTTTTTGAGGTGATGATTTCTAATTTGGTTCAAAAAGGTTATCGAACATTTAATCAGGCAATGCTAGATGCAGTTCAATTGATTGAACAAGGAAAAATGAAGTTAGGCTACCAGTCAGTGATTGTTGATGAAGGACAAGACATGGGGCCCGAGGCGTTAACGCTGCTTCGTAGTGTTGTACCTAAAAAACAAAATGATTTATTTATTGTTGGTGATAGTCATCAAAGAATTTATAACCGAAAAGCAATAATGAGCCACTGTGGAATTGATATAAGGGGGCGAGGAAACAAGTTAAAGATAAATTACAGAACTACTGAACAAACACGAACCTTCGCGAGTGCCATTTTGAATAACATGCAGGTCGATGACATGGATGGAAATTTAGACTCTGATACTGATTACCATTCGCTTACTCAAGGAAATGAGCCAACTATTGAATTGCTAGAATCTAGAAAAGATGAAGTCAACTGGTTGATACGGAATATTGAAGAACTTAAGAATAATGAAGTTCTGTTAAGTGATGTCTGTGTCGTATTTCGGATTAAAAAAGAAAGAGATTACTTTGCTAGTGAGGTTATAAAAAACGGTGTTGATGTAGAAGTATTAGGCAGAAAAAATGATGAACGTGATAAACAAGGAGTTAGATTTGCTACTATGCACAGGATAAAAGGGCTAGAATTTCGCTATGTTTTTATCTGTTCAATGAATGAAGGGATTATGCCTCTCATGAATAAAAAGCAGATCGATGCAATGGGAGAAAAGGCCTACAACGATTGTGAAAGAGCCCTCTTTCATGTAGCAGCAACTAGAGCGATAAAAAAACTTTATGTATCTTCTTATGGTGAACCGAGTCCGTACCTAAATAATGTTATATAGCAATACCCACAAAGGTGATGAATATCATAGAGTCACTTGTATATTATCTGAAAAAAACAACAGTTAATATTACGATTAGCTAAGCTAAGAAAGTAAACCGTCAGTTTTTAGCCATTTGATTTTTGGTCACTCTATGGGGATTTAACATAATGAGAATTTAATTCGCCGCTTTTACATAATGTTCCAACTCAATTATGTCCGGAAACAATCTAGCTCCTATAAACAATTGTGACATGCAAGAGCTTTTCAGGTTCGCACTATTTTCCCACTTCTGACTTACGTGCGGAACCGATTTTTGCAAAAAAAATAAATATTTTGTACGCTTCGGAATTAACCAACTTTCTCCAACAACTCTCCAACTTCACAATCAAACAAATCACACAGCTTATCGATCGCATCAAGGTCGATTCGTTGTGCTGTTTCTTTATAAAGTAGCGTAACAGTATTTCGATTTAGACCGGTTTCTCTCGCTACGTCCATTATCTTCATTTTTCTCTCACCCATGAGGCGAGCCAAGTGACACCTAATCATGCCGATTAACCTCTTAAGTAGCATAATGTCATTTAAAATAACAAAAAGTTATTGACAATTGCATTTTGAGATGCATAATGTCATTTAGGATGACAAATTGAATTATTGAATAAACATTTGTCGCCTAACTTAACATTTGTTTTAGGAGATAGCTATGCAATCAGGTTCAAATTTTGTAACGACACTAGAGCTTTCAGAATTAATCAAATACGACACCCGCACCATTCGCGAACGTCTAAAAGACTCAGTTCTGCTTGAGGGTATTCATTACATCCGTCCATTTGGCGGCCGTAAGATACTGTACAACTGGGAAGTGATTCAACGAGATATGTGCAAGTTTTCCAAACAAGCCATGGCGATTCCGATGACAAATGGTGGTTCAGTCGTTGGAGGTCACAATAATGGCTAGCATTAATGTTAGGAAGGAAACGGGTAAGCTCTATATGGACTTTCGGTATCGTAATATTCGATGTCGAGAGCAGACGGAGCTTAACGATACGCCGCAGAACCGAAAACGTCTAAGTGCATTCCTCGACAAGATAGAAGCGGAAATCTTGTTAGGAACGTTTGATTACCAAGCGACGTTTCCTGAGGGCTCAGCCTTGAAAAAAATGCGTTCTGTCGTGAACAGGGTGACGTCGTTGAATAGCAAACCATCTTTAGTAGAGTTCGCTCGCACTTGGATTGATGAAAACAAGGTGCAGTGGGGTAAGAGCTATGTGAAAACGGTGACTAATATTACAGAGAACCGTTTATTGCCTTACTTTGGCAACATACCCATCGACGAGCTAACCAAATCACAAATTCTGCAGTTTAGAAATTACCTCTGTGAAATCAAAAAAAGCAATGGTCAGCCATTCTCACCAGGGCATATCAATCGGCACCTCAAAATTTTGCGCGCCATTTTAAATGAAGCCGCCGATCGGTTTGACTTCAAGTCACCACACCAAAAGATAAAGCCGCTTAAGGTGCCTAAGTCTCATATTCAGCCATTCACTGCGCCAGAGATCAGGTTAATCCTCGACAACTGTCGAGAGGATTTTTATGAGTACTTTCTAATCCGCTTTTTTACTGGCATGAGAACCAGCGAAATTGATGGGTTGAAATGGAAGTATGTGGACTTTGATAGGGCCGAAATACTTATCAGAGAAACGATTTCAGACGGCGAGTCATCTTACACCAAAAACGACTTTAGCCAGCGCGAAATTCATATGAGCGACGAGGTCTTTAAATGCTTTAAAGCAATGCATGCAAGGACAGGGCATTTGGAATATGTGTTTGTCACTAAAGACGGAAAAACGCTTGATCATAACTCAGTCACAAAGCGGGTTTGGTATCCACTTTTACGATTGGCAGGTATAGAAAAACGAAATCCATATCAGATGCGCCATACCGCTGCGACGTTGTGGCTAGCATCAGGTGAATCACCAGAGTGGATTGCTAGACAAATGGGGCATGCAAATACCGAAATGTTGTTTCGTGTGTATTCGCGCTATGTGCCCAATTTAACTCGAAATGATGGCAGTGCAGCTAACAGAATGTTTAAAAACGTATTGGAGAAATAAGTTATGGCAGATCGCAAAACAGACCCTAAAACCAAAAATTTACAAAGCAACATTGAGCCAGCATTTCGCTTTAAAGGGAATTATTATTTAGTTGGTCAAGTCACTAAACCCGATTCAAATGGCAATTTGGTCAGTGTGCTACACATCTCTGATGCAACAAATCAATTGAAAATATTTTGCCGCGACCAGCTCTGTATCTCAGGTGACTTGAGGCCAAATAGCTTGGTACATGTAGAGGCGCAATTGGTAAAAGGTCAGCGAGGAGTTTATTGGCAAGGAAAATATATAGAACCCGCAAACTTCAGCTTAATTGGGCGGCACCTAACTTATCTGCCATCGGCATTATGTCCTGTGGATGGGGGCACTATTCGGCTAATAGAGCTAGTCTCACGTATTTCAGACGCTAACCTTCGAGTCTTCGTCCAAAAGGTAATAATGCATCCTCACGTAGCTGTACAGTACTTAACTTGCCCAGCAAACCTTTATGAAAATTATAACTTTGCTGGTGGCCTGCTAGCAGAAGCTATTCAAACAGGGTACGCCATTACAATGTACTCGAGTTTAACGCAAGAAGAGCGTGATTTAGGATTGGTTGCTGCTTTAATTGGCAATATAGGCCTTACACAGACATTTACTTCAGATCTCAAAGAGACAGCACTTGGAACCATGATAGATGGTCGTAAATTAACAATTGAAATGTGTCGAAATGAACTTTCTCAATTACATCAAGTTGCGCCTGATATCTCAGCAAAGCTTCAAAATTTATTAACGTTTACAGACACCAAGCCCACTCACTTATCTGATGAAATTAACAGACTTATTATTGTGGTGGAAGCTTGCAGAACACTCCCTAGTTTCTGAACACTGCGGACTAAAGAAACTAAAGAAACTAAAGAAACTAAAGAAACTAAAGAAACTAAAGAAACTAAAGAAACTAAAGAAACTAAAGAAACTAAAGAAACTAAAGAAACTAAAGAAACTAACTCTATTTTGAGTGTTTGGAGATGAAAATGTCGAGACCACCAGAAGTTTCAGAAAAAATGATTATCGATGCAGGATTGAAGATCCAACAAGCCGGTAAAATTCCTAACCCAGGCTCAATTCGAGCGGCTTTGGGATTCAAAGGAGGCTTGTTACGCATTAAACAGGTATGGCATCAATATTTAGAAAAACTAGAAGGGAACAGTGGTTTAGATACCCTCCAGTCAATTGCTTTGGATGACTTGCCTTCAGATATATCAGAGTACGGTTTTCAGATGATAAACCAACATAAACAACAGCTTGAAACGGTCATCACTCAGTCTTTTATACGCTGCCAGACTACATTTGAATCAAGACTCGAAGATACGAGTAAGAAGTATCAACAAGAGATAGACAACTACCAGCAGTCAGAAATCTCGGCCGACGAATCAATACAACGTCTAGAAAAAGAAGTACTCGAGATTGAAAAAGAGCGCGATAAGTTAGCTAAACAAAATGCAGACCTACTGATTGAAAACTCCAGTTTAAACGGGCAACTCACCGCCTATGCTTCAGTTTCAAACAAAGTAAAATTAAATAATTCAGCGAAGGAGTCTAGCTAATGAAATACTCAAACTATACCTTAGAGATATTAGAAAATAATGACGTGCCTCAAATAATTTTACTCAAGGCGTTTGCCCGTTATGCGTTCGACAGTGAAGATATCAGTCAGTTGGCGGATAGTACTTATAATATAGACAATGGCATGAATGACGTTAGAGCTATCTTCCCACCAGAAACTAACTCCATTGCCTTTATCTGTCGATATGAGCGCGATATAGATAAAGTCGATAAACTAGTAAAAGGCTTTTCTTTGGGCTGGTGTGACTTCTGTAGGGCAGTGCGACAACAGCGAAAGTAACTAAATATTTCGCAAAAGTTAGTTTGGTATAATTTTAAATTGGAGTCGAACAAACTAGCTTGGCATCCAAACAAGACTTTGGTTTCTTTGGACACATAGAAACCAAGTTTGACTCCGATACTGGATTTAACAAGCGGCTTAGACATCAATATCCGCTTAAAAGCTACTTGCATAAGCAAGCCAAACGAGAGCATCCTTTTAATTTTTTATACTGGGACGAAATCTATGACACGGTATTGATGAATGTTGATGCTGGTGTTCAAGACCGCTTTGTAGTGACTTTGAATAACGAAAATCTTGCAGGTGAGCTTTCAAGTGTATCAGCCGCCGTCAATGAGAAATCTGCGACAGTCGAACAATTATCCATGCAATTCATCGATCCTGTTTGGGGTAAATACCCAAGAGAGTTTTTCTACTATAAATATCAGCAGTATTGCGGTGTGAATATACCGATGATGTTTGCAATTGACGATCACGAAACTGGGAAGACAGTCTTTAAACTTTCAGAAATAACGAGCGATAATTGTGATGATAAGACCGTAATTCCCTACACGTTTTAGTCTTAAATGAGACGGCACTGAAATCACCCTATAACAACCAATAAAACGAATGGGACAGGAACGTGTTTGGACCGAAGGTCTGCTTTGTGCCATTAGCAGACCTAGCGACAATTAACGATTAAGGCAGCTTTGATACGAACGCAGACATAATTTAAAGTAATTATTATGAAGCTCTCGAACTAATAAGACACGTTCATGGTAAATCATTTCTTTGTTATGTGATTTTAGATTCATTATATTATGGCAATTTACTTACAAGAGATTTAGGGTTAAGTATGGGTAGCTAAACTCGATAATAATGATTGTCGAAGGAGTTCATTTTTCTCTAGGCCAATTTGGAGCAGCTTTATGCACTTTTATTTTGTTTTCTAATAATAAATCGGAAAAATACGTGAAATGATTTGCCCCCACGATAACCAAAAGTGGCCACGTATTAAGAGCTAAAATATTTTTTAGCCACTCCTTCTCTCTTTTTGAACTGTGTTCTTCGCGCATTCTTGAATCGAAATCAAGCAAAACTTCTGGCGACACTTTGTCACGATTGAGTGGAGATACATTCAAAAAATGTAATTGCATGACTTCATATTCTATGTCCGCAATGGGTTTGATGCCCAATCTTTTATAGTATTTTGGATTAGGGTCAATAATCTCGTGAGATAGACCTAACTCGGCACAAACTGTGGCTGCTATATGCACATTACTATCTTCTATTTCTTCTGCAATGGAGCTTATATTGTATATTTTAACAAGTTTATTTATGTAAGCTTTAAATTCAACGGAGAGTCTATTTCCTTCTTGAATTTCATGGGTAGTACCTAGTATCACTACTTCTTTCATTAAGTTTAACCGATTTATATGAGAACACATTCCATTGTTTAATACCGAAACTAAAAGCCTTAATATCCTACCAATACCCAATTCTTTAATGATAAATTGTATATCAATAATACATCGATTTTTAGTAGCATAGTTCTTGTTTTACCATTTGTGTACGACCATAAACTGGCATTTAACCATCTCCAGTTGTAGTGACAAATAGAACCTTTAATTTTTTTAGTTAATTTCCATGAAGTCTTTAAAGTTATCAAAAACTTCACTTTTGTCGGAACTGTTCGAATACACCACAGCCCAGTCATATATTTTTTTCTTATAAATTATCCGTTTTACACTTTTAAATCTTTTAATTCCATCTTGAATATACCAAGTAGTCATTTCTGCATAATACTTATTAGCTTTTCTATCGAAATTAGAATTGAATGAAATTAGTGTTTGGTTATCGGCCTTTGCAGGCACAGTAAGTATTTGATCAAGTGTTTCCTTAAAGCTAGATTTATAAGCGCCTATGTCATGTTCTAAATCAGTTGGTTGCGAGCTGACGGTATATACGACACTATTTGGCTTGTCAGTAGCTACATACTTTTCTAGCCCATAAGCACCAATATCTATTTTTTGTGGCTCATGAGGTAATGCTACATTCAACACACTATTAAACAAAGAATACTTAAACATATCACCATTTGCATAATGTTCAGTAATCGAGAGAAGCAAATCTTTACATTTGTATGTAATGATCATTCTTTTTCCGTCAATTGGTGCAAAAAGAATCATCGACCCTTCAGAAAAAACGTCTAGGATATAAGCTTCTCCATTCTCTAGCTTTAGCGAAAAGGTCATTCCCAACGTTCCCTTCTCAACGCCATTAGAGCTATGCGGCACTTTTAAGAAGCTGTCGAAACTGTATATAGATGACTCACTCTTAAACTTAAGAGTGAGTCTATCCATAGCGTTAGTGAAAGTAATAGAAGCGGCTTTAAAGCTGTCTGGTGGGGCGTATTGTTGGTTACCATATTCAAATAACTCAGCCTCGCACAAGAAACGAGTGTTGTCTTCAATTGGTTTGATGCTAAATCTATTTCCAGTTGCATACACGTGAGGAATTGATATAGCGAAAGTATAAACTATGGCAATTAAAATCTTCATTGTAATATCCTTATCTGTGTTCGACATCAACAGCGACACTGTCATCGCATGTTTTTATATTTTATAACGCTTTATCTAAACCGACACTGACCACTTGCTCTTTTTCCTCTACCTTTAATAACCTCAATCGGAAATTCATCACCTTTGAAGGAGCCTGTTTTATAAGTATATTTTGAATTAGCATATTCATACCATCCTTTGTCGGTTCTTCCTTGGTATGGATGGTGATATTTATTATCAACTGTTAAAACTTTATCTCTAACTGAAATATTGAAACTTCTACCATCATTAGTAGTGCAATTTGCTTGGTAAGCATAAGCCAAACTCGAAGAAAAAAGAGCATAGATACAAAAAAATAATTTCATAGTTCGCTGTCCTATTGAATTAGATAGATACCAATTATTAACGATAATCCACACCCGTTAATTTTCATCTACATTTGACCTCTCACTACATAATAAAGTGAGTCATTGAATATTATGTTTAGAAAGATGTTTGAGTATTTGTTAGAAATATATTATCACTGGAGCCAAGTCAGCTTAGAAGTAAAAGGTTAATAATACCGGGTAATTTAGCTGTAATCCATCCACAACAACCGTGCCCCTCAGGATTAGCTACTATTTTGTCACTTTAGAGGGTTTCTTTAAACCATAGTCTGGTCGTAACTACCTCTATGCTTAACAAAGAAAGCTCCAGCTGAGTTTAACATGGTGTGTTGATGGCTATCGAACACAAAATTAAATTGTAATTAATAAATAGTAAATATACCATCGTTTAAAATCAAATATTTATGAGACCGCGATATGAAAAAAATACTACTAGTTTTTTGTACTTTATACATGAATTTTGCAAACGCTAACTGTGAAGTACCTATTGATTATTTATCTTTGACGTGTGAACAATATAAAGATGTTGAGAATAAACAATGTAGTGTACCAAAGAGGAAAGCGGACTCTTTAGTTGAAAAACTGGAAGAAGGTAAAGTATCAAATCTGATGAAAGAAGAGTTTTTTGAATCACTCAAAAATAATGTGAAGAAATGTTTGCGAAATTGTGAAAGTGAACTTTTCTACGGTGGTTGCAACAAGTATGCGAAAAAATATTTTGATCCAAAGCAAAAGGGTTAGAGGTTCTTTGAATGAATTGATCTAAGTTACTTGAGTGAGTTAGTTCAAAACCTGACACATAAACTTTCATATTGCAAAGAAACAATTCAATTACAAAACTTAACGTTTTTTAATTGTCTTACAGAGGAAGTTGTAATCAACTCATTAATCGTCGTCCCAGTCGTCATCAATCTTCAATTGCCCCTCCATAAAAAGAATCTTGGCCGTCATCTTCATGCTACATACTAGTCGTACATAAACAAAATCTACATTGATAATGATATTCAGACATTTCACCTTACCCCTATTTAATTCGAAATGAACTTATCCACACTACAATCGAAGTGCTTGAGATGATGTTATTTGAAGCCCTTATATTAATCTGGGACATTTCAGTGAAATATTCCAAAATGTTTAAACCTAGGTTTTCTTTGATTCTAAGTACTAATGGCTACAGACCTTAACTCATGTCAGGGATTATTCGTTGGGTAAACAAATAGAAATTCAGTTAATCCAACACTGTAGATTAGTTAGCTTCGCCCTCGCAGTGAGAATGAAGCTAGCTAATTTTAGGGCTTTCGGCCTAATTGGTGATTAGTACATTGCTGTTTGTAGGTTCAAATCGAAGTGCCCAGAAGTGTGAATTTCATCTAACATGCTTATATACCAGTCAATAAAGGTAAATGGAGTCGTATCTTCGATTGAATATATCAAGGTCTATGGAAAAGTATTTAGAGTACACCTGTAAGCTAAAATCAACTGATATCTGCACTCATCCAGTACAGTTTTGTTGTTAATTCTAGGTTCATGAAGATACATTCTAAATGCGTGAACCTGAGAAATCTTCATACATGAAGTAAGCCCCGAATCAACAAACACCGTGTAACTATGCAATGAACAATAGCTAATCTGAACTTTCGAATATCCCAAAATAGGATTTTTTTTGTCCTTAGTTAACGTAGTCTAATAACAGTCAGCTGGAAGTTATTATGGATTTGTTCGACGTTATAGAAGAATTGGAAGTGTTTAAAAAAATGTTACTCGTAAAATTACGCAGTCAACATTGTTTAATAGCAGATGCGGAATGTTTTGATGAAGATATTATGATGGGGTTGTTACATCATGAGCGCTGTACTATTAAAGTTTTAGAAGACATTGTTGAAAAACTTAAATCGCTGCTGCCCAAGGAAGAAGCAAAGAGCTAATTGCTTCAGGTCAATATCACTCCAACTTGTTTTAGTGCCAAAGGTCTGCTTTGTGCCACTAGCAGATGTTGACTACTGACTTTAAAGCGGTAGTTATGAGCCTAGAGCGGTTACAATTCGGCATAAGTGAAAGGTTCTTCATTTTGAAAATGTGAGTGATTTCTATTATTCAGTTATTCTACATAAAGCACTTAAGTTAGATTCTTTTCTAACGTTATGCGAGGATGGACACAGAACAGATTACTGATCTACAGTTGGTTAAAAACATAAAAAAATGGATTTCAAATGCCCCATAATCTTAGAGAGATATTCAACAATTACAAAAACCAAACTGAATGTGATAGTTATTACTGCACAACTTGTGGCGGTATTTCTAGCAAAGTAACACACTTAACATCTGAAAGTGCAGTCATTGAGTTGTTAGAAAACCTTGAATCACTATCCCTTAATGATCGAGACTTCACGCAAAGAAAACAAAATGGCTTTCCTAAAGACAAGCAGTGCAGTGACTACATTCTGTTTTTAAGAGAAGCAATCAATAAATTAAGTTATGAAAAAAGAAGAAGTATTATCAATCAATGGTCTGAGTCACAAAGTTTAGCGACTTTTATCGTTGATGGAATTGGTTTCTACTTAATAACTGATGATTGCTCCGATATATGGATTCCATTAATGAAAGAGTTATCGTCATCTGTCACATCCATTAAAGAAACACTAAATTTAAGGTTTTCTGAACTTTCATAGGAACCTTTGAAACATAGTTGATTTGATTGGGTATCAACTATACAAATTATACCAAAACAAACATTTAGATTTTGGGGACGTTATTATGAAAATAGAAATGGGTGAATCCCTAATCTACAGTTGGTTACGACATATAAAACAATGTCAGATAGCCCAATTAAATTGGAAAATATCTGATAAATGGGCACATCAGCCTATCGGGGATTTAGAATATATTATCAACGAAGTTCAAAATAGGTTCGATAAACCATTTGGTAACTTTAGAACAATCAATCAATTGATTAAATCATCTGAGATTGACGTAATCGGTTTCGATTTCAACAATAACAAACTATTCGGTGTAGATGTTGCATTTCATTCAAACGGTTTAAATTACAGAGATAATGTTGCTAATGTAACCAAAAAGCTTTTGCGAACACTGCTAATTTTTGAAATTTACTTTGATAGTAAATTCAATAAAACCGTTATCTTTGCCACACCTAAAATCAACCCAAGCGAACAAAAAAAGCTAGACGATAGACTAGAAATGCTCAATGATTTTATTGACGAATTTGGCTTGGAAACATCGATAGAAATGATTTCAAATGAAAGCTTTGAAGATAGGATTCTCAATCCTACTCTTTCATTATCTAATGATGTGGCCGATACATCAGAATTATTTTTACGGAGTTATCAACTGACTCAGTTATTTGGAAGTAAACGAAAAACAAAACCCACGCCAACAAGTAATCCAGATGATGATCTAGATACAGAAGTTAAAATTGGGAAATTAGTTCAAACTTCTTTTAGAGAACTATTTGAAAATAATCTTCTTTCTGATGAGGAAATTAAAAACTTGATGGATTTAGAGTATTCGAGAACAAAATTTAAGATGTCATCATATCCAATACTCACCACCACAAATTTAATCTCAGATAAAGATAAGAAGCGTTATTACAAAAAGGTTTACGGAGGCAGTTACTTACTTTGTAGTCAATGGATTAAAACCCACACAAGCCATTTTAAACAATGGTTAGACTCAATTTATTAAGTTAATTTGTGATTATGTATTCATCGAAAATTGTTAAGAAAAGTCTCGGCCTTGATATCATAAGTTACGACTTTAAGGTCTATACCTTGCTTTATTGAGCAGTTGGCCTTAACACGTTTTGGGGCAGTATCAAGTCAGCGCATATTATTTCAGTAGCTCTTAATTCCATTCATTAATACCACGACATAATGAGAATGCGCAGACTTTATTAAGCACATAAAGCGAAAAGTTTATATTACTTGTTCTTGGTGCCTATCTTCCCTATCGACCCCAACACTGCTTCGCCTGCTTCAGCTGAGTTTTCCATATAGTACTTATCGCCGTATTTTGTAATGACCATTCCGTCTTTTGTCAGCAAGCTGAAAGCAAAAGCGTTTTCGAATTGCTCTTTGACGAATGATTCAAGTGCTTCTTTTGGAATTTCCATAACTGCTCCATTATTTTATTGGGAGGTTTGTTAACACTGTATCTTAGGTATGTCTTGCCATCTAGTTGTATACCTTGGACTCAAAAAATTTCGTCGCATCTCCCATGATTGGGATTGTTGCTCAGATGCTAGCCGGAGTGTTCCTTTTCCGAAGATCTTATTTATATTGTCGAGACTATCCATTAGCTTTCTGTTATCTGACGTAGTATTGAATAAATCTGATTGCATAAATTGCTCAGAACGAAGATCAACCGCACCTAAGCCTGCCTTATAAAATCGGACACCGTCGTTGAATATATGTGGCAAAACTTCACTCACTGCATTTGCCATTATGCGAGAGTCACTTGTGGCCACTGGAAAGTCATAAAGAAAGCTGCGCTTATAAAAGTTATCTTCATGAGGCGAACTATGAGCAAATATCATTAGCCGCTTTGTCATTGAACCTTGGTCTCTCAACTTTTTTCCAACGATGGAGCAGTGTGTTATTAAAGAAGACTTCAATTCATTTATGTCTGTAATACGCTCTCCAAAGCTTCTGGTCGAAAAAATCTCCTGCTTTGGTTGCTTAACTTCATCCCAAGATAGACATATTTTTCCATTAAGCTCTTCTACCGTGCGCTCGACTACAACTGAAAACTGTTTCCTCATAGTCTTCGGGCTTTGTTTCTTTAAATCGAGTGCGGTGTGAATTCCTAATATATTTAGCTTTTTCCCTAAACGACCGCCAATTCCCCAGACATCAGTAACAGACATTTTCGCGAGGACTTCATTTGCGGAATATCCATCATTGATAACTGCAACACCATTATATCCATCAAGCTTCTTAGCAGCGTGGTTTGCTGCTTTAGATAGCGTTGGTGTAATTCCAAATCCAACTCCCACAGGGAGCTTGGTTTCGCGCCATACGGCTAAACGTATTTGTTGCCCATATGCGTGCCAATCATCGATGATCGATGCAAAGCCTGTAAATTGGAGAAAGCTTTCGTCAATTGAGTATATATATTGATTATCACAGAACCTGCCAATTACGTTCATCATTCGACTACTGAGATCTGCATAAAGCTCATAATTAGATGAACGCACAATTACATTGTGCTGCTCTAGGTAAGGTTTTAGTTTGAAGTACGGCTCGAACTTTGGGATCTTCAGTTTTCTGGCCTCTGGACTAGTGGCACAGATACATCCGTCATTGTTGGTTAACACGACAACAGGACGTTTTCGTATTGTTGGATCGAACACCTTTTCTGCACTTGCATAGAATGCAACCGCATCGACTAAGGCATACACGATAGAAGCTCTCTGCTTTTGCGGTGGAGTCGTACTGAGCGAGTAACAACACCCTCAATTTGAAACTCATCTGCATCCGATATCGTTACCGGGTTATGTCTACTAGAAGCCGATAAAAGAAGTCGACGTTGTTTATCAAGGATTTTACAGACAAAATTACCGTTATAGTTCGCCACTATGATGTCGTTTTGATTAGTTGTTTCAGACCTATCAACTATCAATAAGTCACCATCATAAATGCCCACACCTTGCATCGAGTCACCATTTGCTAGACCAACAAAGGTAGCATTTGGATGCTTTATGAGTAATTCATCAAGAGACAATGCCAGCTCAGTATATTCAGCGGCTGGAGACTCGAAACCTGTTATGCCGGCGTCGATGAATATCGGGATTACTTTCATTTAAGCCCCAATAATACTGTAAATAAAAACAGTATAGATTATTTATGTTAAAACTTAAATTAATAAATGATGATTGAGCTATATTTTTCATCCGTATAACACCCTCTAATTACATGACAAAAATCACCATACCACTACAGTACAATTGGATTTAGTTGCAAAGTGTCATTGTTCAAAAGCCAGAAACCTATAAACAAAGCCCATAATGCTATTCACTACACCGAACAACAGCTTACATCATCTCAATTCGTTGTGCCTGTCGGCTTAGACCCAAAGACTTAAGTTTTCGTTTTACGGCAGGCTCTGATATTTCAATTGTTTTGGCAATGTCACTAATGGGCTGTCGCGCGTTGAATAGGGTAATTAAGCGGCTAATATCGTCTTTTTCCCACTTAAAGTGGGTGCGTAAAGTTTTGTTTCTCAATAGGTCTAGTTTTTTCTTGCGACGCATGACTGCTTGAATACTTACATTAAGATGGGTTGATAGTTCTTGGTTTGACTGTTTTTGATAATTGTCTTTTAGGAATTCGTCCATTGAAGTAGACCAATGGTAATGGTGTTTAAGAACTCGTTGAGGCGGTTTTTTGGGTAAGTCTAACTTTCTTACTCTACGCATGATGACATGTTTTGAAACGTCAAGGTCATCAGCAATATCAACGGCTCGCTTTTCGGGCCATTGTTCTTTTAGATAGTGGTCGCGCTCTATTGTCCATTTAAAAGCTGCCATGAGGTTCTCTTTTAAAGTTACTTTAAGACATTAATTGTAGGGCAAAAACACAACAGTTTCATGCCTTGTATTCCTTAAAATTGTAGTATTTAGTTCATCTCCTGCGCCCGGGAATACTAAATCTCCAGCGGCAAAGAAATCGCTAAAACATGGTGTAACCTTGCCATAAAACCAGATGCATTTTTCGGAAATTAATGTCAGTTAATTTTTGCATTCTGCTTGCTAACTAGTCCAATAAGTCAAACTTCCACAGCAAGCATTATTCCTAAAACATGACATATGTGCTTCATTACATTGCTCGAATACCGTGGTTTTATTTTTGAGGGCGGTGACAACGACTGGTTGCTTGGCTTCTGCAAAAGATATAACTTTGCACGACCAACAGGAAATTTAATTCTATTGGCGACGGAGGTTTTTGCAATTTTAAAGTTAACCGCCCTATTTATATGTTTCCATTGGAGTGCTGCCTCTCTCATTCTTAATGGCGAATCAATTTCTATTTTCCAATCGTTTGCTTCTGAGAATAAAAGTGCCGTGCTAATAAATTTTTGGTAGTCGGCGATGGAACAAAATTTCAAATAGCTATGGCCGTACTGGGTGTTTTTGAGTAGGTATTTACACAATTCAATTATGTCTTTTTTATGTTCAACATAATGCATTCTTAGCTTTCGAAACATCTTTTCAGCTCGGGCTTTTTCTAGTCTGGTGTGTGGTTCAATAGGGCATAATCGATTCGAGTTTTTGGGGAATAACCGTCGATGTTTTGATCCCTTTTCAGTGTGAAGTTTATTGAGGAGCTTTGCCGAGTTAATCCAGGCTGTTATTTGACTTTTGGGGACCGAAATTGCCTGAGAAATATCTTGTATGAGCTTTGCTTTTTCGATATCCGTTAGTTGCTGTTTATTGACTTTGTCATAAGCTTTTAGCGCATGTATACAATCTGAGTAAGTGTAGTGGGATTTAAGGCTAAATTGATTTGGGGTGATTGCATTAACCGTACAGTTATCGTCGGTCAGCGGTTGGCTTTTTGAATAAAACTCTCGTTCTAGTTTCTTGGCCGATATATCTTCATTATTAAATCGCCGAGCTAACATCAATTTTGAATGTTCGGATACGTTGCACCAGAATATTTTAGAATGTTCAAAATCCAATTGAGTAGTAAATGATCCCAACAACACACCGGTATTATGCAAGTAAGTCCCAAATGTTGTGTTCGGGGACAGGTGACCCGCGAAACCAGCAATATTCCAAACAGTATTTTGCTGACGAGCATCGTCGATGTAGCTTCTTATTTTTTGTCTTTGATTTTCATCGAAGGGGTGTGGGTAGGTTGAAGATATCTTTTCTCCATATAATGTTATTTGTAGATTGCTAATTGCCATGTGTCTTAAATGGTAAGAAACAAGTCTAGTTTCAGTTACGTTTGTTAAAATTCGACTTATATAGAAATCAAGTTCAGATAATGAAAAGGGATACTTCTGTTCAATATCGATTGGAGCAAACAAAGGGTTAACGATAAATGTGTTGGACTGAGCAATCCGTCGATTCAAATATTGCTTAAAAAAAGATAACTCATTTGGCTTGAGAAAATAGGCGACAGGTATTTGACGTTTGGCACAATATGTCTTGTTCTTACCAAATACGTTGGGTCGAACATATAGATGTAGCTCTTCAGACAGTTCAATGTCCGACAGCTTGAGTTTCACTGCTTCAGACGGCCTTAATCCGCAGCGGCCCATCAGCAGAAACAATATACATAGGCTTAATTGTTTTTGGCTTGCCTGTTCAATTTTTCCAATGAGTTGATTAAATGCATTGTTGAAGTCGTGTTCAGAAATTAAGTAGTTTCGAACATTGGGCCCTTTGGTTTCGAGCTGAAGAGGTGGGGCAATATTGTAATTTTCAGCGGCAAACTGCATGAGTTGGTTTAATACATTGAGGTTATTTTTTGATGAAGCATGCTCAGGGCGAAAGTTCTCGATTTCGTCTCGGATCTCAGTCACTTCTTGTTGGTCTAGCTCCTCTATGCAAAGTTCTTGTAAAGACAGCAACCAATATTCCGCGACAGCATAGTAGTAGCGCTTGACAGTTGAGGTTGGGTGTTTATTTCGCAACAAATTTATTAACCAAGCGACCAGAATTATCTCTTGCGAAATTTTCATTTCTGACTTCAAGTTTATAAGGTTGCTTAACATATTGCATGAAGGTGACGCTAACGAGTCTTTAATGAAGCAACGTTTTATTTGTAAACAAACAGAAGCGATTCGTTCACCTGGAATTTTGGCAGCACTTTTTGTTGGTTTCTTTTGGCTCGGAGGTGTTGTTAAACCTAGCTCAAAAAATTCTGTTTCACATGCGCCCATATCAAAACGTTGGCCTAAATCATATATGTTAACGTTAAATAACCGTTCAAAACTTTTTGTACAGGCACAATAACTCGTTATGTTTCCTGTTGAATATGAATAGAGCCACATCGGCATTTTTGAATTAAATTTTGTGATATTAAACGCCACGGCAGATTGGCAAAACGCTTTAAGATTCCTAATAACTTTGTGATTGTTAAGGCTCAGTTCTTGGACGATAATTTTCCAAAGAGTGATTCGGGTAAGAGGCTTACTTGTGGTACTTGATTGCGAGACAAGTGCTCGAATTGCAATATGAGTTGTAGCGTCTAAAAACAGTCTGAAAGGGTGTGACAGTGTGATCTGTTCAAGCCTTGCATCGTGTTCAAACAGTTCAATATAGAAACCCAACGGGCAGTTTTTGATTGTTAACCGTTGCAACAAAATATCATTGATTAGAGCCAATAATTTTTTTTCATCTCCCAACAACGAATAAGCAGATGAAAAAAATGCGACATTTGTTATGTGCTGGTTTAATGATGCCTCTAAATGTGCTGATGAAAGGCGCAGAATGGTCGCATCATGAATTTGTGAAAACGATGAAGTTCGTTTCAAAAACAAGTGATTTAAAACATTCCGCTCTCGCCCTATATTGCGGGAGCTTTGAACTACTTTTTTCATAGTTATTCAATGACCTTCTTTGAACTACAAGCGCACAGTCCTCGAAGCGGTTTGAAACCTAAATTTTTTAATGATTCTTCTAGGAACAAAGCAATTGCTTTTATGTGAGCCAAAGATAGTGAGCTGAACTTTGAATAGGTTTCATCTAGTTTGTCTTCATGCCCCATAAACGCGTTGACTGCAGGCTCTAAAATAGAGAGCTGATCTGCAAGTTGTGTTCGCAACCAATGACGGTTCCAATTGGACTTATTTTTATCTGCCATTGGAACATAAGCAGCGTATTGCGAAGAGGTTGCACTAATAAGTTTGCCATGACGCATGAATCGAAATACTGGCGCATTGAATTTCAGGGTATTTGCAATATCAGCTACAACGTCAGAACCATCTAATTCACACCACTTTTGAAGAGATGAAAGGTGCTCGATATAAAGTGTTATTTGTTTAATTGCAATATTACTCAATGGAATTAGACGGCATGTGCCTGGCCCACGACTTCGTTTGTCCTGAACAAGAACATAACCGGAATCAACATCAAAATTCTGAAGGGTATTGTATTGACCTTCACCAGGTCGGTGGCCGGTCGCTAGGTTTAAAAGTTGTAATGTAAAATATGTATAGTGGTTGTGTAACTCTTCAATATTAATAATTGGTGAACTTTTTAGAGTTTCTATTGTTGCAACTAGCTCTAAGCTTTTATCTTTTATGTGCTCATTCCGAACATATAGGTTACTACCAATTCGCTTGCTCTGCGTGTCGTGTGGTGCTGTGTAGTTGAAGTTAGCTGACAGGCCTGCGGCCTCATATTGAGTTTGCACATATCTAAATAACTTAGCCTTTAAGTCAGCTGCATTAATTTGCAAGTAGTATGCACCACTATGGCGACCGAGCTCAGATTCGGTTAACCAGTCCAACTCAGCACAGGAAAGATCAAATTTCGCACCCACGTGGCTTAGATGACGAGCCAGTCTTACAGCCGTTAGCTTGGTGTCAAACTTTTGATTAAGTGATGCAAGGTAATTGTCGGCTTGCTTTACGACAAATTCAATATCAAGGCTTTTAACATCTATACCCTTAAGGATACTCGCAACGTCAAAAGGCAGGATTGCAAATGGCTGGCCTTCACTTTCCAAAAATGCCAGTGGCATTTCGTCGTGAAAGTTCTCATATCGTGGAAATTCAAGAACTTTAATCTTCACACCACAATTGTGAACATGAGATAGCTTTATTTGATGCAGGCTAGAAAGTAAGTTTTCGATCCGTTCACCAACACATAGACTTGCAATGAGTAAGTTTTTTACCATGCAAGTTGTACCCACTGTATGTTGAAGAAAAGTCTCGACGTCAAAAGTATTTAGTCGGTTGTAATCACATACCAAACTTTTTTGTTGGCGCTTCATATGAGCTAATGTGGCGTTTTTCATAATCATATATGAACTCCTTTATACATTAGCGGATAAGCCGCGAACCGGTTTATAGTCAACAGAATGCAATATGGAAAACGACGAACAGGCATCGGACACTAATTTTCCTGCTTTAATATATCGAAATAAAGGAGCGTTTGCGTTTAGTGACTGTTGGATATCATTTGAAATTTCGGCCTGATCCCACTTGTACCATTTTTGCAGGTTTTCAAGATGCTCAAGGTAGTTATTGAGGTGTTGAAAAGCTATTGCGTCCAAGTCATGTCGACGAATTGATTCGGGGCCACTGCAGTGCTTATCATCGATCATGACGTTTCCATCTATTAAATCGAAACATTCAATTGAATTAAATTGGTATTTAACAGCGTGGTAACCCGTCGCTACTTCTAATAGCTGTAACGTAAATTCCGTATAGCGATTGTGAAAAGACACTATGTCCAACGTTGGTGACATTCTTAATCGTTCTAATTGTTCTATGATCCGCTCGTTTGGGCTTGGACTAAAGGTCGTGCCTCGACTTAAAATAGGAGCCTCAGGCTTTTCAGCGCAAACAAACAGTCCACTAACGTGATCACTAAGATTATCTTTAAAGGAAACTTTGTTGGTATGGATCTTACAACTTACACCACATCGGCCAATCTCTGGTTCATTAAGCCAAATGAACTCTTCGCGGGCCAAGTCAAATTTAAATGCTCTGCTTTTTATCAGATTTGCGATTCTTACCGGCGTTAAACTAGAATAAAATTTGTGGTTTATTCTTTGTAAAAAGTTTTTGGCCTGTCGTTGAATATAGTCCAACTCATGTACAAAAATCTGCTGGTTTAGTAACGTTTCGGCAATATTGTAAGGCAGAATAATAGAGTGCGCAGAATCTCTAATATCATTAGACCCCGGATATTCACTATCAGTAAGCATAATCCCACAATTGTCTTTTTCTACAATTCTGACTTTATGTAAATTGTCGATAATATTGTCAATTGGGCGGCCTGTGCAGGCACTCGTAATTAGTAACGTCTCGGTTAGACCTGTTGAATTAGCCGCACACTTGAGTAGAGCAACAATATCAAGGTCATTTAGATCGTCTCGGTTGAAAACGAGTTTCTTTTCGGTTCTATTAATATGTGGTATTTGAAGCTTATGCATAACAAGACGCTCCTAATTGTTGTTTATTTGAGTTGAAATATGCAATTTGGCTGCGAATTGCGCCTCGGCTAAAACCAGAGATTATTGCGACGTTTTTGATGTCGGAAATTGAATAATGATTTCCAAGTATTTTTTGTTTTATATTGAAAGGGCAGGCTTGCATTGCAATATGCAGATGAGCTAGCTTTGTATTACTGGCTGAGTAAACCTTGATAGCATGAAATGCATAGCGCCACGAAATAAGCTCTATCTCACTGGGTTCGAGTTCTTGAACAATACGAAACGTACTAAGTTCTGAATAACTTTTTGAAAAAAGTGGATACCAACCTGAAACGAACAAACGCTCGGATTCATCGCTTCCAGAATTAGTCATCATTAGGCAATCAACTTCTAAATCAATGCCATGACTATACCCAGTTGGGTCTTTTGACAACACAACGTCTCTAAACAAAGACTGTGTTAATTGAAACGCACTTAGTGCGCTTGGGTGACAAGTTAATTCTTGTCGGGTTTTAATGGTGTTATGTGGCATAGGTTACTCCTTACACAATAACAAAAGTTTAAATTAAGACTTGTGATGCGAGCATTGCGCTCGAGACCTCACAGGCCGCTTGAGACCGTAATTGGTCTCGTTTAATCAATTTGTTGTTGTATAAGGTGCAAAATCATCTCCAACACCTGTTGATGTGTACAGTACTCCTGTTGAAATTTAATTGCAAGTGCATTTTGTTTTTTATAACCTGTAAGTTATTGACAAATAAGGGATAAAATGATTTTATAGAGCGCTAAGTTGTTTATTTAGAACAATTTTATTTTGCTTTTGGGTACAAATTCTAATTAGAAAATAGTTTAAAATAATTTTTGTATTTGAAGTGCTTAGGTAGGTATTACGAATCTAAAAGTGACTTTTGATACTTGTCGACTCCATAGACATGAAGACCAAACTACTTGACAAAATAATTGGTTGTACCGATGTTCGGATAACATTGATACACAAAACTAGTCAGCGCTCACTGGTTAATGGTGTAAGAATAGCTATTGTTTTTACTTATAAAAATGGCTAAATTACTAATTTAATAAACAAATAGGGAAATAAAATGTTCAAAACAGCAATAGGAACAGTGGCTGCAATCCTGCTATATACGACTTCATTACCTACGATGGCAAACTCATCAATTGAAGAAATTAAGAAAAGAGCAGCAGAAATAACCGAATTAAAAACTTTGTTTCAAAGTGCCGACCCAGCACTTAGATTAGCTGCGATAGATACAATGCAAAACTCAAAAGATTTGGCGATGCGAGAGATGGCTTTTTCAGCCGGAATCAATGCGTCTGATGAATCTGTAGTGGCATTAACCATTCGAAATAGATTCAGTGAACTTGATAATTTTATTGTAACTCTTTTAAAGCCAGCAGACGGCGACTCAGCAATAAAAGTTTATAATGAATATGGTGGGAAAGTTTCTTTTACTGTTTATGAATATAACAAAGGCAAAGGAACGATCAAAGTTAGAACTAAAAGGGGTAGCACTAATAGATATTTAGCGACCATATCAGGATTAAATTTATTTTTAACGTCAGCCGGATGTAAAGGTGACTTTAAGTTAGCCGAAGACCTTATTTATAAGGGTACTATGGTCTGTGATAAACAACAATTCTCTGCGACACTTAGTCTGTTTTAAAAATATTTATTTCAGAGATACGGATAAGCCCTTCGTTATTCCAGCTAGAATACATTTTTAGTTTTATTCGTTGGGCTTTAACATTATGTAAAGTCACTCTAAACTGGTTATCTTTCGGTAAAATTGTTCCGCTCGCTGAAGAAATCCAACCTCGTTTACCCGATTTCTTTTTAGATGTCAGAATCTCAATGTCTTTTATGCCTGAATTTTCAGGTAGCGATATCGTTAAGTAATCAATGTTTTTAAAGCCCAAAAGAGAAAGATCTATCTCTGCTGCTCGGCCGTTCAAATTAGTCTCGTAGTAAGTTTCAATGCTACCATCCGAAACTCGTTTGATTGATTGGTGGCTATTTGTTGGTGGCGAACTCCAATGACTGATTTCGTAATTCAATTGGTCTGATTTTGATGCTGTATCTTTTATTTGAAGATTGGATTCTGGTTCAGGTTTTTGATTTCCTGACGAAGTGAAAAAAGGTGACACCGTTTCTAATAACCGATCCATTCTCAATACTTTGCCAAAACCAGAAGCACTGTCGACTGATTGCAGCATACCAATTGGGGCTCCTTGTGAGTATACCAAACTACCACTCATACCCTTAAAAAACGATTTGTCGCTCGATAGCGGTTTTATGCTTAGGTAAACTAGGCCTGTTTCTTGGACAACAGCAGGCGTTCTGGAAACAAGGCCGTCACTGTTTACTGTCGAAACAACGATGGTTTTTGCTTTATCAATATCAGATTGATCAACAGACAGTCTATTTATTTCAATTCCACAATGATTCGCTAATGATCCTGAAATATGTCCAACAGATAAATCATATCCGAACGGCTGTAGTGGTTGCCCTTCACCTAAAGAACGTAAATTATCACTACCTTTTACTGTTAGAAAATAGCTATCGTTAATAACGTGCAGTGGTGCAATGAAATAGCACAAATTTAGCCGTTTAACTGAAAAACCTTGACCAATTTCATCGCCTTCGATGTATACCTGGCTAGGATTATCTGCATAAGCAGAAAAGTTAAACGAAATTAGTAGAATGATATTTAATAGGCGTTTTGACATGTCTAATCTTTATTATTGAGGGTTGTTTTTATAAGTGTCGTAAATTCGAGTAACAAAAACATCAATGCAAGAAGTGATGTCATTGCTGCAACAACGGGATCTTTGGTTACTCGACTCCAAATCGAGGGGGTGATAATCATTTCTTCGTTTCCAAATCGAGTAACCTGTACACCATCTCCTTCAGAAATCACTGAAAAATAAAATGCGTTTTGTCGCGTAACACGGACGAATCCCTTTGAAATGTATTCTGAATCATTATCTATGATTGAAACTCTATCACCCATGTCTAATTTGTTATTTTCACCTTGGTATCTGCCAGAGGAAATAAACTTACTTTCCAGAATGCTTACTTCCCCTTCTAGTAATAGTGACTCAACGCCAGCGCCAACATCTTCCCCTAATAAGGCTTTGCCTTCAAACGGGAGAATGAAGTCTCTTGATATCGTGAGGAGGACTTCGACATAGCCAGTTAAAATTTGGCTTTCACTTTCGTTTACTAAGACTCCTACATTTTTGTCATTACGTGCAGTGATTAAAAGCTGAAAATCATTTCCGTTTTTGGAGGATGTAATTCTAAGCTTGGAATTAGTAGAGAATTTAAACGTATTACTTTCCTGAAGCTCTAAAGGTTGCATAAAAAGGTCTTCAGCGACTAAAACCCCGTTATCAAAAAACCATTCATTTATATCTGCGCCACTAGTTTCAACTGTTATTGTTTGTGATATTCCTTCAACACTGTAAATATTCTTTCGATCACCTAACAGGATGAGGGCTGCAGTAACTACAACAAGAAGTATTAGGTAATGACCAGCATGTAATCCTAATATTCTACGGTGTAACGCGGCTAAAATAGCTTTAAGTTTTAACTTCATTTGCTTTTCTGAATCGTAAACTTAGTAGGTGGTAAGCTACGACCATTTTTTCGTCTTACGATTTGTGCGCTGTATTTGTCTTCCACTAATGATGCAGCCGGTACTTTACAAATTGTGTCGTAAGATGTTCGCTTACCTGACTCTAGTCGTTTGCAGTTAGCCTTTATACGAACATTATTATGTTTGAGTTGCATAAAAACTTCACTTCTTCCTGAACTAACCATAAATAGTACGTCGGAACTTTCAACAGTATCGGAGCGAGAGGAAAGCAATACGTGCTGATAACGTTGGTCTGAACAACTCCCTGTCGTTGCCAAAGGAGCGAGCTGTTCGTTGCTGAAATTATTAACTATTTTTGTAAATTTAGTTGGGTAATCTAACAATATCGTACTGTCTGTGGCGCTTATACTCGCAGTATTATAATCATTTTCAGACACGTAAGTACCATCGATAGAGGCCACTTTGAAGCATACATGACTAACATCGTTTGCTATGTTCAGAAAAAAATTGTTGCCTAGCGTAGCAGTTGAATACACAGCCCCCATTAGTACATTGCCAGAAACTGGGACATTTGAGCTAAAATGTTCTTTGAACTGCCCTTCGAATGGAACGGCCAAATTTTCTGATAAGCTGTTGAACGTTGTTAAGAAAAGTAAAATATAAGTAATTAAAGCTAATTTCAAAATCCATCTCTCCATGCCCAAAAGTTGAGTTTAAAATAATACACAAGTTTTTTACTAAAGTAAGTGTCTTAGATAATTAACTAATAATTTGGACTTTTTTATTTTATTATATGAACCTATTTCTTACCGTAGCGTTTTCGATAAAAAAAGAGCTATAGCTAATAGCCCGAAAGTAGTAATACTAGATACCTAATGATGAAGATGATTATAGGTCTATCTATTAGTTAGTCATAATTCAACTGGGTTTTTAGTCGATACCAATTTGAATGTACTATCTGAATCGTACTAACGTTGATTGTTTTCGCAGGGGTAAATCAGCAAGAAAAGTGGCTAAAATAGCCACCAATTTTGTGACCTGTGTGTGACCAGACCAAGCAAAAAGCTCTTAATCGGCGTAAATCGGTAAGCCCTGCGAAAACACCCAACCAATTGATATACCTATTAAAAACGAATTTCACCAAATGATGAAAATTGGCTACATTCGCAGGAGTACTTCTCCGGAGGTTGAAGCGCAGGTTCGATTCCTGCCGGGAGCGCCATTCTTCTTCATGCCTTAATTGGTTGTGTTTCTCCTCCTCAATTGGAAACATTAATACAGTTCCATTTTGACACCTCTGTAATCACAAATTTACTTGCTTCATTAGGTACAGGCTGCAAAGATAGTCAATCAAATACAATGGAATGCCCACAAAATGAATCAAACCGGCCTTTACGAACAGCTGATCACTAATCTCGTTTCAGATCGTCTTAACAAAGATAAGTTTTATATTGGTGAGCGTGTCCTTGAGCAGTCTGAAGCGGCATTATGGCTATCACGTTTTTTGAGTCGTGTTATTGAATATGCGGTTAATTGCTTACCGTCAGGCGACGATCAACTGCAGCACCAAATAGAGTTATCTAACCAGCTGATTTTATGGCTTAAAGATAAGCTTCAAGACGATGAATTTTTTGATGAGAATCTACTCAATAGCCAAGGACAAATTCTTACTGCGCTGTATGAACTTGAAAATCCGGTGGCGGCCGATCTTAAAAAATACGTCAAAGATATATTTCCACTGACAGGCCTGACCCAAAGTGAATTGTTTTGCGGTAGTAATGCAGGATTGTCGTTAGAAAGTGAACTCAAGCGCGAGATACTTTCGTCGGATACGATCTATTGGCTTGTGTCGTTTATTAAATGGACCGGAATTCGAATCTTCCGAAAGGAGTTGGAAGCCTTCACTCGAAGTGGCAAACAATTAAAGATCATCACGACGTCTTACATGGGCGCAACCGATGCCAAAGCGGTGGAGTTTTTAGCGTCATTGCCTAACACCGAAGTTAAGCTTAGTTACAATACCCAAAGAGAACGACTGCATGCCAAAAGCTACCTCTTTATTCGCGATACCGGCTTTAATACCGGCTATATTGGTTCCTCTAACTTGTCGCATTCGGCCCTGACTAGTGGCTTAGAGTGGAATTTAAAGATTACGTCGCAAGAAATCCCTCACATTATTGAACGTTCCATTAATACCTTTGAAACCTATTGGAATTCCAAAGAATTTGAGCTGTTTGATGGCAAAGTGGAAGCCAAAGAAAAACTAAAGTCTGCGCTAAAAGAAGCGCGTATCGGTAGTAGCGGTGGACATGAATTAGAACAATCACATTTTTTCGACATTAAGCCGTTTAATCACCAACAAGAAATTTTGGAACAGTTAGATGTTGAGCGTTCACTCCATAAGCGATTTAAAAACTTAGTAGTGGCCGCAACAGGCACGGGGAAGACGTTAATATCGGCGTTTGATTTTGCGCGTTTTATCAAAGATAAGCCGGATGCTAAATTCCTATTTGTTGCTCATCGAGAAGAAATAATAAAACAAGCACGGCTTGCGTATCGAGGCGTATTAAAAAATTCGAATTTTGGCGAGCTCTGGGTTGGGAATCACAAACCCGAAAGTTACAAACACCTGTTTGCTTCAGTACAGTCTTTAAATAATCAGATAGATAATCTCTCTTTGTCGGCCGACTATTTTGATTACATTGTTATTGATGAAGTCCATCACGTTGCCGCTAATTCCTATCGAAGTATATTGAAAAAGTTTGAGCCTCAGATTTTATTAGGCTTAACCGCAACGCCAGAACGGCAAGACGGGTCTAATATTTTGGATGATTTTTGTGGCGTTATCGCGGCTGAAATTCGTCTACCGGAAGCCATCAATCGACGCCATCTTTGTCCATTTCAATATTTTGGGGTGGATGACGATACCGATCTGCGAACGGTAAATTGGAACCGAGGTCGTTACGATATTGCGGCCTTAACAAATTTGTACACGCATAATCAGCAACGCGTAGATAAGATTTATCAAAGCCTTAACGAAATAGTGACGTCGGTTTCTAGCATGAAAGTATTGGGCTTTTGTGTCAGTAAAAAACATGCAGAATACATGTGTAAGCAATTCTTATTAAAAGGCATTTCTTGTGATTATTTGACTAGTGATAATAGCCGGGAGCGCGCTCAAAAACAGCAAGCCCTTCGAAGCGGTGCCATTAACATCCTGTTTGTCGTTGATATTTTTAATGAAGGCGTCGATATCCCAGAAGTGGATACGTTATTGTTTCTGCGGCCGACTGAAAGTTTAACGATATTTTTACAACAACTCGGCCGTGGTCTGCGTTTGGCCGATGGCAAAGAAGCTTGTACCGTGCTCGATTTTGTAGGTAATGCCAATGCTGAATATGACTTTGCGCATAAGTTTAGAGCGCTGGTGGGTAAGACAGATGGGGCGATCAGTGACGAAATCAAAAATGACTTTCCTCATGCACCTTTAGGGTGTCGCATAGAACTGTCTAAGCAAACCCAAGACGTCATTTTGAAAAATATCAGACAAGCCACTTTGAATAGACAGCGGTTGTTAGGTCTGATCCGAAATTTTCCGCAACATACGACGTTATCGATTACGCTCGATAATTTCATGAAAGTGAACCCGCAAGTCGCGCTTGAAGACATCTATAAAAAACACTCATGGACGGAATTATGTGAAGAGGCAGGTGTGATTTATAACGTAAATGAAGTGGATAATTCAGATACGGGAACAAGCAAAGCACCTGAGGGCATGAACGTTGAATCGGATAATGAATTACTTCGCCAACTGTCTCGTATGATTAAAACTAGGCTCTTAGTATGTGACGATCATCAATATCTTAAACAAATAAATACATTGGCAAAAAATGGCTTTAACGTAAGCGATTCAGAAAATCCAATTTATGACTTGATGTTGCATTATGATCTTTGGCAAAAGACTGGACCTAACGCCGGATTTGAGTCATTACAGGAGAGTCTTTTAAGCCTGAATCAACCATCCATTGTCTCCGAAATTAGCAGTGTTACAGACTTGCTTATTCAGCGAGTTCATCACAAACAATCAACTATGCCGATGATGGGCAATCATCCAATTAAACTGCATGCTCGTTACGCCAGAGAGCAAATTTTAGTGGGTTTTGGTGCGACAACCTTTGAAAGGCAACCGAACTCGAGAGAAGGTGTGTTTAATATCAGAGAGCAAAACATCGAGCTTCTGTTTGTTACGCTCAACAAAAACGCAAAACAGTTTTCACCAACGACCATGTATCATGACTATGCAATCAACGAAGACTTGTTTCATTGGCAAAGCCAAAACTCAACGCGACCAGATAGTGGCAAAGGGCTAGATTACATTTTGCATAAAGACAACGGCAAACGCCTGTTTTTGTTTGTGCGCGAGCAATCAAATGATGAGTTTGGCAAAACCATGGGATTCGTTAATTTCGGAGAAGTCGATTATGTGTCTCATACGGGCAGTCAGCCCATGAATATCACTTGGAAGTTGCGCAGCGCCATGCCGTCATTTATATGGAAACAAGCGGCGAAATTGTCGATGGCTTGATTTCGTCCGAGCTCAGATCGTTACTTACGGCACTACCGTACAACCCAATTAACCGAAACCAACGCTCTTAACTGTGTTTAAATACCATTAAATTGTTTAAGTAAACTTCTAAAAATGAGTAACGTCTTAGAATGAATAAATTTTTTAAAATTAGTACAAAAGAGCGGTTCGTTTTTGCTGCGTTATTTGTGCTTTTCATGTTGTTTGTCTCTTTACAAAGCTCAGCCCAAACTTTCGCTGAAAGTCTGGCAGTAGACACTTCAGTAAATGGCAATCCGGCACAAAACACTTCAGTAGTAAAAGACAACCCAGAAAAAGACACTTCATCATCAAAAGAAAAAATCGAAACCATCGTGGTCACTGCATCGCGTGTGCCACAAGATTTAAGCGCTGTCGCAAGAACGGTTGATGTGATTGATGCAACGCAAATTTCGCTGACGAATCATGCGCATGTTCAAGAGCTGTTTAATCAAATGCCAGGCGTGAATTTTCATCGCAATAGTGGGCAAGAATATCTCGCTGCAATCCGCTCGCCCGTGTTAACAGGTGCAGGCGCTTGTGGTGAGTTTTTGATATTGGAAAACGGCATTCCACTTCGTCCGGCGGGTATGTGTAACGTGAATGAATTGTTTGAAGCAAATCATTATTGGGCCGAGTCGGTTGAAATATTACGGGGCGCATCGGCTTCGCAATACGGCTCGAACGGACTTCATGGCGTGGTTAATCTAGTTACGCCGCAGTTACCTAATGGCAGCGGTGAAACGGATTTAACGCTAGGCAGTTACGACTATTATAAATTGCGTCACGCGAGCCAAATCGGCGATTGGAGCTTAGCTTTTTCAGTGGTTGACGATGGTGGTTTTCGAGATGACTCGGGCGTGAAACACCAAGTTGGCACCATAAAACATCAAGGCGAATCGGCTGATTACAATGTAACGAGTTGGTTAACGGCCTTTAATTTAGATCAGGAAACGGCAGGTTATCTTGTCGGTGAAGGTGCTTATAAAGACAAAGCGCTTATCAAAACCAACGCCAATCCTGAAGCCTATCGAAAGGGCGATGGCTTTCGCTTGTATCAAACCTATCGTTGGCAAAATGGGCTCGTGATTTCACCTTATTTACGCTATTCAAATATGGCGTTTATGCAGCACTTTTTACCGGGCCAGCCAACGGAAAAGAACCGTCAAACGAGCCTAGGTGTGCAGACTTCAAATAATTGGCGCGTGAATGACTCTGTAGATATTAATTATGGCGTTGATGCTGAACTCGCAGCGATGTCGCTGTTGCAGTTTCAGGATGAGAAAACAGAGGGCTCTGCCTTTTTGCAGGCAACCATTCCAACGGGCAAACATTATGACTACAAGGTCGATTCAAAAAACATAGCGTCCTTTGTGGTGACTAATATTAAAATGTCTCCTGAGCTAAATCTAAATATTGGTGCAAGAGCCGAGTATATTGAGTTTGATTATCGCAATGAAATGGTGTCAGGCCGCACCGACGAGTTGGGGCAAGCCTGTGGTTTTGGTGGATGTCGATATAGCCGACCTGAAAATCGATTTGATGACTATTTTCAACTGTCACCGCAATTGGGGGCGACTTATCAGTTAGCAAATAACAGTCAATTGTACGGGTCTTTAATTCATGGCTTTCGTTCACCACAGGCAACGGAGTTGTATCGACTACAACGAGCGCAAACCGTAGCGGATTTAGATCCTGTTGAGTTAAAAGGCTTTGATGGTGGTTGGCGTTTCCAAGATGAAAATTTATCGTTGGATATCGCTTTTTATCAGTATAAAAAATCCAATGGCATCATTCGAAATACCGACTTTTTTAATATTAGTGGTGCTAAAACCAAACATCGCGGCGCAGAAATTAGCTTTGAAACTGTATTAACAGAGACGTTTAGTCTGGCTGTAAATGCTTCGTTTGCAGATCATACATATCTCAACAATCCCGGTATAAATGAATCAAACGCTGGTGGCTCGGACATTGTTGGTCTGGATATAGATACATCACCCAATGAAATGGCGAATGTATTTTTGAATTATCAATCCAACGCGTGGTCTTGGCAGTTGCATGGCCAATATAACGGTGAGTATTTTACCGACGTGGAAAATCAACACCGTTACCCAGGGCATACGCTGTTTCACTTTAGGGCAAGCTACCAATTAAACGCTAAAGTGCTACTCGGTGTTAGGTTGCAAAATTTAACGGACGAACGATATGCTGAACGCGCCGATTATTCCTCTTTTTCTGGCGATCGGTATTTCCCAGGCAAACCACGTTCGATAAATATATCAATTAGTTATAAGTATTGACCCGGAGGGCGAAGCTGACACTTCAATACCCCTCGAGTCGGTTTGATAGTTTAATGGTGGTTACATGGTTTCTTGTTTGGAAACAGGCGTGTAATCCAATTCTAACTCTATCGTTGTTACATTAGGGTCTTTTTTCAGTTGTTTATAGTTTAAAACTAAATCAGAAGGACTTTTCGGTGTGAGCGAATACGTATTTTCGGCGAGCTCAGAAATATCGTAATTATTTTCCCATCCTAGAATAGGGGTGTTCGGCTTGGTAACGACAATTATGTTTCCTGTCGCAATGGCTGTTTGGTTTACAGAACGATCAAATAACGCAACCCCTTTAACCACAGGCAGGGCTTGTGCAACTAAAGTGGTATTATTTATTAGTAACGTACCTTTGGTAGCGTCAGCTCTAGTATCGATTAGCTCCATCTTGGGTATAGCTTTGGCCTGTTTTTCGCTGGTCACCTGAGACTCTTTTAAATTCAATGGAGTTGATGCCACTTCCTTTTGAGTCTCTTTTTCAACTTCAGAGGTTGATGATTCGTTGTTACAGGCACTCAGTGTTGTTGCTAAGAGAGCAATTCCAAAAATAGTTAATGTCTTTTGCGCCATTTCAGTTCCTTATTAATTTAGTTAGTTGCATTAGAGCAGGTTTACACGTTGAAAATTATTATCTCGATAGTGCAAAAATGTAACAAAATATTATGGATTAATTAACGACCGAATAAATCTCTTTAAAATCAATCTTATAACGATTTGTGATATTTGTGGCTAAACAAATATAAAGATAGGGTATTGCAAAGAGGACAGGTTTCCGACTATTTTGGAGACAACTGTAAATAAATATAAAACAACAAGCTATTACAGTTGCCCTGCATTTCAGGGGAATAAATTCGTTTTATTATCGAAAACACAAGGAATAAACATGATAGATTTTAAAATGGCGGGCGTATCTGCTGCAGTATCTTTGGTACTCGCAAGTGCGGCTGCTCAAGCTGCGCCAGAAGGTCAGCTAACCAAAACCGTAAAGGGCAACCAGTTTAACCAAGTTAAAGGTAGCTACGATGCGGCTGTTCAAAAAGCATTAGCGTCTCAACCTACAGTTTCAGGTTTAAAAAGCCACTATGATAACGACCTAGGTAAAGCGACGTTTGTATGGGCGCCAGCTTCGATTAAAGCACCTAACTTATCTGATGTTGCTGCAAAAGATAAAGCAGCGGCGGCAAGTAATCACTATTTAAACGCACTATTAGGCCAATCGGTTACTAAAGGTGGCGTATCTCAAGTTAAGCTAGCTAACCTACACGACGAGGGCAAAGGCACTCGAATTGCAAAATATAAGCAAGAAGTATTGGGTGTAGAAGTATTCAATCGTGAATTTAATATCATGATGGATAAAGAGTTTAACCTAGTTGCATCATCTGGTTACCTAGCTCGCAACGTTGTTCCTGAAGGTCAAGTATCTCCAGCGTTTGCATTTGGTAGTGCAGAAACAGCAATTAGAAACGCATTTCAAGACGCAACAAACAACCAAGTTAATGTTGCATTAACTCCAACTCAAGAAAAAGGTAAGTTTGCGCACTTTAAAGCTCAAGGCGCAGAAAATGGTTTACTTGTGGGTAATGATACTCGCGCGAAAAAAGTTTACTTTGACGCGAGCAATGGCCTTATCCCTGCTTACTACCTAGAAGTTGAAGTATCAGAAGTTGATAGTGTTACAAGTAACCTATACAGCTATGTAGTTGACGCTAATACTGGCAAAGTTCTTTCTAAAAACAACCTAACAGTAGATGACTCTGTTTTCCACTACAGAGCTTATGCAAAAGATGACTTAACCCCAATGCAAGGTCCTCACGGTGATGTTGTTCCTGCTCTTGAACCGGGCAATGACACATCAGTAATTTTGGACGCGCCACTTGTATCAGTTTCAAGCATGCCATTCCTTAGTACACAGGATCCGTGGTTAGCAGAAGATGCAACAATTACAGCGGGTAACAACGCGGTTGCATATGCCGACGTAATTGCACCAGATGGCTTCAGCCCAGGTGACTTTACGGCTGAAACTACAAGCGCTAACACTTTTGATTATGTGTTAGACGATACAAAACGTGCAAATAGCGTAGGCAACAGAAAAGCGGCTATCGTTAACTTATTCTACATGTCTAACTTCTTACACGATTATTACTACGATTATGGTTTTGACGAAGCATCTGGTAACGCTCAGGCTTCAAACTATGGCCGTGGCGGTTTAGAAAATGATCCGCTTCGCTTAGAAGCACAAGATAACTCTGGTCTTAACAACGCTAACATGTCTACTCCAGCAGACGGTGGTAGCCCAAGAATGCAACAATTCTTGTGGACAGACAAAGATGCAACACTTGGTGAAGATTGGGGTATTACAGTAACTAACTCTGACGACTTAGGCTTACTAAGCACAAGCCAATTAGCGTCATTTGGTCCACAACAATACTCTGTTTCAGGCACTGTTGTTCGTATTGATGACGGTACTGACGTAGGTACAGACGGCTGTGAGGCAGCGGCTAACGCAGAAGAGTTAGCAGGCAACATTGCTATTATCGACCGTGGTGCTTGTGCATTTACTGCTAAGGTACTTAACGCACAAGCAGCCGGTGCGATTGGCGTTATTATCGTAAACAATAACGATGATGGCACACCAGCTCCAATGGGTGGCGCAGATGACACTGTATCAATTCCTTCTCAAGGCTTAAGTTTTGCAGATGGTGCATCTATATACAGCTTAATCGATGCTGATGAAGCGGTTGATGTAAGCATGTTTAGCACATTCCCACTTAAAGACTCTACATTTGATAACGCGGTAATCGCGCACGAATTTGGTCACTACATGCAAAACCGTTTAATCGGTAACGCAAGTGGTCTAACTAACTTCCAAGGCCGCGCCATGGGTGAAGGTTGGTCAGACGTACATGCAATGTTGTTTGTAACCAAAAAAGAAGACCTAGAGCTTGAAGGTAATGCAGAATTTGGTTTAGGTTATGGCGTTGGTACATACGTAGCAGACTTCTTCTACGGTATCCGTCGTGCACCATATACTACTGATATGGATGTTAACCCTTACACATTTGGTCACATTACTACGGGTGCAGGACCAGCTGGATTCCCTGCAACGTCAAATGCTTCTCCGCATGGAGCGGGTGAAATTTGGGCTGTTTCATTATGGGAATTCTATGTTTCTATGATAAACGAGCACGGTTTTGATGAAGCAAAAGACAGAATGTCTCGTTATGTAGTTGAAGGTTATAAGTTAACACCGGTAACACCAACTTACACAGAAGCTCGTGATGCTATTTTAGCTGCAGCAATGTCGAATGACGACGCTGATTTTGACTTAGCTATTGCGGCGTTCGCTAAACGTGGTATGGGTCTAGGTGCGGTATCTCCATCTCGTTTCTCAACTGACCTATCAGGTGTAGTTGAAAGTGATTCGGTTAAACTAGCGACATTCTCTGCGGTATCTGTAGATTTAAATGCAGATTACGACGGTGAAACTGCTGGCTTCTGTACTGCGGATGGCGTTCTAGATAAAGGCGAAACAGGTACTATTTCTGTAACGGTTGCAAATACGGGTAGCGAGCCTTTAGAAGGCATTACTGCACAAATCACGGTTGTTGGTGACGCAGATGTGACTATCGAAAATGACGGTCTTGTAACATTTGGTGCACTATCACCATTTACAAGAAGCACAAGTGACGCATTAAAAGTTACTATTAATGACGCGTCTACTGCAGATGATATCGACTTTGTAGTAACTTTCCCTGAGGCAGTTGAGGGTGATGCTACAGTTGAAGCAGAAGACTTTACGTTACCAGTGACTGTTAACTTTGACTTTGAGAAAGTTGATCCTACTAACTTAACCACATTTGAAGACATGGAAGACGCAAGTACGTTTGCCGATTGGTCTGTAAATGTGATGGATGGTGGTGACGCTGCTTCTGACCTAGCCTTCTTTGATGGCGTGAACACTGGATACTTCCAAAGCTTCGCATCAGGCACAAACCTAGGTGCGCAAACATTACGTATGGCTGATTTATCAGCTATCTCTGATGTTGGTTATGAAACAACTGAGTTTGAAGTAGGATACGCGGGTAACTTCACTGTTTCATTCTGGCACGCATACTGGTTAGAGTCTGGATATGACGGTGGTGTTGTTGAGTTAAGCGTTAACGGTAGTGCTTGGCAAGACGTTACAGACTTCGGTGGTGAGTTCTTAGTATCTGGTTATAGTGAAATCATTCCTTCAGATGTACAAGATCAGCCGTTAGCCGGTCGTCCTGTATTCTCTGGTCAGAATTTCGCTCCAGCTGCTGCTAACGGTGGTTTAGAAGTTATTGACTTTGGTGAAGCGTTAAACGGTAACATGGTTAAGTTCCGCTTTAGACTTGCAACTGACAGTGCTGTTAGCACATTCGGTTGGTGGGTTGATAACGTAACATTTAGCAATGTTGCATCACCAATGTTCTCAGAAGTAACAACAGGTGTTGTTGAGTCGTGTGATAACTCAGCACCTCGTTTAGTTTCTGTAACTGAAAGCGTAAGCGTAAACGAAGGCGAGTCAGTATCATTGACTGCTGAAGGTTTCGATAGAAACACGGACGATACGTTAACTTACACTTGGACTCAAACAGGTGGCGATGAAGTAACTATCACTGGTGCAGACACTGCAACTATGTCGTTCACAGCTCCTGAAATCTCAGCTAACATCGAAATGACTTTCCAAGTTGTTATTTCTGATGGTAAAGACTCAGTGAGTGCAACTAGTTCGGTATCTGTTGCAGACGTACCTGAGTATGTTGAGCCGCCTAAGCGTGATACTGGTGGTAGCTTCGGTTGGGCAGCATTGCTGTTACTTCCATTAGCTATGCTAAGAAGACGTACAAAGCGTTAATCGTATAATTTAAAATATACGTAAATTAATAATAAAGGCCTCTCTGTTAAAACAGAGGGGCTTTTTTATGTCTTAAATACAAGTATCAACTTTATTAAATGAGATGAATAAATGATTAAGATAAGCGGTACTGCGGAGCGATTTACAAAGGTGAATGGAAAAGTATTTAGGCAAGACTATTTTAAAAGTGCATCATCAATTTCAATGAACTGATCAACCGCATCTATAAGTAAATTTGCGGTTAGTTTCTTTACTCCAATGACTTGAGTGTAAACGCTGTGTCGTTCCTGAACGGTGCGCATCAGTAACTCAAAGTCACCATCACCAGATAACAATATAATCGTATTAACATTGGGCGCAACATCCATTATATCTATTGTTATACCTACGTCCCAATCGCCTTTTGCACTACCATCCTGTCGTTGAATATATGGTTTAAGTTTTACATTAAATCCAATATGACGAAGTGCATCTTGAAATTTTCTCTGGCCGTCGTTGTTACTATCGATAGCATAGGCATTTGCACATACGATATTGCCTTTTTCTTCGATGCTTTTCCAAAACTTGCGGTAATCAAAGGAGCGATTAAAGACTTCCTTAGTGGTGTAATAAATATTTTGAACATCGACAAATATTGCGACGTTGCCTAGTGAGGCACTGTTAGTTAAATCGTTGTTCATTACTTAAATCTCATGAAGTTATTAATGAAAATCAGTGTCTATTGCTCATTGTTATTTTGCAAGCCTATGAAGGTTAAATGTAACAATATATGTCTACCAAATTAAATTATTTTCTTTTAACATCTATTTGTATAACAATGGAATTACATAAATATTATAAAAATAACAAACAAAAGGACTTATTTTGAAAGTATTTCAAAAGCTCTTACTCACGTTCGGTTTAATGCTATCGATTACAGTCGCCGCATCGCCTAAAAGCGCGTTAAACTACCAACACTTTGCACACTTACCATTAATTTCAAATGTAACTGTCTCTCCAGATGGAAAACACATTGCTGCTATTTACCAGGCAGAGAGTGGACCTGCGGTCGTTGTATCAAAGTTTGGTAGTCAAGATATCAGTGTTGTAGCGAAACTAGATAAAGATCGAGATCGCTTAGATCAGGTAACTTGGAGTGGTCCAAAAAGACTTATTATCGAATCGAGTATTTCCCAACGACAAAATAAAGATTATTGGCGAAAGTCTTTTTATTATGCCGTTAATATTGACGGAAGCAATTTACTTCAAATTATGCCACAGCCTATTGCGATTGGCACAAAGTGGGAGAAGCAAGCTGGCACAAGAGTTCGCTTAATATCTAACTTACCAACAGATCAAGATCACATACTAGTTCAAGTTTTTGATGCTAGAGATAAAGCTCAGTCTGTATTTAAGGTCAACATCTTAAATAATGAATTCGAAAAGCAATTTATAAATAAATACAACGTAGATTCGTGGTTTGTTGACTCTAAAGGTCGAGTAACGTTAGGTATTGGTGTTAAAGAAAATGAACCTGAAATGCTTCAGTATTGGTATCGTAAAGATGGCGAGGGCGAGTGGGCATTAATCAATGAATATAGAAATATGTCAGGCGATACGTTTACGCCATTGCTTATTCAAAATGAAAAATTATGGGTATTAAGTGATAGAGAACTAAACCGTGATGCAATTTGGGAATTTGATCCTCAAACAGCAAAGTTTGGTGACTTAGTATATTCACATCCAAAATATGATGTATCAAGGGTTGTTATGAATGGCGACCGCACTAGAGCAATTGGCGTTAGCTATACCGAGCACTTTCAAGAAACACATTATTTTAATGGGAATGACACGTCTGTAAATACAATAGTTGCGAACTCTTTTCCTAACTATGAAACAGTGATCGGTAGTCGCGACTTATCAAGTCAAAAATTGATGATCATTGCATACAAAAATGACTCACCAGCAAAGTACTTTTGGTTAGATTTAGCCGAAGGTAAAGCGGGTTTTTGGTTTAGTCAGTACCCTTATTTAGAGGGCCAGCAACTAGGAAAAACAGAACCATTCGATTACACGGCACGCGACGGTATGCAGTTACATGGTTACTTAACGATGCCAGTTAACGTTCAGGCCGGAAAAAAACCACCACTTGTTGTACTTCCGCATGGTGGTCCGTTTGGTCCTAGAGATGACCAAAGCTTTGATTACCTAGTCCAGTTTTTGGCAAATTTAGGTTACGCAGTTGTTCAGCCAAACTTTAGAGGGTCAGGTGGTTATGGTTCGGTTTACCAAACAGCTGGTTACAAGCAGTGGGGTTTGGCAATGCAAAATGATGTATACGACAGTGTTGAATGGTTAAAAAGCCAAGGCAAAGTAGACACTTCTAATGCATGTGTCGTAGGTTGGAGCTATGGTGGTTATGTAGGATTAACGGCATCGTATCAGCAGCCGGATGCATTTAAATGTATCGTAAGTATTGCGGGCGTGAGCGATATCGAACGCCATGCAAGAGAAAATAGTTTGCGACGCAGTGCGTTAAGTGAATTTACTAAACAAGCTATTGGTGACATTAGTATTAGTGCAGACGCCAAACAATTAGAAAATGCATCAGCAATAAACTTTTTAGATAAAATTAAGGCACCGATTCTATTAATTCATGGCAGAAAGGATACGCAAGTTCATTTTAATCAATCCTCAGACTTTTATGAAGCTGCAGACGATGCAGGCGTAGACATTGACTACATTGAATATGAAACAGGCACGCATTATTTAGATGAGTACAACAATCGTTTAGATGCCTTTAAGCATATTGAAAAGTTCTTGAAGAAGCACCTAAAAGCGAAGTAATTAAAACTTAAAAGTTGAAAAGAGGGCCAAACGTATTTGTTTTGGCCTTTTTTTATGGGAAAAATATAGGGAAGTTTATGAAGGCATTTGTTACGGGTGGCACGGGATTTTTAGGTATCAACTTAATTCGACAATTGGATGCACTTAACTGGCATGTAACTGCAATATGCCGTGTAAACTCTGATACTAGTGCGTTAGCTGACATACCAGTGGATTGGCGTACCGGTGAAATAACTAATCCGGCCGATGTTGACGCGTGTTTAGATAGTGACGTAGATGTTGTGTTTCATTTGGCAGGGGATACTAATTTATGGGAACGTAATAATAATCAACAGTACTTGGTAAACGTCACTGCAACAAAGTACATAGTTGAAAGCGCGTTAAAAAAAGGAATTGCTAAGTTCATTCATACTTCCTCAATTTCAGCATACGGGTTTCATCAAGAGCTAATAACTGAGGCGTCTTCAAGCACGGCTTTGACGTCAAAGGTTAACTATTTAAAAACTAAATACCTCGGCGAACAGATCGTTAAAGATGCAGTTAAGGAACATGGTCTAGCAGCGGTAATATTAAATCCATGCGCAATCATGGGGCCTTATGACAAGCACAATTGGTCACAGTTATTTACATTAATAAAACATGACGCATTGCCTGGTGTACCAAGTGGAGAGGGCTCGTACTGTCATGTTCGTGAAGTGGCAAAAGCTCATGTATCCGCAGTAACACAGGGGACAATAGGTGAAAATTATATACTTGCTGGCGTTGATCACAGCTTTTTAGAAGTTGTGAATAAAATAGCGCTCAAGCTTAATAAGCCAAAGTACAATAAAACGATATCGCCAGTGTTACTAAAGTTTATCGCTCGATGTAGTAATTTATGGTCCATCATTTCGAGGAAAGAACCAAACATGACACCTGAAAAGGCATTGATGGTTACCGAACGAGTGTTGGCGATTAGCAGTAAAGCCGTAAATGAACTTGGCTATAATGACAAAGTTCCTCTAGATGAAATGTTAGACGACTGTTACGAATGGCTGAAACAGGAACATATCATTTAGCGCGCGATTATAGAGATAAATGTCGTAGTAAACGTTCCATAGAGCGATAGCCTAGCGCCTCAGCGATATGTGACCGCGCTATTTGGGCCTCACCGTTTAAATCAGCAATGGTTCGGGCCACTTTTAATATTTTATGATAAGCGCGAATGGACATCTTAAATCTAAAAAGAGTGTCCTCTAAAAATTTGGAATCTTGGAATGACAGGGCGCAATGAATTGCTGTCTCTTTACTCGATAATAAGGCGTTTGGTTTCCCAGCACGTTTCATCATTATTTCCCGAGCAGCCAAAACTCGACATGCTATTGACGCCGATGATTCACTTTGGTTGTCGTGACGTATATCGAGATTATTCATAGGATCATGAGTCACAGCATCCGTATTTATACCTTGCTCGTTCAATCGCTCAGATTGCATTGTGGATAAAGTGCCTTTTGGTAACGCGGGCACTTCTATTTGAAGATCTATGCGATCTAAAAATGGACTAGAAATTCGACTCAGGTATTTTAAAACTTGCTCCGATGTACATCGTCCATCCATATGATGACCTGTTGGACTTGGGTTCAATGCTGCGATGAGCTGAAACTGCGCTGGAAATTCTACTTGCAACGACGCCCTCGAAATACAAATGTTGCCAGTTTCTAAAGGCTCACGAAGTGCATCTAAAGTATATCGACTAAATTCTGGAAGCTCATCTAGAAATAAAACGCCGTGATGGGCAAGGCTTATTTCGCCGGGCCTTGGTGGCCTTCCACCTCCGGTTAATGCGACTGCAGTAGATGTGTGATGCGGAGCTCGAAACGGTCGCTCCCGCCAATGCTTAAAATTAAAAGACTTACCACTAATAGAGTTGACCGCAGCGGATTGCAAAGCTTGTTCGTCGGTTAGAGGCGGTAAAATGGTACTTAATCTTCTTGCTAACATAGACTTACCGGTGCCTGGTGGTCCTAAAAAAAGTAAGTTATGTTGACCTGCAGCAGCTATTTCTAAAGCGCGTTTAGCCATAGGTTGGCCAATGACATCGGACATATCTAGCGTTGATGTATGAGCACCATGGTTTTGTAGGTTTTCATCTAACGACCAATCTTGTTCTGGAGTTGTTAACGAATCACCACCTTTAAAATGTTCTACCACTTTAAAAAGGCTGTGGGCCGACAGCAATAAAGCCTTTTCAATGATTGTGGCTTTTATTGCATTGCTCTGTGGCAATATACAGGTTCGGTTTGCCGATAAACAGGCAAGGGCAGAGGGTATTTCTCCAACAATAGGCCTAATATCGCCGTTTAAACCAAGTTCACCAAGAAATTCATATTGATAAAGTTGTTTATCGGAAATTTGTTTGCTTGCTGCCAAGATTCCCATGGCGATTGCTAAGTCGAAGCGTCCCCCTTCTTTTGGTAAGTCAGCGGGCGCCAAGTTGACGGTAATGCGGCGCTGTGGAAATTCTAGACCTGAATTAATAATTGCACTTCGGACTCGGTCTTTTGACTCCCGAACGGTAGTCTCAGGTAATCCAACAATAGTAAAGGAAGGTAATCCGTTTGATAAATGCACTTCAATAGTAACAATTGGTGCTTCGATACCAATTCTTGCCCGACTAAATATGATTGCGAGAGACATTATTTACCCAACTGTTTATTAAATAATCAGTTATAGTATTTGAAATAAATATCGCGATAAATCCTGTACTTATATAGCGAACAACTAGACCTTCTGATCCGACCTGTCAGCTATTACGTACGACTGAGGTGTAATATATATGCAAATTTAGCTTTATTTTTTGTTAAAAATGAATAAACTGGTAAGACATCGTACCAGTTGTGCGTGAGTTGTCCCAAACATGGTCTATACTAAGATAAGTTACGGCCGAGGGATAAGTAGCGTTAATTTGGAAATACTTTATTTAATCATATTGAGGGGCGAAACATGAGCCTAAGAACAAAATTCAAGAAAATACTTCCTGAAATCTCTCGAACTGAGCAAGAAGCGTTAGACGCAGGTGACACGTGGATTGAAGCCTCTATTTATCAAGGCGCACCTGATTTTGATACGCTGTTAAACACTGCACCGTCAAAATTAACTGACGAAGAGCAAGCGTTCATTGACGGTCCTTTAGAAGAATTGTTAGAAATGCTGAACGATATGGAAGTGCATAACAGCAATCACATTCCACCGCACGTTATGCAGCACTTAAAAGACAACAAGTTTTTCTCTTTTATCATTCCAAAAGCATTTGGCGGTTTAGAATTTAGCGCATACGCGAGTTCAACAATCGTTGCGCGTATCTCAACTAAGAGTAACCCAATCGCTACTACCGTAATGGTACCTAACTCATTAGGCCCAGGCGAGTTACTTGCGCACTACGGTACAGAAGAACAACAAAATCACTACCTACCTCGTTTAGTAGATGGTCGTGACATCCCATGTTTTGCACTTACTAGCCCTGAAGCTGGTTCTGACGCTGGTGGTATTCCAGACCGTGCAATCGTAACTAAAGGCATGTACAACGGCGAAGAAGTTGTTGGTTTACGTGTTAGCTGGGAAAAACGTTACATTACACTAGCACCTATCGCTACTTTGGTTGGTCTAGCGGTTAAGGTATTTGATCCAGAAGGATTAATTGGTGCAGAAAAAGACTTAGGTATTACTTGTTTACTACTTCCTGCTGACTATGAAGGCGTAGAAACTGGTAATCGTCATAACCCATTAGGTGTTAACTTCTACAACGGTACTACTCGTGGTACTGATGTATTTGTTCCTATGGAGTTCGTAATTGGTGGCCAGAAAAATGTTGGTCGCGGTTGGCAAATGCTTGTTGCTTGTTTAGGTGCAGGCCGTGGTATTTCATTACCAGCAAACGGTTGTGCAACGGGACACGCATGTTTGAAGTCTACTTCTGAGTACGCGGCAATTCGTGAACAGTTTGGTATGCCAATTGGTAAATTTGAAGGTATTCAAGAGCAGTTAGCACTTATCGGTGGTTTAACTTATAACCTTGAAGCAATGCGTCACCTAGTTCTTAATTCATTGGACTTAGGTTTCAAACCTTCAGTTATTACTGCAATGGCGAAGTACCACATGACTGAGCTTGGTCGTGATACGCTAGAAGCGGCGATGGACGTTCAAGCAGGTAAAGCAATTCAAATGGGTCCGGGCAACGTTTTAGCGACGGCTTACTTTGCAACGCCAATCGGTATTACTGTTGAAGGTGCAAACATACTTACTCGTAACCTAATGATCTTTGGTCAAGGTGCGACTCGTTGTCACCCATACGTACAAGACTTAATTACTGCAATTCACTCAGAAGAAGCAGACGCAGATGCGAAATTTAACGCCTTGTTCCGTAAAACAATCGGTTACAGCGTGAAGAACTTCTTCCGTGGTTTAACAACGGCATATGTTCCAGGTGTTGGTGGTTCAAGCAACCCAGACAAGCTAGTTGCTAAATTTGAGAAGCGCATTAAACGTTTATCAAGTGTATTAGCCGTGCAGTCTGATTTTGCATTACTTGTATTAGGTGGCGATCTTAAGCGTAAAGAAATGTTATCTGCACGTTTAGGCGACATTCTTAGCTTCTTATTCATGGCGATGGGTAACATTAAGTTCTACCTACAAAGCGAAAACCGTAAAGAACTAACACCTTATTTTGAATACGGAACACGTTGGGCTTTACAGCAAGCTGAAGAAGCATTAGAAGCTTATGTTGATAACTTCCCTAACCGTGTTGTTGCTGGTTTCTTAAAAGTATCAACTGGTAACGCTTTCTTAGGTAAAACTAAGATTTCTGACAAGTTAATTACAGACTTAGCTGAAGCAACGTTACGTAACGACGGCGCGAAAGAAGAGTTAACAAGCCTAGTAAGCATGAAAGGTCGTGATGGTTTCACTGTTCTTTCTGACGCATACAAAGCGAAGTTAGATGTACTTCCTTTACTAGACAAAATTAAGAAAGCTCAGCGTACAGGTAAAGTAACTAAGCAATTAACGTTTGAAGAGTTAGTAGAAGTTTCACTACAAGCAAACGTTGTTACAGCTGAAGAAAGCGATAAGTTGATGGCTTACAACGAAAAACGTAAGCTTGCGATTGCCGTTGATGAGTATACGTTTGATATGGAACTACTATCAAATATCGACGAGCCTAAGCCAATTTTAAAAACGGCTTAATCAATACTGAAAGTTAGAGTCGTTAGTTTACAGCGGCTCTTAACTAAATCAGAATTATTAAAACCAGTCTTCGGACTGGTTTTTTTTGTCTAAAATTTACCATGGGAAAGTGATTTAGTTTGTGCAATTTTACACAGGGGTTCTTTGGGTCGTATTTGTATGGTCTATGAGGTACTTATACGCATAAAAAAAGCAGCGGATAAGCCGCTGCTTTTATGTGTAAACAATGTTAAATCGAACTGTGTTTACTTATCTTTCTGTCCGTATGTTTTACCAAAGAAGCTATCGTCATTCCATGTTGGACGTTGATCAGCTGCTGCAACTTCTCTTGCTATACCAATGTTAATTTCAGTGAATAGCTTCGCTGAGTTGTAGTTAATTGGTAAATCTAACGAGTCGCTTGGTTGGTGGTAGTGATTTGCAAAGAAGTCACCCCAAACTTTACCGCCATCTTCGCCTTCTGTTTTAGAGGTAAAACCAGTCATTAAGAAAACAGCTGGAACACCTTGTTTAACGAAGTTGTAATGATCTGAGCGAGTAAAGATTGCTTGCTCTGGCATTGGATCTGGGCTTAATGCAATATCAAATTTGCCAGCGGCTTTTTCTACGATTGAACCCATCGAGCTATGGTTTGCACCAAAAGCAATAATGTCAGCAAAATCATAAAGTAAAACTGGCATATCAAGGTTAATGTTCGCAACCATGTCGTTCACAGGAACGGTTGGATTGTTAGCATAGTAGCTTGAACCGAGAAGTCCTTTTTCTTCACCAGTAACAACCGTAAATAGAACTGAGCGACGCATAGGTGCTGATTCTGTTAATACGCGAGCGGTTTCAAGTAAAATTGATACGCCAGATGCGTTATCCATAGCACCATTGTTAATACGATCTTTTTTGCTTACGTCTTGTGCATAACCAATGTGATCTAGATGCGCTGTAAATACGACGTACTCGTCTTTTAATTTTGGATCCGTTCCCGGAAGAATAGCGACGACGTTTGGTGAAGAAATCTCTTCATGCTTTGACTTAGACGCTAAAGAAAGCTTTGCATCCAACGGAAAACCCTTAACTGGTAAATTTTCTGAATCAGCATTAAAGATTTCTTCTAATGGAGTTGGTGCGTTTGCGAATAGTTTCTCAGCGGCACTAATATTTAAATAAGCACCCATTTTGATATTTTCAAAACCACCAAAAGGATTGCCTTCATTGTCTAACCATCGCATTGATGGTGCACGTAAATAGTTTAGAGAGCTGGTATATGGACGTACTTTTTCACGTTTAGGCGTATGAAGAGATACAACACCAACCGCACCGCGTTCAGCGGCAAAACGTGTTTTTTCACGACTTAGGTGAGCGCCTTCTTCTGATGGCCAAGCTTCTGGGCGACCGCGAAGCGTAACAACAATTTTGCCCTCAACGTCTAGTCCTTCATAATCATTGTAACCAAAGTCTTCCGCTACTATGCCATAACCCACAAAAACAACTTCAGCTTCTAACGTAGAGTCTGTTGCAGCCATGTTAGGACCAGTAATGTAATCCTGCGGGTACTTTAATTCAATTGTGCCAGCATCGGTAATAATTGATGCTTTAGGGCTTTGCTGATCTAAAAAGCCTTTTCGAAAGGTGACTGGTTGCATGTATGAGCCGTCGATACCAGCAGGTTGTAGGCCCATTTTTTTGAATTCTGTTGCTACATATAATGCTGCACGGTCATAACCTTTGCTGCCTGTATCACGACCTTCTAGAAGGTCATCAGCTAAAAATTCTAGGTGAGCTTGGATACGTGATTTTTCTACCTCAACGTTAGTTTGTTCGACTTTTTTGTCAGAACAGGCAGTAGTGACTGCCAACACTAACATCAGGCCAACGCTAGATATTATTGTTTTCATATTATTTGCTTACTTTTTGGATGGAAATCAGTATTCTAGTTTACACACTTAGTTTCTTAAAAACGGTAGTGAAAACCTCCTGTTGTTTTGCACATTCCGCCAAATTGGCGAATTGCACACGACTAATCATAAAGGATAACTATGAAATTACCTACTAAGCTCATCGTTTTAACGGTTCTATTCATCGGGTTTAGCTCATTTAATTTGTTAGCAAAAGTTAAAGTGGGTGAGCCGTTGCCAGAGTTTGAATTGCCTCGTGTTGAAAATACGGTGCGAGTAAATACAAAAAGTCTTCTTGGAAAAGTAGTTTATGTAGATTTTTGGGCGAGCTGGTGTAAACCGTGTATTGAGTCCTTTCCGAGGTTAAATAAGCTTTATAAAGAATATAATCAGCAAGGATTTGAAATACTCGCTGTTAATTTAGATCAAAGAAAGCAACTTGCCAGTGATTTCTTAGAGAAGTATCCGGTTGATTATATTAATACCTATGATGAAAATATGAAGGTCGGTCGTACCTTTAACGTCAGCGTTATGCCCGTTGGTTACTTAATCGATCGTAAAGGTATCGTAAGAGCTATCCATCATGGTTTTAAACCAGGTGATGAAGTTAAAATGGCCAAAGCAATTAAGCTTTTGCTTAAAGATTAGAAAGTTAAAAGTCGGTCATGACTCATGACTCATGGCGATCATGGCTCATAAAGAGGCAATAAAAAAGCAGGCCTAAACCTGCTTTATCTTCTAAATATAAACAGTTAACAGTGACTAGCCAATCTTAGTTAACAGTCGCGTTATTCGTGTCCGCGTTGTTGTTATAAAGTGCTTCAACGTCAATTTTGTCAAACAGATACTGTTTTAAACAAAACTGACAAATAATTTCAATATCTCCGCGTTCTTCAACTAACGACAACGCATCTTCTTTAGTTAAACGTAAAATAGCATCTGCTGTTTTTTCACGACTACATCCGCACTCATAAGTGACTTCTTGAGGTTCAAATAGTTGTGGGTTGTCTTCATGGTATAACCTGATTAACACCTGCTCTGGCGATAAGTGTAGTAACTCGTCATCAGTAATCGTGTTTGTAAGTGCTTCAAGGTGAGTAAAGTCTTCTTTCGCTCGCTCCTCGACAGGAAGAACTTGCAGCAACATACCAGCGGTCGTGCACTTTGTTTCGCCAATGTCAGTGGCTAGCCATACACGAGTACGAAGTTGTTCAGACGTCTCAAAGTAGTTTTCAATACATTCAGCAAGTGTGTCTTTATCAAGCGCCGCAACGCCTTGATATCTATCGGTACCTTTAGGTGCAATGGTAATGACCATATAGCCCGATCCAATAAGGTCGAGTAACGAGCCTTCATTAATATCATCAGCAAATTTTGCTGACGCTCTCATTTGTTGATGATTATTGCCATTAACAACCGCATAACTTAATGGGCCATCGCCTTGTAACTGAACACTAATCTCGCCTTCAAATTTAAGCGTTGCCGTTAACAAGCTAGTTGCGGCTAAAAGTTCACCTAAAATACGCTTCACAACATTTGGGTAGTCATGATTCTCTAACATCGCACTGTATGAATCAGTGATTTGCACCAACTCACCTCTTACGTGAAACTTATCAAAAAGATAACGATGCAATAGGTCTTTTTTGTTTGAATCTGTCATGGTATTGATTACTCGAATAAATCTGAATTTTTAAGGTTTAGTAATGTACGGCGTTGTTTCTTATCTGGCTTAGTATCAGGTCTTGGTGATAAAGCGGCGCTAGACTGACGCGCTAAAGCCTGCTTTTCTCTATTTTCGATACTTTGTTTGGTTTCTTCGTAAAGTGTTTGAGCAATACTAAAATTGCGGCGTTTATCGCTAATCTCAACTATTTTTACGACCTTTTCATCAAAGCCTTGGCGTATTTTCACTTCAGCGCCAACATCGATCGCTTTGGATGCTTTACATCTTTGTCCATTATAATGAACTTTTCCGCCATTAATCATGTCAGTAGCTATAGACCGAGTTTTAAAAAATCGTGCCGCCCAAAGCCATTTATCTAATCGAACTTTTGAATCTGTCATGGTATGTTTCAGTTTAATTAAATGTGCCGAAAAAACGTCGCAAATTTATCATAAATAGTGATTTTAAACTACTTGAAAGGTTATACTGATTTTTTCGATATCTAGCACAAGCATTTTTAGTTTTAGTTTGATAGGGTATGGCGCCGCAATCAGTTAGAAGTTCATTACGAATTGCTTGGAGAATAATAATAAATGGAGTCGTCTCGCTTGTTAGAGCAACTCAGCCAAATTGGCCAAAAAATACCTCAGACAAAAGTCGCTAAAACATTAACTTTGTTGTTAGTGATTTATAGTGCCTATTTGGCCGCGATCACAGTGTGGAAATTTTTCGACGCACCTATAAACGCTGGAACGATATCTTTAGCCTCTACTGCCAGTGGCCAGCAAACACAAAGCGCGTCAACGGTCTCAATAGATTCATTACTTAAACTAAATTTATTTGGTAAAGAAGAGATAAAAAAAGAAGCGCCGAAACCAAAGCCAGTAACGTCTAACGCGCCTAAAACTAGACTAAACCTAACCTTAACCGGCATTGTTGCTGACAATTCAAGCGAAGTGTCGGAAACGTCAGTGGCTATTATCGAGTATTCAGGTCGACAAGCCACTTACGGTATCAATAATAAAATTGAGGGTACATCGGCAAAGGTCAGTCAAATATTATTAGACCGGGTTATCTTGTCTAACGGTGCCGGTTACGAGACATTAATGCTCGAGGGTATCGAATACTCCACTACTATTCCTGGTAGCGCCGCCGAACTAAACGACAATATCGATGTTGATGCAGTGGATGTTGGCCCCACAAGACCTCAATCTAAGAGTAGGTCATCAGTAGATCGCAAGTATCAGGCTGAACCAGAACAAATTGATAAACGTGAAGATGACGAGCTAGCCGAGTCACTTCGCGAGCAAAGAGAACAGCTGTTTGATGATCCAAAACAGTTAATGGATTTTATTAAAATAGCTCCATATAGAGAAAATGGGGAGTTATTAGGATATCGGTTATCACCGGGTAATGACCCAAGCTTGTTTAATCAAGCGGGTTTAAAACAAAATGACTTGGCGATAAATATTAATGGTTATGATTTAACCGACATGCAACAAGCATTGTCGTTAATGAATGAATTGAAAGAACTCACGGAGGCAGATATAACTGTTATCCGCGACGATTCACCGATTCAAATAATGTTGGCGTTCTAAGGCCCTGGAGTTTATTTAAATGGGATTTTTTAGTAAATCTAATCACGTTAAATCAAAAGTAATGCGTTCGGCAAAAGTATCAGCATTTTCAGCAATTATTACTCTTGGTTTATTTTCTGCTGCTTGGGTAACACCTGTTGCACAGGCAACACAGTATTCGCCTAATTTCAAAGGCACAGATATTAATGAATTTATCAATATCGTCGGAAAAATTTTACAAAAGACCATCATTATTGATCCGGCCGTAAGAGGTAAAGTAAATGTTCGCTCTTATGACTTATTAACGAAAGAGCAGTATTACCACTTTTTCCTAAATGTTTTACAAGTTTATGGTTACGCCGTCATCGATATGGGTAATGGTATTTTAAAAGTAATCAGGGCAAAAGATGTAAAAAGCTCACCAACGCCGGTAGTAGGAGATGAATACCTTGGTGAAGGTGATGAAATGGTCACCCGAGTCGTTCAAGTTAAAAATGTATCGGTACGAGAATTATCACCTTTACTTCGCCAACTAAGCGACCAATCGGGAAGTGGCCACGTTGTGCATTATGAACCGTCCAACGTAGTTATGGTTGTGGGATCGGTGGCGATGGTAAATCGTATGGTCGATATCATTAGCCGTGTGGATAGAGCCGGCGACCAAAAAGTTATAATTGTTAAACTTGAGTATGCATCAGCAAGTGAGATGGTGCGTATTGTAGAAAGCATTTACAAGTCAACTGCTGGTAATAAAGGGCAACCAGACTTTTTAGTTCCAAAAATTGTTGCAGACGACCGAACCAATAGCGTAATTGTAACGGGTGAACAAGAAGCAAGAGAGAAGGTGATTGAGTTGATTAAACGCCTCGACTCTGAATTAGAAAGCACCGGCAATACCAAAGTTTACTATTTAAAATACGCAAACTCTGAAGAAGTTGTGAAAGTATTAACCGGCGTATCTGATTCTATTGCTGCAGACTCGCAAGGTGGTACAACAAATACCACGAATAAGCGCGCTCGAACGTCATCAACGCGTGACTATTCTATTCAAGCTCACCCAGATTCAAACTCTTTAGTAATTAACGCTGAGCCAGACATGATGCGGTCACTAGAGCAAATCATTCGTCAATTAGATGTTCGCCGCCAACAAGTATTAGTTGAAGCGATTATTGTTGAAGTGTTTGAGAGTGACGGTATCAACTTAGGTATCCAGTGGGGAAGCACGGATATCGGTTTTACCCAGTTTAATAATGGCGTTACACCAATCTCAAATATTGCTGGTGCTGCTTATCAAGCCCGTGATCAAGAAACAGAAAGTATTGTTAATGGTTTTGATGACAACGGTAATACCACCCAAAACAAAGTGACCAAAACCGAACGTGGCGACTATTCAGGCTTAGCTCAAGTGTTAGGTGGTATTTCTGGATTTGCTACCGGCGTGGTAAACGGTGGTTGGGGCGCTGTTTTACAAGCGGTACGTAATGATACCAATACTAATATCTTAGCAACGCCATCAATCACTACTATTGATAATGAAGAAGCATCAATTTTAGTGGGTTCAGAAATTGCGATATTAACGGGTTCAACGGCCAGTGCAAATAACGGCAATCCGTTCCAGAAAGTTGATCGAAAAGAAGTGGGTATCAAGCTAAAAGTAACCCCGCAAATTAATGAAGGCTCGGCGGTTCAGTTATTAATTGAACAAGAGGTGTCTAGCGTGAGTGGCGCAGTTGGCGTCGATGTTGGTATTAATAAGCGTTCTATCAAAACAAATGTATTGGCAGAAGACGGCGGTACTATTGTTATTGGTGGCTTGATAGATGAAGACGTACAAGAAAGCGTCTCTAAAGTACCATTATTAGGTGATTTACCAATTTTAGGCCATCTATTCCGTTCAACTGGCACCACTAAGCGTAAACGTAATCTAATGGTCTTTATTCGTCCAAGAATTTTGCGTGACGGCGCATCAGCATCGGATATCAGCCAGCAAAAGTATAATTATATTCGTGCCGAGCAAATGAAACGTGATGACGATGGCATAGCATTAATGCCATTGACTAATCAGCCAGTATTACAAGAGTGGAATGAGACGTTAACTTTACCGCCTAGTTTTAACGAGTATTTAGAGAGCCAAGAACAAGGTGTTAATCCACCTACCGCGACAAAAAAGCAAGTGAAACCTGGCTCTGAAGAGTAATGACTATGCAGTTAGACTCCGAACTAAAAAAAGAAATTGCAGATACTGTGTCATTAGATGCTGAAGACGCAACATTAGCCGATGATGTACCTGCAAATCAGCGCTTACCCTTTGGTTTTGCTCAGCGATTTGGTGTGATGATCGCATACAGTGATTCAAACACAGAACTTCTTATTAAAGCCGATACACCGATGTCGGCGCTTTTAGAAACGAGGCGCCTAATTGGTCATCCTTTGCCTTATCGGGTGATCACTGACAATGAGTTTGAAATTGCCATTGAACAAGCCTATCAGCGAAATGCGTCTGAAACGCAGCAGTTGATGGAAGATATAGGCAATGAAGTAGACTTATTTTCTATTGCCGATGAACTGCCAGGCACAGAAGACCTATTAGAAAGTGAAGATGATGCGCCTATTATCAAATTGATTAACGCGACATTGTCTGAGGCTATCAAAGAAGGCGCTTCGGATATTCATATTGAGACCTTTGAAAAAGAACTAGTTATTCGATTTAGAGTCGACGGTGTGCTTCGTGAAGTTCTTAGTCCAAACCGAAAACTTGCTTCGTTACTAGTATCTCGTATCAAAGTTATGGCGCAGTTGGATATCGCTGAAAAACGTATTCCGCAGGATGGTAGAATTTCACTTCGAATCGCTGGTCGAGCGATAGACGTGCGTGTTTCGACTATGCCTTCGTCCTACGGAGAGCGTGTGGTAATGCGTTTATTAGATAAAAATAACGCCAGATTAAACTTAACCGATCTTGGTATGCATGAAGCAAATGAAAAACAATTTGCGGAGCTACTAAGAAAGCCTCATGGCATCATTTTGGTTACCGGCCCTACAGGTTCAGGTAAAAGTACAACGCTTTACGCTGGGCTGTCCGATATAAATAGTAAGGATCGCAATATTTTAACCGTTGAAGATCCGGTGGAATACGAATTACCTGGCATTGGACAAACACAAGTTAATCCGAAAGTGGACATGACGTTTGCTCGAGGTTTGCGCGCAATATTACGTCAAGATCCAGACGTGGTAATGATTGGTGAAATTCGAGACTTAGAAACTGCAGAAATTGCGGTACAAGCGAGTTTAACGGGTCATTTAGTAATATCGACATTACATACCAACACGGCATCGGGTGCTATCACTCGAATGGAAGATATGGGAATTGAGCCCTTTTTATTATCATCTAGTTTATTAGCCGTATTATCACAACGACTTGTTCGTACACTGTGTAAAGAATGTAAGTCTGAAGTCACGCCTGATGCCTCTGAACTCAAATTGTTAGGATTAAGCGAGCAAGATGCGATGGAGCAAGGCATCACTATTTATCATCCAAAAGGATGTGATAAGTGTAATTTCAGCGGTTACCGTGGGCGTATTGGCATTCATGAAATGTTAGTTGTTGATGAGCCAATCAGAGAGCTTATTCACAACGGACATGGCGAACAAGCAATTGAAAAGCATATTCGTAATTCGATACCAAGTATTCGTGATGATGGTATGAACAAAGTGCTTAAGGGCATTACCACCTTAGAAGAAGTGCTCAGAGTCACGCGCGAGGATAGCTAATGGCTGCATATGAGTACAAAGCGCTAGATGCAAAAGGAAAAAGCAAAAAGGGCATAATCGAAGCAGATACTTCAAAACAAGTTCGACAACAACTTCGTGAAAAAGGTTTGGTACCACTAGAAATTGGTAAGGCAAGTCAAAAAGAGCAACAGTCTGCAGCTGGCTTTTCACTGCTTCAACCTACTATTTCAGCGTCTGATTTAGCCTTAATTACGCGTCAATTAGCAACGTTAGTTGGTTCTGCTTTGACCATAGAATCTGCGTTGCTGGCGGTTGCCGAACAATGCGATAAGCCTAGACTAAAACGTACTATCATGGCGATTCGCTCAAAAGTTGTAGAAGGCTACACCTTAGCCGACGGCATGAAAGAATTCCCACATATTTTTGATCACTTATTCCGTTCTATGGTGGCTGCTGGCGAGAAGTCGGGGCACTTAGATGAAGTGCTAAACAGGCTAGCCGATTACACCGAAAAGCGACAAGCAACTAAAAGTCAGTTAACACAAGCAATGATTTATCCGATCATGTTGACCTTATTTGCTATTGGTATTGTGTCATTCTTATTAGCCTCAGTGGTGCCTCAAATTGTTGGGCAATTTGTCGACTCCGGCGCTGCACTGCCAGGAAGCACCCAATTGTTGTTAAATTTAAGTGACTTTATTATCGATTATGGTGTATTTGTTCTGATTGCCGTTTTAGGTCTATCCATTGTCGCTCAGCGTTTACTAAAACAACCTGCAATTAGATTAAAATTTGATAAGTTTTTATTGAGTGTACCTTTGGTAGGAAGGGTCGTTTTAGGTGCCAATACGGCTCGTTTTGCACGAACTTTAAGTATCTTAGCATCAAGTGCGGTACCAATTTTGGATGGCATGAAGATAGCAGGCCAAGTTTTAACAAATAAGTATATTCAAAAGTGCGTTAAAGATGCATCTGATGCCGTTAGAGAGGGCAGTTCTTTAAAGAACTCGCTGCAGCAAAGTAAAACGTTTCCACCGATGATGATTCATATGATAGGGAGCGGCGAAAAGTCTGGCGAGTTAGAACAAATGTTAGCGCGTGCTGCAGACAATCAAGATAACGAAATGGATGCGACTTTGAAGATTAGCCTTGGCTTGTTAACACCGCTGATTGTGTTAGTGATGGCTGGTATGGTCATGTTCATTTTAGTATCAATTTTGCAGCCAATTATGCAAATGAATAATTTAGTTGGTTTGTAACCTTTTTAGGTTAACCTAGTACAATAAGAAAACTGTTGGAGTATCCAGTGAAAAAGTTTCAAAAAACAAACGCAAATAAACAAGCAGGCTTTACCTTGTTAGAAGTTATGATCGTAATTGCTATTTTAGGCATGATCGCCGGTCTAGTTGTACCAAATTTAATGGGTCAATCTGACGAGGCTAAATTGCAAAGTACAGCAATTGAAATTCGTAACTTAGAGTCTACTTTAGACATGTATAAGTTAAAAGGTGGCACTTACCCAACGACAGAACAAGGTCTTGAGGCACTAGTCACTAAACCGGAAATGGAACCTATTCCTCGCAACTATCCAGCTAATGGTTATTTGAAAAAAGTGCCGGTGGATAAGTGGGGCAACGAGTATCAGCTTGTTAGTCCTGGCGAAATGGGTCAGTACGATTTGTTTTCGATGGGGCCAGACGGTGAAGCGGGTACTGAGGATGATATTGGTAACTGGAATGCCGACGAGTACTTATAAATAAGCGGCTAACGCACCAATAAAACTAGGAAGTGCAGAGGTGACCTCAAGATTTAAAAATAACCAGGGATTCACGCTAATAGAACTCATGTTAGTCATTGTGATCATTGGTTATTTGGTATCGCTTGTGCGTTTCCCTAGTCTATCTCCAAATGCTTATGATTTAGTTGAAAAAGAATCTCAAAAGCTCACCGCACTTATAAACTTAGCGTCTGAGTATGCGGTAGTAAATAACCAGCAACTTGGGCTGGCGGTGTCTGATCAGCAATATGCATTTTTAATCTATGATGGCGAAAAGTGGGTACGAATAACAAAACGCCCCTTTGATACTGAACCTCTTAATGAAAACTTAATAATCACGTTGAAATTAGACGGTTTGCCATGGCAAGAAAAAAACTTATTAAGCGCTGTGCAACTTATAGATGAAGAGACGTTAAACGCCGAAACGGACCTCAGTGATGAGGAGAAAAAGTTAGCCTTCCCTCAAGTATTTATTCTTTCCTCTGGGGAGATATCATCGTTTGAGATCGAACTTGAATTTCCGACAATGGAAAACGACGCAATGTTTGTGATCCAAGGTTTGTTCACGGCGCCAGTGAAATTTTATGATCCTCAAGCGCAGCGAGATATCGAACGATAATGACTAAGCGTATTAAACGAATCTTACATGTAAAATCCAAAATGTCAGGGTTTACGCTAGTTGAAATGTTATTGGCATTAGCGATTTTTGCTTATGCAAGTGCCTCCATACTCAGCGTTATAAGCCAAAGTGCAAATAATGTTGGTCAATTACAGCAAATGACTTTTGCCTCATGGGTAGCGCAAAACCGCCTAGTAGAGTTACAGGTGGAAAAAAACTGGCCACCAAAACAAAATCAAAAAGGCGAGGCTAAAATGGCCGGCGTGACTTGGTTTTGGCGTCAAACCGTAGTTGAGACTGCTGATTCGAAAATGCGTTCTGTAACCGTTTCAGTATATGAGACCGAAGATAGTGAAAATAGTATCTATGATTTAGAGACTTACGTTGTTCAAAATAAGGTCAGTGGCAATGATTAGCGTTCGGAATCGTGGGTTTACATTAATCGAAATGCTATTGTCATTAGCGATATTTGCCATGTTGGGTGTTGCCACTTATTCGGTGCTGAACACGACAATATCGGGTAAAGACCATATTGAAAGTCAGACCGAGCAACTCACAAATATTCAACGTGCGATGATGTTTATAGAAAACGATTTACAGCAAGTTGTTCAGCGTAAAATTCGTCTAAATGGCGAGCCTCCTGTGGATAAATATTTTATCGCCCAGCCTTATTTACTCGATTCCGAAGAGTTAGGTTTTGCCTTTATTCGAGATGGTTGGATTAACCCAGCAATGATTTTACCTAGAAGTGAATTGCAAGCTGTCGGTTATCGAGTTTACGAAGGTAAATTGCAACGTTTGTATTTTAACTTTGTTGATGCGGACACCGGTGAAGAGCCAAGAATTCAAAACTTAATAGATGGTGTCAGTGATTTACGACTAAGTTATTTTTATGATAATCAATGGCAAGACGATCTGCCAGATTCGGGTTTACCGACACTGATCAAATTGACATTTGTTACTGAAGCCTTTGGAGATATTGAGCGTATGTTTGCTTTTGTCGAGAAAACGGCCAAGGTAACGACAATTCCATCAGGTGCTAATTCGGCGAATGATGATGTTGATTCATCAAATGATGATGACAATAACACTAAGGCGGAGCGGTAATTATGCATTTAGCGCACCGTACTAACGTAAAGCAACAAAAAGGCATTGCACTTATTTCGGTAATGTTGATTGTTGCGTTGTGCGTGATCATTGCTTCGCAGCTCATGCAAACTCAACGACTTGGTATAGCAAGAGCCCAAAACTTATTCGATAGACAACAAGCGTTTCAGTATGCAAAAGGCTCAGAAAGTTTTGTTAAGATGTTATTATCCGCAACATTAGAAGACGACGATGGTGTTGTTCATTTAGGTCAGAGTTGGGCAACGGAAGGAATGGCCTTTCCGGTAAACAACGGAGTGATTCAAGGTCAGGTTGTTGATTTGTATAGCTGTTTAAATTTAAACGGTCTGTGGCAACCCGACATGGATAAAACGCAACAAAAGTATCGACGAGATATTTTTGTTCGGTTATTAGATTCCTTAGAAGTAGAATCGGATGTCAGTTTAGAAGACTTGGCAAACAACGTTTATGACTGGATTGACCCTGATGACTATGCGACAGAAGCCGGTGGTTATGACGGTGATATGTATGCCTCAATGGCGTTTCCGTATTTAAGTGCAAATAGCGCTTTAGCCCATGAAAACGAACTTAGAGTGATAGCAGGGTTTGATCCGTTAACACTTAACAAAATTAAAAAGTATGTATGTGCAATTCCGCAACATCATCAATTAGCCATTAATGTTAATACCATAAAAGAAAATGAGCCTGAGTTACTCATGGCAATGCTAAATATTGATGAAGCTACGGCACAAGAAATTATTGCAGAGCGACCTGACAAAGGGTTTACTGATATCAATGACTTTTGGGCTTTAGCGCCGGTTAAGTCAATTAACAATATAGCTTCGGTAGATCGCAGTTTATTTACTGTCTCTAGCAGGTTTTTTAAACTTATAACCAATGCAACTTATAACGACGTCAAATTTGCATTAACAAGCCTTATCCAATTGGATGATCAGTATCAGGCTTGGGTAATTGGGCGTCGATTTGGAGGGGAAGTTGAGCGAAAAGCTAATCCTGAGGATGAGCAGTCAAAAGACTAGTCCGATACCGTGGCTAGTTTGGTCTGATTCAAACAATGAAATAATTGTCTCTGGTGAATTGCAGGGGCAAGCTGAACTGGACTCGTTGTCTCGTTATGCCCAAGGCCGTCCGGTTACCGTAATTGCTAACAGTGGTGATGTGCGCTTAATTAGGCACCTTACAACCATGAAGCCGACACGTCAGATCCTCAAAGCGCTTCCTTTTATGTTGGAAGATGATTTAGCTGAAGATATTGATAAGTTGCACTTTGCGATCCAAGAAACCGGCTTTGATAAAGAACAGCAACAATACTTCGTTAATATTGCCGTGGTGAACAAAACCACGTTAGGGGAGTGGTTGAGTGTTTTGTCGGAGCACGATATTGCGGTACAGCATATATTACCAGAGGTATTGTGTTTACCACTATCAGACGAAGATTCACACCTCGCCCTAGTAGAATTAGCCGACGGATATTTGATTCGTGAAGGTAATTGGCAAGGTTGTTTCATTGAGAAAGATTGGTTAGCGTTATACGCTCAGCAGCTGTCGGATAAATCACTACACTACTTTAGTCCTCTACCTCCATTGTTGTTGGATGTAGCAGCAGATGCAGATAAAAATTTAAATTTGATAGCGGAAGACCCTGAATTACCAATGTTGCTGTTGGCTCAGCAAGCGGCAAAACAAAAATGGAATTTACTTCAAGGCGAATTTGCACCGAAAAAACCAGTGAGTAAAGCATGGTTAATTTGGCGACCAGTGATTGTGCTCGGTGGTGTGTTATTAGTCATTCAATTTGTAATGATGATTGCGCAATGGCAACAAAATCAGTCTAGGTTAGAAATAGCTAAAACTGAATTGGTAGATATGTATCGCGCAGCGTTTCCGAATGAAAAGATACGTGTAAATTTATTAAAGCGTCAACTGCAGTCAAAGGTCAATGCAGTATCTGGTACCGTAAGTTCGGATGGTAATTTTGACTACTTAGCGGTAATGAATACGCTCACACCAATTTTTGAGTCATTCCAAAGTGTTAAGGTAGAAAATTTGCGGTTTGACGGTAAGCGCAATGAACTTAGGTTAAGTGCCGTAGCCCCATCATTCCAAGAGTTCGAACGTTTTCGAGTCGCTGTTACGGAAACGGGTTTATTGGTAAACCCAGGCGCCGTGAATAACGAAGGCAACGTTGTTACAGGCTCGTTAAGCATTAAGGAGGCGAGATAATATGGCTGGAATTACCGATTTTAAACAAAAGTTAATCGCTTTATATCAGTCGAAATCACAGAGTGAACAACGCCTTATTTTATTATTAGGTGTATGTTTTATCGTTTTTATACTGGTATCTACATATTCTTCGGTTGCCAATAATTTAGCCGACTCAAAGAAGAAACTCTCCAGTCAACAAGAGCTTAATGTTTGGGCAAAACAACAAATCGCAATCATTAAACAATCAGGCCAAAATCCTTCTGTAGTTGGAAATACATCATCAATGACACAAGTGATTAATTCTACGGCACGTAAAAACCGAATTACCTTGGCTCGATTACAACCACAAACTGCAGATAATGTAAAAGTAGGGCTGGATGACATTAACTTTAATCAGTTAATGGCTTGGCTTGCTGAGCTAAAAAATAAGCATGGAATTCACGCAAGTAATATAGATATATCTAAATCGGATGTCGCAGGTGTTGTTCGAGTAAGACGATTAGATTTGGAGCGTAATTAATGTCGTTTAAAAAGTTGTTAGTTCTGTTTGTTGGGGCTTTTATTGTTTTTTTCGTTCTATATACGCCAATTAGTTTTGTTGCGAAATATATAGAGATTCCTAACCATGTCGCCTTACAAAATCTCAAGGGCACACTTTGGTCTGGTAAAGCTCAAGCTATTCAAATAGATAAGTGGCAGTTTACAAATCTTACATGGGAAGTAAAAGTAGCTGACTTATTCACGGGTAAATTGTCATATGAAATGAAATTTGGTCAAGCGCGTAATGCACAGCAACTAAGTGGCAAGGCTAATATTTCATTTGGATTCAGTACATTGTCATTATCGGATGTTGTCCTGCGAGCACCAGCTAGTAGTATCCGTTCAGAGCTTCCTATTCCGACTAGTGAGCTGAATGGCCGTGTCATTTTAGAGTTAGACAACTATCAAGTTAGTTCCGTTAATGACCCGTCTCAGACTCAAATGATGTGTGATGAATTAAAAGGTGAGCTACTGTGGACAAAAGCGGAAGTGGTTTTTGGACAGCCAATGTCACTAGGGACAATAACGGCGCAGCTTAGTTGTAACACAGGAGCTATCGTGGCCCAATTTGATGGCAATAACGAACTAGGTTTAGAAGGTGATGCGACTATAGTTTCACCAGAATCATTTAGTTTTCAAGGTTATGTGAAGCCATCAGAAAGTTTACCGCAAGATATTCACAAAGGAATAAGCATGTTCTCTCGAATAGACGTGCAAGGCCGCTATCCTATAAAGCTCTAACTCCCAAGCAAAGAAAAACACAAAGTTGGCCGTACATCTGTGCGGCCTTCCTACATTGAACTATATTGACACTAAGTCCGTAGAACAAAGAGTTCACATAGGATTGAGTGCATGCTTTTAAATTTTATTTTATTCCAAACAATTTGGTTTGGCTGTATTTACATAGGCAATAGCTTTGTGCCGGTTGGTGCTTTGCTGATAGCTTTTCACTTCTATAAAACTCACTTTTTAAAAGAAGACGTAGTAATTATTGCGCTCTGTATCGTCACTGGTTTGGTGCTCGACTCTTTGGTGATGGCTTACGGCGTCTTTTCATTTAACCACGGTATTGTTATCGACTTCCTTATCCCTCCTTGGCTGGTATTAATATGGGCGGCGTTTGGTATGACGTTAAATCATAGTTTGGCTTACTTTCAACAAAAGCCTCTGCTCGCTTTTGTTGGTGGATCAATAAGTGGACCGCTCTCTTATTTAGCTGGCGCAAGGCTGGGCGCAATTGAAACGCCATATGATTTTTGGTGGACGTTTCTTATATTCTCAATTATTTGGGGGCCGGTATTTATGTTGTTATCTCAATGCTCAAAAAAGTTGAACGAAAAGTTCGATTCAAATTTCACAGTAAAAAATGAGGCATAATCGATGTTAAAACTCAAAACTGCTACTACCGCCTTTGTGCTTGTATCGCTAACGTCGTTATTGCTTTTCTCGCCAAACTTACTGTCTAAAACCACAAATTTTAATTCAGTGACTTACTCGACAGAAAAAGGCCTGCTAACGCTATCAAATGGTGAGTCGTACAAGTTGTCAGGAAAAGCGGAGTTTAGTTATTTATTTTGGGACGTGTATGACAGTTATTTGTATAACCAGTCGGGTAAATTTGTGTCCAGCAAAAAATGGTATGAACAGGCACCTTTAGTGTTAGAAATTAGATATAAACGGGACATTAAAGCTAAAGACTTGGTAGATAGTACCGTAGAGCAATGGCAGCATTTGAAGATCGCTGAGCAAGAATATCTGCCATATGTTGGTTGGCTAAACGAGATTTGGCCAAATTTAAAAGAAGGTGATCGGTTAGCGCTTTATATGTTTTCAGACCGTAGCGTCTTCTTCTATAACAACCGTTTTTTAGCGGAGCATGAGGGTGGTGAGTTTGGCAAAATCTTTTTAGATATTTGGCTGTCAGATGATACTTCTGAGCCGAAGTTGCGTAAAAAATTACTCTCATATAAATAGAGGTCTCGATGATGAAAAAAATTTTTTGTTCGATAGTAGCGAGTACGCTGTTACTAGGGTGTAGTACGAATGTTGAAGACTACCAAAATACCAGTCCTAAGTTTGAGTTAGATACTTTTTTTGATGGCGAAGTAGTAGCTTGGGGAATGATCCAAGATTACAGCGATAAAGTTACTCGACGCTTTTGTGTTGAGATGACTGGTACTTGGAAAGATGCTGCTAATGGCAAATCCGGCGTTTTAGATGAATATTTTTATTATGATGATGGCGAAACTGACCGTCGGGTTTGGAAATTAGAGAAGAATAACCAAGGTATATATACCGGAACCGCGGGCGACGTTGACGGCGACGCGAGTGGCGAGGCAATCGGTTTTGCATTTAACTGGAAATATGACTTAAATCTAAATCTTGGCGATACAGAGTACACGTTCGCTATGGATGATTGGATGTATCAGTTAGATGAATATCGGTTAATGAATAAAACCGCGATGAAAAAGTTTGGCATTACCGTTGCTGACATAACGATATTTTTTGATAAAGAAAAACCATTACGCAGCTGTAACAAGTAGTGAGCTTCTATCGAATAGAAGGCGCTAATGGTATTTCTTTAACGAATGGATAATGTTGCGACGAGCTAAGGTCGCTTAATCTAGCTGATATCGTTTAGTAAGGTGCGGTAGTCTGTAACGTTAACAAATCCATTAATAGGCACCGCGACACGTTTGCTGTCTGGGTTTGCTACTGCCAGTAGGTGCTGTATACCAAACTCTTTAGCCGAGTGAAGAATGCGTTCTGAGTCATCTACAAACAGAGTCCGTGCTGGGTCAAAGTTCAAGTGCTGTTGCAGTTGTGTCCATAGAGATTGGCTTTCTTTGCTGGCGCCAAATTGATGACACGAGATCAGGTGATCGATGTGACTATCAAGCTGAGTACGTTCAACTTTTAAACTTAAGGAATCAGGGTGCGCATTGGTAACTAAAACAACTTGTTTGTTGGCATTTTTGAGCGCATCTAAAAACGGAATAGTATCTTCTCTTAGTTGGATTAGATGTTGGATTTCTCGCTTGAGGTCCACAATGGGTAGTTGCAGCTCACGTTGCCAATAGTCTAAACAATACCATTCAAGTTGACCGTAGACCGCGTCGTTTTGTTCTTTAAGGTACACCTTTGCTTGCTCTAAAGGCATACCATGAACTTGAGCGTATGCTTTGGGTGTATGCTCTAGCCAAAAGTGGTTGTCAAAATGTAGGTCTAATAATGTGCCGTCCATATCAAGAAGTACGGTATCAATGTTCTGCCAATTAAGCATAGATTTCTAATTTTTAGTGGTTATAGTTAGTTAATAAAACGATTTTAGCAGAAGGTAGTTATGGCAGGGAAAAAAATAAGCTCAATTTCAGAGTCTCCAAGTTTACCAAAGGTACATGGCAGTGAGCTGGTGGCAGAAAGTAAGCTGTTTAAAATTGAACAGTTAGACTTAGAGTTTTCTAATGGAGAGAAGCGTCAATACGAAAGAATGAAAGGTTCAGGACGTGGCGCCGTTATGGTTGTTCCATGTTTGAACGATAATGAGTTTATGTTAGTACGTGAATATGCAGCCGGTATTCATAGTTACGAGCTTGGTTTTCCAAAGGGCTTAATTGACCCTGGGGAAACGCCTGAACAAGCGGCAAATAGAGAGTTAAAAGAAGAAATCGGCTATGGCGCTAAACGCTTTGTAAAGTTAAAAACGGTTTCTACAGCGCCAAGTTACTTTAGCGCTCAAATGCATATTTACGTTGCGTTCGATTTATACGAAGAGAGTCTTGTGGGTGATGAGCCAGAACCATTAGAAAAAGTCATTTGGAACTGGGACCACGCAGAACAATTATTAGAACACAAAGATTTTAATGAGGCTCGATCTGTAGCTGCATTATTCTTAGCACAGAAGCTGATAAAGTAATTGGAATTATCAGCTTTTCGTCTGTTTACGCATTAAATCTGTAGTTGTGTTTAATTTATAATCAAACAAAGACTTTTAGGTTGTTTAATTAGGCGCTGGCAGATAAATTCTACTATTCTTTCAGAATTGAATGTTGCGGTCGGAATAGCCATGGAAACAGATCTCAAAAAACTAGTCGAAGACGTTAAAGATATTGCCATTAAAGCAGGCGGCGCAATATTAGAATATTTTGAAGACGGTGATTTTGAACAGTACGATAAATCCGATCATTCTCCAGTAACAAGTGCAGATTATGCAGCAAATGATATCGTTATCTCATCATTACAGTCCCTTACTCCAAATATTCCAATTATTTCTGAAGAAAGTGAAGGGTTAGTATTTAGTGACCGCAAACAGTGGGCTGAATATTGGCTTGTTGATCCACTTGATGGCACTCAAGAGTTTGTAGCCGGCCGTCCCGATTTTGCAGTTAATATCGCACTGATACAAAACAATAAACCTGTGTTAGGTGTTATTCATGCTCCTGTTACAGAAGACACTTACTGGGCTACTAAAGACCAGGGTGCGTTTAAGCAAACAAAGTCATCAACGTCAAAAATCAGTGGTAATAAGATTGATACCGCTAAACACTCTTTGACGGTTGCTATTAGTCGAGTTCAAAAATTGGATTCAATTACTAAGTACATTATTGACGGTGTTGATTTAAGTTTTATTTCCCTTGGCAGCTGTGCATTAAAGTCTTGTTTGGTTGCCGAAGGTAAAGCCGATTTGTATATTCGAGTGGGCCCAACTGGAGAGTGGGATACTGGAGCGCCTCAAATCATTGTTGAAGAAGCTGGTGGTCGTATTATTGACTCGGAATTTAAACCTTTAAGTTATAACGAAAGAGAGTCATTTTTAAACCCGGACTTTTTTGTTGCATCAGACCAATCTTTGGATTGGTCGACGATGATCATCCCGCACGACTCACGTCGGGACTAAAGGTCTTAGCTGGCATTAGGTTTACGGTTTCATGTAATTCCGAAAAAACCAATACAACCTCGCCACTTTTTAATTGTTGTAGTAGCTGGTCTTTTTTATCATTAAACGAGACCTCTACCTCGCCGTAGTCAGTGCCTTCGCGCATTATAAATTCTTCAATAATGCCTTCTATCGCTTCGTTACTAAGGTCTTTCCAAGGAATTATCATGCGAAAGTGTGTCCAAATTTATTTAGCTGCTCTTGTTGAATAAACTCAATAGTTCTCTTTTCAGCCCAAAAAACCGGCTTAAATGGGTTTAATCCTGAGATAAAGCCAACATGGCCTCCAGATTTACTGAGTTCAAATCTTACCGCATTAGAAAGCATTCCTTCATTAGGGATAACCTCAGCTGACATAAACGGATCATCTTTGGCGTGAATAACTAATGTTGGGGTTGCTATTGAGCCTAAAAATTTATTTGCGCTCGATTTTGCATAATAGTCAGCTGCACTTTTAAAACCATTAATTGGTGCAGTTACAGCTTCGTCAAATTCGGTAAGTATTTTGATGTCATCTAACTGTTCAGCAGATACTTTTACTGGAAAGCGCTCTTTCATGAGCGCAAGCTTATCTTTCGTTTTTTTTCTCAGTTTATCAACTAAATACTTTTGATATACCGCTGAAAATCCTTGCCCAATAGCATGAGCGCATAGTGACAAATCCAGTGGCGCTGAAATGACAATACCACCGGACAATACCGACTTATCACCTTCTTCACCTAAATATTTGGCGAGCATATTTCCGCCTAAAGAAAAGCCAACACTATATAGCGGATTAGTTGGAAACTTTTTGTTTACGTATTTCACCAACTCAGAGACATCTTCGGTTTGACCGGAGTGATAAGTTTTTGCCAGACGGTTTTGTTTCTTACCACAACCACGGAATTGCATTAATAAACCAACCCAACCTTTTTGATGGATGGCATTCATCATTCGTTTTGCATAAAAACTGTCAAAAGAACCTTCTAAGCCATGAAGAACGATCACAATAGGCGTATTTTCATTGATATAAGCAGGTGACTGACTCCAGATAAGCTCTACGAAGTCACCATCTGATAAAGCAAACTCTTGCTCAAAAGGTTTGAAAGTATTTGGGACAGAATAAAACCTAGGCACAATTGTTTGTAAATGGCGATTATTAAGCCACCAAGCAGGTTTAAATGTCGATTTGATTATCATGCAATCCTCATTTTACAGCCTCACCATGAGGGCGAACAATTCTATTGTATTGTACCTATACAGTTCAAGTTAAAAACCGGTTTAGTTATTTATGGTCGGTTCTTTTTGGTAAGTGAATGCCTGCTAACATACAGCGTACAGAACCACCCGCATATTCAATTGCGTTTACATCAAATGGTAAGAGGTTAACTCGACTCGAAAGCGTTTGTTTTTGGTCATTGGTTAATGCGTCAAACGCTGTACTCGAAAGGGCTAAGTATTTCTTTTTGCCGTTAGATAGCTCTAACGCATTGCCACAGTATTGTTCAATTTGTTGCTCGCTAAGATGAATAACCATTTTATCTGCAGATTCAATTGCCTCAAGAACAATAGAGCGCTGTTCTGGGTCTTTGATCATGTCGGTTGCTAACAATACGTAATCGCTTCCTATCGTCATAATTACATTGGTGTGATACACAGGTGTACCATCTTTATTTGTTGCATCAAAGAGCACTGGACGATATGAAAATTGTTGGCAAAACTCATAAAATAGCTGATCAGAGCAACGGTTAGAACGAACGGCGAAGGCAATGCGGGCCGAGTGATCTAATACCATTGCACCAGTACCTTCCAAAAATCGTGCTTGATGCTCATTTGGCGAGTAATCTATAACCTGGCTTACTTTGTATTTATTGATGAGGTGCTGGATAATATCCGGGCGCCTTTCTAAGCGTCGGTTTTCTGGGAACATGGCATATATAGCAATCTTTCCGTCAGCGTGAGTAGAGAACCAATTATTGGGAAATACAGAATCAGGGGTAGAGCTCCCTGTGTCGTCAAATAAGTTAACGTCTATTCCATGTGCTTCTAGCTTCGCTACCATGTCAGTCACTTGCTGATAGGCTAGCGTTTTTAGCGAAACGTCTGTATTTGCTTCACTTTGAAAACTATTATCAGCCGCAGTTTGTGGATTTGGTTGGAAATGATGTGGCCTGATCATAACCACTGAACTTGGCGCTTGGCTCATGATATTACCTATTTTATAAAAGACACAACGTCATAAAATTAAGGCCTTATTGTAAGGCCATAATTAATCATTATACAAATATTGTCGTTTGTAACCGTTAACCGATTTCATTTCGATTATGAGGTCGGGTGTAATCGATTGCAGGTCCGGCCGGAACTACTTGGGTCGGGTTTATCATAGTATGACTAAAGTAATAATGTCGTTTTATGTGGTAAAAATCGACGGTCTCAGCAATACCAGGCCATTGGTACAATTCACGAACATAAGCCGATAAATGTGGATAACTCTCTATTGTTCGTTTGTTACATTTAAAATGGCCCACATAAACCGCATCAAAACGAATGAGTGTTGTGAATAACCGCCAATCTGCTTCCGTTGGCGAGTTGCCGACTAAGTAACGATTTGTACTTAATCGATGTTCGATATGATCGATCGCGTCAAAGAGTTTGTTGTATTCGTTTTCATATGCCTCTTGTTGAGTTGCAAACCCACATTTATAAACCCCATTATTAATATTATGGTAAACATAGTCGTTCACTTCATCAATTTCCGCTTGAAGCGAAGGTGGATATAAATCTAGTGAATTGTTAGTCAAATGATTAAATGCAGAATTAAACATCCTGATAATTTCAGACGATTCATTGCTGACTATTTGGTTTTGCTTTTTATCCCAAAGTACCGGCACAGTGACTCGCCCTGAATAGTCGGCTTTATTGCGAGTATAAATTTGATGCATAAAGTTCGAATCAAACAAGGCATCGCCTGTACTGTGATTTTGTTTATCGAACTCCCAACCGTTCTTTAACATGTCTGGGCTTACAATTGACACATCTATATAGTCTTCTAACGATTTTAATTTTCTAACGATCAAGGTTCGATGAGCCCAAGGGCAGGCTAAAGAAACGTACAGGTGGTAGCGATCTTTTTCGGCGTTAAATCCAGCTTGTCCGTTAGGTCCTGCAGAGCCATCTTGCGTGATCCAGTTTCGTAGTTGAGCGTCTTCTCGCACAAACTTACCATCACTGCTATCGGTGTCATACCATTTGTCTTTCCAGTTGCCGTCAACAAGTAATCCCATGATGCCCTCTATTCTTTTTAGTTAGTGTAAATAGTGTAGCAAAGGGAGTGAGGTTCAATAATTAGTAAAATTGGCAAATTCCTTTCGAATAAATGCAATTATTGATCAACAAGTTGCAATATAAGCGCTATATTTGAATGAATATTGTTCAATAATTGTGACCTTTTGCCGATAACGGGAATAGGCAAACAAAGGTATAAAACAATGATTAAATTCGACCCCAATCAATTTCAAAATTGGCTGAGCAAACCCAGCAGTAAGGGCGAACTAAATTCTCAAAATGGCCAACAGCAAATAAAAAAATCACCGCCAGCGTCATTCGTAACCCTGTCCGGCGCAACTTCAAGCACGAGCTTTTCGTATTTTCATCAAACGGTACAAAAACGTGTGCAGCAATCAATTTCAGTTCCGCAAGACCTCAAACCTAATAAGTTAGAGCAGGCTGCCATTGAACAAAGATACAAACGTGCCGAGGCATCATCTAGCGCAATACTTGGGTTTATCACTAATCGCTTAAAAATGGACAAAGCCGATGGCGCTACATCAGAACAACTACAAAGTCGAATCGAAGCAGGCTTAAAAGGTTTTGAACAGGGTTATGAAGAAGCCAGTGGTATTTTGTCAGACATGGGCCTGTTAGAAGGTGATGTTGAAAGTGACATTTCTTTAACAGCACAAAAAGTAAAAGAAGGCTTGTTTGAGTTAGCGAATGAATACTTAGGTGAAAATCAGAGTGTCATCGAAAAGCCAGTTAGTTTAAATCAACCGGATGACTCAGCAGAAGAGTCAGTTCCGCCAGCGCGTATCGGCGAAGCTTTATTCCAGTCTTTGCAATCAAAAGAGTCTCGCTCGTTTGAATTTGAACTTGAAACACGAGATGGCGATACAATAAAAATTAATGCCAGTGCGTTTTTAGGTGCGTCGGTTGAGTCTGGTAATGGTCGTTTTTCTAGTCAGGGCCAAGGCGGTGGCAATTCATATAGTGGTAGTTATGCGTATTCTTATAGTGAAGTCGTCAATCAGCAGCAGTTCTCATTAAGTATTGATGGTGATTTAGACGAAGACGAACTAGAGGCTATAAATGCCTTATTAGAAAAAATTAATAGTTTATCGGCAGATTTTTATGACGGTGACATGCAAGAGGCTATTAACAAGGCGTTGGAGTTGGAATACGACTCATCAGAGATTAGCGCTTTTGCACTGGATTTAAGTCAAAGTACAAGCGTTAGAGCGGTTGAGGCTTATCAGTCAGAGCAAGCTTCTTTGCGTCCCGGTGCTGCTGCATTAAGACAGGTAGAACCATTAGGGAATTTTGCTGCTGACCTGAAAGGTGAATTTGCTAAGACGGAAGATTTGTTTTCTCACCCAAGAGATCTGCTATCGGACTTGTTCCAAAAAATGGACTTAATGAATAAGCCTGAAGAGCAAGACTACACAATAGACTTTGCTTCTTTTTCCTCGTCCATTGTGGAGCAGTGGTCAAGTCGTCTTGAGTTGCTTCGAGCACCTAGTAGTGAAGAGTGAGCCGACGTTAAACAATAAAAAATATTAGCTTAACTGACCTTTGTAGTTAAGGCTTTTTCATCGTTTTGATGCGATTATTGGCTTTACTACAGAGGTCTGATTATATGGCTAATTATTCGGCTGTTTTTTTAGAACCTGCAACCGCTTTATTGATTTGATTCATTTCTTGATTAGTAAGCTCACGCCACTGTCCAGGCTTTAGGCCTTTTAAGTCGACGTTCATAATGCGAGTGCGTTGTAGCTTAGTAACTTCAAATCCTAAATATTCACACATGCGACGAATTTGACGATTTAAACCTTGGGTAAGAATGATAGAGAATTTCTTAGGCCCAAGTAATTTCACTCTGCATGGTTTTGTCACTGTACCAAGTATTGGAATACCTTTTTCCATACGACTTTTAAAACGCTCGTTTAACGGCTTATCAACAACAACAACGTATTCTTTTTCGTGAGCGTTCTCCGCTCGTAATATTTTATTCACAATATCACCGTCACTGGTCAAAAAGATCAAACCATCTGATGGTTTATCTAGTCGTCCGATAGGAAAAATACGCTGAGGGTGATTGATTGCATCTATGATGTTGCCACGAACATGACGTTCTGTAGTACAAGTAATACCAATAGGCTTATTGTAGGCGATGTAAACACGGTCTGACTTATTTTCAGCACTAGCGTTAATAGTTTTACCATTAACTGTGACGATATCACCGTCTAGTACTTTGGTGCCAAGCTCAGGTAGTTTTCCGTTGATTTTAACGCGCTTTTGCTCAATAAGTTTATCCGCTTCGCGTCGTGAACAATATCCAGATTCGCTGATGAATTTATTGAGTCGTTTGCCTTGTTGTTCAGTCACTGATGAGCCTATATAAAGAAGATTAGTTGGATACGATTGATGGTGTACACAACATAATTCTAATCTGGTTTCAATTTTATTGTAGGGGTAAATTGTAGCATAAGTCTTATTTGGCGGACTACCATTTGGTCGCCGTAAATCTTAAGCACAAAAAAGCCTGCACTAGGCAGGCTTTCCATTAAGAGTTAGTGCTAATTACTTAGCGTTTTTCTCTTCTTTTGCTTTTGCAATTACTTCGTCAGAAACACTGCTTGGACAAGGCATGTAGTTTTTGAACTCCATAGAGAACTGACCACGGCCTGAAGTCATTGTACGTAGTGAACCGATGTAACCAAACATTTCTGAAAGTGGTACGTCAGCTTTAATACGAACACCAGTAGCGCCTGCTTCTTGACCAGCGATCATGCCACGACGACGGCTAAGGTCTCCGATAACATCACCAACGTGATCTTCAGGAGTGAACACGTCTACTAACATTACTGGTTCAAGTAGTTGTGCACCTGCTTTAGGAATTGATTGACGGAATGCGCCACGTGCTGCTAATTCAAATGCTACAGCAGATGAATCGACTGCGTGGAAGCCACCATCGTAAAGTTCGATTTCAACGTCAAGAACAGGGAATCCAGCTAGAACACCAGTTTCCATCATGCCAGCAAAACCTTTTTCGATTGCTGGGAAGAATTCTTTAGGTACGTTACCACCAACAACTGTTGATGTGAACGTGAAACCAGAACCAGGTTCGCCAGGCTTGATACGGTAATCGATTTTACCGAATTGACCAGAACCACCAGACTGTTTCTTGTGCGTGTATGAATCTTCAACTGGCTGCGTGATAGTTTCACGGTATGCAACTTGAGGCTCACCAACTTCTAATTCAACACCGTAAGTACGCTTAAGGATGTCAACTTTGATGTCTAAGTGAAGCTCACCCATACCAGATAGGATTGTTTCACCTGAATCTTGGTCTGTTTCAACGCGGAATGTTGGATCTTCAGCAACCATTTTACCAATCGCAATACCCATTTTCTCAGTTGAACCTTTATCTTTAGGCTTAACAGAGATTGAGATTACTGGCTCAGGGAATACCATTGCCTCTAGGATAATTGGGTCTTTAGGATCACATAATGTGTGACCAGTTTGAACGTTACCTTTCATACCAACGATAGCGATGATGTCACCCGCTTGTGCTGAAGTAAGTTCTTTACGCTCATCTGCTTGCATCTCAACCATACGGCCAACACGCTCAGTTTTACCTGTCGCAGCGTTCATGATTGTGTCACCTTTGTTCAACATACCAGAGTAGATACGTACGAACGTAAGTGCACCAAAACGGTCATCCATGATTTTGAATGCTAATGCTTTGAATGTCTCGTCAGCAGAAACGATTGCGTGACGACCAGTCGGCTCACCTTCTTCATCTGTAAGAGGCTGAGGATCAACTTCTGTAGGAGATGGTAAGTAGTCAACAACAGCGTCAAGAACTAATTGAACACCTTTGTTTTTGAATGCAGAACCACAGTAAGTCGGGAAGAAGTCCATTGTACGAGTACCTTTACGGATACAACGCTTGATGTCTTCAATTGAAGGCTCTTCACCTTCCATGTACGCTTCCATTAGGTCATCGTCTTGCTCAACAGCAGTTTCGATAAGCATTTCACGATATTCTTCTGCTTTGTCAACCATATCAGCAGGAATGTCCGTGATTTCATAGTTTTCAGGAAGACCAGTGTCATCCCAAATGTATGCTTTACGTGATAATAGGTCAACAACACCACAGAACTCGTCTTCGATACCGATAGGAAGAACCATAACTAGTGGGTTAGCACCTAGTACGTCTTTAGTTTGCTTAACTACGCGGTAAAAATCAGCACCCATACGGTCTAATTTGTTTACGAAGATAATACGTGCAACTTCTGAGTCATTCGCATAACGCCAGTTAGTTTCTGATTGTGGTTCAACACCACCAGAACCACAGAATACACCAATACCACCGTCTAATACTTTAAGAGAACGGTAAACTTCAACTGTGAAGTCAACGTGTCCAGGAGTATCGATAACGTTAAAACGGTGATCGTTCCAGAAGCAGCTTACTGCAGCTGACTGGATAGTAATACCACGCTCAGCTTCCTGTTCCATGAAGTCAGTTGTTGACTCACCGTCGTGTACTTCACCAGTCTTGTGGATTTGACCAGTTAATTTCAAAATACGCTCAGTTGTAGTGGTTTTACCAGCATCTACGTGAGCGAAGATACCTATATTTCTATACTTCGATAAGTCAGCCATTGTCTTACTCTATCTTCTCAATAAGTTGGTTAAAAAAAGCCGCCGGATTCTATCATTAATTAACCAGAACAGCACACTTTTCGTAAAAATTTATTTATATTTGTGGTTTTCTATCAAATTTTGTTAGTTGCATTGGCCCAAGTCCTTACATAATCTGTATGGATAACAGTGTAGAATAACTTTTGGAAAATGATGAACGAAGAATCACAACAAACTAAAGATCAAAAACATAAAGAACGTCAGCAACGTTTGAAAGAACAAGTTGATCAACGAGTTGAGTCTGCTCAAGTGGAAAAGGGCATTTTTCAAGTTATAACAGGAAATGGTAAAGGTAAGTCTACATCTGGTTTTGGTGTAGTTACCCGTTGTGTTGGATATGATAAAAAAGCAGCGGTTGCTCAATTTATTAAAGGTGAGTGGGAATGTGGCGAACGTAATCTTCTAGAAAAGTTAGGCGTTCCTTTTGCTGTTATGAAAACTGGATTTACTTGGGATACCCAAAATCGTGAAAGCGATACAAAAGCCGCATTGGAAACATGGCAAAAAGCCAAAGTCTTTCTACAAGACGAATCAATTGATGTCGTGTTATTAGATGAATTGACTTATATGATTACATATCAGTACTTACCATTAGAAGAAGTATTAGAAACCATAGCTAATAGACCTAAAATGCAGTCTGTCATCGTGACAGGGCGAGCGGCCCATCGTGAGTTGGCTGAAGCGGCAGATACAGTAAGTGAAGTAAAAAATATTAAACATGCCTTTGACTCAGGAGTTAAGGCGTTACAAGGCTTTGACTACTGATCTTGTTTAACACAGTCCTTTTTAAAGTACTAGGCAATATCACCACGGCATTACAGTACGCTTAAAATAACGCCATATAATTCAAACAGAAAGCTACCAATCGGTGGCTTTTTTTATTTATCGCGTTGCATAAACTCTAACTGTTATTATACTGTATAAATAAACAGTAGGTGGTGTTATGTTAGAACTAGATGAATATCAAAATAAAGGCTTACTTTGGTATGGTTGTAAAAATGATAATCATATTTGTAAAGTCTCCACACAATACGATGAGCTAGATCAAATTCTTCATGGCGGTTTTCCAACAGAAGGGATCATTGAGGTAAAAACACCATTAGGCATTGGTGAACTTAGGCTTTTATTCCCATATTTAGTCAATAAACAAAAGGCTGAAAAACAAGAGTGTGTGTTTATCGCTCCCCCGATTCAATTAAATGCAGAGTTTTTATTAGCAAATGGGTTGGAGTTAACATCAACATTAATATTGCCTGTTTACGACGATAAAAAAGCACTTTGGGCCACCGAACAGGCTTTGAGTAGCGGTTGTTGCAGCACGGTTGTGTTATGGCAAGCGCAATTATCTATAAAGCAAGTAAGGCGATTAATGTTGGCTTGCGAACGAGGTGGCGCAAGTCTCGTTTTGATAAGGTATTCCCATCTGCAAAATCAGAACGTTAATCGCTATTCTAACATTTCAAAGACAGAGTTTTTATCATTGCCAAGTGCGCTTAGCTTGTCACTATTTCCAGATCCGAGTGGCATAAAAGTAAAAGTAGATAAGCAAAAAGGAGGCACAGCTTCAAAAGCCTTTGTCGTTGATATGAATCAAAAATGGGGTGAGTTGACGACGGAAGACCAAATAAAATTAAGCAACGGAAATAGTAACGTTGTGGCCTTCCCTAATATTGTTAATAACTAATTAGGTCATGATCTGTAATGCTTTGGCTCTACTTAAATTTCCACTCTTTGCAATTAGATAGTACAGAAGCTGACAATACACAGGCGGTAATCATTGTTGATAATATAAATATGCGTGTTGTTCAGCTAAATAAACCAGCACTAGACATGGGAATAAAAATAGATATGGGCCTAGCAATGGCTATATCGATGACAGCGAATATAAAAGTATTGGAGTATAAAAAAGAAATTGAAGAGGAACGTTTAAATGATATTGCTAACCGGCTTTATAAGTATACCGCTGATATTTGCCTAGATTTACCTCATGGTATCTATATCAGAATAGATACTATGCTGAGATTATATAAAAACGTATATAAGTATTGGCAGGCTATTACCAATCAATTGTCTGTATTAAAGCTTTCATATTCATATAGCTCAGCCAGTAGCCCTTTGGTCGCTAAGTTATTAGCCCTTTCTAATCATAATACACTTTACGAAAATCAAGATAGGGCACAGAAGTACCTTTATGATTTGCCGGTCGGGTATCTTGATGTAACACATAAACAAAAAGAGCAATTTCGTAGAGTCGGTTTAAATAACATTGGTCAATTGCTCAATATACCTTTAAAAGCATTATCCAAACGATTCGACTTGTCTGTATTTAAATACTTAGGGCAGTTGTCAGGGCAAATTAAGTACCCGATGGCTCTTTTTGTTCCAACAAGGCGTTACCAGAGAACACTCGAGTTACTATATGAAATATCAAATTCAGAAATACTTATTCATCCAATCAAAACCTTGCTGCAAGAACTGGAGGAGTATCTAAAAAATAGGAACTTAGTTACCCATCAGCTGATATTTAGTTTGTTATACCGATATGATGAGGGTTTAGACTTTACGATTGAAGCTGCAGGTGGCGAGTATAGAAAAGTAAAATGGCTTAGTTTAATTAGACTTCACTTGGAGTCTGTAAAATTAGCAGAGCCTGTGGTTACTATAAGAATGAAATGCTCAGACCTACAGTCATATGAGCCCCGAATGAATGACATCTTTAGTGATAAAGAAACAAAGCTAGAGACGACTTCTCTTTTAAATCAGTTAGTCGCTAAACTTGGCAATACATCTGTAAGTCGACCTATCTATCAAGAAACAATCAACCCCGAGCAAGTGAATAGTCTGACATTCAACATTCATCAATCAGCCACTTCAAAATTAAACAACGTGAGTAACCTTTTGTTGAGACCAAGTTACTTACAACCTACGCCGACACAGCTCGTTGAAGAGGTCGTTATAATCCATGGACCCGAACGAATCCTAACGAGCTGGTGGACTGACAGGCTTATATATCGAGATTACTTTATTGCTAAAAATAATGAAGGTCAGTGGCTTTGGATTTATCGCACGTCTCATCAAGATTGGTTTGTTCATGGGTGGTTTTCATGAACGATAAAGACATCAGCCATAAGGTAGATTATGCCGAGCTAGTTTGTTTCTCCAATTTTTCTTTTTTAACAGGAGCATCAACACCAGAAGAGCATATTGAGCAAGCTGCGAGGTTAGGATACCAAGCATTAGCAATTACCGATGAGTGCTCTGTTGCTGGGGTAGTTAGAGCTTATTCTCATATCAAGCAAAGCCATTTAGATATTAGGCTAATAATAGGAAGCTATTTTAACTATCAGGGGAAAATCTCACTTACGCTGATTTGCCCAAATCGTAAAGCCTATGCAGAATTATGCCGAGTGATTACCAATGCGAGGCGTCGATGTGATAAAGGGAAATACGAGCTTAATGCTTGGGATTTAAAATCTGTCCGTGAGTGTTTGATCATTTGGCATGCGAGCGGCGAAATAGAGACAGATACTTTTAATGTAGCCTGGTTACTTGGACTGAATAAATCGATAAAGAAGCGTCTGTATGTCGGTATTACAAGAAAACTATCACAAAATGAGCATCGCTACATTAGTAACTGCGAGAAGATAGCTTCAATCTATAATTTATCCATCGTGGCATGCGGGCAAGTATTAATGCATGACATGAGTCGTCTTCCTCTTCAGCATGTGTTATCGGCTATTAAAAGCGGAACACAAGTCGATAAGTTAGGTCGAGATGCAATTAGTAATGCAGAGCAAACCTTAAGACCACTGTTTAAATTACAAAAGTTATATAAGAAAGAGTATATAGAGGCGTCTGTAAATATCGCGAACCAATGTAGTTTTGATTTAGGTGAGTTGAGGTATGAGTATCCGTCTGAGTTAATACCGGTTAATTTAACTCCAACTCAATATTTAAATCAAATTGTAAAAAAAGGCGCGCAATTTCGTTTTCCAAATGGCATCCCTCAAAATATTCAAAAATTAATTGATAAAGAATTGCACCTAATTCAAGAGATGCAATATGAACATTTTTTTATAACTATATATGACATTGTTCAATTTGCGAAAAGTCAAAGAATTCTATACCAAGGTCGTGGCTCAGCTGCAAATTCAGTAGTTTGCTACTGTTTAGAGATTACAGCTGTTGATCCATCTCAGATTAATGTTCTATTTGAGCGGTTTATTTCCAAGGAGCGAAACGAGCCGCCGGATATTGATGTTGATTTTGAGCATCAACGCCGAGAAGAAATTTTTCAATACATATACTCAAAGTATGGCCGAAACCATGCGGCTATAGCCGCTACAGTTGTAACTTACAGAACAAAAAGTGCGATTAGAGAGGTGGGTAAAGCACTGGGTTTTGAAGAGTTGCAACTCGACTTTTTTATTAAGAATATCAACCGACGTGATCGATCTGAATCATGGTCTTCGCAGTTATCTGAGTTAGGCTTGACGGTTGATTCTAAAAAAGGACGACTATTTGTTTCATTAGTTGAACAAATCAAAGGCTTTCCTAGGCACTTATCTCAGCATGTTGGTGGCTTCATCATCTCATCAGGTCCATTGCATGAGCTAGTTCCAGTTGAAAATGCTGCGATGGACGGTCGAACAGTTATTCAATGGGACAAGGATGACTTAGAGAGTTTAGCCTTGCTTAAAGTCGATGTATTAGCTCTTGGAATGTTAACCGCGATTAGAAAGTCATTTGATTATATAAAAGAGTTGTACCAAAAAAGTCTTAGTATTAATGATATTACAGCTGGTGGGGATGATAAAAATGTCTATCAGATGATTCAAAATGCTGACACCGTTGGCCTTTTTCAAATTGAGTCAAGAGCGCAGATGAGCATGCTACCTAGACTTAAGCCTAAAACTTATTATGACTTAGTAATTCAAATCGCCATTGTTCGCCCAGGTCCAATTCAAGGTGGAATGGTGCATCCCTATTTACGTCGTCGTAATGGCGAGGAACAGATTGAGTATCCATCAAAAGACGTTGAGGAGGTATTATCTAGAACATTAGGTGTGCCTATTTTCCAAGAACAAGTCATCAAACTTGCCATGGTAGCCGCTGGGTTTTCCGGAGGAGAAGCCGACCAATTACGCCGAGCAATGGGGAAGTGGAAAAAAGACGGCGAGTTAGAAAGGTTTAGGGCCAAGCTTATAAATGGTATGGCAGACAGAGGTTACACCGAAGAATATGCGAATAGAATATTTCAGCAAATCTGTGGTTTCGGGGAATATGGATTTCCAGAATCACATTCCGCAAGTTTCGCTTTGTTAGCCTACGTTTCTGCTTGGTTAAAATATTACCATCCGAGTGTTTTTTATTGTGCGTTACTAAATAGTTTACCAATGGGTTTTTATAGTCCTGCGCAGCTATTACAAGATGCACAAAGGCATGGTGTAATTGTATTACCAATTTGTATTAACCACTCATGCTGGGATCATCAATTGGTACTGGATAATGATAAGCTCTTATTAAGACTTGGGTATCGAATGGTTAAAGGCTTATCTGAGGCCTCGGCAAAGACAATTGTATGCATTCGAAAAGACTATGCAGAAGGGTTTAAATCTCTTTCGCAACTTACAGATACGCAAATCACTAAGAGAGATTTACAGTTATTAGCAAGCGCCAATGCATTAAGTATTATTAGTGGCGATCGCTATAACACTAGGTGGAAACTGATGAATCAAGAAAGTGACTTACCACTATTTAAAGCTAACGAGAGTGATTACAATGAAATCATTGAAAGCCCGAGTAAAGTGGCATCAATGCTAGAGGATTACGCCTCAACTAGTTTGAGTCTTGATGCTCATCCAGTGCAACTCCTACGGAAAGCAGGGTTATTAGGTCGGTATACCCCTGCAAGCGAATTACCTCAATGTCGAAATAAATCCATCGTTACAGTTGTTGGTTTAGTTACCGCAAGGCAGAGTCCAGGAACAGCGGGCGGCATAACATTTATGACACTAGAAGACGATACCGGAAATACCAATGTTATTGTTTGGGCCGCAACTGCAAAAGCGCAGAAAAAATCATTTTTAACGTCTAAACTGGTAAAAGTAAAAGGCATACTGGAGCGTGAAGGAAAGGTCATTCATGTGATAGCAGGTAAGCTTGTCGACCTATCAAATGAGATGAATGATTTACAGATTATTAGTAGGGACTTTCATTAAAATAAGAAGTTAAAACCTTTTGTGAACAATTAACGTATGTTTAAACGCGTATTACGTGTTTTCCCCTGTTTTATAAGTCTTAATGGTTGTATAGTTCAGAACATATAAATGAATAAGAGAGTACTATGAGTCAATATAATGCCCCACTAAATGATATGAACTTTTTGTTATTTAATACTTTTAAAGTTCAAGAGTTTTGGCAGAACACGCCTGAGCTAGCGGAATCAATTGATATTGAAACGGCTGGCGCTATTTTAGCTGAAAGTGCAAAAGTAACAGAAGAAGCAATTGCACCGTTTAGTCGAGCTGCAGATGAAGTTGGTGTGATCTTCTCTGAAGGAGCGGTCACGACTCCAGATACATATAAAGAATCATACAACGTCGTTGCTGAAGGTGGCTGGATCGGATTAGCAGGTAATCCAGACTTTGGTGGTATGGGTATGCCAAAAACGATTACGGCAATGCATGAAGAAATGATGTGTTCGGCTGATTTGGCATTTGCTCTATATCCTGGCCTAACTGCTGGCGCATGTTTGGCTATTAATGCACATGCATCTGAAGAATTAAAAGAACTATACCTACCGAATATGTATTCAGGTCAATGGACTGGTTCAATGTGTTTAACTGAAGCACATGCAGGAACAGATTTAGGATTAATAAAAACAAAAGCGATACCGCAAGATGACGGTAGTTACGAAATTACTGGTAGTAAAATATTTATATCTGGCGGTGAGCATGATTTAACTGAGAACATCATTCATCTAGTATTAGCGAAACTGCCTGATGCTCCAGCTGGCTCTCGCGGTATATCGCTATTCTTGGTACCCAAAATAAATGTTGATGCGCAAGGAAACCTAGGTGAGTCCAATGCTGTATCATGTGGTTCAATCGAACATAAAATGGGTATTCATACTAGTGCCACATGCGTTATTAATTTTGATGGAGCTAAAGGCTATCTAGTTGGTGAAGTAAACAAGGGTCTTGCAGCTATGTTTACTATGATGAATTACGAGCGTTTACTTGTCGGTCTGCAAGGTCTGGGTGCCGCTGAGCGCTCTTATCAAAATGCAAAATTGTATGCGTTAGACAGAGGGCAAGGTAAAGGCGTTGAAAGAATGAGCGATAAGGAATGTGATCCAATTATTGTTCACCCTGATGTACGTCGAATGCTTTTAAACATGAGAGCAATGAATGAGGCAGCTAGAGCATTTGGAACTTATGTTTCAGTTCAATTAGATATATCTAAGTTTACCAAAGACGAAGATGAAGCAAATGTAGCTAACGCTAAAGCACAATTGTTGACGCCGATTGCAAAAGCATTTGTTACAGATACAAGCCTTGAAGCTTGTATTGCTGGCCAACAGGTTCTAGGTGGTCATGGTTATGTCAGAGAATGGGGACAAGAGCAATTAGTTAGAGACTGTCGTATCACGCAGATATATGAAGGTACGAATGGTGTTCAAGCTTTAGACCTAATGGGCCGAAAAGTTGCAATGGATGGCGGTAAAACGTTAAATCTGTTGATAGATGAAATCTTGGCGTTTAGTTTGGAAAATCAAAGCGTAAATGGCGAGATGATGAAACAACTTAATGACAGTGCAATTCTATTAAAAGAAGTAACCACATCTGTATTAGATGAAGCTTCTCGTGACAAAAACGCATTAGGGGCTGCTTCGGTGGATTTCTTACATTTGTGCGGATATGTTTTTTACGGGTATATGTGGGCAAAAATGGTAGTTGCTTCTAAGGAAGAGGGTGTTGAACAAACGCTCGCGACAAGTAAACAAAAAACAGCAACTTATTATTTTGCTCGATTGCTTCCAAAAATACACTCTTTGAAGCAACAAATAGAGTCCGGCGCAGAATTGTTATTTGAATTTACAGCGGACGAAATTTAATTGTGCACAATAATTAAGCACTTAGCGGTATGTCTTTATAGATAACCGCTTGAGCTTAAGTTATTAACAATAAAGTGTTGCATTTATACTCAATATATTTATAATGCGCACTCTTAAATTTTCCGCGAGGAATCTTTAAGGCAAACCGAAATATGTAAAAATGCTCTTTTTATCGGTTTGAAAAGCTAACGATTTGTTAGCTGATGTACAGGGGCCCCAATTGTGGGTCCAATTAATAGATAAAGAAACACCGCTTATATCCGGTAAAACGGGGGTAATGCGATGTTTTTTTATGCTCTTTCTAAAATGCTCTTTTGAGGTATAAAATGAACAGTCAACGTATTCGTATCCGATTGAAAGCGTTCGACCATCGTCTAATCGATGCGTCAACACAAGAGATCGTTGAAACGGCAAAGCGTACAGGCGCACAGGTTCGTGGTCCTATTCCACTACCTACTCGCAAAGAACGCTTCACTATATTGGTATCTCCACACGTAAATAAAGATGCGCGTGACCAATATGAAATTCGTACGCACAAGCGTTTAATCGACATTGTTGAGCCAACAGAAAAAACTGTTGATGCTTTAATGCGTTTAGATCTTGCCGCTGGTGTAGATGTTCAGATCAGTCTGGGTTAATCGAGAGATTAAAGGGGTTTCAAAATGACTATTGGTCTAGTCGGACGTAAAGTGGGAATGACACGTATCTTCACAGAAGATGGTGTATCAATTCCAGTTACAGTGATTGAAGCGACACCTAACCGTGTTACTCAAATCCGTAACGAAGAAACCGACGGTTACCGCGCACTTCAAGTGACTGCAGGCACTAAGAAAGCGAACCGCGTTACTAAGGCACAAGCTGGCCACTTTGCGAAAGCAGGTGTTGAAGCTGGTCGTGGTATGTGGGAATTTCGCTTAACTGCAAATGAAGGCGAAGGTATCGAAGTTGGTAGCGAAATTACTGTAGAAGTATTTAATGACGCTAAATTGGTTGACGTAACTGGTACGTCAAAAGGTAAAGGTTTCCAAGGTGGTGTTAAGCGCTGGAATTTCAGCATGCAAGACGCGACTCATGGTAACTCACTTTCTCACCGTGCTCCTGGTTCTATTGGTCAAAACCAAACACCAGGTCGTGTATTTAAAGGTAAGAAAATGGCCGGCCAAATGGGTAACGTACGTACAACAACTCAAAATCTTGAGCTAGTACGTGTGGACGCAGAGCGTAATTTACTTCTAGTTAAAGGCGCGGTACCAGGTTCAATTGGCGGCGACGTCATCATTAAACCTGCTGTTAAAGCGTAATCCGGAGAATAGTGATGAAATTAGATTATACAGGCGCAACAGGCGCTGTTGAAGTTTCAGAAGCTACTTTCGGACGTGAGTTCAATGAAGCATTAGTTCACCAGGTAGTTACTGCATACGCTGCAGGCGCTCGCCAGGGTTCTAGAGCTCAAAAAACTCGCTCAGAAGTTAGCGGTGGCGGTAAGAAGCCATGGCGTCAAAAGGGCACTGGTCGTGCTCGTGCCGGTACTATTCGTAGTCCTATCTGGCGTTCTGGTGGCGTAACATTCGCTGCTAAGCCACAGGATCATTCACAAAAAGTGAATAAGAAAATGTACCGTGGTGCTATTCAAAGCATTCTTTCTGAGTTAGTTCGTCAAGAGCGTTTCGTGGTAGTTGAAAACTTTGAAGTTGAAACTCCAAAAACTAAAGCACTAGCTGCTAAGTTAAATGAAATGAGCTTAAAAGACGTATTGATCATTACTGAAGAAGTATCTGAGAACTTGTTCTTATCAGCTCGCAACTTATATAAAGTTGACGTTCGTGATGCGGCAACAATCGACCCAGTTAGTTTAATTGCGTTCGATAAAGTATTGGTAACTGCTGGTGCAGTTAAACAAATTGAGGAGATGCTAGCATGATAAGCGAAGAACGTTTGTTAAAAGTATTAGTAGCTCCACATGTTTCTGAAAAGACCACTTTAGCATCTGAAGCTAACAACACGTTAGTATTCAAAGTTGCTGTTGACGCTACTAAAGAAGAAATTAAAGCTGCTGTTGAAAAACTTTTCGAAGTTGAAGTTAAGCGAGTTAACTCTCTTAACGTTAAAGGTAAGGCAAAACGCACTGGTGCTCGCATGGGTCGTCGTAAGAATTGGAAAAAAGCTTACGTAACTCTTGCAGACGGTCAAAGCCTTGATCTTGAAGACGGCGCAGCAGAGTAATTGGAGAGTAAAAAATGGCTCTAGTAAAATGTAAACCAACATCTGCTGGTCGTCGTCATATGACGAAGGTAGTTAACACTGACTTGCACAAAGGCGCACCATACGCACCACTTTTAGAGAAAAAATCTAAATCTGGTGGCCGTAACAATAATGGTCGCATTACTGTACGTCACATCGGTGGTGGTCATAAGCAACACTATCGTTTGGTTGACTTCAAGCGTAATAAAGACGGTATCCCGGCAACAGTTGAGCGTTTGGAATATGATCCAAACCGAAGCGCAAACATCGCGTTAGTTCTTTATGCAGACGGTGAACGTAAGTACATCATTGCACCTAAAGGCCTAAAAGCTGGTGATCAGATTATGTCTGGTATCAATGCACCTATTAAAGCTGGTAATGCTATGCCTATGCGTAACATGCCTGTAGGTAGTACTGTACACAATGTTGAGCTTAAGCCTGGTAAAGGCGCTCAGATTGCTCGTTCAGCTGGTGCATATGTGCAAATATTAGCACGTGACGGTCAATACGTTACTCTACGTCTTCGTTCAGGCGAAATGCGTAAAGTTCTTTCTGATTGTCGTGCGACTCTTGGTGAAGTAGGTAATGCTGAGCATATGCTTCGTCAGCTTGGTAAAGCTGGTGCAAGCAGATGGCGTGGTGTTCGTCCGACTGTCCGTGGTGTTGTAATGAACCCGGTTGATCACCCGCACGGTGGTGGTGAAGGTCGTACTTCTGGTGGTCGTCACCCGGTTACTCCTTGGGGTAAACCGACTAAGGGTGCTAAGACTCGTAAGAACAAACGTACTGATAAGTACATTGTTCGTCGTCGTAATAAATAATTAGTGAGGTAATACCATGCCACGTTCTCTCAAGAAAGGTCCTTTTATTGACCTACACTTGCTGAAGAAGGTTGAAGCAGCCTTGGAAAGCGGGAACAAGAAACCAATTAAAACTTGGTCTCGTCGCTCAATGATCATTCCTGATATGATTGGATTGACCATCGCTGTCCATAATGGTCGTCAACACGTTCCTGTGTTTGTATCTGACGAAATGGTTGGCCATAAGTTGGGTGAATTCGCACCTACTCGTACGTACCGCGGTCACGCGGCTGACAAGAAAGCTAAGAAGAAGTAAGGAGTAAATAATGCAAGCTATAGCTAAACATCGTTTTGCCCGCACTTCTCCTCAGAAGGCTCGCTTGGTAGCTGACCAGATTCGTGGTCTACCAGTCGACAAGGCGTTAGACGTATTAAATTTCAGCAATAAAAAAGCTGCTGTATTAGTGAAGAAAGTTTTAGAGTCTGCAATTGCAAATGCTGAGCATAATGAAGGCGCAGACATCGACGAACTTAAAGTTGCGACAATCATGATAGACGCAGGTCCAACCATGAAACGCATTAAGACTCGTGCAAAAGGCCGCGCAGACCGCGTTCTTAAGCGCTCTTCACATATTACTGTTGTAGTAGCGGACTAGGAGATTAACTAATGGGTCAAAAAGTACATCCTACGGGGATTCGCCTAGGTATCACTAAACCATGGGTTGCTACCTGGTACGCGAATACAAAAGATTACGCTAGTCATCTTAATGGCGACATTAAAGTTCGTCAGTATCTGACTAAAGAATTAAAGAACGCTTCAGTTTCTAAGATTACGATTGAACGTCCTGCTAAATCTATCAAAGTTACAATCCACACGGCTCGCCCGGGTGTTGTAATTGGTAAGAAAGGCGCAGACGTTGAAAAACTTCGTAATGTTGTAGCAAAATTGACAGGCGTACCTGCTCAAATCAACATCGCAGAGATTCGCAAGCCTGAGTTAGATGCACAGCTAGTAGCTGAAAGCATTTCTAGCCAGCTTGAGCGTCGTGTTATGTTCCGTCGTGCTATGAAGCGCGCGGTACAAAACGCAATGCGTGTTGGTGCAAAGGGTATCAAAGTTGAAGTAAGCGGTCGTTTGGGCGGAGCAGAAATTGCACGTTCAGAATGGTATCGTGAAGGTCGTGTACCACTACACACTTTACGTGCTGATATCGACTATGCAACTTCTGAAGCATTAACTACTTACGGCATCATCGGTGTAAAAGTATGGATCTTTAAAGGTGAAGTACTTGGTGGTTTCGGTTCAATCTCTCAAGAAGAACCAAAACAACCTAAACCAGCGAAGAAGCGTCGTAGCAAAAGCGCTAAGTAGGAGTAGACGATGTTACAACCAAAACGTACAAAATTCCGTAAGCAGCATAAAGGCCGCAACCGTGGTCTAGCTCAGAACGGTAACAAGGTTAGCTTTGGTACTTTCGGCCTTAAGGCTACTGGCCGTGGTCGTATGACTGCACGTCAAATCGAAGCAGCTCGTCGTGCAATGACACGTCACGTAAAACGTCAAGGTCAAATTTGGATCCGTGTATTCCCTGACAAACCAATTACGGCTAAGCCGTTAGAAGTTCGTCAAGGTAAAGGTAAAGGTAATGTTGAATATTGGGTTGCTGAAATTCAACCTGGTAAAGTACTTTACGAAATGGACGGTGTAGCAGAAGAATTGGCGCGTGAAGCGTTCCGCTTAGCGGCTCGTAAACTGCCATTCAAAACCACTTTTGTAACTAGAACGGTGATGTAATGAAAGCTAGCGATCTTAAAGATAAAACTGTAGAAGAGCTAAGAGCTGAACTACTAGGTTTGTTACGTGAGCAATTTAACTTGCGCATGCAACAATCTTCTGGCCAACTAGCTCAAACACATTTACTGCGTCAAGTACGTCGCAACATTGCGCGTGTTAAAACAGTAATTGCACAAAACAAGGCAGGTGCGTAATGAGCGATACTATCCGTACATTACAAGGCCGCGTAGTTAGTGACAAGATGGATAAGTCTATCGTTGTTTCTATCGAACGTAAGGTTAAACACCCTATCTACGGTAAGTTCGTAAAGCGTACAACTAAGTTGCACGCACATGACGAAACTAACCAGTGTGGTATCGGTGACACGGTTACAATCCGTGAATGCGCTCCAATTTCTAAGAAAAAAACTTGGACTTTGGTAGACGTAATCGAAAAAGCTAAAACACTTTAATTTTTTTGAAGTAATTAGCTAATAAAACCGGGGCGTACGCTCCGGTTTTTTATTTTTAGTTTTGTTCTTTCAGAAGATAACTAAGCTAGGCAATGACTTATAATTTAATAACCGTTTATTATTTAATCACGTGTTTAATTAGGTTGTATTTCAACCATCACTTAGTTATACTTGCGCGCCCTTTTGTAGGGGGTAGTCAATAATGACTAGAAAGCAGCAAGTCCGAAAGGACATTGAAGTATAATTTAATTAGCGGAGCACTAAACATGATCCAAATGCAAACTACGTTAGATGTGGCTGATAACTCAGGCGCACGTCGCGTACAGTGTATTAAGGTTCTTGGTGGCTCTCACCGTCGTTACGCCGGTATAGGCGACATCATTAAAGTTACTGTAAAGGAAGCAATTCCACGCGGTAAAGTTAAAAAAGGTGATGTACTTAACGCGGTGGTAGTTCGCACTAAAGCAGCGGTTCGTCGTCCAGATGGTCAAGCCATCCGATTCGATAGTAACGCAGCTGTTATTTTGAACGCCAACTTGCAGCCAATCGGAACTCGTATTTTTGGACCTGTTACTCGCGAACTTCGCGGTGATAAGTTCATGAAAATCGTGTCATTGGCACCTGAAGTAATTTAAGGAGCTGAAAATGGCAAGCAAAATTCGTCGTGAAGATGAAATAATCGTCATAGCTGGTAAAGATAAAGGTAAAACTGGTAAAGTTTTAAAAGTTATCACTGGTACTGACAGATTAATCGTAGAAGGCGTGAACCTTATCAAGAAACACCAAAAACCTGTACCACAACTACAGCAGCCTGGTGGAATCGTTGAGAAAGAAGCGTCAATCAACGTATCAAACGTTGCGATCCTTAACCCAGAAACGGGTAAAGCTGATCGTGTAGGTTTTAAATTTGAAGACGGCAAAAAGGTTCGTTTCTTCAAATCTAATGGTAAAACTATCTAATCTTGGAGTATATGATGGCGAAACTGCATGATACTTATAAAGACAGCGTAGTGCCTGAGCTAGTTAAACAGTTCGGCTACACATCTGTCATGCAAGTCCCACGTCTTGAGAAGATTACCCTGAACATGGGTCTGGGTGAAGCTCTAGCGGATAAAAAAGTACTTGAAGCAGCAACTGCTGACATGGCATCTATTGCCGGTCAAAAGCCTGTTGTAACTCGTGCGCGTAAGTCAGTTGCTGGCTTTAAAATCCGTGAAGGTTACCCAATCGGTGCCAAGGTAACTCTACGCGGCGAGCGTATGTGGGACTTCTTAGAGCGTTTAATTACAATCGCTCTTCCTCGTGTTCGTGACTTCCGTGGCTTGAATCCTAAGTCATTTGACGGTCGCGGTAACTATAGCATGGGTGTACGCGAGCAAATTATCTTCCCTGAAATCGATTTTGATAAAGTAGACAAGGTACGTGGTTTAGATATCACAATTACTACCTCTGCTAAATCAAATGAGGAAGGTCACGCTCTGTTAGCTGCTTTCAACTTCCCATTTAAAGGATAAGGTGTAGAGTTATGGCTAAGCAATCAATGAAAGCGCGTGATGTTAAACGTGCTAAATTAGTTGAAAAATTTGCTGCAAAACGTGCCGATTTAAAGGCAACTATCAAAGACGTTAACACGTCTGATGAAGATCGTTGGGCAGCTGTGCTTAAACTTCAAGAGCTTCCTCGTGATTCAAGCCCTGCGCGTCAACGTAATCGTTGTAACGTGACAGGTCGTCCACATGGCTATTTACGTAAGTTCGGCTTAAGCCGTATTAAACTTCGTGAAGCAGCGATGCGTGGTGAAGTTCCAGGCCTTAAAAAGGCTTCTTGGTAAGAATCTGGGAGTATTGAAAGATGAGCATGCAAGATCCTATCGCGGATATGTTCACCCGCGTACGTAACGGTCAAATGTCAAACAAAGTAACCGTTGCAATGCCTTCATCAAAGTTAAAAACAGCTTTGGCTGAACTTTTGAAGAGCGAAGGTTTTATTGCTGACTACGAAGTATCAGGTGACGTTAAGAAAGAATTAAACGTTACTCTTAAGTACTTTGAAGGCAAACCAGTAATTGAAACTATCAAACGCGTTAGCCGTCCTGGTCTTCGTATTTATAAGAAGACTTCAGACCTACCTAAAGTTATGGGTGGTCTAGGTATAGCTATCGTTTCTACATCAAAAGGTTTGATGACTGACCGTGCTGCACGCAAAGCGGGCATTGGCGGCGAGATCATCGGCTACGTAGCTTAATAGGAGAGTCATAATGTCTCGTGTAGCAAAAGCACCTATTAATGTTCCTGCCGGTGTTGAAATCGCCGTAAATGGTCAGGAAGTAAAAGTTAAAGGTAAAGTAGGCGAGTTGACTTTAAACGTTAACCCTGCTGTTGAAGTTGTTGTTGAAGACAACGTAGTTCGCACACTTCCTCGTGACGGTTTTGCCGACGCGTGGGCACAGGCAGGTACTGCTCGTGCAAACATTAACAACCTAGTTGTTGGTGTAAGTGCTGGTTTTGAGAAAAAATTGATCCTTAATGGTGTCGGTTACCGTGCTGCGGTAAAAGGTAACGTGTTAAGTCTATCTCTTGGTTTCTCTCACCCAGTAGACTTTGAAGTGCCAGCTGGTGTGACTATCGAAGCTCCTGCACAAACAGAAGTTGTTGTGAAGGGTGCAAGTAAACATTTAGTTGGTCAAGTTGCAGCGAATATTCGCGCTTATCGTGAGCCAGAGCCTTATAAAGGCAAAGGTATCCGTTATAGCGACGAAATCGTTCGTCGCAAAGAGGCGAAGAAAAAGTAAGGTAAGACGATGGATAAGAAAACAGCTCGTTTACGTCGTGCCAAGCGCGCTCGCAGAACGTTTATCGAAAACGGTGTTACACGTTTAGTAATGCACCGTACGCCTCGTCACGCTTACGCTCAGGTAATTTCTCCTGAAGGTAAAGTGTTAGCGGCGGCGTCAACTGTAGAAAAAGACATCCGTTCAGCGGTTGCTTCTACAGGTAACGTTGAAGCAGCAGCTGCGGTTGGTAAAGCAGTAGCAGAACGTGCGGTAAAAAATGGCGTTGAGAAAGTGTCATTTGACCGTAGCGGTTTTAAATATCACGGCCGTGTGAAAGCGTTAGCAGACGCTGCTCGCGAAGCCGGTCTTCAGTTCTAGGAGTAGCTCATGTCTAACGTAGAAGCAAAGCAAACAGAATTCGAAGAAAAGCTTATTGCGGTTAACCGTGTATCAAAAGTAGTTAAGGGTGGTCGTATATTCTCGTTCACAGCTTTAACTGTTGTTGGTGACAAAAACGGCCGTGTAGGTTTTGGTTATGGTAAAGCGCGTGAAGTTCCAGCTGCTATTCAAAAAGCAATGGAAAAAGCGCGTCGTAACATGGTAAATGTAGAGTTAACTAATGGAACATTGCAGCACCCTATTAAGGGTCGCCACTCTGGTTCAAAAGTTTACATGCAACCAGCTTCAGAAGGTACGGGTATCATCGCAGGTGGTGCAATGCGTGCAGTATTAGAAGTAGCAGGTGTACAAAACGTACTATCTAAATGTTACGGTTCAACTAACCCAATTAACGTAGTTCGCGCTACAGTTGACGCTTTGGCAGGAATGAATTCTCCTGAACAAATCGCAGCTAAACGTGGTCTTAACGTTTCTGAAATTTTGGGGTAATAGACCATGGCTAAGAAGACGATTAAAGTAACACAAATACGTAGCTCTATCGGTCGTTTACCGAAGCATAAAGCTACATTACGTGGCTTGGGTTTACGCCGTATTAACCACACTGTTGAGTTGGAAGACACAGCATGTGTGCGTGGTATGGTAAACCAAGTTCAATACATGGTTAAAGTGGAGGGGTAATCGATGCGTTTGAATACTCTATCTCCAGCACCAGGCGCTAAAACGGATAAGAAACGCGTTGGACGCGGTATCGGTTCTGGTTTAGGTAAAACTGGTGGTCGTGGACACAAAGGTCAGAAATCACGCTCAGGCGGAAGTGTTAAGCCAGGTTTTGAAGGCGGTCAAATGCCTTTACAACGTCGCTTACCGAAATTCGGTTTCACTTCTCGTAAATCGTTGGTAACTGATGAAGTAACATTGTCAGAAATCGCAAAAGTTGATGGCGACATCGTTTCTTTAGAAACTTTGAAAGCTGCTGGCTTAGTGAAGAAAGACATACTTTTCGTTAAAGTTGTTAAATCTGGTGAGCTTGCACGCTCGGTAACTGTAGCTGGTCTACGTGTTACTAAAGGTGCGCAAGACGCGATTGTTGCAGCCGGCGGAAAAGTAGAATAAGGACAAGTACATTATGGCTAAACCAGGATTAGACCTACAAAGCGGACAGACAGGCTTTGCCGAGTTAAAACAACGATTATTATTTGTTTTTTTAGCTATTGTTGTGTTTCGATTGGGTTCTTTTGTTCCAATTCCTGGGATAGATGCTGCAGTACTAGCTGAATTATTCGAACAGCAAAAGGGTACCATCGTAGAAATGTTTAACATGTTCTCCGGTGGTGCGCTTGAGCGTGCTTCGGTATTAGCGTTAGGTATCATGCCATACATAACTGCGTCAATTATTATGCAGTTATTGACGGTGATGCACCCTTCTTTAGCAGAGCTAAAGAAAGAAGGTGAGGCTGGTCGTAAGAAAATCAGTCAATACACTCGTTATTTCACGCTTGTATTAGCGACATTCCAGTCGTTTGGTATAGCTACTAGCTTGCCGAATATGATGCCAGGTTTGGTTTTAAATCCAGGTCCAGGTTTCTATTTCACAGCAGTAGTTAGTTTGGTAACCGGTACCATGTTCTTAATGTGGTTAGGTGAGCAAATTACTGAGCGAGGTATTGGTAACGGTATTTCGATACTGATTTTTACCGGTATCGTAGCAGGGTTGCCATCTGCAATCGGTTCAACAGCAGAGCAAGCTCGTCAAGGCGAACTTCACATGTTGTTACTATTGTTGATTGCAGTTATTGTATTCGCGGTTACATACTTTGTTGTATTCGTAGAACGTGGCCAACGACGTATAGTTGTTAACTACGCAAAACGACAGCAAGGTCGCCAAGTGTTTCAAGCACAAAGCTCTCATTTACCATTAAAGGTAAATATGGCTGGCGTAATACCACCGATATTTGCTGGTAGTATTATAATGTTCCCAAGCACTATTGCTGCTTGGTTTGGTACAGGCGAAGGCGCCGTTGCAGAATTTTTGCAACAAGTGTCTTTAACTTTATCACCGGGACAACCCCTATATGTTATGTTGTACGCAGCTGCTATAATATTCTTCTGTTTTTTCTACACCGCGTTGGTTTTCAACCCGAGAGAAACAGCGGATAACTTGAAGCGCTCAGGTGCATTTATTCCAGGTATCAGACCTGGTGAGCAAACGTCGAAATACATCGATAAGGTGATGACGCGTTTGACACTAGCAGGAGCTATGTACATTACATTTGTATGTTTAGTACCTGAGTTCATGATGATCGCTTGGAATGTCCAATTTTATTTTGGCGGAACATCGTTGTTAATCATCGTTGTTGTTGTCATGGATTTTATGGCGCAGATTCAAACACTGTTGATGTCTCATCAGTATGATTCTGTTCTTAAGAAGGCGAACCTTGCAGGGAAAGCGATAGATAAAGCTAACCTGAAAGGCTATAGCCGTTAGATTGCGGAGTAAAAGCAATGAAAGTACGTGCTTCCGTTAAGAAGATATGTCGTAACTGTAAAGTAATTAAACGTTCAGGTGTTGTTCGTGTAATCTGTACAGACCCTAAGCATAAACAGCGCCAGGGTTAATACGACGTAAGATGGGGGCGAGGAAGTTTTTCTCGCCCATATTTACAAATGGTCATAGGTCGAGTATCCTAACGGGCTTTTCGACTGACCCAAAACTATAGGAGATGTGTTAGTGGCCCGTATCGCTGGCATTAACATTTCCGATCGTAAACATTCAGTTATCGCTTTAACAGCGATTTTCGGTATCGGTAAAACTCGTTCAAAAGCAATTTTGGCAGCTACTGGTATCGCTGAAGATACGAAAATCGGAACATTATCTGAACAAGATTTAGATAAATTACGTGAAGAAGTTGGCAAGTACACCGTTGAAGGTGATCTTCGCCGTGAAGTAACTTTAAATATTAAACGTTTAATGGATTTAGGTTGTAACCGTGGCATGCGCCATCGTCGCAGTCTTCCTCTACGTGGTCAACGCACTAAAACAAATGCGCGTACCCGTAAAGGTCCACGTAAACCTATTACTAAATAAGGCGAGGTAGCAAGAAATGGCAAAAGCTCCAACTCGTTCACGTAAGAAAGTAAAAAAGCAGGTTGCTGATGGTATGGCTCATATCCATGCGTCTTTCAACAACACAATCGTTACATTAACCGACCGTCAAGGCAATGCATTGTCTTGGGCTACTGCAGGTGGTTCTGGTTTCCGTGGTTCACGTAAATCAACACCATTCGCTGCACAGGTAGCAGCTGAACGCGCAGGCGAAGCAGCTAAAGAATACGGTTTGAAGAATATTGAAGTATTCGTTAAGGGACCTGGTCCAGGCCGTGAATCAGCGATTCGCGCTCTTAATGCAGTGGGATATAAAATCACTAACATTACTGACGTTACACCTATTCCTCATAACGGTTGTCGTCCGCCTAAGAAACGTCGTGTATAACGACTGTTAGTGGAGAAAGAACATGGCAAGATATTTGGGTCCAAAGCTAAAGCTTAGTCGTCGCGAAGGAACAGATTTGTTCCTTAAGAGTGGCGTACGTGCTATAGAGACTAAATGTAAAATCGATACTGCTCCAGGTCAGCACGGTGCGCGTAAGCCACGTTTGTCTGACTACGGTTTGCAGCTTCGTGAAAAACAAAAAGTACGTCGTATTTACGGTGTTTTAGAAAAACAATTCCGTAACTATTATAAAGAGGCGGCACGTCTTAAAGGTAATACTGGTGAGAACCTATTACAACTTTTAGAAAGCCGTTTAGATAACGTTGTTTATCGTATGGGTTACGCGAGTACTCGTGCGGAAGCTCGTCAGCTAGTTAGCCACAAGTCAATTGTTGTTAACGGTAGCGTAGTGAACATTCCTTCCTACAAAGTGTCTGCAGAAGACGTTGTTGCTGTTCGTGAAAAATCGAAAAAGCAAGGTCGTATTGTTGCTGCTCTTGAGTTAGCTGAACAACGTGAAAAACCGACTTGGATTGACGTAGATGCGAAAGCGATGACAGGTGTATACAAATCACACCCTGAACGCTCTGAGTTGTCTACAGAGATTAACGAACAGTTAATTGTTGAACTTTACTCTAAGTAAAGTTGAAACATAAGAGGATATAAAATGCAGGGGTCTGTAACTGAATTCCTTAAGCCTAGGCTTGTAGATATTGAACAAGTTAGTGCAACTCGAGCTAAAGTAACGCTTGAGCCGTTAGAGCGTGGTTTCGGCCATACTCTTGGTAATGCGTTACGCAGAATCTTGTTGTCGTCTATGCCTGGATGTGCCGTGACCGAAGTAGAAATCGACGGTGTGCAGCACGAATACAGTGCAAAAGAAGGTGTACAGGAAGATGTGATTGAAATCTTGTTAAACCTGAAAGGTTTAGCAGTTCGCGTAGAGGGAAAGGACGAAGTAACTTTGACTTTAAGTAAGTCAGGTGTTGGCCCTGTTACAGCTGCTGATTTTCAGCACGATGGTGATGTAGAAATCATCAACCCTGAGCACGTTATTTGTAATTTAACGAGTGCGAACTCTGAAATTTCTATGCGTGTAAACGTGCAGCGTGGCCGTGGTTATGTTCCTGCTTCTGCGCGTGTGTCCTCAGACGAAGAAGATCGTCCAATCGGTCGCTTGTTACTTGATGCTTCTTTCAGCCCTGTTGAGCGTATCGCTTACAATGTTGAAAGTGCTCGTGTTGAACAACGTACTGATCTAGACAAATTGATCATTGATATGGAAACGAATGGCACTTTAGATCCTGAAGAAGCAATTCGTCGTTCTTCTACTATTCTTGCAGAACAGTTAGAAGCGTTCGTAGACTTACGTGACGTTACTGAAGTAGCTCAAGAAGAAGAGAAGCCAGAATTTGATCCAATTCTATTACGTCCAGTAGACGATCTAGAATTGACTGTTCGTTCAGCTAACTGTTTGAAAGCTGAACAAGTACAATATATCGGTGATTTAGTACAGCGAACTGAGGTTGAGTTATTAAAAACTCCTAACCTTGGTAAGAAGTCTCTAACAGAAATCAAAGACGTTTTAGCGTCTCGTGGTTTATCTCTAGGCATGCGCTTAGAGAACTGGCCACCGGCTAGTCTGTTAGATAACGACTAAATTTTTAAACGAATTAGTTAGAAGGAAAAGCTCATGCGCCATCGTAAGAGTGGTCGTCAATTAAACCGCAACAGCAGTCATCGTCAAGCGATGTTCCGTAATATGGCGGGTTCATTGGTGAAGCATGAAATCATCAAGACAACGTTGCCTAAAGCGAAAGAATTACGTCGTGTTATTGAACCATTGATCACAATGGCTAAATCTGACAGCGTAGCAAATCGTCGTTTAGCATTTGCTCGTACGAGAGATGCTGAAGTAGTTGGTAAATTATTTACTGACTTGGGTCAACGTTACAATGAACGTCCTGGTGGATACACTCGTATTATCAAGTGTGGATACCGTACTGGTGATAAAGCACCAATGGCGTACATTGAACTGGTTGATAGACCAGAACTTGATGCAGATGCTGAAGTAGTTGAAGCTACTGAAGAGTAAATAAAAAAGCCGGGTTTTCCCGGCTTTTTTACCTTTATGGGTTGTAAACGATAAAACTCTAAAATTATACTTATCTACTTATCTACTTATCTACTTATCTACTTATCTACTTATCTACTTATCTACTTATCTACTTATCTACTTATCTACTTATCTACTTATCTACTTATCTACTTATCTACTTATCTACTTATCTACTTATCTACTTATCTACTTATCTACTTATCTACTTAGCAAGGTCCCCAAAGGTAATAGGTATGTTTTGGAAATATTTAAGTTTAAAGGCGTTTTTTTTAGTCAGTTTTAGCGACTTATAGTATAAAAACGATACGTTTAGCTTCTTATTTGGACTAACAACATAAAAAAGTAAGTTTTTTGAAAAAAGCACTTGCGCAACGGAATTAGATCTCTATAATGCGTCCTCGTTGTCAGGGAGACATCAAACGGCTTGAAACGTTAAGTAAAGGTGGTTTGATTTGACTCAAAACGGTTTAGAAAACTTCTTCAACATAATGAAAAAGATTTGATAAAAACGTTGACAACGAATTAGGGAAGTGTAGAATGCGCATCCCGGTTGAGACAAGGTCTCGACCAAGAGCAGAAAGGCTCTGAACGTTCTTTAACAATTTGTAATTAATTATTTGTGTGGGCACTCCGATGAGTAGTAACAAACACACTAAGGTTCTTCTTCGGAAGGCAGCTTAGTACTTGTAACTATCAATTGAGTGTCTGAACGAAATTTATTTGAACAGAATTCAATGGGTAGCGATTAAACTTTTAAGTGAAGAGTTTGATCATGGCTCAGATTGAACGCTGGCGGCAGGCCTAACACATGCAAGTCGAACGGTAACATTTCTAGCTTGCTAGAAGATGACGAGTGGCGGACGGGTGAGTAATGCTTGGGAATTTGCCTTTAGGTGGGGGACAACAGTTGGAAACGACTGCTAATACCGCATGATAGCTACGGCTCAAAGGGGGCTTCGGCTCCCGCCTTTAGAGAAGCCCAAGTGGGATTAGGTAGTTGGTGAGGTAAAGGCTCACCAAGCCGACGATCCCTAGCTGGTCTGAGAGGATGATCAGCCACACTGGAACTGAGACACGGTCCAGACTCCTACGGGAGGCAGCAGTGGGGAATATTGCACAATGGGCGAAAGCCTGATGCAGCCATGCCGCGTGTGTGAAGAAGGCCTTCGGGTTGTAAAGCACTTTCAGCGAGGAGGAAAGCTTAGTCGTTAATACCGGCTAGGTGTGACGTTACTCGCAGAAGAAGCACCGGCTAACTCCGTGCCAGCAGCCGCGGTAATACGGAGGGTGCGAGCGTTAATCGGAATTACTGGGCGTAAAGCGTACGCAGGCGGCCATTTAAGTCAGATGTGAAAGCCCCGGGCTCAACCTGGGAACTGCATTTGAAACTGGATGGCTAGAGTGCGACAGAGGGTGGTAGAATTTCAGGTGTAGCGGTGAAATGCGTAGAGATCTGAAGGAATACCAATGGCGAAGGCAGCCACCTGGGTCGACACTGACGCTCATGTACGAAAGCGTGGGTAGCAAACAGGATTAGATACCCTGGTAGTCCACGCCGTAAACGATGTCTACTAGCAGTTTGACTCTTAAGAGTTGTCTTGCGCAGCTAACGCATTAAGTAGACCGCCTGGGGAGTACGGCCGCAAGGTTAAAACTCAAATGAATTGACGGGGGCCCGCACAAGCGGTGGAGCATGTGGTTTAATTCGATGCAACGCGAAGAACCTTACCATCTCTTGACATCCATAGAATTTAGCAGAGACGCTTTAGTGCCTTCGGGAACTATGAGACAGGTGCTGCATGGCTGTCGTCAGCTCGTGTTGTGAAATGTTGGGTTAAGTCCCGCAACGAGCGCAACCCTTATCCTTAGTTGCCAGCACGTAATGGTGGGAACTCTAAGGAGACTGCCGGTGACAAACCGGAGGAAGGTGGGGACGACGTCAAGTCATCATGGCCCTTACGAGATGGGCTACACACGTGCTACAATGGCAAGTACAAAGGGTTGCGAACTCGCGAGAGTAAGCGGATCCCATAAAGCTTGTCGTAGTCCGGATTGGAGTCTGCAACTCGACTCCATGAAGTCGGAATCGCTAGTAATCGTGGATCAGAATGCCACGGTGAATACGTTCCCGGGCCTTGTACACACCGCCCGTCACACCATGGGAGTGGGCTGCAAAAGAAGTAGGTAGCTTAACCTTCGGGAGGGCGCTTACCACTTTGTGGTTCATGACTGGGGTGAAGTCGTAACAAGGTAGCCGTAGGGGAACCTGCGGCTGGATCACCTCCTTATAAACGAAGTTACACCTTCAGAGTGTTCACACAAATAATTAATTACGAATAATGAGCGAGAAAGCTGCAAGCTGTTAGCTGCATTCGAGAGTTTGTAGCATAAACGATAGGCCTGTAGCTCAGCTGGTTAGAGCGCACCCCTGATAAGGGTGAGGTCGGCAGTTCAAGTCTGCCCAGGCCTACCAAATCTTCGATTTGGACCAACGTTTTAATGACGTGACTTCAGTATGGGGCTATAGCTCAGCTGGGAGAGCGCTTGATTTGCATTCAAGAGGTCCGCGGTTCGATCCCGCGTAGCTCCACCATACTGACACTCAGTTTCTCGATTCAAAACCCTAAACCATACACATTGTAGTGAGTGTGCATCGTTTAGAGTTTTTTATAAACTCATGCTCTTTAACAATTTGGAAAGCTGATAAAAAAATAAGGTAAACATTATTGTTTATTTATTTGTTATTCAACAACTAAAAAAATAATTTTGATTATCACTGTAAGAGAAAACTCAAGCGTTATTTATGTCAGGTTCTTGGTCTTATACAAACCAAGTAACCAATAAATATGACACATAAACTGCGACTGAATTTGCGAGAGCATTTAAGGTTGTATGGTTAAGTGAATAAGCGTATACGGTGGATGCCTTGGCAATTGGAGGCGATGAAGGACGTGTTAATCTGCGATAAGTCTGGTTAAGGTGATAAAAACCGTTATAAACCAGAATTTCCGAATGGGGAAACCCACCCTTTTTAGGGTATCGTATAGTGAATACATAGCTATGCGAAGCGAACCCGGAGAACTGAAACATCTAAGTACCCGGAGGAAAAGAAATCAACCGAGATTTCCTAAGTAGCGGCGAGCGAACGGGAAACAGCCGAATCAGCATGGTTTAGTGGAATGCTCTGGAAAGTGCAACGATAGTGGGTGATAGTCCCGTACACGACAAGCCATGTTGGACATATTAAGTAGGTCGGGGCACGAGAAACCTTGACTGAAGATAGGGGGACCATCCTCTAAGGCTAAATACTCCCAATTGACCGATAGTGAACCAGTACCGTGAGGGAAAGGCGAAAAGAACCCCTGTGAGGGGAGTGAAATAGAACCTGAAACCGTATACGTACAAGCAGTAGGAGCAGACTTGTTCTGTGACTGCGTACCTTTTGTATAATGGGTCAACGACTTATATTTTGTAGCAAGGTTAACCGAATAGGGGAGCCGTAGGGAAACCGAGTCTTAACTGGGCGAATAAGTTGCAAGGTATAGACCCGAAACCCGGTGATCTAGCCATGGGCAGGTTGAAGGTTGAGTAACATCAACTGGAGGACCGAACCCACTAACGTTGAAAAGTTAGGGGATGACCTGTGGCTAGGAGTGAAAGGCTAATCAAACCGGGAGATAGCTGGTTCTCCCCGAAATCTATTTAGGTAGAGCCTCGGACGAATACTTACGGGGGTAGAGCACTGTTTGGGCTAGGGGGCCATCCCGGCTTACCAACCCCATGCAAACTCCGAATACCGTAAAGTAATATCCGGGAGACACACGGCGGGTGCTAACGTTCGTCGTGGAGAGGGAAACAACCCAGACCGCCAGCTAAGGTCCCAAAGTTTATGCTAAGTGGGAAACGATGTGGGAAGGCTTAGACAGCTAGGAGGTTGGCTTAGAAGCAGCCACCCTTTAAAGAAAGCGTAATAGCTCACTAGTCGAGTCGGCCTGCGCGGAAGATGTAACGGGGCTAAGCATAACACCGAAGCTGCGGTAGCGTAATTTATTACGCTAGGTAGGGGAGCGTTCTGTAAGTGGCTGAAGGTGCATTGAGAAGTGTGCTGGACATATCAGAAGTGCGAATGTTGACATGAGTAACGATAATGGGGGTGAAAAACCCCCACGCCGAAAGACCAAGGGTTCCTATCCCATGCTAATCAGGGTAGGGTAAGTCGGCCCCTAAGGCGAGGCAGAAATGCGTAGTCGATGGGAAACAGATTAATATTTCTGTACTTTTAATCATTGCGATGGGGGGACGGAGAAGGCTAGGTGAGCACGGCGATGGTTGTCCGTGTGAAAGTATGTAGGTAGGCTGCTTAGGTAAATCCGGGCGGCTAATACTGAGATACGAGACGAGTCACTAAGGTGATGAAGTCATTGATGCCATACTTCCAGGAAAAGCCTCTAAGCTTCAGATGATTAAGAACCGTACCCCAAACCGACACAGGTGGTCAGGTAGAGAATACTAAGGCGCTTGAGAGAACTCGGGTGAAGGAACTAGGCAAAATGGTACCGTAACTTCGGGAGAAGGTACGCCCACATTAGGTGAAGATACTTGCTATCGGAGCTGAAGTGGGTCGCAGTGACCTGGTGGCTGCAACTGTTTATTAAAAACACAGCACTCTGCTAAATCGAAAGATGACGTATAGGGTGTGACACCTGCCCGGTGCCGGAAGGTTAATTGATTGGGTTATCCTCGGAGAAGCTCATGATCGAAGCCCCGGTAAACGGCGGCCGTAACTATAACGGTCCTAAGGTAGCGAAATTCCTTGTCGGGTAAGTTCCGACCTGCACGAATGGTGTAATGATGGCCACGCTGTCTCCACCCGAGACTCAGTGAAATTGAAATCGCAGTGAAGATGCTGTGTACCCGCGGCTAGACGGAAAGACCCCGTGAACCTTTACTACAGCTTGACACTGAACATTGAGCCTACATGTGTAGGATAGGTGGGAGGCTATGAAACTTGGACGCCAGTTCAGGTGGAGCCATCCTTGAAATACCACCCTTGTATGTTTGATGTTCTAACATTGGCCCCTTATCGGGGTTGTGGACAGTGTCTGGTGGGTAGTTTGACTGGGGCGGTCTCCTCCCAAAGAGTAACGGAGGAGCACGAAGGTTTGCTAAGTACGGTCGGACATCGTACGGTTAGTGTAATGGTAGAAGCAAGCTTAACTGCGAGACAGACACGTCGAGCAGGTACGAAAGTAGGTCATAGTGATCCGGTGGCTCTGTATGGAAGGGCCATCGCTCAACGGATAAAAGGTACTCCGGGGATAACAGGCTGATACCGCCCAAGAGTTCATATCGACGGCGGTGTTTGGCACCTCGATGTCGGCTCATCACATCCTGGGGCTGAAGTCGGTCCCAAGGGTATGGCTGTTCGCCATTTAAAGTGGTACGCGAGCTGGGTTTAGAACGTCGTGAGACAGTTCGGTCCCTATCTGCCGTGGGCGTTGGATGATTGAGAGGGGCTGCTCCTAGTACGAGAGGACCGGAGTGGACGAACCGCTGGTGTTCGGGTTGTCATGCCAATGGCATTGCCCGGTAGCTACGTTCGGAATCGATAACCGCTGAAAGCATCTAAGCGGGAAGCGAGCCTCGAGATGAGTCATCCCTGACAGTTTAACTGTCCTAAAGGGTCGTTGAAGACTACAACGTTGATAGGTAAGGTGTGGAAGTGCTGTGAGGCATTAAGCTAACTTATACTAATTGCCCGTGAGGCTTAACCATACAACGCTTAAGTGTTCTCCTACAGAGACTCAAAATTATTTTGGTTGAATATCCAGCTTTCTGATTGTTAAGACAATTTACGTAAGCGGTGTTTTTATAACATCGATTACAAACAGCTTTGCCTGGTGGCAATAGCGCTGTGGAACCACCTGACTCCATTTCGAACTCAGAAGTGAAACGCAGCTGCGGCGATGGTAGTGTAGCATTTGCTATGCGAGAGTAGCTCACCGCCAGGCTCCCATACTAACCCCTTGCACTATGTGCGAGGGGTTTTTTATTGCCTCCGATTTATACCCAACCATCACGGCTCGCTACTTCGTCGCTCTCGGCAACTGCTCCTGCGTTGCTCTAACTCCTGCATCCATGCATGCACGGCTCTTGAGTATTAATGTTTTGTCGAAGCGTTTCATACTATCTCTGCTAAATTTTTACAGTGAGACTATCGTATACTTTGCACCTATAGAAATTTCTTATTAGCAGTAGTGAGTAAATGCTGTGTTAATGTTAAATTACACTCATATTAATCACTTTGGTCCCTTAAATTGAATTCATTAAAGCAGTTTCATACTTTTCAATTAAATCATTACGCTAATGATGTAGTTAAAATCACATCAGAAGATGACTTTAAAGCTTTAGTGGGACAGATACTAAATAAAGATTTCGTGCTAGTAGGCTCAGGGAGCAATACTCTATTTTTAGAAAACCTAGCTATACCGCTTTATGTAAACGAGTATTTAGGAAAGACTTTATTTGAAGACAATGATTTTTATTATATCGACGTAAACTCGGGTGAAAACTGGCATAGTTTGGTGAGTTGGTCGTTAGAAAACGAAGTATATGGATTAGAAAATCTTGCTTTAATACCAGGCACTGTTGGTGCCGCTCCGATACAAAATATTGGAGCTTATGGAGTTGAGGTTAACCAATTCATAGATTCAGTCGTTTACATTGACCTAGTATCAGGCGAAATAAATTCACTTACTAACCTAGAGTGTAACTTTGGGTATAGAGATAGCATTTTTAAACATGAGCTGGCGACTAATAGCATTATCTTAACAGTGAGATTTAAGCTTCCTAAGGAATGGAGTCCAGTTTTAGAATATGGTGAATTAAAAAACTTAGAATGCCCAACACCGATAAGTATTTTTAACGAAGTATGTAGTATAAGAAATTCCAAACTTCCCGATCCAATGATTATTGGAAATGCTGGTAGTTTTTTTAAAAACCCAATTATTACTAAGTTAGAACTTAATCGAGTTACTGAACTATTTCCTTCATTACCTTCATATCCGCTGAAAGATGGAACATTTAAAATTGCGGCTGGTTGGCTAATTGATAAAGCTGGGCTAAAAGGAAAAGAATTCGGGAACGTAAGAGTAAACCCAAAACAAGCGTTAGTACTAACGAACCACAACGGCGAAGCGCAAGGGCAAGATGTCGTGTTAGCGGCTAATAAAATCATTGATACGGTCTATTCGACCTTCGGGATTAAACTAGAACCAGAAGTTCGTTTTTTTAATAAAGACAAAGAAGTTACCTTGGCAGATTACTATGCGAGCTGAGACCGATGCGAAGCTAATAATTATTAAAGAACTTTCCAGAGGACAATTCGTCTCAGGGCAAGCATTAGCAGAGTTACTAAATCTTTCCCGTACAGCGGTGGCGAAGCATATAAAGGGGATTAATACATTAGGCTTAGAAGTCTTCTCCGTAAAAGGAAAAGGCTATCGACTTGCAGAACCGCTCTCGCTATTAAATGAAGAAAAAATTCGTCATTTATATCGGCATAACTCTACTATTACTTTGCATCACGTTATAGATTCAACCAATGCACATCTAATTCGAATGTTACGTGAGACTAACGAAGTCAGCGACGGTTATACCGTTATATCAGAGTGTCAAACACATGGAAGGGGACGGCGAGGCCGAGAGTGGGCAAGTCCTTATGGTAGTCATGTCTATTTGTCTCGTTACTATCAATCACAGGACGGCCTATCTGAAGCCGCTGGATTAAGTTTAGCGCTTGGTATCGCTGTTAGTAATTGTATTAATCAGTTTATTGAAGGTACGGCAAAGTTAAAGTGGCCAAATGATGTACTAATAAACGATAAAAAAGTAGCAGGCGTATTAGTAGAGGCAGAAGGTCAAAGCGATGGCCTTTGCCATTTAGTTATCGGTATAGGTGTAAATATCAATATGCCAAATAATATCGAGATAGATCAACCCTGGACAGATGTTAAGAGCAACACCAATTCTAATATCGACAGAAATGAATTTGTCGCACGGCTTTTGCGGGAAATCGATAAAATAATGATTACATTTAAGCAAAACAGATTAGAAACGTTGTATTCGGTATGGAACGAAATGAACGCATACGAAGGGTTACTTGTTACCTTGTCTAGTGGAAAGGAACAAAAGCAGGGTAAGTGCTTAGGTATAGATGATACGGGTTCACTAATGTTAGAAGATGAATTGACGAAGCGAATATTTAAAGCTTATGGCGGTGAATTAAGTTTAAGGAAAGCTAGATAGTGAAGTTACTTATAGACGCCGGCAATACCAACATTAAGTTTGCTAAATTCGAGAACCACCGATGTAGTGAGTTACCTCAATCATCATTTATGTCACTAATCAAAGATGCTGACGTTATTGTCATAGCAAAAGTAAAAGAATACAGTTTGTTTATAGACGTCGAATCTAAAGCAAAAGAATACGATGTTCCAGTCATATTTCCTAAGGTCGAACCTATAAGTTTTGGCGTCACGTGTGGATATAAGAACGTTAAACACCTAGGGATAGATCGCTGGTTAGGTGTACTCGCCGCAACAATAAGTTATCCCAATAGACCTTTAATCGTAGTTGATAGTGGTACTGCTATGACTATAGATTTTGTTTTGCCAAATAAAACTCATATAGGCGGATGGATTACACCAGGATTGACGTTAATGAAAAACTCAATCGTAGAACGAGCACCCTTAGTTTTTGTAAATAACAACATAGACGATGAACGAATTGGTACAGACACACCTTCTGCTTTATTGAATGGATGTCTATTTAGTCTCGTTGGTACAATTGACAAAGCAAGAGAGGAAATCAGACGTCAGTTAAGCGATAACGAGAAAAACAATATATTAATTGTATTAACCGGGGGTGATAGAGGAAAAATTGCTCGTTTATTAACGTGTGATTATGTCGAAAATAAATTTCTTATATTTGAGGGTTTGTCGTTATTTTCTTAATACAATCATAATTGCGATTGTTAATTAACCGACCTTGGTTTTATTTGTTTAAAACATCACCAAACAAACAAAAAAAACAAAAAAAAGACGTTTTATGCTTGCACAATCAAAACTCATACCATAGAATTCGCACCACTTGATGCAGTGCCGGCTTAGCTCAGTTGGTAGAGCAACTGACTTGTAATCAGTAGGTCGCCAGTTCGATTCCGGCAGCCGGCACCATCAAATAAAGTGTGGAGGGGTTCCCGAGTGGCCAAAGGGATCAGACTGTAAATCTGACGGTTCTACCTTCGGTGGTTCGAATCCACCTCCCTCCACCATCTCATTCTCATATCAAGATTATTATTTTGATATAAATAAGGTCGGCTCGCGACCTTTTGTGCTTTGTGCGAGAAATTGAACAAAGCGGACGTCGTATAATGGTATTACTCTAGCCTTCCAAGCTAATAACGCGGGTTCGATTCCCGCCGTCCGCTCCAAGTATTTTTTGCTGATATAGCTCAGTTGGTAGAGCGCACCCTTGGTAAGGGTGAGGTCGGCAGTTCAAATCTGCCTATCAGCACCATCTAAAAATTTCTCGCCCAAACTTTCAAATTTATAAACCACGCTTATAGCGTATTACTTTAATAAAACTGAAATAGGTCTGAAAATGGCAAGAGAAAAGTTTGAACGTACTAAACCGCACGTTAACGTTGGTACAATCGGTCACGTTGACCACGGTAAAACAACTTTAACAGCTGCAATCTCTGCAGTACTTTCTAAGACATACGGTGGTGACGTTAGAGATTTCGCACAAATCGATAATGCTCCAGAAGAGCGTGAGCGTGGTATTACAATCAATACTTCTCACATCGAGTATGACACTCCAACTCGTCACTACGCACACGTAGACTGTCCAGGACACGCCGATTATGTTAAAAACATGATCACTGGTGCTGCACAGATGGACGGCGCGATCTTAGTTGTTGCTGCAACTGACGGCCCAATGCCTCAAACACGTGAGCACATCCTACTTTCACGTCAGGTTGGTGTACCTTACATCATCGTATTCATGAACAAATGTGACATGGTTGATGACGAAGAGTTACTAGAATTAGTAGAAATGGAAGTTCGTGAACTTCTTTCAGAATACGAATTCCCTGGTGACGACCTTCCACTAATCGCTGGTTCAGCTCTTAAAGCTCTTGAAGGCGAAGCAGAGTGGGAAGCGAAGATCATCGAACTAGCAGAAGCACTAGATACTTACATTCCAGAGCCAGAGCGTGACATCGATAAGCCATTCATCATGCCTATCGAAGACGTATTCTCAATCTCAGGTCGTGGTACAGTAGTAACAGGTCGTGTTGAGCAAGGTATCATTAACACAGGTGACTCAGTAGAAATCGTTGGTATCAAAGATACAACGACTACAACATGTACAGGTGTTGAAATGTTCCGTAAGCTTCTAGACGAAGGTCGTGCAGGTGAGAACATTGGTGCATTGTTACGTGGTACTAAGCGTGATGAAGTTGAACGTGGTCAAGTACTAGCGAAGCCTGGTTCAATCCAGCCGCACACTAAGTTCGAATCAGAAGTATACGTTTTATCAAAAGAAGAAGGTGGTCGTCATACTCCATTCTTCAAAGGTTACCGTCCACAGTTCTACTTCCGTACAACTGACGTAACTGGTGCAGTTGAGCTTCCAGAAGGCGTAGAAATGGTAATGCCTGGTGATAACATCAAGATGGTTGTTGAGCTAATCGCACCAATCGCGATGGACGAAGGTCTACGTTTCGCAATCCGTGAAGGTGGCCGTACAGTTGGTGCTGGTGTTGTAGCATCAATCGTAGCGTAATTCTGCGTTGTTAAGAGGTTGCAGTCAGCTGTAAACTGATTAACAAAAAAGATAAAAGAAAGGCTCCTGTTCTAACGAATGGGAGCCTTTTTTTATTGTCTGCTTAAAACTAAAACTAAAGTTTAACGATAATCACAGGTTAGTGCTTATAACGTCGAGTATGAATTTTTTATATTGATAAAACTTTAAATTTTGTCGCCAGATTTCATATATTCAGCGAATAATAATATACAGTTGTCTATATCGTGTTATGTTTTAGTGAAGTTTATCAAAGGAAGTGTTATGAAAATTTATCTATCAATAATATCGCTGTTAGTCAGTATTTCCGTTATGGCGGAGCCGACAATAATACATAACGTCAAAGGATATACATTCACAAATGAACGCAACTTAGTGACATTCTCAGCTATTGCCTTTGAGAATGGAATAGTACTTAAAATTGGGAATAACGAATTAATAGACCAATATAAGAGCGCTAAACGAATTGATGGGAAACAGAAAGTAATGTTGCCTGGTTTAGTCGACGGACATGGACACATGCTTGGTTTAGGCTTTAATTTATTAAATGTGGATGTTCGTGATATACGTAGCGCTGAGGCAACGGCCCAAAAAGTTGCTGCTTACAGTGAGCAAAACCCAGATATTAGTTGGATTAAAGGCCGCGGCTGGAATCAAGAAATCTGGCCTTCTAATACATACCCAACAGCCAAACAATTAGACGAGTATATTTCTGATCGCCCAGTTTATTTAAGTCGAGTAGACGGCCATGCAGCATGGTTAAATACAAAAGCTTTAGAGTTAGCGGGAATTACAAAGGACACAATCTCCCCTCCAGGAGGTGAAATCGTTAAAGATGCGCAAGGCAATCCGACAGGTGTACTTATCGATAACGCAGAAATACTTGTAATGGATAAAATACCAAACCCGTCCAAGGGTGAAATGAAGGCCGCTTTAGAAAAAGCGACTGATCATTTACTTTCATTAGGGGTTACCAGTATGCATGACGCTGGGATCGATCATGAAACTTATCATCTATATAAAGACGCTGCTAAAGCAGGCGATTTAGACGTGCGTGTCTATGCGATGCTCGCTGCAACAGACCCCCATCTCTCTGATATGTTGAAGCATGGTTACATAAAAGATAATAAAGACTTCCTATCAATACGAAGTGTGAAGATATATGGAGACGGTGCGCTTGGTAGCCGCGGAGCCGCTTTATTACAACCGTATCATGATGATAAGGATAACGTAGGGCTTTTAGTTACATCACCTGAAAAACTGACGCCTTTATTCGATGAAATCCTAAGTCATCGATTTCAAATTAATATTCACGCTATCGGCGATAGAGCTAATCGAATAGCGTTAAATGAATTTGAAAGAGTATTTAAAAAGCCAGAGTCTATTCTCTATAATGGCGAGGAGCTTAGACACCGTGTAGAGCATGCGCAAGTTGTTCACCCTGAGGATATTCCGCGCTTTAAAACATTGAATATTCTCCCTTCGATGCAACCAACACATGCAACGTCAGACAAGGAAATGGCACCAAAACGAATTGGACAAAGTAGACTAGAAGGCGCATATGCTTGGCAACAATTTCTAAAACAAGGCAGTCGTATTATTTCAGGGTCTGATTTCCCGGTAGAGTTGGCAAATCCATTTTTAGGTTTGCATGCTGCCGTTACTCGTCAGGACAGAGCTAATATGCCAAAAGGCGGATGGCGTCCTAATCAGTCTATGAGTATGGCGGAAGCGCTTCGTTCATTTACCATTGACGCGGCTTACGGTGCGCACCAAGATAAAATAATTGGCGGATTACAAGCGGGCAAATATGCTGACTTCATAATAATAGACCAAGATATATTTACTATCCCAAAAGAAAATATATGGAAGTCGAATGTGCTGGAAACATGGGTCGCAGGTAAACTGGTATATAAGAACCCATAAATTATTAGCGAAAATTAGTTTTTAATTGCGTCATTAAACCAGTTAAGTATAATGGCGCTCCCCACTTTATGATTCCCTTAAAAATTAAGATTCACAAAAGTGGTGTAACTGTCTATTGATTGATTAATAGACATAAATGGTGTTGTTGCAGGGGCGTAGTTCCAATTGGTAGAACAGCGGTCTCCAAAACCGATGGTTGGGGGTTCGAGTCCCTCCGCCCCTGCCAAACCTCAAAGAACAGTATTAGTGAATAGTATTGTCCTTTGAGGTTTATAACAATTTTCACAAATGTAGTAATTAAGGTGTTTCGATGAGTGCCAATGTTGAACAGTCAAACAAAGGACTGGATTTAGTTAAATGGGTAATCGCTATTGCGTTATTAGCAGGTGCGGTTGTTGCAAACAATATGTTCGATCAAGAATCAGTACTGATTCGCGCAATTGGTGTTGTTGCTGCTGTTGTTATAGCTGGCGTTTTTGCCGGGACGACAGAAAAAGGTAGAAACTTTATTAGCTTTTCTAAAGAATCGAATAAAGAAATTCGCAAGGTTATTTGGCCTACTCGTCAAGAAGCGACTCAAACTACATTTATTATTTTTGCTGCTACTGCCGTTATAGCAATTATGCTCTATTTTTTAGATATGTTTTTACGCTGGGCAGTAGCTCTACTTACAGGTATAGGAGCTTAATGCATGTCTGATTCAGATATTAATGTTGAAGAACAAGCAGAAAACAAATTACGTTGGTATGTTGTTCAAGCTTACTCAGGCTATGAAGGTCGTGTATCAAAAGCTCTAGAAGAGCACATTAAAGTAAACGCAATGGAAGATTACTTTGGCCGTATTTTAGTACCAACTGAAGAAGTTGTAGAAATGCGTGCAGGCCAAAAGCGTCGTTCAGAACGTAAGTTTTTCCCTGGCTATGTTTTAGTAGAAATCGCGATGAATGAAGATGCGTGGCATCTTGTAAAGAATACACCACGTGTACTAGGGTTTATCGGTGGAACGTCAGATCGCCCAGCGCCAATTTCTAACCGTGAAGCTGAAGCGATCTTAAACCGCCTAGAAGAAAATGTTGATAAGCCTAAGCCTAAAACATTATTCGAGCCAGGTGAAGTTGTTCGCGTTACCGAAGGTCCATTTGCTGACTTTAACGGTGTTGTTGAAGAAGTGGATTATGAGAAGAGCCGAGTTAAAGTTTCTGTACTTATATTTGGTCGCTCAACTCCAGTTGAACTTGAGTTTGGTCAGGTAGAAAAAGATAAATAATCGAAGTTAATTTCGAATTACAGTCTTGAAAAGGGTCGCGATTGTCTATATAATGCGCGACCCTTTTGTATGTGTCTGGGTGAGAATTTAGACAGGTATAAAATATTTAAAACGGGAAGCCGATAAGTAAGAAACCTCGTTCTTACTAGGCGATGACCCATTAATGAGGAAGCTAAAATGGCTAAAAAAGTTGAAGCCCTAATCAAGTTGCAAGTAGCAGCTGGTATGGCAAACCCAAGTCCTCCGGTTGGTCCTGCTCTAGGTCAACACGGTGTGAACATCATGGAATTCTGTAAAGCGTTTAACGCAAAAACAGGTGAAATGGAAAAAGGTGCTCCGGTACCAGTAGTAATTTCTGTTTACAGTGATCGTTCGTTTACATTCGAAACTAAGACTCCACCTGCATCTTACTTACTTAAGAAAGCTGCTGGTATCAAATCTGGTTCTGGTCGTCCAAACACTGAAAAAGTGGGTACGGTAACACGTGCACAGTTGGAAGAAATCGTAAACACCAAACAACCAGACCTAACTGCAGCCGATATGGATGCAGCAGTACGCACTATTGCCGGCTCAGCTCGTGCAATGGGCTTGAATGTAGAGGGTTAATCAATGGCTAAATTAACAAAACGCGCACGTTTAATTCGTGAAAAAGTTGATGCAACTCGTGAATACGGCATCGAAGAAGCTGTAGCTCTACTTAAAGAATTAGCGACTGCTAAATTCACAGAAAGCTTTGATGTTGCTATTAACTTAGGCATCGACGCTCGTAAATCTGACCAAAACGTTCGTGGTGCTACTGTACTACCTAACGGTACTGGTAAAGACGTACGCGTAGCAGTATTTACACAAGGCGCTAACGCTGAAGCAGCTAAAGCAGCTGGTGCAGACGTTGTTGGTATGGAAGATCTTGCTGAGCAAGTTAAAGCTGGCGAAATGAACTTCGACGTAGTTGTTGCATCTCCTGATGCAATGCGTGTTGTTGGTCAATTAGGTCAAATCTTAGGTCCACGTGGCCTTATGCCTAACCCGAAAGTTGGAACAGTTACTCCAGACGTAGCAACAGCAGTTAAAAATGCTAAAGCTGGTCAGGTTCGTTATAGAAACGATAAAAACGGTATTGTTCACGCTTCTATCGGTAAAGTTGATTTTGACGCTGAAGCGATCAAAACAAACTTAGAAGCTCTATTAGGCGCAATCGTAAAAGCAAAACCTGCTTCTGCGAAAGGCACATTTGTTAAGAAAGTTAGTCTTTCTACAACAATGGGTGCTGGCGTAGCGATTGAACAAGCTTCAATCAAAGCTGACAAGTAAAAAATTCGGGTTGAGGTATTGCTTGCAATGCCTCCATCCAAGACCGTAGGTGTTAAATAGATATCTTATTTGACTTAATGTCCTACGCAGATGGTGATGACCCCAGAAGATTCCACTTCTGGCTTTCACCGGAACCGTTCAAGACTAGTCTTGAACATAATGTAAACGGTTTATCCGTTTCCACAACCAGGAGAAAAGCTAATGGCATTAAATCTTGATGGCAAAAAAGCAGTAGTTGCTGAAGTCCAAGAAGCAGCCAAAGACGCTCTGTCTGCAGTAGTAGCAGACGCTCGTGGTGTATCTGTAACTGCAATTACAGCACTTCGTAAAGAAGCGCGTGCTAATGGCGTTTGGATGAAGGTTGTTCGCAACACTTTAGCTAAACGTGCAGTTGAAGGTACTGACTTCGAATGTCTTTCTGAAGCGTTTGTAGGTCCAACTCTTATCGCATTTTCTAAAGAACACCCAGGTGTTGGTGCACGTCTTTTCAAAGACTTTGCAAAGAAAAACGAAAAGTTTGAACTTAAAACAGCATCATTTGAAGGCAGCGTAGTAGATGTTGAAGTATTAGCTTCACTACCTACATACGACGAAGCGATCGCACGTTTGATGAGTGTTATGAAAGAAGCTTCTGCAGGCAAACTAGTGAAGACACTAGCTGCGGTAAAAGAAGCGAAAGAAGCTGCATAATTTTATTTAGCATATTGCTAGTAAATATACAGTTTTTAGGTGAAAGTTATTACAAGCGATTAAATCGCTTAAACAAGTTAGGAATTATAAAATGTCTGTAACTCAAGAACAAATCTTAGACGCAATTGCTGAAATGTCAGTAATGCAAGTAGTTGAACTAGTTGAAGCTATGGAAGAAAAATTCGGCGTAACTGCAGCTGCTGCTGTTGTTGCTGCTGGCCCAGCAGAAGCTGCTGAAGAAAAGACTGAATTCGACGTAATCCTTACTGGCGCTGGCGCTAACAAGGTTGCAGCGATCAAAGCAGTACGTGGCGCGACTGGTCTTGGCCTTAAAGAAGCTAAAACTATGGTTGAATCTGCTCCAATCGCTGTTAAAGAAGCGATCTCTAAAGGTGAAGCTGAAGAACTTAAAGCTGCACTTGAAGAAGCAGGCGCTACTGTTGAAGTTAAATAATCTGACGTCTGTTAGATTATCTGCCTAAAATTTAGGCATGGGCTGGTGATAAAATATCACCGGCCTTTTTGCGCTATATCTGTGTAAAAACTTTTATAGTGCACAAAATGATGGTAAAACTTTTTTATACCACCATTTGTATTTAAGAATTACATGCACTTAGGCAAATTTAGTTGTTATAAAATTTGCTCTAAATAGCAAACCAACTTGGGGCAGATTTGCCTCAGTAAATGCCAAAAGGCGTGTAATGATTTAATACTGAAGCGGGTTATAGCAAAATTTTGCTGTTAAAAGGTAGTCTGTTCCTTAATTGAGACAGGCTTATAGGGTCAAAAATCAGCAAGCTGAGGAACCACATGGCTTACTCTTATTCTGAAAAGAAACGAATTCGTAAGGATTTTGGCAAACGCGAACACGTTTTGGACATGCCTTATCTTCTACAAGTTCAGCTTGAATCATACAATAAGTTTATTGAAGCGGACGTAGACGGTAATAATGGCATCGAAGCGGCTTTCCGTTCTGTTTTCCCTATTAAGAGCTATTCTGGTAGCGCCGAACTACAATTTGTTAGCTATCGCGTTGGAGAACCTGTCTTCGACGTGAAAGAATGTCAAATTCGTGGCGTTACATATGCAGCACCATTACGTGTGAAACTGCGTTTAGTTCTAATGGACAAAGAAGCTGCTCCTGGTACTGTTAAAGATATCAAAGAGCAAGAAGTTTATATGGGTGAAATGCCGTTAATGACAGACAACGGTACTTTTGTCATAAACGGAACTGAGCGAGTAATCGTATCTCAGTTACACCGTTCTCCTGGTGTATTCTTCGATCACGACAAAGGTAAAACTCACTCATCAGGTAAAGTTTTATACAATGCCCGCGTAATTCCTTACCGTGGCTCTTGGTTAGACTTTGAATTCGACCCTAAAGATAATTTATTCGTACGTATTGACCGTCGCAGAAAATTACCTGCTTCAATCATGTTACGTGCGTTAGAGTATTCTACAGAAGAAATCTTAGACCTATTCTTTGATCGTATCGCTATTGAAATTAAAGGCGATAAAATCTTAATGGAATTGCAACCGTCTCGCCTTCGTGGTGAAACAGCTGCATTCGATTTTAAAGACGCTGACGGTGAAGTCATTGTCGAGACTGGTCGTCGTATTACAGCTCGCCACATCCGTTCAATGGAAAAAGCGGGTATTAATCAAATCGAAGTTCCTCATGAGTACATCATTGATAAAGTAATCGCAAAAGATTACATCGATGAGTCAACTGGTGAGCTAGTTGCAAATGCAAATGACCTAATTAGCTTAGAATTACTAGCTAAAATGGCAGAAGCAGGACACAAGTCTTTCGAAATTATTTACACCAATGAATTAGATCACGGTTCATACATCTCTGACACGCTACGTATTGATAGCTCAACTAACCGCTTAGAAGCGTTAATTGAAATATATCGTATGATGCGCCCAGGTGAGCCACCGACAAAAGATTCAGCGGAAGCTTTATTCGATAACCTATTTTTCTCTCTAGAGCGTTATGATTTATCCTCTGTAGGTAGAATGAAGTTTAACCGTCGAGTTAGTCGTGATGACTTGACTGGTGAAGGTACTCTAAGCAAAAAAGACATCACTGACGTTATGAAAGTGCTAATTAGCATACGTGACGGTAAAGGCGATGTTGATGATATTGATCACTTAGGTAACCGTCGTATCCGTTCTGTTGGTGAAATGGCAGAAAACCAATTCCGTGTTGGTCTAGTTCGTGTTGAACGTGCTGTTAAAGAACGCTTAAGTTTAGGTGATCTTGATAACACAACTCCACAAGACTTAATTAACGCTAAGCCTATATCTGCAGCAATCAAAGAATTCTTTGGTTCGAGCCAGTTATCTCAGTTTATGGATCAAAACAACCCGCTATCAGAAGTTACGCACAAACGTCGTATCTCTGCATTAGGCCCAGGTGGTTTGACTCGTGAACGTGCAGGCTTTGAGGTTCGAGACGTTCACCCGACTCACTATGGTCGTGTATGTCCAATCGAAACTCCGGAAGGACCAAACATCGGTCTAATTAACTCATTGTCAGTTTATGCTCGCGTAAACTCATATGGTTTCTTAGAAACTCCATACCGTCGAGTAGTTGACGGTCAGGTTACTGGCGAAATTGATTACTTATCTGCAATTGAAGAAGATAAGTTCGTAATCGCACAGGCATCTGCTGAGATGGATGCAGAAGGTCGTCTAGTTAATGAACTAGTACCTTGTCGTTTCAAAAATGAATTTACGATTACATCAATCGACCAAGTTCAATATATGGACGTAGCACCTCAACAAGTTGTATCAGTAGCTGCAAGCTTAATCCCGTTCCTAGAACACGATGATGCTAACCGTGCCTTGATGGGTGCGAACATGCAACGTCAGGCCGTTCCTACTCTACGTGCTGATAAGCCGTTAGTTGGTACTGGCGTAGAAGCGGTAGTAGCAAAAGACTCTGGTGTAACTGTGGTTGCTAAACGTGGTGGTGTTGTTGATTATGCAGACGCATCACGTATCGTTGTTAAAGTTAACGAAAGTGAATGTTTACCTGGCGAAGCTGGTATCGACATCTACAACTTAACTAAGTACACACGTTCAAACCAAAATACATGTATTAACCAAAAAACTACAGTAAGTTCTGGTGAACCAGTGCAACGCGGCGACGTGTTAGCCGATGGTCCTTCAACAGACTTAGGTGAGCTAGCGCTAGGTCAAAACATGCGTGTAGCATTCATGCCTTGGAATGGTTACAACTTCGAAGACTCGATCTTAGTATCTGAGCGTGTTGTACAAGAAGATCGTTTAACAACGATTCATATCCAAGAACTAAGCTGTGTTGCTCGTGATACTAAATTAGGTCCTGAAGAAATCACTTCTGATATTCCAAACGTTGGTGAGTCAGCGCTTGGTAAATTAGATGACTCAGGTATCGTTTATATCGGTGCAGAAGTTAAGGGTGGCGACATCCTAGTAGGTAAAGTAACACCTAAAGGTGAAACTCAACTTACTCCTGAAGAGAAGCTTCTACGAGCTATTTTTGGTGAAAAAGCGTCTGACGTTAAAGACAGCTCATTACGCGTTCCAAACTCTGTGTCTGGTACGGTAATCGACGTTCAAGTATTTACACGTGATGGCGTAGAAAAAGATAAGCGTGCGTTAGACATCGAAGAGATGCAATTAGCGCAAGCGAAAAAAGACTTAAACGAAGAATTCCGTATTCTAGAAAACAACACGTTCGCAAGAACACGTGAACTTCTAATCTCTGGTGGATTAGATGCTGATACTGTTGCTTCTATTGCAGGTGATAAATTGTTCCAGCAAAGTTTATCTGATGAAGTTAAACAAGCTGAACTTGAGCATCTAGCTGCAAGCTACGAAGAACTTCGTGGTGAGTACGATAAGAAATACGAAGTTAAGCGCCGCAAGATCACTCAAGGTGACGACTTAGCACCTGGCGTACTTAAAATCGTTAAAGTTTATTTAGCTGTTAAACGTCGTATACAACCTGGTGATAAGATGGCCGGTCGTCACGGTAACAAAGGTGTAATCTCTACCATTGTTCCTGTTGAAGATATGCCACATGATGAGTTCGGTACTCCAGTAGATATCGTACTTAACCCGCTAGGTGTACCATCGCGTATGAACATCGGTCAGATCCTTGAGACCCATTTAGGTATGGCGGCTCGTGGACTAGGTGAAAAACTAGACCGTATGATCAAAGAGCAAAAAGAACTTGCGGAAATCCGTGAATTCTTAGGAAAGGTTTATGCTTCAGGTACATCACGTCAAGAAGTTGATATTGATAGCTTCTCTGATGATGAAGTACGTCGCCTTGCTCAAAACCTACGTGCTGGTGTTCCAATTGCGACACCTGTATTTGACGGTGCAGCTGAAGAAGAAATTAAAGACTTATTTGAACTAGCTGATATGCCTCGCAGTGGTCAATTTACCCTGTTTGATGGTCGTACTGGTAACTCATTTGAGCGTAAAGTAACCGTTGGTTACATGTACATGTTGAAACTTAACCACTTGGTTGACGACAAGATGCACGCACGTTCAACAGGCTCTTACAGCCTAGTTACACAGCAGCCACTTGGTGGTAAAGCTCAGTTCGGTGGTCAGCGTTTCGGAGAGATGGAAGTATGGGCACTAGAAGCTTACGGTGCTGCTTACACGCTTCAAGAAATGCTTACAGTTAAATCTGATGACGTTAATGGTCGTACTAAGATGTATAAAAACATCGTGGACGGTGATCATCGTATGGAACCGGCGATTCCAGAATCGTTCAACGTATTGTTGAAAGAGATTCGTTCGCTAGGTCTAAACATCGAGCTGGAAGAAGAATAAGCCTAGTCGGGAAACCGATTGGTTCTTTAAATTGAGTGGTGGGGCGTAGCGTATATACTGCGCCTCAATGTTTCACTCCTTCAGGAGAACAAAAGTGAAAGACTTACTTAAGTTTTTGAAACAACAAAATAAAAGCGAAGAGTTTGATTCAATTCGAATCGGCTTAGCGTCTCCAGACGTCGTTCGCTCATGGTCTTTTGGTGAAGTTAAAAAGCCAGAAACCATTAACTATCGTACGTTCAAGCCTGAGCGTGATGGTTTATTCTGTGCGCGTATTTTCGGCCCAGTTAAAGACTACGAGTGTTTGTGTGGTAAGTACAAACGCCTTAAGCACCGTGGTGTTATCTGTGAAAAATGTGGTGTTGAAGTTACCCTAACTAAAGTACGTCGTGAGCGTATGGGTCACATCGAATTGGCTAGCCCAGTTGCACACATTTGGTTCTTGAAATCACTACCGTCTCGTATTGGCTTAATGCTAGATATGACGTTACGTGATATTGAACGTGTTCTTTATTTTGAATCATATGCGGTTACTGAACCTGGCATGACGACTCTTGAAAAAGGTCAAATGTTGTCAGAAGAAGAATACCTAGATTCTTTAGAAGAGCATGGCGATGAATTTGAAGCGAAAATGGGTGCAGAAGCCGTTTTTGATCTTCTTAAAGACATCGACATCAATCAGCAATATGCAGAGATGAAAGAAGAATTACCAACGGTAACTTCTGAAACTAAGCGTAAGAAGCTGACTAAACGTCTTAAATTAATGGAAGCATTCTGTAATTCAGGTAACCGCCCAGAGTGGATGGTTATGACTGTATTACCAGTTCTTCCACCAGATCTTCGTCCTCTAGTACCACTAGATGGCGGTCGTTTTGCGACTTCAGATCTGAACGATTTATACCGTCGTGTAATTAACCGTAATAACCGTCTTAAGCGTCTATTAGACCTTGCTGCGCCTGACATTATCGTACGTAACGAAAAACGTATGCTACAGGAAGCGGTAGATGCGTTATTAGATAACGGTCGTCGTGGTCGTGCAATTACCGGTTCTAACAAACGTCCTCTTAAATCTTTAGCTGACATGATTAAAGGTAAGCAAGGTCGTTTCCGCCAGAACTTACTTGGTAAGCGTGTTGATTACTCTGGTCGTTCTGTAATTACCGTTGGTCCTACACTGAAACTTCATCAGTGTGGTCTACCTAAGAAAATGGCACTTGAGTTATTCAAGCCATTTATTTACGGAAAATTAGAACTTCGTGGCATGGCTACAACTATTAAAGCCGCGAAGAAAATGGTTGAACGTGAAGCTGCTGAAGTTTGGGATATCTTAGATGAAGTTATCCGTGAACACCCTGTAATGCTTAACCGTGCACCTACACTTCACAGACTTGGTATTCAAGCATTTGAACCAGTTCTAATTGAAGGTAAAGCTATCCAATTGCACCCATTAGTTTGTGCGGCATATAACGCCGACTTCGATGGTGACCAAATGGCGGTACACGTACCATTAACACTTGAAGCTCAGTTAGAAGCTCGCGCGTTAATGATGTCAACTAACAACATTCTATCTCCAGCGAATGGTGAGCCAATCATCGTTCCTTCACAGGACGTTGTATTAGGTATCTACTACATGACTCGTGACCGCGTAAATGCACGTGGCGAAGGTCAAGTATTTAAAGATACTAAAGAAGCTGAAAAAGCTTACCGTAGTGGTGTTGCTGATTTACATGCGCGCGTTAAAGTACGTATTAATGAAGTAACAATTGCTGAAGATGGTACTCGTACTTCACAATTAGTGATTAAAGATACAACAGTGGGCCGTGCAATATTATCTATGATTGCACCTGAAGGTTTCCCATTTGATCTGATGAACCAAGCAATTGGTAAAAAGCAAATCTCTATGTTGATCAATGAGTGTTACCGTCGTCTTGGTATCAAAGATACCGTGATGTTCGCTGACCAAATCATGTATACAGGCTTCCATTACGCGATGTTAGCGGGTAACTCTATCGGTATCGATGATATGGTTATTCCACAAGCGAAATACGACCTAATTGATGACGCTCAAGCTGAAGTTGCTGAGATTCAAGACCAGTTCCAACAAGGTCTAGTAACAGCGGGTGAGAAGTACAACAAAGTAATCGATATCTGGTCAACGGCCAACGAAAAAGTATCGAAAGCTATGATGGACAACTTATCTACTGAGAAAGTTATCAATCGTGACGGCGAAGAAGAAACAATGCCTTCGTTCAATAGCGTATTTATGATGGCCGACTCTGGTGCTCGTGGTAGTGCCGCTCAGATTCGTCAGCTAGCTGGTATGCGTGGTCTAATGGCTAAGCCAGATGGTTCAATCATCGAAACACCAATCACAGCGAACTTCCGTGAAGGTCTGAACGTACTACAGTACTTCATCTCTACTCACGGTGCGCGTAAAGGTTTGGCCGATACGGCACTTAAAACAGCGAACTCTGGTTACCTAACTCGACGTCTTGTTGATGTTGGCCAAGATTTGGTTATCAACGAGCATGACTGTGGTACGACTGAAGGTCTAACAATGAAGCCTCTAATTGAAGGCGGTGACGTTGTTGAACCATTACGTGAACGTGTATTAGGTCGTGTAACGCTAAATGATGTAACAGCACCTAACTCAGATGAAGTTTTAGTAGAAGCTGGCGTAATGCTTGACGAAAAACTATGTGATCTCATCGAAGAACACTCAGTTGATGAAGTTGAAGTACGTTCAATCATTACTTGTGATAATGACTTTGGTGTTTGTGCGGCATGTTATGGTCGTGACTTAGCACGTGGTCACTTGATTAACCAAGGTGAGGCAGTTGGTGTAATTGCAGCACAATCAATTGGTGAGCCAGGTACACAGCTTACGATGCGTACGTTCCATATCGGTGGTGCAGCATCACGAAACACAGCAGCGAACAGTGTTCAAGTTAAGAGCGATGGTACTATCCGTCTTCATAACGCTAAACACGTAACTAATGCAGATGGTAAGTTAGTTATTACTTCACGTTCTGCGGAAGTGACAGTAATTGATGACCATGGTCGTGAGCGTGAGCGTTATAAACTTCCTTATGGTGCAGTAATGACTATTGCTGACGGTGCGGAAGTTAAAGGTAACGATACTGTTGCTAACTGGGACCCGCATTCGCATCCAATCATCGTAGAACGTCCTGCTAAAGTTCAGTTCTCTGACGTTGAAGAAGCGAATACCGAAGTTCAAACTGATGAACTTACTGGTCTTACACGTACTGTTGTTAAAGATCTATCTCTTGCAAATGCTAAAGAACCTAAGTTAATTATCGACTCTGGTGATTCTGGTATGCAGGAAATTCGTCTACCTTCATTTACTACAATCGAAGCTAAAGACGGCTCAAACGTAGTTCCAGGTGACGTACTAGCGCGTATTCCTCAAGAAGGTTCAAAAACTCGTGATATTACGGGTGGTCTACCTCGAGTAGCCGACCTATTTGAAGCTCGTAAGCCTAAAGAGCCTGCAATCCTTGCTGAAATCAGCGGTGCAGTAAGCTTTGGTAAAGAGACTAAAGGTAAGAAACGTCTTGTTATCACTCCAGTAGAGGGTGATGCACACGAAGAGATGATTCCTAAGTGGCGTCAGCTTAATGTGTTTGAAGGTGAAACAGTTGAACGCGGTGAAGTTATTGCCGACGGTCCTGAGTCTCCACATGACATCTTACGTTTACGTGGTATTACAGCATTCTCTAACTTCATCGTTAATGAAGTACAGGAAGTTTACCGACTGCAAGGCGTTAAAATTAACGACAAGCACATCGAAGCTATCTGTCGTCAGATGTTACGTAAAGCAATTATTACTGATGCAGGTCAGTCTGAGTTCCTAGTTGGAGAGCAGGTTGAAGTATCTAAAGTGAAAATCGCTAACCGTAAGCTAGCTGCTGAAGGTAAAGATTTAGTTAAGTTCACTCGTGACTTACTAGGTATTACTAAAGCATCACTTGCAACTGAGTCATTTATCTCAGCCGCTTCTTTCCAAGAAACAACTCGTGTTCTTACAGAAGCTGCAGTAAGTGGTAAGCGTGACGATCTACGTGGTCTTAAAGAAAACGTAATCGTTGGTCGCTTAATTCCAGCAGGTACTGGTTTTAGCTATCATCAAGAAAAAGCAGCAGCTGCTGCTGCATTTGATGAAGTTGAAGAGTCGGTATCAATGGAAGATGCAGAGCAAGCTTTGGCTGACGCGTTAAACGCTGAATAACGAAGAAATAGTTCGTAAAGACAAAAACCCGCTTAATTGCGGGTTTTTATTTTTGGCTATTAAACTTTTACAGATTAGAAGAAGCCTAGCGGGTTAGTGTCGTAGCTCACTAATAAGTTTTTGGTTTGTTGATAATGCTCTAATGCCATTTTATGTGTCTCTCTGCCCACTCCGGATTTTTTATATCCACCGAATGCGGCATGAGCAGGATACATATGATAACAATTAGTCCAAACTCTACCGGCTTGAATGCCTCTGCCCATTTTAAATGCTTTATTTGTATCTCGTGTCCAAACACCAGCTCCTAAGCCAAATTCAGTTTGATTTGCTAAGGCTAAAGCTTCTTCATCATCCTTAAACTTAGACACAGAAATTACCGGACCAAAAATCTCTTCTTGGAAAATTCGCATATTATTATGGCCTTCGAGTAAAGTCGGTTGAATATAAAAACCGTTGCTTAAATCCTCAGCAGATTTTTCAACTTCACCACCGAGAAGTACTTTTGCACCTTCGTTTTTACCTATTTCAATATAAGATAGGATTTTTTCAAACTGCTCTTGAGAAGCCTGTGCACCAACCATAGTTTCTGTATCTAATGGGTCACCACGTTTTATGTCCAAACTACGCTGGATAACTTTCTCAATAAACTGGTCATAAATGTCTTCATGGACAAAAAGACGTGATGGACAAGTACAAACCTCGCCTTGGTTAAAGTAGGCAAGCACAGCGCCTTCGATACATTTACTCAAATAACTGTCTTCGTGATCCATAACATCCGCAAAAAACAGGTTAGGGGACTTGCCGCCCAACTCTACGGTAGAAGGAATGATATTTTCAGCGGCACATTTTAGAATATGAGAACCCACAGGAGTGGAGCCTGTAAAGGCGATTTTTGCGATTCGTTTATTGCGAGCCAATGCATCACCAGCTTCTGCGCCAAAGCCATTCACTATATTTAAAACACCAGCAGGTAACACGTCTTGTATTAACTCTAATAAAACGAGTATTGAAACTGGTGTTTGTTCAGCAGGTTTGAGTACAACACAATTACCAGCTGCTAGTGCAGGGCCAAGCTTCCAAGCTGCCATTAAAATAGGGAAGTTCCATGGAATAATTTGGCCTACAACACCTAGTGGTTCGTGAATATGATACGACATAGTATGCTCATCGAGCTCTGCTAAAGAACCTTCTTGTGCTCGTAAACAGCCAGCAAAATAGCGAAAGTGGTCAATTGCTAGCGGGATGTCAGCGGCTAAGGTTTCGCGAATTGCTTTGCCGTTGTCCCAAGTCTCTGCTACTGATAAAAGCTCTAGGTTCGCTTCCATAACGTCGGCTATTTTTAAAAGCTTATTAGAACGTTCTGCTGCTGCCGTTTTGCCCCACGCATCTTTTGCTTTGTGTGCAGCGTCTAGCGCTAGTTCTATATCCTTATGGTTTGACCGAGGTATTTTACAAAACGCTTTACCGTCGACTGGACTAACATTGTCAAAGTACACACCATCTACTGGTGCAACCCATTCCCCGCCGATAAAATTAGCATAAGTATCTTTGAAGGTGATGAGTGAACCATCTGTTCCGGGTTTTGAATAGATCATAATAAATACCTGTTAATATTTAGTTGCTTATTGTTTTATTTTTGTGCTTAATATTTGTAGTTTTTTTAGACAAAACACAGGTTACATTAGTTGTATTTTCAAATGAGTTCTTTGCTGCTAGTTCATTTCTGTTAACTGGCAGTCCGCAGGGAGACAGAATGATTAGCAATATAATAAAAAGAGAACCGAGAACATTAGTCGAAAACAAGATTAGCTTTGCCGCAGAGCACAGCGAATTAGGTATCTACGATACTTACCAAGTAGCTAAGAAAGTAGACTTACGCTCAGACCAGATTCTGTTCTGTGGAATGGTTACTGGCAAAAAGATAATGCATATTAACGGAGACAACATAGAATTCTCTCCACATGAGTCTTTTATATTGGCACCAAATCAACTCGTTAAAATTGATTTTCCTATAGCTAAGCTAGACTCACCCACAACATGTATTGCTATAGAGATTGCCTCGGAGCGAGTACAGCAAGTCTCTGATAACCTCAATAGCTGCGCGCCTATGTTGCAAGACTTTGGTGAGTGGCAATATAATCCAACCGCCTTGCACACTCACCATTCAGAGCAAACCCAACAATTGCTTACAAGAATAGTGTCGCTATATTCTGAAAATACACCAGACAGAGCATACCTTATTGACCTCGCTATTAATGAGCTCAGTGCACGCCTGTTAAGACAGCAGTCCCGTGACTTTATAATTGCACATAGTGCAAAAGATCCAGAAGCTAATCAGATTAATAGGGTAATACAATATATCTTGAGTCACTTGGCAGTGCCCATAGATATTGATCATTTATGTAAGATTGCAGTGATGGGAAGAACAAAGTTTTTTAATGTATTTAAAAATCACCTAGGTTGCACGCCAATTGCCTTTCAACAGCAAGAGCGTTTAAAACTCGCGGCCAAATTAATGGAAAGAGGCATGCAAATTACTGAAGCGGGTTTTGAAGTTGGTTTTTTAAACACGAGTCATTTCAGTAAAGCGTTTAAGTGTTTTTTTGGTCAATCACCTAAATTTTACCAAATGAGCAAGCTAAAACCGCAAATCATCAATTAGCCAGATACTGGCGATCATAGCTATAAATAAAGAATATCCAGTTATTTGAGCATGATACCGTCTTTTTACTTGATCCAGGACGCATTTGATTGACAGTTTAAAAACTGAACATTAGAATACGTCACCCCTAATTTTGGGGGAGGCGCAATAGTGCGCAAATGGGTAGTAACAACTAATCAGGAGCTTATTTAATGGCAACTATTAACCAGTTGGTACGTAAGCCTCGTCGCCAGAAGACAAAGCGTAATATGTCTGAAGCATTGGACGCATGTCCTCAAAGACGTGGTGTATGTACTCGTGTTTATACAACAACACCTAAGAAGCCGAACTCTGCACTACGTAAAGTAGCTCGTGTTCGTCTAACTAATGGTAACGAAGTAACATCTTACATCGGTGGTGAAGGTCATAACCTTCAAGAGCATAGTGTAATCTTAATCCGTGGTGGTCGTGTTAAAGACTTACCAGGTGTACGTTTCCACACCGTTCGTGGTGCACTTGACTGTGCCGGCGTAGCCGATCGTAAAGTAGGCCGTTCTAAATACGGTACGAAGAAGCCAAAATCATAACGGTTCTCCGTTAGTAAGGCCAAGCAAACTTAATTTATTAGTTTTGGGATTATCCTGAAGCAACCGGAGAATTTAAAATGCCAAGAAGAAGAGTCGTAGGTCAACGTAAAGTTCTTCCAGATCCTAAGTTCGGATCGGAATTACTGACCAAATTCATCAACGTAGTAATGTTAGATGGTAAAAAAGCTGTTGCTGAAAAAATCATCTACAACGCGTTAGATGTAGCTGCTGAAAAAACAGGTAAAGATCACCTTGTAGTTTTAGACGAAGCTCTAGACAACGTTCGCCCTACAGTCGAGGTTAAATCTCGTCGTGTTGGTGGTTCTACATACCAAGTTCCTGTAGAAGTTCGTCCAGTTCGTCGTAACACTCTAGCCATGCGTTGGTTAGTTGAAGCTGCCCGTAAACGAGGTGAGAAATCTATGGCGCTACGTCTAGCTCACGAAATTGCTGACGCGATTGATAACAAAGGTTCTGCTGTTAAGAAACGTGAAGACGTTCATAAAATGGCTGAAGCTAACAAAGCGTTCGCTCACTACCGTTGGTAGAAAACAAAATTATAATACAGGAACACAGAGGAATTTATGGCGCGTAAGACACCGATTGGACAATACCGAAATATCGGCATTGTGGCTCACGTTGATGCTGGTAAAACGACAACAACTGAGCGTGTACTCTTTTACACCGGTCTTTCTCATAAGATTGGTGAAGTACATGATGGTGCTGCGACTATGGATTGGATGGAGCAGGAGCAGGAACGTGGTATTACCATAACCTCTGCTGCTACCACTTGTTTTTGGCGTGGTATGGATGCTCAGTTTGATGAACACCGTATCAACATTATCGATACTCCGGGGCACGTAGACTTCACTATTGAAGTTGAACGTTCTTTGCGTGTACTTGATGGTGCTGTAGTAGTGTTATGTGGGTCTTCGGGCGTACAACCTCAGACAGAGACCGTATGGCGTCAAGCAGATAAATACCATGTCCCTCGTATGATTTTCGTCAATAAGATGGATCGTACAGGTGCAGACTTTTTATCAGTTGTAGAACAAGTTAAAGATCGCCTGGGGGCAACCCCTGTGCCAGTACAATTACCTATCGGCGCGGAAGAAAACTTCCGTGGTGTAGTTGATCTCTTCAAAATGAAAGCGATCAACTGGAACGAAGCTGACCAAGGTATGACCTTTACTTACGAAGATATTCCAGCTGACATGGTTAATGACGCTGAAGCATTCCGCCAAGAGATGATCGAAGCGGCTGCAGAAGCTAATGACGAGTTAATGGATAAGTATCTAGAAGGCGAAGAGTTAACTGAGCATGAAATCAAAGATGCGTTACGCCAACGTACTCTTGATAACGAAATTGTTCTTTGTGCGTGTGGCTCAGCGTTCAAAAACAAAGGTGTTCAAGCCGTTCTTGATATGGTTGTCGAATTTATGCCTTCGCCAACCGAAGTTCCTGCTATTACAGGTATCAATGAAGATGATTCAGAAGGTGAGCGTCCAGCGGACGATAACGCGCCATTTGCTGCGTTAGCATTTAAGATCGCCACTGACCCATTTGTTGGTACCTTAACGTTTTTCCGTGTCTATTCTGGCGTTGTTAAAACTGGTGACAGTGTATACAACCCAGTTAAAGGCAAAAAAGAACGTTTTGGGCGCATTGTTCAAATGCACTCAAACAACCGCGAAGAAATAAAAGAAGTTCACGCGGGTGACATAGCTGCTGCAGTAGGATTAAAACAAGTTATTACAGGCGACACATTATGTGATATTGATCACAAAATTACGCTAGAACGTATGGAGTTCCCTGATCCAGTTATATCTATAGCAGTAGAGCCAAAATCTAAGCCTGATCAAGAGAAAATGGGTGTTGCCCTAGGCAAACTGGCCGCAGAAGATCCTTCATTCCGTGTTGAGACTGATGAAGAATCTGGCCAAACTATTATCTCTGGAATGGGCGAACTTCATCTAGACATAATCGTCGACCGTATGCGTCGCGAGTTTAGTGTTGAATGTAATGTTGGTAAGCCTCAAGTTGCATACCGAGAGTGCATTACAGCACCTGTCCAAGTTGAAGGTAAATTTATACGACAGTCAGGTGGTCGTGGTCAGTATGGCCATGTCTGGCTGAAGCTAGAGCCTATTAGTATTGAAGGTGAAACTACTTATGAGTTTGCCGACGAGATTGTAGGCGGTACAGTTCCAAAAGAATATATTCCAGCTGTTGATAAAGGCATCCAAGAGCAAATGAAAAATGGTGTGCTTGCGGGCTATCCAATGCTTGGCGTTAAGGCAACGTTGTACGATGGATCATTCCATGATGTTGACTCTAACGAAATGGCGTTTAAAATTGCTGCATCAATGGCATTTAGGAATGGCGCTTTAGACGCTAAACCTAAGCTTCTTGAACCGATGATGAAAGTTGAAGTTATCACACCTGATGAATCTATGGGTGATGTAGTAGGTGACTTAAATCGACGTCGCGGTATGATTGAAGGAATGGATGAAGCTCCGGCAGGACTGAAAGCTATTAAAGCTCAAGTACCACTAGCGGAAATGTTTGGTTATGCCACTGACTTGCGTTCAGCAACTCAGGGGCGCGCTTCGTACTCTATGGAATTCCTAAAGTACGCGGAAGCGCCTAACAATGTTGCTGATACAATAATGTCAGCGAGAAATTAAATTTTATTATTAATATTTGGGTCTAAAATTAGATCACTTTAATTTAAGGAAACTTAAAAATGGCAAGAGAAAAGTTTGAACGTACTAAACCGCACGTTAACGTTGGTACAATCGGTCACGTTGACCACGGTAAAACAACTTTAACAGCTGCAATCTCTGCAGTACTTTCTAAGACATACGGTGGTGACGTTAGAGATTTCGCACAAATCGATAATGCTCCAGAAGAGCGTGAGCGTGGTATTACAATCAATACTTCTCACATCGAGTATGACACTCCAACTCGTCACTACGCACACGTAGACTGTCCAGGACACGCCGATTATGTTAAAAACATGATCACTGGTGCTGCACAGATGGACGGCGCGATCTTAGTTGTTGCTGCAACTGACGGCCCAATGCCTCAAACACGTGAGCACATCCTACTTTCACGTCAGGTTGGTGTACCTTACATCATCGTATTCATGAACAAATGTGACATGGTTGATGACGAAGAGTTACTAGAATTAGTAGAAATGGAAGTTCGTGAACTTCTTTCAGAATACGAATTCCCTGGTGACGACCTTCCACTAATCGCTGGTTCAGCTCTTAAAGCTCTTGAAGGCGAAGCAGAGTGGGAAGCGAAGATCATCGAACTAGCAGAAGCACTAGATACTTACATTCCAGAGCCAGAGCGTGACATCGATAAGCCATTCATCATGCCTATCGAAGACGTATTCTCAATCTCAGGTCGTGGTACAGTAGTAACAGGTCGTGTTGAGCAAGGTATCATTAACACAGGTGACTCAGTAGAAATCGTTGGTATCAAAGATACAACGACTACAACATGTACAGGTGTTGAAATGTTCCGTAAGCTTCTAGACGAAGGTCGTGCAGGTGAGAACATTGGTGCATTGTTACGTGGTACTAAGCGTGATGAAGTTGAACGTGGTCAAGTACTAGCGAAGCCTGGTTCAATCCAGCCGCACACTAAGTTCGAATCAGAAGTATACGTTTTATCAAAAGAAGAAGGTGGTCGTCATACTCCATTCTTCAAAGGTTACCGTCCACAGTTCTACTTCCGTACAACTGACGTAACTGGTGCAGTTGAGCTTCCAGAAGGCGTAGAAATGGTAATGCCTGGTGATAACATCAAGATGGTTGTTGAGCTAATCGCACCAATCGCGATGGACGAAGGTCTACGTTTCGCAATCCGTGAAGGTGGCCGTACAGTTGGTGCTGGTGTTGTAGCATCAATCGTAGCGTAATTCTGCGTTGTTAAGAGGTTGCAGTCAGCTGTAAACTGATTAACAAAAAAGATAAAAGAAAGGCTCCTGTTCTAACGAATGGGAGCCTTTTTTATTGTCTGCGTAAAACTAAAACTAAAACTAAAACTAAAACTAAAACTAAAACTAAAACTAAAACTAAAACTAAAACTAAAGTTTAACGATAATGACCAGGTTAGTGCTTATAACGTCGTGCTCGTATTTTATTATCGAGCCAATTTGCACTCTTTTTTAACATGACTTGGCATTTTCTAAGCCATACTCTCGCAATTTCGTATTCAAAACTTAAAATATACAGGCCAGGTATTAAGAGCAATAAAGACGGTCCAGGAACGACTATAAAAATCAGCCCTAGCAATACTAAAGTGCCGCCGACTAAATGAATGAATAATTGTTTCAGAATATTCATGGTAGACCCTTATTAGTTATCTAACGAAACTGGACCATTTATTTCTTTTATATATAGCTGACCACTACCTGCACCGTTAATTTCTAACCCTTTTGTATTTCTCACAGTAATATCGCCACTGCCATCTTCGATGTAGACAGTATTATCGATATTCTCAACGCGTAAATTTCCAGAGTTATCGATTATCTTAGTAAAACCTTTGACGTCAACAACACTAATAGAGCCAGAACCGTCATCAATGTCTACGCCGCCACTTACGCGACGAACTCCTAACTCACCAGAGCCATCTTTTATTTTTACGTCACCGGTTACATCTGCAACCTCGATAGAGCCAGAGCCATCGGATATTGTTAAATTTCCATTAATGTTAGTCGCTTCAATACCGCCTGAGCCGTCTTCAATCTTAACCACACCCGTTACATCGGACACTTTAATTTCACCAGAGCCATCATCAATCGTTAGTGAGTTATTCAAGTTTGCGACGCTAATCGATCCCGACCCATCGTCAATTTCTAAGGCCAATTTCTGTGGCATCGTGATTGTTAAGTTTATTTTTGAAGAGTTACCGTTTGTATTCCAAGACGATTGATTGGAATGTGCAATTAATTCAGCGCGCGTTCCCGACTTTGTTAAAGATAATTTGTAGTTATTCGCTTCATCGGTCCAGATATTCGCCATAACTTTTATGTCTTGTTGGCCATCTATGCCAACTATATCAATAGAACCAGCCCCATTATCGACAAACAATGAGTCTACTTCCGAAGTATTTAATATTAGCTCCTGGTTAAGCTCGATATCAGCTGCGTTGCTATGACCAACGTGGACTACGCATCCTGTTAACGTTGTACTGATAATGATAGCTGAAGCAATAGTTTTTAATTTCATTAGATTCCCTAGTTATTATTCTAATATATAGGTATTAGTAGCAATAAATGGCCCAAAGGTTTATTTTTATTTAAATCTATATAAAACAATGCTTTGGCATTTTTGAAAGTATGGTTTGATTTTTATGGGTGGCTCAATACGCTATTTATTAGGGTATTTGCTCAACATTTACAATAATCTAAATTATAGTAAGTAAAACATAATTTTAAGGCGCATTAATAATGAACGTAATAATTAAAGTTCTCGTAGCCATAGGCTTAGTATTTGTCATGTCCGGTTGTAGTACTTCCCCGACAGGGCGTAGTCAAATTACGATGTTTTCGGGCGAGAAAATGTCTGCAATGGGTTCAGAGTCTTTTGAACAAATGAAACAAGAAATACCTATTAGCCAAAATAAAAACCTAATTAAATTTGTTCAATGTGTCGCTGACCAAATTACACCAAACGTTAGCAAATCGGCACATTCAGGTGATTGGGAAGTGGTGTTATTTGAATCGGACCAAATTAACGCATTCGCCTTGCCTGGTGGTAAAATAGGTGTGTATACCGGTATTTTAGCAATAACGGAAAACCAAGATCAGTTAGCCGCCATTATGGGGCATGAAGTCGGCCACGTTATAGCCAATCACTCCAATGAGCGCTTATCTTCAAGCTCTGTTGCTCAAGGAACATTGCAGCTAACTGGGGTTTTATTGTCTGGGCAAGATCAACAAACTCAAGGTTTAGTAATGGCTGGATTGGGTGTGGGCCTACAATACGGCGTGTTAATGCCATACGGTCGTACTCATGAAAAAGAAGCCGATATTATTGGGCAAGAACTGATGGCTCAGTCTGGATTTAACCCGCAAGCGGCAATAAAACTTTGGAAAAATATGGCTAAAGTAAGCAGCGGCGCGCCACCTGAATTTTTGTCGACACATCCATCAAATGAAACAAGAATTAAAAAATTGACTGAACACTTAAAAGTAACTCAGCCAATGTTTTTAAACAGTACACAAAAGCCAATGTGCACAAAATAACTAACTAATCAAAGTAACCCAAAGCTACGTTATCGCTATTTTTTTAACACTATGCGATAACGGGCTTTTCCGCTCTCTAAATGTTCAATTGCATCGTTAATTTTATCGAAGTCAAAAAACTCTACTTGTGGCTTGATATCGTGCTGTAATGCAAAATCCAGCATCGACTTAATGGTAGATGGACTTCCGACTGGTGACGACGATATAGAACGTTGTTTTGCCATCAAACCGAAGACACTTACATCAAGAGGCTCTAATGTAGCGCCAACAAAGTGAAGGCGACCTTTTGGTTTTAAAGTCGAAATATAAAGATTCCAATCTAACTTAACGTTTACTGTTGATAGTATGTAATCAAATTTTCCAGCAGCTGCTTCAATTTCTTTTTCGCTACGGGAGTTGATAGTGTGATGTGCGCCGAGTTTCTTGGCTTCTTCAGTCTTACTTTCGCTTGACGTAAACGCAGTGACTTCGCAGCCCCATGCATTTAAAAATTGTAATGCGATGTGACCTAACCCGCCGATACCAATCACTGCGACTTTATCTGTCGGTTTTACATCAAATTGAACCATTGGGTTAAATACAGTAATGCCGCCGCAAAAAAGAGGTCCAGCGGTAGTAGCATCCATTCCTTCTGGTAACGCAATAACAGAAGCTTCGTTAGCCTTTACTTGATCTGCAAATCCGCCATGACGACCTACAATGGTCGACTCGGCTGTATCACACAGGTTATGATCGCCAGTACCACAGCTATTGCAAGCTTGGCAATAATCAGAGTGCCATCCTAAGCCAACCGTTTGGCCGACTTTGAGGGTTTTTACATTGTCGCCAATTGCACTTATTTTTCCTACAACTTCATGGCCCGCCACAAGAGGGTAAGAAGACATTCCCCACTCATTATTAATCATCGATAAATCTGAGTGACAAATTCCGCAGTACTCAACATCGATAAGAACGTCTTGTAATCCCAATTCGCCTAAATCAATGTCTACTTGTTTTAATTTTGCACCAGCACTTTCCGCTGCATAAGCCTTAGTCATATTACTTTCCTTTTAATTACAATTATTAACGTGGAGGTTTACGTTGCTAACTGTATTTTAGTTTCACAACACATATAAGAATAGAGGGCTATAGCTAAAAGGAAAGGCGCAGTTTAGTTAATATTCAGTTAAAACTGATAACGTGCACTAAAGTTAAAATGGCCGGTATTGTTCTCTCTATTTTTATTGTTGCCATAACCGGCTTCAAAGCGTAAGTGCCAACCCGGATTATTTAATCCAGAAAAGCTATAACCATAAAAAGCGGCTATACCTTGTGTTGTTTCATCGCCAAACGCCGACTGCAACGCGCAACCAAAAGAAGATGCAATACGCTCAATATAGTCTGTAGCCTCAGGAGAGTCGTCACATTTACTATCTTTAATGCCAACGGCTCCAACATAAGTACCGATAACATGATTTGTATTTTCGAAGGCGTGTTGATAACCAAAAGCAAAGCCGTCATCTAAACCAATCTTATAGTTTAAAAACAAATTTGAATTGTCATTAACCGTGTATGCGCCCTCTACGGTCACGAGGTATGGAAAGCCGGTTCCAACGGAAAAGTTTACGTCGTTCGCGCTGACTGCACTTGACCCGAAAATTGCGATAGCCATTACCGCTTTTAAGATTATTTTTTTCATTACATTATCCTTAATCATAAATCTATTGTATTGAAAATATTAAAGATAAATCGAATTTATTGCGAAATGTTTATTTTCTTTGATGTAACAAAATGTGCTTTATCTTTTTTAGCGATAACTTTAATCTGGTTATTTCAGGCGTATTAAATGCCGACCGTGATCTTTATCAAACCAGGCGTTTGTATTATTGATAAATTGTCGCATGACACACAAGAAAACATCAATGTAGCTGAAACAATGAAAAAGCAGCAAGAGGGACGTCCCAACTTGCCGCATCATTAAGTGAATCAGTTTCGAGCTTTAAGTTACAGTAATCTGAACGGACGCGTTAAGGACTAACCACGTTGCAGTCTACGTTGCCCTTTACGCTTCTTGTGTTTTAATTTTGCGACCATAGCCTGTTGATCTTCACTCAGCAGGCTGTGCACAGCCTTATGCAATTGAAGGCGTTTCACCTTCAGTTTCGCTTTAATTTGCGCTTGCTGATTTGCTACAGCCTCAAGTTCTTGAGTATTTAATACATCTTCTTTTGCTAACGTTTTCCATTGCTTTTTAAGTGAACCGAGTTGCTCTTTGTCTTTTGCAGTGGTCACTTTGGCCTGGTCATATAATGCCTGTATTTTTTCCTGCTGTTCTTCCGACAAGCCAAGTTTATTAACCGCTCTATCTGTCAATATCATTGGAGTGCGTTCTTGTTTCTCAATGTCATAACCTTGATGTTTACCAATAGCATGAGCTGGTTCTGAAATGGTAACGCTAGCCAACGCTAGAAACGCAGTTAAAGGTAATAGTAATTTAGTTTTCATAAGCACCTCGCTTTGTTAAGTTGAATTAATATTAGCGAGTGCAATGCAAATAAACGCCAAGACAATGCAAAGTAATGTAAAGATTAACGGTTAGTGTGATTTTTTGAATAAAATACCAACATAACGTTTAAAAAAGAGAATTATGTGAATAATAAGTCTGTATTAATAATCGATGACGATACTGAGTTAACTCAACTGCTATCTGATTACCTAATGAGTAATGATTTTACAGTTCAGTGCATACATGATGGCCAATCAGGACTAAATGTAGCGCTCACATCGTCTTTTGATCTTATATTGCTTGATGTGATGTTGCCATCTCTTAACGGTTTCGAAGTTTTACAGCAACTGCGTAAAACAAAATCAACTCCCGTTATTATGCTCACCGCTAAAGGTGAAGACTACGATCGTATTTATGGTTTGGAAGTCGGTGCAGATGATTATATTGCTAAACCATTTAATCACAGAGAACTATTAGCACGTGTAAAAGCCATGGTCCGCCGAGTAGATTTACTTACTCAACCGCAGAACAATCATACCGTTGTATTTGAAGACATAGAACTTTGTCTACAAAGTAGAACAGTGAAAGTAAACCAGAATACGATAACGTTAACAGGCACCGAATTTGAAATTTTAAACCTGCTACTAAAAGATCCACTTTCGATTATCAGCAAAGAAAAAATTAGCCAAGAAGTTCTTGGGCGACGCTTAGCCGCTTATGACCGTTCTATTGACATGCACGTGAGTAACCTACGAAAAAAAATCGGGCAATACTCCCATCATGAACGTATTCATACTATTAGAGGGTCAGGTTATATTATGGTCGGAGGTCAATAATGGGACGCTTAAATAGCCTGTTATTCAAAGTGTTTGCTTGGTTCTGGTGTTCAATTGCTGTAACAATTGTGATCTTATTAGTCATTAGCTCGGTTAGTTTTACAGACCTCGTATCTAAACCGTTAGACGATAGAAAAGCACGCTCAATACAAAAGTATGCATTATTTATTCAAGAGCGTTTTGCCGGGATTCCTTCTAGCGCTCAGTTAAAAAGACTGCTGCATCGCTCATCACGTAAGCGAGAACTATTTTTAAAAGGCCCAACGTCTGAATTGTCTGTGCTAAGCGCGCCACTGCCAGCGAACATAGATTTGAATTTGTTATCCGATCTAGATGATCTGACGCCGCAATACATATTTACCGAGTTTTATCACGCGATCGGTCCTGCAAAGCTAACCATCAACAATCAAACGTTTTACTTGTATGAAATAAGCCCCAAGCGGAATCCGCCGTTGTTAATCAAGTTTAGCTTAATGCCACTGTGGATAAAATTAACAGTACCAATACTAGTATCATTAGGACTCAGCTTTTTGTTTACTCGAAGCATTGTAAGGCCAATAAGAGCGTTACGTGAATCAGCAGATAAAATAGGTAAAGGGAATTTAAATAGTCGAGTTGAGGAAGAATACATTGGCAAAGATGAACTCGGGGAATTATCACGCGACTTTAATATCATGGCCGAGCAACTAGAAACATCGATGGGTGTGCAAAAGCGATTGCTCGCTGATATATCTCATGAGCTCCGTTCACCGTTAACACGCTTATCATTGGCAGCCGGATTAGCCAAAGAAACAAAGGGTGAAAAGCGAGAGAATTATCTTGCTCGCATTGAAAAAGAAGCTGAACAGCTTGATCAGATGATAGGCTCAGTATTAATGTTGTCACGCTTAGAGACCAAGCAGCAACACTTAGACCTTCAGTCAACTGTGTTATCAGATGTATTAAGCCCAATTTTGCAAGATGCAGAGTTTGAGGCTGAGATATTGGGTAAACAGATTCATATTCAAACCATTCCCAATATAACAATTACAATTGATCAAAATATTATATCCAGTGCAATTGAGAATATTCTTCGAAATGCTATTCGTTATGCCAATAAAACCATAGAAGTAAAAATTGAAGCGTTAGATGAAGAAGTTTGTATTGTTATTGATGATGATGGCCCAGGGATCCCCGACTATTTATTATCTAAAATAGCCGAACCTTTTTATCGCCATAGTGATGCAAGAGAGCGTAATAGTGGCGGAGCTGGACTAGGATTGGCAATTGCTAAAAAGGCCGTGTTAGCGCACTCAGGCTCTTTAAATCTGAAAAATAAGGACGCTGGTGGTTTAAGCGTAACAATGATCCTTTAAAATAGTCAGTTATCACTTTTGTGATCTTTGATTAGGGTAATCTACACCACGCTTGTTTATCAGAAAGAGCGCCTTATAATGCAGCGCAGCAGTCACAGTGGCCGCGTTGTATTATAAATAGAAAGACAGGGGACTGAGTTGTCGGATTCGTTAAACAGTAATGACGTGCAAAATAGTTTTTCAAGGAATACACGTACACTAAGCAAAAACGGAATTGTTTGGTTGATGATGTTTTTCATGATTTTGAATTTGTTGCCTGTTGATATTTATCTTCCCGCTGTTTTGTTAATTGCCAACGACTTAAATACCAGTGTTGATAATGTTCAACTCGGTATCTTCTTTTATTTAATTAGCATGGGAATAGGCCAACTTTTTTTAGGATCCTTGTCCGATAAATATGGCCGAAAACCCATCGCCCTTATTTCTTTATTAATTTATATAGCCGCTTCTATTTTGGCAACGGTCGCCACAAACTTGGAAACGTTAATCGCTAGTCGCCTTATTCAAGGGATTGGTGCATGTGGTTGTGCCGTAACTGCTTTGGCCGTGGTACGAGACTTATTTAATGAAGCTGAAAGTGCCAAAATCTATTCTATTTTAAATGGTGCGCAAAGTATTGTGCCGGCACTCGCGCCCTTATTAGGTGGATTCATATCAATTCAATTCGGATGGCGTTACTGCTTTGGTCTGCTGGTGGTATTAGGTATTGTTACCTTTATATTTAGTAAAGCTAAAATGACCGAAACCAATACTCATGTTTTAACGTCGAACTGCAATGAAAAGCAAGCTGATTCAAATAGTTGCAGTGAGCAAGTAAAAGCTCGAAGCAAGCCACAGTCAAAAAGTTTTTGGACCATTACATCTGATCCACGATTTATACCAAATGCCATTGCATCGATGGCGGCAATGGCGTTTATTGTTCAGTATGTCGTTAAGTCTCCGGTCTTGTTAATTGACAACTTAGGTCTCACGCCAACCGAGTTTTCCTTGGTATTTGGTAGTAACGCATTTTTAATTATGTTTGCTGCATTTTGTGCAACCAAACTGATTAGTAGAACGTCAGCAAAAGTAACCTGTTACATCGGCTTAGCCTTGATGATCCTGTCATCGGCTATGTTTTTTGTGATCCCAAACCCAGATACATTAACTCAGTATTTAGTATTTTTAAGCATTGGAAGCTTTGGTTTTTCTTTTAGCCTGGGAAGTTCGATTGGTATGGCTCTGGCACCGTTCCCAGAATGTGCCGGTAAAGCGTCGTCAGTGCTTGGTTTTTTACAATTTACTATAACGTCAATTGTTGGCATCGTTGTTGGGTACTTCTTTCCAAGTGGCGCCTTGTCTTTAGCGATAACAGTACCTGCTTTTGCAATGTTAAGTATAGTGTTCGCACTTATAAACAAACCGGCACAACCAGCGTGACCTATTCACCGTTAAATATTAAGGTAGCATTAGCAAAGTATTAATTTCACAAGTACCAATCCTTTGGTTATGCTAGCAAAACTATCAAATTAAAATGCGAATCCACCTATGTTACCTGTACTTCGTATCTTGTTAATTGAGCATGATCCTGTAACCCTACAAGATATCTCAACTAATTTATCGAAATCTATTCCAAACTTTGAACGAGATGATATTCAAATAGATATCATTGAATCTCTAGATCTATCTCAGGCACTGAACTGTGTAAAGGAAGATGGCGATATTCAAGCGGTTGTTCTTAGTTGGGATATACATAATACAGCTGGCGAGAAAATATATAGCCACTTTATTGAAGAGTTAAAGGCAATTCGCCTAGAGTTGCCGGTTTATGTTATTGGTGACGACACGAAAGGGCTGGAGATCGTTAACGAGTCTGAGGAAATAGAATCTTATTTCTTTAAAGATGAAGTAATCTCAGATCCTGAAGCGATTTTAGGCTATATGATCAACGACTTCGATGATCGCTCAGAAACGCCATTTTGGACGGCTTACCGTCGATACGTAGGAGAGTCGAATGATTCTTGGCATACGCCAGGACATAGTGGTGGCTCTAGTTTTAGAAATTCACCATATATCAAAGACTTTTATCAGTTTTATGGCCGCAATGTGTTTGTTGGCGATTTGTCGGTGTCGGTAGACTCACTGGGCTCTTTATCTGATAGCACAAACACCATTGGACGCGCGCAAGAATCAGCCGCGGCAACATTTGAAGTCAATCACACGTACTTTGTTACTAATGGCTCCTCTACTTCGAATAAGATTATCTTACAAACATTGTTGCGTAAGGGAGATAAGGTAATCATTGACCGTAATTGTCACAAATCCGTACATTATGGCATTTTGCAATCGGCAAGTTTTCCTATCTATTTGGCAAGTATACTAAATCCCAAATACGGCATTTTTGCCCCGCCATCGTTGGCCGATATTAAGTTAACAATTGATCAAAACACAGATGCTAAGTTATTGGTTCTTACGGGTTGTACTTACGACGGTTTACTTAGCGATTTGAAGCAGATTGTTGATTATGCTCACCAAAACGGCATCAAGGTATTTATTGATGAGGCATGGTTTGCATATTCATTGTTCCATCCAAATTTCCGTTATTACTCGGCTATACACGCGGGCGCCGACTACATAACTCACTCGGCGCATAAAGTCGTATCGGCGTTCTCACAAGCGTCTTATATTCACATTAACGATCCTGACTTTGATGCCGATTTCTTTAGAGAAATTTACAGTATATACGCGAGCACGTCGCCTAAATATCAGCTTATTGCGTCTTTGGATGTTTGCCAAAAACAATTGGAGATGGAAGGGTATAAATTACTCAACGGATTATTGAATCATGTTGGAGAGTTTAAACAACAGATGGCGTCACTCAAAAAAATTAAAGTGCTTGGTAAAGAAGACTTTATGAAAATATTTCCACACTTTAGTGGTGATAATATGGGACACGATCCGTTAAAAATTCTTATCGACATTAGCGAACTACCATATTCATTAAAGGATATTCATAAATATCTATTAGATGAGATTGGATTAGAGATAGAAAAATATACTCACAGCACCATCTTGGTTTTACTAACACTTGGCGGTACTCGATCAAAAATCATACGCTTGTACAATGCGTTGAAAAAATTAGACAGCGGCAAGGTTAAGCTATCAAAATCCACAAGAAAATCTCGCTTGCCAGAAAACCTACCTGCTATAGACCTAGCATGTATTCCAAGTGATGCGTTTTATGGTGAGCGTGAATCTGTGCCAATGAGTAAGGCTAATAACCGAATCTGTGCCGGCTTGGTGACACCATATCCACCAGGGATTCCATTACTCGTACCGGGACAAAATATCACTAATGACCACATCGAATACTTACAAGAGTTAGCGAGTCAAGGGCTGACCATTCAAGGCAGCTTCGATGGTGAGATTTATGTTCTTAAAAAATAAGGCAGATACATAAATACAAATCTACCACCAAGCGGTAACCAGTTAGCTTGGTGGTAGGCGACGTTACTTAAAAGGTTTAATCGACTGTACCGTCAGCAGATTTTAAGGCCGACAGGTCGGTTAAACGTGTAACGAGTAGCTGCTCGACTCTGATGCCATCAACATCAATCGCCTCAAACTTATAACCAGAATGCACAACATAATCAGTTCGTTTGGGTATACGCTTTAAGGTATAAATCAAAAAACCGGCAATGGTTTCATATTGGTTATTATCAGGGAAAGCCTCAATATTGAGGAGTTTTATTAAATCCACTGTAGGTGTCACGCCATCAACTAACCAAGAGTTACTATCACGTTGCACTATCTGCTCTTCACCGTGTGTGTTAATCAAGTCACCCATAAAGTTATTCATTAAGTCTTTTAACGTAACAAGACCAACAATCATGGCGTATTCGTTGACCACAATAGCGAATGGTTGCTTTGTAGACTTAAATTCGTTGAGGGCTTCTGAAAGCGTGAGTGTTTCCGGTAAGTAAAACAGCTCTTTTTGGATGATACTTTCTTGTAAATGTGCGGGTTCGCCCTTGAGAAGCTGACGCAATATTTGCTTTGACTCGACCGAGCCAACCACGCGATCTAAATGACCATCGCATACTAAAAAATGATTATGAGGATGCTCAAGGATTTTTGCGCTAATGGTGGCGCTGTCATCTTTTAAATCGAAATAAACAATGGCATCTCGAGTTGTCATGGTTGTGGGCAAAGTACGACCTTCAAGCTCAAACACGTTACCCAGCAGTTGATACTCCTGTTGCCGCAATGAGCCGTGTTCTGCGCCAGCGTCCATCATTGCAACGATATCTTCCGTGGTGACGATGTCCTCGCGTACCGTTGGCACTTTAAAAATACGTAAAACTAGGTTAGTAATACTATTAAAAAACATCACAAGTGGGGTAAGGGCATAAGTGATGATGTTCATTAGACCAACGATTTTTGCAGCGACGGCTTCTGGCATGATCATGGCGATGCGCTTTGGTAATAAGTCGGCAAACAGTATAAATAAAGATGTAATGGCTAGAAAAGACAACAAGAAGCTAATTTGCTCCGCTAAGGGACCGGTGTATATCAACGCAACTAATTTAGAAGTATAGGGAGTAAGTGTTTGCTCACCAATGATCCCTCCGAGGATAGCGATGGCATTTAACGCAATTTGGATCATGGCAAAAAAGCGGCCAGGTTGCTCTTGTAAGCGGATTACCGCCTCTGCTCTTTCATCACCTTCATCGGACATAACTCTGAGCTTAATTTTCCGTGAAGCAGCGATGGAAATTTCTGACATAGCAAACAAAGCGCCAAATAATATCAAAATGGCAATGCCTAACAATTCACTCATTTTATACTCCAATTCACCGTGGTAGCGGGCTGCCAACCTCGTATGGCTTCACTGAAGAAGCGCGCAATTATTATAGAATATTAATAACTCAGCAACCATTTTGTTGTAAAAACGGTCTACAACACAAAGGCTTTGGTGGTGGCTTTCCACACAATTCGACTATTCCACAAACTAATCATATGAACAGATTTTATCTGCATCCAATTTTATGAGGTATCCGTATAATACCCACAATAGAAAACACTGCTGGCTGTTTTCCGAATTAATACATGAAAGGATACCAAATGACGCATAATCAATGGCTGTTACCAATCGTTTTAGGATCATCAGCAATGCCATTTTCTGTTACAGCAGAAACTGCAGAGGCGGCTGAGCAGGCAAGCAATACGCTTGAAACTATTACTGTTGAAGGTCGTAAAACAAATTTAATCGGTGACGCCATATCCGCATCTGAAGGTCTTGTTGGCCAAGAAGAGATTTCAATCCGACCGTTATTAAGAACAGGTGAAGTATTAGAGTTAGTTCCTGGAATGGTGGTGACTCAACATAGCGGCACAGGAAAAGCGAACCAATACTTTTTGCGTGGCTTTAATTTAGACCACGGCACCGACTTCTCTACTTTTGTTGATGGTATGCCCGTTAACATGCGCTCGCACGGTCACGGCCAAGGTTATACAGATTTAAACTTTTTAATACCAGAGACGGTTGAACGTTTGAGTTACAAAAAGGGATCTTACTACGCCGATGTTGGTGACTTCAGTGGTGCAGGTCATGCTGCGTTCTCTACGTTTAAAAAAGTAGAACAGGGACAAGTTGAACTTACGCTAGGTGAAGACAACTATCATCGTTTTGTTGTGCTTAACGATGCTGAAATAGCTGGTGGCGATACATTATATGCCTTTTCTCATACCGGATATGACGGCCCTTGGACTGACATAAACGAAGACTTAGATAAAACAAATGCATTGCTTAAGCAAACCTATGAATTAGAAGACGGTTTTGTTAGCGCAACATTTATGGCCTATGACAATACATGGAACAGCGCCGATCAAATACCGGGTCGTGCCGTTGAGTCTGGCTTAATCGACGAATTTGGTTCACTTGATACCAGCGTAGGTGGCGAATCATCGCGTTATAGTTTAAGTGTCGATTGGCAACAAGGTCAGTGGCAAGCAAATGCCTATACCATCAACTACGACATGACATTGTGGTCAAACTTTACTTACATGCTGGACGATACCCTTGATGGCGATCAGTTTGAACAAGTTGACGAACGTACTATTTGGGGCGGTTCACTAAGCTATACATTAGACGAAATAAAGCTATCGAATGGCATGCCTATGAACAACGTGGTTGGCGTTGAGCTTCGTAATGATGATGTTGCAGAAGTTGGTTTATTCCGCACTAAAGAACGTCAACGTCTTGGTACTATTCGTCGTGACAGCGTGGATGAATTTAGCTTAGGTTCTTACTGGCAAAACAGCATTGACTGGAATGAACGCGTTCGCACTGTGATTGGGCTTCGCCATGATTTCTACGACTTTGATGTGCGTGATCTCGTTGGCAATGGTATGGGTCTAACAAATATAAATAACGTTAATCTTGCGGCTAATAGTGGTGAGTCCGACGACTCGCAAACCTCTTTAAAAGCCAATATTATTTATTCAATCAATGACGCTTGGGAAGGTTACCTTTCATACGGCCAGGGCTTCCACTCTAATGATGCTAGAGGCACAACAATACGCATTGACCCATCAAACGGTGACGCAGTTGACGCAGTAAATCCTCTTGTTAAATCAACAGGCTACGAACTAGGTTTACGCGGCTACATGAGTGAATTGTTTAACGTTTCTATTGCATTATGGCAATTAGAATTAGACAGCGAATTACTATTTGTTGGCGATGCCGGTAATACTGAAGCCAGCGACGCGTCTGAACGTCATGGTTTAGAGCTAACCACCTATTACTATTTTAATGAAACGTTAAGCGTTGATTTAGAATACGCGTACACAGAAGCCAAATTTTCGGGTAATCCAGACGGTGGCGACTTAATTCCTGGCGCACCAAAACACGTTGTTCAAGCGGGTGTAAATGTGGATATTGACGATGCTTGGTTTGGTAGTTTTAGGCTGAGATATTTTGGTAAACGTCCATTAATCGAAGATGGGTCGGTTTATTCTGATGCGAGCTTTATCAGTAACTTAAGAGTGGGTTACCGCGATGGCCCACTGACTTACAAAGTGGACGTGTTAAATTTAACAAACAGTAACGACCACGATATTGACTACTTTTACGAGTCTCAATTAGCGTCAGAAATGAACCCTGTTGAAGATATTCATTACCACGCCTTTGAACCGCGTACGATAAGACTGTCGGTGAACTATCAATTTTAAATTTGACCTCTTTATTTAGGTAACTTGCATAAAAGTTACCTAAATAAACCAAGCCGTTCTTTTCCCTAAACGTACTATCGCCTCAAAAACTTCAAGTAAGTATCAACCACATTGGGGCTTGTCAGTAAATTAAGGTGGCCGACATTTTCAAAAACATGCAGCTCTTTATTCTTAATATTCGTTAATGATTTATATAAGCTTTTATTAATGCTCGGCGGTGTTTCCCAGTCATCTTCTGCTGATAACATTAACAAGTTACCTTCATGTTTATTGAGTGAGCTTACGTTATCAATTTCCAATAGCTCTTTAGATGGTTTTACGTTTACAAAAGGTTTAATCACGTAACCGAGTAATGTTGGAATGCCATAGGAGTACTTTGCTTCATTCACAAATACTTCGTCCATCCAGTCATTCACATTCGATACGCTGCCTTCTAATACAAGGTGTGACACCTTTTCATTAGCGGCTAAGTCTATCGCTAAGATGCTGCCAAGCGATAAACCATGGACCACGATTGAGTTGTCGGATTTATTGTTAATGGTGTTGAAGACGTGTTTAGCATCGCTTGTTAAGCTTGCGAGTGTCGCTTCACCACCGGTAAAGCCAAAACCTCTATAATCAAACCAATAGACATCCGCATTCATTTCTAACATCAAGGGCAACACGTTTATGTAGTGCTTTTCAATTGGGAAGTTATTCGGGCCAAAGTATAAAACGACAAACTCGGGATTTTTTTGTTTTACATGAATGCCAACGGATTTGTTTCCATCTTTTTGTTCAACCTCAACAATGTCTGCGTGAATATCTGGGTTTAACATTCGTATATTGTTCAGCGTTTCTGCATAGTCGTAAGAGGCTATCGGAGTTTGATTGGCTAGAAGAGACTGTTCACTCGGCGCTAGAGTCATACATCCATTTAATAACAGTAAAAATAATGAGGTAATCAATAATTTAAAGCACACAAAGTCATTCCTTAATTTTGGGTTACTCAGATTTCATAATAACTCAAATATTAGTAGCAGACTTACTTAATTATAGCTAGTTTACTGATTTAAATTAGATTGCGAAATTAGATAGTTTCGCAGAAACAAAGTTATTTTAGAGGCAAAATTGAGAGCTAAAAAGACGTCGTTTAAACTCGTTTTTGGACAAAAATGTTTTAGGGTATTAATTCTAAAATTTCGTTTTAAGCGACTTACAACAGTTGGCTATAAATTGTGAGGCTTGAACAAAACCAACTGTTGCTAGCCAGAGTTGAAAATCGTTATTAAGGGGATTTTAACCCCTTTCCATCTCTATCATTTTCATGGATTTTATCGAAATCTGCTACAGTAAAATCTGATAACTTTCCTGTTATATTAGTTTTTATTAAATCTTCACAATTTATATTCATACGAGTAAACATCCCTAATAACCACTCATCTATTTCTGTTCCAACAGAAGAGTTGGGCTTTCCCAAGCGTTCATCAATGAAGAACAGTACGATGTTCAAAATAGGCTAAAGGTAGTTGTATGAATCGACACCAGTATTCAAGTTTTTTTCAGGAAAAACTCAGGTTATTTGGCCGAGTTTAAATATGTTTTAGAGGAAAATAAAACAATCCCAAGGAAAACTAATGAAAGCGTTTAAGATTTTACTTATTACTTCAATTACGTTGCTAGTAATTAATCCACCAGCATTTGCGAATGACAATGAGGAATTGCAAACTGTTATTCAAACAGAAGCGAATACTGTACATGATGATGCACAAAAAGGAGCAGTAGAACCAGCTTTGCAAGCTACGTTTATCCCAGACTTATTGGGAGTGTGGAATCTCATTATAGGTCGAACACAAGAAATACGAGATGAGGCATTTGAACAAACGAAAACTCTACAGCATGGTATGAACCATCACAGAGACGTCCTATTTGATCTCACAATGAATGTGAGAAATGACTTAAGAACAAGTATTACTTCAGAATCGGAGCGGTTAGTGTCTCAATTAAATGAAGGTTATGCTGACTTAGATAATCGAATTAAAGATGAAACTAATAAGGTTACTTCTGATGTGATCAGTGCCAAAGACGCTATTCAAAAGGATTTAACTTCACTTACAGCACAAATTCAAACTTTATCGGAACAAGGAATTGGGCTAGGAGTTCTGACAGCCGAAGACCTTACTGCAATGATTACCGAAATTAAGCACAATAGAGAGCTCTACCAAAAAGAAATAAGAGCATTTGAGTCAGAAAAAGAAAGGTTTCTTGATGATTTTGTGGACTTCATTTCGAGTTTATTAGAGGTAACTAAAAAAGGTTTTGATCTTGGCCTAATGGGAACTGCCGATATTGAAAAAATAGCTAATATAAATATAACAGAAATTAATTTGGTTCTTTCTCATCTACCAAACGACGTACTCTATCCTCTTTATAGAGTTTTAGATCGAGAGTTGAGATATTGGACTGAAATGAATAACTCTATTTCTGAATCAATCGATATTGTAGCTTCTCCATTACGTAACATGAATCCATTTATCAATAATTTGTCGATATCAATTAGCTCCGACTCAGTAAGATCATTGTCTCCTTTTCATAAACAGATGGAATTTTGTGATGATCATATTCTAAATAATTTTGACAACTTGAGCCAAGCTTTAAAAATAATCGAATATTACAATACTATATCAAAAGTCCTAGCATCCTTACTTATAGAAGATGTTTTAAAGTCTTTAGATACGACAGTTTTCGAATACAGCATCGTTAAATCATTCAAGTTTCCTCAAATTAGCAAGCCTGGCGTTTGGATGATGATAAAACTATTGGACACAGCACCGAAAATAACTGGAGAAATAGCTTCAAAACTAAAACCTCTACTTAACTCATGTGCAACTAATGATCACATCAGAAGTTCTCAGAAAGCTCAACTCGATATTCTCACTCAAATTTGCGGTTCCATGAGAAGTTGTTCAATTCAAAACTAATTTATATAGGGGCTAGAAATGAACTATTGTCGTTTTTCAATCATATTTATTTGGCTTTTGTTTAGTCAATACGCCAGCGCAAATATTATCAGTAACGGAGGCTTTGAAAGTTGTAGTTTCGAAAATTGGCATAAAAGTACTGATGGATTTGGGGAGTTGAATATTGGTAATGACTTTGAAATTATTAATTCAGGTAACGACTGCAAAGCCAAATTAAACATTGGGTATTATAGCGAACCAGGTAATAGCTCTTCTTGGTTATCAGCAGCGTTAAGTGAAAATATTTTATTTTATCAATTCGACTTAGCTGAGGACTTTAATTTTTTTAACAAAACACTGAGTTTCGAATGGGAGGTACTGGTTGAGGGGGACGGCTTGGGCCTTATGCCTTCCAGCTTGAATGTGGCTTTTTTTGATGGCACAAGATATTTTAATGAGAGCGGACAAGTCGGCTTATTAATCGACAGTATGGAAATTACTCAAAATAAATTTGGTGTAAGTGTTTTTAATCTTAACTTTGCTACTCAGGATATGAATGAGTTATATCTTGATTTTAGGTTATCAGAAGGAGAAGTTGATGACTTTATCGGGGCAAGTTTGATAATTGATAACGTCAGGTTGATGAATGTAAACGAGCCACCAGTTTTACTTCTGATTCCTTTAGTTGTTTTAGGCGTCTACTTAAGAAAACGTCTCTGTCAAATTTAGGCTTAATAAAGCACAATTTCACTATGGACCCGAAAAAGTTAAAAAAAAGACTTTAACGGGTCAATAGACTAGAAAATTAGGGCAGACGTAGGATAGTAATAGCCGAATAAAGCATGGTGGCACTGCGTTCACAGATATCGGTCGAGTTATAAGTGGGGAACTCTCTCGCTCCTCATCAACGATATTCAGGAGGTCACAAAGCCAAAGTGTAGTAATCGACACTATTTTCCTGGTCAACTCATAGTTAGATAAAGAATATAGACATGTTTATAAGGGGAAAACCCTACACAGAGATAGGACGTCTGGGTTTACTATCCCGCTTAAAATTGCCAGTTCAAATTCTGATACTTAATTCGTAGTTTACGATGGTACTCTTCTTTTAATGCTAAAAATCGCGCTTCATTTTGATAAGGCAAAAAGTAAGGGCTGTCAAAAAATAGGTAGTATCGACCTATAGGCGGCGTTTTTTGCTCTTTAACAATTTGCTCTAGAAGTGCATACATGATGTCCTTGTTTTGTGATAGTGCTGCCTGCTCGGCGAGGAAAAACTCAGAGGGTTGTTTGTCCTGAAAGATATTTTTGAGCCATTGTTCTCGCTCAGGAAAAGGTATTGTTAGGATATCTATTTCCGTTAGATAGGTTGCAACAAGCGTTGCTAATTCTGGAATCGTCTGTGTACTTCGGCCATCGAGATAAATTGTGAGCGCTGGCTGTATTGAGGATATAACTGATTCGGTAAAATCTTCAGCGGTTAAAAAAGCCAGCGATTGAATTACAAGACCTAACGATAGCTCATTAGCCAATACATAGTCTGGGTGATTTGTCAGCAGTTTAACTATTCGAGTTGCGTTTGCTGATTGAATCGCCTCTGCCATGCTGATATTCCAGCACTGTTGTAAAGGAAGTTGCTTGCTGGTGCATAAAGACCAAAGCCGTTCAAGTTGATGAGCCTGTGCTGTTGCCGACAATGACAGAGCGTCAGTTTCAAGCGTATATCCCAGATTACCATTATCGCGCAAACTTTTTCGCCACAATATTGCTTGTTGATGCTCGCCATTGACCATTGCTGCAATATTATTTATCCACTCTGTTGACTCATCTGAGGGTGCTATGTCGGTCATTTTTACTGCCCAATCCTTTGCGCTTTGACCATCTCGTTTAAGGCTATACACATATGAGAGCCCGGCATACAAACGGTAAACTAGAGGGTGCTCATTAATCCCCTCTAACCCGTAAGAGATTGCTTCATCATAACGGTGTAAAGACGACAGGGTTGTCATTAGATAAAAATACAATGTGTAGTCACGTTCGCCGTTCGCATGTGCGGCTTGCAATAATGTCAGTATTGCTTCGGATTGTTCTGGTGTTCGGTCTAGATACTTATCAGATAATTGGAGCTTTAAAAACCAAAATGTATCAGGAGGAAGATTCAGATATTCAGCACGGGCCATCAATTCATTAACTTGCTTAATTAATATCTTGCGTTGGTCTTCATCAGCAAACTCAATCATTTGAAAGTAGTGTGATGCTAAGGTGCGAATAATTTGCGGCTCATTAGGGGCAAGTTGATAAGCTCGCTCTAGATAGTCTGTGGCTTGTCGCCATAGTTCTTCGTCGTAGCTTCGCTTGATCAAGTTACTACCGAGAAGAAGTAGTCTATTAACTTCACTCGTTAATGATGAAGGGCGACTGTATGCGACGGGAATAGAAAAATACTCGCTCAGTGAGCGAAGAATTACATTTACAGCATTATTAAATGCCATTTCATGGATGACGACAGTACCTGAAAATAGCGTTAAAAAATTATTTGCATCAACTAAGCGATAACGAACTTCGAACTCAAAACCACGTCTCGTTATTCCACCCTCTATCAAATAATCAATGTTGATCAGTTCTTTCGCTCTAGTCACAGTCATATTCTTTGCGCCAATCATGTCGCTGCTTGTACGGCTAGCAACATTAATTCTGTCGGTATTGCTCAAACTGTCAATTGTTGCATCAAGTAACACACTACCTAGTGCTTGAGACTCCAAATCATTGGTGTCAAACACACTGAATGGCATAACTAAAACTGTGCCTCGATGAGCCTTTTCTGAGGGCTGAGTATAGATAAAAAAAGAAATACCAACAAAGGCCAGCACCCCCAATACCCCTAGTGACCATGCTGTTGTCGTGCTTGTTTTATTGTTCTGCTTATCACAGGGTAACTTGGATGAGACATGCTCCTGTACTATGTCGGAACCACCTTCCTTATTAGAGTGCTCGGTCAGCAAAGCTAGTTCTAGCTTGTAGCCACTTTTGGGTACAGTAGTGATAAATTTTGTTTTGGAATTTAGAAGCTGGGACAAAGATTTGCGAAGCTCAGAGATGGCCTTTGATAAAGATTCATCACTGCCAAACCGTCCTGGCCAAATTTCTTCCAATACTTTTTCTCTAGTAACCACAGTGTCACCATTGGCATGAAGAAAACAGAAAGTCTCCATAACTTTGGGCGCGACTTTAAGGTGGCGATTGTGAAAGCAAAGTGTATTCTCAATGGGCGATATTCGAATGTTGCCAATTGTGAATTCAGCTAGTTGTTGCGTCATATTTAAAGCGTACAGGTTTTTTTTACTGGTAAAACTATAACAGAGCACAATGATGCAAACAATTTATCTATTATTGGACAAAATCTAAGCAGTCTCGGATTTGATGTTGGTTAATCTGTCGATTAATTATACTCGTTCAAAAAAAAGTTAACTTTTTTTCAGGTTTTTTATGCTTCAGTTTCGTAATTTCACTCCTAACCCTAGGTTTATATAAGAGTTAAGGATATGAAAAAAATCTTCTTTTGGATCGCTGGTGCCATACTTGCGATTATTTTAATTGCCACATCTGTTGGAGCCCATCAGTGGTTCACCGACAAACCCTATTCAATGCGTTTATACTTGGATAGAGAGGTCATAAAATTGATGCTCACAAGTCCAGAAATGAAGACCGGAATGGGACTTGATAAGTTAGGGCTGACAGCGCATTTGTTCGAATTAGATTCGGGGAAAGAATTAACCTTCTTAGAAAAACTGCCCAATCTGTACGCGTTAAAAGCAGGAGTAAATCAATATACTAATTTACAAGATCAAGAAAAGCTCAATCAGCAAGCAGTTAATTACCTCCTTGATAAGTTAATCAACTTAGAGAAATACAAATATCATAATTATCCGCTCGATACCTTTGGGGGATTACATAGTCGATTCCCGGATATGATGGTTAAGAAACATCCTATCGAGAGTAAAGTGCACGTTGAAGGTTATTTGGCTCGATTGAAGGACAGTGAGCGTTACTTCAGTAGGGTGATTGATGGTGTCAGGTATCGCGAACAGCGGGACATTATCCCACCAAAGATCGTGCTCGAAAACGTTATTAAACAATTGAAAAAGTTTGTCTCGTCTGAAATTGAGGACAATATTCTCCTTACATCCCTTAAGGTTCGCATGTTGGCGCTGGAGGATGTTGATGTAGAGCAGCAAGCAATTTTTCTCAATCAAGCGGCCTCACTGATTGAGCATCATGTTTATCCAAGTTATCACAGAATGATAGCGCTGTATGAAGAACTTCATATGCGTGCTGGCGACGGGGTAGGCTACTGGCGTTTGCCAGACGGAGAAAACGCTTATCAAGCCCTCCTGGAGTTTTATACAACCGCCGATGTAACAGCGAATGAGGTATATCAGACAGGCGTTAATGAGGTTAATCGTATTCAAGCGGAGATGATGCGAATCCTAAATAATGACATAGGCATCACGTCACCAATATTTTCGGAGGCAATGGCAGCGTTTAGCTCACGCGAAGCTTTATATTTCCCAGATAGCCCCGAAGGAAGACAACGTGTTTTAGAACGCATGACAGAAGCACAAAAACGAATGAACGCATTGTTACCTCAGTACTTTTCGATAACGAATGTACCTGAACTTGAGTTCATTCGAAGTCCATTGTTGACAGAAGATAAAGATTCCTTGGCTCGGTACGCGAGAAACTCTGTGCTAGTCAATTTAAAGGACATGCGAGCATTGCCGGAAAATAGTTTACCGGTACTCACCTATCATGAAGGTACTCCTGGTCATCATTATCAAAAGTCAGTGACCGCTAATTTAGCAAGCATGCCGATAGTGCTCTCGGAAACCCCCTTCGGCGCATATATGGAGGGGTGGGGAATGTATGCAGAGCGTCTGGGTTATGACCTAAATTTATATTCTACCCCTGAAGAGATACTCGCATACTTGCAATATGACTTAACACGCGCAGGTCGCATGGTGATAGATACAGGGTTGCATATTAAGCGTTGGTCGCGGGAGCGGGCGATTGATTACCTTGTGACTGAAATTGCACTTAGCCGTGACGAAGCCGAAATTGAGGTTGATAGAGCCATTGTAGTGCCGGGCTCTGGCCCGATGTATAAAATTGGGCAAATGCGAATACTCGCACTCCGCGAGCAAGCAAAAGTTGCAATGGGTGAGGCATTCTCACTCAAGCAGTTTCACGACGATGTATTGAACAGTGGCGCATTGCCACTCGATTTGCTCGAACAGAATGTAACAGCATCCTTTTCTGACTTGAATTAGTTCAGACAAGATCTGACATTTCGATTTGAAAAATTGAGAGTTACCCGTTTTGATAAAGGTGTCGAATATTTAATCAAAACAAACAAAAGGTAACTCTCATGTTGCATGTTAACAATCCAATCATTAAACACAAAACTGGTTTACTTAATTTAGCCGAAGAATTAGGTAACGTATCCAAAGCCTGTAAAGTCATGGGCGTTTCACGAGATACATTTTATCGATACCAAGAGCTAGTCGAGGAAGGCGGGCTCGATGCGTTAATTGATAAAAATCGTCGGTCTCCTAATCTCAAGAACAGAGTTGATGAAGCATTTGGGGAAATCGAAACAGCTCATCCTGGTTATCTTGGCTCACAAGATACGTTTTATGTGGGTAATCTCAAAGGTGTCGGTCGTATTTACCAGCAAACGTTCGATACATACAGCAAGGTTGCGTTCGCTAAGCTCTACACGACTAAAACGCCTATCACAGCAGCAGACATACTCAACGATAAGGTTCTGCCTTATTTCGAGCAACAAGAGCTACCTATACTGCGTATCCTAACGGACAGAGGCACTGAGTATTGCGGTAAGGTCGAACATCACGATTACCAGTTGTATCTGGCGATAAACGACATTGTTCACACGAAAACAAAAGCCATGTCACCTCAGACAAATGGGATCTGGGAGCGATTCCACAAAACGATACTAAATGAGTTTTATCAGGTCACATTCCGTAAGAAGCTTTATAGCTCACTGGAAGAACTGCAAAAAGATCTGGACGATTGGCTAGTTTATTACAATACTGAACGAACTCATCAAGGAAAAATGTGCTGTGGCAGAACACCACTTGAAACATTAGAAGATGGGAAACGTATTTGGGCAAAGGTGAGCCTGCAAATAAAACGCCAATTGACAAAAGTGAGTTATTCATCACCATTCTGAAAGGGTTTTCAGAAGTAGGTAAACAGTATTTTTATCTCCTGCACCTGACTTCAGCAGTTTGGTAGCCCCACACCAAAGCTGCCATTACCAGCAGCGATCGTTGGCTGAGAAACAAGATGATATAGACAATACTGGAGAATTAATCTTAAATTCAGTTTTAACTTGTAAGTATGCAGAGCTTGTAATCTGACGAGAGAAATCTAATAAGCGTCATGTTTGAATTTAGTCATTTAGGTTTCCGTTCTAATAGTTTCTAACCTGGCATACAGATACTCGGTAAAAAATCCGTGCATCAAAAATCGTTGGCCTAAGTTCCATGGACCAACAAGGTACTGAGGGTATTTATTATAAGCGTATTCAACGATTTCTGGCTCGCCAATAATATTGCCAATTCTAATTGCAATGGATTGGTCTAAGTTAAAACCATTGATAGCATCCCGGTATTCTTCTTTCGTTAGCAATAAACAAAACAAACACATAAAAAGGGCATGAGACGTTTCAAAATCGAACACTTGCGTTTTGCGCTTTGTAACGTCGAATTGGTCCATATTGATAGTACGCCATTCTTGCCATTTAAGTTGTTCCGGCATTAAAGGCTGACAGTTGTTTTCTAGATGAATAAAACAATCAAACAATTCTTGGTCGTGTTTTACAAACGAGTCTTTTAGCATGTCATTGATAGACTTAGGATATAACTCGAGTCTAGCCTGTTGGTTAGAGTTCTCGGCCATAAAATTAAGAATGTTTGACTCAGTAGCAAAATGTCTAAGGATCAACAAATTGGCCTCTGGAGAAACAAAATGTGTACAAAACCAGCAAATGGTTTTCTGCAGAAAGCTATGGGCACTGAATTGAGGCAAAGGCAAACGTTTTAAAAGCCACACAATGTGTAGCAGAATGGCAAATAAAAACTGCAACAAAGGTCGAATTGTCCAGCGAAATGGATTATCCAAATCTTTTAGCCATAAGGTAACTGCTGCTTGCTCTAGCGGCAGGGAAGAGTCTTTACTGATCGCTTGTAAATACGGGCTGTGTTTTGACTTAGACATTGTCCACTTCCTCCAGTTGTAAAGAGTATAAACGAGCTACCACCTTGGCGGTTTTTTCTATTTTGGCAATGACATGTTCGTTCGTCGCGACACGATCGATTAGTTGATATAGCTCTTCAAGGTGATGCTCGTCGTTTTCACCATGGTATTTCATAAACGTAGTCATACTAGGTTCTACGCCAAATTGTTCGTCAACGAGACTAGCCCACTTGGCAGCCATCTTATTGCCAAGCCCTTCGACTATCCACATTGCACCAATTAAGTCAGTCGGATTAGGCTGAGACGCACGGTACATCAAGAATCCATGCAAGGCTTCTGAGCCAATGTTTTTTTCTGCTGTCTGGATGTCTTCTAAGTGACCGCCAGCGCTGACGTAGTCTCTTTCTAGCATCAAATAGTCTTTGTGTTCGTCTTTGGCGTGGTGAATCACAGATGAACGAATATCGCTGTGATCACGGTCAAAACTAGACGCACAACGTGTGATCCATCTCGAGCCTTCTATAACCTGCTGACGCAGGTTTAACAACAGCTTTTGATAATCAGCTTGGCTCAATTTACCTTGCTCTAGTCGTTTAATGATCCCCACTTTTGATAAGGCCAAATCAAATTCAAACCAAACTTTGAGTAATTTTTGCAAACAAGTTTGGCCGTTGGGGGTTAATACGTGTTGTTCCATTTTTGTTTTTCCCAGTTTGTTTTCGCTGCTACTTTTCAACAACTGTTAAATGCATGTAAGCACAGTTAAAACGACCGCTTTCTGGCACCATGCAAAAGATAGTGTCACCGGCTTTATAAGTTTGCGTTTTTAAAAATTCATCCAACATGATAAAAATTGATGCACAACCGGTATTACCGCGTTCATATAAATTCGTGTACCACCTGTCTTCAGGGATCATGCAATTAGCCATGTTAAGCAATTCAAAAATTTTAGATTTGAAATACTTAGAAGAATAATGACACAAAACGTGATCGATAGAGTTTGCCGAAAGCTGTTGCTCATCTAAAACTTTAAGATAACCTTGCACACCAACGTTGATGATATTGTCGAGTAGCCGAACATCTTGCCTTAACAATAAAGCGCCGTCTTTTTCAGCGTCACCATAGGTTGGGTAGTCTTGCCATGTTTTACCTCCTGCCTGTTTTGGTGTCCCTACGCTCATACAGGTCGGATAGACATCGGCATGTGAGTAACTTTTGACCCAGTCAATTCTTAAGCTAGTACCGCTTGTAGCCGGTGTGTCCTCTAGCATCAAGGCGCCTGCACCATCGGATAACATCCAGCGCAAAAATTCGGCGTTAAAGTCGACTTCTTGCTGTTCTAATGCTTCATAGCGGGTGTGTTTAAACAATCTAGAAGACAGTTCACTGGCTATAACTAAGGCATTGTTATTACAGCCAGCTTTGATACTAGTAAATGCGGCTTTAAGTGCCATCATGCTACTTGAGCAGATTCCGTGACTGGAGTGTAGCTCGACACCAGAAAGGTCGAGTTCTGCCTGTACCATGCTGCCAAATCCGGGCAAAACTAAGTCACCTTGGCTCGTGGCACAACTAAGCATTTGAATGGTATTTTTAGCTACTGAGCTATTTTCGATACATTCATTGCCTGCTAATGATGCCATGGCTGAATTTGAGATAGTGGTCTGGTGCTGTTCGTTGATGGCGTAATGACGAGTCTTAATGCCGTTGGACTGCAAGATCTTGTGCTTTAGTCGACTTGGCTTTCCGTTAATCAACCCCAAGACCTTTTCGATTTGGTCATTGTTGATAGCCGGTCCGGGTAAATGATTACCTGTGCTAGTGATATATACTTCCAATTACCCTTCCTTCTTAATATGCATTCTTAAACAACGAATGTTTTCCTCTATATATGGAAATACGCATGCCACTGCCATAAACGATAGATAAATAGGGATAAACTTATCGCCGCCATGGGGAGCCTCAATGAGCTTCAGCGTCACGTTGTCTTGCCAGTTTAGTGTGAGCAGGTTTTCAAACTGCTGCCAATTGATGATGACTATCGTTGCTAACATATAGGTGGGTAGTGAACCCAAATAGGTATGTGCGTGCATTTCCCAGATAGAGATCTCTCGTCTAGGCGAAGCGTAATGTACATCCCAGTGTGCAACGAGTTCGTGGCATATCCAGGTGATAAAACAAATAATTAAGATTAGGACGTTAACTTCAAAAGTAAGACAGAGCGCGATTGGTATCGCCATTTGTATACCCATTACAGAGTGCATAATGGATTCTTTCAGGCCCGAATTTTGTTCGATATGAGTGGCTCTGTGGCAACACCAGTCAACAAATCCTGCTATGCCCCAAAGTGGCAAAAACAAAAATAATAAGGCGTTTATAAGTAAATCTGAGGTTTCCAATTCCAATGATTCCTTGTCGATTAAGAAGGTAGGCTGTCAGGTTGAGAACGACATGTCTATAGGTTTCCGTATTTAACTTTAACTGGGGCATTGACTCGAATCCATTTACCATTACACAACTCGCGCCCTTTTCCGAATTGGGTAGTTTTAACAAAGTTGATAGCTACTTACCAGTGTAATTAAAAATTTATGGTGTTAATTTTTAAGCAAAATGTTCTGGGCTGTTTTGGGGCAGAAACAAGTTGTTGATGTATATTTGTTATGGGGGTGTTTGTTAGTGGAATATTCGCTGAGATTGGCTCAATAAAAAACGGCCACTAAAAGTGACCGCTTTATATTCTTAACAGTTTGTTGTAGATTCTAAATAAAGTCAGAAACAAAAATCGTCTATGAGCCCTGAGTTATGGTTCGTAACGAATGACTCGGTTAGAGGAAAGTCGGAAACAAAAATAACGCTAGTATTTGAGTGAGAAAAACCGCTCTAATTTTGATAAATCAAAGTTGGAAACAAAAACCCTGTTGAGATATCCAACATCAGATTACTTCAATCGAATAAGTTCTAACGTCCACCTGAATTCGACTTAACGACTGCTTTGCCAAAAGAGAACATTGAGTCTAGATTTTGCAGCCTCAAAATATAAAACACAAAACCCGGTGATAAGGCAACTAGAAAACTAATTCACACATTAGGAATACAAGAAACAATGTGGGCGTAATTGGTGAGCCATTTTACTAGCAGAAGCCAAGACGCCATCCCATTGGACATCAATTTCATTAACCATAGTTCCGAACAGCTATCACCTTAAAATTTTCATATATAATAAATATATCTAACGCAATATCGAACGTTTGGTTTAGTTCAAAGCAGTTTTGTACGTCTATAGCGAGCTTATTGCCTAGCTCTGCTTATCCGGAGCTCAGATTAATTAATAATTTGTGGCAATATTGATATACCCAGCTGTTCTTTAAATTTAGGGCTTAAATGCCCAATACGGTTGTACACCCAATCTATTAAGTCTTCACCATTCATAACCTTAATATTATGCTCAGACGCTAGGCTAATAGTTGAATCGTCAACTCTACCTGTAGTTACCACCCATTTATCGTGGTGTTCATCTTCATCAATATCTACCAGTTGTTTTACAGCCCAATCGCTTGTGTTTCCTTTATGGTGCTTTACCTGAATAAATACTCGATTTGATGACACAGGGTCATTGCGCGTTGCTGTTATATCTATGTCTGAGATATCCGACGATTGGTTTTTGGCTTCGATATGAGCAGTGTACCCTTCAATTTCCAGCAACTCCTTAACTAGCTGCTCTAGGCCGCACCCACCACTTTTCAGTGTTGTATTTCCATTTACTATATTTGAAAGCAGATTCTGCTTGAATGATTCAATGGCTGCATCTTTCTTTTGCTGAAAAATACTGTCAAAGCAAACTTTGTTATCTGTCTCTAACTGGCTGACATACTCTGTGATTTCATCACGAAAATCATTTAGTGACGCGATGGACATCCTGATTTTTAAGCGACTTTCTAAACCTTGCGATAGCTTCGAACGGGGGATTCTAATAACAGAACCTTGCTCATCTTTGAAGTAATTAACGCTGACTCTGTTTTCTCCATACTGGATGCCCTGTCCATAACTTTTAGCTCCCTGAACCTTGCCAAGTACTATTGCTCTGTGCACTGGAATAACGACTACATCACCATTTTTCAGTTCATAGAATCGCTTCATTTGGTTTCTGTGTCGGCCAACTACTATTCCATTACTTGCAAGGTAATCACAAATAGCATTTATCGAATCAAACGCTGAAAAATTTGCTTGTCCCCAGCCATATCCCGCCAAGTTATCGGTTATTAACTCTGATGGACTCCTAACAAGTACAATATTTTTATCGGTTAGCATAGTCTACTTCTCTTTCTAGAAAGCTATATAATTCCGGCGATTGTTTTTGTAATTTCATCAGGGCGGACTTATCCGAAGCCATCGTAAAAAATAGGTAGAAAAAAAACCAGGTCACAATGCTCGTACAAAATAAGACGCCAAAAAGCGCGTCAGGGAGAAAAGTTAACTCAAGAGAGAGGGTGGTGGTAACAAAATTACTTAACTCGACCATTTCTTGTTTAAAGTTATCTAAACAGATAACAATTGAACCTGAAAAAGCAAACATGGAGACAAGGGCAGTCGCTTTAATTCTATATTCATCAAGAAAGCCAGCGATAGTATCAAGCGCTTTTTCTTTTCTGCTATTAAGCGCAGCATGAATGTGTTGAATTAATTTTTGCTCTTTTTGTGACAATGCTCTTAGCAAACTGTGTTGCTCTGAAATCAGCTGCTCAATAGATGTTATTTGTTTTAAGTATGGTTCTCGTCTCAATTCTAAAACGCTTAAAAACTCTGCCGTTTTTTCATTTAAGGTGTTAATCTGATCATTTAAATCCAACTTCAAATTGTCGATATTCTTTTTCGTTTCTTTCCCTTTGTTGCTTTTTAAGCTGATACTGCCATTTTTATTGAAGCTCCCATTGTTCGCTCTATAGTTTTCTATAGTCGCATCAATATTAGCTTGGGTTTGAGTAATCAAATTTAAAGAATTAAAAATTGAACTTAAATAAGCACTATCTTCCGGAGCAAATTTAAGCTGTTCTATTACTAAATCTTTATTTTCTAGGTTAATAGAACTAGAGTTGTTTATATTCTTAAACTGATTAACAAAATTAATTTTCTGCTTAAAAGTATTAGCTACTTTTTCAGGCTCAATAATTGTATTCTTTAATCGCTCTATTTCCGCCTGAACTACCTTCTCTTCTTCTTTAACACTATTTTGGGTTGCGTTAATTTCAGCTTCTTCTTGTTCTGTTAACTGCAATGTGTCAGGTGCTATTGGCGGTATTTTTATCCACTTAAACAAGTAAAATAAAAACACGGAAATATAAAGAACAACTCCCACTGTGCCTATCAATAGTATTAGAAATGCGACTATGAATAGGATGATAAATAGAATAGGGTTATTCTGCTTATTATTATTTTTAGCCATTTTCTTATCCTCTTAGTGCGCTGCTAACTCTATCCACCCCTCTTACACCTGAAATACTCAGGACGTTCGGGTTAAATATTTTCCCTTCTTTTCGGGCTATTAATCTTGAAATGATGGGGGTTGCCACAGCTAAGAAGAACAGAGCTAATGTACGCTTAGTTCTTCTAGCTTGTCTTGTTTTCCCTGAAGGATTCATAGCAATTAAAATCGCACTGACTAGCATAAGCGCCCAAACGACTTTTGTTACTACAATAATAGGCAGCAAAGCTCGTGGCCCAACATTCCATGTAGCGGCAATGACTTTATATGTTAGAAAAACAGTTGGCCCCCAAAGGATTAAATTTGCCAAGATGGCTGGTATAGGCACGGAGAAAATAAAAAGGCTAATTGCTACAGGCCAAGCGAATATGCCCGCTGAATACATCAGATCATCAAAATCGTAATATACTGGAGCCTTGCGAGCTAAACCAACTATAGTGCCAATACATGTAAAAATGGTTATTACCGACATAATAATTAGTACTAGTAGTTGATTTCCCCCTTTGGATGCCTGCTCTAATGCTGGTTTTCCTATAGATTCTTTTGCTTTTTGACTTTTAATGTCATGAAGCAGGCTTTCAATTTCCTTTTCAATTTCTTGTTGGCGAGCAAGGTTTTCTATAGAGGTTAAATCATTGTTTTTAACATATTCTGATAATTGTGCTTCCAGCTTCGCTTGTTCTTTGAAATATAGAGTTAAATTATCAATTTTCGTCAATTTATCTTTTAAAGTATCCCTGCTATTTTCATAGCGTTTTCGAATTTCTTGATTGGGATGCTCTCTATAACTGACATTTTTGTTGAAGAGTTCAAGGAACCATTTTGAGGACGAGTATTCTGATTGAAGTTGTTTATTTAATTCTGTATAGGTATAACCATCGCTGCCTACCGCATACTGAGAATACTTATTAAGTAAGTTATCTATATGTGCATTTAATTTATCAAAATCTTTTTGATAATGGTTAATATCGCCAATTCTGGATTGTTTAATGTATTTAACAATTAGCTCAGCGCTGTTAGTAAACCCATTTTTTAATGTATCGCCACTGGCCATTTCATTTTCAGAATAAATGACATTATTTCCTTCAGAGTAGCAATTTTGCAACGCTCTTTCGTAAGCTGACTGCGCGACTGGGAGACTATATGGTGTGGTTTTAGGCGGAGATATTTTATGTCCATATAAACTTGCAGGTAACCTAACATTGCTCCTTTCACCTTGTTCTACATACCACAAAAAATCTTGAGGGTTGTAGCTCAACCATCCTAATTGATTGCAATCAAGCACGGGGTTGCCAATATTTGTATTTGCTGAAAGGCTGCCTGAAAATAGCAGGGCCAACGCAAATAGTGATCTAAATAGGGTCCAATAATTACAGCTTTCCATATAATCCACATCCTACCGATTTTTTTGTTTTAGTTATTAATTCTGTCACAACTAGATAATCTAGTCATTAGCATCCTATTTGCATTGTGACCTCTTGAAAGTCCTTTTCAGTCTTTACTCAACAACTTGTTGTTTTGAATACGGGCTTTCATCATATTGAATATTCTTTGTCATACCCGTACTTCGTTCTGGTTAACTTCAATAATTGCGTAACTTGCTTGGTTATTTTTGTGCACTCCGCCAGGGTTAGAAACGATTACGGAGCCTAAGCGAATTGCATGCTTTGCTGGTCTGTGGATATGTCCACACAAAAGATATTTCACCTTGGACATACTTGTTTTAAGTGCAGCTTTTATAGCGAAGCAACCGAAATCTTCACCTGATGATTTAGCACAGGATGAACTGATTGGCGGCACATGATACAAAACGACATCACAATCCACATAGGCTTCGAAGTTATCCGCTTCATAGCCGATGCAGCCAAACATCACACCATCAATTAAGGTTCGTGTTCCGTCGCCATACAGACCAGAACCATTGGACAGCCAAGACAAAGAGCCCTTGAAGTAGTCGTGATTACCTGAACAAACAAATAACGGCTGTTCAAATTTATTGAACCAGTTCGTAAAGAACGCGACCTGTTCCGCCAAAGAGGGTGCTTCTTCTCTGTCATCGAGAAAATCCCCTGTCAGGCAGACCACATCATAGCTCGCTCGATTTGCCTCTATCCAGTTGATAGCGTCTCTGGAGAAATGCAAATCTGTGCAATGTAATATTTTCATGTAGACTGCTTAACCCATTATTTGCAAAATATCGGCAACGGCCCTAGTCTTGCCGGAAGCACTCAATCGGCCTTTTGAATTAAAAGGGAGGACCAAAGCAGGATCTTCTAAAAAAAACTGCTCAATAGATCTGCTGATGTTAACCTTCTTATCAGCCTTTCGCGTAACATGGTAGGGATCTATGGTTAACCATAACGAGATTTCTTTTCCATCGTCTGTCCCTGAAATTTGCTCTATCAATGCTTCCATTTTTCCCTGTAGTTGCTCTTTATTAGAAACGCTAGTCACCCAGTTTTTGCCCAAAGTTTCTGTGCTGTTAAGCTTTTTAAGTAGTAGGTTCAAATTGTCGTCTAAATTGTCACTGTGCCACGAAACCCAAGTCTTTCCTTTTTTATGCTCACGAAACCAACGCTCTTTAAGGGAATTAGTATATTCGCCAACATACAGAATGTTTTCTTCTGTTGGCTCAGTTCCTATAGTCACCAAGTAAGTTGAACATTCTGCATTAAGAATCTCCTCTGTCACCAAGTGAATTGCAGTTGGGTTCTCCCAGTCCCGTGTTTTGCCGTTTGATGTAATTTCGAAAGGCGTACCTGATAAGTAAAAATGGCCGACTTTGGCAAACTCAAAACCCTTAAATAATTTTCTTGTGAGCACTACGTTATCCTCTTGTGTTTCTTGGTTCCATTATGCAACACTTAACCGACAAATTATGTCGCTAAGGTGAAATAGTCAAGATAAGCATATGGCAGTAAGTGATAAAAAAGTGTTTGAACGGATTTTGGCTATGGCTGCATGTGTTCCTGTGGAGCCAAGGTCTAGAACGGCTAAGGAAATATTAGAGACGCTAGTTGCTGAGTATGGAGGGCACTTTAGTGTCAGCCTTAGAACAATAGAACGCGATCTGCAAACTTACTCGACTATTCTCGGTTTACTCAGTACAGATCGGCGGCCGAGTAAATGGTACTTTGCAAGCGATTCAAAGTTCAGGTTCTTAAATAAGCTTCCGATAGAGCAAGCTTTGTCACTCAGCCTAGTTGAGCAACAACTGGCTAATTATCTTCCGCAGTCGGTTTTCGAAGGCCTAGCTCCGGTTTTTAAACAGGCAAATGATGCCTTACTTTCTGCGGATAATTTAAAGGCATGGAAACATAAAGTAGCCTCAATTCCTGACGGCTTTGTTGTTCAACCTGATGAAATTGATGAAGTTGTGCTGAGTGTCTTACATGATGCTTTGCTGACTAATAAAGTCGTCAAAATAAAATATGATAACCAAGATAAATTTCACCCAATTAAGCCATTAGGCTTGATTGTCAGAGGAAAAAAATTGGTATTGGCCTGTCGTTACTATGATTATAAGGACGTAAGAACGATTCTGGTTCATCGAATCAAAGCGATTGAAACGACCAATAAGCATTTTGACAGTGACTTCAATTTGGCTGCATTTATAAAAAGTGACGAAGCGTTTGTTTTGATTTCCGATACCCCTCTATCTCTGACAATGCATGTCACCGGGCATGTTAAGAAATTACTTTCAGAGCAACAGCTATTGCCTAACCAAGAGGTCACAGATATTGATGGAAGCTGGGCGTCTATTGAAGTGATCATAGGTCATACTCTGGAATTGGAGAACTGGATACTCAGCCACAGCGACCAAATCAAAGTCATCGAGCCGGAACACTTTAGGAATAAAATCAAAAAGCGATTAAACATTGCATCATCACATTACACTTGATTAAGCGACTTAATTTGTCGCAGTCATAGGCCGTGTTTTGATTCTATTTAAGCGGTTTATAAAATCAACAAATGAATAACGATGCCAGAAAAGGGGTGAAGTCCAGCTCAATGTCTGTAGACCGCTCTTAGTGTACTTCGCTAACGTGCCAATTTCGGACGGTGACACGCCTACAGCAGGGGCAAACCGGAGCGAAGCGTAGGTATACCTCTATTGATTTAAGCTTTGTTGTATTTCTTCGATTTTATTCTCTAAGGCTGATTGCTCAGCGAGTAGGTCGTCATGTTTTCGGTTCATAACTTTCTCAATTTCTTCTAACTCCGCCAATTTCTTATCCCATCTTTCCTGCTTTGCTTCCGTACAGAAAATTGACCTCCAAGGAGCATTATCGTGGTGTTTTCTTACTAATTTTGTATGCGAAATAATTTCTTCCCATTGCCCTTTACTTTGCTTTTTAACTTCCTTTAGATGTTTTTGTACTTTTTCTAAGTCATCATGAGAATATTCAACATTAGATGACGGATTTATAACAAAATTTTCTGCACCATCCCAAACGAGCCAATCATCAGCATTTAGCGAAGATTTAGCTAAATCTTTAACCATCCATAAAAATGAATTTGAGTTTTCTAGCTCCCCTGTAATACAGGCTGATGTGAACATGTGGCAATTATCAAGTAGGATATTATAATCCTTTACACTTACTTCCCTTTCGTATTTGATAGCACGCTCAGCAATCAAACTTGAGCCAACTGGGAATCCATTTTTCGAACTTACATAAATGTTTATACCTGTTCCTCCATCCACAAACTCTGATGGTGTAACTTCAACAATATGTCCCTTATTATTTAGCTCGATAATTTTTCCATTGCCGATATATACTCCAGAATGTTCCATGAAATCACCAATCAAACCTGTATATAAAATACTTCCAACCTTTGGTTCTTTTACCGTATCTTTAAGTTGATCTACTACATGAGTTACTGCGCTTTTTATAAGTGATGCGCCTAATACTTTTGTAAGCATAATCATACTCCTTGTTTGCTAACTAATGTGATTCTTGGACTTATGCGTTTAGTGCGCAAATTGCGCATATTTCTACCACGCAACCGCTCACTTTTCTGATTAATTCGGTTTTATCAAATTAGCTAAGCCTTTGCTAGCTAATAAAATACTTGAAAGTTAGTTATGTAGTTTTACGATAGAAAATGGGCAAACTGCTCATTTTCCTGAATATGGGGGAAAGTTGTAAATTCAGGATATAAAAACAGTATCAAAAGAAAATATTTAATGTCCGTAATTCGCTCATAGCTGCCCTTAGAGTATTTGCGTTAGCTCATTTCGGGGCAGAAACAAGTTGTTGATGTATATTTGTTATGGGGGTGTTGGTTAGTGGAATATTCGCTGAGATTGGCTCAATAAAAAACGGCCACTAAAAGTGACCGCTTTATATTCTTAACAGTTTGTCAGTTTCAAACTTATGGCTTATTCAACCGTAACTGATTTTGCTAAGTTACGAGGTTGGTCCACGTCTGTGCCTTTGATAATAGCAACGTAGTAGCTTAGTAATTGCAAAGGAAGTGTGTATACAATTGGTGCAATCAACTCGTCAACGTGTGGTACTTCAAGTACACGCATGGTTTCGTCGCTCTTGAACTTCGCGTCCTTATCAGCAAACACATACAAGATGCCGCCACGGGCACGCACTTCTTCAACGTTTGATTTAAGCTTTTCTAATAACTCGTTGTTTGGCGCTACAACAATAATTGGCATTTCTGCATCAATTAAAGCTAAAGGACCGTGCTTAAGTTCACCTGCGGCATAAGCTTCTGCGTGAATGTAAGAGATCTCTTTAAGCTTTAATGCACCTTCCATCGCAATTGGATATTGCTCGCCACGACCTAAGAATAAGCTATGGTGCTTGTCAGCAAATTCTTTTGCTAACTCTTCTATGCCGTCAGACATTAACAAGGTTTCTTCTAATTTAGCTGGTAGGCTAGCTAGTGCTGAAACTAATTGTTTTTGTAATTCAGCTGACATGCCTTTTTGCTTGCCTAACGCAGCAGTAAGCATAAGAAGCGCAACTAACTGAGTTGTGAATGCTTTTGTTGATGCAACACCAATTTCAGCACCGGCGTTAGTCATCACCGCAAGGTCAGATTCACGCACTAAAGAAGAACCCGGTACATTACAAACTGACAAGCTGGCTTTGTAACCAATTTCTTTTGCTAAACGCAATGCTGCTAATGTATCTGCGGTTTCACCTGATTGTGAAATGGTGACGATAAGAGAGTTTTTAGGTACGTATGACTTTCTGTAACGGAACTCAGAAGCAATCTCAACATTACAGCTAACATTTGCTAAAGACTCTAACCAGTAACGCGCAACCATACCTGAGTGGTAAGACGTACCACAGGCAATAATTTGAACGTGGTCGATGCCTTTTAATATTTCAGCGGCATTTTCACCTAAATACTTTTCGATAACAGTTTCGTCGTTAATACGGTTTTTTAAAGTATTACGAACTGCAATTGGCTGCTCATGAATTTCTTTTAACATGTAGTGACGATATTCACCTTTGTCACCCGCATCGTGGGTAATATCAGACTCAGTAACTTCACGCTCAACTGGGTTGCCGTCTGTATCAAAAATGCTAATGCGATCTCGAGTGATTTCAGCTACATCACCTTCTTCTAAGAAGATAAAACGGCGTGTTACAGGAAGAAGCGCTAACTGATCAGAGGCAACGAAGTTTTCGCCAATACCAACACCAATAACCAGTGGAGAACCAGAACGTGCAACAACAATAGTGTCTGGGTTCGACGGCTCCATGATAACTGTACCGTAAGCGCCTTCTAACTGTTTTACTGATGTTTGAACCGCAGCTAAAAGAGACGCTGCAGATTTACGATTTTCGTTTACTAAGTGAGCAATTACTTCGGTGTCAGTATCAGAGGTGAACGTATAACCTTTAGCTTGAAGTGATTCACGTAATGGTTCGTGGTTTTCAATAATACCGTTATGAACCAATGCAATTTTTTCTTGAGACATATGTGGGTGTGCATTTTTTTGAGTAACGCCACCGTGTGTTGCCCAACGAGTGTGTGCAATACCAGTTACGCCATTAACGCCAGACTGTGCCACTGCATCTGCTAACGCTTGAACTTTACCTACTTCACGTTCACGCATTAACGTGCCGTCAGTTTCTAATAATGCAACACCTGCAGAGTCATAACCACGGTATTCAAGGCGCTTAAGGCCTTCTAATAAAATATTTACAATATGACGCTCAGCTACGCCACCAACAATTCCGCACATAATTTAATCCTTAAACTTTAATTACTTGGACATTGTGAGCTGCAATTTTTTGCTCACTGTCGATATTAATGTCTGCATCGGTCACTAGAATGTCTATGTGCTCCCATGCTAATTCTAAATTGGGTATCTTTCGGTCTAACTTTTCAGACTCGGCCATAACAATAACTTGCTGCGATACATTGGCCATGGTTCTACTTAAGTTGGTCAGCTCATTAAATGTGGTGGTACCACGCTCAACGTCTAAGCCTGAAGCTCCTAAAAACGCTTGGTCAAAATTATAGGCACGTAACATGTTTTCAGCGAATTGACCTTGCAAAGAATGCGATTGCGCATCCCAGGTCCCGCCAGTCATTAATAAAGTAGGCTCGTTTTCTAATTCTAGAATACGATTGGCAACGGAAATTGAATTTGTCATCACCACTAAACCGCGAACAGTTTGAGCATGCTCTAATAAAGCGGACGTTGTACTGCCGCTATCAATAACAATGCGATTGTGATCTTTAATAAGCGCTGCTGCCGCTTTACCGATGGCTTGTTTCGTTTTCGAAACTTCAGTGTTTGTTAGCTCTGAAGATTCAGTAGGCAGCGCAACCGCACCACCATACTTACGCAATAACAAACCATTGGCTTCAAGAGCGGATAAGTCTTTACGAATGGTCACTTCAGACGTATTAAACTCATCTTTTAACTGTTCAACGGACACTTCTTGAAAGGCTATTACCTTTTCAACAATTGCACGACGACGGGATTGAGTGTTACGTTTTTGGACCATTTTCTTCCGACTTAAGTTTCGAACCGAAAGTATTATAGTGAAAACGTAACAAAAATAAAGAAAAAGGTGATTTTACCCACTTTAAGTTTGGTTTAATAAAGTCGCCCATATATAAAGGTGTTGAGAATAAGGTAAAGCTAGTAAGTAGGAAAAATGATGAGCAATAAAATCAAGTTAGATATTATTTCCGACGTGGTGTGCCCTTGGTGCGTGATTGGTTATAAGCATTTAAATGCCGCGATTACTGAACTGGGTATTCAAGATAAGGTGGAAATTGAATGGCAGCCCTTTGAATTAAATCCTGACATGCCACCTGAAGGTGAGGAGTTAACCGCTCATATCATGCGTAAATACGGCTCATCAAAGGAAGACAGTGACAAGGCCCGTGATAACCTTAAGCAGTTGGGTGCAGAGTATGGCTTTGAGTTTAACTATTTTGAAGGCATGAAAATAGTAAACACGTTTAACGCGCATGTACTTCTAGATTTAGCACATCAACTTGGTAAACAGACCGAACTAAAGCTGCGTCTATTCTCTGCTTGTTTTACCGAGCAAAAAGATGTGTCTGATGTAGACGTATTATTAAATGAAGCTGAAGCCGTAGGTATTGACCGAGACAAGGCAAGCGCGGCATTAGCGGATAAAACGATTCATCAACGAGTACGTGAATTAGAAGGGCAGTGGCGACAAATGGGTGTGTCCGGCGTGCCCACTGTTGTATTTAACCGAAAGACAGGCTTAACCGGCGCACAACCACAAGAAACCTTTAAGCAGGTATTGCTTGAAATAATGGCCGAATCACAGTTAGCTTAAGAGCTTAAAATGAAACTTGAATTTATAGATAAACAGACGTACCGAAAACACCTAAATATTATCATCATGATCAGCATTGTAAGCTTTGCTGGTTTGTCATTAGGGATTTCCCAGGCCGCTATCTACTTTTTTACTGATAGAGAGGGCACTCATTTTTGGCTCAATGTCATGGGTGTTGTATTCGGTATGATTGTTGTGGGCTCATTATTGAATAAGTTTAAACATCATCCGTTTTTAGCTGAGGCTTATTACGTTTGGCTTTTAAAACAGCAGATAAACTTTATTTATCGTAAGCAAAAAAAGATTGAAGCAGCGATTGAAGATGACAACGTGGATGCCATGCTCATAATGACCTTTTATTATAAAGCTTGTGAGCAACTTTATAACTTAGATGACAATACCATCACTATTAGCACCCTAAATAAGAAGTCAAATGAACTGAAAGAAAAGCTGGAAGGGCTAAGACTAGAAGTTAATGTAGAAGACTATAAACAAGAGTTGTTACTAAGATTTTGAACTTGCTAGCCGTTTATCTGTCAGTATTTGAAATCAATAAACAGTAACAGTAGTTTAAAACGAACTAAGGATGTGTGAATGGAAAAGCAGACAAAAGATGATTTAAAAACAACGGCTATGTTGTGTACTGGCACACTAACAGAGTTTGCTTTATTGAAGTCTATGACTCAATCAAAAACATTGACCGCTATGGTAATCATTGGCTTAGCTATGTTTGCTGGTTTTGGGTTTTTCTTACTTTCACAGTAATAACTAAAAGTAATTATGATGAGAAGTTTAACTGTATTGTTTGTTGCGTTATTAATGAGTGGTTGTGAGGTTATTGCAGAAGATGCACTTGAGCGGACTTACGATAGTAAAGTAGAGCGCGGCAGCTATTGTCATACAATAGAGATGAGCTGTGCAGATTTAGATGATAGGCAATATATTGAATGGCAAACGCCTAACGGTGAAACTCGATGCCAATGTCAGAAGTAGCATAAATTGCTAGGTTTAAGTTAGGCATAACTTAAGGTTTTACTTAAACCAAACCTTACCACCAATAAACTTAAAAGCAGGCGTACCTCTCACCAAGGTGTCACGAGCAAATACGGTATTGCATTGAGGGCAGGTACAGCTTTCAGTGGTGTAATCTTTTGTAATTCTCTCTTTAAAGCACTTTATTAATGCGCCTTTGCCACCTTTTTTATACTTAAATAAGACCTGCTGACAGTTTTTACAGTAAATAGTTACCGACTTATCTGGAGCTTTTGAATTCGGTTTGGCCAAGAAGTACCTTCAATAATTACACGTTCCTCAAGTGAGTAATATATCACTCTGATACTCTATGTAGAATCCCATTTACCTATGTCTTTTTGTGACCCATTAGAGGACCAGCTCAAAATAAAACCAATTTATTTAAACTGGGCCCTTGACCAATATGTAACCCTAGGGTATCTTTTGATACCTAGAGGTTACAGTTGTTAATAAACAAAAATAGGGATTTAGATATGACAGCACAATCAACACCAATTAACGAAGAAGTTCTTTTAAAGCAAACAGGCCTAATGAGCTTTTTCGTAGGTAGTATTATTTTAATGCCAGTTATTAGTGGTATTTTAGAAGCGACACTTTTGAGTGGTCACTCTTTGACAACACCTAATGTATTAATATTTATAGCGTTATTTATTGGACTAATTGTAAGTCTGGTCAAGCAAATAAAGGCTGGAACAAAAGTTGATCAGAAAAACTACTGGTTTGGAAATCTCGAGGATGAGTTTTTTAACCACATCAATCATAAGGCTTATAAGTACTCCTGGACGTTGTCAGTATCTACGTTAGTTGTATTTTCTCTTTATGGAAGTTCAATCACCAGTGAGATTGTATCAATAAATCAAGTTTGCCAAGCGGTAATGGGCGTTATGTTTTTTTCTTTTGGACTGACCATTCTTGTAAAGTTAAGAGGTAACAATGACTGATTTTTTACGAAACGACATTGCACGATTCAGGAGTGATAAAAAGGTATCACAGCAGGAATTGGCCGATGCGATAAGCGTTTCACGAAAAACAATTAGTACTGTTGAAACCGGTCGTTTTACGCCTTCAGTAGTCATTGCGTTAAAGCTCGCAAACTATTTTGGTGTAGCGGTTGAAGATATTTTTGAATTGGCAGTTAAGGATGACTAGTAAACATACGCCAGTGAATTTAGTATTCCCTGGCGTATAACTTTAATAAATAAAGAAGCCGCTAGCCTTTAACCGGACGTTTCCAGCCTTCAATGTTGCGCTGCTTGCCACGTGCAATCGCAAGGCCGTCTTTGTCTATGTTTTTAGTCACTGTTGAACCAGCGGCAACAAAGCCGTTTTCCTCAATAGTGATCGGCGCAACTAATGTTGAATTTGTGCCAATAAATGCGTTGTCTTTGATGTCAGTTTTGAACTTGTTTACACCATCATAATTAGCTGTGATAACGCCTGCACCAATGTTAACGCCAGCGCCAATTGTAGCATCGCCTAAATATGAGAAATGATTCGCTTTAGAACCTTCCCCTAATGTTGATTTTTTCATTTCAACAAAGTTGCCCACTTTGGCTTTGTTACCAACAATTGCACCAGGACGTAAACGAGCAAATGGACCAATTTGAGCATTTGTGCCGACTTTTGCATCATCAACTAAAGAGTTTGCTTCAATCGTTGCGCCATTTTCAATGACACAGTCTTTCAGTACACAGTTTGGACCAACGGTGACGTTGTCGCCTAGAATTACCGTACCTTCAAATACAATGTTCACGTCTAAAGATACGTCATGACCCACAGTTACATCACCACGAACGTCTACACGAGCTGGATCACGCATAGAAGCGCCTGCTAACATTAACTGCTCTGTCGCTCTGCGTTGATATTCACGTTCTAAGGTCGCAAGTTGAACACGGTTGTTTGCGCCTTCTACTTCAATGCCACTTTCTGGATGTGCGGTGTTGATGGTATAACCCGCTTCATTAGCCATTGCGATAACGTCAGTTAGGTAGTATTCACCTTGGGCGTTATCACTAGACAAGTTCGCTAGCCAGCCTTTTAATAAGTCGCCATTTACAGCCATAATGCCGGTGTTCACTTCATTGATGAGCAGTTGCTCTGGCACCGCGTCTTTTTGCTCAACAATGCCAACCACTTTATTCGTTTCGTCACGAACGATACGACCATAGCCGGTTGGGTTGTCGAGTTTCACGGTTAATAACGCAATGCCTTTTTCAGGTTTTACTGCTAATAAACGTTCTAACGTTTCCGTTTGAATAAGTGGTACATCGCCGTAAAGAATAAGAATAGTGTGGTCATCAGGCATAAACTCGTCAGCGACTTTAACCGCGTGGCCAGTGCCTTTTTGCTCGGCTTGTAGCGCCCAATTTACGTTATTTGAAGCCAACGCTTCTTTTAACTGATCACCACCATGGCCGTACACCATAGTGATATTGTCTGAATTAAGCGCCTTCGATGCATCGATAACGTGTTGCACCATAGGTTTGTGGGCAACGGGATGTAAAACCTTTGGAAGGCTAGACTTCATGCGCGTGCCTTTGCCGGCCGCTAAAATAACTACTGATAAGTTCATTGAATAAGTTCCTTTATTGATGCCGTCATTATACGTTTACAGCGGTTAAAATCTCAATGTTTAAGTGTCCACAATTTGCCTTTGTCCTTGATGGAACTCAAACATAAGTAGACGCTTACTTTCGTTTAATAACCTCTAACTGCTACATGAAATGCTAAGCTCTTCGCTCCATGCTGGTGGATGTTTGGCGAACTCTTGATGTTGCGGTTGTTCATCAAAGGGTTTTTGCAATACGTCGTATAGTGTTTTTAGCGGTTGAGTATCACCTTGTTCGGCAGCCTCAATGACTTGCTGTGCTAAGTAATTACGCAATATGTACTTTGGGTTTACGGCTTTCATTTGTAAGGTGCGCTGAGATGCTGTTGTAGTCTCAAGGGATAGACGTTGTTTGTACTTATCTAGCCAAGCTTGCGCTTGTGTACGGTTAACAAACAAATTAACAAACGGTGAGGCGTCGCTTTCTGGGGCCTGCACTTCACTTAAAGTGCGCCATGCGATGGTATAGTCGGTTTTATTTCCTGCCATTATATTTAGCAATTCGCCTAATAAAACTCGATCGTCGGTTTGTTGATTTACAAAGCCCATTTTGCTGCGCATTAAGCTGGAATATTCTGCTAGTAAGTGTGGTTCATAATTTTGCAGTTCAGTACGGAGCGTATGTTCATCAAGAATGCCTGATAGCGAATGACCTAAAACATTTAAGTTCCAAAGTGCAACGCCAGGTTGTTCGTCAAATGCATATCGACCAGAATGATCTGAGTGGTTACAAATATGGCCTGGGTTGTACTGATCTAAAAATCCATAAGGACCGAAATCAAAAGTAATGCCGAGAATAGACATGTTGTCGGTATTCATTACGCCATGACAAAATCCAAACGCCTGCCATTTAGCGACCATTTCTGCAGTGCGGCGAATGACAAAACGGAACAGAGCTAAGGTCTTTTGCTCAATGCTCGGATCTGCAATTTGGTTAAATTCGGTGAAGTCGCTATGAGTACGTGGCAACACATGCTCGATACAGTACTCGACTAAACGCCGTTGTAGGTCTTCATCGCCATGATGAAACGCATTTTCAAAATGACCAAACCGAATGTGGCTTGGACAAATTCGAATTAATGCCGCGCCTGGCTCTAAGGTTTCACGTTGGACTTGTTCACCGGTTGTAAAGACACCTAACGCTCGAGAGCTTGGAATGCCCATATGATGTAGTGCTTCCGATGCTAAAAATTCACGAATGCTGCTACGCACAACGGCGCGTCCATCGCCAAATCTAGAGTAAGGTGTTTGTCCGGCGCCTTTTACATGTATATCAAAGCGACCCTGGCTTGATTCAACTTCGCCGAGCAAAACGCCACGGCCATCACCTAGCTGAGGATTATAGTGACCAAATTGGTGGCCGGTATATTTTTGCGCAAAAGGTTGTGCGCCGGGTTGTTCTGTTTGTCCTGCGAACCAAGCTAACATGTCTTTAGAATGCCAATCTTTTGCACTTGACGGGGTTTCTTCATTTCGGTTTTGTAATAACTCACTTACGTCATCACTGGTAATTAACCAAGCGGGTGTTTCAAAACGAGCGGGCGTGATAACTTGACCAAGTTCAGGTAACCATTTGATATAAGTATTGTTAAATTTTGGAGTAAATGAGTTGCTTGGTTTTGACATGATTATTTGCGGGCCTTTTGATCTGGCTTAATAAAAAATGAGTAAAATACTTTACGCTGTTCGCTGTTTTTTAGATTTAGTGTTACTTTTATTTTATATGACTGTAATTTAATTAAAGTTAATTTTGTTTCGAGACTCGGAGTATATATGAAAAAAGCATTTTTATTAGCTATTGCGATGGTAGCTGCGTTTTCTACACAAGTTCAAGCAGCAGATATTGAAGCGGGTAAAGCAAAAGCTGCAACTTGTGCGGCATGTCATGGTGCGAACGGTATTAGTGCGATACCCACTTACCCCAATTTAGCAGGTCAAAAACCAGCTTATATAGTTCAGCAACTTAAAGCGTTTAAATCTGGTGAGCGAAATAACGCCATTATGAAGCCAATGGCAACTATGCTAACGGAAGCCGACATGGTGAACATTGCGGCATATTACGCGTCATTAAAGTAGGACGTTTATGCAGGCGCGCTAACCAGGTGCGCTAATTAAGCCGCGATAGAGTATGCAGGTTAATACTGTTACTACTGTTTAAAACGGGTATGAAGTTGAAAAAAGCAGCCTTGGTGGTTGCTTTTTTAATGGAAAATTAAAGCTAGGTAATTCATTTAATTAGGCATGGACTTTGAATCGCCACGCGATTTTCTAAACGCCACTTTCTAAACACCACTTTCTAAATGCCTTTGTATAACTTGGATAAAGGCATCGCCGTAACGTTTTAGTTTTGTTTCACCTACACCCGACACCGCGAGCATTTGACGCTGATTCGTCGGTAATTTATTGGCCATATCGACTAACGTAGCATCGTTAAATACCACAAATGGTGGTACATCATGTTCATCGGCAATCGACCGACGTAAGCTTTTAAGTCTTGCATAGAGTCGTTTGTCATAGTTAACCAACAATGGTTTTTCGTCGTATACCTTACGGCCAATTCTTGGCTCTGCCAACATAAGTACAACTTCACCTTTTAAAATAGGCCTAGCGCTGTCGGTAAGTAACAACTGACTATTTCGACTGATGTCTTGTTCTACAAAACCACGATGAATGAGTTGGCGAATGATACTGACCCAAAACTCATGGCTTTGTGTTTTACCTATACCAAAAGTAGATAATTGGTCGTGATTTAGCTCTCGGACGCGACTATTCATACTACCGCGAAGCACATCAATAATATGACCAATACCGACACGTTGTTCACATCGATAAATACAGGATAAGGCTTGTTGGGCCGGCAATGTCGCATCAAAAGATTTAGGTGGATCTAAACAAATATCGCAGTTTCCACATGCATCATTACTAAATTCGTTAAAGTAATTAAGTAATACTTGGCGTCGACAGGTTTGTGCATCGGCTAATCCCACCATCGCATTAAAGCGCTGCAGTTCTACTTTCACCCGTTCTTCATTGGGGTTGTCGGAAATCATTTTTTTTATACGAGGCGCATCACCCGAATCAAAAAACAATAGACATTCTGCAGGTAGTCCATCACGGCCCGCACGGCCCGTTTCTTGATAATAACTCTCTATGGTGCGGGGTAAATCATAATGCACGACAAAACGAATATTGGGTTTGTTAATGCCCATGCCAAACGCTACGGTAGCAACAACAATTTGTATATGGTCGCGTTGAAACTGTTCTTGAACTCTATTCCGAGTTTCTGTGTCATAGCCTGCGTGATAAGCCGCAGCACGATAGCCTTTAGCAATCAACTTTTCAGCAATATCATCCACTCGAGCTCGACTCAAACAATATATAATTCCCGATTGGTCAGATTGCGTCTTTAAAAAGGTCATTAACTGACTAAGCGGTTTAAATTTCTCTTCGATGGTGTAACGCAAATTAGGTCGATCAAAACTACCAATATGGATCAGGGGATCTTGTAATTGTAGTTGCGCAGCAATGTCGTATCGGGTGGCACGATCGGCAGTCGCCGTTAACGCCATAATCGGTACATTTGGGAAGTGCTGCTTAATCATGCTTAAGCGAAGATAATCTTGGCGGAAGTCATGACCCCAGTGCGACAAACAATGAGCTTCGTCGATGGCGAATAAACCAACACCACAGAACTTAATATGCTCCAAGAACTGATACTGTAAAAGACGCTCAGGCGACACATATAAAATTTTTATTTCGTTGTGCTGAACCTGATTGAGCACCTGCATTTGCTCTTCGCGAGTCTGCTGGCTGTTCACAAATGCCGCTGGCACACCAGATTCTAGTAATTGATCTACTTGGTCTTTCATTAATGACAATAAAGGCGTAACAACAATAGTTACTTTATCTAATAACAAAGATGGAATTTGGTAACACAGACTTTTACCACCACCGGTTGGTAGCAGTACCATTACATCTTGACCCGTTAGGCTTGCTTCTACTACAGCTTGTTGGCCATCTCTGAAATCAGAGTAACCAAATACTTGTTTTAAAACGCCAATTGGAGAGTTTGTTAATTCAGACAAAAGATTCTTATTTTTGATGTGACACAACTTGGAGAGCATTGTAACATCTCAGGCTCAAACTTGGGCAGGGAAAAGTATGTTATCTAAACAAGAAATTCAGCAATGGCTAACCAATGTATTTAATAGCCTGAACTTTAATAAGAATTTAGGGTTAAACATTACTATTTGTGATGCCGATAAGGCGGAAATTCGATTTGCATGGGACGATAAGTTAATGGGCAATCCAATGCAAAAAATCTTACATGGAGGCGTTACCGCGACGGCGTTAGATACCGTCGGAGGCATTCTTGCTATTTATAGCCGTTTAGACTCAATGAATATTGAAAGCCAAGAACAATTAATCGAATTTACTAAACGTGTAGGCACTATCGATTTACGAACGGATTATTTACGTCCAGGTCGAGGCGACGAGTTTATCGCGTCGGCTAAGCTTATTCGTTCTGGCAGCCGAGTTTGTGTATGTCGCATGGAGCTACATAATAACAAAGGCGATCAAATTGCCTTTGGTACCGGGACTTACCTAGTTGGTTAATCCAGCTGTACTTAATCCACTGTAAATTAACTTGATTCGCTGTATTTAGCGGGTTGTTACCCAAATCATTATTACTTAACTCGTGATTACCTAATTAGAGAACACTCAATGAAAATAGAAACTAAACACGGCATGATTTACGCAGTTTTTGCTTTTGTCATGTGGGGCTTAGCACCACTGTTTTTCAAACAGCTACAGTTCATGCCGTCGTTAGAAATTCTTGCTCACCGAGTGATTTGGTCTGCATTATTGCTAGTAGTCATCATAGGTCTTCGTAAAAACTTACACAAAGTAAAGGCGATATTAACCGAACCAAAAACCCTACTGGTCCTTGTTGTTAGTGCCTCATTGCTAGGTTTTAATTGGTGGTTATTCATTTGGTCTATCAACAACGACCACATTCTGGACGCAAGTTTGGGTTATTACATTAATCCACTGCTTAATATCGCATTAGGCACCTTATTCTTAAAAGAACGACTATCTAAATTACAATATACCGCTGTAGCACTTGCAGTTGTTGGCGTAATGATTCAAGTGGTTACTTTTGGTTCGTTTCCTATAATCGCGTTTAGTTTAGCTATTAGCTTTGCGATATACGGTTTAATAAGAAAATTGGCAGCGGTAGACGCAATGCCAGGACTATTAATAGAATCGCTAGTATTGATATTACCAGCGATTGTCTATTGGTATGGCTTTGCTGACAGTCCAGCGGCTAATTTGTTAGAAAATAGCTGGTACTTAAATGCGTTAATTATTGGTGCAGGACTTGTAACCACAGCGCCGTTATTATGTTTTGTAGAAGCGGCTCGCAGACTGGAATACTCCACTTTAGGCTTTTTCCAATACATTGGTCCAAGCATTATGTTTATGTTCGCCGTTTTCTATTATCACGAGCAGTTCGACCAAGAACGTTGGGTCACCTTTGGATTTATTTGGGCCGCGTTAGTAGTTTATAGCTACTCAAGTTATCGCAATATGAAGAAGTTAAAACCTTAAAATCAGATGTTTATAATGCCCATTTTTAATTGAAATTGGGCAAAAATGGCACTATTCTAGCTACCAACCCGTCGAGTTAGAAAATTTGAAGTTTAAACTCTCGTTATTCTATCTTGGTATTTAATGGACTAAAACAAGAGAAAGTGATGAAAACTTACCTGCGTTGCTCCCTAATCCCTACTATTTTACTTAGCCTTTCAGGTTGTTCCGGATCATCAAGTGATGAAGAGTCGGTAAAATCAATAACTTATCAAGATATTATAAACTCTCCTGCTGAATATTCTGCATCGGAACTGGACCGTGCTTACGATTCAAAAATAACTAACGACTATAAAGGCAATAAAGATACATCGGGTATGTCCGCAGTGGATACCCAATACTTTTTTAACTATGCCTTTGGTAAAGACAGGATTAGATTTTGGGGGGTCGACCGTAGTTATTTAATGGAATGGCTAGAAGATGGTGCGAGTCGCCCGCAAATAAACTGCGATGAAAGTGGCGCCATGAAAATATCTGGCAACTATGTGCAGGGAGCTGTATCAACAATTACTATAAAGTATGAAAACTGCTCATATTATAATATTCAAAATATTAACGGCACTGAAGTTGTAAAGATAACGAACTATCAATATCCCTCAATTGAATACAAATCATTCTTGAACAATATCTCCTTTTTAAATGGAGAGAATAGCGAACAATACATAGTCACTGGGCGTAACCATGTTTACTTGAACGATAATGAAGGCAGTGAGCAAAGCCAGTTAAAGTTGAATAGTAACTTTTTATATAAACATGTGGATAGTCAACAACAATTCGTAAAAGAAACCAACTATGACTATGAATTTGATTACGTTTCGGGTCGCGAATTGATTGCTGAATCAGGGAGTCTAATGGACTCGCAATTTGGTAAAGTTACATACAAACGCAATGGAGAGCTTTATTACGGACAGTCAGAAGAGTATACGTTCACGTTCATCGGAAATGTTACAACGCAACTTGATTTCAATAATTTTGATAACATCAAGTTTTTACTAGATAGCGATAACGACGGTTCATTTGAAGAAGCCGCATATGTTGGCTCTTATTATAGTTTTGTAAATGCAGATTTGACAAATATCACCCTATCTCCGGTTGATATGTTGAGCTTACCACCAGTTGTATATTCCCCAAATGTAAATAGATACGACCATACTACTAAAACTCCGATTGAAGTAACACCTGGCTACTATTTTGACTCTGATACACCTCAAGAAGATCTAATTGTCAGTTATCGTTGGTACTTAAACGACAGCTTAATTGAAGATCAGGTTAGTAACATTTTACCGGCTTATACTGCTGTGTTTGGCGATAAACTAGAAGTGACTATGGTTGTTTCTGATGGGAGCAATTTCACAGAAAGCACACGTCTGAATATTATGATCAATGACTCTCCTGGCGAGATTCAGCTATCAGAGCTGCCTGAAGACATTAATGCGGGAGACAATGTTACCTTCACCGCTCAAGTTATTGATCCTGATCTTATATCAGACGAGTCTGGTACCATCATAGCGATGCTGGTGTCTGGGCCAGATAATGCATCAATTGATGAAGAAGGGGTGGTTTCATGGCAAGTGCCGACAAATCAGCTATTTCCTGATCAAGAATATATTTTTAATTTCTCTAATCCATCCAACGAAGCAGAGACGCTTTCAGCATCATTAGCGGTAAATTCTAATATAAAAATGTCAATGGCTCGTTCAGGAATAGAAGTCCCAACTTCCAATTACTCTATGTGGGTAGGTGACTTTACAGGTGACGGTAAAAACGAAATATTATCGACTGATTCAAAAAATCGAGTGTTCTTAGTTTCTGAATCAGGTGGCGACTATAATCAATCTTGGCTCTATCCATATTTATTAGTCAGTGACTCTAATAATAGCTACGACGAAAAGCAGATTAGACAAGTTATAGGTGTAAATGTAGACGATGATAGTCAATTAGAAATTTTAGTTATCACGGATGAAGGTATTCGCCTTATTCACGATTTAAATTCAACAGCAACTACACTTATAAATGAAACCGGTATTAAATTTGCTGCAGTCGCAGACAGCAATCATGATGGTCAGCTAGAAATTGCTTATTTGATCGGCCAAGATAGATATTCAACGGAATTAGAACTAAAGGTTATAAACTTTGACAATCCATCGGAGGCTTTATTTCAATCAAGTGTCGGTGATAGCTCAGAGATTGTTTTTGCGAATGTGGACGGCGACAGTGCGCTTGAATTAATAACTAACAATGGTCGAGTTTATGATGGCGAAAGTTGGGCCAATGAGTGGTTTAGTGGTACTAAGTTTGGTTCAAACTATGTAACTGCGGGTGATTTTAATGGCGACGGTGTTGACGAAATAGCGGGAGCTGACGATTGGGAGAGTGTAGCTCTTTTTTCTGCAGTGACTAAAGAAGAACTTTATACCGTTGACATATTTAATGTTTGTGGAATATACAGCGCAAATATCGATGATGACGCAGCTGATGAGTTATTGGTAGGGGACTGTCAATGGGGGAATATTACGGCATATGATTACTTAAACGGTGAGTTAAGTAAGATTTGGGAATTAAATATGCAAGGTCATGGTTCAAAATCAATGAGCGTAGGCGATAGTGACAATGATGGCAAGTTAGAAGTCCACTGGGGAACAGGGCAAAGCTCAAGTGGCGAAGATGCTTTTATTGTAGCCGACATCAATGGAGCTAATCCTGAAATAAAAGAAAGAGCTACATCTGTCCAACTGGAAAACTTCTCAAGTGTGGGTTGGACAAAGGATAATACAAGTGATGAAGGCGTGTTTTTGGTAACTTCGACCGTAGGTAGTCGTTTGGCCACCGTTTCTGCAGAAGGTAAGGTTACGGTTACCGAAGGGTTGGGCTCAAACTGGGATGGTAGTACTTTTGCTGCATTGACAGACTTCAACAACGATGGAGAGGATGATGTTTTTGTACCAACAACAAACCTTTACAATGGTTCTTTTGCGGCACTTCAACTTAGTGATCTATCTGTTCATTGGGAGATAGATGGAGACTACGATGATGATATAGGTGTGATACTCGCTTATGACCTTAATGATGACTCTTTTGATGATGCGATTTACGCAAATAGTCAAACTGTTAATGCAATAGATATCGATAATCAAGTTATTTTGGGCGCACATAAGGTGGACGGAAGAGTCAATGATATCGCTATTTCGAATGTAGCAGGCTCAAATGTACTTGCGGTGAGCGCAGAGAAGCTAACTATTCTTAAATCAGGCGCAAATAATTTTGTTGAATTAGACTCTGTTGAGCAAATCTGTCTGCGAGTAAACTTTGCAAACGTAGATACGGATGAAGAAGCAGAGTTACTATGTTTGGCTGGAGGAGATCGTTGGTCTAATACAGGCAGTAATATAATTGTTTATGATGTTACTAATGACAAACTAGTTGAATTGAATTCATTTACCGTGCCTTCTAATACTTTTGATTTTGCGGTAGATACCTCAAAAGTTTCAGAACAAGGCATTTTTGTCGGCACTAATGTCAATGACAGCTATAGTTATTACAATAGTAATAGTGTGAAGCTACAAAAGCTGGATGCTCATGGTAAAACGATCTGGAGAAGTCCTGCAATGATTGGACACGGTTCAAAGCGTGGCATTAAATTTAAGCATAATGAAGATGGAAGCTCTAACTTATTAATATCAACGAGTTCTGCTATGCATATGTTAAAGAGCCAACCTTAAAGTTTATTTATAGAGCGCTACGTTAGTTTAAAGTGGTGCTCTATATTCATTTTGGGTATATATAATCTTTTTTAATTCTTTTTTGAAATATCAAACCTTGACTAATATTCGCCCATAATATTTACCCAAGGTTTTAGAAATGAAAAAGCAATTTGTATTAACTGTAATAGCAGCGAGTATTGCTGCATCTCCTTCTGTCAACGCCACTAACGGCTACTTCACTCATGGTTATGGGACAAGTCACAAAGGTATGGCGGGTGCCGGCGTTGCCATTTCAGAAGACTTAATGTCTGCGGCTACAAATCCTGCTGCCTTAAACCTTGATTACTTAAACGGTAAAACGGGCATCATAGTGGGCGCTGAGCTATTTTCTCCTGACCGTGAATATCGTATTACCCAACCAGACTTTTATGCGCCAGAAGGCTTTTATCTTCAGTCACCGGGCAAAGAAAGTGACAACTCTCTTTTTGTGATCCCTGAGTTTGCGATTGGTAAAAAGCTTAACGATAAATGGGACGCAGGCCTTGTGGTTTATGCCAATGGCGGTATGAATACCGAATATTCAGCGCCAAGTGCAGAACAAGGTACGTTTTACGCAGGCAAAACCGGTGTTGATCTTAAGCAGTTATTTATAAGCCCAACCTTTAGCTATAAAGTCTCAGAAGCAACACAAGTAGGTTTTGCACCTTTGCTTGTGGTTCAACAGTTTAAGGCTACAGGTTTAGCGAGCTTTGGAGGCTTTTCATCATCTCCTGAAAACCTTTCAAATCAAGGCACAGACACCACCACTGGTTTTGGTGTGCAATTAGGTATTCAGCATCAATTTTCTGAGCAATTTGGCTTTGGCGTGAGCTATCGCTCAGCTGTATCGATGCAAGAGTTTGATAAGTATGCGGGACTATTTGCCGAGCAAGGTGGTTTTGACTTACCAAGTTCATTACAGCTTGGTGTCGCTTGGCAAGCGTCTGCGGAACATCAATTTTTGTTAGACTGGCAAAAAATAAACTACGGTGAAGTAAACAGTATTGCCAATCCGTTGAGCAACTTAATGGTGGCGCCTTTAGGTGCAGATAACGGAGCTGGTTTCGGTTGGGAAGACATGTCCGTTGTTAAGCTGGGTTGGCAATGGCAGCGCACGGCAGAGCAAAAGTTGCGAGCAGGCGTTTCCTATGGTGAGCAACCAATCCCTTCAACTCAAACATTATTTAATATTTTAGCGCCTGGCGTTCAAGAATGGCATTACACGGCCGGTTTAACACAGTTGGTAGGTGACAACAGTAAATTGAGCTTAATGGCTTTTTATTCACCATCAAAGTCAGTAAAAGGCAGTAATATGCTGGCGCCGAATCAAGACATCACACTTGAAATGAGTCAAATGGGCTTTGCGGTGTCATTAGAGTGGGCGTTTTAATCGTGTTAACCGAATTTACTCCTATTAGTGCGTCCATTGGTGGCGCGCTTATCGGCATCGCGAGCGCTATTTTGTTAGTTGTGTTTGGCAAGGTTGCGGGTATATCTGGTACCGTTCAGGCTTTGTTAAGTCCGCTTCAAAAAGGTGCGGGCTGGAAGTTAGTGTTTGTTACTGGGCTATTGTTAGCTGGGATTATTGTGCAATTTGTTCAACCTGAACTGCTTGCTGGTGATCTTGATTTATCACCTTGGTTAATCGTGGTATCAGGCTTGTTAGTCGGCGTCGGTACGTCACTGGCAAACGGTTGTACTAGTGGCCATGGCGTTTGTGGCATGTCTCGTTTTTCAGGTCGCTCTTGGGTTGCCACTATTACTTTTATGGTTATTGCGTTTGTTACTGCAAATGCCATGTACTGGTTAGGTTAAGGAGTTCAAATGAGTAATAAAGTCGTTTCGTATTCGTTAACCTTAGCAGTAGGCGTTATTTTTGGACTTGGTCTTATCATTAGCCAAATGACAAACCCCGCCAAAGTGATTAACTTTTTAACGGTGGGTGAAAAGTGGGATGGTAGTTTAATTTTTGTTATGGCCGTAGCTATGCTCATTATGATGATAGCTTGGTTTTGGACAAGTAAGCGTTCAGCGCCATTAATGGCGACAAGCTTTACGTTAAGTCACTTTAAGCTGGTGGACTTACGTTTAATTTTAGGCTCAGTATTATTTGGTCTAGGTTGGGGATTAAGCGGTATTTGCCCTGGCCCAGGCTTAGTGCAATTGGTGAGCTTAAAGTCGGAGTTCTGGCTATTCTTTGGCTCTGTATTAGCCGGTATGTGGATAACTAAAAAAACGAGCCAATAGGCTCGTTTTTGTTTATTCAGTTTTTGTATTCATATTTTAAAAAGGAACTAGCTTAAAGTTGTGACAGCATAGTTTCCGCGTCGCTGACTTTAAACTCTTTTGGCGCTTCTACGTTTAATTGAGTGACGACGCCATCTTCTACCAACATTGAGTAACGTAAAGCGCGAGTGCCTCCAAATAAACCGGTTTCCATGCTAAGTCCAGTTTGTTTATGGAAGTCAGCTCCGCCGTCAGCAAGCATGACAAGTTCATCAGCATTTTGAGACTTACCCCAAGCATCCATAACAAAGGCATCATTTACAGACACACATATGATGGTATCAACACCTTTGGCTTTGATTTTATCTGCTAATGCAACATAACCAGGTACATGAGCTTCTGAACATGTTGGCGTAAATGCGCCTGGGACGGCAAATAGTACGACCTTTTTATCGGCGAATAACTCAGCCGTATTTGCTGTTACCGTTGCGCCGTCTTTGCGAAATTGAAATTCAACGTTTGGTAATGAATCATTTACTTTAATCATTCTAATTCCTTATTAGTTTGCTTTCTTGGCTGCTGATTGCAGCACGTTAGTAAGCAGGGTGAATTATTTCATTGCGGCTTTGACATAAACGTCAAAACGATTTTTTTTAGTTTTAATTTGAGTGCTTGGTGTTTGTCCGTTTAAAAACGGTGCATAGTCGGGCCTTTTCACCACTACTCTTTTGGTCGCAACTTGCATGGCCAAAGGCAGTAACTCATCGGCATCGTCGTCGGTGCCAACAAATTGTTGAAAAATAGCCATGTCTTTTTTGACAGCCGCTGACTTTTCTCGATGCGGAAACATAGGGTCAAGGTAAACCACATCGTATTCATCTTTGTTGTTTATAGCCGTTTGTAACGCATGTTGAGAGGAGTCATTAATGACGCTCATGCGTTCGCTAAACCAAGGTAATGTTCCACTTTCTTCGGCGCGTCTAAAACCATCTTCAAGCATGAGATAAACGGGAACTTGCCGTTCAATTAAGGTCATTTGGCAACCGAGTGAGGCCAATACAAAGGCATCTTTGCCCATGCCAGCTGTGGCATCGAGTACTGTTGGAGTGGCGCCTTTGTTTAATCCCACCGCCTTAGCAACGGCTTGACCTTTTCCGCCACCAAACTTTTGTCTGTGGGCATTAGCGCCACCGGCAAAGTCTACAGAGATTTTCGTTTTGCCATCAATGGTGAGCTTAAGTTGATCGTCTTCAAAAATAGCATGAAGCTCATCGACTGGTTGGTGGTTAACTTGCTGCCAATCAAATTTTTCAGTTAATTCGATGATACTTAAAGGGGCTTGTTGCCACTGATAAAACTTCATTGTTGAGGTTTGTTCACTCATCTCATGCCTACTACGTTATCGCCAACAGAGAATGATAAAATACGACTTAATGCCGAATAGCCAAATCCGGTTTCGTCGTGCCATTGCTTAAAACAATCTTGGATCATGGTTTGGCTCTTTTTAGTATTTAAACCGCCGTCGATGAGTTTGTACGCCTTAAAATAAGCCTCGTTGTCACGACTTAATAAAAACGTATCAACGCCTAAAAACCTCAGTGCATAAGGCCCGGTATTACCGCCGAGCCGTGCGCCATGCTTTTTCAAATAAGCCCACAGGCCGATGACATCGTCTTTAGGCCAATTCGCAATGAATTTGCCAAAAGAGCCATGTTCTTCTGAAACTTCGTAAATCATTTGGGCGTTGTCTTTAATGCACATGACTTTTTTACCGTTACGAATAATGCGTTCGTCTTTGCATTTTGCTTCCCACATTTCGTCAGGCATCATTAGCATTTTTTCAATATCAAAGTTAAAAAACACTTCTTCAAAGCCGGGCCACTTTTGCTCCACAACCCGCCATACAAAGCCACTTTGGAAAATTTGTTTACTAAACTGAGCTAACCATCTGTCATCAGAGATTTGTGTTAAGTCAGGTTTAGATTCGTTAACACCGGCCATGGCAAAAACAATGCTTTTACTGCCTTTGCGTTCAATCGCTCGGTTTAATATATCTCGAAACGGCTCGAGGTTTTTAATGCTCATATTTTATTCTCGATGACTTATTACTAAAACGCCGCGCTTGGCTTACGAAAAAACCAATACGCGGCGAAGCCTTTAAATGTTTAAAAGCTTAGGCTGCAATACCTGAGTGACGAAGCAGAGCATCAATTTCTGGCTCACGACCTCTAAATGCTTTGAATAGCTCCATTGGCTCTTGGCTTCCACCACGTTCTAAAATATTGGTTAAGAACGAATGACCCGTTGTTGAGTTAAAGATACCGTCTTCTTCAAATTTAGCAAAGGCATCGGCTGATAATACTTCAGCCCATTTGTAGCTGTAATAACCCGCGGCGTAACCGCCTGCAAATATGTGTCCAAAGCTATGTTGGAAGCGGTTAAATGGCGGTGGCGTAATAACAGAGACTGTCGTTCTCACATCATCCAAGATTTCCTGAATACGAGCGCCAGTTTCAGGTTTGTATTCTGCGTGAATTCTGAAGTCAAACAGGCTGAATTCTAATTGGCGAACCATCATCATCGCAGACTGGAAGTTTTTAGCCGCCAGCATTTTATCTAATAAATCTTTTGGTAACGGCTCACCCGTTTCAAAGTGACCAGAAATAAACGATAATGCTTCTGCTTCAAAACACCAGTTTTCTAAAAACTGACTTGGTAATTCAACGGCATCCCAAGCAACACCATTTATCCCCGAAACCGCAGCTTCGTCGACCTGTGTCAGCATATGGTGAATACCATGTCCAAACTCGTGGAATAAAGTCACCACTTCATCATGAGTAAACAGGGCAGGTTTGTCGCCAATAGGCTGATTAAAGTTACACGTTAAATAAGCGATTGGGGTTTGTAATTCACCCGTAGAAAATTTAATGCGACCTTGGCAATCGTCCATCCAAGCGCCACCACGTTTTTTCTCTCTGGCATACATGTCTAAGAAAAAGCTGCCACGGTATCCACTTTCCTGATCGTAAATATCAAAAAACTGAACATCTTTATGCCACGTATCAACGGTGTTTGGATGCTCTTGAACTTTAATGCCAAACAAACGTTCCACTGTTTTAAACAAGCCATTTACAACGGTTTCCGCTGGGAAATAAGGACGTAACTGTTCGTCTGAAATAGAGTATTTAGCTTGTTTAAGTTTTTCACCGTAGTAGGTGTAATCCCAAGGGTTTAAGTCAGTTACACCATGCTCATCTTTAGCAAAGGCTTTAAGCTCAGCCACTTCTTGCTTGGCTTGAGGCACTGACTTTTCTGCAAGTTGTGTTAAAAAGTCGGTCACTTGCTCTGGCGATGACGCCATTTTTGTGGCGACAGACTTATCCGCATAGCTATCAAAGCCTAATAGGTTAGATACCTCATGACGCAGCGCCATGATCTCTTCCATTATCTCTGTGTTGTTAAACTCGCCTGCATTTGGGCCTTCTTCAGACGCTCGAGTGGTGAAAGCAGTATACATTTCTTGACGTAACGAGGCATTGTCTGAGTATGTCATTACTGGCAAGTAGCTTGGAAAATCAAGCGTAAACAAGTAACCATCTAAGTCTTTCATTTCGGCCATTTGCTTCGCAGCGGCGATTGCTGACTCAGGCAAACCCGCTAGTTCAGTTTCATCAGTAATCACTTTTTGCCATGCATGTGTGGCGTCTAAAACATTATTGCTAAACTGAGAGCTTAGGTCTGATAAACGACTTTGAATTTCGCCATATCGTTTTTGTTGTTCTGGAGGTAAATCAATGCCCGATAGTTTGAAATCACGAAGTGCATTGGTGATGACTTTTTGCTGTGCCGCGTTTAGAGAATCAAATTGGCTGGATTTACTCAGAGTTTCATAGGCTTTAAACAGTTCGGCGTGCTGGCCAACCCAAGTACCATATTCGCTTAAAATAGGCAGGCAAGACTCATACGCATCACGAAGCTCGTCAGTACTGACCACCGAGTTCATGTGAGATACCGGAGACCAAGCTTTTGACAGTTTATTGTCTGCCTTTTCAACATCTTCTACTAAAGTTTTCCATGTTGGGTTTGGCTCAGAAACGGCTTTTTCAATGGCATCTTTGCATTCTTTAATCAACGCCTCAACAGCCGGTTTGACGTGTTCCGGCTTAATTTTAGAAAATGGCGGCAATTGGAAATCAGATAATAATGGATTGTTAGATTCAGACATAAACGACCTTGTCAGCGGTGATTAAAATAATTAGTTAATAAATAGGTGCGACAACCCTGTTTTACAAGGTTTTGTATTAGAATAAAAATATCGATGATGATTATCTATTATTTCTATTTGGTTTTATTCATCGTAGCCCATATCCTTACGGGATAGTAATTTTACAGGATCAGATTTATGACAACTCATTTTGACTATATTGCCATTGGTGGCGGAAGCGGTGGTATTGCATCGGCGAACAGAGCCGCAATGCGTGGCGCAAAAGTAGCACTAGTAGAAGCGAAAGCAATGGGCGGTACTTGTGTAAACGTAGGTTGTGTACCTAAAAAAGCCATGTGGTTTGGTGCTCAAGTAGCCGAAGCTATTCATAAATATAGTCCTGATTATGGTTTTGATGTAACGGTTAATAAATTTGATTGGAGCAAACTTGTAGCAAGTCGTGAAGCCTATATTAAAAGAATTCACGGTTCTTACGATCGCGTATTAGGTAATAACAAGGTTACGGTTATTAATGGCTTTGCTAAGTTTGTTGATGCAAAAACAATAGAAGTAGATGGCAAGCAATATACCGCTGACCATATTACGATTGCCACGGGCGGTCGTCCTACTTGGCCTGCAATTGAAGGAGCTGAGTTAGGTATCGACTCTGATGGCTTTTTTGACTTAAACGAACAACCGAAGCGAACCGTTGTAGTCGGTGCCGGTTATATTGCGGTTGAATTGGCTGGCGTATTAAATAGTTTGGGCACTGAAACGAAATTAGCCGTTCGTAAACATGCTCCTCTGCGTAACTTTGATACGATGATTTCTGAAACCTTAGTTGAAATGATGGCGGAAGATGGCATCGAATTATTAACTCATAGTGTGCCTAAGCGCGTTGTAAAGCAGCCTGATGGTAGCTTAGTACTTGAATTTGAAAACGGTACTATGGTTGAAACCGACTGTGTTATTTGGGCCATTGGCCGTACACCAAGCACGGACAATATTAATATTGAAGCTGCGGGAGTTAAACGCGATCAGTGGGGCTTCATTCCAGTTGATGAACACCATGAAACAAATATCCCTGGCATTTACGCGTTAGGTGACATCATCGGAAAAATAGAATTAACGCCAGTGGCTGTTAAAGCAGGACGTATTTTAGCGGAACGTCTATTCAATGGCATTACCGATGTAGTGATGGACTATACCAATGTACCAACGGTTGTATTTAGTCATCCGGCCATTGGCACAATGGGCTTAACGGAAGAGCAAGCAATAGTGCAGTATGGTATTGGCAATGTAAAAGTCTATAACTCAAGCTTTGCGGCTATGTACACCGCCTTAACAGAGCATCGTCAAATGACAAAAATGAAACTAATTTGCGCGGGCGACAATGAACGCGTTGTTGGTATTCATGGTATTGGTCTTGGCATGGACGAAATCCTACAAGGTTTTGGTGTAGCCATTAAAATGGGCGCAACAAAAGCAGACTTTGACGCGTGTGTTGCGATACACCCAACATCAGCCGAAGAGTACGTTACGCTTCGATAAGACAAGGCTTATTCTTGTTTTTACTCACATTGCTTAGGTAGCTTACTAAACAGGTTAGTGCTAAAAAAAGGTCCTTAAAAGGGCCTTTTTAATTGGATTCTAGATATTAAATATCATTACGAAGTTGCAATCACTTCTTAATGATAAAAATTTGATACAAAAAAGCCGCTGAAATAGCGGCTTTTTTATTTGAGCAGATTCGACGTTGGTCAAATAGCTCTATTAAGTAGCTTTTATGCTACACCTTCGAATGGAACAATCCTGTCCCCAATACTATTTAAAATATCTACCTGACCATCGCATACGGCGATAATAGAGCGTCCTTGTTTCAGTTCCTCTGGTATAACAATACGGCCATTTTGATTTTTACTGAAATTATGAGTTTCGTGGCGTAAGTCAAGTGCACCATCCTCAAAAAAGATCAAAGTAGCTTGTGTAACCGGGTCATGTAACATCAGATAACCTTTTATATTTATTCATTTTATATCGGCTAATTGAACGTAATCAATTTATATGCAAAAAGCAAACATAATTATTCGATCAAATATAAAAAAGCGTTAGATAACGCTAAAAACGAGATCTAACGGAAATAACCTGTGATATGACCAACAAGTTTCAATAAATTAGAAACTTAAAGACGCCGACAAATATAAATTTCTGCCTTGGGCCGGAATTTTATCTCCCGTCTTTAAATCATCACCCATCGACATAACCATAGGTCGGTATCGTCCGGCTAAATGATTTGTATAGCTTCGGTCAAATAGATTACTAATACCAAATTGTAACGACCAATTATTGGCAGAATAGAGTGCGCTGATCTCTGTTGTGGCGTAACCAGCGCTTGCTATTTCATTGTTTATTGCCGAAACGCGATCTTGATTAGCCACTACATGCTCTTTTAATTGCAGTAGCCAATTATCAAGCTGGTAGTTAAGACCAATAAGGATTGAGTCTGCACTTATACGATATAAATCATCATCGATATCGTTACGTTCGCCTCGAACCATACTCAATGTTGCATCAAAATAAAGTGCATTTGTGACTTGCCACTGACCAATTAAATCTAAACCATATAATGTTGCATCAAGATTAGAAAATTGCATTGGTCTTGTGCCTCCCATCATAGTTGCCACCATATTGGCTTGCATGTTCGTAGATGGAAGTGCTTGTATATAATCATCAATTTCTTGGTAATAAACTTGTGGCGAGAGCAACATCGTTTCGTTTTTATATTCAAGTCCTAAATTGAGTTGATACGCTGTTTCGTTGCTTAGCTCCGGGTTGCCGATATAGGTATGACCATCTGCCAATCCACCAGTCGCTTGCATTGGAATCCAAAGGTAACGCTCTTGGTATGATGGCGCTTTTTGTTTTATGCCAGCCGCGTAAAGCAAATTAATAGTCTCGTTTATTGCTTGAGTATATGACAGTGCTACATCAAACAAAGTGTCTGATTGCTTGTTGTTGGCATTTGCAAAGTTACTTTGCAACATACCTATTGCAGGGCTCATCATTGCCATGTGGTGACTGACATTTCCTGCGTCGCTGCTATGTTGTTTTATTCGCGCACCAATTGTGAGTTGACCATCTGTTACCCCAGTTTTCAATTCGGAAAATGCACTAACAACGTCATCTTCAACGTCATTAAAGTTAACGACCTTAAACATCATATTATCAGGTGAAGTAATCACAGCACTGTGTTTAGACTGTATAAGATCAAAACCATAAGTAAACTCACCAAACGCCAACTCTGTAGATACCGCTAGATTTGCGCTAAGTGACGTTGCCGCCGCGGTATTATAACGAGTCATCATAGGGTTCATGTTTGAACGCAAGCTATAGTTGTCCATGCCGTGTGTCGCGTCGCTATAACCTATGTGCCAAACTATAGCTAATTCATTAAGCTTAGCATGACCATTCAGGTTAAATTGCTCTGTGTCGATGTAATCGATATCCATTGGTAACGCAGGTGTACCAGAAGGGTTGGTATTAGTACGCTTATAATTAAAGTGTGTTTCAGCATCTCCTGAAGTATAAGCCACGTCCAGTCCTGACTGAATTCGGTTATAGGAGGTTGGCGAGATCAAGGTACCATTTCCAGACTTTTGATCGTCGGCATATTGTTTATTAACAAAAGCAAAAAATGCGTATTTATCATTAGCGACGTTTACCATCGGTGAAACAAAGTAACCATCACCTTGAGATTGATATCCAACAGACAGATTCCCTGTAATTTCAGTTTCGCTGTTGTTGGCAAATTGAGCCTGATTATGCTGAATTTTTATCGCGCCGCCATAGGAATTAATACCAACAGAGACGGGTGTTATGCCACGATATACTTTGATTGAGTCTACATTTGTTGGGACTGCATAACTCATCGGTGAGTCCATCGCATTAGGACCAGCACCCACCATGGTTTGATTATCAATATATACACCAATACGATCGCCGAACAACCCTCTGTATTGAGCGATACCAGTAATAACGCCGTTTTTATTGGTAGCTGCGCCAGCCGCAGAGTTTAACCAATCTGCTGCGTCAGCGACGTTATTAGAAGGGGCTAATGCCATCGATTTTTGTTGAGAAGATAATTTACTTGAACTTATTTCAATCACTTCCATAGAAGAGTTGTCAGCGCAAACTGACGTCGAAACGTATAGCAGGCCACACACAGACGTGAGTAGAGATTTGTTTTTCATTGTTACAACCTTTGTTTAGTTTATTTATTGTTTTTTTATAAGTTAAACAAAGTTAATTGGTGGGGCTCGATTAGGTGGTTGCAAAAATACCGGTGTTGCAATGACATGATCATTAGTTTCAATAGTTATCGAAACGAAAAATATGTCTGTTGGAAAATGAATAGCATAGTTAGAGATGATACCTGGGCTATCAAATTCAAAAATACAAAGAGGGCAATGCGCAGGTCCATTTGCTATGTTTTTAGACGTTGGTGTGTCTGAAACATTTGCTAATGTTGATGGGTCGATGCCTATCTGTTGGGCAACTTTATCAAAGAACAGTGTTGCCTCTTGCTGAGAAACCCATTGAAAGCCGTTGGATGTGCAGATGAGTTGTTTGTTGTTTTCAGTGCTCGCTAAAACCGTAAGACTTGGTCCCACTAGATTTAATGCTAAGCATAGAATAAAAAACAACTGAATGAAGTAGCGCATTGATACTCTCAAGGATTATTTAAATAAAATCATATCGAAAAAATCAGTTAGGACAATTAAAATTTTAAGTTTAATAAAAATAGCTAAGCAAACGCAGTTGTTTTGCTATAAAAAACAACAAAAAAGCAAGTTTGTTGGCTTTGCTACTTTACGGTGGTCAAAATTACTGCTAACTTATCTACAGTCTGCGCAAACCTGCGCCAAGAATTCAAAACACAAACTTCAGAACCTTCATATCAATTACAAAGACATCTCAATATGCATTTACGTGAATTAAAAAATAAGCCAATTAGCGAACTCGTTAAATTAGCCGAGTCGATGGGCTTAGAAAATATGGCGCGTCTGCGCAAGCAAGACATCATTTTTTCAATCTTGAAAAAACATGCCAAAAGCGGTGAATCCATCTACGGTGATGGAGTATTAGAAATTTTACAAGACGGGTTTGGATTTTTGCGATCAGCAGATTCTTCTTACTTAGCCGGACCTGACGATATTTATGTTTCTCCAAGTCAAATCCGACGCTTTAACCTTAGAACGGGTGATTCAATTTCTGGATTAATTCGTCCACCTAAGGATTCAGAACGTTATTTTGCGTTGTTAAAAATAGAACAAGTTAACTACGACAAACCAGAAATATCGCGCAACAAAATCTTATTTGAAAACCTTACACCTCTTCACGCTACTTCTCGTTTCACAATGGAACGTGGCAACGGCTCAACCGAAGATATTACAGCTCGAGTATTAGACTTAGCGGCACCAATTGGCCGTGGTCAGCGTGGTTTGATTGTTGCTCCGCCAAAAGCCGGTAAAACAATGTTGATGCAAAACATTGCAACTTCAATTGCAGCAAATCACCCAGAAGCGACATTAATGGTACTTCTTATTGACGAACGTCCGGAAGAAGTAACAGAAATGCAACGCCTAGTTAAAGGTGAAGTAGTAGCTTCAACGTTTGATGAACCAGCTTCTCGTCACGTACAAGTAGCAGAAATGGTGATCGAAAAGGCAAAACGTTTAGTAGAACACAAGAAAGACGTGGTTATCTTACTTGACTCAATTACACGTTTAGCACGTGCCTACAACACAGTAATCCCTTCATCGGGTAAAGTACTTACTGGTGGTGTGGATGCTAACGCTTTACACAAACCAAAGCGTTTCTTTGGTGCAGCGCGTAATGTTGAAGAAGGTGGCAGTTTAACAATAATCGCCACGGCACTTGTTGATACAGGTTCGAAGATGGACGAAGTTATCTACGAAGAGTTTAAAGGTACAGGTAATATGGAATTACACTTGAACCGCAAGATAGCAGAGCGTCGTGTTTTCCCTGCCATCGACTTTAATCGTTCAGGTACTCGTCGTGAAGAATTAATGACATCACAAGATGAATTGCAAAAAATGTGGATTTTGAGAAAAATCGTGCATCCAATGCAAGAAGTTGAAGCGATGGAATTCCTAATTGATCGCTTAGCAATGACGAAGACTAACGAAGAGTTCTTCAAAGCAATGAAACGCCAAAAAGGCGCGTAATTCTTAGTAAGTCATCAGCGCAAAAGCCCAATTAATATTGGGCTTTTTTGTTATTTAAATATGATTACTCAGGTGGCCAAACCAGGTGTAAGCCTTACGTCCATAGAGTGGCCAATAAAATAAAATTAATCGTAAATGTTTAGGCCAATATGAAATATAAAGATCTCAGAGATTTTATCGATAAACTTGAAGAGCAGGGCGAGTTAATTCGTATTACTGCTGAAGTTGATCCTGATTTAGAAATGACTGAAATTGCAGATCGAACGTTGCGCGGTGAAGGCCCTGCATTGTTATTCGAAAATCCTAAAGGATATTCAATTCCAGTACTGGCAAATTTATTTGGTACCCCGAAACGAGTTGCAATGGGTATGGGCCAAGATAGCGTAGAAGCGCTGCGTGAAGTAGGTAAAACACTCGCCTTTTTAAAGGAGCCAGAGCCGCCTGCAGGCTTTAAAGACGCCTTTTCCAAGTTGCCAATTTTTAAACAAGTTCTGAATTTATCGCCAAAAGAAGTTAAAAAAGCGCCGTGTCAGAAAGTGGTTATTGAAGGTGATGATGTTGATTTAACAAAGTTACCTATCATGCGCTGCTGGCCAGGCGACGTAGCTCCATTGGTAACTTGGGGCTTAACCGTAACCAAAGGGCCAAATAAACCTAGGCAAAACTTAGGCATATACCGACAGCAGCTATTAGGTCCAAACAAGCTAATCATGCGTTGGTTATCCCATCGTGGTGGCGCACTTGATTTCCAAGAGTTTAAAAAATCAAATCCAGGTGAGAAATACCCAGTCGCCGTGGCGCTCGGTGCAGATCCGGCTACTATTTTAGGTGCAGTGACACCGGTTCCAGATACGTTAAGTGAGTACGGATTTGCCGGTTTACTTCGCGGTGACAAAACCGAAGTCGTTAAGTGTATTTCTAATGACTTACAAGTCCCGGCGTCGGCAGAGTTTGTACTGGAGGGTTATTTAGATCCTGAAGAAATGGCGCCAGAAGGCCCATATGGTGATCATACTGGTTACTATAATGAGGTAGAGTCGTTTCCCGTGTTTACTGTCACTCACATAACGCATCGCAAAGACCCTATTTATCACAGTACCTATACAGGTCGTCCACCTGATGAACCTGCTATTTTAGGCGTCGCGTTAAATGAAGTATTTGTGCCTATCATTCAAAAGCAATTCCCAGAAATTGTAGACTTTTATTTGCCACCAGAAGGTTGTTCTTACCGAATGGCCGTAGTGACCATGAAAAAGCAATACCCAGGTCATGCTAAGCGAGTAATGATGGGAGTTTGGTCTTTCCTTCGTCAGTTCATGTACACAAAATTTGTGATCGTATGTGATGATGATGTCAATGCACGTGATTGGAACGATGTAATGTGGGCGATTACGACACGAATGGATCCGGCTCGTGACACAGTAATGATTGAAAACACGCCGATAGACTATTTAGATTTTGCATCGCCAGTATCTGGTTTAGGTTCAAAAATGGGCTTAGATGCGACTAATAAGTGGGCCGGTGAAACAGATAGAGAATGGGGCGAACCAATTGAGATGTCGCCAGAAATAAAAGAAAAGGTTGACCAGCGCTGGGACGAATTTGGCATTATTTTAAATAAAAAGTAAGTATCAAGTTTATCCGTACGTTCAACAATATGATGAACACTGCTTTAACTAATTGGTTAAAGTAGAACAAATTTCATGAGTACTTAATCTCTGCACGAACTGGTCTATAGTTTAAGTACTCTGTAATACTAGGAAAAGAGTAAATGTCTGCATATCAGATAAATGCCGAAGTTGTGTCAATTGACGCAGTAACAGATTACGTAAAAATTGTTAGATTAAAACCGACTGAGCCTGCTAATTTTTTAGCCGGTCAATATCTCCAAGTCGTGCTGTCGGAGCAAGATAAGCGTATTTTTTCTATCGCCTCTAGCCCAACCGCAGAATATATTGAGTTGCATATTGGCGCAGGCCCAGATGATGCTTATCCGCAAGGCGCATTAGATCATATGGCCAATAATAGGCATGTAACGCTAGAGATAGGATTAGGCTCAGCACATTTAAACTTAGCATCAGAGCGCCCAATTATATTAATGGCAGGGGGCACAGGATTTTCATACGTTAAATCGATTGCTGATTATTTAGCAGAGACGAAACCAAACCATACGGTTTTATTATTTTGGGGTGCAAAAAATGCACAAGCATTATATGCCTCAGATTACTTAGTTGAATGGGCTGCTAAACATCCTAACTTCCAATTTATTCCTGTTGTTGAAGAATCTGACGACAATTGGACAGGAAAAACAGGTTATGTGCATCATGCTGTAATGGAAGACATAAGCAGTTTAGAGCCATATGATGTTTATTTAGCCGGACCTTTTAAAATGGCTGGCATTGCCAGAGAAGACTTTATAAATCAAAAAGGTGCTATCAAAGAGCAGTTATTTGCGGATGCGTTTGCTTTTATTTAAATAAAGTAGATGTGAACTCGGTACGCGAAACATCATGCAGCGCCATTCAGGACCGCAATAAAATAGTATTACGGGGAGTAGTAAAATTACTCCCAAGAAAAATTAACAGCAGGAGCAACAGTTCAATGAATGTGGAAATCAGATTAGCCGATTATCATGTCGCCAAAGATGGCGAAGACTTAGTAAACCTTTTAAATGGGTACGCATTAGATCCTATGGGCGGAGCGGAAGCGTTAAATGAATATAGTCGTACCAATTTAGTAAACGCGTTGTCAAAAATACCGCATGCATTCACTGTTTTGGCTTACGTTGACGATAAACCTGCTGGATTAGTAAATTGTTTTGAAGGCTTCTCAACCTTCGCTTGTAAGCCAGTGATTAATATTCATGATGTGACGGTATCTGAGGACTTTCGCGGTTTGGGGTTAAGCCAAAAGATGCTAGATAAAGTTGAAGAGGTAGCCAAATCACGTGGCGCATGTAAGCTTACTCTTGAAGTTTTAGAGGGTAATACGGTGGCTCGCAATTCATATTTAAAATATGGATTTAAAGGTTATGAACTTGATCCGGAAATGGGTAAAGCTGAGTTCTGGGAAAAGAAACTCAGCTAATCAGAATCCGTGTTTCAATGATTAAGCCTGCTTTTGTTTCTCTTGCTGCTTTTGCTTAAGATATTCAGCGCAGGCTTTTTCCATCAACCGCATCGCTCTATCTGCCGCCACTTTGTCATTTGCAGCTTTTGCTTCGGCTAAATCTAATTGCGCATTTTGACAATCATCGGAATGCTTCTTCTTATATTCTTTGTTGTCCCCTGGTCGCTGATCTTTTTCAGTATTTAAATTGGTTTGTAGGGTATTGCATCCTAACAACAAAAATACTGCGCTTGCTAAAAAGCTAACTGAGGTTAGTTTTAATAATATTTTTTTCATATTTCAGCTCCCTATCAATGTTATGAAATCTACAAACGAATAAAAATATTAATCGTCCATGGTTAATAAGGATGTTGTTGTAGATATAAAATGGGTGATTGATCAATTTTAATCAATCCACGCTTTGGTCTGTCTAAGTCGATGATGATGAATACTATTAATGTAATTAATAACGACACCATAGTTATTTGAACTGTCATGCGACTGCCACTTAACCCGACGGAGTAACCTAAAATTGCAACGGAAGCGACAAAGACTATAAATAATAAGATTAGCACCACATCCGGAACGTGCATTTTAATTAGTGCATTACGTGTATTTTGATGCTCAATAAGTTTAAACACTGAGTTGGTAAATTCGCTCTGTAAAGACACTTGCAATAAGGCCTTTTGAATCTCAATTGTATGGGCTACAACTCGAATGCGCTCTTGCTCGTTGGCAATACTTACCGAGCTTAATTCAATTTTAGCATCAACGTATTGCGACAATAGCTGCTGTGCTGCTAGAGATTCTCGCTCTGGTAACCGGCTAGCATGAAGCATAGACTGCTGTATCACGTTAGCCTCATCAATGACAGCCATGCTACGAGCGTTAAAGCGCTCCATAGACATACTAAAGGTAAAACCAAGTAATAGAGCCAATAAGCCTAAAATCGACGCCTGAATTGAGCCTGTTAAGGATTTTACTTCGTCTGAAGTCCGACGTTGAACATATCGGCCAAGATAAAAGCCCAGCTCATTAAATAAAATAATACTAAAAAACAAAACGGTAGCGATTAATATGCTGCTGTGCTGATAAAGCCAACCTGGATCGGGCGTCGTCATATTCTTTCCTTATAAAAAACCACCGATGTCGGTGGTTTTGTCTGGTTTTATTGCTGTGGTACTCGGACCCAGCCTTCCATTAATACGCGAGCGCTGCGGCTCATAATGGCTTTTTTCACTTGCCAATTACCATCTAGCAATTCGGCTTCAGCACCGACTTTTAAGGTACCACTTGGGTGACCAAATGTGACGGCCGTTCGATTACTGCCGCCTGCTGCTAGGTTAACCAGCGTATTTGGAATTGCAGCTGCGGTGCCAATAGCTACTGCGGCTGTGCCCATCATTGCATGATGAAGCTTACCCATAGACAAGGCTCGCACAGAAACGTCGATATCCGCTTTGGCGATGTGTTTACCACTCGAGGTAACATAATCTGCTGGTGGCGCAACAAAGGCGACTTTTGGCGTATGCTGTCTTGCGACGGCTTCGCTAATGTTTTGAATTAGACCCATTTTAACGGCGCCATGTGCTCGAATATGTTCAAAACGTGCTAATGCAGCTTCGTCATTATTAATAGCTTCTTGCAACTCTGTACCGGTATAACCTATATCGGCTGCATTAAGGAAAATAGTTGGTATGCCAGCGTTGATCATAGTGGCTTTATAAATCGCGGCAGGAAAATTACCGATTGCTGGCACTTCTAACTCATCCACTACGTTACCAGTAGGAAACATAGCGCCTTCACCGTCAGCGGGATTCAAAAATTGCACTTCCACTTCGGCTGCAGGAAACGTCACACCATCCAGTTCAAAGTCGCCAGTTTCCTGAACTTCACCGTCAGTCATAGGGACTTGAGCAATAATGGTTTTGCCAATGTTAGCTTGCCAAATACGAACCGTGGCAATGCCATCTTTTGGAATTCGCGAGGCGTCAACTAGGCCATTTGAGATAGCAAATGAACCCACTGCTGCCGTTAGGTTTCCACAGTTACCACTCCAATCAATAAAAGGCTTATCTATAGCAACTTGTCCGAATAAGTAATCAACATCATGACCCGCTTTATTGCTTTTAGACAAAATGACGGTTTTACTTGTGCTTGACGTTGCTCCGCCCATGCCATCTGTGTGCTTTCCGTATGGATCTGGACTACCTATAACGCGAAGTAAAATAGCATCACGGGCTTCGCCTGGCTCTTGAGCCTCTAGAGGTAAATCGTCTAAGCTGAAAAAGACACCTTTACTAGTGCCACCGCGCATATAAGTGGCTGGAATTTTTATCTGAGGCAAATGTGTTGAAGACATTAAATTCCTCCTTTGTTTTAATGAGATGAAAAGCGGCAAGTTAGACTTACCGCTTTGTATTGAATCTAAGCTACAACGTGATTGTAGCTAAAACCAGTTGAACCTGACTTAGCTGCCTTGCGACTCTAAAAAGTCTTGTGCAAAGCGCTGTAATACACCGCCAGCAGAATAAATTGAAACTTCTTCAGCGGTGTCTAAGCGACACTTAACTGGAACCTCAACTGAACTGCCATCTTTGCGATTAACAATTAAGGTCAACTTCGCACCTGGCGTTGGTTCACCTTGCACGTCGTAGGTTTCAGTACCATCTAAGCCTAACGTTTTACGTGTTGTACCCGCTTCAAATTCAAGTGGTAATACACCCATGCCAATTAGGTTGGTACGGTGAATGCGCTCAAAACCTTCAGCAACTATCACTTCAACACCTGCTAAACGTACGCCTTTAGCGGCCCAGTCACGAGATGAACCTTGGCCATAGTCTGCACCCGCGACAATGATTAACGGCTGCTTGCGTTCCATGTAAGTTTCAATCGCTTCCCACATACGGGTCACTTTGCCCTCAGGCTCAATACGAGCAAACGATCCCTGTTTAATTTTACCGTCTTCCATCACCATTTCATTTAATAGTTTTGGATTAGCAAAGGTGGCACGCTGTGCCGTTAAGTG